>JBDIVU010000001.1:0-556066 GCA_039794205.1 Phycisphaeraceae bacterium
GTGTGGCGTGGTGGGGCGCGGGGCGGCGGTGGGGTCTGTCGCGGTCTGGGGCGGCGGGGGGGGGGGGGGGGGTGGGGAGGGGGGGGGGGGGGGGGGGGTGGGGGGGGGGGTGGGGGGGGGGGGGGTGGGGGGGGGGGGGGGGGGGCTTGATGGCTGAACATGATGTTGCCTCCTCTGGGTGTGGTTTCGGCGTCAACATGGCGCCGCTGGGAGTCGAAACACCCCCGGGGCGGCCGCCTATTCCCGGACTTATTGAAAAAACAGAAAATCCCCCAATCAGGGGAGAAGTTGATCGCCCCGGCGGAGATTCAGAACTCGACGGCGACGCGGAGGTTGGCGGGGTCGCCGGCGGCGCGGAGGGCTGCGTCGGCGCGGGCGAACTTAAAACGTTGTGATATCAGGCCGTCCGCTGCGATCTCGCCGCGCTCGAGGAGCCGGACGGCTTCGCGCAGCCGCCGACCCCGGCAGCCGAGCACGGTGATCTCGTCGCGGACGACGCCGGCGAGATCGGCGGTGTCGGCGTTGTTCGCGGCGCCGGCGGGGCGGAGGAGGACGATCTTCCCGCGCGGGCGGACCATCGCGGCGCTGTCGGCAAGCCCGGACCCCGCCGGGCGGGCGTCGATGACCACGTCCTGATCGGCCCGGCGACCGACGAGCGCGATCGGCCGGTGCCGGACTCCCAGCCGATCGGCGGCGTGGAGCGTCGCGTCGGAAGCCGAGACGATCCGCACGGACGCGTTGAGGGACGCCATCGCCTGAGCAGCGAGGATCGCCTCGACTCCTTCGCCGAGCACAGTTATGAAAGGTTTGCCTTCGAGGTGCACAAGCCGGGCGGCGTGCAGGGCGGCGGCGAGTGGGACAGCGAACACGGCGCGATCGTCGCTGAGCGTCTCGGGGATGGTGACGAGGTTGACTATGGGCATCGCGAGGCGTTCGCGCAGGGCGCCGTCGGCCTCGGGGGTTCCGATGAGTGTGCGGTCGCGGCAGTGTGCGCTGAGTCCGGCGCGGCAGAGATCGCACACGCCGCAGACCAGGTCCGGCGAAGCGACCACGCGACCGCCGACGAGATCTGCGTGGGCGCCGTCGGCCGACTTGACACGCGCGACGAACTCCCGGCCCGGTGTGAAAGAGCGCTCGTTGCCGGGCGGCGCGAGCGCGGACACGCCGTCGGCGTTCGAAAGCGCGACGAGCGTCGGCGTGAGGAGCGCCTCGCCCGGGCGCGGGCAATCTATATTGATTGGTTCGATGGAGACGCCGGCTCGGCTGACTCGCGCGGCGCGGACCGTCAGCCGGGTGGCGGGGGGGTCGGCTCGACCAGGCCCGCCGGGACCGACGCCGTCTCGTTGGGCGGCTGCATCCACGGGACGAACTGCTCCCAGAACTTCGGCGACCTGCGGTAGACCGGATAGACGTACCGCCCGCGCCCGGCGAAGAGATCGTCCGTTTTACGCGTCCACTCAAGCCAGGCGCCGATGTCGTAGCGGAAATCCTGCCCGGTCAGCAGGGTCAGCGATTCGAGAGCCGCCTGATTGACCAGCAGGCGCGAGTCGCGCAACGCCGCGATCAGCCCCTGCACCACCTGCGGGTCGGCGTATTGGCCGAGTGCGGCGGCGGCGGCGGCGCGGGCCTCGGCGTCCTCCTCGAGCCGTTCGTCCGCGACCCGGAGCAACGGCCTGATCGCGGCCGGTTCGTGCAGCCGCTGGAGAGCCGTCGCGGCGGATCGGCGGACGATTATCTCAGGATCGGATAACGCGGCGATCAAGGCGTCGGCGTCTTCCGCGGCGCCGTGCCGACCGAGCGCGAGACACGCCACGCCTCGCACCGCGGGGTCTTCGTCGGCGAGCGACGCGCGATAGAACGCGAGGTACACAGCGTCGCCGCCCCACGGCGCGTTAGCCAGAAGCAGCATCCCGCGCTGACGCTTGTCGGGGTCGAAGGGGTCCGCCGCCATGCGGGCGACCTCGCCGGGGTCGGGCGGGGAGAAGATCGTAAGAATGCTCTGATTGTCCGCTGTCGCTCGCCCGCCCGCGAGGTTCAGGTCCGCGCAACCCCCGGCGACGAACGCCGCGCATCCGACGAGCGCCAAACGGATCGCCGACCTGTACCCCGATCCGGCCATGCCCGCATCATACAAAGCCGGGCCGCGGCGTTCCCCCGGATGCAGGCGCGCACAAGAACGACGGCTTGGCGAAGCAGACTCGACAGACAATGGGCGAATTGCCGCACACCCCCGGAAGCCCCGAGCCGGGCCGTCCCAGAGCCGGGCCGTCCTCGGCCCGGTTGTTGATCTTCCATATGAAAGATCCTCATAACAGTTCACCACAGCGCACGGGCGAGACGCCCGTGCCACTGTTTGCGACTCTCTCTCCCCCCCGGGAGAGGGTTGGGGTGAGGGGGAAGCAGTGCTAGGCGCGAACCGCGCACGATGCGCCCAAAGCCCAGGGATGAAATCCCTGGGCTTGGTTCGTGATATGCAATGCGCGCCCCTGTGACGCCTGATGCGAACGCTGCGAGAGTAATTATTTCAGCGCTCGCGCACGGGCGGGACGCCCGTGCCACTGCTTTGCGCCCGTGTCGCTCGTTTTATCGTTTTGATCGACGGAACCTAGACTCTTTGCATGGGCGTGGTTCTGCGCGATCCGGTGTGGATGGTGCTCGCGGCGTTGGCGATCCCGCTGGCGGTCGTCGGGCTGCGCTGGTTCCGCGCGATGAGCCGGGCCCGCGCGATCAGCGCTGTCGCAGCGCGGACGATCCTCGTATTGCTCATCGCGGCGGCTCTCGCGGGCGCCGCGGGCGTGCGGACCTCCGACCGTCTCGCGGTGATCGCGGTGATCGACGTGTCGGGATCGGTCCAGCGATTCGGAGATTTCGGACGCGACGAGCGGGGCGTGCCGCGCTCTTTCACGCAGGCGGCGCGATCCTGGCTTGCCCGCGCGAGCGACGGCCGGGACCGCGACGATCTGCTCGGCGTGGTGGTTTTCGACGGGCGGTCTTTGGCGCTCGCATCGCCGGCCCCCCCCGCGGCGAATCGGCGCAGCGACGGCTTGCTCGGGTGGACGCCCGACGACCTCGCGCTCGACCTCGCGCTCGCCGAGGGGACGGACATCGCGGACGCTCTGCGCTACGCCGCGGCCCTCTTTCCGCCCGACGCCCGACGCCGACTCGTTCTTATCTCTGACGGGGTCGAGACGCGCGGCGATGCGCTCGCCGCGGCCCGGGCGCTCGCCGAGACCCCGGGCGCCGCCGTCCCCGTCGATGTGCTGCCGATACCTTATAATGTCCGTAATGAGGTTCTTGTGGAGTTCGTCGACGCGCCCCCGACGGCGTCGCGCGAATCGATGGTCGCGGTCCGCGTCGGGCTTCGCGCGACGGCGCCCGCTACCGGTACGCTACGCCTGGTCCGCGAGGGCGAGGAACTCGACATAAGCCCCGATGAACCCGGGCAGGGGCTGCGGCTCGCGCTCGAACCCGGGCGGACGGTCGTACCGATTCAGGTGCGCGTCCCGGCCCAGACCGTCCACCGCTTCCGCGCCGTCTTCGAGCCTGACGACCCCGCGATGGACACCGTCGCGCAGAACAACTCGGGCATGGCGTTCACCGTCACGCCCGGCAAGGGCAGGACGCTCGTTATCGACGGCGTGTCCGACGGCGCGACAACCGGGCCAGGATCGATCCTCCCGGGGGCACTCGCGCGCTCGGGGCTTGACGTCAGCACGGTCCCGCCGGGCGCGGCTCCCATGGACCTGCTCACGCTCCAGGAGTACGACCTTGTGATCCTTCAGGACGTGCCCGCCGACGCCCTGCCTCGCAACGTGCAGGAGATATACGCGAGTTATGTGCGTGATCTCGGGGGCGGGCTGGTGATGGTCGGCGGGCCGAACTCCTTCGGCGCCGGGGGATGGAACAACGGGCCGATCGAGGACGTGCTCCCCGTCGAGATGGACCTGCCCGAACAACTGCTTATGCCGTCGGCGGCGATAGTGCTGGTGCTCGATTCGTCGGGTTCGATGGGCAGCCGCGTGCTCGGCGGCGCCCGCACGCAGCAGGAGATCGCCAATGAGGCGGCGGCTCTCGCGGTGCGGACGCTCGACCCGACGGACCTCGTCGGCGTCATCGAGTTCAACTCGACGCATCGCGCCGTCGTCCCGCTCGGCCCGAACCGCGACCCCGAGGAATCCGCGAAGCGCATCCGCGCGATCTCGCCCGGCGGTGGGACCAACCTATACCCCGCGCTCCTCGAAGCCGGCGCAATGCTGCGCGACGTCGAAGCGCAGGTAAAACTTATCATCGCGCTGACCGACGGCGTGTCGATGGGCACGCCCGCGATGGGGCAGAACATCGCGTCCCGGCTCGAGCGTGACGGCGTGCGGATATCGACGATCGCCGTCGGCGACGGCGCTGACGTGGACACGCTCCGTTCGATAGCGCTCGCGGGCGGGGGCGAGTATTACCGCGTTGTGGACCCGAATCTGCTCCCGCAGATCTTCATCCGCGAGGTGCGCGTGCTGCGCAAGCCCATGGTCCGGGAGGCGCTGTTCCAGCCTCGCATCGCGCCGACGGGTTCGCCGCTGATCGCGGGCCTGCCCAGCCCGCTCCCGACGCTGGGCGGGCTTGTGCTGACACAGCCGAAGGGCGACGCGACGGCGATCAACGCGATCGTCGCGCCGGGCGGCGAGCCGGTCCTCGCGCACTGGAACATCGGCTTGGGCAGAGCCGCGGCGTGGACGAGCGATTCGCACCGCTGGGCCCGCGCCTGGACCGAGGGCGGCGCGTTCCAGACGCTCTGGTCGTCGGTCGCGCGCGCGATCGCCCGCCCGGTGTCGGATCAGAACTTCGAGGTCGCGGTCGAAGCGCGTGACGGCAGGGTTCGCGTCCGGCTCGAAGCCAACGACGATGACGGCGCGCCGATGGATCTGCTGACCGTCGACGGGTTCGTCGTCGCGCCGAGCGGGGATCGGCGAGAGATTCGGCTCTCGCAGATCGGGCCCGGGGTTTACGAGGGCGAAGCCGCTGCGGACGAGGCGGGGGCGTATGTGGTTGCCCTGACGCCGAGGTTGGGCGGGCGTCGGCTGCCCCCGGTCGTCGCGGGGGCGGCCAGCGCGATCAGCCCCGAGCACAGCCGGCTCGAATCTAATATCGCCCTGCTGCGCGAGATCGCCGAGACGACCGGGGGCCGGCCGTTGTCCTGGGAGTTCGCGTCGCCGGACGAGTTGTTCGCGCGCGACGGGCTGGCGCCTCGGCGCGCGACGACGCCGATCTGGCCGATGCTGCTGGCGTGGGCGGTGGGGGTTATGCTGCTGGACGTGGGGACTCGGCGGGTCGCGTGGGATCGAATCCTGTCGCGCGAACTCGCTGCCGAGCGCAGGCTCGCCGAGGCTGAGCGTTCGCGCGGGCGCGCTTCGGCGGCGACGCTGGGTCGGCTGAGAAGCCGCGGGCGACGTGACGACGCCGGGACGCCGGCGCCAGCGGCCGCCCCCTCGGCGCCCGAGCCTCACAGAAGGATCACGCGACCGGAAGAGTCGATCCCCGTCGGCGACCGGCGCGAGGCGATCCTGCGTGCGCTGCGGGCCCAGAAGACCGGCGATAGTCCCGAGCCGACCAAGCCGCCGAAGCCGGCTGAGGGATCTACGCCCGCCGGGTCCGATAGCCGGGCCGACGCCGCCGCCGGCCTGTTCGCCGCGAAACAACGGGCGAGAGATCGGCTCGAGCGCGAGTCTTCGGACGGGGATTGACCGATCCGGTACTGTCTGTGCCGACTGGCGAAGATCGCGGCGGAACTTCACGGAAGGTTTCGCCGGGCACGGGAATAGAGCCGCCCGCCCGCGGGTTGGGTAGGTCGGCGAGAAGGACCAATCGCGTGGAGCGAGCGGAATTCGAGCGACTCGCCCTGGACGAACTCGATCTGATGCATCGGGCGGCGTTCCAGCTCTGCCGAGATCACGCCACGGCGGCGGATCTTGTCCAGGACACCTACTACCGCGCGCTCCGCTCGGCGCACCGGTTCGAGGATCGCGGCGACGGGGTCCGACCCTGGCTCTTCGCGATCCTGCACAACGTCTTCTACTCGCACCTCGACAAGCAGACCCGTCGGCCCACGCCCGTCGATTCGATCCACGGCGCGGACCATCGCGAACGGCCCCCCGACGAGCCGCCGCCCGCCTGGGATCTTGCCTCGCTCGACTGGGACCACGTCGACAGCCGGATCACCCGGGCGATCGAGTCGCTCGATCCGGATTCGAGAATGGCGCTCCTGCTCTGGGGCGTCGAAGGAATGAAGTACCGCGAGATCGCGGACATGCTGAACATCCCGGTCGGAACGGTGATGAGCCGGCTGCACCGGGCGCGTAAGAAGATCGCCGACCAACTCAAGGACACCGAGTTCGCATCACCAGCCTCCCCGGGCACGGACGAGACCGAATGACCACGCATGAACGCCAGCCCGACCTCCCCCGTTCATCCGGAGACCTCTCGGTCCCCGCTTTGATCCGCGCCGCCGCCGACGGCGAACTTACTTCCCCCGAGCGGTCGGCGTTCGACCGCGCCCGAGCCGCGGACCCCTCGATCGACGCCCGCGTCGAGTTCGAGCGGGCCTTGCGTGAGCGTGTCGCGGGCGCGATGCGCGAGCCGGCCGTCGCCCCGTCGTCGCTGCGGGATTCCATCGCCGCGATGTTCGAGCGCGAGCACGAGATCGACCGCGAGATCGGCGTCGAGACCCCCGCTGTGCGTACGCGCGACCGCAGATTCTGGGCCTCCGGCCCGACGTGGCTGGCGGTCGCGGCGTCACTGGCGCTCCTGACCGCTGTCACCGTCCTTATGCAGACCCCGGTCGGGACAAACTTCGCGCCGATGTTCGGCAACGCGACCGCGGCTCGGCTCATGAACGCCTCGGACTTCATCGTCGCCGAGCACGACAAGTGCTCCGCGTTCGATCAATACTTTGAACGAAAGTTCGACGTGCGCGACGGCTCCCAGGCGTCCGACGCCGTCGTCGAACTCCTCGGCCAGCCCCCGATCCGCATCAACCTCGACGAAGCCGGTTACGAGTTCACCGGAGTCGGCGGTTGCCACGTCCCCGGCCCGGGCGCATCGGCGCACCTGCTCTACAAAGCCGCCGACGGCTCGCGCCCGACGCTGAGCCTCTTCATCCAGAAGGACACCGGCGCCGCGCCCCGTCTAGAAACCGGCGTCCGCTACCGCTGCCGAACCACCGCGGGCGCCCCGGTCCTCGTCTGGCGCCACGAGGGCGTCATCTACTACCTCTTCACCCCCGACGACGAGGCCCGCGACACCGCCACTCGGCTGTTCAACGCCCCGACCGTCGAACGGACGCTCTGACCGCCTCCTCGGGAGCGTCCCGTCCGACTCCCCCTCCCCGCCTCCCCGCGATTCGGCCGGCCCACCCTCCCTGGGCCGGCCGTTTTTTTATCTCGCCCGCTGGGCCGAGGGCTACAGTTGGCCGAAGGGATGAACGCCATGAACCATCCGAAAACCTTCTCCCGGCCCGCAGCCGTCGGCACGATCGCGTTCCTTACATACGCGGTCGGCGCCCCCGTTGCGGTCGCTCAGAACGCCTTGGGCGACGGCCGAGCCCTCGACCGCCCGCTCCTGCAAGGCGCCCGACATAACACGCCCGTCTCGAACCTCGCCGCCGAACTCCGCTTCCGCAACGCCATCGTCACCGGCAACGCGCCCGGCGGCGCCAGTTTCCGCGGCGACGTCGGCTACCGCGCGTCCGGCGAGTTCACCGGCGGCGACCCCGAACTTATAAGCGCCCTCGAACGGCTCGGGCTTGACGCCGGGTCGCTCGGCGGCGCCGCCTCCAACGACCTCTTCGCCTTCCAGCGCGACGCCCTCTACTCCGGCCTCCCCACACGAGGCATCCGAGGCATCGAAGGCCTTCAGCAGCAGATGCGCCTCGCCACCGGCGCCAGCGTCGGCGATTTCGCGGCGCTACCCATCGCACGACGAGCATCTACCTCCGCCCCGGGTTTCGGCGTCACCGCCGACGCCGGCACGATCGACCCCTTCGGCCTCACGACCGGCACGCTCCGCTCGACCAGCGAGTATCTCTCCGACGCCTTCCTCCGCCCGCGCGAGTTCGTACGCGATTCCGCCGATCGGCCCGGCGAAGCGCTCACCGTCTATTCCATCACCCCGCTGCTGGGAGTGAGCCGATCCGAACAACTCCGCCCCGACGCCGAGCCGGACCCCGCCGAATCCGACATCCCCGACGGTCGGCTCGGCGTGCGCGTGGATTCTTACATCGACTCCCGGCTGGTCTCGCGGACTTATCTCGAGATGTTCGAGGAACTCCGTGCCCGCGCCGCCGAGGCCGCCGCCGACCGTCCCGAGCCGACTCCCGAGCCGGCCCCGGCCGACCCCGGCGCGCCCGGCTTCGATCCGTCACTCCCCGCGGGCGAGCCGCCCGCCGATCAGGCGCCCGCCGCGGACGCCGCGCGTCGCCCGTCGGAACTAGAAGCGCGTCTCGCGCGTCTGCGCGACGCCATGCGAGGCGCCGCCGCGCCCGACGGCGACAACGATTTCCGCGACGCCGACGTCGAGCGCACTCTCAAACTCATCTCAGACGCCGCAACTGTGATCGAAACCCTCGTCCCCGCCGACGAATCTCGCGACTACTACGCCGAGCAGATGCGCGCCGCCCAGCGTCACCTCCGCGACGGCCGCTGGTTCGACGCGGAGGAACGGTTCACGGGCGCGCTCGCGATCCGCCCGAACGACCCGCTCGCCGCTGCCGGCCGCATCCACGCCGAGATCGGCGCGACGCTCTTCCTCTCCGCATCAATAAACCTCCAGCGGCTCCTACGCCAAAGCCCGGAGTTCGTCGCCGTCCGATTCGACCCGTCGCTGCTGCCCAACGAAACCCGGCTAGCCGCAGTCGTCGCGCGCCTCCGCGACAACATAACAAGCATAAACCCGATGGCGCGCCACAGCGGGCTTCTCCTCGCGTACATCGGCCATCAGACCGGCGACGCCGATCTCGTAAACGTCGGCCTCGGCTCCGTAATCCGAGTAGACGCCGCGGACAACCCCGACGCGCCGGTCGATCCGTTCATCGACATTCTCCGCCGGGCGTGGGACACGCGGTGACGCCCGGCGGCGTGTGCATCACCGACTTCCTCACCGACGGATCGCTCATCCGCCTGTGCGAGTCCGCGCAGGAACTCACGGGCCTGCCCGTCACTCTCCGCGACGGCCGCGGCCGAGTCGTAGTCCGCGGCGACGGCGAGCGCGTCTACGCGCTGCTGACCGTCGGTGACAACGAACCCACGCCCGCCCCCGAGTTCGCCGCGCCGCTCGTAGTCGATGATCGCGCGATCGGGTCGATCGCGCTCGAGTGGACCGCCGCTGCGCCCGACCCCGCGCTGCGTCCCGCGGTCGAGACCTTCCTGACGCATCTCGCCGCGACGGTCGCCGAGGTCTGCCGCGGGCAGGTCGATCTGCGCCGCCGCGTCGAAGAACTCGGTGTGCTGTATCGCCTGTCGTCGATGCTCGTGGGGGCGACGACCGTCGACGCCGTACTCGACGCCGCCCTGCACGCCGCCGTTCAGACGCTGGGCGCCGACGCCGGCTCCATCAGAATCATCGACGACGAACACCGCGTCCTCCAACTCCGCGCGAGCGTCGGCCTGAGCCACGGCTACATCTCCGCCGCCGGCGCCCTCCCCGCCTCACGCGCCTGCGACGCCGAGGCGCTCGGCGGCGCCGTCATCATCACACCCGACATCCACGACCGCGACGACTTCCTCCACCGCGATTCACTCGACGCCGAGGGACTCCTCGGAATGGCGAGCGTCGGCCTCGTGTTCCGCGGCGAGACGCTCGGCCTGCTCCGCCTCTACTCCCGCGAAACCATGCGCGCAACCCGCGAAGAGCAGGATCTGCTCCAGTCCATCGCCCAGCAGATCGCAGCGGGCGTCGCCAACGCCCGCCTCCTCGAAGCCGAGGCCGACGCTCGCCGAGTCCGACGCCAACTCGCGCTCGCGTCGGACGTGCAGCGGCGCATGCTCCCCGACGTGCTCCCCGACGCGCCCGGGATCGACCTCGCCGCCCGCTTCGACCCCTGCTTCGAACTCGGGGGCGACTTCTACGACGCCTTCGAGCACGACGGGCTTCTCGCGCTCGCGCTCGGGGACGTCGTCGGCAAGGGCGTCCCCGCCGCCCTCCTCATGAGCGCCGTCCGCGCCACCATCCGCGCCCACACCTATAATATTGCTAACGTCGACGAGGTCATGGCGGGCGCCAACCAGGCCCTCTGCCGCGACACGCTCATCAACGAGTTCGCCACGCTGTTCCTCGGCGTCATCAACCCCGCGACACGCCGGCTCGCCTACTGCAACGCCGGGCACGAGCCGCCCGTCGTCGTCCGCGTCCCCGCCCATCGCCCGCCCACGACCGCCGACCTCGACGAACTCCCCGTCGGGGGCATGGTCCTCGGCGTGGACCCCTCCCAGCGCTACCAGCAGGGCGTCTACGACCTCCACCCCGGCGACGTCGTTCTTATATATTCCGACGGGCTGACCGACGCGATGAACTTCCAGGAAAACCGCTTCGGCAAACGCCGCGTCCGCGACGCGCTGCTGGGCATCCTCACCCTCGACCCGGACGCCCCCGCCGACCGCATCGCAAGCCACATCCTCTGGGAAAGACGCCGATACACCGGCCTCGCCCGCCAGACCGACGACACCACCATCCTCGTCGCGCGGGTGCGGGAACCAAATCGCCGGGCGCCTTCAAAGCAATAAGAGATTCCCCGAGCCGCGCCGTCCGCGAGCCGGGCCGTCCCCGGCCCGGTCGTTGGTCTTATATATGGAAGTTAGTCATAAAAGTTCGCCGCATGCGCACGGGCGAGACGCCCGTGCCACGGTTCGCGCCCGCAATGCCCAGGGATGAAATCCCTCGGCGTTAATTCGTGACTCACAATGTATGCGCCGATCGAAGCCTGCCATCGAGATCGATCCTGGCCGCGCGAGTGATCCGAGGAACGGGAAAGTCAGGGTTCGAGCGTCAGCCGCACGCGGCCGCTACCGCTCTGAGTGGATAAGATGCATTCGCAATGTTTCTGCACCCGGGATATTTAGGATTATTGCTTGTACTCATCCTGGTCGCGGCGTTGAACGCCGTTATCTTCTGCGTCGCAGTCGGCGTCATCATGCCCAGGCAGTCGCCTTCACAGCGGCTGCGCCGACGGCTTATGCTGATCTTCGGCGCGTTGTTCCCGATCTGGATACTTCCCGTTCTCCGGCTCGCCGCGATGCTCATCCGCCCGATCACCGCGACCTACGGCTATGAAACCGGGCAGATCGTGGGCGCGCTCGCGGCGTTCTCCGTGACGCCGATTGCGATATTTCTCATCGGCGGGCCGCGGCGATCCGTGCCCGCCGCCGCGCTCTCATTCGGGCTTGGCGCGATGGTCCCGATCCTCACCCGCGACGCATGGTCCCTTATGATGCTGCTTATAATCTGGCATGTCGGGCATTTCGCGGCATTGTCCATGCTCGCACGCGCCTCCGCCGAGCCGGAATCCGAACCCGTGTGCGAACGCTGCCGCTACCCCGTCCGCGGGCTTGACTCACCCCGCTGCCCCGAGTGCGGCGGCGACATAACAATATAGACTCCGAGCCGACCGTCTCATCGCGCGCCGCGCGCGGCGTCCTCGATGCGCCGCCGGGACGGGCCCGCCCCGAGGTCCGGCGCCGACGCGCGCAGCCGCGCCGCCTGCCGGCGGATCGTCTCGGTGCGCGACCCGTCGCCGTTCTGCGCAACTAAGATCTCGAGCATCACCGCCCAGGCGCGCCAGAAGATCTCGTCCTCCGCGTCGAGCGCCCGCGACGCGTCCACGACATCGCGGCAGATCGAGAACGCGCGTTCCGCCGCGGCGCCCGCCGCGAGTCCCTCGGCGATCGCAAGCCCCACGCCCCGCGTCAGCCCGAACCGGTCCGCGATCGCTTCGAGCCGATCGGGCAGTTCGCCCGCTCGTCCCAGCGCCCGCAGCGCGTCGGCAAGGTCCAGCGCCGCCGGGTCGAGCGCCGAGCGCGACGATTCACTATTAATAATACGTTCGAGAGCGCGCGCAGCGACCCGCTCGAGCGCCGGCGCGATCGCACGCGCCTGATCAGCCATGCCCAGCGTCAGAGCCTCGCGCATCGCCTCCGACGCGGCCCGGCGGACGATCTCAACCGCGTCAGGCCCCGCTGCGCGATCGTCCGCGTCCGCCCACGCGAGCGCAGACGTCGCTGCGTCATCGAACCTGCGCAACGCCGCCAGCGCCACGGCCCGCGCCTGCTCGATCGTCGGCGTCAACGCATGCGCGCCGATCTGCTCCGCGTCGGTCGCTGCCCGCTGCGCGTGGTCAAGCATCGAGAACGCACGCGCCTCGCGCGCGGCTTCGTTCGACGCGCCGCGGAGAGCGTCGCGCTCTATCCACGCGAGCGCCAGCCGCGCGCGAATGTAAGTTTCCGAACCGGGACGGATCTCGTCTAGCAGCGCCAGCCGGGCTTCGCCTTCCGTGAGATCCGCGAGCGCAAGCCGCCGCGTGTCGGCGTCACGCGAACGCGGATCACGATTGATCGCGGCGCGCAGAGCGTCGCGGTAGACATCGCGCACTGACTCCCGAGCCGCCGCGTCGTCACGCGATGCGGAGTGCGCCCACGCGAGCAGTGCGAGCGCGGAATCCGCCGCGGCTGCGGCTCGGCCGTCGTCGGCCTCGATCTCGCTGAGCGCCATCAGCACACGCCCCGCGAGCGCGACGTCGTTAACTCCGCCGCGCGCGCGGAGCGCGCCGGCGTATCCCCAGCCGGCGCGGATCGTGAAGACATCTTTCGCGCCTCCGAGCGCGGCCCAGGCGCGCCCGAACGCATCGAGCGCCGCGTCACCGCGCCCGCGCTCCGCGAGTTGTTCCGAGTGCGCGAGCCAGGCCGCGGGCGGCAGCGACCTCGCGTCGGCGTTCGAATCAAGCAATCGCCGGATCTTTGCGAGCGCGAGAGCGGCGAGCGCGGGATCATGCCTCGATGCGCCGGCGGCGAGCGCGCGCATCGCGCCGGCGGGGTCGGCGCCGGTGCGCAACGCAGCGAGCGCGCGAGCGTCACGCGCCGCGATCCCGTCGAGCGCGTCCGCGTTCTCGGCGCCGAGCGTCCGATCGAGCAGAACACCTGTAATTTCAGCGTCTTTCGCGTCGGCGCTCGCGAGATGAGCCGCTACGACCGCTTCACGCATCAGAGTCCGCGAGGATTCAGCGAGAGCCGATCGCGCGGCGTTGTCCGCGACGAGTTCTGCAAGCCGACGCGCCCGGTCGGGCGCAGCGCCGACAGGGCCGGCGTTCGAGAAACGTAATGTAAGTGAAGCCGCTTCGACCGCCGGGCCGATCGGTTCTATTTCATCAAGAGCCGCGGCGGCTTCCGCGGCGAACACGCGCGCATCCCCGGCGTCGATGGAAACCGCTGCGATAAGAGCCGCGGCTCGGGCGCGAGCCAGCGGCGCCCGCACCAGCCGGTGCGTCACGGCGAGTTCGCTGCGCAGGTTCTGTAGATCACGTCGCTCGGCGAACTCGGGGTCGCGGGCCAGCGATTCGAGCGCAGCGTCGAGCGAATCGACGGCGCGGCGGGCGGCGTCGAGCGCCTCGGCCGACACTCTGCGCACACGCGATTCCTGCTCAAGAGTCGGAACACCGAAGAGGCACGCGGTCGCGGCGCCGTCGGCGTCGAGCGACGCGAGCAGCGTTTCCGCGAGTTGCGTGAGCCGCGCGCCGACGGCGCGCGAATCGGGCGCCGCGGCGATCGCATCGCGGATTTCGTCGGCGTTCGGCTGCGCGAACGCCACGTGCCCGCCCGCGGCGCCGAGCATTATAAGAACCAGCGCGCCAAGCAGTCGCGCGGGGGTCACGGCGATGCCTCGAGCAGGTGAACACGCGGCAGGCCCGCGCGCATGATCGCGCTGACGACTTCCAGCGCGTGCTCCCAGCGCGTCCCCGGCTCGGGCCGAACGAGCACGAGTTGATCCACGCCCAGCGAGCGGGCGGCGGCGTCGGCGACGGCGCGCGCCAGTTCTTCGAGCGTCTCGGGCGAGCCGAGCGCGGGGTCGTCGGTGCGCACTCTCAGAGCGCCCGGCTCGTCGCCCAGCGACCGGACCGCGATGCGGACGGGATCGGCGGGGAGCGCGAACGGGTCGCGCGGCGCCGGGATCCCGCCGTCACGCGGGAGATCCAGCCGGAATTGCTCCTCGCGCGTCTTGAACTGCGCCACCAGCATGAAATACATAAGAAGCAGAAACACAATGTCGATCAGCGGCGTGAAGAGCGCGCCTAGACGCATCGCGCCGCGGGTTCGGCGGCGGGCCCTCATCGCACGAACTCCAGCGGTTCCGACACGAGGTTCACACGCGCGACGCCCGCTTCGGCGCACGCGCGAAGGGCGGTGTGGACGCGCTCGTACGCTTCCGCACGATCGGCGCGCACGGTCACGGCGATGCCGGGGTCGCGCGCCACGAGCGCCGCGAGCCGATCCGTCAGCGCGCCGACGCCCGCGAGGTCATCCGCGAACGCATCGCCGGCGACGAGGTACGCGCCGCCCAGCGTCTCGCGCTGATCGCGCGGCGCGACGTTTAGTACGACGCGGCGTTCGTCGCCGGGTTCGACGCTCGGCGCGTCGCGCAGCCGCGGGAGCGTGAGATCGAGCCGTTCGCTCGTTGTGATCTGCGCGACGACGATGAAGAACACGATGAGCAGGAACACCACGTCGACCATCGGCGTGAGGTTCGGTTCGAGCAGCGGGGGCCGGGTTGAGCCGCGGCGTGGCATCGTGTCAGCACAGGTTCAGCGACCGGGCCTCGGCGGTGAATCGTTCGACCGCGTCGATGTGGGCGGGGGTCAGGTCGTACTGAATGTTTGATGTTAGGTATGACCGGGCGGCGTCGGCCCGCCAGCCGTGCTCGGCGGCGCGGCGCGCGGCGATCCAGCCGAGCCGGAGCGCGTTGCGCCGGCGCTGACGGTCGAGAACGCCGGCGGCCCGCGTCACCGCGGGGTCGCGCTCGCGCGACTTCACACACACCCACGCCGCGTAAACGCACGGCATGCGGGTCCATTCCGTCCACGCGGCGCCGAGGTCCAGCCGATGGGGGAACTCGCGCTCATCGGGCGGGTAGCGTTCTACTTTGTCGCCGATAAGAAGGACGGCGTCGGCGTCGGCGGAGCGGCCGCCTCGGGTCAGGTTCGCGTCGGTGTTGTAGACGCGCGCGAGCAGGATCGCGGCGAGGGCCGCGCTCGTCCGGCTCTCGGGATCGGTGCGGACAGTGCGGATCTCGCCGATCGGCGTGCGCGAGAAGAGCATCACGCTGCGAACCGGGCCGAGCGACGCGATGCAGCCGACGGGCAGGATCGACAGCGGCTCGGGCGAGGTCAGCACGTCCATCACCGGCGCCAGCGCGACGTCGGCGCGCTCCTCGAGCAAGGCGCCGAGGAGCCGGGCGGGCACATCGAATGTAAGTTCAATATCCCGGCAACGCTCGATGCCCTCGACCAGCGGGCGGGCGTTGAGATACGAGACAGAGCCGATGCGCGCGGGCCGCAACGCGGGAGCGACAGGCGCAGCGGCGGGATCGGCGGTCGTCATGCGGGCATCGTATCCGAACGGCGCGGCGTACATCGGCGCTGGGTGTGAATCGTGCGCCTAACGCCCAGGGATGGAATCCCTGGGCTATAGATGCGTTGTGCGGGGTGCGCACAGCACTTTTTCACCCCTCTCCCGGGGGGAGAGGGGAGGTCAGCGACCAGTGGCACGGGCGCGGCCAGTGGCACGGGCGTCTCGCCCGTGCGCTGTGGCGTGAAACCATCACGATAAACTTATGTACGTAAGACTAACGACCGGGCCGGGGACGGCCCGGCTCGCGGGGTGGCACGGCTCACGGGGTGGCACGGCTCTCCAGAGCCGTGCGCGAACAGCGCATCCCCGGCTGCGACCACGAACCAGTGTTCACACCCGGCAACGGAATCCCATCGCCCCGGCCCTCTCGCGGGGGGAGAGTGGGGCAGCGACGGTGCGTCGGCGTTTTCCGCATGATAGAGGTGTTTCCGCATATCGCCATCCTCTGCGTCCGCCGCGGCTCTGCGGTGATTCTGTCTCCGCCGGGCTGGACGCCGGCGCCGTCGCGGCGGATGATGCCCGCGGAGGCGGCATGTCCAGCGACGCGATCCTGATCGTCGGCGGAGGCGGGCACGCGGTCGTCGTCGCCGACGCTGCGCGCGAGGTCGGCCTGGCGATTGCTGGCTTTCTCGACGACAACCCCGAGGCGCCTCTCTCGAATCGGCTCGATCGGCTCGGCTCGCTGGCGATGCTCGAACGGGCGGACTTCGTCGGGCGTCACCCGGTCATACTCGCGACGGGCGATCTTACATTTCGCCGGACTCTCATCGGCGCGCTCACGGGGCGGGCCGGGTACAGGCTGGCGAATGTCGTACACCCGCGCGCCTACGTCTCGCCCACCGCGAGGATCGGGATGGGCGTCTTCATCGGCGCGGGGGCGATCGTTCACGCCGAGGCTTCCGTCGCTGACCACGCGATCATCAACACCGGCGCGATCGTCGAGCATCACTGCGTCGTCGGGGAGAACGCGCACATCGCGCCGCGCGTGGCGCTCGGCGGTGATGTCCGCGTCGGGCGGGATTCACTCGTGGGGATAGGCGCGACGGCGCTCCCCGGCGTGAGGATCGGATCGGGCTGCACGCTAGGGGCGGGGTCCGCGTTGATACACGACCTGGGCGACGGGCGGACCGCGGTGGGCGTCCCGGCGCGCGAGGTTGAATGAGCCGGGCCTAGGGACGCGCCACAGCGTGGCGCGGGTTCCCGCCGGGCTAGCGCGGAGTCCCTGTGTGCCGGGTTAATAATAAGTTCAGGCGGCGCGTCGGCGTGAGAACGCGATCGCCACGCCGTAGCCCATCCCGTTGGGCGCGCATCGGACCACGACGCCTTCGCGCCAGTGCCCGGTGACGGGGCATACGCGGACCCGCAGCGTCGCGCCGGGCGGCATCGGGCGGTCCGCGGTCGCCGCCAGGCCCGTCTCGCTCTCGTCGATCAGCCGAAGCCGGAGCAGAACCGGCGGCTCAAGCCCGTCCGACCGCACCGCTTCGAGAGTCCCGATCGTCGCACGCCGCTCGGAGGCCCGGCGTTCGAATCGGTACGGGCCGAGAGGGACATCGCCGACGGGCGTCGAGATGGTCGCGCGGGCTGTGTCGGTCGTGACGGCCATGCCCCATGCCTATCGGCCGTCGCATGAGCGGACTTCAGCGGTTCGGTTATGAAAATTCAGCAATAAAGGTGGCTTCACTGGGCGCACGGGACGCGTAACGCGTCCTCAAGCCCAGGGATTTCATCCCTGGGCTTTGGGGGTTGTTGCGACGGCTGCGCGAGCCGCGCAAGGCGCTGTTCGTCCCTCTCCCCGGCCCTCTCCCAGCGGGAGAGGTGGTCGGCGGCAGCGGCGATCTTCAACGGATCCGTCTGGCGATGCGGAATGCGAGTTCCATCGCCTGCTGATAGTTCAGCCGGGGATCGCACAGCGAGGTGTAGTTGCGTGTGAGGTCGGCCTCGGCGACGCCGCCCGACCCGCCCAGGCATTCGGTCACGTCCTCGCCGGTGAGTTCGAAGTGGACCCCGCCGAGGTGAGTGCCGAGGACCGCGTGGGCGTCGAACGATTGCTCGAGTTCCGACAGGATGCTGTCGAAGTCGCGGGTTTTGATGCCCGAGGCGGTTGTCGTGGTGTTCCCGTGCATCGGGTCGGACATCCACAGGACGCGAAGCCCGGCGTCGCGGACGGGTTCGATCAATCTCGGCGCCGCGTCCGAGACACGGCCCGCTCCGAGGCGCAATATAAGAACAAGCCGGCCCGGCTCGTTGTCCGGGTTGAGCGTCCCGGCGAGCGATATAATCTCAGCGGGGTCGGCGTTGGGGCCGATCTTCACCCCGACCGGGTTGCGCACGCCCCGGAAAAACTCGACATGGGCGCCCGCGAGGTCGCGCGTCCGCTCGCCGATCCAGGGCATGTGCGCCGTCAGCGTGTAGAACCCCTCGCGCCTGGGGACGCGCCGGGTCTGCGCTGCTTCGTAATGAAGGTTCAGCCCCTCGTGGCTGGTGAAGAACTCGACGCGGGTGAGTTCGTCGATGCTGGTCTCCCCGAGCGCCTCCATGAAGCGCAGAGCCTCGGCCAGGCGTCGGCTGGCTTCGTGGTACTCCTCGCGGAGCGCCGGCGGCAGGCCCGCGTGGTTCATGAACGCGAGTTCCCAGTTCTCCGGGTGATGCAGGTCGGCGAACCCGCCGTCGACCAGCGAACGGACGAAGTTGAGCGTCATCGCCGCGTGGTGATAGCCGGCGAGCATCAGGCCGGGGTCGGGTCGGCGGGATTCGAGGTCGAACTCGGCGTGGTTGATGAGGTCGCCGAAGTACGACGGGAGGGACGTCGGCTCGCCGGCGCCGTTGGGCCTGGTCTCGGTCTGGTTCGATCGCGGCTTGGCGTACTGCCCGGCGAATCGGCCCACGCGGACGACCGGCTTGTGCGAGCCGTGGACCAGCACGAGCGACATCTGGAGGAGGATCTTTAGTTTGTCGGTGATGGCGCGCGGGGCGCAGTCGGCCAGTCGCTCGGCGCAGTCGCCGCCTTGCAGGACGAACCGGCGACCTTCCTGGGCCTCGGCGAGCAGCCCGCGCAGCCGTTCTATCTCCCAACTCGTGACCAGCGGCGGCAGCGACGCCAGCCGCTCGACCGCGGCGCGCAACGACCGCTCGTCGTCGTACGCCGGGAGGTGGGCAGCGGGCTTGTCGCGCCAGGAGCGAGGGCTCCACGTCTGGTCTGTCAACTTCGTTTCCTTTTCTATGGTCACATTGTTCGAGAGTGAAACGGTACGACATCGGCGCAGCAAAGCGAGCGTCGCCGGGGGAAAAAGAGGCGTGCGGGGGTCCAATAACCGCGGGGCTTGAGACAATCTTAGACTTTTTTTTGCAATCGTGCTGTTTGTGCTTCAGGTTCGGTCCTCGCGTGTCCGATCGGACCCCCGTTGGAGAACCCGGCGCGACGTGCGTGTCGGGAGAGGAACCGGGTGGGCCGACGTGTAAGGCGCGGGCCACCGTCACGACCGGGCGAATCGGCCGAGCGCCGACGCCCATGTATGGAGCGAATCCGATGCCCACCAAGAGCAACTCTCGCCGCTCGAGCGCCAGCCCCCGTCGCGCCTCGAACAAGAACCGCAAGTCGGTCCGTCACGGCGCCGCCGCGCGCAAGACCTCGGCCCGCAAGCCCGCCGCCAAGCGGACAACCGCGAAGAAGACCACCGCTCGCAAGCCCGCTGTCAAGCGGACCACGACCCGTAAGACCACCGCTCGCAAGCCCGCCGCCAAGCGGACCACGGCTCGCAAGACCACCGCTCGCAAGCCCGCTGTCAAGCGGACCACGGCTCGCAAGCCCACCGCTCGCAAGCCCGCTGTCAAGCGGACCACGGCTCGCAAGACGACCGCCCGCAAGCCCGTCGCCCGCAAGCCCGTCGCCCGCAAGACGACGGCTCGCAAGCCGATCGCCAAGCGCACGACCGCGAAGAAGTCGGTCGCCCGCAAGCCCGCTGTGAAGCGGACGATCAAGAAGTCCAGCCAGCCGAAACTCCGGCTCGTCGGCTCTCGTCCGAGCGCTCGCCGGACGAACACCCGCCGCGCCGTTCGTCGGGCCGCGTAAAGCCGACCGAGTTCGGCGATCCGTCAGATAAAGCCGCGGCCCGTGCCGCGGTTTTTTATTGCGCACCTTGCATGTATGTTTCGCATGAAGGCAACCGAGTGCTCGCGGCTCGACGCCCCGCCGGCGCCGACACGGGGTCGTAGTCGCTGCATCGCGACGTAGCCGGTGGTTTGATTAGTCCGGGCGCCGATCCCGGGGCGTCGCGCTTGACTTCGGCGCCGATCCCTGCTCCAATCAGTCTGTACGGGAGACAGCCGAGACCGATTGATGCGCCCGGGGCGATCCCGCTTGCGGGCGCCGGCCTGAGGGGGCGCCCCTCGTTTGCCGGTCATCTCCCAGACCGAAACCGCATGTCGGAACTCACAGGCATCCTCGAATGGTCCTCGCGCGCCGAGGGCCGGGTCCGCCAGTTCGCCGGCGGCCTGGTTCAGGCCCAGGACGACCCCTTCGTCCCGGTCACACTGGGCGAGCGCTATCCCCTACGCCACGGCCAGTTGGTCCGCGTCGAGGTTCTCATGCGCAAGCCCAAACGCCGACGGCGCGGCGGCGGCGGGACGCCTCGCATGGAACGCCCGGTAGTCGAACGTTTCCTCGAAATCGAAGGACTGCCGCCCGAGTCCCTCGCCGGTCGGCCCCCGTTCGAAGACCTCACCGTCATCGACCCGCAGCCCAGGCTCTCGCTCGAACATCCCGGCTGCCCCGTCGCCTGCCGACTTATAGACCTCTTCTGCCCCATCGGTCGCGGCCAGCGCGCCATGATCGTCTCGCCACCCAAAGCCGGCAAGACGCAACTTCTTAAAGACATCGCCTCGGGCCTCGCTAAGAACCACCCGGCGACTCACGTCTTCGCCCTCCTCATCGACGAACGGCCCGAAGAGGTCACCGACTTTCGGCGTCACGTCCCCGCTGAAGTCATCGCGTCGAGCAACGATCACGGCGTCGATCGCCACATCGAACTCGCCCTCATCATGCTCGAACGCTGCAAGCGCATGGTCGAAGCCGGGAAGGACGTCGTCGTCCTGCTCGACTCGCTCACACGCCTCGGCCGAGCCTTCAACGCCTCCCCGAAGTACGCCAACTCCGGCCGAACCATGACCGGCGGCATGGACTCAAAGGCCATGAGCGTCCCGCGGCAGATCTTCGGCGCCGCGCGCAACACCGAAGAAGCCGGTTCGCTGACCATCATCGCGACCTGCCTCGTCGACACCGGCTCCGCTGCGGATCAGGTTATCTTCGAGGAGTTCAAAGGCTCGGGCAATATGGAGTTGATCCTCGACCGCAAGATCGCCGAGCGGCGCATCTTCCCCGCGGTCAATCTCGCCGCCAGCGGCACGCGCAAGGACGAACTCCTCCAGGAGCCGCGCGAGCACGAGACCATCTCCGCCCTGCGCCGCCGACTTCTCGCCATGCCCCCGCATATGCAGGTCGAGCAGATCCTCGGCGCCATGGCGAAGTTCAAAACCAACGCCGAGATGGTCGCGATCGCCGGCGGCGCCCGCCCCGGCGGCAACGGCAAACCCGCCTGAATCGGCCTTCCGCCTGAACCGGTCGCCGGCGCGCTCGGTGAAATACCATCACGGGCATGCCCGCGGACCTCTGGTCAGACCGTCGCGACGCCGCCCGCCGGGCCGTCGAACCCCTCGCAGCGCGCATGCGGCCGATTTCGCTCGACGAGATCGCCGGGCAGACGCACATCCTCGGCCCGGGTCGGCTTCTGACGCGCATGCTCGACGCCGGGACTCTTTCATCAATCATCCTCCACGGCCCGCCCGGAACGGGCAAAACCACGCTCGCCGGCGTCATCGCTTCGCACACACGCGCCCGGCTAGTGCGCGAGAACGCCGCGAGTGTCGGCGTGTCGCGCATCCGCGAGATCATCGCCGACGCCGCCCGCCGGATCGAAGAAAACGCGGGCCGAACCATACTCTTCCTCGACGAGATACACCGCTTCAGCAAAGCCCAGCAGGACGTGCTCCTGGGCGATGTCGAACGCGGGACAATCATCCTCATCGGCGCGACCACGGAGAACCCGCTCTTCGCCGTCAACTCCGCGCTCGTCAGCCGCAGCACGCTGTTCCGGCTCGAACCGCTGAGCGAGGACGACATCCGCGGCGTGCTCCGCCGCGCTGTCGCCGACCGCGAGCGCGGCCTCGGCGCGATGAACATCAGCATCGACGACGACGCGCTCGACACACTCGCCCGCCTGTCCGACGGCGACGCCCGCAGAGCGCTCACCGCCCTCGAAATCGCCGCGAACTCCGCCCCCGTGGCGGCACGGCTCTCCGAGCCGTGCGCTCCGCCTGTAAATAATAAAAACTGTGACACGGGCGTCCCCAGTGGCACGGGCGTCCCGCCCGTGCGCAAAACACCCAGTGGCACGGGCGTCTCGCCCGTGCGCAAAACACCCAGTGGCACGGGCGTCTCGCCCGTGCGCAAAACACCCAGTGGCACGGGCGTCCCGCCCGTGCATGACAAACCCGGCGCACCTGCCGTCCCGCCCGTGCGTATCACCGCCGCCGACGCCCGCGACTCCATCCAGCGCAAGGCCCTCATCTACAGCCGCGACGGCGACGAGCACTACGACCTCGCCAGCGCTCTTATAAAGAGCCTCCGCGGCTCGGATCCCGACGCCGCCGTCTACTGGCTCGCGCGCATGCTCGAAGCCGGCGAAGACCCGCGCTTCATCGCCCGCCGGCTCGCCATTCTCGCCTCCGAGGACATCGGCAACGCCGATCCGCACGCAGTCACACTCGCCGCTGCCTGCTGGACCCTCGTCGAACGCATCGGCATGCCCGAGGCGCGGATCACGCTCAGCCAGTGCGCGACGTATCTCGCGCTCGCGCCCAAGTCCAACGCCGCCTACCGCGCCATCGACGACGCCCTCGCCGACGTTCGCACCGGCGCCACCATCCCCGTCCCGCTATTCCTCCGCGACCCCCACAAGCCCGACTCCGCCGGCTCCGCCAAGCACGGCGAAGGTTACAAGTACAGCCACACCCGGGGCGCCGAAACCTCCGTCGGCGGCGTCACCGACCAGCAATACCTCGGCGTCGAAAAAACCTACTACCACCCCACTGCCCGAGGCCACGAACAAACCCACCGCGAACGCCTCGACGAAATCATATCGGCACGCTCGCGATCGGCCGAGAAGTAGTCACCAATATTTTTCAAGGAATTGAGATACTAAACCTATTGCAACTATAATAGCGCAGACGGTCCACCGCTCACGCATTCTCCAGGGTTCCCCGCGGCACAACGCGGCCGGGTGTGTCCAATCCAGCCCGCACTCCGGGCACACCGGAACATCCTTCAGACCTTTCGCGGCATAGTCGCAGCGAATGCAATGCAGTCCATTGCCGGTTCTTATGTGTGTTGCCGCGTATACCAATGACGCAACAGTTAATATCAGGAATGATTTGTTGACTATGCGCCAGGGCGAGGTTCCTACCCCTTCTACCCAGTAAGTACGATACCCAAAGTACAGAAGCACCGCCGCGGCCGGGGCAACCCCGACCCGCGGCGATACTCCGTTGCGTCTGTACGCACCGATCCGAGCCTTCAGGCGTTCCAGCATCAGCGTCATGGATATCGGTTCTCCAGATCAGCGGGAATCCCGGAGCGACAGCGCCGCGTGAAGAGGTAAGCAGTCAAAGCATCAACCAAATATTAACTAAGACAGCCGATGCATACATTAGGGCACAAATCACGGCCACTATCCAGCGTTCGCGAAAACGCCAGGGCGCACCGCATCGAAGCCCAGAGCCATCGGTCCAGTCCTTATTGCACTCCGGACATGCGGAGAGTGTTTCGATCCCTCGAGCAGAGTATCCACAACCGTTGCAGTGTGGGTCATTTCCGATCCGTATATCAATCGAGGCGTAAACTAAAGACGCGATTGCAAGAGACTGAATAACAGCGAATATGAATGACCATGGTCGCACACTGCCAATGACCACGTCGCCGAGAATAAACACGCATAGAATCGCGCTGGCGTACACGCCTGGAATTATCAACCCACCGAGCGGCGTGGCTCGATTGACTATGTGACCGCGAATCCGCGTAGCCGTGCGTCGCATGATTAACGACAATAGCTGATGGGCACAGATGCCAATCGCTCAAAATCCCTGTCGCACGATCGGCAGAGCTCGCGCCGGCTTTCGTCGAAATTATTTTCGAGTTCTGCACATTTCTGAGACAGTGTATTATTAGATTGTGCGATCTGTTCATTGTGCGCATCCTTCGCGGCCCCCACGAATGGATCGGTTGCCATAGTCCAGTCTGCCTGCGCGATGGCTCCTTTATAATCAATCGCTGTGCTTACAACTTCGGCCGCGCCATTGATGACCGTAACCGCAATCGCAGTGCCTCCGACGACCCGGGCTATTGGAGCTGCGGGTGTTGCCGATGCCGCGCCAGTTGCCTCTACTTCAACCACAAGCAACGCTCCATGTTTGAGTGTAGTGAGGGCTAGTTTAGCTAATAAAGTATTTCTGGCGATGTCTCCGGATCCATCGCGAGTAGCTTGAGCGTTCGCCGTGGCTTTGTCCAATTTGTCGCGTGTCTGGCTTGTCGCTTCATCGCGAGCGGCTTTGGCATCCGCTTTCCCCTTATCTTTCGCGTCTGCGAGGGCGCATATGCCTCGCATGAAGCACTGTTCCCAACTTAATGCGGGTTCGCCGTTGACCGGAATCCATCCTATCTGATAATAGTTGGCGCACCTACCACCGGCTGGATACCCGCCATTCGGGTCATTGTTGTTATTCCCCCCGCCGCCGGTGGTGTCGTCGGGGTCTTCGCGGGGGCGCATCATGGGTTCGCCGTTTTCGTCGACGCCGCCGGCTTCGAGGCACGCCGTGTCGCCGCCGGGGGCCGGTTCTTCGTTCTGAGCCGTCGCCGCCGCGGCGCCGCCGGGCAGTTCGCCCGTCGCGATCCATTCGATCGCTAGGATCAGGTCGTCGGTGGTGACGACGGACGTGCCGTCGAGGTCGCCGTGGGCGAGCGTCGCGCCTTCCATTCCCATATTATTAATGATTGTATTGATCAGCCCGTCCGGGTCGATCGGGCCGATCGGCTCGGTGTCGTCGTCCCCGCCGCAGCAGGGCGGGTCCGGCTCGTCGGCTGCGTCGCCGAGAACGAACGAGTACAAGAATGCGCCGTCGGCGCCGCTGAAGACGTAGCCGCGCGTCGATTCAAACCGTCCTAGCACACTGCGGATGCCCGCGCGCACGATCAGATCGCGTCGCCCATCTTCGTTGACGTCATTGCCTAGAGCGGTAACGAAGCCGAACATCACGTCCGTGTCGGCCTCCGGTTCGGCTTGCCCGGCGGACAGGGTGAGATCCGCATCCGCGCTCAGCCGCGGTGTGAAGGGCCAGCCTTCAGCGGATAGCGAAGCGGAATAGAACACATACGCTCTGCCGCGATCGGCGGCCCCGGGGTCGCCGCTCGGGGCTCCGATCATGATGTCCGCCAGCCCGTCGCTGTCGATATCGCCGGCAGCGGACACCGAAGATCCGAGCGCATCGCCCGCAGATCCGCCGGTTATTGAACCGAGCAGCGAGCCGTCGAAGCCGGAATATAGATATACCTTTCCAAGACTGATATTATTGGCGGCGCCGGCGTCGTGCCCGGGAGCGCCGACGATGAGGTCGTCGTAGCCGTCGCCGTCGATGTCCCCTGCCGAGGCGATCGAGAAACCGAACAGGTCGCCCTCGGCCTCGCCGGTGATGGTCAGGCTGGCGTCCGCGGTTGTGCGTACGCCGAAGAGGTTCCCGTCCTCGTCACGCAATGTTGACGACAAGAACAGGTACACACGCCCCGGCCCTTCCCACGGCGCCGAAACAGCGATCTCGGCTAAACCATCGCCGTCAAGATCACCGACATCGGTCACTGCGTAGCCGAAAGCCCCGCCCTCGGCCGACCCTCGGATCACCGTGAGCGTTTCGCCGTTTGCGCCGGAATGCATGTACGCTGCGCCGGCGCCTGCCGCTACGAGGCTGCTGGCGGGCGCTCCGGTGAGAAAATCGGGTCGCTGATCGCCGGAGACATCGCGGATACCGAGAGAGGTGTAACCGAACATGTCGTTCGGCTCTACACCAGTGATGGTGAAGAGCTCGTGGCCCGTCCATCCGGAATAGACGATCAGGCTGCCGACGCCGCCAAGGCCGATCATTTCAATGGAAAAATCCTGTATGCCGTCGCCATCGTGGTCGTGTGTGAACTTTTCTGATACGCGGCGCCGGTAATCTGGGTTGATCGCAAAGAACTCAGCCGGTGTCAGGAGTCTTACCGTCGTCACCGGGACAAATGGCGGAATCGGCGCAGGCGGCGCTTCCACCATTTCGAGCGCCGCAAGCTCTTCCGGCGTCAATTCTTGTGCATGAACTGGGTTGCCGCTGCCTGCGAATATCGCCGCTGCGACAATTAGACTACCGAGAGACCGAGAGACCGAGAGACCGAGAGACCGAGAGACCAATTCCTGGGCATGGCGGGTTATCCGATGCAATTTTCTGCCGTGTCCGGCTCCGACTTGGACGCAACGCGACGGCATTTGCACTCACCATACACAGGACCGGGCGGGCCACGCAAGAGTATTTTCGGAACATTTGCAGATTTTTTGCGAATGCCCTTCTATCTGGCGAACGGCGGATAAACTGATCCCCCATGCCCCCCGTCGAACCCGGGCGCCGGCCCCCCGCATTCAGCCTCTCCGACCAGACCGGCGTGACGCACGCGATGAAGGATTATCTCGGCGCCCCCGTAGTTCTTTACTTTTATCCCAAGGACGACACGCCCGGCTGCACGAAGCAAGCGTGCGCGTTCAACGACCTGCTGCCCGTATTCGCTCCGCGCGGCGTGGCGGTGCTCGGCGTCAGCCCGGACTCCGCCGAGTCGCACGCCAGGTTCGCCGCGAAATATAATCTCAATATCACTCTCCTCGCCGACCCCGGCGCCGGGGTATGCGCTAAGTTCGGTGTCTGGCGGGAAAAGTCCATGTACGGGCGCACCTATATGGGCGTCGTCCGCACGACATACCTGATCGACGCAGCCGGCAAGGTCGCGCAGCGGTGGGACAAGGTCAAAGTGCCCGGCCACGCGGAAGCTGTGCTCGCGGCGCTCGCCGAGTTAGAATGACACCGCCGGCGATAATGCCGCGGGAGCCACAGCCATGAGCGAGATGATCCGATTCTTCAACGACCCGTCAGCCCGGCACGCGATGCTGGTGCATATCCCGATCGCGCTCGCGGTGCTGGGCGTGCTCCCCGCGCTCGCGCTCGCGGCGACACGCTTCCGCAATAAGACGCTCAAGGCGGTGTGCGTGGCGGTGTTCGTGATCGCGGCGGTCGGCGCCGTGCTCGCAGAAAACGCCGGTGAAGCAGCGGAAGAAGCCGTCGAGCACGGCTCCGTCCCGCTGACCGACGCTCAGGAGAACGCGCTGCACGAACACGAAGAACTCGGCGAGAACGGCTGGATCTGGCCCGGGCTGACCGCTCTTATATTCGCCGCAACGTTTGTTCCTAAGAAACGCGTCGCGCCGATCGCCGGCGCCTTCGGTATCGCGGCGAGCGTCGGCGTGCTCGTCTGGGCGTCGCTCACCGGGCACGCCGGGGGCCGGCTCGTCTACGAATTCGGCGTCGGCGCGCCAAGCCCGGGACTGAGCGGGTCGGCGCCGGCGCTGCGCCATGCCGACGACGATTGAGCCACGCCGACGGACGATTGAGCCACGCCGTCGATGGTCGGCGCCGACCTTGTTTCGGAACCGGCGGCCCGCGCCGGACGGAGAACCCCGGCGATGTTCAGTTGGATCCGAAATCGAAAGCGGTCGGCGCTGCTCATCGCGGTCATCGTGATCCCGATCCTCTCGGGCAGCGCCTGGCGGGCGGTGTGGCTTTACAGCGCGGCGCCGACGCCGACGGTCGACACGCTCGCGCTAATGAACGAGATCGTCGCCGCCGGGCAGCCCGCGGGCGAGAACGCATGGGACTTATATTATGACTTCCTCGTAAATAAATTTCAGGCGTCGTCCAACGGCGTCGGGTCGGGATTCGCCCGGCTCGAGCAACTGCGTATCGACGGCCCGATCGGTGAAGGCGCCTGGGACGCGATCGACCGCACGCCCTGGCTCGCGCTGATCGACGAGTTCAGCGAGGAACTCGGCATGCTCGCCGCCGCGGCGGATCGGCCGAGATATCACAAGCCGTACCGGTCGGGACTGACGGCGCTGGATCACGCTGATGCCGCAGCGGCTGATCCACCCGAACCAGCGTGGATGATATTGCTCCCGGAATTATCATATCTGCGACGGCTGGCGCTCGTGAACGCCGGTGTAATGCGGGCCGCGGCCCATGCCGGGAACTGGAAAGAGGCGGCTGTTCGTTTTCGAGTTGGACTTCGCTTCGGTGAATCTCTTACTCGACAGGCGGCCGCCCTCGAGGGTCTGGTCGGCGCCGGCATGATGCAAATCGCGCTCTCCGAAGCGGCGCGTATCTCAGATGAATTCGACATCCAGCCCGAAGCCGCGGCGATGTTCATCGCGGAACTCGACAGCATTGAATTTTCGTCAGCCCGTGTGACTCCTCGCCTGCTCGCCGGCGAGCGCGGGTTAGCACTCGACGCGATCCAATGGACTTTCACCGACAACGGCGCCGGCGACGGGGCTCCGATTCTTAGTCTTATAAGCGCCTTATCGAACTCGCGGACGCCGACCCCGCTCGAGCGCATGTCTAATATTCTTGGCGTAATGTATTACCCGCGCCGTGCGCATGTCGAGCGAGTTGTAGGCGAGTACTTCGATATGCTTATCGAGAGCACGAACGATGCCGAACGAAGACTTAATATAGATCGCAGTGAGAACGGAGCGGTCGGAGCCCTGGCAATCACTGGCAATCTGAAGAATTGGTTGGCGCCGTCACTCAGCCGGCTGTTCGTTACGATGTCGCATACTGAATCACGCCTCGCCGGGGTTCGCGTGATGATGCGGCTCGAGCAGTTGCGCGCTGCGACGGGCGCGTGGCCGGGGTCGCTCGAAGGGGCGCTCGGCGCCGAGGCGGTCGATCCTGTGACCGGCAGGGTGTTCGAGTATGAGCCGCTCGCGGGCGACCCGGCGGGGCGGGCGTACGAACTCCGCCTGCCCTGGTCGGGGCTGATCGACGG
Organism: Phycisphaeraceae bacterium; assembly: GCA_039794205.1. GTDB lineage: Bacteria > Planctomycetota > Phycisphaerae > Phycisphaerales > UBA1924 > J020. The sequence goes on from JBDIVU010000001.1 coordinate 28,876, forward strand.
TCGGTTTCTCGCGCCGATCGCGGTGATCAACGAGCCGCGACCGGCGATGTCGGCGGCGCCGACGCCGCCGACGCCCGCGGGCGAGATTGTCGGGAACGATCCCTGAATGTCGGCGTCGCGACTGAAGATCGCACGGGCGGGACGCCCGTGCCACTGGGGAGCCTGTGCCACTGAAGATTGCACGGGCGGGACGCCCGTGCCACTGGGGGCGGCCGTGCCGCTGGGGACGGCGGTGTCAGGCGGGTTGTGCGCTCTCGGAGAGCATTCGGCGGAGGACCATGTGCAGTATCCCGCCGTGGCGGTGGTATTCGACCTCGACGGGCGTGTCGATCCGGCATGTCACAGCGAAGTCCGTTTTCCTGCCCGTCTTCGGATGTTTCGCGGCGACGTTCACCTTGCAGCCCGGCGTGATCGGGTCGGGAACATCGAAGTCGAACGTCTCAGTCCCGTCGAGGCCGAGCGCACCGGCGTCGTCGCCCGGCTGGAACTGCAACGGCAGTACGCCCATCCCGATGAGGTTCGAGCGGTGGATGCGCTCGAATGATTTCGCGATCACGGCGCGCACGCCGAGCAGGAACGTGCCCTTCGCGGCCCAGTCCCGGCTGGACCCCATGCCGTAGTCACCCCCCGCGAGCACGATCAGCGGGACGCCGGCGTCCTGATAATGCACGGCCGCTTCATAGATTGATTTTACTTTTCCGTCGAGGAGGTCCGTGGTCCACCCGCCCTCGGTCCCGGGCGCCAGGCGGTTCTTGACGCGGACGTTTGCGAAGGTGCCCCGGGTCATGACGCGGTCGTTCCCGCGGCGCGAGCCGTAGGAGTTGAACTCGCGCGGCGTGACGCCTTTGTCCTGCAAGTACCGCCCCGCCGGGCTGTCCGCCGCGATCGCGCCGGCGGGCGAGATGTGATCCGTCGTAACGGAATCGCCCAGCAGCGCCAGGCACCGCGCGCCCGACAGGACCGGGACGCCCGGCGGGTTCTCGCCCATCCCGATGAAGAACGGCGGCTCCTGAATATAAGTTGAGTTTTCGTCCCAGTCGTACGCGGCGCCGCCCGACACGGGCACCGCGTTCCATGTCTCGTTGCCCGTGTAAACCTCGGCGTATTCCTTGCGGAACTGCCCCGGCCCGATGCACGAATCGCGCACACGCACGACCTCCTCGTGGCTCGGCCAGATGTCCTTGAGGTACACGTCGGCGCCGGCTTTCGACCGGCCGATCGGATCGTTCATAAGGTTGATGTTCACCGTCCCGGCGATCGCGTACGCGACAACCAACGGCGGGCTGGCGAGGTAGTTCGCCTTGACCTGCGGGCTGATGCGCCCCTCGAAGTTGCGGTTGCCCGAGAGCACCGACGCGACGACGAGATCTTTTTCTTTGATTGCCGCGATGATCTCGTCGGCGAGCGGTCCGGAGTTGCCGATGCAGGTCGTGCACCCGTAGCCGACGGTGTTGAAGCCGAGCGCGTCGAGGTGCTCGGTCAGGCCGGCCTTATCATAATATTCGGTCACGACCTTCGACCCGGGGGCGAGCGAAGTTTTCACCCATGGTTTCGCGGTCAGGCCGAGCGCGTGCGCCTTCTTCGCCACGAGTCCCGCGGCGATCATCACGTCCGGGTTCGACGTGTTCGTGCAGGACGTGATCGCGGCGATGGCGACGTCGCCGTGATGCAGGCTGAAGCGTCGGCCGTTCATTACGACCATCGCGCCGTCGTCGGAGCACGCGCCGTTGGAGGTGGAGTTCGTCGCGGCGGGGGTGGCGCCCCCTTCGTCGGCCCAGGTGTCGGCGCGGACGGTGGCGCAGGTGTTCTTCTTGCCGAAGGTGTCGGCGAGATCTTTGTTCCAGTTTGCGTGCATCTGCGACAGCAGCACGCGGTCCTGCGGGCGCTTCGGCCCGGCGAGCGACGGCTGCACGGTCCCCATGTCGAGTTCGAGGACGTCGGAGAACTCGGGATCGGGCGAGCCGGGCGTCCAGAAGAGCGCGTTGGCCTTGCAATATTGTTCGACGAGGGCGATCTGTTTCTCGTCGCGCGCGGTCAGGCGAAGGTAGTCGAGGGTTTTGGAATCTACGGGGAAGAAGCCCATGGTGGCGCCGTACTCCGGAGCCATGTTCGCGATGGTTGCGCGGTCGGGGACGCTCATGGTCGAGACGCCCTCGCCGAAGAACTCGACGAACTTATCTACGACGCCGTGGGCGCGGAGCATCTGCGTGACGGTGAGGACGAGGTCGGTCGCGGTCGCGCCCTCGGGCAGGCGCCCGGTGAGTCTGAACCCGACGACCTCGGGCGTGAGGAGGTAGATCGGCTGGCCGAGCATGCACGCCTCGGCCTCGATCCCGCCGACGCCCCAGCCCACCACGCCCAGACCGTTGATCATCGTCGTGTGCGAGTCCGTCCCGACGAGCGAGTCCGGGTACGCGACGCTCTCGCCCGCGGCGTTTTTGCCTGTGAGCACCACGCCCGCGAGGTATTCGAGGTTCACTTGGTGGACGATGCCGGTCGCCGGGGGGACGACGGAGAAGTTATCAAACGACTTCTGCCCCCATTTGAGGAATTCATAACGTTCGCGGTTGCGCTCGAACTCGCGCTCGGCGTTGATGGTGAGCGCGGTCGCCGAGCCGAAGGCGTCCACCTGCACGGAGTGGTCGATGACGAGGTCGCAGCGGACCTGGGGGTTCACCAGCGCGGGGTCGCCGCCCATGCGCTGCATGGCGGAGCGCATCGCGGCGAGGTCCACGATCGCGGGTACGCCGGTGAAGTCCTGGAGCACGACGCGGCCGGGGCTGAAAGGGATCTCGGTCGCTGCGGGCTTCTTAGCGTTCCACTTCATAAGCCCGGCGACGTCCTCCTCGCGGACGACGAAGCCGTCCACGTTTCGGAGCAGCGATTCGAGCAGCACGCGGATCGAGTAGGGCAGGCGGGCGACCGAGCCGAGGCCCGCGCGTTCGAGGGCGTGCAGGTCGTTCCATACGAACGAGCCGGCGGGGGTGTCGAGGCGTGATTTCGAGCCGAAGGGGTTGGCGGCGTGATCGGGCATCGGGTGTTCCTCCCGGCGTTGGGCCGGTTCGGGTGCGGGCAGGCAAACCACTATAAGAGATCGGCGCGCAGCGGATCGCGGGATCGCCGGGACAGGGAAAAATCCCTGAACTCGTGCCGGGATGCGCGAGCCGGCGCGACGCGGGCGCGTCGGAACAGCGGCGCGATGAGACTTCGCTGCGCATCATCCCAACAATGATGTGCGATGATGACCGAACCCAACCGGGGTCCACGCCGGGCGATGCGCCGGGCGATGAGCTGCACGACGGCGGCTCTGGCAGTCGCGCTGCTGGCGGGGTGCGGCTCGTCGGCCCCACCCGTGCCGAACGCGGGCGATGACGCCGCGCGGCTTCTTGATACGGCCCTCGCCGAAGCCGAGACCGTGTCCAGCGGGCTTCGGCGCTGGCTTCTCGAACGCGCGAAGGACGGCGCCGAGACGCTCGACGCGCTCGACCGCGCCGGCCGGGCTGTTGAAATCAGGCTGGCCCGCGCGTTGGCGGATCTGCATGAGCACGCGCGGGCCGCGGCCTGGGCGCGCACGGGTGTTCTTATATTCGAGCGCGGCGAGTGGCGCACGCTCCGCGACGGCGAGCGGCTCGACGCCCGGGTCGTCCTGCTGGTTCACGGGCTTGACGAGCCGGGCGACATCTGGGACGACCTCACCCCCGCGCTCGCCGACGCCGGGCACGCCGTAGTCAGGTTCGAATATCCAAACGATCAGCGGATCGCGGCGAGCGCGGACCTCCTCGCCGCCGCGCTGCACGGGCTGAAAAAGCGCGGCGTGGAGCGGGCTTCGATCGTCGCGCACTCGATGGGCGGGCTGGCGGCGCGCGACGTTCTGACCCGGGATAAATATTACAACGGCGACGCCGCGCCCGCCGACGGCTCTCTCCCCGCGGTCCCGGCGCTGGTTCTCTGCGGCACGCCGAACCACGGCTCGCCCGTCGCGTCGCTGAGGCTGATCGCGGAGGTTCGCGAGCACGCGCTGCGCTTCGCAAGAACCGGCGACCCCGCCGATCTCGCGGGCTTCCTCGCCGACGGCGCCGGTCAGGCGGGGCGCGATCTCGAGACAGGCTCCGCGTTCCTGCGCGAACTCAACTCACGCCCGTACCCGCGCAACGTCGCGATCACCTGCGTCGTCGCCGAGATGGCCCCGAATGAAAGAAACAACCTGGACGATCTGCTCGAGTCCGATTTCGCGCAGCGGTGGCTTGGCGGCGCCGGGGATGACGCTGCGGAGGTCGTCCGAGCCTTGGCTCGCGAGATCGGCGACGGGGTCGTGCCCGCGGCGTCGGCCCGGCTCGAAGGCGCAGCGATCGTCCGTGTTCATGCGAACCATCGGTCGATGCTGCGGCTGCTGCCGGGCGAGGGCGTGCTGGCGGCGATGACCGGCGAGCCGTTGGCGCCGCCGCCGGCGATCCGGGCCGTGCTCGACTCCCTCGAACGCTGAAACCATCCCGGCCGGCCCTCGGCGCCGATACGCCCGGCCACGCCCGGCCGCGCCCGGGCCCGAGGAGCGCTGTCGCGGGATACGAACAAAACCCGATCATGCCGCTTGACATACCCGATCAAGACCCGTACATTGTCGGCGCCCGAGAACGGAGGCCCGCATGCTCACGCCGCGACGGATCGAGATGCTCGTCGAACGAGGCGACCACGCCCGCCTGATCGAGGACGTGCTGGCGAACGGTCGGCCGTTGCCCCTGTCGGCCCGGCTTCGGCTGTGCGATCCGGATTGGGCCGAGGTGGTGGCGCTCGGGCTTGCGTCACGTCGGCTCGCGGAGTTTGCGGGAGCGCTCGACCTGGCCGCGGAGGGGCCGGCCCGGCGGCTCTGCGGACTCCAGCGGGACAACGGCTCGTTCGGTCACGCGGTTCCCACCGCCGCGGCGATCGCCGGGCTTCGGCCGATCGTCTCTGAAGCCGCGACGCTTCGAGCCGATCGACCCGACAACTTCGCGCCCGCCCCGCTAACCCCGCTCGCGCTGGCCCTGGACCGTGCCGAGCATGCGCTGCACTGCGCGTTCCAGGTCGGCACAGCCGTGAGATCGCCGGCGGGCGCGATCGGCCCGCTCGACGCCGCCCTGACGTGCTGGCTCCTCGCGGACACGCCCGCGGGGGCAGGCTCACTCGAGCCCGCAGCTGTCGCGGCGGCATCGCTCCGCGAGCCGGCCGGTACGCCGACTTGCCCGCCCGGCGATTGGAAGGAGGTGTTCGCCGCTGCAACGGAAGGGTTGTACGCCCGTGCGGCGGCGTGATCGTGCCGGATCGGCCAAAGGGGGATTGCGCAGCGGGCGTAAAGCCGGGCGGAATCGTCAGAATCAGTGGCAATGTCGCGGAAATAGGGAATCGCGAGGGCGCCCGTCGTGGTATAACGTTCGGGAGACGATCCATACCCCCGGCAAATCGAGACGCCCCGCGGTGGGGCGTCGGCCTCCCGTTCGAGGCGGATCGGTCGTGGTCAGCAGAAACTCTAATTACGGAGATCGCAACATGTTCGGACATCGCAAGGGCGCCTCGCTGTTGTCGTCGGTCGTCGGCGTGGCGTGGGTCGCGGTCGTCGGCGGCGCCGCGTTTACTTTCGTGACCGGTCAGACGCCTTGCAGCCTGATCGGCGCGTGCGACACGGGCGCGGGCGCATCGGCCCCCGTCGTCACCGCTGCGGCGTTCGCGGAAGACTCGACGTGCTCGGCTGCTAAGGCCGCGACCGCGGAGACCTGCTCCGCCGGCGCGAAGAACGACAAAACCGCCTCGGCCAACTGGGCTTTGTCGCCCGAAGGCGTCGTCGTGATGCCCGCGGCTCTTCTCGCCGCCGGCGCCGACGGGCGCTGCTCCAAGGAAGCCGCTGCGGAGTCATGTGACAAGGGCGCAACGGTTGTCAACGCTGCGAACACCGAGCAGTGCTCGAAGACCGCAGCGACCGAGACATGTGGCAAAGGCGCGACGGTCGTCAACGCCGCTTTCGCGGCTCCCGCCGCCGAGCAGTGCTCCAAGGAAGGCGCCGCGGAGACCTGTGACAAAGGCGCGACAGTAGTCAACGCCGCTTTCGCGGCTCCCGCCGCCGAGCAGTGCTCGAAGGAAGAGGGCGCAGCGTGTGACAAGACCGCTGCGATCTTCGCCCCCGTCAACGCGACTTGCCCGGGCAGCGGGAACGCGATCGACACCGCGGTCACTACAGTTTCGCACGGCTTCACGGTCGGTTTCTGCTGCAACGGCTGCAAGGGCAAGTTCGAGGCCCAGCCCGCCGCCGAGCAGGCCGCGTACATCGTCCAGCACGCGAGCGTGCTCAACGACACCTGCCCGACGTGCCCGACGATGAAGCCGGACGGCGCGTCCGTCTCGCTCTTCAACGGCTTCGCGGTCGGGTTCTGCGGCGCCCACTGCCAGAATAACTTTGAATCCAAAGACGACGCGGGCAAGACCGCCTACATCGCCACGCAGGTCGCCGCGATCAACACCGCGTGCCCCGGCTCGGGCGAGCCGGTCGCCGCCGGCGTGGTGTCCGCGTACCGCGGGCAGATGGTCGGCTTCTGCTGCAACGGCTGCAAGAGCAAGTTCGACGCGAAGACCGCCGAGGAGAAGGACGCCGCGGTGCTCGCGCTCGCCGGTCAGCGCAACGAGGTGTTCGTCAAGCCCGCCGCCAATACCGAGACCTGCCCGGAAGGCAAGTGCGCCGACGAGAAGTGCGCCGAAGCCTGCGCCGCGAAGAAAGCCAACACCGACTGATCGGTGGTCATGGAACATTCCAGACTGTTCAAGCCCTCGATCAAAGCAATCTGAAATTAACCCACGGGTTCTGACCTGTGGGTTTTTTCATGATTTTCCGTCAACGCCGCGCCGAGCACGCCTTATTCAATACAGAGGATCGGGCGCGTACAGTGACACTCGCGCAACAGTGGCACTGGAAAGAACAGTGGCACGGGAAAGAACAGTGGCACGGGCGTCTCGCCCGTGCGGCAAGGCTGATGTTTCATTACCACAACCAACGACCGGGCCGGGGACGGCCCGGCTCGGCGTGGCGCGGCGTCACGGCGACGCGCTTGCTGCGCGTGGCGTGTCACGGGAAACTCGCGGAGTGACGACTTATCTATTCAAGACCGAGCCGGACGAGTTCTCGTGGGATGATCTTGTGCGCGCGGGCCGCGCGCCGTGGGACGGCGTGGCGAACAACGCCGCGCTCATCCATCTCCGCGCCTGCCGACCCGGCGACGAGGTTTTCATATATCACACCGGCGCCGAGCGACGGATCGTCGGCGTGGCGCGCGTCGCGGGCGATCCGTACGAGGATCCTTCGAAGCCCGGCGTCAATGCCGCGGGCGAGCCGAAGTTCGCCGTGGTGGATGTCGAGCCGATCCGCCCGGCGCCGAGGCCCGTCGCGCTCGCAGCGATCAAGGCAGATCCGCGCTTCGCGCGATTCGCGCTCGTGACGCAGTCGCGCCTGAGTGTGATGCCGGTCCCCGCGCCGCTGGACCGTGCGATCCGTACGATGGCCGGCCTGTGACTACGAAGCCAGACTCTCCCCCGCCCGTGCCCGCAGACCTTCGGCTCGCGCTCCCGAAGCCGGGCGCCGTCGAACGCGATCACGCGGAGCGACTGCTCGGCGCCGTGGTCCGCAGCGTCGAAACCAACGAGGGTCGGTACGCGAAACGCGCCGGCCTGAACTTCACATACCTCACCACCGCCGACGCGAGCGGCAGGCGCATCGAGGTCGCGGTCAAACAGACCGTCGCCCGGCCCGGCGCGATCAACTGGCTACGGTTCCGCTCGGCCTGGCGACGATCGGTGCGGCAGTGGCGGGGGGCACGGCGGCTCGGCGCCATCGACGTTTCCGTCGCCAAGCCCTTGCTGCTAGCGCGGTGCAGGATCGAGGGTCAGCCCTGCGACTGGCTCATTCTCGAGCGCGTCCCCGGGAAGGATCTGCTCCGGCATCTATGTGACGGCGATCTGACGATAAGCGAGCAGCACGACGCTGCCCGCCGCGCCGGCCGGATCGTCGACGCGATCGATTCGTACGGATGGTTCAACCGCGACACAAAGTTATCTAATATGATCCGGACGCCTGCGGGCGAGATCGTGCTGGTGGACACGGTGGACATTCGCCGACAGCCGGGCCGACGGTCGCTGATGCTCGCGGCGATGCTGTTCGAGGCGCTCGAAGCGGGCGCGCCGCTGAGACGGACGCTGATGATGCGATGTTTGAAGTCAGCGGTGGAAGAGCCGCGCGAGACTTGGCGAGCGCTGGCGAAAGCGGCGGGGCATCGGCGTCATTCGCCGGGAGCCGGCGCTGCGCGGGTGATCGCTTCGCCGAATTCGATAGAGCCGCCGAGCAGCCTTCGGCAGAACTGAGCGGCGGGGTCCGGGTCGTCCATCTCACGGAACAGCAGGCTCCAGCCGCCGTCGGGCTGTCTTATCTGATGCAATATCACATACGCGGCGCCGGGGTCCGCGTCCGGCTCCGGCCTGGCTGCGTGACCGAACCACACGAAGCCCGTGCCGACCGCGACGCGCGCGTCCATACGCAGCCTGGCGAGAAGCAACGTCGGTTCGATCCCGCGTGCTGCGACGACGCCGGTGCGCAGGTTGTTCGCGGTCCGGCGGGGCAGAAGTTCGCGCTGGATGATCTCCCTTGCCTCCGGCACATATTCCGCGAGCATCCGATCCTCGGCCGAATCAAAGCCGTTGAGCCAGAGCAGTTGCTGGTGCAAGGCGCGTTGGAGTTGCGCTGCGGACGGGTCTAGGAAGTCGGCGCCGACACTCAGCAGCGGCGCATCCGCAGCGGGGGATCTGTCCACGCGCAGATAAACTAATATGTCATTGCTATCGGCCAATGGAGGTTTATTATCGAGGCGAGCCGCGGATAGTGTTCCGGATTCGGTTCGGACCAGTCGATACGCCTCGAGGTCGGCGACATCGCCCGGCTCGATCGCCCGCCCGAGCGTGCCGGAGAATGGAAAATCCGCGGGGCCGATCCGTTGCGTAAGCCACCATCGGCGTGTTGCGGGATCGAGTTCCGCGAAGAACGCTCCTACGCCGAACGATGCGCCGTCCGGCTGTTCGGCGAAGACCGCGATGCGCGCGCCCCATGGAGCGTGCGTCGCTTCGATCGGCATGACGCGAACATCCGCCGGCCAGGGATCCGTCGGGCGCCCCTCGGCGTCGTGCGCGAAGTACCCGCGAAGATCCCCCGGCTTCGAGCCGTCCCGATACAGCGAAGCCAGCCCGGCGGCGTCGCCGCGGCGGATCGCAGCGACGGCGTCGCGGCAGACACAATCGACGCAGGTTAGATCCTCGTCGGCGGCTGCATGCGCGTGGTCGGCGCGAGGATCCAGCGGCTCCACGAGCGCCCGCATCGCGACTGTCACGCCGGTCTCGAGCGAAGCGTAAGAACGCCATACAGGCGCCGACGGTGCGCCTGCTGCGATCGTCGAGGGCAAGCCAGCGAGAACAGCGGCGAGAATCATGGCGCCTGTGCGAGAAGACAGATTATGCCTCGCGAAGTTGATCTTCGAGATGAGCATAGATGTATTTACCAGATACTTGGATCAGCCGGGGGCCGAGTGCGGCTTCGTGATCGTCACGAGACGGCGGCGGTCGCAGAGCCGCGCGAGACTTGGCGAGCGCTGGCGAAAGCGGCGGGGCATCGGCTTCATTCGCCGGGAGCGGGTGGAGCAGTGATCTGGCGCTGCGATCGAAGCAGCGATTCCGCGACGCCGGGCGATGTCAGTATTTGTGTCGCAAGTCTTTCCGGGCCGAGGATTCCGGGATTCTCTGTGTATGTCAGACGCCGGCCGTCTTCGGATTTACGGTGGACGATGGTCACGAACTGACCCGGCTGATCCTGTGCAATCGCGGGTCTGTCAGTGTTGCCCATGCTGCGCAGTCGAACGGTGTGACTGTCCGGCAGCCAGCCGAACCAGACCACGCACTCGCCTGTGATTACTCGAGATACAACGCGCAGCGAAGGGATTGCCGCTGCCGGGAAGCGCAACGGCGTCGCCGGTGGAGTTATCCCGCCTGAGGCTTTCTGTTGTTCTTCGATCCGGCGCCGCTGTTCTATGATTCTGATTCTGGGGTGCGCATCCGGATGGATCGTGTCGAAGTAGCGCTGATCGAGCGCGGCGCCGCCGTCGGACACAACGAGCGCCGTGGCGAGTTGCCGCTGCAAAGCCCGCCCGGCGTCGTCGAGGAGCGCGCCGTCGAGTTGCAGGATCGGCGTGCGATCCGCCGCCGGACCCACCACGAGCGGCGATTCCCGAAGATATAGCACAAGATCGTTTTCGCCTATAGCCCCGGGCGCTGACGGATCAATGATCCGTTCGAGCAAGATCCGGCTCTGGTCGAGACTGCTCGTCACCGCGGCGTCGACAGCAGCGAATTCACCGTCGGCGAACGCCCGATCCACGGATTGTCGGCTCGCGCGCGGCGAGACAGCCGGCAGAATTCGCCAGGCGCGGAGATCGTCGGGTACTTCTGTTATCGACGCTAGCGGGAATTCCTTGATCTCCATCGCGGACTGATCGAACTCCTGCAATGAGCCGCGGCGTGTGAGCGAGTACGCGGCCCGCTCGATCAGATCGACAACGCGCGGGCGTGACGCCCAGCCCCCAGAACTGAGCAAATATATATCGCCGGTTCCGGGTTCCTGCCAGAACGCCGACCCGCTTTGCATTAATAGGCGTGCAGGATCAGCCTTTGCTGTCGATGCGTATCCGATGTAGATGCGGTCCGCCCACCGCGATGCCGATCCAAATAGTATGTCACCATATTCAGCATAATGCTCAACTATCGCTTGTGGATCATCATTGAGTTCACGCGGCCATTCCCGTGAATCATCCCTCCAGGCGCCTTCGAGGAACAGCGAATCACGTTCCTCGACCCGCCCAGCCAAGCGGAGTGTGTGCTCGTCGAGCAGCACACATTCTGCAACTTTCTTTCGGTCCTCAGCGGTGAGCGCGGCGCAATAGTTCCGGACCACGTCGCCCGGCAAGCCTCGGGCGCCATCGGGAATGTCATAGGCGAACGTCATCGCGCTGACGGCCACGGTAGTCTCGCCGGGTTGGCCGGAGAGCGTGACAGTCGCCCTCTGGACAGGTATGTGGATTTGATTAGGCTCGTCCATCGCCGACACTGGGAGCGAAGCGGACGACAAAACGATGAGCGACAGGATGTATTCTTGAATTTGCATGTTCAGATTCTCTTTACAGTGGCCACGAGTTGCCTTCGAAGAGCGTGAGCACGTCCGCCGCGAGTTCGATTCTCACGCCGTGCGTAGAGGCATTGACTTCCAGCACGGCCGAGACGCCGTTCCACGAGAACGACCCGCCCGTGAACCCCGCGGAGTTGTTGAAGCATTCGTTCAGGTTCCGGCGCGCGTTGATGCTCGCGGCGATGCTGTTCGAGGCGCTCGATGCGGGCGCGCCGCTGAGACGGACGCTGATGATGCGGTGCCTGAAGTCTGCGGTCGAAGAGCCGCGCGAGACGTGGCGAGTGTTGGTAAGCGCCGTGAAAAGCCATGTTAGATCGTAGAGCGGGGTTTTGATGTCCGGCTCGGTCGGCGCCGGGCTTGTGCTGTTGATTCACGGAGATTAGGTCTCTGGGTCATTTGTTGGTCGTGACAATCGGCTCGGGGCGCTCCGGTTCGGGTGAGTCAAGAAACTTTTCGAGTCGCTGCTTCACGAGCGATCGGCGGGCGAGTTCCTGTTCGTTCGCAGCCGGCGTGGCGCCTTCTGCTTCATTGCGCGCGAACGCGGCTTGCGTGTCGAGCACGGCGCGCATCGCATGGCGAACCAGCGGGGAGTTGCGATCGATCTGCCGCAGCGCAGTTGTCATCGCGGCCCAGTCCTTGGGTGTCGCGGCGCCGCACCGATCGAGAATCGGGCCGACGGCGGGCAAGCCGATTTCAATGAGCGCCCGTACCGCCGGAGTTGCGCGTGTAGCAGCGGTCACGAAGCGAGGATATTCCGTGTTGATTTTGTCGAGCAACACAGCGATGCCCGCGGGCGTGCCTGTGCGCCCGAGCAAGCGGACAGCCCAGAGTTCCGCGGACTCGAACTCTGTCGTTGGTTGCTGGTTCTGGAGGATTATTATCAATTCTGTTGAGATTTCCGTGATGCGATCGGCGGGCAGTTCGTCGGAGTCGATCGCGCGCATGATCTCCATCCCGGCGTTCGCACGCGAGGCCGGGTTGTCCGATTTCAGCCGGGTGATCTGTTCCTGCAGGTATTGGCGTTGTTGCGCGCCGGGAGGTAGCGGTCCGCCCAGAATCGGAGCCGCGGCTCCTGGCAGCGAGCAAGCAACGCCCTGACTGGAGCCGAATGCATTGCCGTAATACTCAGATTGTGTAAGCCACACTCCGAAGTCGCATTTAATTTCCCGCTTCACCCACCATCGAGCCGGAACGTCTGAAAGCCTGTACCCATCTGCCGTGAGCCAGGTTCTGAATCGCATGCACAGCAGATTCGTCATCCCCGCATCAGCCCCGACGCACGCCCCGCCGCCGGTGATTATCCCGGGGCTGTCCACCATATATACGTTGCAATTGTCCGCCGTGTTGACGCCGATGTCCTGGGACGCGAGCATGGGCGAGTCGTCGCACCATGAGTCGCCAGAAGGCCCGGGGTCGCACGATTCGAGGTGCGCGACAAGATTTATTCCTGTTCCTGTGCGCCTGAGCGCCCATCCTTGCTTATGTTGCATGAATTGAAGCGAGGAACCTATGCCTTCGATGCACGGTTCGATCCTCGCTACTACTTCAACGCCCTGAAAATATCCGCCGGCGCCGGGCGTGTTCAGCGGGGTTATCCGGCCAAGATTCGGATCGCCTTGCAAGGGTTGCTGTTCGGCGTTGTTGCCGGGTGACCATACGCCTTCGGATCGCAAGGTTAGAGTCGCAAGTATGACTGTGATTTCCAGCATGGCTTCGCACTCCGTGGCGCCGTCGTCCGACCTCCAGACCACCTTGATCTCGACATCATTGAGTTCTTCGCTGGGTAAGTGGCCGAGTATCCGTGCCTCACGATCCGTCGGCAGCGGGCGAGCCGTCGTGCTGCCTCCGCCATTATACGTTGGGCTCGCAAGCCCAATCTTAAGGGCACCGCCGCCGTCCTGACTCCATGTCCATGTGAATGTGCCGCCGGCGGGCGCGCCCACCACCTGTACGGTTGGCAGGTCGTCCCAATCGTCGGTGGTGTCGTCGTTGTTCATTCTCGGCACCCATATGCCCACGGCGCGCAGCGGTGGCTTGCCCGGCATCGGCTGGAGGGAGATCGTGCACTCACCTCCTGGTGTGGGTGGCGGCGGTGGCGGCGGATCGTCGTTTCCGCCGTTGTTTCCGCCGCCGCCGCCGCCGCCGCGTCGGCTTCTTTCGCAGTCGTCGGGGTTGTCGAACTCGGAGCAGTCGGGGTCGCCGCCGCCCCCCGTTCCGAGGCCGTCTACTCCGCCGCCGGGGCCGGTCCCCATGCCGCAGAGGGAGTCACAGGAGATCACTTCGCCGTCGGGGCACTGCTGGAGGCAGCCGCCGCCTACCAAGGACGCTGCGGGCATGTCTACGGCCGGGGGCTCGATTGCGTCGCCTAGGGCGTTGAGCAGGATGAGCAGGTCGGCGGAATCCACGACGCCGTCGGAGTTGAGGTCGGCGGGGTCGAAATCGGGGGCTGTAGGTCGCGCGCCGAGCCTGGCTGTGAGGTCGGCGAGGTCGCGGGTGTCGACGACCCCGTCACGGTTTAGGTCGGGCGTCGGCGGCGGGTTGTAGAAGCGGCGCTGGATCAGTCGGCCGGTGCGGTCGGAATAGATTGATTCGACGATTCTCCCGCTGACCGGGTCGCGCACGGCGATCCGTGACGCCGAGGCGCCGGCGGGGCCGTGCGCGACTCGCTCAGCGGAGATCATCGGCTTGTGCTGCGCGTGCGCGACCGGCGGCGTCAGCGCCGTAGCCGCGACGATCAACGCCGCCGACGTGAGGATGTTGTGCGTGCGGGGGGGGGGGGGGGGGCTGTATTGCGGTGCGAGCCATATGTGTCTCCGTTCCGGGGTTGGCCGCCGACGCGGGCGGGGCGGGGAGAAAACGGATCCGATACACACAAGGTATCCGGACGTAGGCGGGCGACGCAAGAAAAAAATCCAGAAAAGCACACGAAATTTTCAGATCGTTTTCAGATTTTACATTGGTTCGTATGAATATAGATGGTTCCCTCGGGTTTGCATGTGAGAAAAGCCCAGGGATGAAATCCCTGGGCTTTAATGGTTGCGTAACGAGTTGATTCGATCGTAAACGGGGTTTATTGCAGGTTGACGGGCATGACGATGTATGTGAAGCCCGGTCCGGAGCGGATGACGCCGGGCTTGTTGGGGGCTTTGAATTCGAGTGTGACGTTGGCGTCGTCGACGACTTTGAGTGCGTCGATGATGAACTGGGGGTTGAAGCCGATGTCGATGGGTTCGCCGTCGTACTTGTCAACCGTGACGGTGATCTCGGCGTCGCCCATCTCTGCGGCGCGGCTGGTGAGTGTGAGCGTCCCGCCGTCGGAGAAAGCCATGCGCACGCCTCGGGATTCGTCGTTTGTAAGAATGGCGGCCCGGCGGAAGGCGCTCGACAGGCGGGCGGTGTCGAACTGGGCTTTCTTGTCGGAGTCCTTGGGGATCACGTCCTCGAACGGGGGGAACGCGCCTTCGACCAGGTTGGTCGAGAGGACGGCCCGTGGCGCCTCCTCTGGATGGCCGAAGGCGAAGACCGCCTGGTTGTCGAGGACTGCGATGCGGACCGGCTCGTCGGGGTCATTTATAAGTTTCAGAACCTGGTTGAGCGCCTTAGTCGGCAGGATGCACTTGACCGGCTCGTCGGGTCCGGTGAGCGCCGGTCCCGACGAGAGCGCGAGCCGACGCCCGTCGGTCGAGACCATGCGGAGTTTCTTTTGTTCAGCGATGAGCAGGGCGCCGTTGATCGCGTAGCGCGAGTTCTCGCGGGCAGCGGCGAAGATGGTGCGCGACACGAGCGTCGCGAAGTCGCCCGAGCGGACGCCGATGACTCCCGGCGCGCCCGTGGGGAACTCGGGCGGCGGGGGGAAGTCGGCTGCGGGGTAACCGAAGATGTTGAAGCGTGCGTCGGCGCCTCGGATGGTGAGAGAGTCGCCGTCGGTTGAGAGCGTCAGGGTCGGCTCGTTGTCCTCGGCGGCGATGACCTGGCGCAGTTTGTCGGCGGGGATGAGGGCGACGCCCGGTTCCTGCACGTCGACGTTGAGCGTCTGGAGCGTGAGCGCGATCTCGCCGTCGGCGCCGATGAGCGAAAGCCGGGGCGATGCGGAGTCGCGTTCGGCGCTGATGTGAACGCACTGGAGTTGCGGGCGTGGGGAGCGGGCGGCGACAACGCCGGAGACGAGGGCGATGGCGTCGAGGAGGGCGGCACGATCACATTCGGCTTTCATAGACTCTTCTCTCCCGAACGGGTCCGTCGTTGGGGGCACCGCGTGACGTTGGCTCCCGGCGGGCGCCGGGGGCCGGGGTTGTGCCCGGCGCGAGGATACCCGATAATCCCGGGCTCGCGCGGGGCGACGGGCCTCGCGCACGCCGAAGTTTTCAATTTCACGCCCGGAGGTCCGGCCCGCCCGCGCGGGGCTGGTTCCGGCAGAGGTATGCCGCCCGATGTCCTTTGAAGCCGCCGTACACGCCCAGGCGATCGACCTGGACCGTTTGAGCCTCGAAATGTGCGCCGACGCCGGCAGCGGGCATCCGACCACCGCGATGGCGCTCGGGCACATCGTCACGGTCCTGCTGTTCCACTCGATGCGCTGGAGCCCGGAGCAGCCGGACTACCCGACTTCCGATCGGCTTGTCCTCAGCGCCGGGCACGCGGTCCCGATCGTGTACGCTGCGTGCGCCCGGCTCGGGGTCCATATCGGGAAGGATCCTGGGGCCAGGCGTCCGATGACCGCCGACGATCTCAAGACGCTGCGGGTCGCCGGCTCGCCGCTCGAGGGGCATCCGAACCCGATGGAGGGGTTCCCCTTCTTCGACGCGGCGACCGGGTCGCTCGGGCAGGGCTTGTCCGTCGCTGCGGGGCTTGGCGAGGGGGCGAGGCTCGACGGGAACCCCCGGCGGATCTACTGCATCATCGGCGACGGCGAGGCCCGCGAGGGGCAGGTCGCCGAGGCGCTCGATCATATAATTGACCGCAACCTTACGAACGTGCTCCCGATCTTCTCGTGCAACGGGTGGGGGCAGGCCGGTCGTGTCAGCGGGCAGCAGTCGGCGGAGACACTGGCGAAGAAGCTCGAGGCGTTCGGGTACGCGGTGCGGACGATCGACGGGCACAGCCCGACGCAGATCAAGGAAGCGTTCGACGCGTTCCAGGCGGCGGACACGGACGCCCCGCCGATGGCGATCGTGGCGAAGACCGTCAAGGGCTGGGGGGCGACCGCGGCGCTGACGGGGAACTGGCACGGCAAGCCCGCGACGGGGCAGGCGCTCAACGCCGCGCTCGAGGAACTCGACCAGCGCCGCGTAGAACTTACAAGCGCCCTGGCGCAGAGCGACCGGTTCACGATCCGTCCGCCCGAGCCGGCGCCGGCGCGTGAGGTCGTGGTGGGCGACACGCTGAGTTTCTCGAAGATGATGCGCGAGTGCGACATGGAGTCGGTGTTGCACAAGGGTCGGCTGGCGACGCGGCGCGCGTACGGCTTGGCGCTCCGTGCGCTCGGGCACGCGGACGAGCGCGTCGTCGTCCTCGACGCGGACGTGTCGAACTCGACATTCGCCGAAACTTTCGGGAAGGACGCCGCGCTCGAAGGCCGATTCATCGAATGCAAGATCGCCGAGCAGAACATGGTCTCGGTCGCGGCGGGCCTGTCCGCCGCGGGCAAAGTCCCCTTCGTCTCTTCGTTCGGGAAGTTCCTGACCCGCGCGTACGATCAGATCGAGATGGCGATGAACTCCGGCGCGAATATTAAAGTTGTCGGATCGCACGTCGGCGTGTCGCTCGCCGCGGACGGGCCGAGCCAGATGGCGCTCCCTGATGTCGCGTGGTTCCGCGCGCTGACGACCATCAAGGACCATCGCGGCGAGCCCGGCTGCTACATCCTCCAGCCCTCGGACGCGTACTCGGCGTACGCGCTGACGCTGGCGATGGCCGAGCACGAGGGGCTTTGTTACATGCGGACGCTGCGCCCGGATGTCGAGTTCCTGTATTCCGACGACGCGGTCTTCAACCTCGGCGGGTTCGAGGTTCTCAGCGAGGGGCGCGACGTGCTGCTGTGCGCCGCCGGGTACATGGTGCACGAGGCGAACAAGGCGCTCGACCTTCTTGATAAGGAAGGGGTCAGCGCGACGCTGGTTGATCTTTATTCGCTGCCGTTCGACGGGGACGCGCTCCTGGACCTGGCGCAGGCGAACAACGGCTACGTCATCACGCTCGAAGACAACTTCGGCGCGGGGATCGGCTCGGCGGTCGCGGATGTGATGGCCGCGTCGGGCGACGCCTTCAACCTCAAGCAGATGCACGTTACGCGGATCCCGACCTCGTCGCGCACGCCCGAGGAGCAGCTCGCGGCGCAGGGTCTGACCGCAGCGGACATCTGCCGGGCGGCGCTGGGCATCCTCGAAGTCGGGGTGGTGTGATCCCGCGACGCTCCGATCCTGCTCAGAAAAACCGGATTCACCGCAGAGGCGCGGGGGTCGCAGAGAAGAGTCTGTTAGATCGGGTTCTCGGTGATCTCTGCGCCCCCAGTGGCACGGGCGTCTCGCCCGTGCGCTAAACAGGTCAGTGGCACGGGCGTCCCGCCCGTGCGCGGCCAGCAGCAGTCGCGGAGTGCACGAAAAACAATAATAAACGCCCGACGCCGATCGTCCCTCTCCCATGCCCTCTCCCAGGGGAGAGGGGGTAGGATCTTTGCACGGGCGGGACGCCCGTGCCACTGGGGAGTGGGTCGGTGGCACGTCGCCGTAGCCGGGCGCGAGGCCGACGAACACTATTACCCAATGCGTCCTGATCACGTGGGGCGGGCCTCCGTGCCCGCCTTGTTATGTGTGTTCATGGCTGCTGTCCCCGGGCAGGCCGGGACGCCTGCCCCACGGGTTTGGGGAAGATCTTCTAGCGCGTTTGGCCTCATCACCTCGCCCGGCGCGAGGCCGGTGAACATTATCACGCGAGATGTTCCAATGCTCGATGATTCGCGCGAAGGCCCGGGGAATATGATTCCTGGGCTTTCTTTGTGGTTTTCAGAATGATCCCGATCCGCGAGAGTGACCACCGCTTTCACGCCGGTCGCAGCGACGCGACCAGGTCCGCGATCGCCGGGTTCCCGCACCACACGACCAGGCGCCCGCGCTGCTCGACGTTGATCGCCACGGGCGCCCCGAGCGCGACCACCGCGAAGTCGTGCGTCCCCGGCTCGCCTTGTTCGATGATCGTCCCGGCGATCTTTCGGCACAGCCGAAGGTCGGGACCGTCGAGCATCAAGGGGTTCCGAGTCCGCAGGTTCAGCGCGATCTCCGCGTCGATCTCGTTCCAGTGCTCGTCGGCGGCGAGCACGAACGCGAGCAGATCGACGATCGGCCCCCACGTCCCCGCCGGGCACACCGCGACCTCGGCCAGGTGCTCCTTATGGATGATCCCCTCGATCAGTTTCGGCAACGACGACGCCGACGCCTCGACACGCCTCGCCCCCGGCGCCTCGGCGTCCGCGACCCCCGAGCCGAAGATCACCACGCTCGGCGAAAGCCCGGCGTGGTCGGCGACGATCTCGTACCGCGCCCGACCGGCGGCGACGCGCTCGACCAGCCCGCCCGCTCGGAGCGACTCGATGAACTCGTTGTGCTGGAGGAACTCCACGCTCTAGTCTCAAAGCCCGGGCGGGGCATCGTCTTCGCCCTCGAAGCCGATCGAGACTGTACCGCCCCGGCTCGCATCGCCGCAAGAGCGCGCGCCCGAACCGCCCGGGGCTGTTAGGCTTCGCGCACGCCCGGCGCGCGACCACGCCGGAAGAACCATACGAATCGCCGCGCGATGACACAGGACTCGATCAGGCTGCTCTTCGTATGTTCGGGCAACACATGCCGAAGCCCGATGGCGTCGGCGATCGCGGCTCACTTCGGTCGCGGGCGATCGTCCGCCATGCCCAGGATCGAGCCTTCGAGCGCCGGCGTCTCCGCAGCCGTGGGAGCCCTGATGACGCCGGCGTCGGCTCGGTCGCTGGCGTCGCTGCGGATCGAGGCGCCCGAGCATCTCTCGCGCCCGTTGACGCGCGACCTGATCGAGCGCGCCGACGCGGTGTACTGCATGACGGCCGCCCACGTCGCCGCCGCGACCGCCCTCGCCCCCGACGCCGCGGACCGCATCGTGACTCTCGACCCCGCCGGGAGCCCGATCCAGGACCCGATCGGCGGGTCGCAACGGCTCTATGATGATGTCTGCCGGCGGCTCGCCGGCCTGGTCGCAGCCCGCATCCAGGAGTGGGACCGATGAAACTCGCCGTCGGCGCGGACCATCGCGGGACCGAAGCCGTAACCCGAATCCTCCAGCACCTCCGCGACCTCGGCCACGAGGTCGAGGTGCTCGCCGATCTCAACGCCTCGTGCATCGACTACCCGGACTCCGCCTGGCGGGTCGGCAAAGCCGTCGCCGACGGTCGTGTCGATCGCGGCGTGCTCATCTGCGGGACCGGCATCGGCATGTCCATGGCCGCGAACAAAGTCCCCGGCGTGCGGGCCGCCCTCGTACACGACGAACTCACCGCTGAAATGTCCCGCGCCCACAACGACGCCAACGTCCTCTGCGTCCCCGCCGACCTAGTCGGACAGAAACTAATCGAGCGGATCGTCGATATCTGGCTCACCGCTGAGTTCGTCGGCGGGCGTCACGCCAGGCGCGTCCGCAAAATCGCCGCCATCGAAGCCGGGCAGGAACCCTCGACAATCGGGGATTGCTGAAACACAACGCCCCGACGGGCGTACAACCCATGACCGGGCCTGCCCCGGTCTATCCGGGCGGGCCGCCGCCCGACACGCCTTCCTCAGAGCGGAGCGCCCCATGAGCGAGGTAGACCGCGTTCTTCGCCGAGCCGCCCGACGCTTGTTCGTCGATCGGTTCCTCGTTTCCCTTACTCTCGCCGCCGCCGGGGCGTTGATCGCGGCCTTGGCGCTCCTCCTCGGGAATCGGCTGCTCGGGTTCGCAGTCGATTGGCCGATCGTCGGCTCGACCCTCGCCGCGCTCGCGACGCTAGGCGCCGGCGTGCACGCCTTCGCCACCGCCCGCGATCGCGCCCGCGTCGCCAGGCTGATCGACGAGCGTGCCGAGTTGCGCGAGTCGCTCTCGACCGCGCTCGCCGTCGCGCATCAGCAGGACCCTTGGAGCCGGGCTACCGTCGAAGACGCCCGACGCCGCGCCGCGAGCGTCGATCTCCGCAGAGCCTTGCCGATCGGCATGCCCCGGCGTTGGTCGGCGCCGATCGTCGCGTCGGCCGCGCTCCTCATCGCCTGGCTCGCCGTCCCGCAGGCGGACCTCCTAGGCCGCAGCCGCGACCGCGAAGTCCAGACCGAGCAGCAGGCCGAACTCATCGAAGCCGTCGCCCAGGTCGAGGAGATCGACCGCGACCTCGAAGCCCTCTTCGCAGGCCTGGGCGAGCAGCCGAGCGCCGACCCGGCCCCCGCCACCGACCCCGCCGCCGCTCCGTCGCCCGACGAGATCCGCCGCGCAGCCATCCGACGCCTGACCGCCGCCCAGGACCGCCTCGCCGAACTCCGCCGATCCGACAGCGCCCGCGCCCTCGACGCCGTCCGCGAATCAATGCGCGACCTCCGCCAGCCCGGCGTCGGCCCCGCCAACGACCTCGTCAGCGCCCTCCAGCGCGGCGACTTCTCCCGAGCCTCCGAAGCACTCTCCGAAATGATGAACAAACTCGCCCAGGGCGGCCTGTCCGAAGAACAGCAGCAACGCCTCCGCGAGCAAATGAAGAACCTCGCCGACCAGATGCAGAAAATCGCCGAGCAACGCAAAAGCCTCGAAGAAGCGCTCCGCAAAGCCGGCGTGGACCCCAACCTCGCACGCGACCCCGGCGCCCTCGCGCAGGCTCTCGAAAACGCCGCCGGCCTGACCGACGAACAGAAACAGGAACTCCGGCGGCAGGCCCAAGGCGCCGCCGCCGCCGCTCAGCAGATGCAGCAACTCGCCGACGCAATGCAACAAGCCGGCCAAGCGGGCGGCGAGCCATTGCAAGGCATGTTCGAAATGGCCGACGGCCTCTCCGACCTCGAAATGCTCCAGCAGCAGATGAACCAGGTCGCCGCCGGCGAACGGTTCGCATGGGGCAAAATCAACGACCTCTCCCAATGTCTCGGCGGGGGCGCCGGCGAGCACAGCCCCTTCGAGTTGTGGCGTGACAATATGAGCATCGGCCGCGGGAGCACCGGCGGCGCCGACCTCGACGCCTCCGACGCGCAGGCCAACACAACCAAAGTCAAAGCCCCATCCCCCGTCCGCCCGGGGCCGATCGTCGGACGGATGATGGTCGACGGCGAGCAGGTCCGCGGCGAGTCCCGCGCCGAGTTCACCGCCCTCGCCGAGGCCGGCGCCCAGGCCGCCGCAGACGCCATCGAAACCAAGGTCGCCCCCCGCGAATACCACGACGCGCTCAAACATTACTTTGGTCGGCTCAAGGAAAAAGCCGCCTCCGATGCGAATCCGGCTCCGGGTCCGCAGCGATGAACCGCTTCTCCCGCGCCGCCGCCGTCTCGGCCGCGGCGTTCGTAACAATCCTCGCGCTCGCCGCCTGCTCACCCGAACAGCCGCGCGACGAGGTCGTCCTCTACTACTCCGCCGACGAGCACGTCGCACGACCCGTCATCGACGCCTTCACCCGCGAGACCGGCGTCCGCGTACGCGCCCTCGGCGACACCGAAGCAACTAAAAACACCGGCCTCGCACAACGCCTCCGCATCGAGCACGCGCGCGGCTCGGCCCGCGCCGACGTCTTCTGGTCCGGCGAAGTCTTCTTCCCCGTCCGACTCGCCGACGAAGGCGTCCTCGAACCACTCGCCGGCGCCGAAACCCCGCCCAACGCAAACGCCCGGCCCGACATCTGGCGCGATCCCGGCTCGCGCTGGTTCGGCTTCGCCGTCCGCGCACGCGTCGCAGTCATCAACACCGACGCGCTCCCAGACCTCCCGCCCGGCCCGTTCCGCGTAGTCGATCTTACCAACCCCGTATATAAGAACCGAATCGCCCTCGCGCGCCCGGAGTTCGGCACGACCCGAGGCCACTTCGCCGCCCTCCTCGGCGCCTGGGGCGAAGACAAATACCGCGACTGGCTCCGCGGACTTGCCGCCAACAACGCCCGGCTACTCGACGGCAACTCCTCCGTCGTCCGCGCCGTCGCCGCCGGCGAAGCGCACATCGGACTCACCGACACCGACGACGTATACGCCGGCCTGCGCAACAACTGGCCCGTCGCGCTCCGTCTCGCGACCGACGGCGCCGACGATCCCGCACGCCCCGGAGCCCCGCTCATCATCCCCAACACCGTCGCGCGCGTCGCCGGCGGCCCAAACAGCGCCAACGCCCGCCGACTTATCAACTTCCTTCTATCTGAAGATGTCGAGCGCATCATCGCCCGGAGCGATTCTCACAACACGCCCACCATCGAATCGCTCCGCGCCGAATACGCCGACACCCCCGCCGGGCTTATAGAACTCGACCCCGCCGCGCCCCGCGTGGATTATGAACGAATCGCCGAACTGATGGACCGCGCCGTCGAGATCGCCCGCGAGGAGCTCGGCGGATGATCCCCGCTGCGCGCCGGGCGCCGACGGTCCCGGCGACGCTCGCAGCGCTCGGCGCCGCGCTCGCCGCCGGAGCGTTCGCGCTCTTCGCCGCCGGCTATCTCGCCGCCGCAACCGACAACACCCACGCCGTCACGTCATCAGTGCATATCAGCGCGTCGATCCTCGCGCGGACCGCGCTCGTCGCCGCCGCGATCGCCGCGATCTCAACGTTTCTTGCGTTCCCCGCCGCTCTCGCCATGCGGGCACGCGGCGTGGGCTTCGCCTGCCTCCTCGCCGCCCCGCTCATCCTCCCGCCTTACCTCGCCCACGCCGCGTGGGGACTAGCCCGTGCCCCCGGCACGGCCCTGGGCGACCTCGTCCAACGTGCCGACCCGCGCCTCTTCACAACAATCAACACCGCGCAAGCGATCCTCGGCCTTTCCCTCTTCGCCTGGCCCGTCGCGGCGATCGTAATGCTCCCCGGCGCCCGGCGACTGACCGACGCGCACCTCGACGCGCTCGCCGGCGCTCAGCCCGGCGCCCTCCGACGCGCCGTCTTCCTATCCCTCGCGATGCGACGCTCGATCACTCTCGCGTTCGCAGTCGTCGCGCTCCTGATGCTCGGCTCGGCCGTCCCGTTCCACGTCGCGAACGTCGAGACACTCGCGATCGAGGTCTGGCGCGCGATCGCAGAATCCGCCTCGCCCGCCGCCGCCATGCGCGCCGGCGCCCCGCTCGCCGCCGTCGCGCTCGCCGCGGGAATCTTTCTGTCATTCTTACTTACGAGAGATCGTTCCCCCGCCGACACCGGCGCGATCATCACAACCCCGTCACGCGCATCGCTCCGCTCTCCCGCGCTAGTTGCCGCAGCGTGCGTCTGGGCAGCCTCGACCATCGCCCCGATGATTCTTATGTTCACTAGCCTGCGCGAGCCGGCCTCGCTCGCGCGCACTCCCGCTCTCATCGGCGCCGCGACTATCGAGAGCCTCGGCGTGGGCGCGATCGTCGGCGTCATCGGCGCCGCCCTCGCGCTCGCCGCGTTCGCGGGCTTTGCGCGGAACGCCGGCCGCGCCCCGCGCATCCTCGCGTCGCTCACACTCGCGATCACCATCACCGTCGCCCTGACGCCCGGCGTGCTCGTCGGCGCCTCGGTGCTCTCCGCGTCCCACTTCCCCGGCTTAGACCGGCTCGCTAGCACGAACGCCGGCGCCGTAGTCGCGCACACGCTCCGTTTCGGCGCGGTCGCGTCAATCGCCGGCCTCTGGCTGGCCCGCGCCGAGACCCGCGACGAGTCCGACCTCCGCAGCATCGAAACGCAAGATTCCCCGCTAGCATGGCTACGCGCGATCGGCGCCGACCGCATCGGCGCGCTCGCCGCGATCGGCGTAGTCATGGCCCTCCTCAGCGTGCACGAGATCGAGTCCGCCGTACTGCTCACGCCCCCGGGCGCCGCGGGACTCGCGCAGACACTCCTCAACCAACTCCACTACCTGCGCATGGAGGAACTCTCCGCCGCGGGCGTTTGGATGTTCGCGCTAGGCCTCGGCTTCGCGGGTCTGTCCGCCGCGCTCGCCGCGATGCGCGCCCGCGCACTCCGCGCCGCTGCGCTGCTGATCGCCGCCTCTCTCTTCGTCGGCTGCGACGATCACCCGCCGACCGCCGGCGCGCCGATCCGCGCCGTTGCGATCTCGGGCGAGATCGGCCGCGCCCCCGGACAACTTATATACCCGCGCGCCTTCGACACCGACGGCGAATCGCTCTTCATCATCGACAAAACCGCACGGGTCCAGCGCTGGTCCCTCGCGGGCGAACCCCTGAACGAATGGACAATGCCCGAGTTCTCCCGCGGCAAGCCCACCGGCGTGACCGTCGGCCCGGACGGGCTTGTCTACGTAGCCGACACACACGAGCACCGCGTCGCCGTCTTCAACGCCTCCGGCGAGATGATCGATTCATGGGGCGCCTACGGCTTCGGACCCGGCGAGTTCATATACCCCACCGATGTAACCTTTAAATCCGACGCCGCCGGCGAAATCCGACTTATCTACGTCAGCGAATACGGCGGCAACGACCGCGTCAGCGCCTTCGACGCCGATCACAACTACCTATTCTCATTTGACGGCTCACAAACCGGCGACCGTTTCGCCCGCCCGCAGTCGATCGTATACGACCCGGCGCACGATGTAATATACGTCGCCGACGCCTCGAACCATCGCGTCGCAGTTCTCAGCGCCCAAGGCGAGCCGCTCACGTCGTTCGGCCGCGCCGACCAACTCCCCGGCGACGCCGACGGCGAGTTCCGCTATCCCTACGGCCTTGCCCTCGCCGACGACGGGACGCTCCTCGTCGCGGAGTTCGGCGGGCATCGCGTCCGACGCATCAACCCCGTCACCGGCGCCACGCTAGAAATATCAGGCCGAGGCGGGGACGGGCCGGGCGAACTACGCTCGCCCTGGGCTGTGGCCGTGGTCGGACGCCGCGCCTTCGTCCTCGATTCCGGACATAACAGAGTCATCGAGTTTGAACTTACACGCGCCGCGGGCTTTCCGATATCCCCAGCGTCGCGCACCAAAGAAAGTGGCACGGGCGTCCCGCCCGTGCGCGATGACAGTTCCAGTGGCACGGGCGTCCCGCCCGTGCGATATAACAAGACCAGTGGCGCGGGCGTCCCGCCCGTGCCCCCAGCCGCCGCAGCAAACTTCGCCGATAGCCGGGGCGCTCCGAGTCAAGGCACGGGCGCTCTGCGCCCATCCGTCGCGCGGGGTGATGCGCACGGGCGAGACGCCCGTGCCACTGTTCTCGACGCCCTTGCCACTGTTCTCGACGCCCTTGCCACTACTTTTCTCCGCGCCCGTGTCTCCGATGCAAACGGGAGCGCGCCATGACGCTCGGCCCGATCGAACTCCGCTCCCCCGAATGGCTCATCGCGGCGCCCGCGCTCTGGGCTCTCGCGTGGTGGATCGCCCGCAGCGGCCGCACCGACCTCGGCCCCGCGACGCGGCGCGTCTCGCTGACGCTGCGATTCCTCGTCATCGGCACGATCACGCTCGCGCTCGCCGAACCCGTCTGGCGCAGAACCTCGGACGACGTCGCCGTCAGCGTCATCGTCGACTCGAGCCGATCCGTCCCCCCCGACGCCCGTCTCGGCGCCGAGGTCGCGATCAGCGGAGCCGCAGCAGCCGCGCGCGCCGAGCATCGGCTCGGCGTGGTGACCGCGGCCCGCGAGGCGCTCGTGCAGGCGCTCCCCAGCGCGCGCGTCCGCACGATCCGCGTCGGCGATCCCGGCGATCCCGACGCGACCGACCTCGCCGCGGGCGTGCGCCTCGCGCTCGCCAGCGCCCCCGAGGACGCCGCCCTCCGCCTGGTTCTTATATCCGACGGCAACGAGACCACGGGCAGCGTGCTCGCCGCCGCCCGCGCCGCCGCCGCCGCCGGCGTGCCCGTCGATGTCCATGTAATCGACTACGACCACGAGAACGAGGTCGTCCTCGAAGACCTCATCGTCCCCGCCACCGCCCGCCGCGGCGAGACCGTCGCGGTCCGATTCCTCCTCTGGGCCAGCGCCCCGACGCTCGGCCGTCTGACCCTCACACTCAACGGCGAACCGATCGACCTCGATCCCGAGTCCGACGGCCTCAGCGCCACCGTCGAACTCGAAGACGGTTCTAACGTTGTATCCATCCCCGTCCGCGTCGGCGCCGTCGGACCGCAACGGTTCGAGGCCCACTTCGAGCCGATCTCGCCCGCCGACGACACCATCCTTCAGAACAACTCGCAGAGCGCAGTGACCTTCGTCGCCGATCGCGGCCGGGCCCTCATATACGTCGGCGCCGGCGCCGAGCCTGCCGCGGAGCCGATCCTCCGCGCGCTCGACAGCGCGGAGATCGCCGCCGAGGTCCGCCCGTCGAGCGTAGGCCACACCTCGCTCGTCGAACTCGGCGCGTACGACGCCGTGCTCCTCATCGACGCCCCGGCGTACGACTTCAGCCTCAAACAGCAGGAAGAACTGCGCTCGTTCGTGCACGACCTCGGCGGCGGGCTTGTAATGATCGGCGGGCCTAACTCATTCGGCGCGGGCGGCTGGATCGGCTCGCCGGTCGCCGAGGCGCTACCGATCCGGCTCGACCCGCCGCAGCAGCGCGTCATGCCGCGCGGCGCCCTCGCGCTCGTCATGCACTCCACCGAGATGCCCGACGGGAACGCCGCCGGACGCGAGGTCGCGCGCGCCGCCGCCAACGCGCTCTCCCGTCTCGATCTCGTCGGCGTGCTCGAATATAACTGGCAGGCGGGCGGCGCCGCGTGGTCCTACCCGCTCACGCCCGTCGGGGACGGGTCCGCCGTCAACCGCGCGATCGACAACCTTACCTACGGCGACATGCCCGACTTCGACACCGCGCTGCGCCTGGCGCTCCGCGATCTCGCCGCCGCTCAGGCCGCCGTCAAGCATGTCATTGTAATATCCGACGGCGACCCCTCGGGCCCCGCGCAGCCGCTCATCGCGCAGTTCGTCGATCAGAACATCACGATCACGACCGTCGCCGTCTACCCGCACGGCAACAGCATAAACTCCCCCGACATGCTGAAGATGCGCGCGATCGCGCAGATGACAGGCGGGCAGTTCTACGCCGTCCCGTTCGAATACTCGATCAAACAACTCCCCCAGATCTTCATAAAAGAGGCGCAGACGGTGCGCCGCTCGCTGATCTGGGAAGGCGACCCCGTCACGCCGACCGTCGCCGGCTTCGCCGCCGATCCGATGCGCGGCATATCCGCCGTCCCCCCGATCTCGGGCTACGTAGTCACCGCCGACCGCGAGGGCCTCAGCCTCATAACATTGCGAGGGCCGCAGGACGACCCGATCCTCGCGCAATGGCAGTTCGGGCTGGGCCGCGCTATCGCGTTCACCTCGGACGCGGCGCCGCGCTGGGCGCCCGATTGGCCCGCGTGGGATCAGGCGAGCCAGTTCTGGGCCCAGCACGTCCGCTGGGCCATGCGCCCGACCGGGTCGAGCACGCTCACCGTCCGCACCGAACGCGACGGCGACGACATGCGCATCGTCGTCGAAGCCCTCACGCCCGCCGGAGAACGACTTAACTTCGCACGATTCGCCGGCCGAGTCGTCACCCCGACGCTCGAATCCGTCGCAGTCGATCTCGCGCAGACCGGCCCCGGCCGCTACGAAGGCGCATTCCGCGCCGATCAGGCCGGGTCGTATCTCGTGAACCTCCGCTACGACGCGCCCATGACCGACGGCTCGGGCGTCGAGCGGGGATCCGCACAGGTCGCCGTCACTCGCGCATTCAGCGAAGAGTTCCGCGCCCTGCGCACCAATCAGCCGCTGCTGCGCGAGATCGCCGAGATCACGGGCGGGCGCGTTCTGTCGGATTCAGGCGCGCTCGACGCTGCGACCCTCTTCGCGCGCGATGGGCTGCGCAAACCGATCCGCCCGACGCCGATCTGGCTCCCCGTCGCTCTCGCGGCTTTGTCGCTGTTCCTCATAGATGTCGCCGTGCGGCGTGTGCGCGTGGACCTCGCCACGCTCCGCGCGCTCGCCCGCCGGGCTGTCGATAAGACCGACGAGGATCGCGCCGGCAAGACCGATTCCCTCCGCGAAGCGCGCCAACGCGCCAAGGACCAACTCAAGGAAAAAGGCGCGGGCGCCGTGACCATGGGCGGCATGGGCGCGAGAACGTCCCCGCCAGCACAGTCGCCGACCGCCAGTGTCAAGTTCGAAGCCGACGACGCGGCCGCCCCCGTCGGCGATCTTCGCATCGAAAAACCAGCGGAAAAACCGGGCGCCGACGAGAAGTCAGAAGAGGGCATGTCGCGCCTGCTCCGCGCCAAACGCCGCGCCCGCGACGGGATGGAGCGCGACGATGCCGAATGATTCAGTAATCAAGAGTCAGTGGCACGGGCGTCCCGCCCGTGCGGAAAGCGCCCCGCATCACCGCGCAAATATATATTACACAGCCAACTCCGCCCGCTCGAGCGAACTCAGTCAGGCATCCTCCGATCGCCGCCACGGACTCCCTTCACACCCGCTGCCCGTTCCCGATCCCCTTCTGTCCGCCTCTGTCTTCCTCTGCGTTCATACATACCCGGCGCACGGGCGAGACGCCCGTGCCACTGTTTGCGCCCGTGCCACTATTCGCGCCCGTGCCAGTGTCCGTGCCCGCGTCGGCTGTTCACACGAAACCTTCCGATCGAGGATGATGCGCCCATGACCATGAACGAACACGCGACCACCCCCGACCACGTCCGCGCCGAGTGCGAGGCGTTCCGCGACACTTTCGCCTCGCTCCGCGAAGAGATCGGCCGCGTGATCGTCGGCCACCGCGACATAATCGAAGGCGTGCTCACCTCGCTCTTCGCGGGCGGAAACGTGCTGCTCGAAGGCGTCCCCGGGCTGGGGAAGACCCTCCTCGTGCGCGCCCTCGCGGATGCCGTGCACCTCCCGTTCTCGCGCATCCAGTTCACGCCCGACCTCATGCCCGCCGACATCATCGGGACTAATATTATCACCGAGGACGCCGACACCGGCCGCCGCGGCTTCCAGTTCCAGAAAGGCCCGATCTTCGCCCAGATCGTCCTCGCCGACGAGATCAACCGCGCGACGCCGAAAACCCAGTCCGCCCTCCTCGAAGCCATGCAGGAGCGCTCCGTGACCATCGGCGGGCAGACGCGCACACTCGATAAACCTTTCTTCGTTCTCGCGACCCAGAACCCCATCGAGCAGGAAGGCACCTACCCCCTCCCCGAGGCGCAACTCGACCGGTTCCTCTTCAAACTAGTCGTCGGCTATTCGCAACTCGACGACCTGATGACGATCCTCGACCGCACGACAGGCGCCGAGCACGCGACGATCACACCGAAGATCGACGGCCCGGGCATCCTCGAAGCCCAATCACTCGTGCGCAACGCGGTCGTGGCGCCTCACGTCAAGGAATACGCGGCACGGCTCGTCCTCGCCACACACCCCGACGGCGAGCACGCATCGGATATAACAAACCGGTACATCCGCGTCGGCGCCAGCCCGCGCGCGGCCCAGGCGCTGATCCTCGGCGCCAAGGTCCGCGCTCTCACCGACGGCCGATACCACGTCTCCTACGCCGACATCGACGCCGTCACCGCGCCCGCCCTCCGCCACCGACTCGTTCTTAATTTTGAAGCCGAGGCCGACCGCGTGGACCCCGACGCCGTCGTCCGCCAGATCCTCAAGGACACGTCGAAAGAACCGGTCCGCGCGTGAAGGGGATCATTATGAACGCAGAGGAAAACAGAGGGGGAGGAGAAGGGAGGGGCGAGCAGGCGCCAAGCGGCGTCCGCGCGCTGCTCGAAGCGCCCGAATGGCTCAATGAATTGTCGGGCAGGATCATCGGCTGCGCAATGGAAGTGCATACCGTGCTCGGGCCGGGCCTGATCGAAAGACTCTACGAAGATGCGCTCGAATACGAACTCCGCCGGCAAGGAACTCTTGCTCATCGCCAGGCCGAGATTGTCATGCATTACAAGGATCTCGCGCTGCGCGGGCAACGACTCGACCTCGTCGCAGATGGCGCCGTGATCGTCGAACTAAAATCCGTCGATTCAGTTGCCGATGTGCACCTGGCTCAACTAGTGAGTTATCTGCGGGCTGCGCGCCTGCCGCTCGGCCGGCTCATCAACTTCAATGTCCCCCGCCTGAAGGACGGCGTGTGCCGCCGACTGAACGAACGCGCACTGCCGCACTGGACTCCTCTGCACCAACGACCAAATGTTCTAACCTGATCTCCTTCTCCACCCCCTCTGCCCCCTCTGTCTTCCTCTGCGTTCACCCATGCTCCGAACACCCGCACCAATCCGGCCGCTCTCGGTTGACGACCTCATCACGCCCGCGCTCGCGGCACAACTCGCCCGCGTCGATCTCGCGTCGCGGCGCGTGTTCGCCGGTCGGCTCCGCGGGGAGAGGCGCAGCAAAAAACGCGGCGAGAGCGTCGAGTTCGCCGACCACAAGCCCTACACCGTCGGCGACGACCTCCGCTTCATCGACTGGAACATCTACGCCCGTCTCGACCGCCTGTTTCTTAAGATGTTCCTCGAGGAGGAAGACCTCTCGCTGCACATCGTGATCGACCGCTCGCTGAGCATGGACTGCGGCGAGCCGGGCAAGTTCGACTTCGCACGCCGGCTCGCAGCGGCGCTGGGCTACGTCGGGCTTGTCAACTACAACCGCGTGACGATCTCGGCGATCGGCGGCGCCGCGGACGCTGCGCGACAGTCGGTGCAGAAGAAGCAAACGACGGGTGATACGCCCGTCCCACCGGGGGAAGACAATGTAAGTTCATTGCGCAACCTGCGCGGCCGGCGCCGCGTCGCGGAGATGGGGTCGTGGCTGTGCGCGCTCGAGCCGACCGGCGAGGCGGGTTTCACCGACGCGTGCAAACGCATCGCGCTGGCGCGCACGGGCCGCGGCGTGATGGTTATAATATCAGATTTCTTTCATAAGGACGGCTACGAGGACGGGCTGCGCCTGCTCGTCGGCCGCGGGTACGACACCTTCGCCGTCCAGACCCTGAGCCCGCAGGAACTCGACCCGCCGATCGGGGGCGACCTCCGCCTGCGCGACGCGGAGGACGGCGACACCGCCGAACTCACCATCACCCGCCCGCTGCTCGAGCGATATAAGAAGAACCTCGCGGCGTACTGCGACGGGCTGCGCGCCTTCTGCGCCCGGCGCGACGTCACGCACCTGCTCGTCACGACCGATACGCCGATCGACTCGCTCGTCCTCGGCACGCTCCGCCGACGGGGGCTGCTGCGATGAATCGCATGAAAGCAGAGGAAAACAGAGCGGGCGGAGGGCGGCGTTCTTCGTTGTGTCGGGGAAATAAATGTCGAGCGTCACTATTTGCCTGGCGCCGCGCGGCTCGGTGCGACATAAAACATGACGACCGTTCCAAGCGGGCTGGAGCACAAGCCCGCAATAGAGATACACGCACGGGCGAGACGCCCGGGCCACTGATGTTGTCGCGCACGGGCGGGACGCCCGGGCCACTATTTGTCATGCCACGGTCTGTATTGATTGCGTATTACTCGGCGAAGGCTGCACCGCTTGAGGTTCATGTCTCCCGCGCACTCTGTCTTCCTCTGCGTTCAACCCTCTCCCGCGGGGGCGCGCGATGAACTGGCTCACCCCCGGACTGGCAGCGGCGGCGGCGGCGACGCTGATCCCGCTGCTCGTGCTCTTATATTTTCTCAAACTCCGCAGGCGGGAGGTCGAGGTCTCGACCACGCTGCTGTGGAAACGGTCGATCGAGGACATGCGCGCCAACGCGCCGTTCCAGAAACTCCGGCGGAATCTGCTGCTTTTCCTGCAACTATTGGCTCTCGCTGCGGGACTGCTGGCGCTCGCGCAGCCCGAGATCGCCGCGACGCTCGGCGACAAAACCCGGCACATAATTGTAATAGACCGATCCGCGTCGATGAGCGCGAGCGACGGCGCCGGGGGCGGGACGCGGCTCGAACAGGCGAAGCGCGAGGCGCTCGCGTTCGTCGCCGCGCTGCGCGAGCCGGGCGTTCTGAATGTCGGCCCGCGCGACGAGGCGATGGTCATCGCGTTCGACGCCGGCGCCGAGGTGTTGCAGCCCTGGACGGCGGACAAGAATCGGCTGCGTGCCGCGATCGAGTCGATCGCGCCGACGGACGCGCCGACGCAGATGGACGAAGCCGTGCGCCTCAGCGGCGCGTACGCCCCGCCAGTTCTCATCGAGAACACCGGCCTCGTCAGCCAGGCGACCGCGCCGATGCACGTGTGGACGGACGGGCGCGTAGCCGACGCGCGCGACGTGCTGCTCCCGACCGTCACGCCTATGACTTATCACCGTGTCGGCGACGCAGAAACAGTGAACGTCGGCATCGTCGGCCTGCGCGCCGAGCGCGACTTCAACGACCCGTCGCGTCTGAGCGTGTTCGTCGGTGTGCGTTCGACGGCGCCCGAGCCGCGCGACGCGGAGGTCGAACTCGCGATCGACGGGCTTGTCGTCGCGATCCGCGCCGCGCCGATCCCAGCGGCGAACGATGACGGGCCCGGCGTCGGCGGCGTCGTGTACACGTTCGACCGCCCGGAAGGCGGGCTGGCGCGCGTGCGACTTACAAAGCAGGATGCGCTCGCAGCGGATGATTCCGCGAGTCTTGTAATACCGCCCGCGCGTCGGCTGGCGGTCGCGCTCGTCGCAGAGAATGATCCGTACACTCGCTGGGCGCTCGAAGGGATGTCGCTCGCCCGGCTGCGCGTGATCACGCCGGGCGAATACATCGCGGCGCCGGCGTCGGAACTCGCGGGCTACGACGTGACGATTCTCAGCGGCTGGGCGCCGACGGAACCGCTCGCGCCGGGGCGGTACCTCGTGTTCGGCGCCGTGCCGGTTATCGACGGGTTGTCGAGCGCGGGCGCGCGTGACGAGCCGAGCGAGATCATTGACTGGACGCGCGAGCATCCTATGTTTCGCGCGGTTTCGCTGGACGGGTTGGTGATCGCGCGTGATCTCGTGCTCGAAGTGCGCGAGGATCTGCGTGTGCTGGCGCGTTCGAGCGCCGGGCCGACGATCGTCGAGGCGACCTCGCCGGGCGTGCGCGCGATTATTGTTTCGTTCACGCCGGGCGAGAGCATGTGGCCGTTCGACCCGGGCTTTGTGCTGACTCTTGCGAACACGCTGCGCACGCTCGGCGACGCGGGGACCAGCGCAGCGGCGGCGCCGACACGCCCGGGAGAAGTCGTGTCGACGCGAGTGCCCGCTGGCATTGATTCAGTCGAACTGCGTTCGCCCGGCGGCGCGACGCGTACGCTGATCCCGGCGCCGGACGGGACAGTGACGTTCGGCCCGATCGCGCGGGCGGGCGTGTACGAACTGCGCTGGGCGGGCGAACCCGGGCCGACGGATATCGTCGTGTCCGGGCGCGCCGTGCGCGTGATCGCTGCGAACCTGCTCGACGCGGACGAGAGCGATATAAGATCAGCGGAGACGCTCGACCTCGCGTCGCGCATCGTGAACGCCAGCGACAGCGCCGGCGCCGGGACGGAACGTCGCCGGCTCTGGCCGTGGCTCCTCGCCGCGGCGCTCGCGGTGGTGATGCTGGAGTGGTGGGTCTACCAGAATCGAGCGCGCGTGTGAGGGCGATGGGCGGTCGGCGCTCACGCCAGCCGGTGCGCGATCTGTTCGTTAAGGATCTGTTCGACTGTTAGCGCGACGATGACTTTGCCGGTCTGCCGGAAGAAGCGGTCGATCTCGGTCATGGCGTCGGAGGTGTATCCGAACGCGACGAAGAAGCCTTTCTGCCGTTCTTCACGGACCATGACGGCTTCGAACGAATCTATGTCCGGGCGGCCGGCTTTGTCCTTCTGCTTGACCTGGATCGGGTACCATGCGTCCATGAACTCAGCGAACGGAGCCGTCTCGCCGGACTTCTGGCGCGCGCCCGTCGGCGCCGCGGACACGGGGAATATGCGCCCGTCGATGCCCATATCGCCGACCTGCGCGAGGTTCTTCGTGCCCCCGAGCGCGTTGATGGCCCAGTTTTCAAACTCGAACGGGGGCATCTCGCGCAACTGCTTGAGCGTGAACGGCAGTTCCCTGACAACGAAACCCCGGCCGGAGCGCCACAGAGTTTCATCTTCCTTCAGTCCGCATACATCGCGCAGACGCTTGGCCATAACGCGGCAGGCAGTCGGCGAGATGTCAACGCCTATCCATTGCCGCCCGAGGTTCTGCGCCGCGACGAGCGCGGTCCCGCAGCCGCAGAAAGCGTCGAGCACGATGTCGTTCGGGTTCGACGACGCCTTGATGATGCGCTCGAGCAGCGCGAGCGGCTTTTGTGTCGGATAGCCGAGCCGTTCCGCGGCGAGTGCGCTGATTGGTGGGATGTCGGTCCACAGGTCTTGGAGCGGCACGCCGCGCATCTCATCGGAGAAATGCATGAGCCTGGGCATGCCCGTTGACCGGTGCGTGAGCCGACCGTCGAGCCAGAACTGTATTAGATTTTCCTTTGAATACGCCCAGTAGCGTTTCTGATACGGCGCCACGGCGCGATACTCGATGCCCGGGACCGGACGGCGCCATTCGTCGCTTATGTCCGCCTCCCACTCCGACGAGCCGATCGGCCGCTTGACACGCCATTCGAACAGGGTGTCGCCGCCGGGTTTGGCCGCGGTGACATCAGTCTCTTTGTAAGTTCTGCCGTCCGCTGTCGCGTGCCGGTACTCGCTGGACATGTACGCGGCGTCGTACTCGGTGAACTGCGGGTTCCATGTCCAGGTCTTGCCCAGGGTATAATAAAAAATATAATCACAGACGCGCCCGTACTGCGACATCCCCTGCTTCGTGTCGCTGTGCGCGTGGCTGCGCTTCCACGTGATCTCGTTGCGGAAGTTGCCTTCACCGAAGATCTGGTCGAGCATCACCTTGACGTAGTGGCTCGCGTGCCAGTCGCAGTGGTAGTAGAACGAGCCGGTGTTGCTGAGGACGCGCGCGAGTTCCATGCACCGGGGGCGCATGTATTCGATGTAGGCTTTCGTGCTGGCGTGCCGATCCTCGAAGGCGCGTTTCTCCTTAGTCTCACCCCAGAAGACTTCGTAGTTCCGGTTGGAGTTGAACGGCGGGTCGATGTAAATAAGATCGACGCAACCGTCGGGGAGTTTGCTGAGTTGTTCGAGGCAGTCGCCGCAGTAGACGACTCGGGTGTCCACGAGCGCGCCGGGCCTGCCCGGGCGCGGCGTATCGGCGACGGGTTTCGACGACGCCGATTTGCGCGCGCTCTTTTTCGTCGCGGTCCTGGTGGACTTCTTCGCCATGCGGACAAACTACACCCGGCGTTGGGCGCGGGCAACGCTGCCGCCCTTGAGAGGGCGCCCGTGTTTACGCCGAGGTTTCCGCTCGGGCGGGGATGGTCGATGCGATGTTCTCGACGATCGCGTCGGGCTTTATTCCCTCGGCCTCGGCTTCGAAGTTCAGGACCAGCCGATGACGCAGCGCGGGGAGCGCGGCCCAGCGCAGGTCATCGACGCTCACCGCGGCGCGGCCGTCGAGGATCGCCCGGCATTTCCCGGCTAGGACGAGCGCCTGAGCCGCGCGCGGGCTGGCGCCGACACGCACAAACTTATCAGCCATCGGGACGGCGAACTCGCCGCCCGGGTGCGTCGCGAGGGTCAGGCGCACGGCGTAATCGCGCACGTGGTCGGCGATCGCGACGCGCCGGATCAGACGCTGATGCGCGAGGATTGTGGCGGCGTCGATGACGGGTTCTGGCTCATCGCCGGCGCCCGCGGTCGTGCGCGCGACGATCTCGCCGAGTTCGGCGCGCGACGAATAACCGACATGCAACTTGAAGAAGAAGCGGTCGAGTTGCGCCTCGGGGAGGGGGTAGGTGCCTTCCTGTTCGATGGGGTTCTGGGTCGCCATGACGAGGAAGGGTTTGTCGAGGATGTGCGTGACGCCGTCGGCGGTGACGGAGCGCTCCTGCATCGCTTCGAGGAGGGCGGACTGGGTCTTCGGCGTGGCGCGGTTGATCTCGTCGGCGAGGAGGATCTGGGTAAAAACCGGGCCTTTCTGGAAGCGGAACTCGCGCCCGCCAGCGGTTTCGAGGACGATGGTGGTGCCCGTGACGTCCGAGGGCATGAGGTCGGGCGTGAACTGAATCCGGTTGAAGTTAAGTCGCAGCGCGCGGGCGAGCGAGCGGACGAGCAGCGTCTTGCCCAGGCCCGGGACGCCTTCGAGCAGGGCGTGCCCGTCGCAGAAGAGGCACGTGAGCACTCCTTCGACGATCTCGGCGTGCCCGACGACGGCTTTGCCGATCTCGGCGCGGACGCGGGCGTAGTCCTCGCGCAGGCGCTCGATCGCGGCTTTGATCTCGTCGGGGGTCTTCGGGTCACGGACGATCGGTTCGGCGTCGGGCATGATCGCGGAGTGTAGAGCGCCCGCGGCGGGGTGTTCGAGGCGCACCTCAGTTGGAAAGCCCAGGGATAAATCCCTGGGCTTTGGTCTTCGTTCAATCGAAGAGCGCCGAATCCGTCGCGGGCTGGGGCGGCTCGAGGCGGACGCCGATGTGCTCGGCGCCGGCGTGGGTGAGTTGGCGTCCGCGGCGGGTGCGCGCGAGGTGCCCGACCTGTAGGAGGAACGGCTCGACGACGCCTTCGAGCGCGCCGGCGTCCTCGCCCATCGTCGCGGCGACGGCTTCGAGGCCGACCGGCCCGCCGCGGTACGTCGTACCGATCACGCGGAGGTACGCGCGGTCGAGTTCGTCGAGGCCGAGTTCGTCGACGCCTTCGAGCGCGAGAGCCTCGGCGACCATGCGATCGTTTATAAGCCCGGTCCCGCGCACGTCGGCGTAGTCGCGCACACGCCGGAGCAGCCGATTGGCGATGCGGGGCGTGCCCCGGCTTCGGCCGGCGATCGTCGCGAGCGAGCCGTCCTCCGCGGCGGCGCCGAGCAGCCGGGCGCTCCGCGTGAGTATAAGAAGCAGGTCCGCGGCGTCGTAATGTTTCAAGTGGTGCGCGATGCCGAACCGGCTCCGCAGGGGCGCCGTCAGAAGACCGGCGCGCGTCGTCGCGCCGATCAGCGTGAACGGCTTGACGCTGATCGACACCGTCCGCGCGTGCATCCCCGAATCGACCGCGACATCTATGCGGAAGTCCTCCATCGCGGGATATATGAACTCCTCGACCGCGGGGGGCAGGCGGTGGATCTCGTCGATGAAGAGCACGTCGTTGGGTTCGAGGCGTGTGAGCGCGCCGACGAGGTCCGAGCCTCGCGTCAGCGCCGGGCCGCTGGTGACATGGACGCGCGAGCCCATTTCCTCGGCGATGACGTAGGCGAGTGTGGTTTTGCCGAGTCCCGGCGGGCCGTGCAGCAGGACGTGCTCCATCGGCTCGCCGCGGTTGCGGGAGGCGGTGACAGCGATGCGGATGCGCTCGAGGAGGTCGCGCTGCCCGACGAACTCGCCGAGCGACCGCGGGCGCAGTGAGAACGACACCGCTTCTTCTTCAGGCCCGCGGCTCTCGGGCGATATCAGACGCTCCGTCGTCATAGAACCAGTGTACCCGCCCGCGGCGACGCCCGGCTCCAAAGCCCGGGGATCTCATCCCTGGGCCTTCGGCGGTGTTGGTGAAACGCTGGTTCGAGTCAGACTGAACTAAGACGGCTCGGATAGCCGTGCCGCCAGGGACGGGCCGATGCGGGCTATTAGAACCGGGTGGAGAGTATGTTCCCGAAATATTTTGGAAATAAAGCCTTGACAGCGGTTGTTCGGTTCATGTACACCAGCGGAAGAACCTCCCTGCATTACTCTGAGGCGCTGATCTTGTGAGCAACTCCGATACCAACACCAACAGTTTACGCGCGTGGGCGCATCGGCGCGAGGCGTGGCTTGTGCTGCTCAGTATCGGCGCGTTGCTCGTCGTCGCGGGGGTGTGGACGGGTCGCGGCGTGCGCGTCGCGGCGGAACGGGCGGGCCTTGCCGCGGACGGCGCGCCGAAGTTCACGCCGACGCCCGCGCTGTCGGACGACTACAACGACTACGCGCTGTGGGAGGAGCGCATCCGCACGTCAGTCTCGGCGTGGACCGTCGCGGACGCGGAGCGGCTGCTCGACGCGGCGAGCCGGGGGCCGACGGACGAGCACGCCGTGCGGGCCTCGACGCCCGGCGCGACGATCGCCGATCAGGAGCCGCACTTCTGGCTGATCTCGGCGAGCGTCATCGGTGATCGGCTCGGGTCGGGGCAGCCCATCGAATCGGCGGCGCGCGAGCGGCTGATCGAGGGGCTGTTCGAGATGCTCAGCAGCCCGCACGAGAGCATCCGCCGGGCCGGCGCCTCGGCGATCTTCAGTTCACGCCTTCTGCGCGATCCGGCGATCCGTGCCCGGTACATGTCGATGCGCGAGCAGATCGCCTCGGTTGTGGACGTGGATGTGGCGCTGGAAGTGTTCGACGAGCAGGAGCGCATCCGCAGCGTTACGGAGGAGCGACGACGGACCCATCCGGGAGGATCGCGGTGAGGGCCGGCTTTGAGCGCCGGGCGGGCTTCACGCTGGTCGAGGTGATCGTGAGTGTGGCGGTGATCTCGGTGCTGCTGACGCTCTCGGCGCCGGCGCTCAGGCAGACGCGCGAGAGCGCCCGGCGGGTGCAGTGCTTCTCGAATCTGCGGGCGTTCGGGTTGGGAGTGCAGATGTACCGGGAGGATCACGGGGGGTCGTTGCCGCACGCGGCGTGGTTCTATCACTTGCCGGCGGGTCACACCGCGCCGATCGACGCGTTGATCGGGTACATGGATGGCGCGGCGGCGCCGCGGCTCGATGAGGACGGCTACATCATCTCCGAAGCGCCGTTCCGTTGCCCGTCCGATCCCGGACTGGCGGACGAGATCGGGATGAGTTATTATTATGGAGCGATGTCGCCTCGATTATCGGACAATCCGCCTGAGGTGGACGCGAAGGACGCAACCAAAGTGTTCGAGTACGGCTTGGATTCCGCCGTCTTGAACGACGGCGGGGATTGGCACATGACGGTCGACGGCGACCCGTGGACGAGACGGAACGCGCTGAAGATGAGCGGCTCCGTCGGCCCGATTCGCGGGTGGGAACGCCGGCTGCGATGACAGACCGGCGCAACTCGACTCTGACGTGCGTCAGTCGCGCCAGGAGTCCTTGACGATGGCGCCTGCGAGTTGGATGTAGAGGTAGCGGGCGGTGCGGCCTTTGGTCGTGCGGTTGTTGACGAGCATCGAGCGCGAGGAGCGGCCCTCGACGGTTTCGTATTGATACTTCCAGATTTCTTCCTCGCCGCCGGCGAGGAGTTCGCGGTCGTGGGGTCGGCCGAAGACAGCGAGGATCCACTCGCGGTCGGTCTCGCCGGGTTTGATCCGGCGGAGCGACTCTTCGCCGACGTAGCGACCGGTCGAGCCGCCGAAGGACAGCGGCCCTTTCGAGCGGCAGCCGGGCGTTGCGACGATCGCGGCGGAAACGAGCAGGCCGGCGAGTGTTGCGCGCGTGGCGGTTTGTTTGTGCGGCTGGTTTCGGATGGGCATCGGCGTGGGGTCTCGGCTGAGGGGTGCGGATCGCGGGCGTGCCTTGGTTCTGTTCCTTCGGCGATGCGGCGGGGTCGGGCTTGAAATGTGGGAGCGGCGCGAGCGGCGGATCGGCGGGCGATCGTGGCGGCTATTTCGCGGTGACGTCGGCGCCGAGTTGTTCTGCGGCGCGGGCGCCGGGGGAGTCGAACTCGACGCGGACGCGGGTGACGCGCGTGGGTTCGGCGGCGAGGACGGTGACGACGAAGCCGTTCTTGCGGAACGATTCGCCGGTTTCGGGCAGCCGACCGAGTTCGGTTGTGACAAGCCCGCCGATGGTGTCGTAGTCGTCGCTCTCGGGGAGTGTGACGCCGAGTGGTTCGAGGCGGTCGTTGACGTCGTTGACGCTGGCGCGGGCGTCGGCTTCGAGTGTGCGGGCCTCGGCGACGAGTGTGATGTCCGGGGGCGCGTCGTCGACGGACTCGTACTCGTCCTGTATTTCGCCGACGATTTCTTCGAGGATGTCCTCGATTGTGACAAGCCCGGCGGTCCCGCCGTATTCATCGAGGACCATTGTGAGGTGGACCTTGTCGCGCTGGAACTCGACGAGCATCTCGCCGATGGGCTTGGTTTCGGGGACGAAGCGAGCGGGTCGTAGCACAGCGTCGATGGAGAACTTCGCGGCGTCGGCGCCGAGGTATTCGAGCAGGTCCTTTACATAGAGGACGCCGACGATGTGATCGAGATCGCCGTCGTAGACGGGTATGCGGCTGTGCCCGGCGTCGGCGATGAGTGCGCGGACGGCGAGCAGGTCGTCGGTGCGCGCCACGCCGACGACCTCGGTGCGCGGGGTCATGACTTCCTCAACGGTGCGTGTGCGGAAATCAACCACGGCGCGGAGCATGCGTCGCTCGGCTTCGGAGAGTTCGCCCTCGTGCTCGGCGTCGGAGACGACGGAGAGGAGTTCGCGCTCGAGTTCTTCCTCGCGCGTCGCATCGGCGGCTCCGACGAGCCGACGGACGATCTCGTCGACGACTCCTAGACCGCGCACGAAAGGCGCGGTGATCAGGCGCGTGAGCCGGATGAGCCTGGCGAGGCGGACTATGAGCGGGTCGCCGACGTGATCGGCGATGCTCATGGGTACGACGATCCCGAAGATGGACAGGAGCGCGACGGCGAACGCCGCGGCGATCGCGAGGGCGCCTAGCGTGACGCGCGAATCCTCCCCGACGCCGGTCGACCACACGAGAGCCGCAGCGACGGTGGTCATGCTGAAGATGAGCCTCGGTAGAGCGGCGGCGATGGCGTGCCCGTTGAGGTCGTCGAGTATCGGTGCGGCGCGGTCCGCAGCGTGGGCTCCGATGCGACCGGCGATCTCCTTGACCCGGCTGCGCGAGGCGCCTCGCAGCGACATCTGGACCGACGCGAAAAGCCCGGTCAGACCCGCAGCGGCGAGCATTATCCACACCGCGGCGCCGGTCATGGTTCGCCTCCCGCGACGCGCGAGTAGATCGGGCCTACGCCGACGGCGCGGAGGATCTCATCTTCGCGGGCGTGGATGGCGTGTGATTGCTCGTCGGTGAGGTCGTCGTAGCCGGAGCAGTGCAGCACGCCGTGGATCAGGTAGAGGAGCAGTTCGTGCTCGACGGGGACGCGGATCAGCGATGCGCGTCTCTTGGCTTCGTCGGCGCAGAGGACTAGGTCGGCGTCGAGGGGCAGGCCGGGATCGTCGGCGAGGTCGAAGGTGAGGACGTCGGTGGTGGCGGGGTCGCCGAGGGTTGAGAGGTGCAGGCGAGCCATTTGTTCGTCGTTGACGATGCGTGCGCGGACCTCGCCGGCGGTGTCGCGTGGGCGGCTGTGAGCGATTGCGCGTTCGCCGAGGGAGCGCAGTGCGCCGAGGGCCGCGCGCGGGATCAGGCCGAGCGGATCGGACAGATCCAGCGTGGGACGCCGGTCGGCAGCGGCTGGCAGGGGCTGGTCGGGGTCCGGGTCCACCGGCTCGGCGGACGGCCCGTCGTCCGAGCGTTCGTGTATGGACGCCCGGGCTTGCGTTGCTTGCATCGTGGTCGTGGTCACCTCATGCCTGTCGGGGAGCGTTCCTAGGGAAGCCCGTCGGCTAAAGCCGCTCCCGTCTTGAGCGGATCAGTGTAGGGCCGACGCGGGTCCGATCCAAGAGGCATCCCCCGGGAAAGGCCCGAGTATGCGGACGCGGGCGGGCGTATCGGCCGGAGCACGGGCGGGACGCCCGTACCACTGTTTCTGACCCCTCTCCCTTGGGAGAGGGCTGGGGAGAGGGAATTCCGTTGCTGGGCGCTGATTATTGCTTTGTGCATATTAAAAAAAGGATGCTGTTCCCGCACGGCTCGGAGAGCCGTGCCACCCCGCTTCGCACGGGCGGGACGCCCGTGCCACTGATTTGCGCCCCTACCACTGTTTG
Source organism: Phycisphaeraceae bacterium (assembly GCA_039794205.1). Taxonomy (GTDB): domain Bacteria; phylum Planctomycetota; class Phycisphaerae; order Phycisphaerales; family UBA1924; genus J020. The sequence goes on from JBDIVU010000001.1 coordinate 71,121, forward strand.
CCGACCCCCTCTCCCCTGGGAGAGGGCCGAGGATAGGGACATCCGTTGCATTGCGTAGAACGCGCTCGATGCGCATAAAGCCCAGGGATTTCATCCCTGGGCTTTGGTTGTATTTCGTAGCCTGTGCGCGGATGCGCGCAACAGACGACGTCCACAATACGCTGCGCCGTGCAGCGTCACGGCGCGGCGCACCGCGTGGTCTTGCGACAGCCGTGGCGCCGCGCGAACTGATGTTAATATTGAGTTCAGCCCGCGCGTTTGCCCAGCACGAACCCGAGCACCCCGAGCACGACCGCGGCGCCCGCGAGCGAAGCGAATATCACCAGGAAGTTATCCGCGAGCATTGCGACGAGCGGGTTCCCGCGCACGTCCATCAGGCTGAGGATCGCCGTCGTCAGGCCGAGCATCAGCACCAGCACCGCCCCGATCGCAAGCCCGGCGGTCAAGCCGGAGCCCGCGGCGTCGATCGGCTCAGCGGCGAGCGCGAATACCGGGGCGCCCGCGTCGGCAGAGGCGACCTCGCCGCCGGTGTCGAAAAGCCCCCCGCCTGGCGCGTCGCGATCGACGGTCCCCTCGTCGGCGCCGGCGAGTTCGTCGAGGAACTCGGCGCCCAGCGACGTGTCGTCGCTCTCGCGCGTGAGATCGAGAAGCCCGGACCCCGATCCGAGTGAATCCAGCGGCATGTCGCCGAAGCCGCCCTCGTCGCTCATCTGTGTCAGCGCGGAAGGGTCGGCGACGTCGAGTTCGTCCGCGTCGAATATCGAGACGCCGGTGCGTTCTTTGGTGTCGCCTTCGATCGGGTCGACGTTGAGCGCGCTGGCGGACCCGCCCCGGCTTTTAAGTGATGAATCCGCGAGCGAGAACTCGTCCGAAGCAGCCGAGGCGGCGGATTCGCCCTTGCCCGCCAGGGAGCCTGGCGAACTCTCCTCGAGGCTCATCAGATCCCCGCCGGACTCGAAGGCGACGTCGCCGAAGGATCCCCCGTCGTCGTCTGCGAGGGGGATCATGCTGCTCATGTCGGCGTCGTCGTGGGGGGCGTCGTCCTCGCCGTGGGCGAGGAGGTCGATCTGATCGACCTTGAAGACAAGTTTGTCGCGGTCGCGGAATTCCTGTATCTGCCCGGACTTGGCCATCTCGCGCACGGCGTCGGCGTTCTTGCCGAGCCGCTCGGCGGCTTCCTCCAGGGTGTAGAACATCTTCGCCATAACCACTCGCTCCGAGGATTCACGCCCGCGAGCCCGCGCCGATCGGCCCACCTACGCCGACACCCACGACTGGCCTCGATCACGCCGAGACACCCTCGCGGGAACTCCCAGCGCAGCGCACAGTATACGCTCCGGCCCGCCGCGTGGATCGCCCGATCCCGCCGCCGACTCGCCCGCCGATGCCCACCCCCCGTCACCGGCCGCCGACCCCGCCCTCAGCGCGGGCCGACGCTCCGCACCACGTACACCGCTGCGTACATCCCCGCCACTTCCTCGCGCGGCAAGATCCGGGGCGGATGCGCCGGGTTGATCGGCTGAAGCCGGATCATCTGACGCCCGCCCGGATCGCGCTCGAAATACACCCTCTTGAAAGTTGACTCGTTGTCGCGGTCGAGCCTGACGAAGCAGTCCGAGCCTGCCGGGGTGTCACGCTCCGGGCTGAACACCACCACGTCGCCCTCCCTGTAATCGGGCGCCATCGAGTCCCCCACAATCCTCGCAGCGAACGCCTGCGGGTCGTAAAGATCAGGCGTCGAGATGTACTCGTCCGCCACCCGCGCGGGATAGCCGAGGTCGGTGAACTCCGTCGGATAGCCCGCGCGCACCTTATTGATGATCGGCACCTGCACGGGCAACGGCGTGAGCCTCGGCGCGTCGCCCGCAGCGTCGATCCTCTCCACCAGCCGACGGAGTTCGCCCGTCTGATTCAGCCGATCCAGCCCCGACTCGCGGAGCAACTCGACGAGGCGCTTCGCCGACGCGTTCTCACGCCTGAGTTCCTCGTGCTCCCTGCGAATCGGCGCGGGCGTCTCGCGCCAGTTGCGCAGCCGGGCGAGGGCGCCGTGCTCGAGCCGGAGCGCCTGCTCGATGCGGTAAACCAAAGCCTCCGAAGGGACGGGCACGCCCCCCCTGCCGCGATGGTTGTTCTCGATCTGCGACAGGTACGACTTCGCGCAGCCGGACATGTCCGCCAACTGCTGGAGTGTCAGGCGCAACTCCTTCCTGCGTGTGCGGACTATCGAGCCGAGGTCGTCCATCGCCCGTTCCTGTGCGCCAAGTTCGTGATATACCATACAGAACCCTTGCAGATTTGGACGTAGACGGTAAAACTGCGGCAAGTGTTTGCTGACTGGCGAACTTTAGCACAAAACCGTGCCCCGTGTCAAGGTTTCGACACACAGGAGTGCGTCCGATGGTCCGATTCGCCGATCCCCGCCGCCTGACGCCCCATTCGCAGTCCGATCTACGTCGGCGGGGGGTCCGCGAGCGGACCGACCTCATCCTCCTGCGGGCCGAGCACCTCGAACCCGAAGACCGCCGGCTCCTCGAAGTCTTCCTCTCCGACGGGATGACCTGCAACGCCGTCGCTGAACTCCTCGGCGACTCGCCCCGCCGAGTCCGCAGGCGTGTCCGCACACTCATCGAACGGGTCACCAGCGACCGCTACGCCTTCGTCATGCGCGAGCGCGACCGCTGGCCCGCGACCAGGCGCCGAGTCGCCACCGCGTGCGTCCTCCAGGGCCGATCCTTCCGCGAAGCCGCCGAGCAACTCAGGCTCACCTTCCACACCGTCCGCAGACATATGAACGCGGTCGAAGCCATATTCGAGGCGGCCGACCGATGACGCCGCTGTCAATCACAATCGCCGTCCCCGCGCACGCCGAACCCGCCCCGACACGCGCGAGCGCCGAAGCCGCCAGTCGGCTCGGATACCTCTTCGTCGAGCCTCCCCGCACACAAACCGCCGCCGCCGCCGCCGCCGGGCACAATATTACAATCCCGATCTCCCCCGGCGCCGTCACACTCATCCTCGGGACCAGCGGCGCCGGCAAGAGCACTCTCCTACGCGCCGCCGCCGAACGCGCCCGCGACCTCGGCGTCGCCGTCGTCAACCCCGAAACGATCCGTCTCCGCGATCGCCCCGCGGTCGAACTCGTCCGCCTCGGCCGGACAACCGATGACGCCCTCGCAGCCCTGTCCGACGCCGGGCTGGCCGAGGCTTCCCTCGTCGTCCGCCGACCCTCGCAGATGTCCGACGGCCAGCGCGCCCGCCTCCGGCTAGCCGTCGCCCTCAGCACAATCAAACAACATCACAATAATGGCCCAGGCGTCCCGCCCGCACAAAATAAGACCAGTGGCACGGGCGTCCCGCCCGTGCAAAATAAGACCAGTGGCATGGGCGTCCCGCCCGTCCAAAATAAGACCAGTGGCACGGGCGTCTCGCCCGTGCAAAGTAAGATCAGTGGCAAAGGCGTCCCGCCCGTGCTCCTGCTCCTCGACGAGTTCGCCGCGACTCTCGACCGCGCGACCGCGACCGGCCTCGCCGAGAGTCTCACCCGCGCCGCCCGCGATGTCGGCGCCGCGACGATCATCGCCACGCCGCGCCACGACCTCGAACCATTCCTCAGACCGACCGCGATCGTCCGCCTCGGGCGACCCGGCCGCGTGCGAGTCGAAACCACGCCGCCCACGCCGCCCGTCCCGCTCTCGGACAGATACGACATCACGCCCGGCTCGCTCGCCGACTACCGCGCCCTGGCGCGCCATCACTACCGCGCCGGCGCCCCCGCGCGCCCGGCGCGCGTGCTCGTCGCCCGCGACGCGCGCACCGGCGAGACCGCCGGCGTGATCGTCGTCTGCTTCCCCACACTCAACGCGTCCTGGCGCGCTCTCGCCTGGCCCGGCCTGTTCAACACCGGCGACCGCCGCCGAAATGCAACTTTACTCAACGGCTCGCTCCGGCGGATAGCGCGCGTCGTCGTCGCCCCCGAGCATCGCGGCGTCGGCCTCGCCGCTCACCTCGTCCGCGCATATCTCAACAAACCCGAAACCCCCTGCACCGAAGCCGTCGCAGCGATGGGCCGGTTCAGCGACTTCTTCACTCGCGCGGGCATGACGCGCTACGACCTCCCGCTGCGCCCGCGCGACGCGCGCCTGCTCGACGCGCTCGACAGCGCGGGCGTCGAACCCTGGCGCCTCGCCACGCCGCGCGCCGCGTACGAACGCGCCGCAGCGACCCTCGGCGAACAGACCCTCGCGCGCGAACTCGAACGCTGGTCGAGCACGCCTCGCGCCGACCCGCGCGACATCTTCCGCGACGCCTGCCGCCGCCTGGCTGTTGGCATGACCGCCTTCGCGCACACCGCGGGCGGGTTCACCGCAGAGACGCAGGGTTCGCAGAGAGGGGAGAGAGGGGAGAGGGGGTAGAGGGGGAGGATGAGGGGAACAAAATGAAAAATCAACATCGCATCAATATCCCCAGCGGCGCGGGCGTCCCGCCCGTGCGTGACACCAACAAATCAATAACCCATCAACACAATAGCAACAATACATCATAACCCCGACCCAGACAAAAACCCACCCCACACCCAGCCCACTGTCCCCTGACCCCTCACCCCTGACCCCTGGCCCCCGGCGCCTGGCCCCTGGTTCCTGGTCCCCGACCCCTGACCCCCTCCCCTTCCCCCTCTGCGAACCCTGCGTCCCTGCGGTGAACCAACCCTGCCCGCGCGGGAGGAGCCTTAACAAGGATCCGCGCCGTGCAGCCCGACACGAACAAACCCGCACCCGCCCCGAAGCCGTCCCCCGCGCCGCCCGCGGGCGGGCTTCTGACGTCTCTGACAATCTTTCTTTCGATGGACGAGCGCCGAGCCGTGCTCGCGTCGTTGCGTCGGCGTGACCGCGACCGCCGCCGGGCGTTGCTGCTGGCGCTGCGCATCGAGCCTGCCCCGCGCGCCGGAGGTTCGCCCGATGCCTGATCGCGAGTTCGACGAAGCCACCACCGAGTCGCTGCTCCGGGCCTTGCACGCGGGCCGGACGCTCGACTTCATCGCGCGCAAGCACAACATCACAACGTGCGATCTCGCGCGCTGGAGCGCGACCGGCGCGGGCGCCGACGCGATCGCCGCCCTCCGCGCCCTCGCGTCGGCACGCGCGGCGTTCGCCGTCAGCAAGGCCCGCGCACAGGCCGCGGCAGCGCTCGCGCGCATCGCCCGCGACACCGTCGCCAAAGAGACCGCGCGCAAGGCCTGCTACGACCTTCTACGCCTGCCCGAAACCGCCGCCGATCCCCGCGCGTCCGCCGCGGCCGACGACGACGATCTTACTCCCGAAGAATCACGCGCCTGGCTCGAAGCGTTCGAAACACTCGGAAAAATAAGCCCGGACCGCGCCGATGCGCCCGCGCCCGGCGGGGCCCGCGAATGAACCTCACACGCCGCCGACTCAGCCGGCTCGGCCTGTCGCTGCGCCCGCGCACGCCCGACATGCTCGCGGCCTGGCTGCGCCTGGCGTTCGACATCGACCCCCCGCGCGCCGCGATCGCCGACGGCTCCGACACCCCCTTCGACTACCTCGCCCATTCATTCTTCGAGGCCGCCGCCCCGCGCGACTGCCTCGTCTGGGCCAACCGGGGCGGGGGCAAAACTTATCTCGCCGCCGTCGCCACCGCGCTCGACCTCGCCTTCAAACCAGGAATCGAGATCCGCGCCCTCGGCGGATCCCTCGAACAGTCCGCGCGCATGCACGAACACCTCCGCGCACTCTTCGCCTGTCCCGTCCTCGCGCCCCTCGTCGCCGGGCGGATCACCGATCGCCGTGTCCGTCTCATCACCGGCTCCGCGTGCTCGACTCTCGCGCAATCGCACACCTCCGTCCGGGGCGTGCGCGTGCAGAAGATCCGCTGCGACGAGGTCGAACTCTTCGACCCCGGCATCTGGGACGCCGCCCAACTTACAACCAGATCAAAGCAATGCGGCGATACCTTCGTCCCGGGCGCCGTGGAAGCCTTCAGCACCATGCACCGGCCGCACGGGCTGATGGCGCGGCTCGTGGATGAGTCGCGCGCCGGCGGCGCACGCCGGCTCTTCCGCTGGGGCGTGCTCGACACGCTCGCCGAGTGCCCGCCCGAGCGTCCGTGCGAGCCTTGCGAACTCGTCGACGAATGCGCCGGCCGGGCCAAGCACGCGCGCGGCTTCCTGCCCGTCGACGACGCGATCGCGCTCAAAAGCCGCGCTTCCGCGGACGCCTGGGCCAGCGAGATGCTCTGCGCCCGCCCGAGCCGATCGGACTCCGTCTACCCCGAGTTCAGCCGGGCGACGCATATTACATCGGCGGGCCCGCCGACGGACACCGGCGGTGTGTGGCTCGCGGGGATGGATTTCGGCTTTCGCGCCCCGACCGTCATCCTCTTCGCGCAACTCGATCCCGAAGGCGTGCTGCGCATCGTCGATGAGATCAGCCGCCGCGAGGTTGTCCTCGCCGAGCACGCCCGCGCGATCATCGAATCGCCGTGGCCGAGGCCGGCGTGGATCGGCGTCGATCCCGCGGGCAGGCAGCGTTCCGAGCAGACCGGCGTGTCCGCCGCGACCGCGCTCCGGCAGGCCGGGCTGAGCGTCCGCGACCGCAGGCTCTCTATCGCCGACGGGGTCGCGCTGGTGCGCGCCCGGCTGGCGCCCGCGACCGGCGGCCCGACGCTCTTCATCCACGAACGCTGCGCAACGCTGATCGAGTCGCTCGAACGCTACCGCTACCCCGCGGACAAGCCCGAGAGCGCCGAGCCGGTCAAAGACGGCTCCGACCACGCCGCCGACGCGCTCCGTTACCTGATCGTCAACCTCGACCGTCCGCACCGCACATCCACCCGCAGGTACGCGTAGCGCGGATCCGAGCAGCGCGAATGCAGCAATATGATATACTTACGCTGCGCCGATGGAAGCCGGGGATCCGGGGATCGCTTGCAACAAGTTCCGGACCGGGCCGGGGACGGCCCGGCTCACGGGGTGGCACGGCTCTCCAGAGCCGTGCGCGAACAGCGCATCACCCTCTGCGAACATAAAGTGATGCTCACCGCCAGCAACGGATTTCCCTCTCCCCGCCCCTCTCCCGGGGGAGAGGGGGTCAGAAACAGTGGCACGGGCACGAACAGTGGCACGGGCGAAACAGTGGCACGGGCGAAACAGTGGCACGGGCGAAACAGTGGCACGGGCGAAACAGTGGCACGGGCGTCCCGCCCGTGCGGGCAAACAGCAGTTTCCCGCCGAGCGGTCCCCCTCAGCCCTGACCTTCGCTTCGCTCAGATCAGGCGTCCGACAGGGCGCCGGTAAAAAGGAGCACAAATACGCTGGATGCTCTGAAGCGCAGCGAGAAGTTATGCCGCACATGCGGTTCACGCGACGTCCGATAGAAAACGGTCGCGTAAATGTCTCGTAAATCGCTGCGATTTCGTGATTTAGGTATTGATTCGCGCGACGGGATGTGCATGATGCGTGATGTCGGCGCCACGCACAGGGCCGCCGGCTGAGTTCAATCCGTTTCGTTCGAGGTAGGGCGGCCAAGAGGGGCCGGGCGCCCACGCACAGGGGCGCTCCCGGTCACCACCGCCCGGGAGGAGTCATCAATGATCCGCAGCAGTACTCGTGTGTTACGTCCGGTCTGCGCGCTGACCGGCGCGGTGGTGTTCGCCTCGGCAGCACATGCCGGGTTCGTCGGGCATCGGTGGGAGGAGGTCGATAACAGCACTCTCCGCGGCGGCGCCGCCTCGGGGCTGAACAACGGCGCCTTCAATGGCAAGATCTATCGCACCTTCGATCTCTTCATCATCGCGCCTCAGGGCATGCTCATCGCGGACTCCGGTTTCACCCAGTCGCAAGGCCCGAACCCGGGCTTGACGCTCAGCAACAGTTCTTACCTGCAACTCGAGCCGTTCGGTTCGCCGAACGACAAGCGGCCGACGGAAGGCGCGATCAACGCCGCCCCGATCATCGAATTCGATTCATGGGTCACGTTGGGCGATCTCGCCCCCGCTACGGTCGGGCTGATCGGCTTCTCTTTCAACACCACCTCGCTGATCGGCACGTGGTTCAGCGGCGGGACGGTCGCTGCTCCCACGGAGAACGGCGAGGTTCTCATCGCGCGGTTCACAGTCGAATCAGCCCTCGGCTTCGGCGTGGATGAATCCGCCGATCGGTTCCTGGGCGGGCAGATGTTCATCGGGCTTGCGGGCGACGTCGGCGGGATCGTGACCATCTCCAACGCCTTCGCTCTCGGCTCGACGCCGACGATCCCCGCGCCGGGCGGGGCGATCGCGCTGCTCGCCCTTGCGGGCGGTGTGTTCGGGTCGCGGCGTCGGGGCTGAATCGGCGCTCGCGCCACGGGACACGCATATCGCGGCGGCGGGCGCGCACAATGCAGCCGACCGCCGATGACAATCGCGTCGGCCCGGTCGTTTAGATCGGCGGAGATCTCGGCCCGGCGGTAGTGGGGCTACGCCGAGCCGAGCGCCGATTCGATCCGATCGGGCCGACGCTGTTTGTGTGCACGACGCGCTCACGCCGTATCCTGTCCGCCCGATGCCCGACGACCGCACATCACCCGCCGATTCTCATCCCGACCGTCGCGGCCTGCTGCTGGTGCTATCCGGCCCGTCGGGTGTCGGCAAGACCACGATCGCCCGCAGGCTGCTCGAGTCGATCCCGCGCGCCGAGTTCTCGGTGTCCGCGACGACGCGCCCGCGCACTCCCGCTGAGCGTGACGGCGTGGACTATCACTTCCTGTCGGACGCCGACTTCGCCCGGCGCGTCGATCGCAGCGAGTTCCTCGAACACGCCGAGTACGCCGGCTTCCGCTACGGGACGCTGCGCGACCAGGTGGAGAACGCGCTCGCCGCGGGCCGGACGATCCTCCTCGACATCGACGTGCAGGGCGCCAGGCAGGTCCGCGACGCCAGGCCCGACGCGCTCCTTATCTTCATCCTCCCGCCGGGCGAAGCCGAGTTGCTCGACCGGCTCCGCGCCCGCCGGCGCGAGGACGAAGCCGCGATCCAGCGGCGATTCGCGCAGGCGCAGCGTGAGATCGCCGTGGCGAAGGAGCCGAGGCTTTACGATGCACTGGTGGTGAACGACGACCTCGATCAGACGGTCGAGGAGATTCTCGGGCTGGTGACTGCGCGTGCGGGGCGTGGCCCGTGAAAAAATAATCTTGTATCCGGGCGGCACGCGCTGTACGCTTGTCTTTTCTGCGTACGTATCGCTCAGGAGACGGCGGGCATGCCGGACGACAGGTTTCTGACGAGGGCGGCCGCGTGGGCGGCCCGTCGTGTGTTCCCGCCGTCGCCGAGACGGAAGTTCATCGGCCTGGAGTTCAAGTCGAAGATCCGAGTCCCGCTGCGCGAGCGACTGTCGCGGGTCGCCCGGTGGCTCCCGCGCGGCTTCCTCAGCGAGACGTCGTATATATACGATTTTGATAAATACCCGTACACCGATTATCTGTCGGATTACCAGCGGATGCTGGCGTTCGGTGTGAACGAGTGGGCGGCGGACCTGCTGGTTAATAAGATCGCGTTCCAGCGGCTGGTGGAGCCGATGCTCCCGATGCCGGCGTTGCTGGGGATCCTTCGCAGCGGCCGGCTTCACCCGCTCGACGGCCCGTCATGCGAGCCGAGCCGTGTATTCGAGATGCTGGAAGAGTCCGCGCACGGGCTGGTGCTCAAGCCGCTGTCGGGATCGTGCGGCCGGGGTGTGCTCGTGCTCGGCAAGGACACCGGGCGCATCATTCTGAACTCGAAGCCCGCCACGGCCGGTGATGTGCTCGCGCAGATCCCACGTGATGAGGCATACATGATCACGCCGTTCGTTTCTCAGTCGGCGTATTCAAGGGCGTTCTATCCTCACACAACCAACACGATCAGAATATTAACGATGATCGACCCCGCGACCGGCCGCGCGTTTGTCGCGACCGCTGTGCAGCGGATGGGCTGCGAGCGTTCGTGCCCGGTCGACAACTGGACCCAGGGCGGGCTGAGCGCGCTCGTCGACATCGAGGCCGGGCGGCTGGGCCGGGGCGTCACGTTCCCGGTCAATGGAAAATTAGTCTGGCATGATACTCACCCCGAGACCGGCGCCGCGATCGAAGGCGCCGTCGTCCCGGGCTGGACAGGGATACGCGATCGGATCCTCGACGCCGCGGACCGACTGGCGTTCGTGCCTTATGTCGGATGGGACGTGATCGTTCGCGACGACGGGTTCTGCCTGCTCGAAGGCAACCGCAACAGCGACGTCAACCTCTTGCAGGCGCATCGCCCGCTGCTGATCGACACGCGGGTGCGTGCGTTCTTCGAGAGGTTCGGCGTGATCCGGCGCATCGCGCCAACCGCACGCCGCGACCCGGCGTTCCGTCTGTGACGGCTGCGCCGAATGCAAGGCCCGGTTCCCGGACGCGAGGCAAGATACCCCGATCACACTTCCTGGCTCGACTGCCCGCACGTTGCACCAAGCCCAGGGATGTAATCCCTGGGCTTTGAGCGACACACACAAGGGTGCGCTATAGACTCCGGCCGACACACCGACACCCTTATGACCACACCCATCACACGCCGACTTTCCTGCGGGCTGGACCTGCTCGTCGAACCCATGCCCGGCGTGCGCTCCGCCGGGCTTTGCTGGCTACTTCCCGCGGGGTCCGCGTCCGAACCCGCCGAACTCGAAGGCCTCGGCGCGATGTGGTCCGAACTCGTCTTCCGAGGCGCCGGTGAACGCGACGCGCGCCGGCACGCCGACGCTATGGACAGTCTCGGCGTGCGCCGCGACGCCGACACCGAGACCTACTTCTTCCGGTTCGAAGGCGTGATGCTCGGCGAGCGCGTCCTCGACGCGCTGCCTCTCTTCATAGACATGGCCCGCCGACCCCGCTTCGACCGGGCGGATGTCGAACCCGTCCGCGACCTGTGCGTCCAGGCGGTCGAATCACTCGCCGACGACCCGCACGAGCGCGTCATGCTCATGGCGAAGGCTCGGCACGCGCCCGCCCCCTTGAACCGATCGGGCATGGGCAGGATTGAAACTCTCGAGCGCCTCACGCGTGACGACATCGCCGGGCGCTGGGCCGAGCGCGTCAAGCCCGAAGGCGCCGCGATCGCCGTCGCCGGCGCCGTGGAACCGGACGCGGTCGCTGCGAGGCTGGAAGAACTGCTCGCGGGGTGGGCCGGCTCGGCGCGGGAATGGAATATTACTTCTGAAGCCGAGCGGGGCCGCGTCCACGAGGACGACGACACGAACCAGGTCCACATCGCCGTCCTGCACGACGCGCCGAAGGAATCGCACGCCGACGCCCGGCTCGAGCGTGTGCTCGCGTCGGTGCTGTCGGGCGGGATGAGCAGCCGGCTGTTCACCGAGGTGCGCGAGAAGCGCGGGCTGGTGTATTCTGTCAACGCGCGCTACGCGGGAAGCCGGGACTTCGGCCGGGTCGCGGCGTACGCGGGGACGACGCCCGAACGCGCCCGCGAGACACTCGACGTGCTGCTGGCGGAACTCCGCCGACTTACGGCCGACGGCGAGGCGGGTGGCGTGACCGAGAGCGAGTTCCGCCGCGCCGTCACCGGGCTTAAATCATCACTTGTTATGAGCGGCGAATCGACCGGGGCGCGGGCTTCGGCGCTCGCGTCGGACTGGTTCCGGCTGGGTCGGCCGCGGACCCTCGCCGAGCGGCTCGAGGAGTTCGACGCGGTCACGCTCGACGAGGTCAACGATTACGCGTCCCGGCGCCGGCTGGGCGAGATCACCGTCGCGTCCATCGGCCCGGCGGGATCGGTGTGAGCGGAACTTAATATCCCGTGGGGTGGGCCTCCGTGCCCACCCCGTAGAACGTAGGGCGGGCCTCCGTGCCCGCCATGTTGGGTGTGTTTATGGAGGCTGTCCCCGGGCGGGCAGGGACGCCTGCCCCACGGTTGCGCCCGCCTGACCGGGGCGGCGTGGCTGAACCACTACAATCGCCCGCCATGCCGCGACCCGATCGCTACTACATTTCGACCCCGATTTATTATGTCAACGACCGCCCGCACGTCGGCCATCTCTACACGACGCTGCTCGCGGACATCGGCGCGCGTTTCAGCCGGCGCCGGGGGCGGCAGACTTTCTTCCTCACGGGGACCGACGAGCACGCCGAGAAGGTCGTCGCCGCCGCCGCCGAGCACGGGCTTTCGCCGCTGGAGTGGTCCGACCGCAACGCGGCCGCCTTCCGCCGCGCCTTCGCCGAGTTCGGCTTCTCGAACGACGACTTCATCCGCACCAGCGAGGACCGCCACAAGGACCGCCTGACCGGCTACATCCGCCGTCTCCAGGAGTCCGGCGATGTTGCGCTCGGCGATTACGAGGGCTGGTGGGACGCCTCGCAGGAGGAGTACGTCCCCGAGAACACCGCCCGCGAACATAACTTTCAATCGCCCGTCACAGGTCGGCTGCTCGTCAAGCGCACGGAGAAGAACTACTTCTTCCGCCTGAGCCGCTACGCCGAGCGCCTCCGCGAACACATCGAGTCGAACCCGGGATTCATCCGCCCGGACGCCCGGCGGAACGAGGTGCTGGGCCGGATCCGCGCGGGCCTGCAGGACGTCCCGATCTCCCGCGCCGTCCAGCCGGGCGACGCCGACTGGGGGGTTCTTATGCCCGGCGACCCCGGGCACCGCGTCTATGTGTGGATCGACGCGCTGTCGAACTATCTCAGCGCTGTCGACACTCCCGAGCGGCGCGCGTGGTGGCCGGCGGATTGTCATGTTGTAGGCAAGGATATTTTATGGTTCCACGCGGTGATCTGGCCGTGCATGCTGATGGCGCTGGGCGAGGATCTCCCCGGGTGCGTCTACGCGCATTCGTACTGGATCCGCGAGGGGCGGAAGATGTCCAAGAGCCTGGGCAACTTCCTTGATATGCCGACGCTCCGGGGCTATGCGCGAGCGTTCGGCGTCGACGCCGTGCGCTGGTTCCTCGCGACGCAAGGCCCCGCCGGCGCGACAGACGCGGACTTCGCCCACGCCCGCTTCATCGAGATCTACAACGCCGACCTCGCCAACAGCGTCGGCAACGCGCTCTCGCGCGTGACGAACATGATCGGTCGTTACTTTGAAGGCGTCGTCCCCGACCCCGCCGGCGTCACGGCGCTCGACGGGCACGACTGGCCGGCGATCGCGCGCGCCGCGGTGTCGTCGGCCGAGCGCAAGGCGGACGCGACGGACTTCCCCGGCGCGCTCGCCGAGGGGGTCGCGCTCGTGCGGCGGGTCGACGGGTACATCCACGCGACCGAGCCGTTCAAGCGGATCAAGGATGAATCTAAGAAGGCGGAGGTCGGCGCGATCCTCTACCACGCCGCCGAGGCTCTGCGCATCGCGTCCGTGCTGCTCGACCCGGCGACGCCGGGCAAGGCGGCGGAACTCCGTCGCCGGCTGGGAGTCGCGGACGATCGCGAGGATTCGTGGGATGAAGCGACGGCGTGGGGCGCGCTGGCGCCGGGTTCGCGGCTCAAGCCGGGCGACCCGCTCTTCCCCCGCGCCGATCCGGACGCGCCCGAGCCGGCGCCGATCGAAGAACCCGCGGGCGGTGCGGGCGGATGATCCGTTTGCGCCGCTACGCCAGCCGGCTGCACGCCGAGCACGCCGCGATGCGTCTGCGCGAGCGCGGGATCGCCGCGACGGTGGTGGGTGATTACATCAATCTTGCGTTCGGCGGACCCCTGGCGCCGCGGATGCTGCAGGTCGAACTCATGCTGCTCGACACGGATCGGCGTGACGAGGCCGAGGCCGTCCTCGCCGAGTTCGAGTCCGAGCCGATCGAACTCGACCCGGGCTGGGAGGAGCAGGCGTTCACGGAACTAGCCGGGGCGGATCTCTCGGCGTTCGATCTCGAGTGCCCGACGTGCGCGTTCGACCTGGCGGGCCTCGAGCCGGCGGGCGTGTGCCCGGAGTGCGGCGGGGAGTACGACGCCGCGATGCTCATCGTCGCGCGATACGGGCCCGAGGCCCTCGCGGCGATCTTCGAGGACACACCGGCGCCCGAACCCGCGCGCCGGTTCGCCTGCCGGGAATGCCGGGCCGACCTTACCGCCTTGCCGACACGCGGCAGATGCCCATCGTGCGGCCGGCTCTACGACAAGGATCACGAATAGCGCGGCGGAGGTCGCCGGGGGCTGGGATATAAGTTGTGTGAGGCGCGGCGCGATCACGGCTCGGAGAGCCGTGCCACCCGGAGCCGTGCCACCCCGGAGCCGGGCCGTCCCCGGCCCGGTCGCTGGTGGTAGTAATGAAATAACATCGCGAGCGCACGGGCGGGACGCCCGTGCCACTGGTTGCGCCCGTGCCACTGGTTGCGCCCGTGCCACTGGTTGCGCCCGTGCCGCTGGTTGCGCTCGCGCCGCTGTTGAGCGGGGTGTGCCGGGGATCCGTGTGGCGGGTACAACATCGGCATGGCGGAGAAAGAAGAGATTGACGGCGGGGCGCTCCGGCGGGCCGGGGCCATGCTGCGCGAGGGCTACCGCGGTACGCTTCAGTTCGACGAGCACTTCGTGCCGATCCGGTTCGTCGTGGATCCCGCGACCGGGCGGCTCGCGTCCCCGGTGATGGTGGCGATGCTCGCTGCGCCCGAGACGCTGCTCTTCGTCCCCGAGGAATCGGCCGATGCGGTGCAGGCGCTCGTCACGCTCGAAGAGATTGACGAGCACCACGCGCTCGCCGACCGCTGGCGGATATATCACGGCGAACCCGAGGACGTGCGCTGGGCAATCATATATTTAGATATGGCGAAACTCGGCGGGGTGGTGATCGACGGCGACGCGCTGATGACGCCGAGCGCCCTCGCCGACGCTGAGCCGGCCCTGTGCCGGCTGCTCAACGAAGATAAGAAGGCGCTCGGGCGGGTCGCCGAGCGTGTCGGCGGGATGAAGATCGAATCGCCGGTGTGTGTCGGGGTGGACGACAGCGGGTTCGACGTGCGGGCGCGGTTCGACATCGTGCGCGTGCCGTTCGATGCGCGGGCGGTCGATGAGGACGCGGCGCGGGCGGCGATCGCAAGATTGCTTGAAGGAGAGTCGCGATGAACGCGGAGTTTACCGGGCTGCGCGAGGCGCACGCGCACCTGCCCGAACTCGGCGCGGAACTCTCAGCGATCAACCTCGAAGACTGCGCCAGCAAGGCGGAATGCCTGGAGCGGATCACGCAGCGGGCGAATGGCTTGCCCGGCGATGCGTGGATCCTCGCGGTGCGGGCGCGAGTCGAAGGCTGGGCCGAGCGGGCCTGGCCGACGGCGCGGGAACTGGACGAGGCCGCGGGCGGCCGGCCTTGCGCGGTCAAGTCGTTCGATATCCACTCGCTCGCGGCGAGCGACGCGGCGATGCGCGCGATCGGGCTTGAACCCGGGCGGGCGATCGCTGCGCACGGGCGAGACGCCCGTGCCACTGGGGGAGATTTTAATCTTGCGTATATTGATTGTGATGATCGGAGCGCGCCGACGGGGCTGTTGCTCGAGACGATGGCGCAGCGTGTGCTCGACGCGATGCCGGCGCCGACGATCGGGGAGCGGCGCGAGCACCTCCGGGCCGCGTGCGCGGACCTCGCCCGGCGTGGTTTCACCGAGGCTCACGACATGCTCTCGCGGCCGACGCTCTGGGCGGATCTCGCGGCGCTCGCCGACGCCGGCGAACTGCCGATATGTGTGCTGCTTCACCCGCTGATCGAGGACTTCGATCGCGCCGTCGCGGAGCGCGCGTCGTTCGAGCGCGACGGCGTCCGGCTCGGCGGGCTGAAGGTCTTCACCGACGGGACGCTCAACAGCCGGACCGCGTGGATGCTCGACGCCTACGCCGACCCGCGTCCGGATGCGCCGCACGGCCGCCGGCTTCTCGACGACGACGGGTTCATCACGGCTCTTAATAAGGCGGAATCCGCGGGTCTGCCGATCGTCGCGCACGCGATCGGGGACGCGGCGGTTCGGCGATGTCTCGATCTGATCGAGAAGCACGGGTCGCGTTCGATCGCGCACCGCATCGAGCACGCGGAGTTCATCGACGAAACCGACACGCAGCGTTTCGCCCGGCTCAACGTCGTGGCGAGTGTGCAGCCTTGCCATCTTCTGCCGGACATGGAGGCGATCCGGCGGCTGACGCCCGGGCGGGCCGATCGCGTGCTCCCGTTGCGCGAGTTGATCGAGGGCGCCGTCGCTGCGGGGCGCGACCCGCGTGAACTTATATGGTTCGGATCGGACGCGCCGGTCGTGGACCCCGACCCGGCGGACAATATTCAGGCGGCCGTCGAGCGTCGGCGGTCGGGGATGCCTGAGGGCGCAGCGATCGCGCCGAATCAGGCGTTGACGCGGGTCGAGGCGATGGAACTGATGCGCTCGCCGCGGGAGGGTGTGTTCGGATGACGAAGGTTGTGGTGACGCGCGCGATCCCCGGGACGCTCGAGATCCCCGGCGCCGAGACTCTGATCGGGCCGGACGCGGGGTTGCAGAAGCCGGGCGAACTTGTCGATTTCCTGCGCGCGAACGCTCCGATGGACGCGCTCGTGACGATGGTGCACGACAGGATCGACGCGGCGGCGCTCGACGCGGCGGGCGCGTCGCTGCGTGTGGTGTGCAACTTCGCGGTCGGGTATGATAATATTGATTTGGCGGCGTGCCGGTCGCGCGGGGTGACGGTGTGCAACACGCCGCACGCCGTGACCGAGGGGACGGCGGACGTCGCGTGGGCGCTGCTGCTGGCCGCGGCGCGGCGTATGCACGAAGGCCGGCGGCATATCGAGTCCGGCGCGTTCGCGCGACGTGGGGTTCTCGGGATGGCGGAGATGCTCGGCGTTGATGTCGCCGGGCGCACGCTGCTCATCGTCGGCGCGGGGCGCATCGGGTACGCGACGGCGCTGCGGTCGATCGGGTGGGGGATGCGCGTGCTGTACGTTGCGAGGCGCCGGCATTTCGAGTTCGAGTTCGCGCCGCTCAACGCGGCGCGGGTGACGCTCGAAGACGGGCTGCGCGAGGCGGACTTTGTCTCCCTGCACACGCCGCTGACTGATGAGACCCGGCATCTTATTAATGCGGATCGGCTGGCGCTCATGAAGCCGACGGCGGTGCTGGTGAACACGGCGCGCGGGCCGGTCGTTGACGAGCGGGCGCTGATCGAGGCTCTGCGCTGCGGGCGGATCTTCGCGGCGGGGCTTGACGTGTTCGAGAACGAGCCGAACGTGCCGGCGGAACTCGTGGCGTTGCCGAACGCGGTTCTCACGCCTCACGTCGGGTCGGGGGCGAGACGGTACCGCGAGATGATGACGGAACTCGTCGCGGCGAACATCCGGGCGGTTCTATCGGGCGACGAGCCGATCGGCCTGGTGAGCCGGGGAAGGTAGACTGGCGGCATGAGTCAGGATGTCGAAAGATTCAGCCCGGGCGATCGTGTGCGGGTGACGCAGCAGGCGCCTCGGATGCGGGGCGTGTGGACGAACACGGTCGAGGGGGTCGTGGTGAAGTCGGGTCGCGCCAAGACCGGGTCGTGGTTCGCGCACGCCAGGGACGGGAAGTTGTGGCTTGATCGGCTGGAGTTGCGGCTCGACGACGGGGAACTGGTCGTTATCAACCTGGATCAGTACTCGCGGGTCGAGATCGTGGCGCCCGCGGCGGGATCGGGCGCCTGAGCGTGCTCCGTGTCACTTGCCCGAACCGGTCCAGTTATTAAGAAGGATCAACAGGTCCGTGCCGTCGACCGCGCCGTCGCCGTTGAGGTCGGCGTTCGGCGGGGTTTGCGGGCCGAGGACGATGGTCGCGGCGGCGTGCGGGAACGGCCCGCCGGGCGTCGCGGGGTCGTCGGAATAGACGGCGATGAGATCCGCGAACTCGACGGCGTTCTGCCCGGCGCCGGGGTCCGGCGTCACGGTGACGGGGATCACGACCGACCCGCCGGGCGCCAGCGTCACCTGCATCGGCGCCGGGGTCGAGATCGGCCCGGCCGCGGCGAAGGAGATCGTGCGTGTGTCGCTCGGCCCGGCGGCGATTCGCTCGACGCGGAAATCGACCGTGAACGGGCCGGTGAGCGATCGGCGGTCCAGCACCGGCGTAACGGGAGTCACGACGAACTGGGACGACGGGCGGGCCTGGAACCCCAGCACTGGCAGCGGGCCGACGCCTGTCAGTGTGGACGCGACGACGACGATGTGCTGAGTGGCTTCGGTCGCGCCGATGGGGCTGTTAACGAACACGGCGCCGGGCCTGATTTCGAGTTCGCCCGGCTCGAGTGTGAAGACGATCTCGGCGGGGGCGGCGAAGAACGGGCCGTCGATCGCGGTCAGGGCGGTTCGGACGACACGCGGGGTCGTCCCCGGGTTGTGCGCGATCACGAAAGTCTCGGCCTGCCAGCCGGTCGCGCCCGGGACCAGCGGCGGGCCGCTGCGAGTCCAGGGCGGGACGTGGACCGAGACCTGCCCAAAAGCCGACGCGGCGACCGCGCCCGCAAGCATCACCGCGAACCGACGAAACAACATCTCCGGCCTCCTCCGGGCGGACGACGAGCGCCCGGCCCCGGGGTCATTGTACCGGAAGTCCGGGCAGGTTCAATGGTTATGTGATGGAAACGACCCTCGCGGCGCTGGCGTAACGTGAAAAAAGCCCAGGGATGAATCCCTGGGCTTCGGGGGCTGTTCCGACGCAGAAAGATATTATTATGGGTTATTGATGTCGTACCCGAAGTTGAGGCCTTTGGTCGTGGCGGGGACGCCGATGTTCATCCAGTCGGGGGCGGGGGCGCCGAGGAGGTAGTGGTCGAAGAACTGCTGCATGCGGATGGCGTAGTCCTTGCGGTTGGGATAGGTGACGGGCCAATGGGGCTGCCCGTTGTAGTTGAGGAACCAGGCGGGCTTGCCCAGGCGTCGCAGGCCGGCGAAGAGTTCGATTCCTTGTTCCCAGGGCACAGCGCCGTCCTCGTCGTTGTGCAGGATCAGCACCGGCGTCGTCACGTTTTCGAGGTGGAAGAGCGGCGAGTTCTCGATGTAGAGCAGCGGCTTCTCCCACAGCGTCCCGCCGATGCGGCTCTGCGTCCTTTCGTACTGGAACTGCCGGGAGAGGCCCGACCCCCAGCGGATCCCGCCGTAGGCGCTTGTCATGTTAGAAACCGGCGCGCCCGAACCCGCAGCGGCGAAGATGTCCGTCTGCGTGATCATGTACGCGCTCTGGTACCCGCCCCAGGAGTGCCCCTGCACGCCGATGCGGGCCTTGTCCACGAACCCTTGCTCGATCAGGCTCGTGATCCCGGGCATAACGGATTCCATCGCGCTGCGGCCGGGATGACCGTCGCGGTAGACGATGTCCGGGACGAAGATCACGTACCCGCGCGAGGCGTAGAACGAGAAGCGGATGATCGACCGGCTCGGCGTCGGGGGGGAGTACGAGTGCAGCGTGTCGCTGTTGCGTTCATAGAAATATACCATCATGGGATATTGCTTTGAGGGATCGAAGCCGGGCGGGGTGTAGAGGAGGCCTTTGAGCGGCTCGCCGCGGGCGCTGGTCCACTCGACGAGTTTGACGTCGCCCCAGGCGTAGTCGGCCTGCTGGGGGTTGGCGTCGGAGAGGCGCGTCATGTTCGAGAAGTCGGAGTTCGAGGCCCAGAGGTCGGGGAACTCGCGGAACGATTCGCGCGTGAGGATGAGCGTGTCGGCGTTCTCGGCGCGGACGGGGTTCGAGAAGCGGCGGGCCGCCATGATGAGTTGCTCGGGCCGGCGCGACCCTCGCACGGAATCGCTGTAGAAACCGGAGTTTTTGCTCTTAGTGTCGAACGCGGAGAGGAGCAGCGGCGCGGCGGGGTCGATGGACTCGCGCTCGCGGTCGAGGTTGACGACGCGGAAGCGCACGCCTTCGCGACGGCCCGCGCCTTCGGTGACGGAGCGCGGGCGCCGGGGGGAGTTCGGATCGACGAGCCAGACGTCGTAGCGGTCGTAGATGAGCACGCCGCGGTCCCCGTCGAGCCAGCCCGCGACGCCGTAGGAACCGGCGGGGGAGGGGGAGTCGTGGTCCTCGTCGGCGACGGGGTGGGGGATGTGCTCGGAGAGGTTTATAAGTTCGCGGTCGGCGATGTCGTAGGCGAGCCAGTGCTGAGAGTTATAATCCCAGAACATGATGTAGTTGGCTTCTGGGCTGAGCCAGCGGCCGCGGGCGGGCTGGGCCTTGATCCCTTCGAGGATGATCTCGGCGTCGCCGGTCTCGGGGTTGACGAGCGCGATGTCGCGGAGAACCTGCACGTCCCACTGGATCATCTTGCGGTACGGCTCGTCGCGCGTGGCGACGGCGACGTCGGCGTCGCCCTTATAACCGACCTCGGCGTAGCGCCACTCTTCGTCGGCGAGCATGGTCAGGCGTCCGCCGAGGTCGAGGTGCGCGACCGCGTCATAAGAACGCTTCTTCTCGGAGTCGAGGTTATAAAGTTGGATCGTGTGCAGGTCCGGCTCGTCCCAGTGCCAGACGTCGAGTTTCGGGAGTTCGTCGGGCAGGGGGGTGGCGTCGTCCTCGGGGTCGGGCTTGGGGGTCGGGCGGGGGGCGACGCCGAAGAACAGGCGCTCGCCGGTCTCGCTGAAGGAGGGGGCGCGATGCTGGGATACGGTCCAGCCGTCGGGGACGCCGCGATCGCCCGCAGCGGCGATGGTCGAGGAGGAGTCGTCGCCGGGTTCCCAGAGGTGGAGGGTCCAGTCGGGTTCGTCGGCTTCGAAGTCGTCGCGGTTCGAGAGGAACGCGAGGCGGTCGCCGGGCTTGCTGAAGGCGAGGGAGGTGTACTCGCCGGCGCCTGTCATGACGGGGAGGGGATCGGCGGCGGGGTCGGCGAGGTCGAGGGTGTGGACGCCGTCGGATTCGCCGGCGCCTGACTTCGTGGAGACGACGAAGGCGAGCGTCGTGCCGGCGTCGTTGAATGTGTAGTCGAGGACGTTGTCGAAGGTTCGCTGCGCGCCGGTGGCGAGATTGATGAGCAGCAGCGGTGTGCCTTCCTTGCGGTCTTTCTTTTTCTTAGGTTTCTCGCCGTCGGCGCCGGCGGGTTCGGGCTTGACCTCGGCGGGCTTTTCTGTGGCTTTTTCCGTGGATTCGCCGGCGGGCTTGGCGTCGGCGTTGTCGGCGTCGGATTTCGGGGCGGGGAGGGGTTTATCGAGGAGAACCGCGGCCCAGCCGCCGGCTTTGTCGGGGGCTTTGAAGGATTTGACGCGTTCTATAGTTGTTAGATCGCCGGTCGAGAGGTTGAGGACGCCGAGGGAGTCCTTGGGCATGTCGTCGGGTTTTTTCTTGGCGCGACGTGCGGCCCGGGTGTCCTCGTGCGGCGGCTTGATGCGGAAGAGGGCGTGGGCGGAGTCGTAGGTGAATACGCCGTTGACCCCGCGGTCGAAGTCGTAGGCGTTTTCGCCGTCGGTCGAGCGGACGTGGAAGGAGCCGTCGCCGACTTCTCGGGTGAGGGAGTAGAGGGCCCAGCGTCCGTCGGGGCTGACGCGCTGGCCGGTGAGGTCGCGCCAGATCTCGTAGACGGAGTGGTCGAGTGGTTTCAGGCCGGATTTCGGCTGGGCGACGAGGCCGGCGGGCGAGACGAGCACGCCGAGCGTCACGGCGGCGAGCGCGGCGGGGATGAACGTACGGACGCGCATGGTGGCTCCTCGGTGAAGGCGATTCTCACTATCGTCGATCGGCGACGCGGGCCGGGATTGCGGATCTTGGTTTTTCCGCTGAGCCGCCGCTGGGATTCAGATGCCTGGGTGTATATGGGCATCTGGGGGCGAAAGGAAGGGAGAATCCGGCGAAAGAGTGTGTGGTCGGGATTTTTCGTGGTTTTCGGACGAGGGTGCGGCGTTGCGGCCGGGTGTTCGGCTTGTGGCGTGGGGATTCGGCGTGTCCCTCGGTTTTGGGGAATGCCGGGGGTTGATACCGGAACCACGGGAGAAGAATTTGCGTACACTCGGGCGGTGTTGTCGGCAGGTCCGACGACGCCCGATGCCCCCCAGGATCCGCCGCGTATTCCGCGGCTGTGTCCGACGGGGTATCGTTCCGAGTCAGGCAGGCCGAGTGAGACGTCCCCGGTAAGAGCATGGAGTCTTTGCACATGAATAGGCATGGTGAGCGTGGTGTCGTGTCGCGTCGTCGGCAGATGACAGCGTTGGTCGCGGTTTGCGGGGCGGCGTTGAGCGTGTCGGCTCCGGTCGACGCGGTGTCGCTGACGCGGCTTCGTCTGCGCCAGAGCGTGCTCGACGCCTTCACCGGCGGGGCGCGCGCCGCGGGTTCGACCGTGACGATCGGGAACATGGATCTCGGGCATATCTGGGACAGCCACGTCGCCTTCGGAGACCGCGTTGTCCGGGTGTGGTTCCCCGCTGACGATGTGCTCGGGGTGCCGAACGCCGGTCAGGCGCGCGGGCAGTTCTTCACGGCGCACGCGACGGCGGTCGCCAGCGCGATCGCGGGCGACGTCCCGTTCATTCAGGGGAGTCTGAACCCGCGCTCGGTGCTGGGGATGGCGCCGGGGACTCAAACGATAATCTCGGCGGGCTTCGCGACCGGGCAGAACTCGACGGGCGGGTTCGTCGGGGTCACCGAGAACGCTCGCGCGTTCGGTCTGCTGGCGATGATCGACCCGAACTTCGCCGAGGCGGCGTCGATGCTGCTGGGGATCCCGCCGTACCCCGTGGCTAGCGTGGTTAATCTTAGTTTTGGCGTCATAAGTTCCAGGGCGCGGACCGGCGAGGCGATGTTCAACCACGTGGTGGACATGGCGGTGGTGCGTAAGGACACGCTGATCGTGACGGCGGTGGGCGATCTGGACCGCGATCCCGTGCTCCGGGAAATGATCGACAACGACCCCGATGACACGGGCGGCACGATCGGCGCGCCGTCGTCGTCGTGGAACGTGCTCGCGGTAGGTCGGCTTGATCAGAACGGCAACAGCGCCGCGGAGGATTCCGGTAGCGGGCCGATCGGCGTTCCGGACATGCGGATCGTGGCGCCGACGATGCTCTCGTCGATCGACGCGATGACATTCCCGGATAACTGCCCGAACCCTACTTCGCTGCCGAACATGATGCCGTCGAACCGCTTTCCGGTTCATATCTCCGCGCCCGGGACGTTCCTAGGCCTGGCGGGGAGCGCCGCGTTCGATCCGCCGGACGATTTCCCGGCGTCGATTGCGAACAACGCGTTCAGTTCGCAATGGCAGGGGACGAGTTTCGCGAGCGCGTTGGTGGCCGGTGTCGGGGCCGTCGTGCAGGACATCGGGACGAAGATGGGCTATTGGCCGCTCGACAGCGAAGGTCGGTCGATCCCGTCGGGGCTTGCGACGCGGGCGATCCTGATCAACTCGGCGCTGGACACGACCCCCAGCCCGCAGCTCCAGGCGGATACGGGCGGGATGGGAGCGGAATCCGACGCGTGCATCTTCACCCGACCGTTCGGTGAGAAGCTGGGCGCGGGTACATTGAATCCCGATCGTGTGCGCCGGCAGCTCATCGCCAATATGGCGACCGACGTGCGCGGCTCGCGTCCGATGATCGTCGACGGGATCGTCCGGCCGCTGGTGGGCTTCACGCGGGGCAGTTTCGAGCCGACGCCCGATGATCCGACGAACCGCTTCCGCGCCGATCCGGTGCTGCCGATCGAGTTGAACCCGCCTCAGAGCATCGCGGATCTAGTGGGCCAAGGCGGGGTTCCGCCGATGCAGGACTGGTTCGGCCCGTGGACCGAAGGGGCGATCCCGTTTGTGGGCACCGAGGTAGGCCGTCCGTTCGTTACATCTGTGGAGATGCCTCAGGATCCGGCGTTCGTGCGCGCGGCGGGCGATGAGGACGGCCTGACGCCGCTCGAGATCGACGCGAAATCCACTCATTCGGGCGCGTCACGCCGAGCCAAGGATAACGGCGAAGAAGACTGGCGCCCGTACGGACAGCCGAGCATCGAGCGAGAGATCATCGATCTTGACCAGGATCGGTTCAACTTCAGCGGAGACGGGCTGGCGAACCTCCCGGGCGCGTTCCCGTCCGGCTCGACGGGCGGATCGGATTCGACGTCGGGCGGCGGCCTGCCGGTGAAGACGGGGTGGGACTTCGGACGCTCGGGCGTCGGGTTCATCGACTACCCGCTCGGGCTGATCACTCCCGGGAGTTCGATCCGGGCGACGCTGGTCTGGAATCGGCTCGAGATATGGAACGAATCGCAGCTGAACAATCTCGCTTCGCCGGTCGGCCCGCCGAATCTGGGCGGAAGTCAGGCCTTCGGGACGGTCCGCCCGCGGCTGTCGGTTCCTTCCTACGACCCGCTCGGGGAATACCCCGACCCGAAAATGTCGGTCGAGGGCTTCGAACTGCCCAGGCTTCAGGAAGCGTTCGCGCACGAGAATCTGGACCTCGAACTCTGGCGGGTCGTGCCCGGGCAGGGGTTCAAACTCGTCGCGGCGTCGCGGCAGGAATGGGCCACGGCCGAGCATATCTCCGTCGGGCCGGACGCGGAATGTGATCCCCAGGGCGAGATCCTCTTCGGGACATACTTCCTACGGATCGTTTTCAAGGAAACGCTATTCGACATGGGCGGCTACCGGTGGTGCGGCGAGATCCAGTCGATGCAGATGGTCCGTCCGGGATTGGACTCGGAAATCCCCTACCGGAACGTGTATCCCGGTGAGATTGATTTCGGCATCGCGTGGTTCGCAGATCTCGCGCCGTCTACCGAGATCGGGTTCCTCAGCGCGATCACCGAGCAGGCTCAGGACATGAACGGCGACGGGGTCATCGACGCCATGGATCACGCTCTGATGGTGCAGGCGCTCAAGGGCGATCTCAACCTCGACGGCGTCATCAACGCGAGCGACCTGGCGATCCTGCTGTCGCGCTACGGCACGGACGACGTGCTGGCGGACTTCAACCAGGACGGGATCGTCGACGGGACGGACCTGCTGACGCTGCTGTCGAAGTTCGGGCAGACGCCGTAAGCGACGCCGGGCGTACATCACAACAACGTAATAACCCGCGGCGGCTCGGCCGACGCGGGTTTTTATATTACATAGAACAGCGTGAGAGATCGGCGGCGCCGCTCTGTGTGAGGGGCGCGGCGTTGCGATGAAGCCGAGCCGGGCGCCTTGTCAGGGTGTGATCCTGGCGGTCGCGGGGAGGGCGACGGCGGCGGGAGAATCGAAGAATGCTTCGAGCGTGAAGGGTCGCTGGGCGAGCGTCAGCGCATCGTTCGTGAGTGTGAGGGCGTAGGTGCGCGTCACGCGGTCGTAGAAGCGCGTGGCGTTGGCGTCGGGGTCGGACATGTCGATGGACCAGACGAGGACGCCCGGGAACTCGGGGAGTTCGCCGGCGATGCGGGCGGCCTCGGCGGGGTCGAAGCGGGCGATGAGGCGCAGCACGCCGAGGGCCCGGACGGGCAGCCCCCAGGGGTCGATGAGTTCGATGTGGGCGTGGAGGCGGGCGGGTTCGCCGGGCGTCGCGGGTCGGGCGAAACGTGTCAGCGGGTGGATGCGGACGCGCGCGGGCGTGAAGATCGGATTAGGCGGCGGCGCCTGGATGAGTGTCGGCGATGCAGTCAGGTCAGGCTCGAAGATGTTCGACTGCGATGTTCGAGACTTCGAGCATCCCGGCGCGAGAAAGACCAACACGCCGAGCGCGAGACGGGTTGCTGAACGGCGGATGCGCATCGGAGTGAAAGTGTATCGGCGCAGCATGGGCGAACGTCAGGCGGCGTTGCGGTCGGAATCTCGGCGGTCGCGGTCGGTGTCGCGGGCGCGGAGGAAGTCGAGCAGGGCGCGCTGGGCGGCTTCGAGCGACGCAGCGGCCCGGGTGTTGCTCGTGACGACGGCGAGGAGTTGGTCGAGCGCGATCTTCTGTTCGCGCAGCCGATCGTGGGCCTCGGTGAGTTGGGCGTCGCGCCGCGCGGCGTGACGGCGTTCGACGAGCCACATGCCGGCGATCAGGCCCGCAGCGCCGAACTGCGAGACGAGTGTGATCAGATCCTGTTCCATAGGAGGTGGCGGGCGAGAGGCATCAGGCACTGGGCACTGGGCACTGGGGGGAGAGGGATCACGGCGCCAGGCGGATGTAGTCGGCGCGGTAGGCGAGGGAGATGGCTCGGCCGCGATCGACGCGGTCTTCGGGGACGAAACGCAGGAGGGTCATGTTGAGCCAGGAGATGTTGTTGTTGTCGATGAGCGTTCCTTTGAGGCGGGCTTCGGCGCGGACGCGGATGAGATCGACCTGTGCCCAGAGGTCGGCTTCGGTGGGGGCGATCAGGCGGCCGGTCTGGATGATGGCGAGTTCGAGCGGGCCGACGAGTTCGGTCGTGGTCTGGATGGGGTCGAAGACGAGGGGCGGGACGAAGAGCGTGCCCAGGGGTTTGAGGATGAAGCGGTGCGGGCCGGAGTTGAAGAGGGCCTGGCCGGCGATGGTGCTCATGTGGGGCCTCCTGAAGGGTCGGTCGAGCCGGGGTCGGCGGGGTCGGGTTCGTCGCCGGGCGGCGCCTGCTCGGTGACGGGCGAGAACGGATCCTCGGCGCCGGTGGGCGAGATGAGGATGCAGGTGATGGTCTGGACGGCGTCGGAGTCGCGGCGGAGGTCGGACTCGATCGCGGTGACGACGACGCTCGCGGTGAATGTTCGGGCGCCGGCGTCGGAGGCGTTGGGGGAGGTTGTGAATGTAAGTTCGGCCTGGTCGCCGGGGAGGATGGTCGAGACGGGGTCGTCGGCGGCGTCGCGGAGGTCGCGGCGGATGGTGATCGTGGTGCGCTGCTCGGGGGCGTCGGCGAAGGCGGGGTGCGGGCCGAGGTCGGTGAAGGAGAGGACGAGGCGCTCGGCGCGGCGGCTGACGGCGATCGCGCGGACGCCGGGGAGGTCGGCGTCGGCGAGTGTTACGAGTTGTGGGTTGAGGAAGATCATAATGTTGTTCAGGCGCGGAGGAGGTGGAGTGTGTTGACGCGGCGGGTGGCGTCGGGGAGGCCGTCGCCGTCGAGGTCTACGCCGACGGCCAGGCGCCGACGCAGGGCGGCGAAGCGGTCGCGGTAGAGGTTCGCTTTGGTCCAGAGGATGGAACGATCGTCGGCGGTCGCGGCGGCGGCGGTGAAGATGAGGTGGAGGGCGCCGAGGGCTTCGACGCGGGACAGAGCAGCCGGGTTGGTGATGTCGGCGGCGCTCGGGGTCGAGTCGGGGTCCGTCGGCTCGATGCCCAGAGCGCGGAGCAGGGTCTCGTGGACCACGGCGATCTGAGGCATGAACGAGGTGATCGTCAGCGGCGCGTTCGTCGCGGGCGCCGGTGGGATCGCGGGGGAGTTCGGGGCTTCGCGCAGCAGGGAGATTGTAAGTTGAGTCGCGCTGAAGCGGTCGATCACTTCGAGGGTGACGCCGGCGTGCACGGCGACGGCGCCGGCGGTGATGTCGGCGGCGATGAAGTCGGCGCCGGTGGCGATGAGGGTCGTGCCGGTGCGGGTGGCGCTGGGTAGGTCGATGCGGCGCTGGCCGGCCCAGGCGATGTCGCGGAAGAGGTTCGGCTCGAAGGGGAGAAGGTCGCGGTCTCGGGCGAAAGGCATGGCTGGCTCCGGGGGAGAGATTGGGTTGCGCACGGGCGGGACGCCCGTGCCACTGGGGATGGGCCACTTGGATTGGGCCACTGGGTCAGGGCTGCTGAGTTGTTTTGTGTTGTTATGTTTGGTTTCGTAAACCCCGCGTCGGCTGGTGAGCCGACTGCGGGGGGGCGGGAGGAGGCGGGTGGAGTTGTTGGGGGGCTGTTCTGTGGATTTCCCCTCACCCCACTGCCCCCTCTCCCGGGGGGAGAGGGGGGGTTAGACGGCGAGGTTGGTGATCACGCCGTGGGCGTTTTCGTTGCGGAGTTCGAGGGTGTATTCGCCGAGGACCTGGCCGGCGTCGCGGTCGCCCTGGGCGGCGAGGGGTTTGAACTGGAAGGATCGACCGGCGAGCGGGAGCACGTCGATGCGCGAGGAGTCGAGGAGGATGACGGTGTCGTTGGGGACGGCTCGGGAGAGGATGACGCGGGCGACGCCGAAGTCGGATTCGTAGACGGAGACGAGGTCGCGGAAGCGGGTGTCGCTGGGGCTGAAGCCGCGTTTGTCGCTGGCGAAGTTGTTAATCAGGCGTTTCTGAAGTCCCGGGACGAGGATGGTGTCGATGGTCGCGGAGGACTGTTCCCAGATGAGGCGGATGGCGGCGTTGAGGACGGCTTCGTTGAGGCCGTCTTCGCTGAGTCCGGCGCCCGGGGGGATGGGTCCGGTGTTGGGTTGGAAGCGGTTGGTGGCGAGAGATGGGAGGACGCCGTTCATTGATCGGCGAGTGGTCGCGGAGCCTTGGGGGTCCGAGGCGGGGGCGACGCCGTTGATCACGGTGTTTTCGAGATCGCGGAGGAGTTCGCGGAGTCGTTCCTGGATCTGGAAGTCGAGTTCGTCCTGGACGCCGATGGTGTTGGCGGCGCGCTGCGAGCCGGAGACTTCGACGGTCGCGGAGAAGATCTGAGTGAAGTTGCTTTTGCGGATTCGGTTGGTGAATCGTGCGGCGGGGGCGTCGGCGCCTTCGAGCGCGGCGTTGGAGATGATGAGGATTTTGAGGTTGTCGGCGAGGGGTTCGGGGGTGGTGGCGCCGTAGCCTCGGACGACTGTGAGGGTGTTGGAAGCGACGGCGGTGACGAGCATCACTTCGAGGGAGTCGGCGGCTTTGATGATGTCGCCGGGGCGGAAGCGCGAGCCGTTGTCGACGGTGAGGCTAGTCGCGGTGGTGGGGCTGGGAGAGAATGAGGTTTGGTTGAGGGCGTCGGTGTTGGGGAGGAGGGCGTCTTCGATCCACTCGTGGACGGTGCTGCGGGCTTCGCGGCGGGGGTCGCCGAGGTGATCGAGGAAGGGGGTCTCGAAGGGGCTGATGATGCCGATGATGTCGGAGACGTCTTCGGCGATCTCGGGAAGTGTCGTGCCGGCGGAGTAGGTTGCTTTTCCGGTGAAGGGCATGGGAAGGTTCCTTTGGGGTTGTTTTGGGTTTGATGGGAGGTTTGGTGGGGGGCTGTTCGGACGATTTCCCCTCACCCCCCAGCCCCCTCTCCCGGGGGGAGAGGGGGAGGCGGAGTCCCTCACCCCCCGGCCCCCTCTCGCGGGGGTGAGGGGGGGGGAGGGTCAGGCGGTTCGGCGGGCGCGGAGGTAGTCGAGGAGGGCGTTGCGGTCGCCGGTGGCGGCGGCGCGGCGGGCGGCGTCGGTGATCGCGGCGTCGTCCTCGAATGCGGGCGCCATCGCGGAGTGCGAGCGCGAGATCGGGCGGAAGAGGAACGGCTTCTCGCGGCTGAGCCGGGCGGCGATTTCGGCGGGGTCGGCGTCGGGGTCTTCGAGCGTCAGGCGCTGGGCGAGCAGGCGGGCGGTGTCGAGATCGACGGCGCCGACGTTCGAGAGGGCGGCGTCGAGGCGGTGGGCGCGCTCGGTCTCGGCGAGCGCGAGCCGGGCGTGCTCGAGCTGATCGTTGAGATCGGTAAGTTTATGTTCGAGGTCGGCGGCCTGGCGCTCGGCGCGCTCGGCGCGGGCTTTGAGAGTCGCGTCGGCGATGTCGCCCGGGGAGGGGTTCTGCGGGATCGTGTCGGCGGGTTCGGGGGGAGTGGTCGGGTCGGGCATGTTTTGATTCCTTTTGTTGGGGGTTGGTTTGGGGTTTGGGTGGGGGGGAGTGGTTGGAGGCTGTTCGGGCGAGGCCCCTCACCCCCCGGCCCCCTCTCCGGGGGAGAGGGGGAGGCGGAGCCCCTCACCCCCGCCCCTTCTCCCGGGGGGAGAGGGGGTGGCGGTCAGGTGATGGATTCTGGGTTGGGGGCGTAGCCGAGTTCGGCGAGGACACGTTCGCGGGGGACGCCGAGGTCGAGTTTGATCCGGGCGGCGTCGAGGCGGGCGCGTTCGTCGCGGGGGATGGGGTCGGGCCATTGGACGGTGACGGCGCGGTCGGCGGGGTCGGTGCGGAGGACGCCGGCGCGGTCGAGGGCGGCGAGGATGAGGGCGCTGAGTTGTGCGAGTCCCTTGCCGAAGGAAACTTGTTTGCGGGTTGTTTTGTTGAGGGCGCCGAGGAGGGTGATGCGCAGGGCGTTCTCGGAGGTGAGTTGTCCGACGCGGGCGCGGAGGAGGCCGGCGGACAGCGGCGAGACCGCGGAGGCTTTGTCCATTGCTTCGCGGATCTGCTGGATGTGGTTGTCTTCGGAGGGGCTGTCGGCGTCCCCGCCGAAGGACTGGATGGAGGCGTCGGGGTTTGAGGTTGTCCAGATCTGGCCGGGGGAGATGGCGCGCGGGGTGGCGTCGTCGTCGAGGCCTTTGGCGAGCAGGAGTTTGAAGGATTGGAGTGTGACGCGGTGGGCGCGGTCGGAGAGGCGTGTGTTAAGTTCGTCCTGTAGGGGGATGAGGGGTTCGACTTCGGACAGGCCGTCGTATCGGAAGGGCTGGGCGAGGTTCTGGATGTGGACGACGGGGAGGACGCCGAGCGGGTTGGGGCTGCTGGAGACGAGGCGGTCGTTCTCGTAGCGCTGGTGGTGGGAGGCGGTGAAGATTTCGAGGACGGCGTCGGAGTTGGCCGGGGCGGCGGCGGGGGCGATGCGGTTGCGGAGGGATGTAAGAAGTGTTGAGCGGGCGTGGCTGTCGTCGGCAGCGGGCGAGGCGGGGCGGTTGAAGTGGATGAGGTAGGCGTCGAGCCGGCGGTAGTCGTCGCGGGAGAGCAGCGGGACGGCGCGGGTGGGTTCGACGAGTTCGATGCGGAGTCGGGAGGCGAAGTCGATCGCGGCGTCGGGGTTGTCGCGGGCGCTGGCGGGGATTGGTGAGTTGAAGAGGTCGTCGGTGCGTAGCAGGAAGTCGGCGTGGCCGAAGACCGCGCAGAGGAGTGCGGCGTCCTGGAGGAGTTGGATCCCGCCGGAGGATTCGAATGTTGCGTCGAGGATGCGCTGGATGGTGTTGCGGGCGGGTTCGTCGGGGGCGTCGGAGAGGAGGACGGGGGGCTTGCCGAGCATCAGGTCGAGGAGGGCGTGGATGCGCCAGGCGATGTCGTTCTCGATGACGATCTCGCGGTCGGCGGGTTCGCGGTCGTCGGTGGGGATTGGGCGTGTGAGGCGCGGGGGCAGGCCTAGCGACTGTGCGAGGCGCGGGCGGGAGGAGGCGGCGTGCCGGGCGCCCGGCTCGTTGAGTACCGGGTTGCGGTAGTAGCGCCAGAAGCGAGTCAGGCGGGGGAGCGCCGTCGCGCGGTGGGCGTCGAGAAGGGCGCGGACGGTCTGCTCGGTCAGGCGTGGGTTGCTCAGGGGCGCGAGGTCAAGGGGCATGGCGTGCTCCCGCGGCGAGTTCGGCTGGCGTCGCGGACAATGCGACGCTCTCAACCTTGGGAGACGCGGCTGCCAGCGGGCGCACGGGAGCGGTCGGTAGACGACGGGCGGCGCGACGGAATCGGCGTGAAACAAGGGGATTGCGGGGATTTTCAGATTTTTTGATTTTGCGCGGCTGCGCGGGAAGGTTTGTGCGCATGCGCGGCGACATGCGGCTCGCGGGGGATCGCGTAGAGTTGCTGCGTGAGCGATCGGCGGACAGATCGGGCGGGTGCGGTGCGCGATGTCGGACGGCTCATCGACGCGAACGCCAACCGGGCCCGCGAGGCGATGCGTGTGCTCGAGGACGTGGCGCGGTTCACGCTCGACGACGCCGCGATTGCCGGGCGCGTCAAGGAGATGCGGCACGCGCTGCGCGAGGCGGTCGAAAGCGTGCCGGGGGGGCTGGTGTGGCTGGCGGCGTGCAGGGATACGCCGGGCGATGTGGGGCGCGAACTGACGACGCATGCGGAACGGCGACGCGCGGGCGTGCGCGATGTCGCGCTCGCGGCGACTCGGCGGCTGACGGAGGCGCTGCGGGCGATCGAGGAGGGGATGAAAGTTGTTGAATCTGATTTTGGGGGCAGGGGGTGGGAGCACTCTCCCCCCGGCCCCCTCTCCCGGGGGGAGAGGGAGGGGACGGAGCCCCTCACCCCCCGGCCCCCTCTCCCGGGGGGAGAGGGGGAGGACGGAACCCATCACCCCCCGGCCTGCGCTCCCGCGCGGGAGGGGGGGGCGGCGGCGGTCGAGCGGCTGCGGTACGAGGCTTATGAGGTTGAGCGGCGGTTGGTGCTGGCGCTCGGCGCCGGGCGGGAGGGGTTTCGTGGATGGTTGTTATGTGTGCTTATAACGGAACGGCTGTGCCCGGGGGGGGATTGGGAGAGGGTTGCGCTCGCGGCGCTCCAAGGCGGGGCGGGATGCTTGCAGTTGCGGGAGAAGGAGATCGAGGGCGGGGAACTCGTGGCGCGGGCGAGGCGGCTGGTGTCGATGGCGAGGGAGTTCGGCGCGGATGTTGTTGTTAATGATCGCGCGGATGTGGCGCTCGCTGCGGGGGCTGCGGGTGTGCATCTCGGGCAGGGGGATATGGCGGTCGGGTACGTGAGGGGGATCGTGGGGGATCGGCTGCTGATCGGGGTGTCGGCGTCGTCATTGGATGAGGCGGTCGGGGCGCGGTCGGCTGGGGCGGACTATTGCGGGGTGGGCGCGATGTTCATGACCGGGACTAAGAAGAAAGAAAGGATCGCCGGGCCGGGGTTGCTGGGGGAGTATCTGAGGATGGAGCCGGGGCTGGCGCCGGTGCTTGCGATCGGGGGGATCGGGCCTGTAAATGCAGGGGAGTTGGCGCGAATCGCGGGCGGGAGACGATTCGGGGTGGCGGTGAGTTCTGCGGTTTGCGGGGCCGCGGACCCGGCGGCGGCGTGCGGGGAGATCCTCGCGGCGATGAAAGAGTCAAGTAATGAAAGGACCGGGCATGGCGGTTGAGTTCAGGCGCGCGACGCTGGGGAACGGGCTGGAGATCGTGGCGGAGGTGGACGCGGCTGCGCACTCGGCGGCGTGCGGGTTCTTCGTCAGGACGGGTGCTCGCGACGAGGCGCCGGGCGTCATGGGCGTGTCGCACTATCTCGAGCACATGATGTTCAAGGGGACCGCGTCGCGGACCGCCGAGGAGATCAATCGGGCGTTCGACGAGATCGGCGCGAGGCACAACGCGTACACGACTCACGAGATCACCTGCTATCACGCGCAGACGCTGCCCGAACGGCTGGGGGAGGCGGCGGGGGTGCTGGCGGACATGCTCCGGCCGGCGCTGCGGGAGGAGGATTTCGCGGTTGAGAAAAATGTGATATTAGAAGAGATAGCGATGTACAAGGACCAGCCGTTCTGGAGGCTCTACGAGGCGGTGTGCGCGGCGAGGTACGGCGGGCACGGGCTGGGGCATCGGGTGCTCGGGACGGAGGAGACGGTCGCGGCGCTCTCGGCGGGGCAGATGCGGGAGTACTTCGCGGCGAGGTACTCGGCGGACAACACGGTTGTGGCGCTGGCTGGGAATCTTGATTTCGAGGCGCGGGTCGCGCAGATCGAGGGGGCTTGCGGGAAGTGGGAGCGGACGGGCGCGGCGCGGGACACTGCGGCGGCGCCGATGTGCGCGGGGAGGCTGGACCTGCGGGACGAGCGCGTGAATCGGTGTTATCAGCTGGGGCTGGCGCCGGCGCCCGGGGCTACGGACGAGGCGCGGTACGCGGCGTCGATGCTGGCGATGACGCTCGGGGATCCCGACAACGGAAGATTATATTGGGCGCTGGTCGAACCCGGGCTGGCGGACGAGGCGCACTTTTCTTATGAAGGGCACGACCACGCGGGGGACTGGGCGGCTTATGTTTCGTGCGACCCGGATCGGGCCGACGATGTGTGGGCGATCCTCGAACGGGAGATCGCGGCGGCGGCGCGGTCGGTGACGGGCGATGATCTCGAACGGCTGCGGAACAAGGCGGCGACGGCGGTGACGCTGGCGGGGGAACGCCCGGGCGGGCGGATGCAGCGGCTCGGGCGGTTGTGGGCTTATTTCGGGGAGTACCGGCCGCTGGAGGAGGAACTGGCGCGGATCGAAGCGGTGACGCTCGCTGATGTGCGCGAGGTGGCGGCGCAGTGGCCGATGTCGCCCGGGGCGGTGGGGAGGCTCGGGCCTGTGGGGGCGTGAACGCCGTCGCGGCCGGGAACGGCGACGGGGACGGCTGGCGTGAGGTGGGGGTCTGCAAGTAATTTTATGATTCGGGCTTGGACCAGTCCGAGTCGGGGTCTTTGGCGAGGGTGGTGGCGCTCTGTCTGACGCAGCGGAGGCAGGCGACGACGGAATCATCGATGGGGCTGGCGTAGCCGGGCTGGTCGCGGGATTCGAGGCAGAGGGCGCAGTGCTCGACGCGGGGCGTGTCGGCGTCGTCGTGGAGGGCGAGGCGTGTGTAGGCGATGGTCAGGCAGCGGGCGCAGATGAGGCTGCCATGATGGCCTTCTACCATGGGCCGATCTTCGGACCAGGGCTGAAGGCAGAAGTCACATTTGAAGAACTCGGCGCCTGTGGCGCTGGGGTCGTGCATGGGGGGATTATAGGAGAGGCCCGGGGATTTCATCCCTGGGCTTTGGGCGCATCGCGCGCGGGTCGAGCGAGCGAAGCGCCGGTCGGCCCGTTTCCCGGCATGTGCTGCGTTCTGTTCATGTCGCCGGTGCGCGCCGCGCGCGAGGCGGGAAGATGGCCGTCGTGTGCACCGTCGGCTTGTCTTTCTTCACGCGGATCGCGCCCGTCTTGATCCGCTCGAACGCGCTCTTCGCGTTCGCTCTCGAATATTCCGTCCCGATGAAGCGCCGGCCGAGTTCGCGCGCCACCACCCCCGTCGTCCCCGACCCGAGGAACGGGTCGAGCACCAGCATCCCCTCGTCGCTGCACGAGCGGATCACACGCTCGAGGTACACCTCCGGCAGCTGGTTCTTATGTTTCTCACGGCGTTCGGTGTTGTTGCCCTGGATGCGCCCCCAGTGCTTGCCGTACCACACGTCCATCGGCACGCGCAGGCCGTTGACGCCTTCTTTCTTTGCATGAGTGCGCGGGTCGAAGTAGGTCGTCGCGCGGTCGCTCGGCTCAAGAATCGGCTCCGGGTTCCACACCCGGCTGTCACGATCCTTAACAAAGTACAACGCGTGGACCTTGCTCTGAATGAACGACACCATCCGGTTCTGCCCGAAGCGGTAGTGCCAGACGCACCAGTTCACCATGTGCATGCCGATGGACTTGAGGTGCACGACGATCTCCGCCGCGGTGTCGTCCGGGATATTCACCCACAGCGCGCCGTGCGGCGCCAGAGAAGCCGCGCACGCGTCGAGCCAGCGGTACGTGAACGCGAGGTACTCGTCGCGCGGCAGGCCGTCCTTCCACTTGTCGTACTTCACCTGCCAGTTGAACGGCGGATCGGCGAATATAAGATCCACGGCGCCAGCGGCGCACTCGGGGATCACGGGCAGCACGTCCCGGCAATCGCCGACATAAACACGCGTGTCGGGGTCGGTCAGAGTGAACGCCGGCCGGGGGCCGGAGCCGTTTCGCGACGAGCGGGCATTCGCGGGGCCGCCGCTGCATTGATCCTGTTTGACTGTGACTTGTGTCCCGTTTGTTGTCGTTGCTCGCTTCGTCATCGGTTATGCTCCGCGCTGCGTAAACACGCAACGGCGCCAGCATAGCGCGAGTCATGAGCAGGCGCAACCAGCCGTTCACCAGCCCGCGAAAAGTCGCATCGGCCCGATCAGACTCGCTCAAATCCTGATCCTCGCATGCTCGGATCAGGCGTCCATGCCATAGTGGCAAGGGCGTCCCGTCCGTCTTTTCAGAATAACCAGTGGCACGGGCGTCCCGCCCGTGCGCCGCGGGGTGGCACGGCTCTCCGAGCCGTGTTGTTGAGTTTGACTTGCATCGAGCGCCTGACAAATAACGCATCAGGCCCAGGGATGAATCCCCGGGCTTTTACAAGCCCCGCGCGCATGACGCCCGCGAAGCCTCGGCTATCCTCCGCCGATGCGGTTTGTCTTTCTCGGGACCGGGACCAGCGCTGGCGTGCCCGTCATCGCGTGCGATTGCGCGGCGTGCACATCGGCCGACCCGCGCGATCGCCGGACGCGCACCGGCGCCGCGATCCTCTGGACCGACCCCGCCGGCGCCGAGCGCGTCGCCCTCCTCGACGCCACGCCCGACCTCCGAGAGCAGGCCCTCCGCCACGACCTCCGCCGATGCGACGCGATCTTCTTCACGCACAACCACGTCGATCACATCTTCGGCC
This sequence comes from Phycisphaeraceae bacterium, assembly GCA_039794205.1. Lineage (GTDB taxonomy): Bacteria > Planctomycetota > Phycisphaerae > Phycisphaerales > UBA1924 > J020. Next base: position 107,249 of record JBDIVU010000001.1, read on the forward strand.
TCGATGAGGTCCGCCGATTCAACGCCGTCATGCAGGCGCCCATCGACATCTTCGCCGACCCGCCGACGACCGAGACCCTCCGCCGGGTGTACCGGCACGTCTTCGACCCCGACGCAAATATAAATAAATCTTTCGTCGCGACGCTGATCCCGCGCATCGTCCGCCCGTTCCAGCCCGAGACGCTCCACGGCCTGCGTTTCACGCCGATCCCGCTGCTCCACGGCAGACAGCCGATCCTCGGGTACCGCATCGACGCCGACAGCCCCGCGACGCGCGCCGACTGGCTCCCGCTGGCGTACTGCACGGATGTCTCGGCGATCCCGCCGGAATCCTGGGCGGCCCTCGTCGGCGTGCGGACCCTGGTCCTCGACGCCCTGCGCCCGCGGCGGCACCCGACGCATCTCACGATCGGCCAGGCGGTGTCGATCGCGCACGAGGTCGGCGCGGAGCGGACATACTTCGTGCACATGGGCCACGAGGTGGTGCACGCGGAGGTGGAGGCGGACCTGCCGGAGAACATCCGCCTGGCGCACGACGGGCTGATTTTGGGATAAATATGAAAAGACGCTGCGGACTTAAGTTAGTCTGCGTCGTGAAATCGGCCATAGAACAGATCTTGCAGATAAGAAACACAGAGTTCGCTGACCTTGTTGCGATTAAATCGGGTGCTGCGATCCCCAGCGGCGACTGCGGCGGCCACAATCGCTTCGGGGCTAGCGTTCCACAATTGATCCAGATGATAGTAGGACTTCCTGCGTTGCCAGTTCGGATGACCGGACTTGCTCTTTGGTGAAATAACTCTTCTATTAAATCCTGTGTCTCCAAATGTAGGCAGCCAGAGCCCGTAATCAGATTCATCGCATACGTAAATGAAGTAATGGGATCCTTTAACGCAGCGATCATGACTGCACGAGGGACTTGCTTTGCGATCAAGGAGACAACCCGGATCGAGATACAGTGCAAGCCCTGGGAATAGGCAATCGGTGCGGATATCCACCATGAATCAGTCCTTTCTGTTGCATTAGACCGGAACATAATTGCACCGGCTGTGCGCGCGTATATGCGCAGTAATATGGGACACTATGAGCAGCGTGCTCACATAAATAAGATTAAAGATGCTCGTAACTGGTGCGTATTCAGACTGTAATCAGATCAGAATTTGCTTAATCCCAATCGTGAACTCGCCGCGTCGCTCGAAGGACTGTCAAAGACCACTCCGACCAATCCATGGCCGTAATCATCAAGGAAAAAGAAATTAATTTCATGGTTTCTATCCAATTAGCCCTCTGCATGCCCATCGTAAATCAATCAGCGATCCGTCCCGCGCTCGCCTGAAAAGCGAAAAAAATGACGCGGCGTCAACAATCGTCGCGCCGACATGCGCATGGGTCGTCATTCTGTGAATTTTTTAGCATGAGAGTATTGTGGCCGACGTGGCGGGGTCATTAACCAAATAGGGCAATCGTCCCAAAAACATGGTCGCCTAGCGGGCGATTCGGGTATCCTATCAGATTCGGGTGTCGCTTGCAACTGCGCCCCCGCGATTTTTTCCTTTCGGATCGCCCGGGGCATCCCGTTTGGAACCTCGCTACACTGCCCGGCCCATGGCTCAGATCCGCGAGATCAAATCCCGGATGAAGGCGGTCGGCAACATCCGCCGCATCACCAAGACGATGCAGATGATCGCCACGAGCAAGTTCGCTCGGGCCGAGCAGCGCGCCGTCGCGGCGCGACCGTTCACGCTCGGCGTGTTCGACCTCGTGCGCGAACTCGCAGCGACCGCCGGCGACATCGAGCACCCCCTCATCACCGGCGTCCCCGCCGGCGCGGGCAAGCCCGAACTCCTGCTCATCATCACCTCCGACCGCGGCCTGTGCGGCCCGTACAACGGGTCGGTCCTGCGCAGCGCGATGGAAACGATCGCCGCCGCGTCCCGGTCCGGCCCGGCGCCGAGCATCGAACTCGTCGGCAAGAAGGGCGTCGGGTTCCTCAAGTTCAAAGGCGTCGCGGTCGCGACCCGGCATGCGCAGTTCGGCGACAACCCGGCGCGCGAGGATGTGGACGCGCTCGCTGAATCTTATATGACGCGGTTCCTCGCGGGCGAGATCTCGGGCGTGCGCGTGATCTCGATGCGGTACGAGTCGGCGGGTCGGCAGAAGCCGTCGGCGTTGCAACTGCTCCCGTTGAAGCCCACGGCGGGCGCGGACGCCAAGGCCGCCGCGGGCCTGCTGTACGAGTTCAGCCCGCCCGCCGAGGAACTCCTCGCACGGCTGCTGCCCGTGACGGTCCGCGCGACGCTCAACCAACTGTTCAACGAAGCCGCCGTCTCCGAGCACATCGCGCGGATGGTCGCAATGAAGTCCGCCACGGACAACGCCGGCAAGATGGGCCACAACCTCAAACGGCAGTTCAACCGCGCCCGACAGGCGCAGATCACGACGGAACTGACCGAGATCATCTCCGGCGCCGCGGCGCTCGAGTGACGCGCCCGCTGCATCCCCGCTCCGGTTCTCGCCGAAACCATCTCTATGCGGGCGATAGTCTGGTTCCGGTCTGATCTTCGCGTGCGCGACAACGTCGCGCTCGCTCGTGCATGCCGGGACGCGACGCGAGGCGTCGTCGGCGTGTTCACGATCTGTCCGGCGCAATGGGCCGGGCACGACTGGCGCCCGCCTCGAGTTGATTTTCTGCTGCGGGCGCTCGCTTCGCTGTCGCGATCGCTGGAATCATTGAACATCGCGCTGAGGGTGGTCGAGACGCCGCGGTTCGCGGGCGTGCCCGGGGCGCTGCTCGCGCTCGCCGGGGAGATCGGCTCCGACGCGATTTATTACAATCGTGAATACGAGATCAACGAAGTCCGCCGCGACGCCGCGGTGGCCGCTGCGTTCGAGCGGTCCGGGCGTGCGGCGACGGCGTTCGACGATCAGATCATCCTCCCGCCGGGCGACGTTCGGACGAAAGCCGGCGGTGTGCACTCGGTCTTCACACCCTACAAAAAGCCTGGATAGCCCGGCTCGAAGAACTCGACGGCGTCGGCGAAGCGCACGAACCAACCACGCAGGACGAACTCGTCTGCACGCCCGACCCGATCCCGGAACATGTAGACGGCTTCGAGCCTTGGCGCTCCTCGCGCGATCTCCGGCCCGCGGACGAGACGCACGCCCGGCGGCTGCTGGATGAGTTTATATCAAGTCGAATAAAAGATTATCACGACCGGCGCGACGCCCCTGCTGCGGGCGGGACGAGCCGGCTCTCGCCGCATCTCGCGCACGGCGTGATCTCGCCGCGCGAGTGCCTGCGCGCAGCGATCAACGCGAACGCCGGCGCCGTCGTGAGCGGTCGCGGCAAAGACGCGGGCCGGAACGGGCCGGGCGTGTGGATCAGCGAACTGATCTGGCGTGAATTTTATAAGCACCTGCTGGCGGCGCATCCGAAACTGAGCATGGGCCGCGCGTTTCAGCCGGCGACGGATCGGCTGCGCTGGGCGGACGACGACGCCGGCTTCGACGCCTGGCGCGACGGGCGGACCGGCTTCCCGATCGTAGACGCCGCGATGCGATGCCTCAGCGCGACCGGGTGGATGCACAATCGGCTGCGGATGATCACAGCGATGTTTCTTACAAAGGATCTATGGATCGACTGGCGCCGGGGGGAGGCGCACTTCATGCGTCTGCTCATCGACGGGGATCTGGCGTCGAACAACGGCGGCTGGCAGTGGTCGGCGTCGACGGGGACGGACGCGGCGCCTTACTTCAGGATTTATAACCCCACGACGCAGGGCGAGCGCCACGACCCCGAAGCCGTTTTTATAAAGGAATGGATCCCCGAGTTGCGCGACCTCCCGCCCGCAACGGCGCACGATCCCTCGCGCCTCCCGACGCTGGCGCGGAGCCGGCTCGACTACCCGGAGCCGATCTGCGACCACGCCGACCGCCGCGAACGCGCGATCGCCGCGTTCCGAGCTCTGAAAGGCTGAGCCGACGGCGGCGAAGCGGCGAACGCCGAGGTTTTTTTGATGTCGATACGCCGCGGCCGACGGTTTGAGGGCGCAGTCGCGTGATTCTTAGCGCGTGCCTAGCGCGTGCTGTGTCGCGTGATTCACCCTGTGCGAACCGGCGTTACGGCCTGCCAGGGCGGGCGCAGCGCTTGGCGTGTCCCGCGGGACATGTAAAAACTAAAGATTTCAGAACCCCGCTGTTCGTTATGCGAATCACGAGGTGAAGGAGTCGTCGCTCAGGGAACGACGACACACGGGAGCCGGCGCGACGCGCTATATCAGACAACCTCGGTCACCAACAATCTACGATCGCGTCGCGTCATCAAAGGAGCAGTGTTCGGGACACAGCGCGCCGGCAGGCCACGCCTAGCATCGCGGCGGCAGCCGGGGCTACACGCTTCATTCGGCCGACGTGGCGATCGCGTGATCGCCGGGCGCTCGGTCTGACAGCGTCGATCATCACATTTTTATAACTCGGCGGTTCGAGACCGGATCCGGTTCGCTGCGCAGAGTGCGAACTGTCCGAGCGCGGGAATGTGAGACGCGACGCACGCATCAAGGAGTACTGTCATGAACGCATCCCCACTGATCGCGGCATCGTTGCTCGCCGCCGGCGCCGGGGCCGGCTTCGCGGGCGTCATCACATCGGCGAGATCGCCCGAAACGGTTCGCGTCGTCGCCGTCGCGACCGAGACGATCGAGGGCGTGATCGAGTCGGTGAAGCTCGACCAGAGAAAGCCGGAGTTCACACTGCTCGTCGAAGAGGAGGACTCGACGGCGATGAAACCGAAGAAGGTCACGTGCAACATCAGCGAAACGACCGTGTACACGCTGGACGGCAAGCCGTCCGACATGCGGAGTGCGCTGAGGGTCGGCTACTGGTCCACCGTGACGCATGACGAGGGGCTGGCCCTGAAGGTCGAGTCTCGCACCGAACCTACATCTGAGTAAATCTCTCTTTCCTTGCGGAGATGGCGCGATCCCCTCGCTCGCGCCGTCCGGGAGGGCGCCGGCGCTCTGTGTCGGCGCCTTCTTTCATATTCTATATGAATAAATATAATAAGAAGAGCGGGGTGTGACGCCCGTGAACGACTGCCCAGGGATAAATCCCTGGGCGTTGCGGGGAATGCGCGATCCTGGTCAGCGCCGGTCTTAGGCGCGCCAGCCCCGCTCGGCTTCGAGCAACGCGCTGCGGACGCCGGTGCGGCGGGTCTGCGTCCAGCCGATGCGGCGCACCGAGAGGTCTATGACCGCGGTGCAAAGTGATATGTCGAGCGGGTGCACGGCGCCGGCGGCGAGGAGGGCTTCGGCGCGCGGGTCGCGCTGGGCGCCTGCTTCCCTGCGGTCGATTGAATCATCGGCGAGGCGCGACAGGCCTTGGCTCAGATGTTCGACGTGCTCGGCGTGGAGCGGGCCGGCGGTGTGGGTGACGGCGTGGGCGTAGACGCGGAGCATCACGCCGTCACGAGGATCCCACGCGACGAGGCAGACCTCGGGGCGGGCGCGGACCTGGTCGAGTTTCGGCGAGCCGAGGTCGGTGTGAAGCCAGAGCCGGGCTTCGTCGGGGTCGGCGCCTCGGAGGATCATGAGGCGCGCGTCGGGAGCGCCCGCAATATCACAGGTCGCGAGCGTGACGAGGCGCATGGGATGGCTTACATCGTCGGCTGCGGCGGAGAGCCTGCGCCAGGCTTCAACGCCGGCGCGGTCGAGCGGCATCAGTTCGTCGAGAAGATTCATCGGGCGGCCTCCTCGCTCCAGTGGCGGCTCGCTGCGGCGCGGGCGTGATATATGCGCCAGTCGAAGGCTTCGATCAGTGCGTCGATGGTCTCGTGGGTGGGGACGGGCACGCCGAGTTTCGCTGCGTGCGCGACGATCTGCCGGTTGAGTTGGCCGACCTCGCTGATGCGCCCGCGGCGGATGTCCTCGACCATGCTGGGGACGTGCGAGGCGCCCCGCTCGAAGATCGCCCATGCGTCGGCTGCGAATGTTTCGGGGAGCGCGATCCCCTCGGCGCGGGCAACGGCGATGGATTCATCGAGGAGCCGGCGGGCGACGGCGGCGGCGGGGGATTCGAGCACCCCGCCGATGGTTGAATCGACGAGGGCTGCGACGGGGCTCATCGAGGCGTTGAGGATCGCCTTGCGCCAGACCGGTGTTTCGATGTCGGGGACGTGCTCGGTCGGGAAGTCGGCGCGGGTGAATAGATCGGCGAGCCGGCGGCAGTCTTCGACGAGGTCCGGCGCGACGCATCCGACGGCGTGCGGCGGCTCGTGCATCGAGACTTCGACGACGCCGGTGCGGTCGTCGAGCACAGCGCCGTAGTTAAGAACCATGCGGATCACGCGGTCGAAACTAAGAAGACGCATGATCTCCCGGCCCGGGTCGACGCCGTTCTGGTACGAGACGAGGCGGACGCGATGCCCGCCGACGCCGAGCCGGGGGAGGACGGGGGCGAGATCGGCGCAGACCTGTGGGATAGCGGTTGTCTTTGTGGCGATGAAGATGACGCCTACGGACCCGATCTCGGCGAGGTCGGCGATGTCTCGGACTATGAGGGGTCGTGCGGCGGCGTTGAGCATGCCCTCGACGATCACGCCTCGGTCGAAGATCTGAGCCGCCCGGGCGGGGTTGCGGACGACCATCACCACGGGCGCGACGCGGGCGGCGACGGCGGCGAGGCTGGACCCCATGGCCCCGGCGCCGATCACGCCGATGCGGCCGAGTTGGGCGGAACCGTCGGGCACTGGCTTCTCCGTCGGCGCTGCTGGGGGTGACTTTTCCACCGCCCGGGGCTGGCCCGGGTGCGATTGGCGTCCACTTGCACGATTCACCGATAAGAGTATCGTCTTATCCAGTTCTCCGCTCGGTCGGCTTCAATCGGCATGATCCCGGCGTCCGGGGCGGGTCGGCGGGCGGGGAACGCACGAAAGGACGTGTCTCATGAGAGGCATCGTGAACTCGGCGGGGCTGGTCGGGTCGGGGCTGCTCGTCTCAGCCGCGGGCGCCGCCACAACGGTCCCGGGGGAACTCAGCACCGACGAGGTCCGGGCGCTTGTCGCCGACATGCTCGCCGACGCGGAGACCCGCTCGAGCCTGCTCCAGTCCGGCTCTTCAGCCGGGCACGACGGCAAGTTCTTCCTCGCTTCTCCCGACGGGTCGTTCCGGCTCAACGTCTCGGGCGTCATCCAGACCCGCTACACACTTAACTTCCGCGACGAGGGCGACGACGCGCTCGGCAACCCCGTCACCGACGACTTCGAGTCCGGCTTCACCAACCCGCGCACCGTCCTCCGCTTCGACGGGCAGATCTACGACAAGTTCATCTACGGCATACAGGGCATTTTCAATCGGCAAGGCGGCGGGTTCACGCTCGAAGACGCCTTCGCGGGCTACGTCTTCGACAACGGGCTGATCGTCCTCGCGGGCCAGATCCGCGAGCCGATCCTCTGGGAAGACGTGATCAACGACGTCGCGAGCCTGGCGGTCGATCAGTCGGTGGTGAACGCGGTCTTCGCGCAGGGCTTCGCGCAAGGCGTCTGGGTGCACTATCAGGCCGACGCCTGGCGTTTCTGGGCGGGTTTCAACGACGGCATCCGCTCGGCGAACACCGACCTCGCCGCCGACCCCGCCGACTGGGGCGTGACCACGCGCTGGGAATATAAGTTAGGCGACGCTACGTAGGATCAGTTCAACTCGTTCTCCTCGCCGCGAGGCTCGGCGTTCGGGGTGAAACTCGGCGGCGGGGTGCACTTCGAGCAAAGCCCGCGCGTGCCCGGGCCGCTCCCGCCCGTAGGCATCGGGACCATCGAAACCGACACCCTCGCATGGACCGGCGACGTCATGATCCAGGGCGACGGGTGGAACTTCTTCCTCATGGGCGTCGGGCTTCACTCCAGCGGCAACGGCCCCGGCCCGTCGACCGACGACTACGGCTTCATGGTCCAGGGCGGGTACTTCGTCACCGACGACATTGAGCCGTTCGTCCGCTACGACGTCATCATTCCTGACTCCGGCCGAGCCGGGGGCGGCAGCGCATTCAACACCCTGACCTTCGGCGCCAACTATTACATCCACGGACAGGCCGCCAAACTCAGTCTCGACGTGCAGTACTACTTCGACGCCGTGTCGGACAACGCCCTGGTCAACGCCGTGACCACCGGCGCCGCCGGGTCGGCGACCAACCGCATCGGGCTGTTGCCCTCGGTCGAGGAGGGGCAGGTCGCGGTTCGGCTGCAACTCCAGTTGATGTTCTGATCGCGCGACCGCGGGCGGTCCGAAAATGCTTGATACGCACGGCCGCGGCGTGGCCGAGGTCCGGCGAGACGGGAATAATTCCTGTAAAGCCGAAACTCTCGACCGCGCCGCGGTGTCAGAATGAACGACGACCCATCCGTCCGGGCGACCGCGCCCGGCGATCCTGACAGGGGTTCACAGACGATGGCATCCCAACCCGCTCACTCCCCCGAGCCGGCGATCTCAGGATCGGCGGGGGCTCGGCTTGATCGGTTCGTCTACGACGACCGCATCGTCCGCATGTTCGTCGGCGCGACGCTGCTCTGGGGCGCCGTGTCGATGCTCGTGGGCGTGTTCATCGCGTTCCAGATGGCGCTCCCGCAACTAAGTTTCGGCCTCGAATGGCTTACGTTCGGGCGCCTGCGCCCGCTGCACACCAACGCCGCGATCTTCGCCTTCGGCGGGAACGCCATCTTCGCCGCGGTCTACTACTCGACGCAGCGCCTGTGCAAGGCCCGCATGTTCAGCGACCGTCTGAGCCGGCTCCACTTCTGGGGCTGGCAGGCGATCATCGTCGCCGCCGCCCTGACTCTGCCGTTCGGCTACACGCAGGGCAAGGAGTACGCCGAACTCGAATGGCCGATCGACATCGCGATCGCGGTGGTGTGGGTCGGGTTCTTCGGCGTGAACTTCTTCGGGACGCTCGCCCGCCGTCGTGAACGCCATCTCTATGTCGCCCTGTGGTTCTATATCGCCACGATCGTCACGGTCGCGATCCTCCACGTCTTCAACAACCTCTGGATCCCTGTCGGCGTGGTCGAGTTCGTCAAGACCGGGGAGGTCTCGTCATTCTCGAACCTTATGAAGTCGTACCCGATCTATTCGGGTGTGCAGGACGCGTTCGTGCAGTGGTGGTACGGGCACAACGCGGTGGCGTTCTTCCTGACTACGCCGTTCCTGGGGCTGATGTACTACTTCCTGCCCAAGGCGGCGGAACGCCCGGTGTTCTCATACCGGCTGAGCATCGTGCATTTCTGGTCGCTGGTGTTCCTTTATATATGGGCCGGGCCGCACCACCTGCACTACACGGCGCTCGCGCAGTGGGCCTCGACGCTGGGCATGATCTTCTCGGTGATGCTCTGGATGCCGTCGTGGGGCGGGATGATCAACGGCCTGCTCACGCTCCGGGGCGCGTGGCACAAGGTCGCCACCGACCCCGTACTCAAGTTCTTCGTCGTCGGCATCACCTTCTACGGCATGGCGACCTTCGAAGGCCCCATGCTCTCCGTAAAAAGCGTCAACGCCCTCTCCCACTACACCGACTGGACCATCGCGCACGTTCACTCCGGCACGCTCGGGTGGAACGGGTTCATGACCTTCGGCATGATCTACTGGCTCGCGCCTCGCATCTTCCAGACCAGGCTCTACAGCGTGCGCCTCGCCAACACGCACTTCTGGGTCGGGACGATCGGCATCCTGCTCTATGTCATCTCGATCTACACCGCGGGAGTGACGCAGGGACTCATGTGGCGCGCCTTCGACGAGACCGGGCGCCTGGCGTACCCGCAGTTCATCGAGACGGTGACCAGGCTGATCCCGTTCTACTGGATCCGCGCCGTCGGCGGGACAATGTACCTCGCCGCGGTCCTGCTCGGCATCTGGAACTGCTACATGACCTGGCGCTCTCGGCCGGCGACATATGAAGAAGTCGAGCACACCGCGGCGCCTCTGGACAAACACTTCCGCGACCCTGCCCTTCCCGCAACACGTCTCGAAGCCAATGTCGAGTTCGGCAAGAAGATCGACGTGATGGTGCTCCAGGGATGGTGGCACCGCCGGCTCGAACGCATGCCGTTGAAGTTCACCGTGCTGGTGATCGTCGCGGTCGCGGCGGCGTCTCTCTTTGAAGCGATCCCCATGTTCACCGTGCGCTCGGTCGTCCCGACGATCGCCAGCGTCCAGCCCTACACGCCGCTGGAACTCGCCGGGCGTGATATCTATGTCGCGGAGGGCTGTTACAACTGCCACTCGCAGATGATCCGCCCGATCTTCGCCGAGGTGAAGCGCTACGGCGAGTTTTCGAAGCCCGGTGAGTCGATCTACGATCGCCCGTTCCAGTGGGGGTCGAGGCGGATCGGGCCGGACCTCGCGCGCGTCGGGCAGTCGAACCCCAACGCCGCCTGGCATGTCGCGCACTTCGAGAACCCGAGGCAGGTGGTCCCCGGCTCGATCATGCCGGCGTACCCGCATCTCTTTGAGAAGACGATCAACTTTCAGGCGATCCAGGCGCGTGTGGACGCGATGGCGATGCTCGGCGTCCCCTACGGCGAAGCCGTGCTCAATGCCCCCGAGATGGCGCGTGAGCAGGCCGAGCGCATCGCCGCGGACATCGAAGCCGCGGGCGGCAGGCCCGGGCTTGCCGACAAGGAGGTCGTCGCGCTGATCGCGTACCTCCAGCGGCTCGGGACGGATATTAATAAGCCCGCGCCGGGCGAAGAGGGTGAAGGAGCCGCGCCGTGAGCATGTCGGAACTTATGAGTTCATTCGATCTGGCGAGTTACGCGGAGATCGGGCTGGTGCTCTTTCTGCTCGCGTTCGCAGCGGTCATCGTGAAGATCGCGCTGACGCCGAGGCGGGAGTTCGACGAAGCCGCCCGGTTGCCGCTCGACGACGATCCCGCCGCTGAAGGAGGCGCCCGATGAGCGCGAACACACACGAAAACCAGCACGAAACGCCCGTGATGCCCGGCGGGGGCCACCTCACCGGGCACGAGTACGACGGCATAGTCGAGTACGACAACCCTACGCCCGGGTGGTGGCATGTCATATTCCTCGGGAGCGTGCTGTTCTCGGCGGTGTACTTCTTCTATTACACGTTCAGCCCTATGGCGACGACGCCGCAGAGCCGACTCGCCGCCGCCCAGACAGCGGAGTTCCAGGCGCTCTTCGCCGATATCGGTGTCCTCAGCCGGGACGAAGAAACCGTGCTGTCGCTCATGGGCGACCCGCAGTGGATGCCCGTCGCCGAGGGACTGTTCGCCACCAACTGCGTGTCGTGCCACGGCGCTCAGGGGCAGGGCCTGGTCGGACCAAACCTCACCGACGATCATTATAAGAACGTGACCGACATCGCGGGCGTGATCGACGTGATCGACGCGGGAGCCGCGGGCGGCGCGATGCCCGGCTGGGGGAACCGCCTGCATCCCAACGAGATCGTCCTGCTCGCCGCCTACGTCGCGGACATGCGCGGCAGAAACCTCCCCGGCCCCCGCGGCCCGGAGGGCGAGGTCATCCCGCCTTGGAAATGAAACGGTTCACCGCAGAGACGCAGTGAACGCAGAGGGGAGAGAGGGACAGGGGGGATGAGGGTGAGGCGGAGTGAGAGGATCAATCAACTGTGGCACGGGTCCAAACAGTGGCACGGGTCCCAACAGTGGCACGGGCGTCCCGCCCGTGCGAATAAAGCCCAGTGGCACGGGCGTCTCGCCCGTGCGTGAACAGCGAGAAGGCGGCAGGAAAATCGATCCGTTGAATCCACTGAACTTAATTCCAGCGGCGTGCCGCTCCCATCACGACGCCCGGATCGACGCCCGACTCGACGCGCGATCCGCCTCGCGCAACTTCCCCGTCCCCCCGTCCCCGTCTCTGCGCCCTCTGCGCCTCTGCGGTGAATAATGAGCCATGAAACCCCCAGCCGAGCATGACGACCGCGTGCTCTCGACGCTCAACGCGGACGGGAGCAGGCGCTGGCTTCGGCCTTGGCTCGCGCCCGGGCGATTCCTGGCCCGGCGGCGCGTGACGGCGTACGCGCTCATCGCGGTCTTCACGGCGCTCCCGTACCTGAAGATCAACGGCAAGCCGCCGATCCTCCTCGACATCTCCGCCCGCGAGTTCACATTCTTCGGCGTGACGTTCTACCCCACGGACACACTCCCGCTCGCGCTGCTGATCCTCAGCGTGTTCGTCACGGTGTTCCTCGTCACCGCGCTCTTCGGCCGCATCTGGTGCGGCTGGGCGTGCCCGCAGACCGTCTACATGGAGTTCCTCTACCGCCCCATCGAACGCTTCTTCGACGGCAGGCCCGGACGCAAGAAAAAAACCGGCGCCTGGCGAAAACCAGCGAAATACGCGACGTATCTGCTCGTCTCCATGTTCCTCGCGCACACTTTCTTGGCGTACTTCGTCGGGATAGATCGGCTGGCGCGGTGGATCACCACGCCGCCGACCGAGCACCCGACGGCGTTCCTCGTCATGGCTTCCGTCACCGGCCTGATGATGTTCGACTTCGCGTTCTTCCGCGAGCAGACGTGCCTGATCGCCTGCCCGTACGGGCGGTTCCAGTCGGTGATGCTCGATCGGCATTCGCTGATTATCACATATGATGAACAGCGCGGCGAGCCGCGCGGCAAACTGTCACGCCATGCGAAGACCGGCGACGTATCGCTCCCCGTCACGCCCGAACGCGGCGACTGCATCGATTGCGGCATGTGCGTCCGCACGTGCCCGACCGGCATCGACATCCGCGAGGGTTTGCAGATGGAATGTGTCGGCTGCGCGCAGTGCATCGACGCGTGCGACGCGGTGATGGACAAGATCGGCAAGCCCCGCGGGCTGATCCGCTACAGCAGCCAGGAAGCCGTCGAACGCGGCAGGTTCACGCTGCTGCGCCCGCGCGTGCTGATCTACCCCGTGCTGCTCGCAGCGGTTCTGACCGGGTTGACGCTCACGATCGCGGATCGGCCCGCTGCGCTGGTCACGCTTACGCGCAGCCCGGGCATCCCGTTCGCGACGCTGCCCGACGGGACGGTCAGCAATCAACTTATAATCAAGATCCGGAACCAGTCGCCCGAAGCCGCGACGTACGCCGCGACGATCCTCGGAGTCGAAGGCGCGCGGCTCGAGTCCGAGGCTTTCCCGATCACCGTCGAGCCGGGCGACGTGCGCGCGGTCCCCGTCACCGCGATCATCCCCGCCGGCTCGTTCGATAGCGGCCGCCGGGACGCCACGCTCCGCGTCGAGAACGGCGCCGGCTTCGCGACCGAACGCAGGTTCCGGCTGCTGGGCCCGTGGGGGCCCGCGCGAACATCCAAGGAGATCACCGATGCGGGAACGTAATATAAATGGAGTAGCAAAACGGAACATTGTTCCGCCGCACGTTTTCTGGCCCGGGCTTGTGGTGCTGCTGCTCGGTTCGAGCGTGGGGGCGATGGCGGTGACGGCGATGCTCGCGGTGTCGGACCCGTCGTTCGCCGTCGTGCCGGGCTACCGCGAAGACGCCGCGACGCAGAGCGCCGCCCGGTCGGCGCAGCGCGCCAGCGACGCGCTCGGTTGGACCGCGACGATCGAGTTCGCCGCGTCTACGGAGAACGCCGCGGCGCCCGCGATGCGCGAACTCCGCGTGACGCTTCTCGACGCGGACGGCGCGCCTATCGAAGGCGCCCGCGTCGAAGCAGTCGTGTACCACCCCGCGCGGAGCGCGGACCGATCCGCCGCGACTCTCGAACACCTCGGCGCCGGGGTTTATGTCGGCGGCGTGCGCGCCGACCGCGCCGGGCTTTGGGAAGTCGAACTCGACGCGCGACTCGGCGCCGACGCGTACATCGCCCGCAAGCAGGTATGGCTTCTAAGCACGAGATAACAATGCTCGACCGCGAATCAACGCCATGATCCCGCTCGTCGTCAGCGTGTTTCTCGCTAGCGTGCTGGGCAGCCTGCACTGCGCGGGGATGTGCGGCGCGTTCGTCGCGTTCGCGGTGACGCCGACATCGGACGGCGCACGCGCTCCGGCTCGCGCGACGCTTCACGCCGCGTATCACGGCGGACGGCTTGTCACCTACGCGATGCTCGGGGCGCTGGCGGGGTTGCTCGGGAGCATGGTGGATCTCGGCGGCTCGCTCGTCGGCGCGCAGCGCGTCGCGGGCGCGCTCGCGGCGGCGACAGTAGCGACGTTCGGCGTGTTCTGGATGCTCCGCGCACTGGGCGTGAAGATCGGCCGCGTCCGCCCGCCGATGGTCATGCAGCGATTGCTAGGCGCCGGGCACCGCCGGGCTATGAACCTCCCGCCGATTACTCGCGCCGCGGCCATCGGGCTGCTTACAACATTACTTCCCTGCGGCTGGCTCTACGCGTTCGTCGCGACCGCGGCGGGAACGGCGGATCCGATCGTCGCGGTCGTCGTGATGACGGCGTTCTGGGCGGGGACGCTGCCGACGCTCGTCGCGGTGGGAGTGTCGGCTCGCGCGATCGCCGGGCCGATCGGGCGCGCCACGCCCGTGCTCATGCCTGCGCTCGTCACGGTAGTCGCGCTCGGGACGATCGTCTGGCGCTCGAGTTTGCCCGCGCGGCTCGACACGACTTCTGATGTTCGTCATGCGTCGCTCGATGACGCCGTGACGCACGCGCGGACGCTCGGCGAGCACGATCACAGTGTCTGCGCGCCCGCCGAGGCTGCTGCGGATCGAGGGTCGTCGCGGTGACCGGCGTCGCGGCGCGAGCGGGCGATATGCGGGGCGTAGGCGCCTCGGGAGTGAAGTGCGCGCACTGCACACTGCCCGTCCCGGCGGGCCTTTTCGAGCCGGGCGAAGCGGATCAGTTCTGCTGCGAGGCGTGCCGGACCGTCTACGCGGTGATTCATTCGTGCGGGCTTGATCGTTATTACATGCTGCGCGACGCGTTCGACGATGCGCCCGCGAAAGCCCGTTCGACGGGCGCGCGGTACGAAGCGTTCGACGCGCCGGAGTTCTTAGATGCGCACAGCGCGATCCGCCGCGACGGGCTGCGCGAGATCGAGTTCTATCTCGATGGGGTTCACTGCGCCGCGTGCGTGTGGCTGGTCGAGAAACTGCCCGAGATCCGCGCGGGGGTAGTCAGCGCCCGGCTTGATCTCGCGCGCTCGATCGTGCGCGTCGTGTGGGACGGATCGGCGGCGGAACTCTCGGCGATCGCGCGCGATCTGGACCGCCTCGGGTATCCGCCGAACCCGGCGCGTGGCGCGGACGCTCGCGCAAGGCGGACGCGCGAGGACCGCCGATTTCTCGTGCGGATCGCCGTCGCCGGGGCGCTCGCGGGGAACGTGATGCTGCTCGCGGTCGCGCTCTACAGCGGGCTGCTCGACGCGATCGAGGCGCCGATCGAAACGCTGTTCCGATGGACGAGCGCGGCGCTGGGCGGGGTCGCGCTGGTGTGGCCCGGGTCGGTTTTCTTCCGCAACGCGATCGCGGCGGCGCGCGTCCGCGCATGGAGCCTCGACGCGCCGATCTCGATCGCGCTTGCGCTCGGCGGAGCGGCGGGGGCAGTTAATGTTATCCGCGGCGCGGGAGAGATTTACTTCGACTCGATCGCGATGCTTGTGTTCCTGCTGCTGGTCGGCCGGGGCTTGCAGAGATCGCAGCAGCGCCGAGCCGTTGAGCGCGTCGATCGGCTCTACACGCTGACCCCCGCGACGGTGACGCTGATTGTCGGTGATGATGAACGCGACGCGCCGATCGAAGCCGTCATGCCGGGCATGATCCTGCTCGTTCGCGCGGGGGGCACGATCCCGGTCGACGGCGTGGTAGTGCGCGGCGAGACCGACATCGAAAACGCTGTAATTACAGGCGAATCGCGCCCCGTCCATCGATCGCCGGGCGACGCGGTGAACGCGGGCGCGGTGAACGTTTCGGCGCCGGTGCGCGTGCGCGCCGATGCGGTCGGCGACGCGACCCGGCTCGGGCGAATCATGCGCGAGGTCGAATCGGCGGCGTCGGCGGGGTCGCGCGTCACGGCGCTCGTCGATCGTTTCAGCGGATGGTTCCTCGCTGCGGTGCTGACGCTCGCCGCGGCGACGATGGCGATCTGGTGGGGGCGAGATCCCGGCGCCGCGATCGAGCACACGATCGCGCTCTTGATCGTGACGTGCCCGTGTGCGCTCGGGCTGGCGACGCCGCTGGCGATGACGGTCGCGATTGGTCGCGCGAGCAGGGAGGGCGTGTTCATAAAATCCGGCGACGCGGTCGAATCACTGGCCAGGCCCGGGCTGCTGCTGCTTGATAAAACGGGGACGCTTACGGAGGGCTCGGTGCGCGTCGCGGCGTGGTCGGGTGATCTAACATTACGACCGATCGTCGCTGCGCTCGAAGCCGGCTCGAACCATCCTGTCGCGCGGGCGCTGTCGGCAGGGTTCGAGGGGAACATTGACGAGGATGTGCGCGACATCAGGCATATTCCCGGGCTGGGCTTGACAGGCGAAGTCGGCGCGGCGCGCATCGCTGCGGGGTCGCACGAGTTCATCTCGTCGCGGACGGCGATCCCCGAGTGGGCGGAGGACGCGCGTCGGGAAGCGCTCGCTGCGGGCCGGACGCCGATTCTGATCGAGAAAGACGGCGTAGTGGCGGCGGTCGCGGCGCTGGGTGATCGGGTGCGCAGCGACGCGCGCGGAGCGCTCGCCGCGCTGCGGGCGCGGGGCTGGCGGATCGGGATCGTTTCGGGCGATGAGATGGGCATCGTCGGATCGGTCGCGGATGAACTCGGTGGTAAGTTTGAGATGCGCGTCGGCGCCGCGACTCCGGAGGAGAAGCGAGCGATCGTCGAGCGGGAGAAGGAGCGCGGGCCGGTGGTGTTCGTGGGGGACGGCGTCAACGACGCGCCCGCGCTCGCGGCGGCGACGGTGGGCGTGGCGGTGCACGGCGGGGCGGAGGCGAGCCTTGCCGCGGCGGACGTGTATCTGACCAGCGCCGGGCTGACGCCGATCGTGGATCTTGTCGCGGGCGCCGATCGCGCGATGGGCGTCGTGAGGCGGAATGTGGCGGCGTCGCTGAGTTATAATGTTGTGGCGGCGAGCCTGGCGGTGGGAGGGATGGTCTCGCCGCTGCTGGGGGCGGTGCTGATGCCGCTGAGTTCGCTGACGGTCTTGTCGCTGTCGCTGGGGGCGCGGACGTTCGGCGGGGGGAGGCGGCGATGAGCGTGATATTTATATTGATGCCGTTGGCGCTGCTGATCGCGGCGGCGGCGGTGTGGGCGTTCATCTGGGCGACGCGCGACGGGCAGATGGACGACCTGGACACACCGGCGGTGCGGGCACTGCTGGACGACGACGAGCCTGGGACGTGAGCCAGCGAACATGAGCGAGCGTCGGCGGGCAATGGAGCGGACCGGGATCGAACCGGCAACCCCCGGCTTGCAAAGCCGGTGCTCTCCCAATTGAGCTACCGCCCCGCGGCGGCGGCATCATAGAGCGTTCGGCAGCGTTGTGTGTCTTGCTTGTCGCGCCGTCGGTGTCGGGGGCGACTGCGACGCGGCGGCATCGGGGAGTATATTGCGCGGGATGACCCAGGGATAAATCCCTGGGCTTTGAGGGATAAGTCCTCGGGCATTTTGAGGGAAAAGTCAGCGGGCTTTGCGGAGCGGGTGGGACGCTCCTTGGTCAGTTCGATTGGCGCGGGGCTGCGGAGGCTACGAGGCGGATCGTCTGCGGGGCGGCGGCGTCTGACAGGGCGCCGACGCGGAGATCCTGCGAGTCGTTCGGTTCGATCGTGAGGTCGATGGTCGCGCGGTCGAGGAGGCTTGTGGTTCGGCTGTAGTTAAGAGTGAAGACGGCGGAGAGCACGCCTCGGATGAGCGGGCGTTCTTCGAGGATTGATGGGTTGTCGGGGTCGGCGTCGACGAGGACGTACCAGAGTTCGCCGGGTTCGCCGGGCAGGCCGGGGCGGACTTCGACGCGGGTGACGCGGTTGACGCCGGCGGCGATGTCGCGTTCGGAGCGGAACTCGATGAAGTCGGTGACGACGGGGTTCTGGGCGGCGTCGAAGGGATCGAGGGGGAACGGGCCGAACTCGACGCCGGTGCGGACCATCGCGAGCAGGCGGTGCATGACGATTCGGCTGATGACGTGTGTCGAGGCGGATTCGGTGGTTGATTTATATTGTTTGAAGGAAGTGTCGAGGGCGGCGAGCGTGGCGGTGAGGAGCATGCCGCTGATTGTCAGGGCGATGAGGGTCTCCATGATGCTGAAGCCGGGGGATTTGCGCACGGGCGAGACGCCCGTGCCACTGGGGGGGAGGCCCGCGCCACTGGAGTTGAGGATGTTCATGGGGTTACTCCCGCGATGGTTCGGCTTTCGTGGTAGGTGAATCCGACGGGTTCGATGTTCAGGGGGGCGATGAGGCCGTCGGGCATGACGAGGGTGGGGTCGAAGTTGAAGACGATGCGTCCGAAGCCGTTGAAGATGACGGCGTTTGAGCCGTCGTAGTCTGTCGGGTTGGTGGAGTTTGCTTCGCCGTCGCCCGTGGTGTCGAAGCCGACGATGGTCTGTCCGTTGAACTCGAAGGGGGCGAGTCCTTCGGCGTCGCCGTCGTCGGCGCCGAAGTATCCGAAGGTACCGTTGAAGTCGGCGGGGTTGCCGACCGGTTCGCCGAAGTGCTGGAGTGCGGGGTCGAGGAGGCTGGGTTCGAATGTGAGCAGGAGGGCGCCGGTGATGGTTGTTCGGCCGCGGACGTCCATGACGCCGGCGATGATCAGCCCGCGGAGATCGACGTTCTGATCTGGGCTTGCGTTGTTCTTGCCGATGTCGACGGAGTAGTGGGGGAGCATCATGGAACTTTTGCGGATGGCGGGGAGGTCACCGGCGTCGGGGTTGAGGGTGGGGTTGAGGGGCTGCTCGGGGTGTTCGAGGCTGAAGCGTGTGGCGCCGGTGAACTGGAGTTTGTTCCGCAGGTGTGTGTAGTTGGTGGGTCGATCGGCGATGATGGAGCCGACGAATGTGCAGTTATGGAATCTGATGTTGTTCGAGAGGGGTTTGGTCGTGATATAAGGCGTGCCGTTGACGGTGAGCCTGGGGACGTTGAAGCCCGGGGGCGGGATGATCGAGCCGTCGGACGGGAAGTAGTCGTTGTCGAGTTGTGCGTCGCTGTTAGCGGGGAGTGGCGGGAATGCGAGCGCGCCGTCGGCCTCCTGCACGCCGTAGAACTGCCAGGATGGGTGTGTGTTGCCGACAGCGGTTTCGACGCGGGTGACGCCGACAAACGTGCAGTTTTCGAAGAGGGCGTTGGTCCCCATGGGTATGACGACGTTGCGGAAGACGCGGTTGCGGATGACGGGCCGGTTGTAGTAGTCGCTGGGGGCGGGGGCGCCGAAGGGGATCGGCTCGAACTTGACGGAATGCGGGTCGGTGTCGCCGCCGGAGATGAATGCGGGGTTGAGGGTCTGTCCGACGACGACGCCGTCGGCGTTGATAATATTTTGTGAGATCCAGGGAAGCCCGGCCTGGGCGGCGAAGGGGGCGCCGTCGGCGGCGATTCCGAGATCGCTCAGGGCGGTGTCGAAGGTTGAAGTCGAGATCGGTGGGAGGATTTCGTCGCCGGCGTTGAAGACGACGGGCGGGTCGATCTCTCCGGCGTCGATGACGCCCATAACGAACCGCTGGTAGTCGCCGACCTGCACGCCGAAGCCGTCGTCCTGCGCTTCCCAGGGCGGGCGCTGGGCGCGGAAGAGCGTCTGGCCGCGGATCTTGGCGTAGCGGTCGCGGAAGTCGAGCACGCCGTCGGCGTAGCCGAGGGCGGTGTCGCGTGAATCGACGACGCCGTCGCCGTTGCGGTCGGGGCGTGCGTGGTCGATGAGAATGGCGAGGTTGTCGTCGACGCCGGCGAACTCTGCGGTGAGGGATTGGTTGGGCGTGCCGGCGCGGAGGTCGTCGGAGAGCGCGACGCGGCCGTCGCCGTTGGTGTCATAATGTTTGAGAAAGATGTCGTATTCATCGACGAAGCCGTCGCCGGTGAAGTCGGCGATCTGGCCGTTGCCCTGCCCGCCGGAGGTGAGGTCGAAGGCTTCGTCGCGGAGGGCGTCGAGGGGGATTTTCTCGATGTCGTGCTGGGTGCGCAGGCGGTTGTCGCCGTCGGTGTCGAACGCGAGGACGGCGGCGTAGAACTGGTCGAGTTTGGCGTCGAGCAGGGGGTCGAGGCCGTAGAAGTCGCTGCGGACGACCATGGGGTGCCCGCCTACGAAGGCGACGTCGGTGAACCGCGCGCCGATCGGCCCGTTGATCTGGACGTTCTTGCCGATCATGATTTTGCTGGGGCCGAGGACTGCCTGCTTGGGGTTTTTGTCAATTTTGAAGAGGCGCTGCGCGGATCGGCGGGTCCATCGTTCGCCGGCGAAGTCCCAGGAGAAGCCGGTGACGACGACGCGGACGCCGAGGCGATCCTCGGCGGGGATGGGTTCGGGGATGTAAGTTATCTGGAATGCGGTTGTGACCTGGGCGCCTACGGCTTCGAGGACGATGGGCGCGGTGACGAGCCAGTCGCTCTGTGGGACGAAGTCCGGCTCGATGGCGACCGTGCCGGGCGCCCCCGCGGCGGGGTGCATGGCGGCGAGGATGTCGCGCAGGCCGAGGGTTGTCGGATTGCCCGCGGGGTTGAGGACAGGCCCGTCGCTGGGGGAGTAGTTGCCGGCCCAGAGTTGCATCGCGTAGGCCTGGTCGATGTCACCTTTCCAGACTCGTAGCCGATTGGCGGCGGCGGCGAGTCGGCCGGCTGCGAGTGTCATCCCGCTGTCGGTCGCGCCGAGGGCGCCGCTGACGCGGAGGTGGGTCTGGGCGGTGCGGAGGTTGCCTTTGCTGACGACCGCCATGGCGACGGCGAGTGAGCCGAAGAGGACCATGAACATCATCGCGAGTACGCTGATGACGCCGCGACGGGCGCGATTTCTGATGGGTATCCGCGCTGATGGGGAATCACCGCAGAGGCGCTGAGGGCGCAGAGCAGGATCGGGGGAACGCTCGGGACGCCTGATCTGAGCGCAGCGAAGGTCAGGGTTTGTTGTGTTGACGGAAGACGTGCGGGACGCCCGTCCCACCGTGAGGGAATCCGCGGGGCGGACCGTCATATAAGTTGGTTGCGGGTTGTTCATCGCGGCGGCTCCTCGATCCTCCAGCCTTGCGACCGCGCTTTCGTACGACGAGGTTGCGGTTGTGGCGTCATCGCGGGACGACCCAGGTGTGCGTGGCGATCACCTCTGCGCGGGTGTCGAATGGGCCTTGGAACAGGACCCAGACGGTGACGCGCAGGGGGAACTGATGGACTTCGAGTTCGGGGGTCTGGCCGACGGCGGGTTCGAAGTAGTCGTTGGGTCGGACGATGGTGAAGTCTGCGGGATCGACTTTCTCGACGCGGACGTATTGGGTCCAGCCTTGCATGGGGAGGGGGACGCCGGCGCCGTCGGTCGGGGTCGCGCCGTTCCAGTCGGTTTCGGGGATGACGTCTGCGAAGGCGTCGATCGGGCCTGGGAATCGCATGGGGGTGTTGTTGCCGAAGACTCCGACGGGGCCTGGGAGGTCGGCGTCGGCGGCGTCGCCGAAGACGGCGCCGTCGAGATCGTCGAGGTCGTCGAACATGGATGGGTTGAGTTCGTCGGCTTCAGGCCCCCAGCCGGTGAAGCCGGTGTGAGTGTCGGGGTCTGTGAAGTAGATCCCGCCGGCGAATGAGTCGTGGCGCGGGAAGTTGCGGGTCATCTCGCGGATCTCGCCGGCGAGAAGGGTTGCGGTGGAGGTCTGTGTTGACCAGGAGTTTGCGCGGAGGAAGACCTGGAAGGCTTCGACCATGGCGAGGACGCCGACGCCGATAATAAGAGTGGCGAGAGCGGTCTCGATGAGTGTGAAGCCGTGGCGCCCGGGGCGCGCGGTTGTCGTGCTACAGGTCGGCATGACCCTGCTCCTCGATCCTCCGAACACGCGCGATGCTTTTCGCTCGTCGTGACGCCTGACCTGAGCGAAGCGAAGGTCAGGGTTGCTCGCGCACGGGCGAGACGCCCGTGCCACTGGGACGCCCGTGCCACTGGTTATTTACTTATGCACGGGCGAGACGCCCGTGCCACTGGTTATTTACTTATGCACGGGCGAGACGCCCGTGCCACTGGGTTTACATCGGTCAGGAGACGATCTGGCTCATCTTGAAGATGGGGAGGATGATGGCCATGGCGATGAAACCGACGATCGAGCCCATCACAATGATCATGATCGGTTCGATCATCGAGGTGACCGCCTTGATGTTGTCCTTGAGTTGTTTCGCGTAGAAGGCCGATATCTCGTCGAGCACCTCGCCGAGTTTTCCGGACTCTTCGCCCGCGGCGACCATCTGCACGACGGCCTTGGGTAGCAGCGTCGAGCGTGTCAGGGGCATGGCGATCTTTTTGCCTTCTTTCACCGCGGCGAAGACGGTCTGCCAGAGCCGGCGGTACAGGCGGTTGCCGGAGATGTCGCCGGTGATTGCGATGGTGTCGAGCATGGGTACGCCGGCGTTGATGAGTTCGCCCATCGTCTGGAGGCCGCGGCTGATGTAGAGCGAGCGGAACATGGCGCGGAAGATCGGGGTTCTAAGTTTCATCCGATCCCACCAGAACGAGCCGGCCTCGGTCTTGAGGAACAGGATGAAGCCGACGAAGCCGACGACGGTGAGGCCGACGAGCATCGGCCACTGCTCGACGAGGAAGGCGCTCAGGCCCATGAGGAAGGTCGTCGCCCAGGGGAGTGCGTCTTCTTTTCCCTCGAAGACCTGGCCGAACTTGGGCAATACGAATGTAAGGAGGAAGATGGTGACGGAGACGGCCATCATGGCGATGACGCCGGGGTAGATCATCGCGCCGATGACCATTTTTCGTGTCTCGATCTGCTGCGCGAGGTTCATGGCGATGCGGTCGAGCATCTTGCCGAAGGAGCCGGAGACCTCGGCGGCGCGGATCATGTTGACGTATAGCGGGCCGAAGAGTTTGGGATGTCGCGCGATTGCTTCGGAGAATTGTTTGCCGGATTCGACGTCGGTCTTGAGGCCGAGGATTATGCGTTTGAACTGGGCGTGTGTGGTCTGATCGGCGATGCCTTCGAGGGCGGTGCGGAGGTTGATGCCCGCGCGGACCATGACGGCGAGTTGTGTTGTGAAGTCGAGGACGTGCTTTGCGCTGGGCTTGCCGGAGTTGAGGTCGCGTAGTTTTGTCAGGAATCCGCCGCCGGCGGCGTCGTCGGTGACGGCGCTGAGGTCCATGACGCGTGCGCCCTGGGCGCGGAGCGAGGCGGCGGCGGCGCTGGCGCTGGCGGCGCTGATGACCCCGATCGTCACGGCGCCGGTTCCCGACTTGACCTGGTAGCGGTAGTTCGGCATGAGAAGACTCGGCGGGACGGGGCTGCGGCGTGGCTGCGATTACGCGGCGAGTTGGCGTTCGATTTTGTCGGGGAACGCCGCCTGGGCGATGGCGTCCTCGCGGCTGATGAGGCCGTTGAAGTAGAGTTCGGCGATGGCGGAATCGAGGCTGGTCATGCCGATGGCGCGGTTGGTCTCGATGACGTTGGGGATCTCGAACGTGCGCGACTCGCGGATGATGTTGCGGACCGCGGGGGTGCAGAGCAGAACCTCGACCGCGGGCGCCATGCCGGGCTGATCTATGCGGGAGAACAGGGTCTGCGAGACGACCGCCTGGAGCGTGTTCGAGAGCATGGAGCGGATCTGGTTCTGCTGGGCGCCGGGGTACATGTCGATGATGCGCTCGACGGTCTGGGAGGCGCTGACGGTGTGGAGGGTGCTGAGTACGAGGTGGCCGGTCTCGGCGGCGGTGATGGCGAGGGCGGTGGTTTCGAGGTCGCGCATCTCGCCGACGAGGATGATGTCGGGATCCTGTCGGAGGGCGTGCTTGAGGCCGGAGGCGAAGCTGGGCATGTCGGCGCCGAGCTCGCGCTGCTCGACCAGGCAGCGGTTGGATTCGAACGTGTATTCGACGGGGTCTTCGAGAGTGATGATGTGCTTGCGGTAGCGTTCGTTCATCGCCTGGATCATGGCGGCGAGGGTCGTGGATTTGCCGGAGCCGGTGTCGCCGGTGACGAGGACCAGGCCGCGCGGGAGATAGGTCAGGCGAGCGATCACCTCGGGGAGGTTCAAGGCGGCGAGGGGGGGGACTTTGCTTTTGATGGCGCGCATGGTGAGCGCGACGGTGCCGCGCTGGGTGTGGGCGTTGACGCGGTATCGGCCGAGGTCTTTGGCGTGGTATGAGAAGTCGGAGTCGAGGATCTCGTCGTAGCGCTGCAAGGCGGGGGGGGAGGCGATGGCTTCGAGGATGGCGCGGGTTGATTCCGGGGAGAGGGCGGGGGCGTCCATCGGCGACATGACCGTGTGAACGCGGAAGACCGGCGGATGGCCGGCGACGATGTGTATGTCGGACGCGTCGGCCTCGTGCGCGGCGCGGAGGATTTCGTCGATCTTCATCCCGTTCCCTCTCCTTGCAGGCCGCGGGCGTCGGCGCCGGCGGCTGAGGCGAGTCATCGGCGATCGCGGGTGGGCGCTGGACGCGCGGGCGATCCGGTGTGTGAACGAGTGCGGGCTGTGCGGGCGCGCCCGACGGGCGTGGTTCTTTACTCGAGGCGGGAAGTCGGTGACTCTGCGCCGATCTCGGCCCGATAACTCCGGTATAGTCCGGAAAAGGTGGAAATCGAGTTGAAAAATCGGGGAACTTTCCGGACAGTGGGGAAAATCATTGTGGGGCGGGAAGGCGATTCGCCGATTGGGGCTTACGCCGAGCCGCGGGAGGTCCGCGAATCGAATCGGCATCAAGTCGATCGCCCCATTCAGTGAAGGGTGTGGTCGGGTCACACCGGCGAGGGATCGCAGTTGCGGGATAGACGAGTGAACGCTAGCTTCGCGAGGGTCCGATACCGCACCCACGCCGAGCGTCGAGCGCGGCGGGGGTTCGTGTCGTTCACGCGGACCGCACGGATCACACCCCGAGGGGAGGCGACAGACGGGGCCGGCTTGGCCTGAGAAAAACACGTTCCAACAGCGACAGTAAAGAAGTTCAACAGAGCATCAGGGTCCGGCGGGCGGGCCCATCACATCGGGCGATCCTCACTCACCAGGGGCGCGGCAGGTCGCGCCGGGGACCACCCGACCGGATCCGAAACCAGACACAGGACAACCATTCGTGCACGAGAGGAAAGGAAACCATCCCATGAGGCGCTTCATCACAGTCCTCGCGGGCGCAGCGGCGGCGATGCTGCCACTCGCGGCCCACGCGGCCCCGCCCATCCCGGCGAACACAACTCAGTTCACCACCGGCGGACTCGACGTCACCGCCCCGATCGACGGCAACCGTCAGGTCGCCGGCCATCTCACGACCGTGGTCGACATCGAAGCGGCGGGCGGCACGTTCACCCCCAGCGACGCCCTGACGATCGACGTCGTCGTCTTCATCCACGACGCCAACGGCGTGGTCCAGGCCACTCAGGTCTTCGCCAACGTCAAGGGCGGCGTCAGCGCGGACCTCGGCGGCGCGCTCGCGACCGAGCCGATCGACTTCAGCATGGCCCCCCTCGGCGCCAACCTCCTGACCGCCATCAACACCGCGCGCAACTTCGTCACCGCGGGACTCACCGTCTCCGGCGGCGGGGTAGCCACCGGCGTCCGCATCGGCATCGTTGTCAATGACGCCACCGTCGACACCGACGACGGCGCGGAGACCATCCTTGACCTCGCCGACGACGCGGTCAACCAGACCATCCTCCCCGACACCGCCGGCCCGGTGCTCCAGCAGGTACTCCGCGACACCAGCACCATGCCCGAGCGCATGATCTTCGTCTTCGATGACAACATCTCGAACTCCACGGTCGGCAACCTCACCGACGCCGACTTCGAGTCGAGCGCGACCGCGATGGGCGTCTTCGCACCCTTCGCAAACGTCGCGTTCCCCGGCAACCCGACCATCATCGGCGGGAACCGCGCGCTCCAGTTCAACATCGCGATGGGCCAGGAGAACCTCGCCCCCGCGATCGGCCAGTTCGCCCGCATCGCCCTCGCCGGCATGCCCGCGACCAACCCCGATATCGAGGACCTCGCCAACAACATCGCCACCGATCAGACCGCGCGTCAGATCATGGCCGTCACCACCCCGACGATCACCAACGCCGTGTGGACGGATCCGATCCTCCTCGGCGGCGACTTCACCGGCACGGTCCGCGTCAACTTCAGCGCCAACCTAAACAACGCCGCCATCGGCGACCTCGCGTTCTGGCAGAACGCGCTCGGCTCGATCTCGCCTTCCACCGGCATGACGGACCTAGCCGTCACCGCGGTCGCGGCGTTCGATCCCTCGTTCCCCGCGAGCGTCTTCCTGACCGTGACCTCGGGTGGTACCGACAGCGTCGCGCAAGACGGCCGCGGCGACGTGACCGGCGGGCTCAACCCCGTCACCTACAGCCTGTCCCTCGACACCGCTGTGGGCACGCCGCCGCAGGACTTCCTCGGCACGCCGATCACCGGCACGCCTACGGTCGCCATCGGCGACATGATCGAGCCCACAGAGGTCGGCGATCCGTTCACGCTCGATGAAAACGGCGACGGCGTGATCGACGCCTTCGCGTGGGACTTCAACGAGCCGCTCAACCCCTCGATGCTCTCAGCCGCCGGCTTCACACTCACGAAAATCGCCGGGACGGTTCACCCCTTCGCGCTCTTCCTCGAGAACCTTGCCAACGGGATCACCAACCCCGTCGACGCCATGAACCAGGCGATGATCGCTGTCAACGGCGACATGACCGACGAGTTCCAGTCCGCGATCACCGGCTTCGCGGTGGTCAGCCAGGACACCACCGGGATGAACCGCCTCCAGCAGAACAACCGCCTGATCATCCGCTTCAACTCCGGCATGGTCGACTGGGACAACGACGGGAACGCCGGCGCGTCCGACACGGACGGCGAGGCGACGCCCGGCACACGCGACACCAACTTCGCGACCATCCTCATCAACGCGACGACCAGCGGCGTCAAAGACGTAGCCGGCAACACGCCCGCCGCCAACGTTAACAACGGCGGCACGCTCGACGACGGCGCCTCCGCGATCATCGCCCGCGTCGACTTCAACACCGGCGACAACGTCGCCGGCGGCGTGCAGAAGCCGTCCGAACAGGACGGCACGCCCGGCGACGACCCGACCAACAACACCGCTGTCATCATCTTCAACGAGACCGTCAACATCGGCGGCATCGACGAGACCAAGTTCCGCTTCGGCAACTCCGCCGCCGAGCGGTTCTCCCCCGGCGATGTGCTCTCGCTCACCGGCGGGAACGTGCTCTCGCTCGCCAACACCACCGGCGGGTTCGCCCCCGGCGACACGTTCAACGTCGACGCTGACAACGGCGTCGTCGACGCTGCCGGCAACGACTTCGAAGGCGCCAGCGGCTCTTCGCTGGTTGTCGCGGACGTCACCGCGCCCTACGTCGTCCTCCAGCAGGACATCAACGGGAACATCATCCACTCCGCGTTCCTCGGCGGTATCGACGCCAACGGCTTCGCCACCACGCTGTCCATGACCTTCTCCGCCGACGTCAAGGCAGGGACTGAGGGCGCGACCACCGACTGGACGATCGCCGGCGTCGGCAACCCGACGAGCGTTACGCTCAACGGCAACGTCATCACCCTCACCTTCCCGGGCAACCTCATCTCCGCTGACGTGCCGGTCAACGTCACATACAACGGCGCCGCCGCTGCGATGCGCCTCGCTGCCGCGGGAGGCGCGATGGGTTCCGTCGGCGCGATGAACGACACGTTCGCCGCCCGCCGCGTCCCGACCCCGAACGTCGACGGCGAGTTCACGTCCGTCATGGACATCGCCGGGACCGCCCGCACAGATTCGACCACGGTCGCTCCCGCGGGCACGAAGGTCTTCGGCATGGCCGCTGTCCCCCGCGCCCACAGCGCTCGCGTCACGATGAACGGCGTCACCGCCACCATCGACGACAACGGCTCGCTCAACGCCATCACCAACGTAATCCTCGGCCTCGAGATCGACCTCTTCCTCCTCATCGACGGCGAAGAGATGTTCTTCACCAACGACAAGACCGATGGCGGCTCCGTCGACGCCATCGTCTCGATCAACGTCCAGGCGACCAGCCTCACGCAGGTCCGCCTGACCGGCTCCGGCTCGTCCAGCGGCGCCGGCAACGTCGCGGTCCGCATCACCGGCGGGACGGTCGTCCTGTGCTGGGACGTGCTCCGCTCCACCGACGGGACCGCGTTCAGCCTCGTCAACAAGGGCTACAAGGTCGGCGGTCAGCCGATCGTGTCCTCCGCTGTCGTCACCGGTGACGACGGCCGCTACCTCCTGCACATGACCGCCCCCATCCGCGCGTTCAACGCGCTGATCGAGGCGACCGGCGTCCCGATCATCATGGTCGTCGAACTCCCGACGGGCGAGCGCTTCCCCGTCTCGAGCCTGCTCAACGCGATCGACGGCCTGGGCGCCCTCTCCTTCCGCGCCCTCAACCGCCAGAACACACCCTTCAACTCCGACGCCAACCTCGTCTTCAATCCCAACCTCGCCAACGTCGGCATGCAGACGCTCTACGGCGGCTGGAACATCATGCCGCACTACCGCAACAGCGGCGTTGAAACCCGCGCCAACAGCATTCTCCGGCCCGCCGGCGTCACCGCCGTCACGGTCGCCAGCCTCAACAACTCCAACCCCCTCGACCAGTTCGTCTACTTCCTCGACACCAACAACGACGGCATGTGGACCAGCGCCGACGACGATTCGTCCCGTCTCGACGGCATCGCCGTGAGCACCCGCTGCCTTGGCCTGTTCATCTTCGTCATGAACAGCAACGGCGTCCGCACCGGCGACACCATCGCCGCGTTCACCGGCGGGTACGCCGCGGGCGTCTTCAACCCTGTAGCCGACGGCGGCATGAACCCCGTCAGCGTCGGCGTCTTCCAGTTCGGCCCGCCCATCGCCGCCAGCACCGTCTTCTCCGCCAACACCGGGACCGGATCCTTCCCCACGGGCAACACCACACTCGGCTGGGCGCTCGTCACCTCGCCGACCACCTCCGCCCCCGGCGCGTTCCTCACCGCCAACGGCTCCGACTTCCTCATCATCTTCGACCGCACCGGGCACAACGCCGTGGACATCTCCACCTTCAGTCTCGCCAACTCCGGCTCCGGCGCCCCCGAGGACGACGCGGGCACGATCATGCAGGGCATGGGCCTCTTCCTCCACAAATAACCACTCCGACGGCTGAGCCGTCGCATCAATGAACAACGGGGGCACGCGCACGCCGCGTGCCCCCGTTTTTATTTTTGTCCCGCTTCGCCCGACCGCGTACGATGACATTGCATTCAGCGCGCGACATTCGGGAGCCGTCACGATGAACAAACCAGCCGTCCGCTGCGCCTCAGCCGCGATCACAATCTGCGTCGCCGCGATGTTTCTGATCCCGGCGCCCGCGCTCGCGCAGTTCGAGCAGATCGCCCCTCAGACGGACATCGTCCAGCAACTCGAAGGGCTGCTCCTCAGCGCCGAGGGCGCCCCCGCCCCGGAGCCGGGCGACCAGGTCGCCGCGTTCTTCGGCGATCAGATCATCGGCGTCTTCACCTTCGTCTCCGGCCAGGCCGACCCCCGCGCCTGGAGCATGATCATCTTCGGCGACGACCCGAACACCCAGACCAAAGAAGGCCCGGCGAGCGGCGAGATCATCACATTCCGTTTCTTTGATATCAGCACGAACATGACCCGGCTCGACGTGGCGCCGATCAACGCGCAGGGCGAGATCGTCAACGTCCCCTTTGAGGGTGAGTTCACTTTTCGGTTCCCGATAGACTTTCCCGGCGCCCCGCCGTTCCCGGGCGCTCCCGGACCAACCCGACCTTTCGACCTGATCCTCGGCGTAGCCGCCCCCGCGCCCCCGCCCGGGTCCGGCGGCGGCGGGCAGACCCCGCAAGGCAACCCCGACGTCAACGGCGACGGCGTCGTCGATAAACGCGACGCGGCGCTCGTCCTCCGCGTCATCACCGGCGCGATGCGAGGCGTCACCGCCGCCGAAGCCGCCCGTGCCGACGTCAACAACGACGGCGTGGTCAACACACGCGACGTGATCGCCATCCTCAGCCCGCAGAACACCGCGCGCCAGGCGCCCGCCGACCCCGCAGCGGCGCAGCAATCACCGTGACGGCGCACATACATCGCATATACAATGTTATCCCAGGGGTTTCATCCCCGGGATTTGAGTCTGTTCCCGCGACGCGCCGGATCGACGTGGCGCCGCGGTCGCGTTGTAAGATTGGTTTCTCGCTGCTCGAACTGATCGTCGTTCTAGTCGTGCTCGGCGTGCTCGCGGGGCTGGTCGCGCCGATTCTCGCCCGGCAGAGCGGCGTCGGCCTCGAGCGCAGATCCGCCGACACGATCGCTGCGTACTTCCTCGCGGATCGGCTCGACGCGCTGCGCACGGGCAGGACGCTCGTCATCACGATCACCGCCGATCGCGGCGATCTCCGCATCGAGACAATCCCCGCCGCCGAGGGCTATTCCAGCGAACCCGTCGGCGCCGGGTCGGCCCGCGTCCGCACGATCGCCCGACCCGGCGTAGAGCCGATCGACGACGCCGAACGACCGACCCCGGAAATCGCTGTGGTCATCAACCCGCGCGGGCGGGCGAGCGTGGAACGCCTGCGGCTACGGTCGATCCGCGAGCCGGGTAGACTGTGGGAGATCGCGTTCGACCCGGTCGGCGGCGTGCCGACCGCCCGGCGGCACACGGAGGGGTCGCAATCATGAAACATCGTGCAACGCTGCGCCCAATCACCCGTCGTCGCGGCTTCTCGTTGCTCGAGATGATCATCGTGCTCGTGCTGATGGGCCTGCTCGCGGCGCTAGTCGTCCCGAGGCTCACGGGCGTGCTCGGCGAGAACAAAGTCCGCGCCACCCGCGTGCAGATCGAGCTGCTCGCCAACGCGGTCGAACGTTTCAACCTCGACGCCGGCCGATACCCGACCGCCGAGGAAGGGCTTGATGCGCTGGTGACGCGCCCGCGCGATCTTGATGAGTCCGCGTGGAATGGGCCGTATACAGAAAAAGACTTCGTCCCGCGCGATGCCTGGGGGCGCGACTTCTTATATCGCTTCGACGACAACGGCCGGTACGTCATCGCGTCGCTCGGCGCCGACGGACGCCCGGGCGGCGACGGCGAGAACACCGACCTGGATAACCGCACGCGATGACCGCGCCCGCGGCTGAACCCGTCCCCCGTCTCGACGCCGCGACTTTCCTGCGCACGCTGGTCGAGCGCGGCGAGATCGCCGACACCGACGCGCGCCTCGCCGCCGAGGTCGCGCGACAGAACAACGCTTCGTCCGTCCGCACGGTCGTCGAACTCGGCCTGCTCAGCGAGGACGCCCTCGCCGACCGTCTCGCCGAAGTCTGCGACTGCCCGCGCTTCCGCGCCGACTCAGCGACGGAACTGACGCTCTCGGACGCCTTGCCGCGCGGGTTCATGGAGTCCAACGATCTGCTCGTCTTCGACGACGCCGGCGACGAAGAGCGGCCCGACGCCCGGCCGATGCGTACCCTCGTCGTGACGGACCCGTCCGATCGTAACCTGCTGCACGCGGCGCTCGGCCGGCTCGAAGGCTCGGCGCGGGTGATGATCGGCGCCCACCGCGACGTGCAGGCGGTCCTCCGCGACGCCGAGCGTCTGGCGCACGACCCAGCGCGCGACCCGGACGCGGCGACCGATCGGCTCGATGTCGCCGCCGAGGTGTCGCAACTGCGCGACATGGCGTCCGAGGCGCCGGTTATAAGGTTCTTCAACCAGGCCGTCGAGCGTGCGATGGACCTCGGCGCCTCGGACATACACATCGAGCGATTCGACAAGCGCGTGGCGTTGCGCGTGCGCGTCGACGGGATGCTCATCGACCAGCCGGCGCCGCCCGCGGCGATGTTTGACGCGCTCGTGTGCCGACTCAAGATCATGGCGGAACTCGACATCGCCGAGCGACGCCGGGCCCAGGACGGGCGCATCCGCATGCGTCTCCGCGGCCGGATGGTGGACCTTCGCGTGAGCCTCGTCCCGACTCTCTACGGGCAGGACGCCGTGCTGCGCGTGCAGGATCGGCAGCGGCTCGGCGCGATCAACCTCGAAGAGATCGGCTTCGCGCCCGATCAGGTGCGCTGGCTCCGCGCGGTCGCCCGCAAGAGCCACGGCATACTCCTTATCACCGGCCCCACCGGCTCCGGCAAAACCACGACCCTCTACGCCCTCCTCCGCACTCTCGTCACCACCGATCGTAAGATTATCACCGTCGAAGACCCGGTCGAATACGCCATGGACGGCGTAAACCAGATCCAGGCCAACCCCGCCCTCGGCGTCACCTTCGCCGGTGCACTCCGGAACGTCCTCCGGCACGACCCCGACGTCGTCCTCATCGGCGAGATCCGCGACGCCGAGACCGCGAAAATGGCTTTCCAGGCGGCCCTCACCGGGCACCTCGTGCTCAGCACGCTCCACACCAACGACGTGCCCGGCACGTTCGTGCGTCTCATCGACATGGGCGTCGAGCCGTACCTCGTCAACGCCGTCGTCGAAGGGGTCACCGCGCAGCGGCTTCTTCGCGCCGTCTGCGCGCGATGCAGGAACGAGCCGGCGTCGCGCGAGGGCTGCCCGGCGTGCGGCTCGCTGGGTTATAAAGGACGTGTCGCGCTGATGGAGCACTCGGGCCTGCCCGCGACGGTCAAACGCGCGATCGTCGACGGCGCGGACGAACGCCGGCTCGATGAACTGCTCCGCGAAGCCGGGTACATCCCGATGCGCGAGCGCGCCGCAGGCCTCGTTAGCCGCGGCGTCACCGACGAAGCCGAGATCGCCCGGGTTCTCGGCGCCGACGACGGGATCGACGATGGCTGAGCGGCATCGCACAAATCGCGCCGAGCGAGCTTCGTGCGTCGAGTGTAAAGCCCAGGGATTAATCCCTGGGCTTTGGATCACAGCGGCGCGGGCGTCCCGCCCGTGCGCGGCGGCATTAATTTCACAATGAACCTATGACCACCTTCGCGTACAAAGCGATCTCGGCGGGCGCGGGCGGGCGTGTCGTCACCGGCGCCGCGCAGGCGGATACCGCCGACGCTGTGCGCGACCGTCTCCGCGCGCAGGGGCTTGTCGTCGTCGAACTCAAGCCCCAAGGCGGGCTGACGCTGGGCGCCGTTGCGACACGCGGCAGGCGCACGCGAGGCACGGACACAGCCTGGTTCTTCCAGACACTCCGCCGGCTGCTCGCGGCGAAGGTGCCGATCGAAGAAGCCCTGCGCACGATGATCGATCTCGCGCCGACCCCGGCGTCGCGGTCGGCGTGCGAAACCACACACGCGGCGCTGCGCAGCGGCGAGTCCCTCGCGGTCGCGGTAGAGAAGTCGCCCGGCCTGGCCCGGCCGCAGCACCTCGCGCTCCTGCGCGTCGGGCACGAGTCGGGCCGGCTCGATCACTGCGTCGCGCTCGTCGAGCGCTCGATCACCGCCGGGCAGCGTCTGCGCCGGACGGTCGTGAGCAAACTTATATACCCGGCGATCCTCGTCGCGGCGTCGGTCATCGCGGTGTGGATCCTCGCTACTTTCGTTATCCCGAAGTTCGCCGAGACGCTCGCGTCCGCCGGCGCGAGCCTGCCCGTGCCGACGAAGATCACGCTCGCGGCGTCACGGTGGCTGATGTGGATCGTCCCGCCGGCGCTCGCGGCGGCGGCGCTCGCGCTGGCCGCGCCGCCCGCGTCGATCCCGGAATCCTGGCGTCGGCGTTTCGACGCGATGCTGCTCCGGCTGCCGATCGCGCGTGATCTCGTTCGGCTTCGGGCCGGCGCCGTGGTCGCGGACACGGTCGCGACGATGCTCGCGGGCGGGGGGGACCTGCTCGGCGCGATGGACCTGGCGCGGTCGGCTGTGTCGAGTCCGTCGATCGCGGATCGGCTCGCCGCGGCGACCCGGGCCGTGCGCGAGGGGGCGGACCCGGGCGAAGCGATGCATCAGCACGCCGTCCTGCCCCCCGAGGCTGACGCCCTGGTGCGGATCGGCGCCCGCAGCGGGGATCTGGTCGGAGCGCTCGAACAGGCGTCGGCGGTGTGCGTCGAAAAGCAGGAGGCCGCGGCGGAGCGGTTGCTCACGCTGATGGGGCCGGCGATCATACTCGTCCTGGCGTCCGTGGTCGGGTGGGTCGTATATAGCCTGATCGCGGGCATGTTGTCGATGAATGACCTCAGCGCGCTGGGGTGACGCGCGAACCGGCCCCGGGCCGACGGAGACCTGCCATGCGACGCACCATCACCGCCGCCGGACTGATCCTCGCCACGGGTCTGGCGCTGTCGGCTTGCCAGCGGTCCGAGCCTCGTGCCGGGGTTATGGAAAGCCCGGCGATGATCGGCGCCGCCCGACCGCACATCCCGCGGGCCAAGTCCGAACTCATCACGACGGCCAACGGCCCCGCCGACGGGTACGCCCACGCGATCCTCATCGCACGCCAACGGCTCGCCGCCGCTGACCCCGGCCCGGAGCGCATGGGCGCCGACACGCTCGACACCGGCCCGCGTGACACACGCCCGGTGCGCCTCGCGTTCCGCGACCTCGACGCCAAGGACGCGCTCGGCGTCATCATCGGCGAGTTCCTAGGACGCCCGTTCATCATCGACCCGTCCGTCACCGGCGGCGTCACGCTGGATGTCGAGGCCGACCTCTCCTCGCGCGACCTCTACGACCTGCTCGACGCCGTCTGCATCGTCCACAACTGGTCCGTCGAGGCCCGCGGCCAGACGTTGCTGATCCGCCCGGGGAACCAGCGGCTCGGGACCAGCGCCGCCCCCGTGCTCGCCGGTCGGGCCGCGGCGCCCAGCGAACGGCCCGCGGTCCGCGTCTTCCCCATGCGCTACATCACCGCTCAGCAGGCCGGCGACACCGTCAAGACGCTCCTATCCGCCGGCGCGACGACCGTCGTCTCCGGTAGGCTCCTCGTCGTCGCGGACACGATCGCCCAACTCAACAGGTTCGGCGATGTTATATCCACGCTCGACCGCCCGGCGTTCGCGGGCGTCGAACTCTGGACTTATGAACTCGCCCACCAGCGCCCCGACGACGCGGTGCGCGTCCTCGGCGCCCTCGCGTCGCAGGCGGGCCTAGGCGGGCCGAGCGACCCGCTCGCGACATTCCTCGCGATCCCGCGCTCCAGCCGCGTGATGGTGATCGCCCGCGATGTGTCGCTCCAGGAGATGATCGGCGAGTGGGTGTCGATCGTCGACCAGCCCCCCGACCACCCACGCCGGCTCGACTACGTCTACCGCATCCAGCACCTCGATCCGGCGTCTCTCAAAGCCATGCTCGACCAGTTCTACGTCGGTCGGCTTGAAAACGACGCGAAAGACCCGCACGACCCCGGCATGCGCATCGTCGTCGTCCCCGATGAAGACCTGCTGCTCATCCGCGCAACCCCCGGCGACTACGCCGACCTCGTCGCCCTCCTCGAACGTGTCGATCGCGCACGCCAGCAGGTCCACCTCCACGGCGTGGTCGCCGAGGTCACCCTCTCGGACAGCCTGCGTTACGGCGTCGAATACTTCCTCTCGACCGAGACCGGCTCCGGGCTGCTCGATCTTACCGGCTCGCTGAACCAGTTCTCCCCGGCCAACCCCGCCGGGTCCGCGGTGTTCCTCGCGACCAGCGGCTTCGCCGTCATCGACGCGTTGCGCACGATGAGCAACGTCGCCGTCCTTTCCACTCCTAACATCACCGTCCGCGACCGCGCCGAGGCGAACCTGACCGTAGGCGCCGACGTCCCCATCGTCACCGCGTCGCAGGACTCGCCCACACAAGTCGGCGGGACCAGCGGCATCCGCAACGAGGTCGAGTACCGCCCGACGGGCGTGATTCTCGGCGTCACGCCCCGCATCAATGAATCCGGCGATGTCACATTGGTGGTCAAACTCGAAGTCACCGACGCGGTGCCCACGACATCCAGCGGCATCGACTCGCCGACCTTCACGACGCGCATCGCCGAGACCACCGTGACCGTCCCGCACGGGCAGACCGTGCTCATCGGGGGCGCGATCGAATCACGCCGGACCGACCGCAACAGCCGCATCCCGCTGCTGGGCGACATCCCCGCGATCGGCGAAGCGTTCAAGTCGCGCGAGAAGGAGATCTCGCGGACCGAGCTGCTCCTCGCGATCACGCCGACGATCGTCAACGAACCGTCGGACAACACCTACATAATCAGCGACTTCCTCGAGAGCGCCGCGGGCCTGAGGTCGGCGCTGGCGCGTTTCCAGGCGCCTTTGCCCGATGCTCTGCGGCTGTCCGAGGCGCGCGCCCTCGAGCGCGCCATCGCCGACGCCGCGACTGTCGAAACACAAGACGCGCCGGTCCCGGAGCCTGGCGACCGCTCGCTAGCCCGGCTCGCCGCGATGCTCCCCGCTCCGGCGGGATCAGAAGAAGCCGCCGCGGTAGCGCACTTCCTCACGGACCTCGCCCGGCGTGCGCCGATCGCGCCGGGCGGAGGTTGAGCCGCTGTGCCACGCCGCGCTTTCACACTGCTGGAAGTAATCATCGCGATGGTGATCCTCGCGACGTTCGGGGTGGCGCTGCTGCAAGTCCGGCTCGAAGGACTCCGCGCCGGTCGGCTCATCGCCGAATCATCCCGGGTCGAGCGGGCGCTCGGCGATGTGCTCGCGCTGGCGCAGCGGGAGATGCTCCCCCCGCCCCGCTTCGAGAGGAACGACGCGGGCGAGATCGTGCGCGTCATATGGGAAGGCGCGCACCTCGGCTTCGATTACATCTGCGTGCAGGAGCACGCCGACGTCCCCGCCCCGCGTCTGCCGGGCGAAGCCGAGGCGGCCGCGACCGTGCGCGTGCGCCGGCTCGCCGCGACGATCGCGGGCGAAACCGCCGAGATCATCCTCCCGCCGACGGAGCGACGATGACACGCAGCGCTCGACATCGCTGCTCCCCGCCGGCGCGCGGGATGACGCTGCTCGAAGTCGTCATCGCGACCTCGGCGATGCTGTCGATCACCGTGCTCGTCGCGGCGCTATGGGCCCAGACGCGCGACTGGTCCCGCGAGAACGCCGCCCATCACGCCGCCCTCCGGCTCGACCGCACGCTCAACCTTCTCGACGAGCAATGGGCGACACGCGTGCTCGGCGTCGCGCTCGATTCCGCTTACGCCGCCTCCGCCGTCACACTCACCGACCGTGAACTTACATTTGTCACCACGACGCCGATCCTCCACCGCGACGCCCCGTTTGTCCGCGTCACGCTGCGCATCGACAGGCCCGCAGCGATGGTCGTAGGGCACCGTGCCGTGGCGTCGCTGGGATATTCCGAGGCGCGCGTCGTGAACCCCGCAGCTGGCGCGGATGATTCCGCGGTGCGCGACGAGCGTTCTATCGTGCTGATTGAAGATGTTGAAGACATTCGTTTCGAGCGCTGGGTTGACGAATCGCTGGGCGGCGCCGCGACGCGCGAGCCCGCCGGGGCGCGCTGGATGGAAGTGACGTCGGCGGTGTCGATCGCGGCTGCGGATCGCTCCGACACAGCCGAGCGCGCCGATGCGCCGCCCCCGGACGCCCCGCCGGCGCGGCGTGAAACCGATCGGCTGCTCGCCGGTCGTTTGATCGGTCTTATTGAAGGGAAGGAGGTCGCGTGGCAGTTCCTCGCAGGGCCTTCGCGTTAGTGCTGGTGCTGGTCGCGGTCGGCGCGACGTTCGCTCTTGCGATGCAGGGGCTGGCGGCGTGGCGCTCGGCGACGGCCGAGGCGGGCGTACTGCGCCGCGACGCCGCGCTCATGCGCGACGCCGCGAGCGCCGCGACCATCGCGCTCGCGTCGTTGACCGCGGGCGCCGACCCGCGCACGGATGTCGCGCGCACGTCAGCCGCGGCGCGAGCATCGACAACGCCGACGCTCGACGACGCCGATCTGCCCGACATGCCGCAGGAAATGAAGGAGTTCCTCCTCGGCCTGATGAACCGCGATCGCAAGCCCGACGAGCCGGCCTCATCGACCACAGGCGCCGGCGGGCTGGCGATCTCACGCCGAGGCGG
The DNA here is from genome assembly GCA_039794205.1 of Phycisphaeraceae bacterium. Lineage (GTDB taxonomy): Bacteria > Planctomycetota > Phycisphaerae > Phycisphaerales > UBA1924 > J020. Next base: position 145,318 of record JBDIVU010000001.1, read on the forward strand.
CGCGTACACAGCGCTCTCGCGCCGCGGCGTGCCCACCGCGCCGATCGAAACCCGCGTCGCCGACCGCGTCTTCCGCGTAACCGTCGCCGACGCCGGCGGCCTGCTCAATATCAACACCGCCTCCGAACGGCAGTTCACGCGATACTTCGCCGCGCGAGGCGTAAACGAACGCGACGCGATCGCCATCGCCCACCACATCCTCGACTGGCGCGACGAGGACGACATCCCCCGGCCCTTCGGCGCCGAGCGCGAAACTTATCTCCGCACCGGCGTCGTCATCCGCAACGGCCCGTTCGCATCGATCGAAGAACTCCGATTCCTCCCGGCGTTCCCGCCGGAGTTGCTCGCGGTCGTGCGCGACGAACTCACGCTCGTCGGCGACGGGACCATCAACGCGCGCACCGCGTCGCGGTCGCTGCTGCTGAGCGTCGATTCGATGACGCCCGAAGCGGCGGACCGGATCCTCGCGCTGCGGGCGACGGGCGGGCTTGACGAACGCTCGCTGCGCGAGGCGCTCGGCGTCCTCGCCGCGGACGCTGCGCGCGTGCTCCGGCTCACGCCGACCTCGGCGCTGCGTCTGCGCATCGAGCCGACCGCCGGCGGCCCCGCCTTCGCCGCCGACGCGTTCATCGACGACACCCGCGGCGTGCAGATCCTCAACCTCCGCCGGACCGAGTGAACTCGGCGACCCGGGTACGATTCACCACGGAAGACCATGATCCTGCCGCCGCGTAACATCCTGTCCCTTGTGATCGTCGGGGACGATCTGCACGCGGCCCGCGTCGCGGTCGGGCCGTTCGGCGCGCGGACTGTCCGCGCGGGGACGATCGAACGATTCCTGCTCCCGACCGGCGAAGCGCGCGACGCCGGGGCGCTGCGCGCGATCGCCGGCCGGGCCCGCCGGGTCTTGCTCACGGTCCCCGGCTCGTGGTGCGCAACGCGACCGATCGGGCTTTCGACGCGCGACTGGCACGGCGCCCGCGACGAACTCCGCCGATCCATCGACCGCTTCGTCCCGTTCACACCCGACGACGCGCTCGCCGGGATCGTGACCATGCACGACGACGCGGGATCGCCCGCGGGGGGGTTGCTGGTCGCGGCGTCGCGCGGGCGTGTCGAACCCTGGCGCCGGGCTGTCGAAGCAGCGCTCGGCGTCCCGGTCGGCGCGGTGATGTGTCCGATGACGGCGTCGCTCGGGCTTGGCTTGCAGCGCGCGGAGCGCGCCGCTGTGCTCGAACCCGTCGGCTTCGGCGCATTGCATCGGCATGACTTCGCGCTCGGCCTGCCCGTGCGCGCCGCGCAGCCCGCCGACGACGCGGACATCCCCGCCGCCGACGCGGTGCTCCCGGGCGCAGAGGCTTCGACTGTGACGGGCTGCGAACTCGCGTCGGCCGCGGCGGTCGCTTCGCTGGTCGCGCCGGGGGTATTCGCGCCGCTGGACGGGCGGGTCACGACGCATCGCGGGGATTGGATCGCGCCCGCCGCCGCGGTCGCCGCCGCGATCGCGCTCTTCATCTCGGCGCCGGCGGTCGAACGGTCGCGCGTCCGCGCCGCGATCGAGAACCTCGCGCTCGAGCGCGAATCGCTCGCCGAACCCTTCGCAAGCGTGCGCGACGTCCGCAAGGAGGCCGAGCGCCTGTCTACGCTGCTCGGCCGCGACATCGCCGCCGCGACGGCCGGCTGGTCGAGCGTGCTCCCGATCCTCGCGGAGACGCAGGCCGCCGTCCCCGACGCGGGTTTCTTATATCGGATCGAGATCGACGGTCGCGGCGTGACGATCAGCGGCGAAGCGCCGGACACGCCGACGATCCTCGAACGGCTCGAATCGAGCGCGCATCTCACCGCAGCCCGCCGCGCCGGCCCGCTGTCGCCTTCGACCGAGCCTGGGCTTGACGTCTTCGAGATGCGCGCCGACCGGGAGGGCGGGCGATGAAGAAAGAACAAACGCGCACGCTCGTGCTAGCCGCGCTGGTGGTTCTTGTCGGCGTGCTGGTCGTTGCGGATCGTCTCGGCGCCGCGAGCGAAGACGATGCGCCGACCCCGCGCGATGAGCACGCCCGGCACGCGGAGGTCGTCGCGCGCATGCGCGCCGAGATCGACGCCGAGCCCGAGTGGCGAGACGCGCTCGAAGAAGCGGGCGAAACCTGGGCCGGCGTCGAAGCGCGACTCATCCACGCGCCGACCGCGGAACTCGCCACCGCCCGTCTCGGCCAACTCGTGCGGACCGTCGTCACGGACCTCGGCGTGACGCTCGACGCCACCAGCGCGCCCAGCGTACGCACGCCCGCGGAAGGCTCGCCCGTGCGCATCATCGCGCTGAGCCTGTCGCTCCGCGCATCATCGCCCGAACAACTTAATTCGCTCCTGGATCGGCTCGAAAATCTGCCCGGCGCGTGGACCAACATAGCCCGGCTGCGTGTGCAGGGGCCGCGACGTGTGCCGACATCCGGGCTTAATGTTGATCTCGATCTCGAAGCGCTCGCGTGGGTGGGCGATCGGGGGGCGCTGTGATGCGCGGGGCGATTCAGCCCGATCTTTCGCGTGTCGGCGGCGGCGGCGCCGCGCTGCGCGCCGCGACCGTCGGCGCCGCGCTCGCGTTTCTCAGCGCGATCGTGTGGGTGTCCGTCGCTGCGCTGCGTCCGATGCCCGAACCCGAAATCGCCGAACCTCCCGCGCCAGCAACGATCCCTTCTCCCGCGCTCGCTCCCGCGACGCTCGAATCGCGCGATCGGCTTCTCGGCGCGCTCGCATCGGCGGGAAACATCTTCGCCCCCGACCGCTTGCCCTGGCCGGCGCAGAAGCAGGAGATCGCGTCGGGCGACAAAGCCGAGGCTGCGCTCGAATCATCCGCGCTGACCGCGGCGGCGTCTCCCGCGAGCGCGCCCGTGAAGATCGGTGAACGCGCAGCGGTCGCGTACGATTCGATCCCGGTATCGGCCGCGCCGCCGCCGGCGATCGAGCGCGATCTTAAGAAACTCCGGCTCCGCGGCGTGTACCGCGACGGCGAATCGCGCGTCGCGCTCATCACCGGCGCCGGGACGCCGCCCAACAGCGCACGCGCTCAGCCGCGCCGCGTCGGCGAGGCCTTCGGCGAGGAATCGTGGACCGTGGTCGCCATCGACGACGCGCGTCCGCGCGTGATCCTCTCCCGCGCGGGTGTTAATGTGGAACTCGCCATGCGCGAGATTGGCGACGCGATCGCGCGCACTTCAAGCCTGCCCACCGTCGCGCAGCCCGCGCCGCCGCCGGTCGTTGTGCATACAAGAACCATCGAGCAGGCGCGGGCGGAACTGCTCGCCGCGGGCCTGGACCCGGCGCTTGTCGAGGAAGCGCTCGCGCTCTCCGCGGACATCGCGATCGCGGACGCTGCCGAACCCGCCCGCGTCCCGTCGCTGGACACGATCCCTGGCGCATCAGACGAGATGATGGAACTTCTTAAGATGATGTCCGCCGGCTCGGGCGCGCCCACGACGCGCGTAGTCCCGCCGCAGTTCCGAGGCAGAAATCAGAACGAAAAAAAGCCGGACGGCGGCGTGGATAAATAACAGGTCGCCCCGCATCGCGAGTGTTTTCACAAGCGCCCGAGCGGGGGAATAATTCAGATCGAAGCGTGGTCCCGCGCGACACGGATCAGGCCCGGGGATGAAATCCCTGGGCTTTCTGGACTATCCGCGCGGTACGTGCACAGGAGCGGCTTGGTGGCTTGCTACGCGATGTTTACCTGGCCGCGGCGTGCCACCAGCCTTGATATAAGAAACCCTCCGGAGTCGAGCGGATCTCCGCCACCGCGTCGCCGACGTGGCGTATGAACACCTCGGCGGGGGGCATCGGCGGGGTCCGGCGGTCGCCGAGGAGCAGGCGCTCCTTCTCGACCCAGTCGTCGATCTCCCGGCGCGAGAGCCGGCTGTCGGCGAGTTCGGCGCGGAGGATCGCCTCCCAGTTGCGGTCGCGCCATTCGAGCCATTGCGCCGTCGCCGCGAGGTTTGTAAATGAATAAAACACGGCGCCGGGCTTGAGCGGGCGGACAGCCCGGCGGAAAGAGTCGGCGTCGGTCAGGCGGGTGTCTCCCCACGCGGGCCGACCGCCTCGGGTCGCGGCGATCGAGTCGGCGTCGCCTACGGTCAGGCGGTCCGCGTCGAGTGTGAGCATCTGCCCGTTCCCGATACGCCAGGCGGGGACGCCGCCGGCGTCGCGCCTGCGCAGACCGAGCAGCGGGCCGACCTGTCCGAGCGTGACGGCGACGGCGTTGGGATCACGGGTTTGCACGCCCAGCACGCCCCGTTCGGAGTTCGCGCTGATGGGCTGAGTGCGCCAGCGGGCCGCGAGCGTGTCCGGTCCGAGGGTCTGGAATAGAGGGCCGATGGCGGCGGTCATCAGGCCGACCATCGCGCGGGCCTGCCCGCGGGCTTCGTCGGGCATGGTGTCGATGAGTTTCAGTAATGTCGGGATGATGTCGGCGTAGCGCAGGCCGAACTGCCGGGCGTCGAGGGCGTGCGCGGGGATAGATTCGGGCGGGTCGAAGCGCGCGATGGGCGCGTCGGCGAGCGCGATCAGGCCTTCCTTTCGCGGCGCGAGGAGCGCGGCCCGGGCTTCGACCATCGCGTCCTTGCCCGTGAAAGAAGCGCCCGCGGCGTAGGCCTCGGCGGCGTCGAGGCCGAGCGCGGCGATGATCCGCCGAGTGTCCAGCGCGGCGCCGCCGAGCGCCGCCCGACCCGCGTCCGACGCGACGGCTCGCGCGATCATCTCGAAGAACGGCTCGGCCAGCACCGCGAACTCGATCGACGCGGGGGCGATCAGCGCTCGCGCACGCGTCAGTTCATCGCGGCCACGCAGCGCGGGCGTTCGCTCGCCCAGCGCCCGCGCGACGACACGCTCGAGTTCACCCGCTTCGGTCGCCGCGAGCACTAGATCATCAACCCGCACAATAAAGAACTCGGCGGCGGCCTGGACAACTCGCTGATCGCCGACGCGAACGCTGGCGTCGAGTTTCGGCAGCGTGACACGCATCGCGGGCCGACCGGCGATCTGCGCTTCGCTAACTCGCGCAAGCCCGTCACGCTCGGCGGCGGCGACGATCGACTCGATCGACTTGAGCAGCAGTTCCGCGTCGGCGCCCATCTCGGCGGCGATGAGCGTGTGCATACGCACCGGCGACGCGGCGCGATCGTCCATCCAGACCGCGGCGCCGACCGCGCCGGCGGGCCGGGGGAGACGGTCGGGATCGACCCCGCGCTCGCGGGTGGATTCACGCCAGGCCTCGGCGTCCTTCGTCCAGAAACCCGCGAACCAGTCCTGTATCTCCGGCTCACGCAGCAGCGCGGACAACGGCGTGCGCGACAACGCGGCACGCATCGCGGGATAGTCGTCAACCGCGAGCATCGCGATCGAGTTCCGCGGTGCGAGATCGGCGATCGTCCGGTCGGCGCCGACGGCGGGCGTTGCCAGCATCGCGGCCGAGACGATTATTGTTATGACACTTCTAAATCCCAGCATGGTTCACTCCGGGCGTTGAAGGCGCGGGTCGGCGCCGGGGCGGCGGGTTGACGGGAGCAGTGGTTGGTTCGGGAATGGAGCGTCGCACACGGGCGAGACGCCCGTGCCACTGGGTTTGTTCGTGCCACTGGGTTTGTTTGTGCCGCTGTTCTTGTTCGTGCCACTGTTCTTGCTTGTGCTGCTGTTGCTGACCCCCTCTCCCACCGGGAGAGGGATGGGGTGAGGGGCGAACGGCGCTGGGCGCGAATCGCGCTTTGCGCGCAGTGAGGCCCAGGGATAAATCCCTGGGCTTTCGTGCACGGGCGAGACGCCCGTGCCACTGGGTTCGCCCGTGCCACTGGGCTTGTTCGTGACGCCCGGGAGATTTTCGGCGGTGTCATGACGGGTCATGCCCGGATCGTACGCCCGACCGGTACGGGTAGACTCGTCGGCATGAACGCTCAGAATCAGCCCGGGCCGACGTACGGCAACGTCCTCGAGATGATCGGCGCCACGCCGATGCTCGAACTGAAGAATCTCGACGCCGGCCCGTGCCGGCTTTTCGGGAAGATGGAACTGGCCAACCCCGCCGGGTCGATCAAGGACCGCATCGGGCTTTCGATGATCGAAGGCGCCGAGCGGTCGGGCCTGATCGACCCGCGCGCCGACCCCAGGCCGACGATCGTCGAGGCGACCGCCGGGAACACCGGCATCGGGCTGGCGCTCGTCGCCGGGCAGCGCGGGTATCGGCTGATCGTCGTGATGCCCGACAAGATGAGCCAGGAGAAGGTGCAGCACCTTCGCGCCATGGGCGCCGACGTCGTGATGACGCGCTCGGACGTTATGAAAGGGCATCCGGACTATTACCAGGAAGTCGCGGCGAGGATCGCGCGCGACACGCCGAACTCGTATTACATCAATCAGTTCGCCAACCCGCACAACGCCGAGGCGCACTACGCGGGCACCGGCCCGGAGATCGTCGCGCAGGTCCGCGCTTTGACCGGCGCCGACCCGGACGCCTTTGTCTGCGGCGTAGGCTCGGGCGGGACTCTCGCGGGCGTCGGGCAATACCTCAAAGAGCACGCGCCGGGGTGCAAGGTCGTGCTGGCGGACCCCGCCGGTTCGATCCTGGCGCCGCTGGTTAATGAGGGGAAGAAGGTCGAGCCGGGCGCGTGGCTTGTCGAGGGCATGGGCGAGGACTTCGTCCCGGACATCTGCGATCTGAGCCTGGTGGACGAGGCGATCGCGGTGACGGACAAGGAATCTTTCATCGCGGCGCGGCGGCTGCTCCGGGCCGAGGGAGTGCTGTCCGGTTCGAGCACGGGATGCATCCTGCACGCGGCGCTCGAGTACTGCCGGCGTCAGACCGAGCCGCGGAACGTCGTCACGCTGATATGCGACTCCGGCGCGAAGTACCTGTCAAAGATGTTCAACGACTACTGGATGATGGACAACGGGTTCCTCGAGCGCGAGACGTTCGGCGATCTCCGCGACCTCATCGCCCGCAGGCACGGGCTGGGCGAGGACTACACCGTCAAGCCGCACGACCCGGTCCAGCAGGCTTATAAGACGATGCGCCTGCACGATGTGTCGCAACTGGCGGTGGTGGACCCGGTGCGGACGGAGCACGTCGTGGGGATCCTCGACGAGGGGGACGTGCTGCTGGCGGTGTCGGCGGGGGCGGACGCCTTCATGAAGCCGGTGTCGGACTTCATGACGACCCGGCTCGAGACGATCGCGCCGTCGGCGAAGGTGACGGACCTGCTGCCGATCTTCCGCGCCGACCGCGTGGCGATCGTGGTCGAACCCGGCGGGGCGTACCTGGGGCTGATCACGAAGATCGACCTGATCAACTACCTACGCCGATCGCTGGCGGGGTGAACGGGCGCGCCGGTCGGCGCCGGTCAACTCTTCTGGTAGTACTCGAGATTGATCTGGACGTAGTTCGACCACTCCGCCGGGAGATCCTCCTCGGCGAAGATCGCGCGGACCGGGCACTCGTCCACGCACAGCCCGCAGTCGATGCAGGTGTCCGGGTCGATGTACAACTGGTCGGCCGTTTCGAAGGCGGCCTCGTCCTTCGTCGGGTGGATGCAGTCGACGGGGCATACGTCGACACAGGAGGTGTCCTTGGTGCCGATGCACGGCTCAGCGATCACATGGGTCATGGCGTGGAGGTAGTTCGAGTGTGCGTGACGCGACCCGTCGGCGTGGCCCGCGCGGGCCCGACCCGGTCGGCCCGGCATAGTAGCCCATGCGAGCGCCCGTGTGGTCGGGGCGAGCGTCCCCGGGCGATCGGCGCGAAGCCCGGCGGGCGCTCGGTCAAAAAACACAGGGCCGACCCGTACGGGCCGACCCTGCTGGTTTCTGTGTGGCGCTCCAACCCGACAACCGGGAACGATCGCCCCGGCCTCGGGCCGCCTACGACTTCACATCGCGGCGGTCGCGGCTTTCTTGCGGCGAGCCTTCTTGCGGGTCGCCTTCTTGCGGGTCGCCTTCTTGCGGGTTGCCTTCTTGGCGGCTTTCTTGCGGGTAGCCTTCTTGCGAGTTGCTTTCTTGCGGGTCGCTTTCTTGCGGGTCGCCTTCTTCGCAGTCTTCTTGCGAGTGGCTTTCTTGCGAGTGGCCTTCTTCCGAGTGGCCTTCTTGGCGGCCTTCTTGCGGCTCGCCTTCTTCGTGGCACGCTTCTTAGCCATTTGGCTCTCCTTGTTCCGCGATCGGAACGGTTGGCGGGTCGGAGCGATGGTTCCTGTCGGTGTGTTCGGAGCACCACCTGCCGGCAGAGCGCCGACCCAAGAGACTTTGTACCACTATCGGGCGGACTTTCGCAAGTGCTTCAGTGAACTTTTCGCGCTCGCGCGCCGGAGGGCAGACGCAGTGACCATCTCGATTCTCATCTCGGGCGCGACCGGGCGTGTCGGACGCGCGCTCGTCGAACTCGCCTCGCGCGACGCCGGGTTCCGTGTCGTCGGCGCGAGCGCGTCGGAATCATCGGGGAATCAAGCGATTTCGGACGATCCGCATGTGACGCTCAACGCTGCGCCGATCGCGCCGCCGGACGTTGTGATCGACTTCTCCACCGACGCCGGCGCCCGGCGCGCAGTGGCGTCGGCCGTCGCGCACTCTGCGGCGCTCATCGTCGCGACGACGGGGCTGAGCGGCGCGACCCGGGCCGCGCTCGACGAGGCTGCGACGAAGATCCCGATCATCGAAGCCGCGAACACATCGCTGGGCGCGACGCTGCTGGCGTCGCTGGCGGCTAGCGCAACACGTGCGCTCGGACCGACTTACGACATATCAATCGTCGAGGCCCACCGGGCCGGCAAACGCGATGCGCCATCGGGAACGGCACTGCGCATCGCGCGCGCCGTCCGCGACGCGGGCGGGCGCCTCGCCGATCATCAGATTCTTTCAATCCGAGGCGGGGACGCCGTGGGCGAGCACACGGTCCGGTTCTCGGGCCAGGGCGAGACGATCGAACTGACGCATCGAGCCGCGGACCGAAGGCTCTTCGCTGCGGGCGCACTGCGGGCGGCTCGCTGGCTCGTAGGCAAACCCGCGGGGAAATACACCATCGAACAATCGCTCGGGCTGTGACGCGGGTTAGATCGAACACCATGGTCGCAGCAGCGCGTTATGCGCGTAAAGCCCAGGGATGGAATCCCTGGGCTTGAAGTTGTGAGATTCGGCGCACAGGCCCGCAAGGCGCCTTGAAAAAGAACAAGACAAGACAGGGCATGGCGCGCTAGTGCCTGCCCAGGGCGCGGAGTTCTACGAGTGTGTATGCGCCGAGAGCCGCGACGCCGGCCCAGAGTACGGCCAGGCCGACCGCGGGGTTGTCGCCCGCGACGTTCTCGCCGCCGGAGATCGTGACCACTGCCGCCAGGGCCGGGAAGAAAGACCACAGATAAACTTGCAGTGGGCCCCCGTCGCGTCGGCGGAGCGCGACCACGGCGCCGAGCGCCGCGATGAACAGGCAAGACGCCGCGAGCGCGAACCGTTCGTTGTGGACCGCGAGTATCTCGCGTTCGAGCCGGGCTATGCGGTCTTCGAGCGCCGCGCGGAAAGAAGCGAGCCTGCCGTCGGCGCCGGCGGGATCGATCCTTCGCGTCTCGGCGAGCAGGTCCGCAGCGGGGGCGTCGTAGAACGATGCGCCCGAGTCCGCGTCGAGTGTAAGAGCCTCGAAAGCCCGGCGATCGCGCGTGCCCGCGGCGTCGCCGACCGCGGCGACATTCTGGAGTTCGAGCGTGATCGAGGCGGGCCCGCCGGATTCATTAGTTGAGACACTGATCCAGGCGCGTTCGGCGATGAGTCTGCGTTCGACGCCGGCGGCGTCGGCGAGATCGACCGCGACGCCGGCGCCCTCGCGTGAGATGAGTCGGCGTCGCGCGTCATCGGGCCGGGCTTCGGAGGCCCAGACGGAGAGCCTGGTCCCGATCGCGTCGCGCAGGGTCAGCCGACCTTCGCCCGCGAGGGCGTCGTCGATGAGCCGCTCGACCCGGCGGGCGTGCAAAGCCGCGGCGAGGCGTCGGCGGTGGGTGTCGACGGCGGCGTTGCGTTCGGGGGAGCGTCTGAGTTCGCGCAGGCCGGAGAAGGTGTACAGATCGGGCGAATCGCGGAAGGCGTTGGGGACAATCCACGGGCCGATGGTGATCGCTCCGACCTCGCCGAGGCCCTCGCCGGCTTGTCTGCCGACGGCGCCTTCGAGCCTCATTCGGACGACGGTGACGGGCTCACCATCTGCGCGTTCGCGCGTGAGGAGCGCTTCGGCGCGTTCGGCGGCGACCTCGGCGCGGATGGTCCCGCCGTCGCCGGCGTCGTAGGCGACCACGCCGAAGAGGAAGACGCGGTCGGTCACGCCGCGGGACGGGTCGCTCTGGCCTCGGATGGCGCGGTCGGCGTGGATGACAAGCCCGTTGAACTCGGCGGATTCGCCGCGTTCGATCGCGGAGATCATCACGTGCGCGACGTCGCGCGTTATCAGCCGCTGGATGGCCTGGAGGAAAGTGGGGATGACGAAGTTCGCAAGCCCGGCGACGATGAGGGTCAATGTCAGCCCGAGGGCGAGCGCCGGCGCGAGCACTCTGCGATGGCTTATCCCCGCCGCCGAAGCCGCGAGTGCTTCGTTTTCAGACGCGAAGCGGTGGTGCACGAGAGTGGCGGCGAAGCCCGCAGCGAACGGAGCCGTGAACTGGAGCATCGGTACGACCGAAAGCCCCATGAAGCGCAATGCGTCGAGCGGGTCGAGTTGGCCCTCGGCGAGGGGGCGGACGCCCGCGGCGAACGCGACGATCGCGGTGAGCGCAGCGGTGACGAGCAATACAAGCCGCCAGCACTCGCCCCAGAGCATTTTCCATAGCCGGATTGGCGCGCGTGTCGGCATCGGGCGCCCATCGTCCCCATTGCCGCACGGGGGCACAAGCGAGAGGCGCGGGATATTGGATGCGTTTACTCCGCGGGCGCCGATCCGGGCGTGGACGCGGGGCCGTCGCCGGGCTTTCGGCGTCGTCCGCCGCGTCGGCGTCGGCGTTTCTTCTTCGCGCCGGTCTGGTCGGAGGCTGAGTCTGCCGGAGGATCGGAACGATCGCCGGTTGGTTGGTCCGGCGCCGCGGGGGCTGCATCGCCGCGACCGGGAGTGACGCCGGTGTCACCGGCCGCGTCGGCGGGTTTCTTCCTGCCGCGACGCCGACGCTTCTTTTTCGATGCGGGGCTGTCGGTCGCCGACTCCGCGTCGGGGCGTGCCGCCGCGACGGCCGATGCGTCCATGCCTCGCAACGGGTCCGGGCGCGCGGGCTTGGTCGGCATCGGGGCGTCGGGGTCAGAGAGTTCCTCGACGGGGACCGCGATGCGCCGGCCGTCGGAATCCAGCGAGACCAGCACGAGTTGGGTTAGGATCTGCGTATCTACGACGACGCCGGGCCCCTCGGGAGTGCCGACACGCTTCTTGAATTTAGGCAGCCGTTTGCGGAGAGTTTCGTAAGTTTCGTCCTCGTAGCGCAGGCAGCACATGAGCCGGCCGCACCTGCCGCTGATTTTGAGGGGGTCGAGCGTGGCTTTCTGCGTTTTTGCGGAGCGCATGGAGATGGGCTTGAGGACTTTGAGGAACTGCTTGCAGCAGCAGTGCTGGCCGCAGCGCTCGTAGTCGGCGATCAGGCGCGCCTCGTCGCGGGCGCCGACCTGCCGGAGGTCGATGCGGGCGCGGTGATCCTCGGCGAGTTTCGCGGCGAGTTCGCGGAAGTCGACGCGTTCCTCAGCGGTGAAGTAGAAGGTCAGGCGCTCCCCGCCGAGGATCGGGTCGGCCTCGATGATCTTCATGGGCAGGCGGAGTTCTGCGACGCGGGCGCGGGCTGCCTTGACGAGTTCCGGGCGTGACGACTCGATCTGCTGCTGCCGGGTCATGTCGTCGAGGGTCGCGACGCGGAGGGCCCGGCCGTCGGTGAAGAAGGGGTAGTCGCGTCCGCCGGAGTTCTCGATGTATTCGAGCATCTCCTGGCGCGAGACGCTCTTGCCGCAGCCGGAGTTGGGGCACGTGCTGGTGAGCATCTCGCCGATCTCGAGGCCGCGGTGCGTGCGGACGACGAGTTTGGACCCGCAGCCGGGCGTGACGTTCCCGCTGTAGGGGAACTCGCCGATGAGTCGCATGACGCCGAACCGTACGACGACGGTCTTTGGGACGCTGAGTTTTTCGTAGAGGGCCTGCTCCTCGTCGGCGAGGCGCAGGTCTTTCTCGAACTGATCGAGCGGGAATATTGACATAGGTTTCTTGCTCGCGTCGCGCGCCGCGATCGCGTTGGCCCGGCTCGGGCGCGCGGATCGCGGAGTGTGGGCCGGACGGTCGTTGTTGTATCGCCCGGCGGCGTCCGGCCGGCCGCGCGGGGTTCAGACGCGATTTGCGAGCGGGATGATCCTATACAAAAAGACCCGGAGATGGAATCCCCGGGCTTGGAGCGGGTATGTCCGGGAGTCGGGTGTGGGTCAGCGTGATCGGCGCTGCGTCCCTCCGCCGCGACCGGACTGGAAGAGTTCGGAGAGTTCGTACGAGCCGCGGAAGTCGAGGCTCTGCCCGCGGAGGATGCCGTAGACCAGCACGCGGTCCGATCGGGGGTCCAGCGCGAGGAGGATGTCCTCGCTGTTGCCGGCGGCGGCGGTGAGGACGGTGAAGTCCCCTACGGTCGAGACATCGCCCGCGTAGGCCGGCGCGCCGAGCCTCGACGCCTGCGCGAGGATCATCGCGAAGATCACGAACGCCGAGGCCCACAGGACCGCGGCTCCCGGCGCGACACGGCGTGCGTCATGCGACTGGTTGTTCATCGCCCACCCCCGGCCGGACGACGCGCGTCCTCAGCGATGTTGCGGTAGCCCATCGGCGTCAGCCCGTTGCGACCGCGATCCCACGAGAGAGCGACGAGTTCCTGATTCGTAGCGTCGATGATGTAGATCGCCGCTTCCTCCCGGCCCTGGATCTGCCCGCCGACCATCGTGTAGGCGCCTCGGGCCCGGGCGGCCTGGGCGCCGGCGGCTGGGGCGAGGGTGACCGCGGCCAGCGCCGCGAGGAGCAATACATTCAGCGCGATCAGCGCTCGGAACTGCCTTCTGGACATGGCGTCAGGCTCCGTTTCGGGCGGTCGGCGGTTCGTGCCCGCCGCCGGTGTGTTCTTCGCGGGACGACCGACGCGGGTTCGCATCGAGTGCGGGAGGTTGATGCGTCCGGATCTCTCAGTCCTGATGGCTTCGCTTGCCGGGCATGACGCTGACAGCGATGGTCGCCCCGCCCAGGAGGATTATGACTGCGTAGTAGAGGTATACGACGGCTCCGGGCGGGTCGGCTGCGGGGGGGACCGGGGGCGCCGCCCGCTGCTGCGCGAGCGCGGGCGCCGCGATCGCCGCCGACGCGACAAGACCGACCAACGCCTGGACGATTCGGATTCGTGTCATCACGCCCGGACACTACCCCGCCCGCGCGGGCATGTAAAGAGGTGTCGCCGACCGGGCGGATTCGGCATTGCCGAGTCTGCGGCCCGCGAAATCATCGGCGATGCGGAGCGTCAAGCCAGCCGCCGGCTCCCCGTGAGCCGGGCCGTCCCCGGCCCGGTAGTTGGTCGTTGATATGCAAGTTAATCGTGAAAATCGCACTCAGCGCACGGGCGAGACGCCCGTGCCACTGTTTCTGACCCCCTCTCCCCCCGGGAGAGGGCCGGGGTGAGGGGGGGCCGGAGCTGGGCGCCGGTTATGGGTTTGTGTTCACAGAGTGATCTGCGCTGTTCGCGCACGGCTCTGGAGAGCCGTGCCACCCCGGAGGCCCCGAGCCGGGCCGTCCCCGGCCCGGTAGTTGGTCGTTGATATGCAAGTTAATCGTGAAAATCGCACTCAGCGCACGGGCGAGACGCCCGTGCCACTGTTTCTGACCCCCTCTCCCCCCGGGAGAGGGCCGGGGTGAGGGGGGGCCGGAGCTGGGCGCCGGTTATGGGTTTGTGTTCACAGAGTGATCTGCGCTGTTCGCGCACGGCTCTGGAGAGCCGTGCCACCCCGGAGGCCCCGAGCCGGGCCGTCCCCGGCCCGGTAGTTGGTCGTTGATATGCAAGTTAATTGTGAAAATCGCACTCAGCGCACGGGCGAGACGCCCGTGCCACTGTCTGCGCCCGTGCCACCGTTTGCGCCCGTGCCAATGTTTGCGCCCGTGCCGCCGTTTGCGCCCGTGCCAATGTTTGCGCCCGTGCCGCCTCGGAGGCCTTGTCGATCCGCTTGTCGGGGCATTAGTAAGTTAAATCAGCGTTTTTCGCGCGTTTGGTGTCAGGCTTCGTCGGTGATTTCGCGGATGAGGGATTCGAGGGCCGCGTCCACACGCTCGGCGGACTCGTAAGCGCCGGAGTCGATCTCGGTGCGGACGCGCTCGACCAGTTCCATGCGCACCGCGGGCAGTTCTCGGATCCGACTCAGGAGGACGGCGTGATCGGAGAGTTCCAAGCGGTCCGACTCCCGCGCCGGGCCGAGGGTAAGCCCGCCCTCGCCGGCGCCCGCGCGGACGGCGCGCCCGTTGAGCCGATCCGCACCCGTCAAGGCGCCAGTCGGCTTGATCTGCATCGGATCACTCATCGCCTTCACCGAACTCCCTTGCTTGATATCACTTCCGACACGACACCACGCCCGCCCGGATCCGCCGGCGCCGGGCCTGCACAGACCCGGCCGGACGAACCCGCGCGGCCCACCTTCGCGTACCATCTCTGTATCGTCACTTCCGCACGAATCCCTGCAATATTGGATCTAAATCTTTGACTACAAACAACTTTCGTCAGATCGCCCACGCCCTCGCGGCTGCCTCGGTCTTCGCTTTCCTCGGGGTCGCGGCGTCCGTCAGCGGCGGATGCTCGTCGCCGGGCGGTGGCTCATCCGCCCCGAGGGATTCGATGCGGGAGGAAGGCGCAGCGGTCTTCGGCGCCGGGGGGGCGAGCGGCGCCTCGGGATCGGTCGCCGCGTCCCGGCCCGCGGCGTGGCGGATCGTCCTCGCCACCTACTCCGGCGAGAACGCCCTCGCCCAGGCGCACGCGGCCCTACCCGTCTTTCAGAACGAGGGCGGCGTCCCCGAGGCGTTCGTCGAGCCTCGCCGGCGTGGAGCGGTGATCGCGGTGGGTGCGTACGACGAGCCTTCCTCGGCGGCCGCCCAGCGACACCTCGCCCGCATCCGCGCGATCACGTACAACGGTCGCCCGGCCCATCCCGCGGCGTTCCTCGCGCCGCCCGAGGCCAGGCCGACCGGCGGCGACCCCGAACTCGACCTCGCCACCGCGCGCAGACGTTTCGGCGAGAGCGCGAAGTACACACTCCAGGTCGCGGTTTATGAGAGTGATCGCCGGGCCGAGGCCGCCCGGCTTGCTGAGCAGGCCGCGGCGTCGTATCGCGCCGACGGCGAACTCGCCTTCTACTTCCACGGGCCCAACCGCAGCATGGTCACCATCGGCCTCTTCACGGACCGGGACTACGACCCGCAGAACAACCGCTACTCAGCCGAACTTCGCGCTCTGTTGGCGCGACATCCGAAACACCTGCTCAACGGCATGGGCGTCCGCGAACGAGGGCCCGACGGCTCCACACGAGACCAGCCCCCGCAACTGGTCCAGACGCCCTGACTTGCGAAATACCTGTTTTCGCACGTCACGTCCCATCACACGATCTGCATGATTTGCGCTGTTTTTCCGGGCGAGCGCTTGCGGCTGGCGGGCATGTCGGTACCATTCTCGTTGATCCTGCCGGCGACTCGCACAAGGGACCGGCCCGGATCACACAGGAAGAGAGAATGGCGATCGGGTCCAGGCCCGGCATGACGCCGAGCCGTCCCCGCTCCCGCCGCCATCATCGGGTCTCTACCAACGCCGTCCCGGCGCTGCGGTGTGTTCGCCTTGCATCGCCGGGGAGGGGTGCGCGGCTTGTCGCGCGACATGCAGGTCGGTCGCCGGTTTCGGGGCGTTGAATGCCCGGCCTTCGGGCCCGGCGGGTAAGAGGGAAGCACCCCCCGAGTGACGTTTCCCAGCGGCCGACTCGAACCCACCGCCCGCGCTCAGGCGCGGGCGGTGTTCGTTTTACCGATACGCGCGATCGACCGCCCCCGGGTCAGCCAACGCCACCGCCGACCGCCGACCACACCTCGAACCCCAGATACCCGAGATACACCGCCAACAGCACGCCGCCCTCGAAGCGGCTGATGTTCCGGCCCGAAGTCAGGCTCATCGGCCACAGCAGCAGGCTCAGCAGCGTCATCACCCCCAGCGACGCCCCGGCGAGATCCGGCAGCGGGACCGGCGCCACCAGCCCGGTCACGCCCATCACCAGCAGGATATTAAATATGTTCGACCCGACAACGTTCCCCACCGCGAGGTCCACCTGCCCGCGTTTGGCCGCGATCAGGCTCGTCGATAGTTCGGGCAGGCTCGTCGCGAGCGCCACCACGGTCAGCCCGATGAGTTCGTTGCTCATCCCGAGAGACGCAGCGATCCCGACCGCGCCGATCTCCGCCAGTTTCCCCCCGCCGACGAGCATCACCAGTCCGAAGACGATCAGGGCGATCGTCAGCCCCAGCGGTGTTGTCTTGGCCCGCTCGGTGTCGGGCGTGTTCGCTTCGAGCGTCGGCGCCCGCCGAGCGTCGCGCCCCGCCATCCGCAGCATCCACCACAGCACGAGCGCGAACGCCGCGAGCAGCGCCACGGCCTCGCCCCGCACGATCCCCGCCCTGTCCGCGACGCTCGGCGGCGCATACCCGAACGCCACGAACAACGCCGTCGCCGCGAGCATGATCGGGATCTCACGCCGAACCAGGCTCGCCTGCACGCGCATCGGCTTGATGATCGCCGACAGACCGAGGATCAACCCCACGTTGGCGATATTGGATCCGACGACATTGCCGAACGACAGATCGACGTTGCCGTTCGCCGCAGCGACGATGTTGAGCGCCAGTTCCGGCGCGCTCGTCCCGAACGCGACGACGGTCAGCCCGATGATCAAAGGCGCCACGCCCAGCCTCGCAGCCAGCGCCACCGCCCCGCGCACCAGCGACTCGCCGCCCGCGACCAGCAGCGTCACTCCCAGCGCGAATACTCCGAGATCCACGACAACCCCCGGCACACTCATGCGCGCACGATACCAGCCCCGGCTCCAGCCAAGCCGAACCCGCCCAGCAGCGCATCCCGATCGACGCAATCCGTGTGGCATATATCCGCAACGGCCCTGCTCCAGGGTGGCACGGCTCCGGGGTGGCGCCGCTCCGGGGTGGCACGGCTCTCCGAGCCGTGACCGTTGAGCGCATCACACCCTGACCTTCGCGATGTTCAGGTCAGGCGTCAGACGACGCGCGTTGCATATCACAACCTAAAGCCCAGGGATGAAATCCCTGGGCTTTATGCGCGTAGAGCGCAGTCAACGCAAAACACCGGATCTCCCTCTCTCCAACCCTCTCCCAGGGGAGAGGGGGTCAGCAACAGTGGCACGGTCGAAAACAGTGGCACGGGTGTAAAACAGTGGCACGGGCGTCCCGCCCGTGCGCCGCGGCGAACGTTCACTGCGAAATTCCATATTTACGACCAATGACCGGGCCGGGGACGGCCCGGCTCACGAGACCGCGCGGCTCAAGGACGGCCCGGCTCAATAGGCAGCGTGCGCCCCGGCGCTGGCTGCGCCGCCGCGACGCGCGTGATCCTTTACACTTCGCCGACCCGCGATCCCCCCGGCTTCACCCGATGCTCGACACACTCGCACAACTTGTCGCAGGCGTTCCGCTGACGGAGGCGCAGTCCGAAGCGGCGTTCGAGACGGTGCTCCGCGGCGAAGCCGACGCTGCGCAGATCGCGTCACTGCTTAGCCTGATCCAACGTCGCGGCGCGACTGTTGACGAGATCGTCGGAGCCGCCCGCGTGATGCGCCGGCACGTCGCGCGCGTCCCGACCGATTCGCTCGCGCCGGGCACGCGCGTCGTTGACACCTGCGGGACCGGCGGCGCCGCCAAGACTTTCAATGTCTCCACCGTCGCGGCGATCATCGCCGCCGCCGCCGGCCGATCGCGCGGCGTAGCGGTCGCCAAGCACGGGAACCGATCACGCACCGGTCGCGGCAGCGCCGAAACACTCGCGGCGCTCGGTGTAAATATAGAAACCGACATACATGCACAGGCCGCGTGCCTCGCCCAGGTCGGCGTGTGCTTCTCGTTCGCGGTCCGGCATCACCCGGCGATGAAGCACGCCGCGCCGGTGCGGGCGGCGCTCGGATTCCCGACGATCTTCAACCTCCTCGGCCCGCTGACGAACCCCGCCGGCGCGACCCGGCAACTCCTCGGCGTCTATTCGCCGACCCTCGTCGAGCCGATGGCGCTCGCGCTCGTCCGGCTCGGCGCCGACCGCGCGATGGTCGTGCACGCGCGTGACGGGCTTGACGAACTATCAACCACCGGCCCGACCACCGTCGCCGACGTCTCGCCCGGCGCGGTGTCTCGGTACGAGTTCGACGCGGCGGATCTCGGCTTGCCCCGCGTCGCGCTCGATGATCTCCGCGCGCCCGATCTCGCAGCCGCAGCGGACCTCGCGCGTTCGATACTTATAAACTCGTGCGCCGGGCCGGCCCGCGCGGCCCGCGACATCGCGCTGCTCAACGCCGCCGCGACCCTTGTCGTCGCCGACGCGGCGTCGGGCCTGGCCGAGGGTCTGGCGCTGGCGCGGGAGGCGGTCCGCGCGGGCGCCGCCGCCGACACTCTCGACGCGCTCGTCCGCGTCTCGAACGGCTGATGCGGCATCGGATGACGCTCGGCGCGGGCGCCGGTCGTCGATCGTCGATCGCTCGAACATAAGTTTCGCCGGCGCACGGGCGGGACGCCCGTGCCACCATTCGCGCACGGGCGTGACGCCCGTGCCACTGTTTGCGCCCGCGCCACGGTTTCTTACACTTCTCCCCACCTGAGGATTGGAGAGAGTCGGTGATCGGGATGACCGGGGCCAGGCGCCATCTCCACAACCCGCGGGCGTACACCTTCGCCCAGGGATTTCATCCCCGGGCTTTACCGCGCGATCCCGCCTGACAACCTTAGTTCCTGCAGCCGATCGCGGACGGCCTCCGCCAGCGCCCGCTCCCTGGCTTCATCGCGAAACGGGAGCCATTGGATCTCGATCCTCCCGACCGTCGCGCGACCGGCGTCGTCCGGCGGGCCGGATTCAGCCCGCAGCAGCACCCGCCGATCTATGGTCGAAAGAAACTCGAAGACGATCGCTGCGGGCGCCCGGTCGCCGGCGCCGCCGGACTCTGCCGCCTGTCGGCTCGTCCGCAGGATCGCCAGCCCGGCGCGGGGCGCGGCGTATGCCACAGCCGCCTCGACGTGCTCCCAAAGCCCCGCGCCGACGGTCGAATACCCCTCGACGCTCGGCGCCGGCCCGCCCGTCGCGCACCCGGGCGCCAGCGACGCCGCCGCTGCGATCGCGAGCAACGCCGTTCCGATCCGCCGGGAATGCGCGTAGAATCCCGGGTTCCGCCCCCGGCGATTCCAAACCCGCATGACCACCAGCGAACTCACCATGACCCTCCCACCCCGCGCGGAGCGGTCGACGATGCTCGGCGTCGCCGAGCGCAACCTCAAGATGCTCCGCGAGGCGCTCGGCGTCAGTATCGCCGCGCGCGACCGGACCGTCCACATCACCGGCGAGCCGCGCGCCGTCGCCGCTGCACGCTCGGTTCTTGACCGATTGGCCGACGCCGCGACGGCGGGGCGGACGCTCTCCCGGGCCGAGGTTCTCGACCTCATCGCCGAGGCGACCCATCACGCCGACGAGATCGCCGGCGAGTTCGACAGCCCCGCCACCGACCGCATCCTCCGCGCCGCGTGGGACGACTCACTCGATGTCTACGCCGGGGGCAGGCCCGTACGCCCGAAATCCGCGAACCAAGGCGCGTACCTCGATGCGATCCGCTCGCACGACCTGGTGTTCGGCGTCGGGCCGGCGGGGACGGGCAAGACTTATCTCGCCGTAGCCGCCGCGGTTCATCTTCTTAAAGCCGGCGCCGTGAAGAAGGTCGTCCTCGTACGCCCCGCGGTCGAAGCCGGCGAAAAACTCGGCTACCTCCCGGGCGACATGGAAGCCAAGGTCAACCCCTACCTCCGCCCGCTGTTCGACGCCTTGCACGACATGATGGACTTCGGCACGATCAAACGATTCATGCTCCACGACGTGGTCGAGGTCGCCCCGCTCGCGTTCATGCGCGGCAGAACCCTCAACCGCGCCGTCGTCATCCTCGACGAAGCACAGAACACCACCCGCGCCCAGATGAAAATGTTCCTCACCCGCATGGGCCAAGGCTCGCGCATGATCGTCACCGGCGACCTCACGCAGACCGACCTCCCCGACCCCCGCGAGAGCGGCCTGGCCGACGCTGTCCGCCGATTGCGCCACGTCCCGGGCGTCGCGTGCGTCGAACTGTCCCGGTCCGATATCGTCCGGCACGATCTGGTCCAGCGCGTCGTGGAGGCGTACGGCGAAGATGCCGATGCTGGGTCCGGGCCGGGTTCTACGGGGAGTCGCAGCGCGCCCGCCGCCGAGCCTCGGAACGCCAACGATGCCTGATCCCAATAAGCCCAAACCCGGCGCCCGCTCAACCGCGAAGCCGGCGAAGACCGCTGCACGCTCCGGCGTGCACGCCGCGGTCAGCCGCCGGGCCGAGGTCCGCAAGGCGCTCCCGAAACGGGACTCCGTCTGGCGCAGGCTCTGGCACGGCCCGAACGCCCTGGCGATCCTTCCGATCGTTATTATGTTCATCCTGCTCGCCGGCGCGGTCGCCGCGTGGACCCGCGAGCAGCCCATCGCCGCGATCGACCGCACCGCGACGCGCACCTGGCTGGTCCGCACGGAGTTCCGCGTCCTCGACGCCGCCGCGGTCGAATCCGCGCGCCGGACCGCCCGCCAGAACACTCCCCGGGTGTACACGATCATCGACCCGGTCTTCAACGAGATCGAAGCCGCGCTTACCCGCCTGCCCACCGCGCTGGCCGACGCTCAGACGCTCGGCTCGGTGGCGCCGGAGATCCGCGACGCGTTCGAACTGACGGAGGCTGAACTCGCCGCCCTCCGCACGCACGCCGTCGCCGGCGACGCGAGCCAGGCCTGGCGTTCGCGCGTCGCAGCGCTCGTCGCAGCCCTGGCGGCGCTGCCGATTCTTGATAACGAAACTTATCAACTCGAACAGACCTCCGGCTCGAGGCAGTGGATCGAACTCCGCCGGCCCGGCGCCGATCCCGCGCGCCTCCTCAAAGGCCGAGCCGTGAACCTCGCCAGCGCCCAACTCGCGACCTCGTTGCGTCAGGCGGCGCTGGGCGCGGGCTTCGAGGAGCCCCTCGCGTCGATGATCGCGCGCTGGCGCGCCAAGCAAGGCGTCGCCACGCACCAGTTCGACTCCGCCGCGACGACCGCCGCCCAGGATTCCGCCGCAGCAGCCGTCGAACCCGTATATATAACTTATCCCGCCGGGCGCGCCCTCGTGACCCGCGGCGAGCGCATCGACGCTTCCGATCGCGCCCTGCTGATTGCCGAGCGCGACGCCTTCCTCGCGGGCGCCCCCGCCGCGGCGATCTGGGCCCCGCGACTCGCCGCCGGGACCGCTGTCGCGCTCGTCACAACCGGGCTTGCGCTGTCGATCGGAGCGTTCTGCCGGCGAATCCGCCGCAACCCCCTGCGCATCATCACAGTCGCGGCGATGCTGCTCGGCGCCCTCGCGCTCGCCGCGGTCATCGCCGTCTCGGCGCCGGCGTTCACGCCCGTCGCGGTCGCTGTCCCGACCGCGTTCATCGCCGCGATCCTGGTGATCGCGTACGACCGGGCGACTGCGCTCTCGCTGGGCGCGCTGCACGCGATCCTCGTCCTCGTCGCGCTCGACCAGCCCGCCGCGTGGATCGTCCCCGCGTTCGCGGGCGTTTACGCCGTCACGTGGACTCTCGACGACGTGCGCCACCGCAGAGATCTCGTCCGCAGCGGGCTAATCACCGGCGTGGCGATGGCGCTCGCCACCGCCGCCGTCATAACTTTCACTCGCCCCGCCGCCGAAGGACTCTGGCGCGAACTCATCATCGACACCGCCTGGACCTTCGGCGCCGGGATCGGCATCGGCGTGGTCACGCTCTCGATACTCCCCACCGTCGAACGCGTCTTCGACATCATCACCGGGATGACGCTGATCGAACTCCGCGACCCCAAGCAGCCGCTGCTGCGCGAACTCCAGCGCCGCGCACCGGGCACCTACAACCATTCGATCGCGGTCGCCAACATCGCCGAGACGGCCGCCGAGGCCGTCGGCGCGGACTCATTGCACCTCTACGTCGGCGCGCTCTACCACGACATCGGGAAGATGAACAAGCCCGACTACTTCGTCGAAAACCAGACCGGCGGCGTCAACCGCCACAACCGCCTCAGCCCCGCCATGTCCCTCCTCGTCATCGTCGGGCATGTAAAAGACGGCGTCGAACTGGCGCGCGAATACAACATCCCCCGCTCGCTCCATCATTACATCGAATCCCACCACGGCTCCACCCTCGTCGAATACTTCTTCCACCAGGCCCAGAAGCACGCCGACGAGCACGACGCCCCCGCTCCCGATGAGATCGACTACCGCTACCCCGGCCCCCGCCCCCGAACGCGCGAGGCCGCCATCCTGATGCTCTCCGACGCCGTCGAATCCGCGACCCGCGCCCTCAAAGAGCCGGCGCCCGCGCGCATCGAGGCCCTCGTCCGCCAACTCGCGCGCAGACGCCTCGAGGACGGCCAGTTCGACGACTGCGACCTCACCCTCCGCGAACTGCACACCATCGAATCATCAATTATCAAGAGCCTTATCAGCATCTACCACGCCCGCCTCGCCTACCCCGACGCCGAGGCCCGCCAAGCCCCCGCCCCCGACACCGCCGAGACGATCGACACCAAGTCCTCACAGTTCGAGCGCACCATGTCCCAGTCCGCCTGAAGCCCGGCGCCGGGCGCGGTTCGCGCGAACGCCCGCCATGCGAAGACTGCGCACGGCGCATGTTTATCCCGCGCACCTGTTGCGCCGAACCGCGCGCCCGCGCGGCCCGGCGTGCGGGCCTGCCCCCGAACCGTTGGCACATCGTTTGAGTCTGTCCTCGCACGATGGAGCCGGCCCGCACGACCAACCCGCACACGCAACGCCCCGCCGAGTCGCTCGGCGAGCGCCTTCTCGCCGCGGCCCGCGCCGCAGCCGCGATCCACATGGCCGAGTCCGCCCGGCGCGACCACATCGCCGCCGGCCTCGATCATCGGACCGGATTCGCACGCCTTGCGCACGGGGGCGCGCGATGAACTACGGCCTGTACCTCTCCGCGTCCGGCCTGCTCACCGCGATGCACCGCATGGATGTCGCATCGAACAACCTCGCCAACGTCAACACGCACGCCTTCAAGCCCGACTTCCTGCTCGCAGCCCAACGGCCCGCAGAACGCATCGAGGACGGACTCTTTCATATTGATTCCAACACGCTGCTCGATCGGCTCGGCGGGGGCGCACTCGCGGCGCCGACCATGACACGGTTCACATCCGCCGCCCCCGAACCCACCGGCAACCCGCTCGACGCGGCGATCCTCGGCGAGGGGTTCTTCATCGTCGACGCCACCGGCGACGGGTCGGGCGATGAAATTAAGTTCACGCGCGACGGCCGATTCACGCTCGACCCCTCCGGCGCGCTCGTCCAGGCCGCGACCGGCCGCCTCGTGCTCGACGACGCCGGGGCGCCCATCACGCTCGACCCCGAATTCCCCGCCGAAATCACCAGCGACGGCGTGATCTATCAGGACGGCGACGAGGTGGCCCGGCTCCAGATCGCCGCGCCCGTAGATCTGTCGCGCCTGCGCAAAGTCGGCGAAAACCTCTTCAGCGCTGGCCCCGGCGCGGTGACCATCCCGACCGGCTCGTTCGTCGAGCCGCGCGCCGTCGAACGGTCGGGCGTCGATCCCATCCGCGCGATGATGGACGTCTCGAACGCCGGCCGGGCCGTCACGATGAACTCAAGAATCCTCGAACTGACCGACACGCTCATGAACTCCGCGATCAACATCTTCGGCAGGACGAACTGACCATGACCCGCCCCGACCGGATTCACCGCAGAGGCGCAGAGTGCGCAGAGAAGGGCGGGTGTGGCGGAGACGGATGTCGTCCGTCGCCGTTCGAACGAATCTGCGCGCCCCGTCACTCCACGCACCGAATCTCCGCCGGACACATTTTCCTCCTCCTGATCCCCTCTGCGTCCGCTGCGCCTCAGCGGTGAACGAATCAGACCCAACGAAGGACCGACGATGGCCATAACCGCCCTTCATTCCGCCGCGACCGGGCTGACCGCGCTCTCGACGCAACTGGACGTGATCGCTAACAACCTTGCGAACGTCAACACCGACGGCTTCAAGGGGAGCCGGGTTAACTTTCAGGATCTGCTCTACATCGAGAAGGCCCAGCCCGGCGTCGAGAACGCCAACGGCGACCAGCGTCCGACCGGCCTGTACGTCGGCCTGGGCGTGAAGGTCTCGGGCACGCAGGTGGACTTCACCCAAGGCTCGCTCATCAACACCGGGCAGGAACTCGACGTCGCCATCGAGGGCAGGGGCTTCTTCCAGGTGCAGGTCGAGGACGATCGCGGCGCCAACGGGATCGCCTACTCCCGGGCCGGCAACTTCGCGCTCAACGAAGACGGCGAACTCGTCCTCGCCAACGATCAGGGGCGTCGGCTTCAACCAAATATTACGATCCCGGACGGGGTCGAGGGGATATCGATCAGCACCGACGGGCGGGTGCTCGCGCTGCTCGCCGGCGACGCCGAGCCGCAGGAAGTCGGCCAGCTCGAACTAGCGCGTTTCATCAATCCCGCCGGCCTGAAACAGATCGGGGAGAACCTCTTCACCGAGACGGCCGCCTCCGGCCCGCCCACAACCGGCAACCCATCCGAGAACGGCCTCGGCCTCATCCGGCAGGGCTTCATCGAAGGCTCCAACGTCAACCCCACGCGCGAACTCATCGGCCTCATCCGCACACAACGCGCCTTCGAGATGAACAGCCAATCCATTCGCACCGCGGACGAATCCCTCCAGACCATCGCCCAGATCCGCCGGTGATCCGAGCCGCCTGAATAACACCAGTGGCACGGGCGTCCCGCCCGTGTGAAAACAACACCCAGTGGCACGGGCGTCCCGCCCGTGTGTAAACAACACCCAGTGGCACGGGCGTCCCGCCCGTGCGAATCAATCACAGATCAACCAATGACGGGCGCCGCGCCCGTCCCACAGAGTCAGAACTCAGAGAATCAAATATCCCCGCCCATGAGAACCGCCGTCGTCATCCTGCTGCTCGCCGTCGCGTCGTTCGCGAACGCCGGGACGGTCACGCTTCGTCCCGCTGCGGGCGTCGATCCCGCCGGCGCGATCACGCTCGGCATGATCGCCGAACTCGTGGGCGCGGAAGCCGAACGTCTTGCGGAAGTGGTAGTTCGTCCCGCGGGCGCGGCGTCGCTCGGCGAGATCGGGATCGACACCGTTCGGGCCGCGCTCGACAAACTCGGCGTCAACTGGGGTCGGCTCGCACTGCGCGGCTCGACGTGCATGCTCCGCCCGCTGCACATCGAAACAACATCGGAAACCGAGTCGGCGCCCGCGCCAGCCGACGAACCCGCCGCCGTAGATTTCACCGGCCCAGCAACAGTGCGCACGCGCCTCGCCGAACTTCTCGCGCGTGTCTACAGCGTCGAGCCGGCTGATCTCCGCGTGCGCTTCGACCCCGCGGACGCGGGATTCCTCGACACACCCGAGGCGGGCCGACGGATCGAGATCCAGCCCGCCGCGACCCCCGGCGCGTCGCGGTACGCGGCTACCGTGTGGATCTACGCGGGCGATCGGCTGCTCGATTCGCGGACGCTCCGCGCGGATGTAAGATTGCGCCGCCCAGTGGTCGTGCTGACGCGCGCCGCCGACCGCAACGAAGCGATCGGCGCCGACAGTCTTCGCTCGGAAATCATGTGGATAGAGCCGACGGGCGCGCCGATGGTCGCGGAACCCGATGGCGTCGTCGGCTCGCTCGCGCGACGCCGGCTCGACGCGGGGACGATCCTGCGCACCGACGCGCTGATCCCGCCGATCGTCGTGCGTCGCGGCGAACTCGTGTCGGTTCACTGCGTCAGCGGCGGGGTGGTCGTGAAAACCAAGGCGCGCGCCCAGCAGGACGCCCGCGAGGGCGAACGCATCGAGTTGCGCGTTGACGGCTCGAAAAAATCGTTTGTCGCGCGCGTCATCGCGCCCGGCCGCGCGATCGTCAACATCGACGCCCACCAGCCGGACGCGGTGGTCGCGGACGCCGGAGCACAGGAATGAAACGAAAGTATATTACTATCATCGGCGCCGCCACGACCATGCTCGCGCTCGCGCAAGCAGCGACCGCGCAGAGTCTTTTTCAGCGGAGCGCGGACGAGGCGCCCGTGAGAGAAGCATCAAACACCGCGATCTCGCTGTATTCCGTCAGCCTCTTCGCAATCGAGCCGCCGCGCGAACGGCAGTTCTCCCCGAACGATCTCGTGACGATCATCGTCCGCGAGAACACGCGCGCCTTCCGCGACCAGGAAGTCACCGAGGAGAAAGAGTACGAGAACACGTTCTCGCTGCTCAACCGCACACTGCTGAACCAGTTTCTCCAGTTCCGCCTGCCCACGGGCGGCACGCGGCTGAGCGACATCGACCTCGCCAACAGCGAATCGACCTTCGAGGCCGAGGGCGAATACATCCGCAACGACCGCATCGACACCCGGCTGACCGCGCGCGTCGTCGAGGTCAAGCCCAACGGGACGCTGCTGCTCGAAGCACGCACATCCACGCGGACCGATCAGGACTCGCAGACGATCATGCTCACCGGCCTGTGCCGACCTCAGGACATCACGCGCGACAACACCGTGCTCTCGACGCAACTCTACGGCCTGAGCCTCGACATGCAGCACGAGGGACAGGTCCGGCGGGCGACCAAGAAAGGCGTCATCCCGCGCGTGCTCGAAACCATATTTAACTTCTGATTCAGATCGAACGGACATGAGCCGGAGGCTCCGATGCGCAGTCGAATAATTCAACTCATGCTGATGCTGGCGCTCGGCGCGACATGGGCTTCTACAGCCCGCGCGACCAGCGTGCAGGAACTCGTCCGCCTCCAGGGCCAGGGCGAGTCCGTGCTCCAGGGCCTCGGCCTCGTCATCGGCCTGCCCGGCACTGGCGACAGCGGGCAGGACCTCATCGTCGCGCGACCGCTGGCGAAACTGCTGGAAAACTCAGGGAATCCGATCGGCGGGTTCGAGGAACTCGCCAACAGCCGTTCTGTCGCGCTCGTCATGGTGACCGCGAGGATCGACCGCACCGGCGCCCGCCCCGACGACGCTTTCGATGTGACCGTGACGGCATTGAACAATCCAAAGAGCCTCGCGGGCGGTGAACTGTTTCTCGCGCCGCTGCGCGCGCCGCTCCCGCCGCACGATGTGTACGCGATCGCGCAGGGGCCGGTCGTGATCGAAGGCGGGAACACGGCGCGCGGCGTGGTCCGCGGCGGGGCAAGAATCGTCCGCGAAGTCCGCACGCCGACCATCGCCGCCGACGGCACGATCACACTTCTTATAAATTCTAATGTCGCGGGGTGGACGACCGCACAGCTCCTCGCGGATGTAATCAACCAGCACCGCATGGGGCTTGAGCGCGGCGAGGACGCGATCGCGTTCGCCGCGGACGAGCGGACTGTCCGCGTGCGGATCCCCGCGACGGACCTCGCGGACCCGGCGGGCTTCATCGCCGACATCATGAGCGTGCGCTTCGATCCGTCGCTCCTGTCGCTGCCGGCGCGTGTGGTGGTGAACGAGCGTGAGGGGATCATCGTCATGACGGGCGCGGTGGAGATCAGCCCGACGGCGCTGACGCACGGCAATCTTATTATTACGAGCGTGAATCCGCCGGCGCCGGGCGGGCTTGAGACGCCGAGCCGATGGGCGGCGATCGGCGCGGAGGGCCGGCCGCGCGAGAACGCCCGGCTTCAGGATCTGCTCGCGGCGCTGAAGCAGCTCGATGTGCCGGTGAAGGATCAGATCGCCATACTCATGCAACTGCATCGCACGGGGGCGCTCCACGCGGAGCTGATAGTAAACTGATGAACGCGATCGGCGCTCCAGCCATAACCCCCGGCGACGCAGCGGTGACGGCCGCGCAGCGCACGAGCGTGCGTGGACGCGTGAACCCGGCGAGCGCCGGCGCGGCGGTGATAGGGCATTTCAACGCGCGCGCCGCTGCGAGCGCTCCGACAGCCGACGACGGCAGGCGTGCAGCGGAGGAGTTCATTTCGGCGACGCTGATCGAGCCGATACTTAAGATGTCGCGCGAGAACAACCACGCCGCGCCCCCGTTCGGCCTGACGCCCGCGGAGAAATCCTTCGGGCCGATGCTCGACGCCGAGATCGCGCGCAACATCGTCGCGCGCGAGCGTTACGGCCTGGTCGACGCGGTGGCGCGCCAGTTGCGGCACGATCCCCGGCTTTCCGCGGAGATCGACACCCATGCCTGACGCGAAGCGCACAAACCGCGACACGCTCGCCGATCGGCTCGATCGGCTTCTCGCCGGCCTGCACGCGGCGTACGAGCGGCTGGACGCGATCGCCGACGCTCGCGCCCGCGCTGTGTCCGCTGCGGACACAGCGGGGATCACGCGGGCGATCAACGAGGAGAACGAGATAGTGCAGCGGCTGGCGACGCTCGACGCAGAGCGCGCGTCGATCGTGCGCGATGCGGCGCAGCAAACGTCGGCGCCCGCTGCGCTCGACCCCGCGAAGACGACCATCACCGACCTGGTCGGTTTGATCGAAAATGGCTTTGCGCACGGGCGGGACGCCCGTGCCACCATCGGAGCCGATGCCACTATTACAAGCAGTGGCGCGGGCGTCTCGCCCGTGCAAAGCGCCTTGTTGGAAGCGGCGGCGGCGTTGCGGCGTGTGATCGAACGTGTTCAGGCGAAGAACGCCGCGACCCGGCTGGCAGCGGAGAAACTTGCAAAGCATATGCAGGGCCTGATCCGTGCCGCGGAAGGCTGGCACAGCCATTCCGGCGCGTACAGCCGATCGGGCGTTGTTCGCGCGGGGGCGCCTGTCGTCACCGCGCTCGATTGTGTGAGTTGACCATCCATGAGCATCACCGCGTCATTCTCGATCGGTCGGTCGGCGCTGACAGCGAGCCAGTTGGCGATCCAGGTCGCGGGGGACAACCTCGCCAACGCAGCGACGCCAGGCTTCACCCGGCGCGTCGCGTCGCTGAACCCGATCGCTGGCGCGGGCGGACCGCTGGGCGTCAGCGCGGGTCGCGGCGTGAGCCTCGTCGATGTCTCGCGCCGCGTGGACCAGGCGCTGCTCGCCAGGCTCCGCGCGACGGTCTCCGATCAGACCGCGGCGCGGGTCTCGACGGACCTGTTTTCCCAGGTCGAATCGATCACTAACGATCTCAGCGATCTCGGCCTGAGCGCCCAACTAAACGATTTCGTCAACGCGTTCTCAGAACTCGCGAACAACCCGGGGTCCGCCGAGACGAAGTCGCTGATCGTCGATCAGGGCGTGGCGCTGGCGTCGCATCTGCGGGCGCTGCGATCGGACCTCGTCGCGGTCCGAGCGCAGGTTGATTCGCAACTTAAGAACGCGGTGGCGCGGGCTGAGACTATCTTCGCCGAGGTCGCGTCGCTGAACGTGGCCGTCTCGACCTCTGAACTCGGGACGACGGAGAACGTCGCGCTCCGCGACCAGCGGGATGCGCTGCTCGAGGAACTCGCGGCGCTCGTCGACGTGAACGTGATCGAGCAGGCGAACGGTTCCGTAGACGTGCGTGTCGGCTCTACGCCGGTGGTGCAGGCGAGCGTTTCGCGCGGGCTGAATCTCAAGCTCGAGACCGAGAACGGCGCGCTCGTGGCGAAGGTGGTCGTGCCCGGGACGCTGGAAGAGCGCGTCCGGCCGGAGTCGGGCGTGATCGGGGCGCTCCTGTCGGAACGCGACGGGCTGATCGACAAGACGATCGCCAATCTCGACTCGCTCGGCGCGAACCTTATATTCGAGGTCAACCGGATCCACTCCGCGGGCCGGCCGTTCCCGGGTCTGACGCAGACCGTATCGGAGCGGAAGGCGCCTCTGGCCAACCAGACCCTCGCGCTCAACGATCCGGCTAATACAACGTTTGCGAACCTGCCGTTTGCCGCCAAGAGCGGCTCGTTCACCGTGCTGGTGACAGATCGCGCGACGGGGCAGACGACGCGCACGACGATTGATATAGATCTCGACGGGATCGACGCGACTGGCGCCTCGGGATTCGCGGACGACACGTCGCTCGCGGACGTGCAGGCTGCGCTCGACGCGGTAGGGAACCTGACCGCGGCACTCGGGCCGGACGGGAGGATCTCGATCGCCGCGGACGCGGGGTTCGAGTTCGGGTTCGACGGCGACAGTTCCGGCGTTCTCGCGACGCTGGGGATCAATACTTACTTCACCGGGACGGGCGCGAAGGACATAGATGTCCGCCAGCAACTGATCGAGCAGCCCGCGCTGCTGGTCGCGGGTTCTAGTGAGGGCGCGAACGACCGGGCGCTGGCGATCGTTGCGCTCCAGGAGAAGTCGCTGGGCGCGCTCGGCGGCGTGTCGATCACGGAGGCCTGGCGACGCTCGACCGGCGAGGTCGGGGTGCGGGCGGCGTCGGCGCGGACTCGGGCACAGGCGGAGACGCAGATCCGCGGGAGTCTCGAGGCGCAGCGGGCCGCGGTGGGGGGGGTGAGCGTCGACGAGGAGGCCGTGAACCTGCTGAATTTTCAGCGTCAGTTCCAGGCCGCGGCGAGGTTCATCGCGACCGTGGACGAACTAACACAGCAACTCATAGCGCTCATCTGACACATTAGAACTCTAAGCAGTGGCACGGGCGTCCCGCCCGTGCGAAGACAACAAGGTTTAACCCCAGTGGCACGGGCGTCCCGCCCGTGCGGCACAAACGAATGTGAATCCACTCCTCTAGTTCATCCCGGGAACGCACGCACCGAAGCGAAACTATGGCGACCGCACCGACCAACCTGGCCCGCGTTCCGAACCTGCTCGCGTCGCAGGTGATGCTGGCGAACATAAATCGCACCGGCGCGGGGATGCTCCGGCTTCAGACGCAACTGTCGTCGGGCCTGCGCGTCGAGGCGCCCAGCGACGATCCGATCGGCGCTTCGCTCATCGGCGTGCTCGAGCAGCGGATCGGGCGCGCGGACCAACGGCTGCGCAACCTCGAACACGCCGGGAGCGCGCTGGGCGTCCTCGATCAGGCGCTCTCTGAGGTCTCGGACATCGCGCTCGAAGCGAAGGATATCGCCGCGGCTCAGGTCGGCGCTACTTCCGACCCCGCAACGCGGGCGGCGCAGGCGCAGGTTGTGCAATCACTGATCGATCGGCTTATCCGGGTCGGCAACACGCAGTTCGACGGGATCAGGCTGTTCGCGGGCGATCGAGCCGGCGTCGATCCGCTCGCGTCTTTCCTCGAAGGCGTGCGCTACACAGGTCGCGGCGAGGGGCTGAGCACGGACATCACGCCGGGCGTTAGCGCACCGATCACGATCGGCGCAGACCGGGCGCTCGGCGTGATATCCGGCCGGGTCGCGGGCGATGTTGATCTTAATCCGACGCTGCTGACCTCGACGCGGCTGGCGGACCTCAACGGCGCGCAGGGCCGGGGCGTGACGCCGACCTCGATTGAGATAGACTTAACGAACGGGCCGACGCAGACGATCACGGTTGATATTTCCAACGCCGAGAGCCTCGGGAATGTAATGACGGCGATCGAGGCGGCGATCCGGCAGGCGGACCCCGGCGCGCTCGCGGGCGCGTTCCCGGGCGGCGTCGGCGTGTCGGTGGCGGGTGATTCGATCGCGGTGAACGCTGCCGCGGGCGTGACGATCGCGTTCCGCGACGCGGGCGCGGGGACGGCCGCTGCGGACCTCGGGCTGAACGGATTCGCGTTCACGAACGCCACGCCCGCCAACCCCGCCGGCGGGCTTGACCCGCGCATCACCGGCGAGACCGCGTTCGGACAGTTCGCCCCGGGAACGCCGATCGACTTCGGCGATGTCGTCTTCCGCAACGGCGGCCGGGTGGGCAGCGTCACCGTCACACCCGCGATGACCGTTGCGGAGTTCCAGCGCGAAGTGGAACGGCTCGGGCTGGGTGTGCGCGTCGAGATCTCCGCCGACGGGCGATCGCTCAGCGCGCTCAACGAGGTCTCCGGGATGCGCTTGAGCATCGAGGAGGCCGGCGCGGGCACGTTCACCGCGACGACGCTCGGCCTGCGCTCCCTCAAAGCAACAACCGCGATCGCCGACTTCAACGACGGTCGCGGCGTAGAGATCGCCGACGGCGCGATCAACCCCGTCACTGGCCTGCCCGACCCCAATCGCAATATAGATCTCGAAATAACCCTGACCGACGGCTCGACGTTCCAGGTCGATTTCACGCCCGCGGATATGACCGACGTGCAGTCGGTGCTGGCGCGTATCAACGCGGACGCGGCGGCGGCGGGCCTGGGCGGCGTGTTCAACGCGACGCTGTCGGACGCGGGGAACGGGATAGTTTTTGAGGACACGGCCGGCGGCGGGGGCGTTGTATCCGTCGCGCAACTCAACGGCCGGGCCGGGGAGGATCTCGGCCTGCTCAGCGGGACGACGTTCACCCCCGGGGCGACGGCAAGATTTGCGGGGACCGATCGCGCAACTGTGCGCGTCGACGGGCTGTTCACTGCGCTGATCGAGTTGCGTGACGCGCTTTCGAGCAACGATTCGATTGGCATAACGCTTGCGGGAGAGGGAATCGAACGCAGCGCCGACCGTGCCGCCCAGGCGCGGGCGTCTGTGGGATCCCGGGCGCAGCGCGTCGAGAGCGCCAAGGCCCGCGAAGAGGATTCGAAAGTGCTGGATCAGATCATTCAGAGCCGGGTGCGCGACCTCGACTTCGTCGAAGCGTCGAGCCGGTTCAGCCTGCTCCAACTCTCGATGCAGGCGGGGCTGACTGCGGCGGCCCAGCAGCAATCACTGACACTCCTGAACTTCCTCGGCTAGCCGAACCTTACAAGACAAGACCAGACCAGTGGCACGGGCGTCTTGCCCGTGCGGGAACAATAAGACAGTGGCACGGGCGTCCCGCCCGTGCGGGTAAAGAAAAGTGGAGTGGCACGGGACGGCCCGGCCTGAAGAACACGGCTCGGAGAGCCGTGCCACCCCGGAGACAGCGGCACGGGAGTTGCTCGTGCTAGACAGCAAGTGACGGGACGCCGGCGGATCGGTCGCGCCGGCGGGAGCCCGGACCGGAGGTCGCCCGCGACGGATCGCGGGGCCGCGTGGAACGACGGACCGAACGGGAGCACTCCGATGGAAGTGCGCACCACGAGATTCGGGAAGATCGAGATCGCAGAGGACCGCGTGATCGAGTTCCCTAAGGGCGTTCTGGGCTTTCCGGGCCTGACGCGGTACTGCCTCCTCCAGCCTTGCGAGGACGCGCTTTTCTTCTGGCTTCAGTCTGTTGACGACCCGTCGTTGGCGTTCGTCGTGACGGACCCGTCGCTGTTCGTCGCGGACTATGCCGCGCCGATCAGGCCGGAGCAGATGGAGGCTCTCGGTCTGTCGGACCTGGCGGACGCGCAGGTGTTCGTGATCGTGAACAAGATCGGCGAGACGCTGACCGGGAACCTCCAGGGGCCGCTGATCATCAACACTATCAGCCGGACGGGCGAGCAGTTCGTCCTGGCGGAGAAGCGTTGGACGACGCGGCATCGGCTGATGACGGTGGGCGCCCCCGCCCGCGTCTCGGCGTGACGGGCGTCTCGACGCCGACCCAAAGGGCGGACCCGGTAGTCCGCCGCCACCCGGACCGTTCGGGCAGGAGGCCCGGGCACACCCGGACTGCGCGGATCGGAGATCCGCGTCACCGATTCGGAAGGAGCCGACGAGCATGCTTGTGCTCTCACGTCAGCGCGACGAAACCATAATGATCGGCGACGACATCGAGATCACGGTTGTGGATATCCGCGGGGACAAGATCCGCCTGGGTATAACCGCGCCGCCCCGGATCGCCGTGCATCGAAAAGAAGTTTACGAAGCGATAAAAGCGGAGAACGCCCGGGCCTCGAGGCTCGGCGCCGAGGAAGTAAGCGACCTCGGCGACGCGATCGCGCCGGGCCCTCCCCGGCGGAGGCCGATCGCCGCGGTGCGTATCCCGCAGATCACACCTCAGAAACAC
The DNA here is from genome assembly GCA_039794205.1 of Phycisphaeraceae bacterium. Taxonomy (GTDB): domain Bacteria; phylum Planctomycetota; class Phycisphaerae; order Phycisphaerales; family UBA1924; genus J020. Next base: position 179,593 of record JBDIVU010000001.1, read on the forward strand.
CCGGCGAGCTGATCGCCGTTCACCAGAGTCACCTCAGAGTCCGGGCGGGACGCCCGGGCGTAGTACCGAGAGTCACACACGCACCAGCACACGCATACGCCCGGCAGCGGGCGCATCGCCTCAATCACGGAGGATTGTCATGGCGAGGATCAACACGAACATCTCGAGCCTGATCGCCCAGAGGAACCTCGGCGCCGCCAACGCGGACCTTGGGGTTCGGCTCCAGCGTCTGGCGACGGGGCTGAGGCTGAACCGGGGCGCCGACGACCCCGCGGGCCTTATCGTTTCGGAGCGGCTCCGCGCCAATCTCCGCGGGATCGAGCAGGGGGTCAAGAACTCCGAGCGCGCCAGCGGCGTCATCGCGACGACCGAGGCGTCGCTCGCCGAGGTCTCGGAACTGCTCAACTCTATCAAGGCGCTCGTGGTCGAAGCCGCGAACACCGGCGGGGTGTCGCCCGCGGAGATCGACGCGAACCAGCGTCAGATCGACTCCGCGATCGACTCGATCACGCGCATCAGCAACACCGCGGCGTTCGCCGACCTGAAACTCCTCAACGGGGAACTCGGGTACACGCTCAGCGGCGTCAACGCGACGCAGATCACCAAGGCGACCGTCAATGCAGCCCAGTTCCTGAATCGCGCGAACATCAAGGTTGATGTCGAGGTGGTCGAGTCCGCCCAGCCGGCGCAGCTCTTCCTCCGCGGGGACACGACCAACGCCCTCGTCTTCAACCCCGTCGCCGCGGCCAACGGGCAGATCCCACAGACCGCGACCGTGCGTCTGGCCGGTCGCGACGGCGTGCAGGAACTCACATTCACCAGCGGGACCACGCTCGACGAGATCGTGACCGCGGTGAACAGCCTCGCCGCCTCGACGGGCGTCCAGGCGGCCCGCGTCAGCGCCACGGACATCACCAGCGGCATCCGCATTTTCTCCACGCAGTTCGGCTCCAACCCCTTCGTGTCCGTCGAACGCGTCGGCTCCTCCGGAGTGTTCCTCGACCAGGGCATGGTCCGCCTGATCGACAACGGCGACCTTGCCACGCTCGACTATTCCGACCCTCTCATCGTCGAACCCGCCTCGCGCGACACGGGCAAGGATGTCGTCGCACTCATCAACGGCGCGCTGGGCACAGGCCGGGGGCTGAGCATCTCGGCGAAGACTTCGGAACTCGACGTGGACCTGCTGCTCACGTCCGCGTTTTCGACCGCGGTGACGGGCACGCCGACGTCGTTCCGGATAACCGGCGGGGGCTCGCTGTATCAGCTCGGGCCGGAGGTGAACGCGACGCAGCAGGTTAGTCTGGGCGTGCAGTCTATCGCCGCGACGCAACTCGGGGGGACGCTCAACAGCCTGCCGGGGGGGACGACGGAGTTCCAGTTCCTTTCGAGCCTCAAGTCCGGCGGGGTGAACTCGCTCAACGCCGAGAACTTTATTAATGCGAGCCGGATCATCGAGAGCGCGATCGACGAGATCTCGACGCTTCGAGGTCGGCTGGGGGCGTTCGAGCGCAACGCGGTGCAGACAAATATCAGATCGCTCGAATCCGCGCTCGAGAACGTGACGGCGGCGAACTCTCAGATCCGCGACGCTGACTTCGCCGTCGAGACGAGCCTTCTGACTCGGGCGCAGATACTTTCGAGCGCGGGGACGAGCGTGCTCACAGCGGCGAACACCGCTTCGCAGAACGTTCTCCAGCTCCTCGGCTGATTCTTTTCACTCCGGGATACCGCCCGGCTGACCTTATAAACCGACTCGGACCACCGACCCCCGGCGTGATCGACGCCGGGGGTCGGTTTGTGCGCGTCCCATAGCCGGAATGAAGGCGATAACGGGATTCCGTTCGTGAACAGGATCACCCGCCCCGTCGATCGAGACATGCGACCGTCGGCTCGCGTGGGCCGGGGTCCGTTCGAGATCGGCTCGGCGAATGTGCGCCGGGCGCCCCGCGGCAACGCGTGGACACAACGGAGTGAGCCCGCCGGCGCCCGGCGAGCGTGAACAGCACGGAGGAACCCATGAGTCGGATCAACACCAACGTTCAGTCCCTGATCGCCCAGCGCGTCCTGGGGCAGAACAACCAGGCCCTGAGCAAGTCGCTCGAACGCCTGAGCACCGGTCTTCGCATCAACCGAGGCGCCGACGACCCGGCGGGTCTGATCGCGTCGCAGAACCTGCGCGCCGACAAGGCGGGCCTGGGCGCCGCCATCGGCAACGCCGAACGCGCCGAGCAGGTCGTCAATATCGCTGAGGGCGGCTTGCAGGAGATCTCCGGTCTCCTGACCGAACTCGAAGGCCTCGTCACCACGACGGCCAACACCGCGGGCCTTTCGAGCGAGGAGAAGGCCGCCAACCAGTTGCAGATCGACTCCATCCTCCAGACCATCGACCGCCTGGCCGACTCGACGAACTTCCAGGGGAACAAACTCCTCAACGGGAACCTCGGCTTCCAGACCACCGGCGTCTCCGCCAAGGTCGCGGACTTCCAGATCAACGGCGCCAAGCTCGAATTCGGCGGGACGCGCGATGTCTCAGTCCTCGTCACCAAGTCCGCCCAGCAGGGCGCGCTCTTCGTCTCGACCGGCGGCGCCCTCGCCCTCGGCTCCGCGGGCGAGAAGTTCGTCATCGAAGTCGGCGGGTCCAAAGGCTCACGCGAACTCTCCTTCTCTTCAGGCGCTGCGATCGCTGCGATCGTCACCGCAGTCAACTCGTTCTCCGACGTCACCGGCGTCTCCGCGAAGGCGTCGGGCGATGGGTTCCGCCTGGACAGCACGGCGCTCGGCTCGGACGAGTTCGTGTCGTTGAAGGTCATCGACGACGGAAACATCGCCGCGACCAACGGCATCAACAAGTTGGCCGCGAGCAATGTGAACGTCGCCTCCGCCGCGACCACCACCCTCCTGGCCAATGCCGGGAACGGCATCATCGACAAGGGCCAGGACGTAGCCGCAACCATTAACGGCGTCGTCGCGACAACCAAGGGCGCCCGCGCCTCGATCAGCACCGACTTCCTCTCCGTCGAACTGAACCTTACAACCGCCGGCGCCCAGGCTCTCGGCGCCATCAACGCCCTTACCATCACCGGCGGGGGGGCCGACTTCCAGCTCGCCTCCAAGGTCGATATCGCCGGCAAGGTCAACATCGGCGTCGACAACGTCGCCGTGCGGAACATCGGCGGCGTGACCGACGGCGCCAAGACCTTCTCACTCTCCGACCTCGCGGGCGGTAAGTCCCTCAACGTCGAAGACGGCGACCTCACCAACGCCCAGAAGGCCATCAGCCAGGCCATCAAGGACGTCTCCGGACTCCGCGGCCGACTCGGCGCCTTCCAGAAGAACACCGTCGGCGCGACCATCCGGTCCCTCGGCGTCGCACTCGAGAACACCACCGCAGCCGAGTCCGTCATCCGTGACGCAGACTTCGCCACCGAGACCGCCGGCCTGACGAGGAACCAGATCCTCTCCCAGTCCGCGACCAACATCCTCGCGATCGCCAACCAGCAGCCTCAGAACGCCCTGGCGCTCCTCGGCTAAACCCGGCGATCCCGAAGAAACTCCCGATCCGATCTCGAACCCCGCGGACACAGCCGTCCGCGGGGTTTTTTACGGACCTGCTGTGCCGATCGTCCGGATTGCGAGGTTTTTTCCAGATTCTCCGCCTGTTGCGCTGAAGTCCCGAAACCCGCCCCCCGATAACCCTCGGCGTAGGACGCGGGCCAGCCAACCAACGCCCGCGCCGGGAAACGATCACGGAGGATCTTCATGAGCCGCATCAACACGAACGTCGAATCGCTCATTGCCCAGCGCGTGCTGCGGCAGAACAACAACGGGCTGAGTCTCTCGCTCGAAAGACTCAGCACCGGCCTGCGCATCAACCGGGGGGCAGACGATCCCTCAGGGCTGATCGCGTCTGAGAACCTGCGGGCGGAGAAGTCCGGCCTCAGCGCCGCCATCGGCAACGCCGAGCGCGCCGAGCAGGTCGTCAACATCGCTGAGGGCGGCCTGCAGGAGATCTCCGGTCTTCTGACCGAACTCGAAGGCCTGCTGACAACCACCGCCAACACCGCCGGCCTCTCGACGGAAGAACGCGAGGCGAACCAGTTGCAGATCGACTCGATCCTGCAAACCATCAACCGCCTGGCCGAGTCCACCTCGTTCCAGGGCCGACGCCTGCTCAACGGGAGCCTCGGCTTCCAGACCACCGGCGTCTCCGCCAAGGTCGCCGACTTCCAGATCAACGGCGCCAAACTCGAGTTCGGCGGGACACGCGACGTCTCCGTCCTGGTTACGAAGTCCGCTCAGCAGGGCGCGCTCTTCGTCTCGACTGGCGGCGCCCTCGCCCTCGGCTCCGCGGGCGAGAAGTTCGTCATCGAAGTCGGCGGGGCCAAAGGCACACGCGAACTCTCATTCTCTTCGGGCGCTGCGATCGCTGCGATCGTCACCGCAGTCAACTCGTTCTCCGACGTCACCGGCGTCTCGGCCAAGGCGTCGGGCTTCGGTTTCCGCCTCGACAGCACCGCGCTCGGCTCGGACGAGTTCGTGTCGCTGAAGGTCATCGACGACGGAAACATCGCCGCGACCAACGGCATCCGCACGCTTGTGCCGACGAATGTCAATATTACCTCGACCACGGCGAACACGCTTCTCGGGAGCATCGCCGCCAGGAACGGCGTCATCGACCAGGGTCAGGACGTAGTCGCAACCATCAACGGCGTCGTCGCAACAACCAAGGGCGCCAAGGCCTCGATCAGCACCGACTTCCTCTCCGTCGAACTCAACCTCACAACCGCCGGCGCGCAGACACTCGGCGCGATCAACGCCCTGACCATCACCGGCGGGGGGGCCGACTTCCAGCTTGCCTCGAAGGTCGATATCGCCGGCAAAGTAAGCCTCGGCGTCGACAACGTCGCCATCACGGGCATCGGCAAGATCGCGTCCGGCGTCTCGACGTTCACGCTCGCCGACATGGCCGCGGGCAAGGCCCTCAACGTCGAGGACGGAGACCTCACCCGCGCCCAGGACTCGGTGCGCGAAGCCATCAAGGACATCTCGGGCCTGCGCGGCCGCCTCGGCGCGTTCCAGAAGAACACCGTCGGCGCGACGATCCGGTCCCTCGGCGTGTCGCTGGAAAACACCACCGCCGCCGAGTCCGCCATCCGCGACGCCGACTTCGCTTCGGAAACCGCCGGCCTGACACGGTCTCAGATCCTCGTCAACTCCAGCACGAACGTGCTGGCGCTGGCGAACTCTTCCCCACAGGCCGTCCTCCAGCTGCTCGGCTAAGCCGCCCGGGGGAGGAGATCTCCCCGACCGTCGATCCCGGTCTCGCAGAGCGGCGAGATCCTCTGACGCCCCGGCCTCGCGCAGGCCGGGGCGTTTTTCATTTACGCCCGGATGTAATAACTATTCCGCCGATCCTCACGCGTTCGTTTCGCTCGCCGGCTTGCTCCGGCGGATCATCCGCAGCGTCGTCTGGAGACGCTGGATCTCCTGCACCGACTCCCCGATCGAGCAGGACGAATCGAGCGCCACGACGGCGCGCTCCGCGGCGTCGGACACGCCCGGGAAACCGTACCCGCCCGCGGTCTCGCGCAGATCCTGGCACAGCCGACGTGTCGAAGCCAGGTCGTCGTCGGCGATCGCTTTCTTCATGTCGGACTTGAGCGTGTCGAGGAACTCGAAGTAGCCGTTGAGCAGGGCTTCGCAGCGCGGGTTGGAGGACAGTTGGCTGTGGATCGGACCGCTGACCCCGTCGGCGCCCCCTTTGGTGATCCACTCCGACAGAGTCGCCAGCAGGTTCTTCGGGTCGTACGGCTTGCGCACGATCGCGTCCGCCCCCGCCTGCTTGACCTGCCGCATGCGCGCCGGGTTGGACTCGCCGGTCATCGCGATGATCGGGCCCAGGAACGGCGCCTTGCGTATCGCGCGGATCGCGTCCTCGCCGGGCAGGTCGCCGAGGTTAAGGTCGCACAGCACGGCGTCGAACGACTGGTCCGCCACCAGTTCCAGCGCCTTGACCAGCGTCGTGCACGAGACGACCTCGATCTGCGTGGGCGAAATATAATGTTCACAGATCCTGCACTCGACGTCGAGGTCGTCGAGCAGGAGGACGCGCCCGTCGAGGTCGCCGTGGTCGCCCGGCCCGGCGTGCTGTGTCGGGGCGGCGTCCTCGCCTTCGAGGAAGCGCCAGAGATCGACGGGGGCGTCGAAGTGGACGCCGGCCTCGTGTATCATCCCCGAGAGGAGCCGGCACCACGCGACCCTGCCGCGGATCGGCTCCTCGCCGCCCCAGATGGTGGGGAGGAGAACCTTGCAGCGGGTGCCGCGGTGGAGGTACCCGCCGTGGACGACTCCGACGCCCTCGGATGTAAGGTTGCGGGTGCAGATGTAATAATGCCCGACCCCGCCGCCGGGATGCTCAACGACAAGCCCGATATCGCGGTGGCGGAACGTGAGGCGCTCGCTGGGCGTCCGCCGATCGGGCCGATCGCGCTCGTCCCCGGCGACGCCGGAGATCCCGGAGTGCTGGGCCGCGGCGTCGAAGAGGTCCGACAACTGCGCGTCGGACAGCGAGACCGTCTGGATGAACTGGCCGATAGTCGCCATGACGGGGCAAAGATCGGCAACTCCCGCCCACAAGCCGACACCCAAGCCGCCCCAGCCGCGCTAAATCCCCCAATCAGGGGACGGGCAGACCGACCGAGTACGCACTGGATGCCCTATCCAGCGAGATGCATGAGTTCCCCGTACGAGCGGCCCGGTGGACCGACCACTACAGTGATCGCTACGGGTTCGGTTCGAGCGCTTGCGTCATAACCCGTATTGGGATATTCTGCGTCAATGGAATCAACTCAGGCTCTATTCGCGGATCAGGATGGGAACGCCAAGCAGCGCCGTTCGGCCGGCGGCGTCGCTACTTCTGATGTGGTCTTAACCGCGCATATCGGTGGAAACGCCGAAGTGTTCCCTCAGGTGCTTGCGTTGCATGTGCCGATAGGCTCCACCGTTGCAGACGTCACCTGGGGGAAGGGTGTATTCTGGACCCATGTCCCTCCTAAGCGATACAAACTCCTGGCGTCTGATCTAAAGACGAACGGTGTGGACTGCAGGAACCTGCCCTACGAGGACGCTTCGATTGATTGCGTCGTTCTTGATCCGCCGTACATGGAAGGGCTATTTCGGGAACACACAGGACATATGGCCGGTGGCGGCAGCCATGCGGCGTTCAGGACGAATTATAGTAACGGCAAGGCCACAAGGGGCACAGGACCGAAGTGGCATGGCGCGGTTGTGGATCTCTACTTCAAGGCGGGCCGGGAGGCTTACCGGGTGCTCAAGCCCGACGGCGTGCTGATAGTCAAGTGCCAGGACGAAGTCAGCGCCAATCGACAATGGTTGACGCACGTCGAGATAATCAATGAGTACGCCCGGTGCGGGTTTTACTGCAAAGATTTGTTTATTGTTATGAGAACAAACAAGCCTGTCATCGCCAGGCTCAAAAAACAGGAGCACGCGAGAAAGAATCACTCATATTTTCTTGTGTTCATCAAGACCACCAAGCAAAAATATCTTATAAATCCTCATGTCGCCGCTTCGTCAACCTCTCCCTGAGCAAGATATCGATTAAGGAAGCCGGGTCTGACACAAAGGGCGGTTCTGGCGGCCATGACACGGGCGCCAGCGACGCAAGAAGCTGCTCGCGTTGCCACGGAGTGTAGCGGCGAAACTTGGATGTGGGCAAGTCGCGATTCAGCGCGAAGATGAACCGCCAGGTATTTTCGAACGCAAAGCAATTCACGGCTAGAATGTCAAACTCGCCGCGTAGCAGAAGCGTTGTATTTAATTCTGAGCCGTCAGAAAACTTAATTATGCGCCTGTCACTGCCGTCCACCTGTGCGCGTCCCCGCCACACTCCTTGGTCGAACTTAATGCTGTTTGTTTGCAAAGATTTTACTTCTACGGTGAACCGCTCGCCCTTGTATGCAATCTCGCGGTCGCTTTTTCGTTTGCGATCGTGGTCGTCGTGTTTTCTTGTTGATGAGATGCCGGGATGCGATTCGATCAACTCGCGGAACTTGAGCTCCGCAACGTATCCGAGCATCATTCCGCGCAAACTCGGGTTGTCATCCACGAGAGTTGTTAATTCCTGAGCGGATATGTCCCATCTGTCCAGGATGGATTTCGGTGTTGACGAGTTCTTGATCGGGTCGTGATCTGGCGGGGCTTCACGTTTGTCGGAGTTGTTCGATGATTTTTTGGGGGGCAACTTTGAGGGCATCCACTACCTCCAGAAAATCAATGACATCCAGCCGTCGTTCTCCGCGCTCGTATTTCGACACGAACGACTGTGGGCGGGAGAGTCGAGCAGCGAGTTGAACCTGGGTTAGTCCTGCTGTTTTTCGGGCTTCGATCAGCAACGTGCGGAGCCGTTCACGCCTGACTGTCGGTTCTTCTCGTTCCACTCCGTACACCGATGGGCGTGTGATATCCTTGACGCCGCACCGGATCGGCACGACGAGATACATTCCATGAATTATCAAGGCCGTGACCGCTTACGACGGGCTGAGCAACCGCGTTATCTCATCGCTCCGGGGGGGGGTAATACGGGCGAAGGGACTCGAACCCCCAACCTCCTGATCCGTAGTCAGGTGCTCTATCCAATTGAGCTACGCCCGCAGCAGGGGGCCAAGCGTAGCCCGTCGGCGTCGGCTCGGCAAGAGCCGCGGCGACACCGCGGACTAGCCCGAAACAGGTTGAGTGTCTCCGAGTCGGGCGCCCGGCAGGGTGCAGATCCGGGCGCCGGGGCTTCGCTCGTCCCGGGCGCCGACCGGGCGGGCTTGACGTGGACGCACGGGATGCGATACTGCCCGGTTCCCGTCCGAGGCTCGGCGACGCCGACGCTCCCGGGCGGGCCGACCGAGTCACGCACGCATTCCCGAGGACGCCCCAGGCATGGCCCACACGCTTTCCGCCCGCAAACGCATCCGCCAGAACGAGAGCGCCCGCGCCCGCAACCGCTGGCGTCTGCGTCAGCTCCGCGACACCGTCAAGACCGCTCGCGAGCGGATCCTCCACGGGTCCGCGGATGAAGCGTCGGAATCAGTCCGCACCGCGTGCAGCATGATCGACCGCGTCGCGGGCAAAGGTGTGATCCACAAGAACACCGCAGCCCGAGCCAAGAGCCGCCTGTCGGCCCGGCTCAAGGCCCGCAAGACCGCGGGCTGAGCCTGGGCGGCGTGCGATAGCCCGGACGTGTCATCCGGGAGTTGGATCGATATATAAATCAGGTTTGAGAGCGATTCGACCATTCCCCGGTCGCTGGGCTTTTCATATGCCACGACGCCAAGGCGCACGGGCGGGACGCCCGTGCCAGTTTCTCAGACGAGGTGCGGGACGCGCGTCCCGACCGCTCTTCTGTCATGCGATCGCGACTGTGCTGAAGGACTGCGGGCTGGCGAGGGCCCAGTCTTTGCGCCACGAGCCGGGGAGATGGCCGTCGTCGATGAGCGCGCCGGGTTCGAGGAACTCGTAGACCTCCGCGAAGGACTTCACCGCCATGTCGTTGACGCGCCGATATATAAGGTCCGGCGTGACGGAGCGCGGGTCGGGGACGCCCATGGCGCCGAGGATCTCGAGAAAACTCTTGATCGTCGCGGCGTGGAACCGCGCGACGCGTTCGAACTTATCTTCAACGACAAGCCCGTGATACAGAGCCGGGTTCTGGGTGGCGACGCCGGTCGGGCATGTGTCGTTGTTGCATCGGAGCGCCTGGATGCACCCGAGCGAGAGCATGAACCCGCGTGCGGAATAGCAGGCGTCCACGCCGAGGGCGAGGGCGCGGATCATGTGGAACCCGGTGAGGATTTTCCCGCTGCCGAGGACGCGGACGCGGTCGCGCAGGTCGGCTCCGACGAGCGCGTTGTGCACGAACGCCCATGCGTCGCGTGCGGGCATGCCGATGGAGTTGGAGAATTCGAGCGGCGCCGCGCCCGTGCCGCCCTCGCCGCCGTCGACTGTCACGAAATCAGGCGTGATCCCGGTCTCGATCATCGCCTTGCACATCGCGAGGAACTCGACCCGGCGCCCGACGCAGAGTTTTACCCCGACGGGCTTGCCGCCGGAGAGATCGCGAAGATGCGCGACGAACTCCATCATCTCGATGGGCGTGTGGAACGCGGAATGGCGGGGCGGGGAGACGACGGTCTCGTGCACGGGGACGTTGCGGATGCGGGCGATCTCGGGGGAGACTTTGCACGCCGGGAGAATCCCGCCGTGGCCGGGCTTGGCGCCTTGGCTTAGTTTTATTTCGATCATTCGTACGGAGTCACGGTGTGCGGTTTCCTTGAAGAGGGCGTCGTCGAAGCCGCCTTCTTTCTTTCGGCAACCGAAGTATCCGGTCCCGATCTGCCAGACGAGGTCGCCGCCTTGGAGGTGATGCTCGGAGACGCCGCCCTCGCCGGTGTTGTGGGCGAAATTGCCTCTCTTCGCGCCGCGGTTGAGGGCCCGGACAGCGGTGGGCGAGAGCGCGCCGAAACTCATCGCGCTGATGTTGAGCCAGGACGCAGAATAAGGTTTGGAGCACGTGCCTTTACCGATGAGCAATCGCGGTTCGTCATGGAGCGGCTCGGCGTCGGCGAGCGCGTGGGCCGCCCATTCGTATCCGACGCGGTAGACGTCGCGCTGGGTGCCGAAGGGCAGTGTCTCGAGTTCGCCCTTGGATCGCTGGTAGACCAGGCTGCGCATCTCGCGCTCGATCGGGTAGGCGTCGGTGTTGAGTTCGATGAAATACTGCTGGAGTTCCGGGCGGACGAGTTCGAAGAGGTAGCGGAAGCGTCCGAGCAGGGGGAAGTTCCGCAGGATCGTCCGCCGGGTCTGGAGGGCGTCGTACATGCCGAGCGCGAACAGCGGCCCGAGGACGACCAGCGACCACAGCGCCGGCGGCCAGAATATTGAAATGAGCAGAACTGTCGTCAGCATGGCGCCGCCGACACCGTAGAACCATCGTCTGAACATGGGGTGATCCTCGTGAGCGCGCACAAGCCGCGCCCACCATATCACCCGAGGCGGGGTGAGTATTCCGGCGGCCGCGATGAATGCGTGTTCAGTTGATCGCGTGCTGGAGCGCCTGGAGGGCGTAGGCGGTGACGAGGACGGGGTCGCCTTCCATCCAGCGGTCGTGGAGGTTCTCGAACGAGCCGTCGGGCTTCTGGAGTTCGGCGAGGCGCGCGATGAGGTCGTTGGCCCAGTCGCGCGGGCCGGCGTCGGCGGTCTCGACGTACGGCAGGCCCCACGCGTCCAGGGCCCGGCTGAAGGTCAGCAGGTAGTAGTAATAACCCTGCATCCCGGCGCCCGGGTTTTCGGTAAGCACATAGTTGTTTTTGATCCAGTCGTACGCGAGGCGGACGCGCTGGTCGTCGCGGTCGAGGTTGGCGTAGATATAACTTTTGAACCCGGCGTAGGTCATCGAGCCGTAGGCCCGGAGCCGTGTGATCCGGCGTCCGTCGGGGGTGATCTCCTCGATGGTCCCGGCTTTGGATTCACCGACGCCGGGCTGGTCGCCGGTCGGCCCGGTGGCGTAGATGAACCCGCCCTGACGCGACCCTGCCGCGTAGGGCATGTCGTTGACGCGGTCGTCCATCTGCATCCGCTGGAGGAAGACGAGGGCGCGTGTGTAGGCGGGGTCGTCGCAGGACAGGCCGGAGTCGCGCATCGCCTGGAGCATCATGTTGAGGTTAGATCCGTCGGGCCGGCTGCCCGAGCCGTAACCCACACCGCCGAAGAAGGGGTGATCTGTCCCGACGGCTCGCGTCTCGTCGTGGTCGGCGGCGTCCTCGCTCCACTGGATCGAGCGGAGGAAGTTCTGCGCCGGTTCGATCGCCGCGGCGGCGTCGGCGGTGTTGGCCCGCGCGAGCGCCGACAGCGAGATCGCTGTGTTGTAGGACGCGAGAACGCCGTCGTAGATCCCGCCGTCGGGCCGGCGATGGCTGAGGATGAACTCGATCCCGCGGGCTACAGCCGGGTCGCGGGAATCCACGTTCGGCTCCATCAGCATGCCGGTCACGACGAGGGCGGTGACGGCGGGGAACTGCGGGCCGGCCTGACGCACGCCCCAGCCGCCGGTCGCGTCGTCCTGGGCTTCGCGGAGGTAGGCGATCGCGCGGTCGATCATGGCTCGCGCCCGGCGGTAGTGGGCCTCGTCGAGGGCGTGCGACGGGGCGGCGGCGAAGAGCGTCACGAAGGCGCATATCGCTGCGGTGAAGAGTCGGCGTGCGGGCATCGGGAACTCCTGATCTTGCAAGTTTCGGCTCGGGGTCGGGAATGGTGGCCGAGGCGGGAAAACCCTAGCCCCGGTGTTCTGTACCGGCCAGCGAGCCGGGGGAGCCCGGGCCTCGGCGGGATCAGGTGAAAATCACGCTGCGCGGGATGGATTTCGCTCGGATCGGCTCTATGATGGCGGCTCGCCCGCATCGTGTGACGGACTTCCTATGAGTCAATCGCCGAATCCTTTCGAGACAGCCCAAGGCGCCGCCACCCCTTCGGTGACGCAGTACAGCGTCTTTCTCGACAACCGTGTGGGCAAGCTCCGCACGCTGCTCGAAGCATTCAGTCGGCGTCCTTACTGCCGGCTCCGCGGGGTGAGCGTGCACGAGGCGTCGGACTACGCGGTGGTCCGCCTGATCACCAGCAACGCCGACGAGGCCTCCCGTGTGCTCACCGAGGAGGGTTTCCCGTATTCCGAGACCGAGGTGCTCGTCGTCGAGATGCCCGACGATTGTTCGATCGCGCGGATGTGCGCCGCGCTGGTGGCGGCGGAACTTAATATACAGTTCATAAACCCGATCTTCGGCCGACCCGGGCGCGGGCCGACCGTCGCGCTCGCGGTCGACGACCCGACTCTCGCCGGGCAGATACTCCGCAGAAAGTCGTTCGAACTCCTGGGCGAGGCGGACCTCGCGCTCGACTGACGCGCCATGCGCATCGCCCGCACGATCGAGGAACTCGCCGACATGCAGGCGGGCGTGCTCGTCCCGACCATGGGGGCGCTGCACGCGGGGCATCTCGATCTCGTGCGCATCGCGCGCGAGCACGCCGGGACGGGAGCCGGGCGCCGACCCGTCATCGTCAGTGTCTTCGTCAACCCGACGCAGTTCGACGATCGCGCCGATTTCGCGCGCTACCCGCGGGATGTCGCGCGCGACACGGTTCTCGCTGCGCAAGCCGGGGCTGATGTTGTCTTCGCGCCGGCGGTCGAAGTCGTGTACCCGCCCGGCGTCGACGTGCCGATCGGCCCGATACCCGATTGCGCCACCGGACGCGGGCTTGAGGACGCGCATCGGCCCGGGCATTTCGAAGGCGTATGCCAGGTCGTCCGCAGATTGGTCGTTCTCACACGCTGCGTCACAGCGGTCTTCGGCGAGAAAGACTGGCAGCAACTCCAGGCGGTGCGCGCTATGTGCGAGAACGAACGACTCGGAGTCTCGATCATCCCCGGCCCGACCGTGCGCGAGCCGGACGGCCTGGCGCTGAGCAGCCGGAATGTACACCTCGCGCCCGAAGAGCGCGAGCGGGCGCGAGCGCTGAGCCTGGCGCTCCGGCTCGCGGGCGCAGCGGAGACGGTCGCCGACGCCGAGCGCGTCATGTCCGAGACGATGCGCGACGCGGGCGCCGAGGTGAACTACGCGACGGTGCGCGACGCGGAGACACTTGAGCGGTTGCCCGCGTCGATGACGCCGGGGGATATCGAACGCCCCGCGCGGGCGCTCGTCGCGGGTCGGCTCGGGGTCGTGCGCCTGCTCGACAACATGCCCTGGCCGATCGCGGCTGTCTGAGGCGGGAGGGCGTGGTGCGAACCGTCAGCGCGCCGGGCCGGTAGTATCACAACGATCAGACCGCCGGCCGCGCGCCCGTTGCGGCGCTCGGCCCACTGGAAAGGAGTCCGCTGTGCCCGACCCGCTCGCCACAAAGCCCGGCCTGACCGCGGCGGACCCCGAAGCCGCCGTCGCTGAGGTCCGCAGATCCTACGACGCGCTCCGCGAGGAGGTATCCAAGGTCATCGTCGGGCAGGACGAGGTCGTCGAGGAACTGCTCACGAGCGTCTTCTGCCGGGGGCACGCGCTGATCGTCGGCGTGCCCGGGCTTGCCAAGACACTGCTGGTCTCGACGCTCGCCCGCACGCTGAGCCTGGGTTTTTCGAGGATTCAGTTCACGCCCGACCTGATGCCTTCGGACATCACGGGGACGGAGGTGATCGAGGAGGATAAGTCCACGGGTTCGCGTGAACTGCGGTTCGTGAAGGGGCCGGTGTTCGCCAACGTGATCCTGGCGGACGAGATCAACCGCACGCCTCCGAAAACGCAGGCGGCCCTGCTCGAAGCGATGCAGGAACGGCAGGTGACCGCCGGCGGCGTCCGCCACACTTTGCCCGACCCGTTCTTCGTCCTCGCCACGCAGAACCCCATCGAGCAGGAAGGCACGTACCCGCTGCCCGAGGCCCAACTCGACCGCTTCATGTTCATGATCACGATCGACTACCCGGGCGAGGACGAGGAACTCGAGATCATCCGCAGGACAACCAGCGCGATCGACTCGCAGGTCAGGCCGGTGCTGTCCGGGCAGGACGTGCTCAAGGCTCAGGAACTAGTCCGGCAGACGCCGGTGGCGGACCATGTGGCGCGGTACGCGCTGCGGCTCGTGCGGGCGACACGTGTGCGCGAACACTCGACGGACAACCCCAAGCCCGCGATCGTGGTGGAGTACCTCGCGTGGGGCGCCGGCCCGCGGGCGAGCCAGTTCCTAATATTGGGCGCCAAGGCGCACGCGATCCTCGCGGGCCGGTTCCACGTGACGCCCGAGGACATCCGCGCGATCGCCAAGCCTGTCCTCAGGCACCGGCTGATCACGAACTTCAACGCCGAGGCGGACAATATTACGACGGACGACGTGATCGAGAGCCTGCTGAACACGGTCCCCGTCGAGGGCGGCTCGGCGGAGGAAAAGAAACAACTCGACGCGGTGATGCGGTGAGGGCTAAATCAACGGCGCGGCAAGTCTGATTGATAGCAATTCATCCTTGATCGTGATAGCTATGGCTAAAAAACCAACTACAACCTTCTGGGTCGAGTTCAAGGGAGGGGACGTCTTTCCGGAGCTAATCCCAATTCAGAGATTAGTCGAATCGCTGGAGGCGATCAATAAACTGATTGCATTAGATCATGAGGATAGCGGCGCAAGCCCATTTCTGTCATTAATTGGCATCCAACGAGGTTCCGCGAGGCTACAGTGCCATTCTCGTGATGCCGCGGCAGCGACAAAAAACCTCGCGCTTGTAGGAAGCGCATTAAACGGACAGGAAACTAACAAGAATATCGCGAATGCCCTCAAGCCCATTCGGCTGCTAAGTGGGGTGACAAAGTATTTGAATTGCAAAATCGAGATCCGCACCGATACGGAAGGGGTGTTGGCCAAAATTACACCAGATTCGGATCGGATTATTTCTGATGCATTACTAGCGTCGGGTGACACCACGATCAGCGGGGTAGTTGAACGTGTCGGCGGGGCAACAAAATACAAATGTGCGCTTCGTATGGATGGCCGAGGCGATTTACTGATCTGCTCTGTACCAACCAAAGAATCTGCCAAATCGCTTGGGAAATATCTTTATAGCGATGTAGTGCTGGACGGCAGAGCCGAATGGCTCAAGGGCAATTGGGAAATTGTTTCGTTCCACATTAGTGCGGTGCGTCCGGCGCCGCAAGGTGCCATTCGAGACCGCCTCAAGGAGATGAGAAAGTACGGCGGAGAAGCTTGGGACAAGGTCGGCCAACTCGATGACTTCCTAAAATCATTGCGCGGATAGCCTGTGATGATCGTAGTACTAGATACACAAATTCTGATTTGGGGGGGCATCCGAGAGTCGGAGAATCTCAATGGTGTTGAACGCGAACTATTGCAGCGCACAGCCTGGCTCTTGGACTATCTAGAAGACATTCGAGCAAAGATTATTATTCCTACGATTGTCGCAGCGGAACTTTCGGTTCCTCTACCCGCTCCCAAGCGGGACGATTTCATGGCGCGACTGTCGGAGCGATTCATTCTTAAGCCATTTGATGTACATGCTGCATCGGTGGCTGCGGATTTGTTTGCATCTGTTATGGCTGACCATACATCAGCCCCCGCGACACGCAGGGTGCTAAGCGCGGATGTCAAGATTGTTGCGACGGCCAAGTCTGCGCGTGTGACAAAATTTTATTCCCACGATCGTGGGTGCTTAAGAATTGCCCACCTCGCGGGGTTAGATGCATATGACTTGCCGGAACATTCAGGGCTACTGCCTTATAATGAATCGTCTCAATCCACACCAATGCATGCTCGTGAAGGGCTAGGACGCAGGTGACAGTTATTCAAATGAATACCACAAACACAGCCCCTGCTGACGCCACGATGTATCTGCACCCGCAGACGCTCGCGCGGCTGGGGTCGCTCGAGTTGCGCGCCAAGCACATCGTCGAGGGCGTCATGAGCGGCATGCACCGCTCGCCCCACCACGGCTTCTCCGTCGAGTTCGCTGAGCATCGGCAGTACGTGCCCGGCGACGACATCAGGCATCTCGACTGGAAAGTCTTCGGCAGGACCGACAAACTCCACCTCAAGCAGTATCAGCAGGAGACGAATCTCGACCTGATGCTGCTGGTGGACGCTTCGGGGTCGATGGATTTCGGCTCGAGGCTGTTCGCGGACGCTTCGGGGGCGGGCGTGAAGGCGTCGGCGGACGGCCGGCCGTACTGGAGCAAGTTCGATCACGCGACGGCGCTGGCGGCCGCCATGGCGTACATCGCGATCAAGCAGGGCGACCGCGTGGGCTTGATCGTCTACGCGGACAGCATCAAGGCGATGGTGAAGCCTTCGAGCGCGCAGGCGCAGTGGAGGCAGATAGTCGGGGCGCTCTCGACGCACCCGGTGCGGGCGCCTACGAACATCGCGCGAGCGGTGGATCAGACGCTGGGCAAGATCAACAACCGCAGGCTGCTGGTATTCATCAGCGACTTCTTCGAGGACGCGAACCACATCCGGGCGGCATTGGCGCGATGCAAGCACCGCCGGCAGGATGTTATATTATTTCAGACGCTGGACAAACGCGAGCGGGAGTTCGACCTGACGGAGTCGGCGCCGTTCGAGGGGCTTGAGGGCGAGGGGAGGATCAGGATCGACCCGCGGGCGCTGCGCAAGGCGTATCTCGAGGCTTTCGAGGGGCACATCGACGCGGTGCACCGGACGGCGCGGTCGTTCGGGTTCGATCATAAGGTTGTATCGACGCACGACTGGCTGGGCCCGCCGCTGGCTTCGTTCATGGCTCGGCGGAACGCGCGGCTCAAGCGGAGCAAAGCCGGATGAGGCTTCATTCACCGCAGAGGCGCGGAGGGCGCAGAGGGGGGAGCCGGGGGGGAGCCGGGGGGGGGGAGTCTTGCGCGCGGGGAGTTGCGAATAATCGGGTTTTTGCGCGGGGGAGTTGGCTTGGCGGGCGGCGGGCTTTTTTGCGCACGGGCGGGACGCCCGTGCCACTGGTTGCAAGCGAAGTTATGAACCACGTCCGCCCGTCCTCCCTTTTACCCCCTCTTCCCACTCATTCCCCCCTCTCCCCTCTCTGCCCTCTCTGCGTTCACTGCGTCTCTGCGGTGAATGCCGCCCCGCTGGTTGAGCGGGAGGGGGCCGGGCGATGAGTTTTCTACATCCGCTGCTCTTCGGCGTCGGGGCGGGGATGGTCGCGATCCCGATCGTGATCCACTTCCTGTTCCGCAGGCGGCGCAAGCCGATCGTCTGGGCGGCGATGCGGTTCCTGTACGAGGCATATAAGAAGCACCAGCGGCGGCTGAAACTCGAGCAGTTCCTGCTGCTGGCGGCGCGGTGCCTGTTGATATTGCTGGTGGCGCTCGCGCTCGGCAGGCCCGTAGCGGAGTCGGCTTCGGCGGCGCTCGGGCTGGGCGGCGGGCGCACCGTGTACGTCGTGCTCGACGATTCGCTCGCGGGGTCGGCCCGGCATGACGGCGCGGACGAGACCGCTCTCGATCGACATAAGAACTCGGCGAAGGCGCTGCTGGCGTCGCTCGGGCCTGGCGATCGGGCGGCGCTCGTGACGCTCGCGACGCCGGCGCGTTCGGTGGTGCTCCCGGCGTCGTCGGACATCTCCGCGGTGTCGGCGCTGATCGATGAGATTCGCGCGACGGACGCAGCGGCGGACTTCGCGGGGGCGTTCTCGGCGGTTTCGCGCGATCTGCGCGACGCCGAGCGGGGCAGGGGATCGGCGACGGTCGCGGTGTATTCGGAGTTCCGCGCGGGGTCGGCGGACCTGTCGCGAGCCTTGCCGCCGACGTTCGAAGGGCTGGAGCGGGTTCGGCTGAGCGCGTCGGCGCCGAGCGCCGCAGCGGCGGGGAACGTGCAGATCGTCGCGGTCGAGCCGTTGCGTCGAGTGGCGCTGGCGCGTGAGAGCGCGGGCGTCGTTGATGCGCGTGTCAGGCTTCGGCGGACCGGGCCGATCGTCGGCGAGCGCGGGGTGACGACGGTTCGGCTGGCGCTGGCGCGGTCGCTCGAGACGCCCGCGGACGCGGCGTCGGCGGTCGTGCGGTGGAGTCCGGGGCAGTCCGAAGCGGAGGTCGTCCTGCCCGCCCGGCCGACGGCGGACGCGGACGCGGAGACCGCTGCGCTCGTCGCGTGGATAGATCGCGACGCGGTCGGGGGGGACAATCGCGCAGCCCGTCCGGTGCAGGTGCGCGACGCGATCCGTGTGGGCGTGGCGGATCGGCCGCGGTTCGGGCCGATGCCCGGGGCGGATCGGCTCGAGCCGGCGGACTGGTTCAGGCTGGCGCTGGCGCCGACGGAAGCGGCTCCGATCGAGGTGACGGATGTTGATCCCGCTGCGATCGACACGCCGACGCTCGCGCGGCTCGACGCGCTGGTCGTCCCGAGGCCGGATCTGCTCGACGCGGAAGGCTGGGGCAGGTTGGCGTCGTTCGCGCGAGCGGGTGGTGTTGTGGTTGTCACGCCGCCGACGGGCGCGGGGGTGCATCTGTGGTCGGACGCGATGACGGAGGCGTTCGGGCTGCCCTGGCGGATCGCACGGGAGGCGGTGGAAGCGGGCGAGGAGTCGGCGGTTTCGCTGGCGCCTAGCGAGCGTCGCGCCGGGCTGTTCGAGTTGATCGCGAGCGAGTTGCCGGGGCTGGCGCGATCGGTGCAGGTGTTCCGGCATGTGCCCGTGATCGAGGGGGCGTCGGCGCCCGGGGTCACGGTCCCGATCGCGCTTTCGACGGGCGAGCCTTGGCTGGTTCTGGGGACGCCCGGGGCGTCGGCGACGGAGGAATCGGCGGCTTTCGCGGGCACGGCGCGCGGGCTGGTGGCGTATATCGCGAGCGCTCCGGCGCTGGCGTGGACGACGCTGCCGGCGAGGCCGATGTTCGTCCCCTTGGTTCAGGAGTTGATCCGGCAGGGAGTCGGGGAGGCCGGCGGCGGGGGCGCATTCGTCGCGGGTTCGAGGCCGATCGCTCCGGCGCGAACGAGCGAACTGGTCGCGCTGGGCGGCGATCAGGCGGGCCGACGCGAGCCGATTGACGCGCGCGGTTCGGCTACCGAACCGATACGCCGGGCCGGGCTTTGGCGCGCGATCGACGCTGCGGGCCTCGAGCGGGGCCTGCTCGCTGTCAACGCGGACATCGACGCCGGTCGAACCGAGACGCAATCGCCCGACGAGGTCCGCGCCTGGCTTAGCGGGACGGGCGTCGCGGCGGACTCGATCGTCTGGCTGGACGAGTACGCCGGCGCCGGGGCGCGTGACGCTCTGCGGGCCGCGGCGGCGGGCGCGGGCTGGTCGCGGTGGCTTCTGTTCGCGGCTCTGGCGGTTGCGCTGGCGGAACTTATAATGGCCAGGCTGTTCAGTCACGCGACGCGAAGCCCGTCTGCGGGGGGGGCCGCCGGGTGAACGAACTGCTGAGCCGACTGCTTGATCTCGACACGCTCGACCTTGCGAGCGAGTCCGCGAGGCTCGGGTTCGAGCGGCCGTTGCCGGGCTGGGCCTGGCCGGGGGTCGTCGGTGCGGCGCTGCTGGTCGCGCTGTGGTCGTACCGCAGGCTCGACGGGCCGAGGTCGATGCGGCTTGGGCTGGGGGTGTTGCGCGCTTTGCTGCTGGCGCTGCTGGTTGTGCTGATCGCCGGGCCGCGGCTCGTCGAGAGGGACGAGCGCGTCGAGCGCGACTGGGTGCTGGTGCTGGTGGACAGGTCGGCGTCGCTGACGATCGCCGACGCTGAGGGTTCGCGTTCGCGCGAGGAGCAACTCCGAGCCGCGATATCCGCAGCAAGGCCGGCGCTCGCGGAGATGGCCCGCGAGCGCGACGTTCTATGGATCGGCTTTGATGCAGGGGCGTATGAACTAGCCGTGACCGGAAGCCCGGAAGACCCGGCGGGGGTCGCGGTCGCGCTGGGCGAGCCGACAGGTCGGCGTACGGATCTGGCGCGGGCGCTCGATCAGGCGTTGCAGCGGGCGGCGGCCCGGCCGCTCGCGGGCGTGGTGATCCTCAGCGACGGTCGATCCATCACCGAGCCGACCCGCGCGACGCTCCGGCGACTTCAGGCCGAGCGCGTCCCCGTCGTCGCGGTCCCGCTCGGCAGCGAAGCGCCCGTGGGCGATCTCGCGGTGCGATCGGCGGAGGGGCCGGGCGTCGCGTTTATTAATGATCTCGCGCCGGTGCTGGTCGAGATAGATCGGCTCGGGGCGGCGGGCACGCTGGGCGCGCGCGTCCGGCTTGTCGATCGCGCGACCGGGCTTGTCCTCGACGAGCAGCGCCTCGAGCCGGGAGACGCCGACACCGAGGAGATCGTCCTGACCGCGCGACCGGCGGACGCGGGCCGGGGGGATTGGCGCGTCGAACTCATCCCCGACGGGCCGGACCTGATCCCCGGCAACAACGCCGCAGATCTTTCGGTCGAACTGATCGATCGCCCGCTGCGCGCCCTTTACATCGACGGCGTGGCGCGGTGGGAGCAGCGGTATCTCAAGAACCTGCTGCTCCGCGAGCGGACGATAGTTTCCAGCAATCTTATCCTCGCGCCCAACCGCCGATACCTTCAGGAAGGCGACCGGGATATAACAAACCTGCCGATCTCGCCGGAGGAATGGGCGGAGTTCGACGTGGTGATCCTCGGGGATTTGCGCCCGGAGGTCTTCACGGCTGAACAGTTGTCGTCGCTGCGCGAGCACGTCGCGGTGCGAGGCGGGGGGCTTATATGGATCGGCGGCGAGGGCGCGACCCCGGACGCCTGGCGCGGGACGCCGCTCGCGGATTTGCTCCCCTTCGCGCTGTCGTCTTCGCGGACATTCCCGATCGCCGAGCCGATCGTCCTGGCGCCGACCGTCAACGCGGAACGGCTCGGCGTGCTCCGGCTGGGGGCGACGGCGGAATCTCCCTGGCCGAGCGCCGTGTCCGACCCCGCAGCGGGATGGTCGCAGATCCGCTGGGCCCAGCGGATAGATCGGCGCGATCTCAAGCCCGCGACCGAGGTTCTCGCGGTCGGTCTTCCCGTGGCGGACCTGCTCGGCGCCCCTGTGACGCCGGCGCCGGCGGGTGAAGGCGCGCCCTTGATAATGTCCATGCGTTTCGGCGCCGGTCGCGTGCTCTATGTCGCGACGGACGAGACCTGGCGCTGGCGCTACGGCCGGGGCGAGGCGCTCCCGGAACGCTTCTGGCTTCAGATGGTCAGGCTGCTGGCGCGGGAGAGCCTGTCGCGCTCGCAGAAGTCGGCGATCCTCGCGGTCGCGCCCCGGCAGCCGATCGTCGGCGAGCCCGCCCGCGTATCACTGGAACTCCTCGATCAGAACCTCGTCGAACTCGACCTCGCCGCGGTGACGGTGCGCGTACGCCGCTCGCCCGCAGCCGACGACCCCGAGGATTTCACCGGCGTTGGCGAGATTGAACTGACGCTCCGGCGTGAACCCGATTCGCCCCGGCGGTATTCGGCGACGTGGGCGCCCTCGGCGCCGGGCGACTGGAGGCTCGACCCCGCCGACGCTGCGCTGACCGGGCTTGGGATCGGCCTGGGCGTCCGCGCCGTCGTCGCGGATGACGAACTCCGCCGGCCCGAGACCGACCACGCAGCCCTCTCGGCCCTCGCCGAGGCTACCTCGGGCGTCACTCTCAACCCCGGCGAACTCGCGACCGTTTCCGACGTGCTCCCCAATCGTCAGCAGCGGATCGTCCACGAGACCGAGGAATCGCTGTGGGACACACCTCTCGCGCTGATTCTTCTGCTGACGCTGCTGACCGGGGAGTGGGTCGGTCGTAGGATCATCAGGCTCATCTGAGCCTCCGATTCGCCGGTACCAGACCAGATCGAGCCGATGTCCCCCGGCGGCGCCTCGCACAATGACCACCGAGCACCCCAACCAGAACCTGACCAAGCCCGGCTCGGCCCCGGCTTCGGGCGCCCGGTTCGACGCCGGGCGAAGGTCGCTCGCCTCACTCGCCCGGGCCGCCCGGCTGATCCTTATATCTCAGAGGTCGGCGCGGATTGTCGCGGCTGTGCTCGCCGCGGCGTTGTCGCTCGGCGCGATCGACTTCGTCCTCCGCCTGCCGACGCCGTTGCGGATCGTCCACCTCCTCGGCGGGCTTATATTCGTCGCGTTCGCGATCTGGAAGTGGGTGATCCCGGCGTGTCGGCTCCGGCCCAGCGACGCATCGCTGGCTCTTCGCGTGGAACGGCTGCACCCGGAACTCGCCGGGCTTCTCGCGTCGGCGGTCGAGTTCGAACGAACCGATGACAAATCCGGGTCCGTCGGCGCCGACGGATTCGAGCGCGCCCTCGCCGCCCGCGTCGTCGATCGGGCCCGCGCCGAGTTCGAACCCGCCGACACGCGAGGCGTTCTCCGCCTCAAACCCTTCGCGCACGCCTTCGCTGTCCTCGCGCTCGCGGTCGTCGCGGTGATCGGAGTCGCAGCCGCGCAGCCCGGTCTTTCAAAGATCGGCGTGGCGCGGACATTGGCGCCTTGGTCCGGCGCGGAATGGCCCAAGCGGACGATGGTCGCCGACGCGACCGGGCTTGACGTTCACCCGCTGGGCGCCGCGATCCCGCTCCGCGCCGCCCTGCTGCGTTCGCATCGCGAGCCTGACAATACTGATGTTTACGTAGAGCATCGCGCGATCCGTGACGGCCGGCCAGCGTCGGTCCGCCGCGACCTACTCACCTGGCAACGCCGAGGCGCCGACACCGCGATCGGCTCGGGCGAACTCTTCGAACGGCTCATCGAAGCCTCGGGCGAAGCGATCGAATACCGCTTCGTGACGCTCGACGACCGCACCGATTGGCGCCGGGTCATGCTCGTCGATCGGCCCGCGGTGGTCCGCGCCGCTGCCCGCATCGTCCCGCCCGATTACGCCCGCGCTCTCGATCCCGACAGCCACCGCGCCTCGGACACGGAAATCGACCTCGGCGTGGGGACGGACGAACGCGCGATCGCCCCCGCCTCTCTCGCGGGGAGCCGGGTCCGGCTCGATATAACATTGAATAAGCCCGTCCCCGCCGCGCCGGACGACCCGGGCTGGCTCGCCGCGACGCTAGGCCCGGACGCCGCCCGCGACGGCGCCGCCGTCACGATCGACCCCGCCGACCCCGCCCGCTGGACCGTCGAATGGACGCTGGGCGAGTCCGCCAGGCTCGCGGTCGCCCTCGCCGACGAGTTCGGCATAACCAGCGCCGACGACGCGATCTTCCGCTTCGAGAGCCTCGTCGATCGCCCGCCCACCGCGACCATCACCGACCCCGCGTCCGACCAGACCGTCCTCGCGTCCGCGGTGGTCGAGATCGTCGGCGAGGGGCGCGACGACGTCGGGCTGGCGTCGCTGGCGCTCGATCGGCAACGCCACAGCCCCGCGGGGGCGTCGCCGTCCGGCCCGGGCGGCGCAATCGAACCAACCGAAGAACCGGTTCAGATCGCTCAGACCGAAGGCGCCGGCGCCGTCCGCGCTGTCGTCCGCGCGACGCTCGACCTCGCGCCGCTCGGACTCTCGCCGGGCGATCAGGTCTGGATCAGCGCGAACGCGACGGACGTATTCGCGCTAGGCGCCGGGACGCGCGAGCCGACACGCTCGCCCGTGCGTGTGCTGCGCGTCATCACCGACGCCGAGTTCGTGCGCGAGATCCAGGCGGAACTCGGCTCGATCCGCCAGGGCGCGATCCGAACCTTCGAAGAGCAGCAGGCGCTGCGCGAGATGCCCTCGCAACGCCGCGCCGGCGCCGAGGCTCAACGCAGACAGGCCCAACTGACAGAACGGCTCGCGCGCCTGGCCGAGCAACTCGGCCGCGTCGAACGCCGCGTCGAAGACAACGCCCTCGGCGACCGCCAACTCGAGAACGTCCTCGACGACGCGGACCGCCTGCTCCGCGACTCCGGCGAATGGTCGGCCCGCGCCAGCGACCGCCAGGCCGACGCCGAGGACGCCCGCGATCCCGAAGACCCCGCGATCGACCCCGAGCGCGAACGCCAGATCGACGACGCCCAGCAGCGCGTGCAGGACGAACTCGCCGCGCTCGCGGAACTCCTCGACACCGGTCAGGACGCGTGGGTAGCCCGGCGGCGTCTGGAGCAGATGATCGAAGCCCAGCGCGCCCTCGCCGATCGCACCGCGCAGGCCGGCCGTCAGACCGCGGGCAAGCCCGCCGAGGATCTCACCGACGCCGAGCGCGCCGAACTCGAAGAGATCGTCGAGGCGCAGCGGGAACTCGCCCAGCAGGCCGACGAACTCGCCGACGATCTCGAACGGCGTGCCGAGCAGGCTCAGGAGCGCGACCCGACCTCCGCCCAGGGCATGCGCCAGGCCGCCCGCCGGGCCCGCGAATCGCAGGTCTCCGAGACCATGCGTCAGGCGGCGTCGCAGGCGCAGCAGAACCAGACCGCCGCAGCGGGCGAGCAGCAGCAGCAGGCAGCGGAAGAACTCGAGCAGATGCTCGAGGATCTCGACAACGCCGAGCGCTCGCGCGAGGAAGCCCTACGCCGCGTGCTCGCGAGCCTGATCGAATCATTAGAAGGGCTGATCGCCCAGCAGGCGGACGAACTCGCCGCGCTCGACCGCGCCGGCGACAACCCCGTCGGCCTCGACCGCGGGATGATCCGGCTCAACCAGAACACGCTCGGGGTGATGGACCTCGCGTCTTCGTCCGGGCGTGAACTCGCGCCCGTGGTCGATCTCATCGGCCGGGCCGTCGAAGCCCAGACCCGTGCTATCCTCGCCCTCCGCGCTAACCCCCCGAACGCCGCCGAAGCCCGCCCGCAGGAGGAGCGTTCGCTCGGCCTGCTGCGTGAAGCGAAAGACCGCGCCGAGGAACTCGACCGCGAGATGCAGGCTCGCCAGCAGGATCGCGCCCGCCGGGAACTCCGCGCAGCCTACGTCGGCGCTCTTGAACGGCAGGTCGCGCTGCGCGAGGCGACCGCCGCGATCGCCGACGCGGGCGCGCCCGACCGCCGCGGACGCGTCGAACTCCGTCGGCTCGCGGGCGAGCAGCGCGACATCGCCGGGACGCTCGACGAACTTTATAAGAAGACCGCGGAACTCGCCGAGGCCGCGGTCTTCGATTACGCCCACCGCCGGCTCGCCGCGACAACCGCCGACGCCGCGGCGTCTCTCGACGACGCCGAAGCCGTCGCAGCCCTGAACCCCGAGGATTCGACCATCGCCGTGCTCCAGGGGCTTGTCGAAGCGCTGCAAGACCCGCAGCAGAACCGCGACTTCGACTCGGGCCAGCAGCAGGCCGGGGGCGGCGGGGGCGCCGGCGGCGAGCAGCCGCTCATCCCCCCGATCGCGGAACTCCGCCTGCTCCGGCAGATCCAGATCGACCTCGCACGCCGGACGCGCGCCGCCGCCGAGGCCCCGGCGCCCCGCGATAAAGCCCGCGCCTTGGGGGAGGAACAGGCCGAACTCGGCGAACTCGGGAACGATCTCATCCGTCGGATGGAACAGCAGCAGGGCGGCCCGCCCGCCCCGACCGCCCCGGCGCCGCCGCCGCCGACACCACCGTCGGAGGGAACAACATGAATCGCCCGATCATAATATTATTTGTGCTCGCGGGCGCCGCCGGGCTTTCCCTCGCGCAGCCCGCGCCCGAGCCGAAACCCGCCGAGACGCCCGCGCCTCAGAAGCAGCCCGCACCGGAGCCGACGCCCCGGCCCGACCCGCTGCCCGATCTCGATGAACTCCTCGGCCTGCCCCCGGAAGAAAAGCCCGCAGCCGCGAAATCCCCAGAAGAACTCGCCCTCGAACGCGCCCTGACGCAGCAGAACATCTCCGACCTCTTCAAGCAGGCCGTCCGGCAGATGGGCGACGCCGCCGATCGGCTCCGCGACGCGCTCGACCCCGGCCTGACCACCCAGCGCGTGCAGGAAGAGATCATCGTCAAACTCGAAAAACTAATAGAAGAAGCCCAGCGTCAGCAGCAGCAGCAGCAACAGCAGCAACAACAACAGCAGCAGCAGGATCAGCAGCAGCAGCCGGCCCAGCCTCAGGAGAGCATGGCCCAGGAGCAGCAAGGCGACAACCGCGACGAGCGTCTGCCGCCGCCGCCGCGATCGGCGAACCTGACGGGCGAGATCGACGCGATGCGGGCCGCGTGGGGATCGCTCCCGGCGAGGATCCGCGAGGCGCTCCTGCAAGGCGCGGGCGACACGTACTCCTCGCTCTACCAGTCGCTCACCGAAGCATATTACAAACGACTCGCCGAGCAGAGCAGCAGGGAGCCGCGATGAAGAGCCGCATCATCACATCCGCTGCGGTGATGGGCTTCGCGCTCGCCGCGGGCGCGATCTCGGCGCAACCGATCGACGCCGCCCCCGGCGCGCAGAACGCCGCGTTAGAGAACGAGATCACCCCCGAACTCGACCGCGCGGTCGAGCGCGGGCTGGCGGCTCTCGCCGCGGCCCAGGCGCCGGACGGCTCGTGGGACGGCGGGGGTCGGTACGGGCGCCACGTCGGCATCACCGGGCTTGCCGCCCTCGCGTTCATGGCCGACGGGCACCTCCCCGGCCGCGGGCGCTACGGGCAGAACGTCCAGCGCGCCCTCGACTTCGTCCTCGCCAACGCGACCGAGACCGGCCTGCTCGCCGCGGACACGTCCCACGGGCCGATGTACGGGCACGGGTTCGCCGCGCTGTTCCTCGGCGAACTGTTCGGCATGACGGCCGGCGGCGCCGACACCGCCCAGTCCGCGCGCCTCCACGAGACAATTGTAAAATCCGTCAGACTTATAATCCAGTCGCAGAACCCCGAGGGCGGCTGGCGCTACAACCCCGTCCCCTTCGACGCCGACATCAGCGTGACGATCTGCCAGATCATGGCCCTCCGCGCCGCGCGCAACGCCGGGATCGAAGTCCCCCGCTCGACCATCGACCGCGCCGTCGAGTACGTCCGCCAGTGCCAGAACCCCGACGGCGGGTTCAAATATCAACTTACCAGCGGCGGGTCCGCCTGGCCGAGGTCCGCCGCGGGCGTGGCGAGCCTCTACTACGCGGGCATCTACGAGGACGACGCGATCGACCGCGGCCTCGACTACCTCGTCCAGAGCGCTATGCCCGGCCCGCGCTCGCGTCCCGGCGCGCACTACTTCTACGGGCACTACTACGCCGTGCAGACGATGTACCTCGCCGGGGGAGAGCGCTGGGCTATCTGGTGGCCCGCGATCCGCGACGAACTCATCGCCCGCCAGGGCGAGAACGGCCTGTGGGACGACACCCACGCCGGTTCCTCTTATGGGACCGCCATGGCGCTTATCATTCTGCAAATGCCCAAGCGATACCTGCCGATCTTTCAGAAGTGACAAAGCCGAAACATCCCCATCCCGCCCGGCGCGCAGCGCGAGCCGTGTCCCGGCTCGGCTCGGCGGTCATTCTTATATCCGCGACACTCGCGCCCGCGGCGACCGCCCAGCCCGCGCGCCCGTTCGATCGCGTGCTCCTGGACGACTCGCTCCGCCCGAGCGTGATCCGGCTGATATCCGTCTCCGGCGAAACGATCGTCTACGAGGACGAGCGCGGCCGGCGTCGGCAGGCGACCGTGGGCGGGTTCGTCGGGCTGCTGCCCCCGCTGCCCGCCGACCCCGCGCCCGCCCGGCCCGCGACTGCCCCCGCGGATCCCGCGGCCCCCCCCGGCGTCCTCGAACTCACTGACGGCCAGCGCTTCCCGGGCGTCCCCGCGCCGACCGGGGGCGGGGACGACTCGCTCGAGTGGGATCACCCTATCTTCGGCCGGGTGGCTGTGCCGCTGGATTCGATCGCGCGAGTCGCGGTCCGGCGCGACGGCGAACGCGCTCTACGTGACCCCGCCAACGATCAACTTATTCTTATCAACGGCGACCGCCTGGTCGGATTCATAGAACGCCTCGGCGACCCGATCGAGATCGAGATTGCCGGCGACACCGTCGAGATCCCCTTCGACCGCCTGCTCGAAGCCTCCCTCGCCAACCCCGCCGAGCCGATGAGCGGGCTTGTGATCTGGCTCGAAGACGGGACCGTCGCGGTCGTGGCGTCCCTCGAAACCCGCACGGACGAAACCGTCAGCGTGCTGCTCCCCGGCGGGCAGAGCGCGGTCATGCCGCTGTCGGGCGTGCGCGCGATCGCGTTCGACGCCGGGCGTCTGGTCCCGCTCGCGTCGGTCCCGATCACCGGGCAGACGCCGATCGGGGTTCGCGGCGTCTTCGACCGCGCGCGCACTATCAGCCCCGGCGACACCGCGGGCGATCTCGGCGCGCCCGACATCGAACTGCCCGGCCCGATGCGCGTGACCTGGGTTCTGCCCGCGGGATCCGTCCGGCTCGCCGCCGTCGCGGAACTACCGCTCGAAGCGCACCCCTGGGGCGACTTCGAACTTGTTATATCCCAAAGCGGGGTAGAACT
This sequence comes from Phycisphaeraceae bacterium, assembly GCA_039794205.1. Classification (GTDB taxonomy): domain Bacteria; phylum Planctomycetota; class Phycisphaerae; order Phycisphaerales; family UBA1924; genus J020. Next base: position 208,507 of record JBDIVU010000001.1, read on the forward strand.
GACGCGCGAGAGGATCAACCTCGATCGCCCGAGGGTCGAAATCTCCCTCGCCGTGCGCGCCGGCGAGATCGCTATCTCAATCGAACCCGGCGCCTTCGGCCCGATCAGCGACCGCCTGGTCCTCCGCAGACCGATCATCCTGAGCGAGTGACGCCGGGATTGCGCAGCGCCGCTGTTGCGGGGCGGCGAAGTTCTCCGAACCGTGACGTTCCAGCGCATCAGACCCTGACCTTCGCTTCGCTCAGTTCGGGCGTCCGAGGCCGTGTGCTCTGCATGTCGCACTTTCGAGCCCGGGGATTTCATCCCTGGGCATTGGACACATGGCGCGCTCATGGCGTCTCGCGTGATTCTGTTCAAACGCCCGGACCCGAGAGGGCGTGCCACCGAGTTCGGTCCTCCGAACTCGGTGCTCTGCGCCGGATATGCAGGTATGTCCGATGTCTGTCGCGCGAAGCACCGACTTCGTCCCGGAGCCGACGAAGTCGGTGGCACAGTCGTCACGGCACATATTTACGCAAGACGCTCTAACCACGTGATACGCGCTATATGGAAATAATGGTGGACAGGCATGATGTTCGAAATGTGTATCTGGCTGTCAACCCGAAACGAGTTCATCGGTAGAACGGATCGAGATCATGGCGTCGCGCCGGTTAAAATTTGCCGCGGTCGTCGTATTCGCGCTGGTCGGCGTGCTGCTGGCGGCGCGTACGCTCCTGCCCGGCTCGCCGAGGTCCGGCGGCGCAGCGGAGCAGCGTCGCGACGCGATCGCCGACGCCGGGACGCCGACGGGCGCATCCGCGCCGCCGACGGCGGAGCCTTGGTTTGTTGCGGCAGAGCGCGACGGTCGGCACGTCACGTCCGACGAAGGCTCTCTCGAAGCGGTGATCGCTGAGGCAACGGTGTCATCGCGGCGCGCGCTCGAAAGAATCCCATTCGGAACAGGGCTTGACGCCGATCGCGGAGCCGCGATTGTCGAATCATTCACAGAGCGGCTTCGGCTTCACCTTAATCCCGATTTCGATGCGCATCAGGCGCTGATCGCCAGACTCGGCGGGAGCACGCCTTATCTCGCCGGCGCCGAGAACGCCGATCGCTACCGCGCCGCGTTCGAGGATCAGCGGGGCGCTTTCGCGTTCGCGCCCCTGGCGCCCGGGGATGTTCGCATCCGCGCCCGATACGTCCGAGGGGCGCGCATCCCCACCGACGACACGGACGGGCTGCCGATGATGGAGGTCAGGCACCCGTCGATGTTCGCTCTCGCCGGGAGCGGGGAGAACGCCGAACGCCGTAGGCTTGACGTGTACGAAGTGCTCATCCCGATGGCGGTCGAGCGAACCCCGGGCGCCGGTGGCGGACGCGCGGCGGGAGCGGTCGGCTACGGCTTCGTGTGGGACGAAGACCGTCGCGCATGGACGCCTTGGGCGGTCTGGGTCTACGGCGTCGGGACGGACGCATATCCACCTAACTTCCCCTGAGTTAATAACCATGCATGTCGCATAACTTACGAACACAACACACGCCTCGGCCGGGCGTCACGATCATGGAAATACTCGTGGTGATCGGCGTGGTCGGGGTGTTGATCGCGATCTCGGCGCCGGCGTTGCGGTCGGCGCGCGACTCGAGCCGGGAACTTGTCTGTGTCTCGAACCTCCGCGGGATTGGGCAGACCATCGAACATTACGCGCGGGCAAACTCCCGGCGCCACCCGTTCGCGCCGCCGTCGGCTGCGGGCGCCGATCCGCTTGATTTGCCCATGTATCCGGCGTCTCCCGAGGGCGATGGTTCGATCCTTGTTTCGATGGAGCCTTGGGCGGTCTCCCTCCAATGGCCGCTGCTGATGCACAGCGTCGCGCCATGGCGCGAGCACTTCGCGTCGTGGGTGTGCCCGGGCGCGGTTCGAGGCGCCGGTGGGCCTTGGGAATCCGTCGAGACCGCGCCGGGCGTCAACGGGCCGATCACGTCGTACCTGTACTCCACGTCGTTCATCGCAGCCCCGGCGTTATGGAGCGGGAACGCCCCGGCGGACACGTCGCTGCTGCGGCCGACTCTAGTTTCTGAAGTAGCGCATCCGTCAAATAAAGTTGTATTCTGGGACGGCGAGATGGCGCATCTTTCAGTCCGCGATCAGGCGCGACGCGATCAGCGCCCGATGCTGTTCGCCGACGGGCACGCCGCGACCATGCGGCTGAGCGAGTCATCAGAACCCGTGCGAAACCCCTTCACCGGCGCGGCGCGACGGCTAGCCGACACCCGGCTCGGAGTAGATGGTCGCGACTGTTGAGTTTCGTCCGACGCCGAACTCAGAACGGACGCCGCGGCGCCGCGGTTGCGGGTTGGCGAAGTTCTCCGAGCCGTGACGTTCCAGCGCATCAGACCCTGACCTTCGCTTCGCTCAGTTCAGGCGTCGGGCGGGCGGTACACTGGCCGGCGGATGAAGGACGGAGTCGTCATCACGGGTCTGGGCGCGGTCACGCCGCTCGGCGTGGGGGTCGAGCCGTTCTGGCGCGGGCTTCTCGACGGGCGGTCCCGGCTCGCGCGGATCGAACGCTTCGACCCCTCGGGCTTCCCGTGCCGGCTCGCCGGCGAGGTGCGCGACTTCTCCGCGAAGGATTACGTCCCGAAGTCCAGCCGCAAGGCCGTCAAGGTGATGGCGCGGGACATCGAACTCGCGGTCGCCGCGGCTAAGGAAGCCGTCGAGGACGCCCGGCTCTCGACGCGCGGCTGCCCGCGCGACGACCACCCCGAGCCGACCTACCCCGCCCGCCGGGTCGGCTGCCACATCGGCGCGGGCCTGATCGCCGCGGAGCCGGAGGAACTTACGAGCGCCCTGGCGACGAGCGTCGATGAGCGCGGCGGGTTCTCCCTCCGCGCCTGGGGAGACGCGGAGGGCGGCGACGGTCGGCTCGGCAACCTCCAGCCGCTCTGGCTTCTTAAGTATCTCCCCAACATGCTCGCCTGCCACGTGACGATCATCCACGACGCGCAGGGGCCTTCCAACACGATCACCTGCGCCGAGGCCAGCGGCCTGCTGTCGATCGGCGAGTCCAAGCGCGTCATCGAGCGCGGCAGCGCCGACTGCTGCCTGACCGGCGGCGCCGAGAACAAGATCACATTGATGGGCCTCCTCCGCATGGACCTCGCGGGCCGGCTCGCCCACACCGGCGACGAAACGGACGGGTCGCGCGTGGTCAGGCCGTTCGACCCCGACGCGCCCGGCGGATTGCTCGGCGAAGCCGGGGGCATCGTCGTGCTCGAGCGCGAGTCGACCGCGCTGGCCCGGGGCGCCCGGGTTTACTGCCGGGTCGCGGGCGCCGGCGCCGGGCACTCGCCGCGGTCGGACGATCCCGCCGAGCGTGCCCGGGGCCTGCGCAACGCGATCCGAGCGGCACTGTCGGACGCCCGCGCCGAGCCGAGCGACATCGACGCGATCGTCCCGCACGCCTCGGGCATCCCCGCGATGGACGCCGAGGAGGCCGCGGCGCTGAGAATGGTCTTCGGGGATCGGCTGGGTTCGATCCCGCTGGTGACGCTCACGCCGAACATCGGCGACCCGATGGCGGGCTTCGGTGCAGCAGCGGCGACGGTCGGGGCGCTGTGCCTGCATCATCAGACGTTGCCCGCAAGGATCCACGCGGGAACCCCGGCGAGCGGGCTTGACGCCGGTCGAGTGACGGCCCGCGACGCGGCTCTCCGCCGGGTGCTGATTTGCACCGGGGCGCTGGGCGGTCAGAATGCCGCGGTGGTGCTCGCCTACACCGGCGGGTGAACCTTGCTCACGACAGTCTCCCGGTCGGCGTCGCCGATCGAATCACGCCCCGAGTCTACGTCTCTTTCAGGAGTGCTCCCGTGCCTCAGCAACAACAACGCAAAGCCGTCCCGACCGAGTCGCTCGACCCCGCGCTGACCGAGGTCAGCCGGATCGTCATCGGCGCGTCGATCGAGATCCACAAGGCGCTCGGCCCGGGTTTCGACACGTCCGTATACATCGGCGCGCTCACGAGCGAACTCGAAGCCGCCAACGTCCCCTACGTAGTCAATCACCGCTTCCCCGTGCGCTACAAGGGCAAAGAGGTCGGCCAGTCCTCGATCGGCTTGTACGTCAACAACCGTTTCGCGGTCGAGATCCTCGCCGAGCACCGCGAGATCGACGGCGTGGACCGCACGGCGCTGCGCGCCAAACTCCGGGCCGCGGACCTCGAACTCGGCCTGATCATCAACTTCGGCGAGCGGCGCCTGAAGGACGGGCTTGTGCGCGTGCTCAACCCCGACAAACTCGAAGCGCAGGCCGGCGCCGACGACGACCACGGGCACGACGAGTGATGCCGAGTCAACGCGCCGAACGCGCAGCCCGGCGCCGGGTCGTGATCACCGGCGTGGGCTGTGTCACGCCCCTGGGCGCGGACGTGGCCGAGACCTGGGTCGGCCTGCTCACCGGGCGCACTGGTTTCGGCGAGATCACCTGGTTCGACGCGGCGACCTTCAGCACCAACTTCGCCGCGGAAGCGCGCCTGCCCGATCTCGCGTCGATCTTCACCGACCCCTCGCCGTACGTCGGCGTCGGGCGCAACACCGCGTTCGCACTCTCCGCTGCGGCGCAGGCATGGGCCGAAGCCGGGCTGGGCGATCCGCGCGATGCATCGCAACCGACGGGCGAACTCGACCGTTCGCGCGTCGGCATCTACCTCGGCTCGGGCGAAGGCGTGCTCGATTTCGAGAACTTTGTCAGCACGAACCTCTCGGGCTGGGACGCCGACTCGCGCACTATGGACACCGTACGCTGGGCACGCGCGGCGTACGAGCGCATGGACGCTGTGCGCGAACTCGAACAGGAATCCAACATGACGCTCGCGCACGTCGCGCGAGCCTTCGGCGCCGAGGGACCGGCATCGAACTGCCTCACCGCGTGCACCGCGAGCACGCAGGCGATCGGCGAAGCCGCCGAACTCATCCGTCGCGGCGACGCCGACGTCATGATCGCAGGCGGCGCGCACACCATGATCCACCCGCTCGGCGTGACCGGGTTCATCCGGCTGACGGCCCTGTCGAGCCGCCGCGAATCGATCCCCACCGCGTCGCGCCCGTTCAGCCTCGACCGCGACGGGTTCGTCATGGGCGAGGGCGCGGGCATGCTCATCCTCGAATCACTCGAGCACGCGCGGGCCCGGGGCGCCTCGCCGATCGCCGAGATCGTCGGCTTCGGCTCTTCCGCCGACGCATTCCGCATCACTGACATCCAGACCGACGGCGAGGGCGCGCAGCACGCCATGCGCGAAGCCCTCGACGAAGCCGGGCTTGACCCTTCTGAACCCGACCCCGACGGCCGGCCCGCCGTGCATTACATTTCCGCCCACGGGACGGGCACGCGAGAGAACGACGCGATCGAGACCCGAGCCGTAAAAGCGGTCTTCGGCGATCGCGCACGCGACATCCCGATGTCGTCCGTCAAGTCGATGCTCGGGCACCTCATCGCCGCCGCCGGCGCCGCGGGAGCGATCGTCTGCACGCAGGCGATCCGCACCGGGTCCGTCCCCCCGACGATGAGCCTTTTCACACCCGACCCCGCGTGCGATCTCGATTATGTGCCCAACTCGCCGCGCGATCTCAACGACCGCGGCGGGGTCCGCGTCGCGCTCTCCAACTCCTTCGGTTTCGGCGGGCAGAACAACACTCTCATCCTCCGGCGTTTCGAGGGCTGATACGGGAGGATCGCGGTGGGGGGCGACAGATCCGGGCGCGACTCGATCCCCGACGACGCGTCGCGCGACATCGCCGACGAAGCACTCGCGCGCGTCCGCGCCCGTCTAGGCTGGCGGGCCCGCAGCGAGCACGCCCGCCGCTGGATCATCCTCGGCGTCGTCCTGACGATCTGCGCCGCCAGCGCCGCGTTGACCGCGATCGTCGTCGCGGCTCTTCTCGCGCGCGAGTCGCCGGTGTGGTGGCGCACGGTGGATCCGAACGACTCAGAGGTTGTCGAACTCGCTGAGCGAGTGGAGCGCGCGGTGGTCAGCGCGATGCACCGCGCCCGCCCGGACGCCGAGCCTTGGACCGTCGCAGTCACCGCGTCGCAGGCCAACGCCTGGCTCAACGTCAAACTCCCCCAGTGGGCCCGAAGCCGCGACGCCGGCTGGCCGCGCGAGATCGCCGAGGTGCAGACCCACTTCGCCGACGGGCGCATCGGAATGGGCATGCGCCTCGCGGGCGGGCGCGTCGGGAACGCGCCCATCGTCGCCGCGACCGTCGAGCCGACCATGCGCGAAGGCGCCCTCTGGCTCGCACAGCCCGCGACCGTCGCCGGGCGTCTCGACCTCCCCGCGGGGTGGACCATCAACCGTCTGTCGTCCTGGCTCCCGCCCGAGATGCGCACGCGCAGCATGACCAGGCGGACGCTCGACGCGCTCATGCAGAAGGGGCCTGTGATCCCCGACGCGTCGTTCCGCATCGAGGACGGCCGCCGCGTCCGCCTCGTCGCGATCACCGTCGAACAAGAACGGCTACTCCTTACATTCGAAACCGATCTGCCGAGCCGATGAACAACCGCGCACGGGCGAGACGCCCGTGCCACTGTTCTAGCCCGCGCCACTGTTGCTGACCCCCTCTCCCCCCGGGAGAGGGTTGGGGAGAGGGGCGACCGGTGCTGGGCGCCGGTTGCGCACGATGCCCCCAAAGCCCAGGGATGAAATCCCTGGGCTTGGTGTCGTGATATGCAACGAACGCGCCGGATGACGCCTGGACTGAGCGGAGCGAAGTTCAGAGTTTGATGCGCTGAACAAACCCGGCTCCGACCGCCGCGCCGTCACGGAGGCTGAGAGCCGCGCCTCGGCCGAGGGCCCGGCTCAGTCGCGCCAGGCGCGGGTGACCACGCCGTCTTTGAGTTCGACGTAGACCGTCCGGACTTCTTCGGATCGGCTCCGGCTTGAGACTACGAACGCCGACCCTCGCGTCGTCGTAAGTTTCCGCCGGACCCACTTCCAGATTTCGAGATCCCCGCTGTCGCCGGCGACGACGGCGCGCTCGGTAGGCTCTCCCAGGACCGCGAGGATCCAAGCCTGGGTCGTCACGCCCGGCTCGACCTCGGCCAGTGTGCGGTCGCCGATGTTCGGCCCGTCGAACTCGCTGATGGAGCCGCTCGATATGCACCCTCCCAGCGCGAGCGCCGCCGACAGCGTCGCGGGCAGGAGCAACATCCTTCGTTTCGAGCCGATCTTCATGCCGGTGGCCTCCGTGCGTGGTGGGGAATCGCGGTCATTCTACCCGCGCACGGCGCCGAGTCTCACGGCTGGGCTTCGCGCCAGGCGCGAGTGACCACGCCGTCGGCGAACTCGACGAACACGCGCTGCTGGGTCACCGTGCTCTTGGACCCGTCGAAGACGACGAGCACCTCGGTCTGGGCCCGGCGTGTCTTTGTGTATTCCCAGATCCAGACCTCGCGGCCGTCCCCGGGCAGCGTGTGCACGCCGGTCGGCTCTCCCAGAACTGCACGGACCCAGGCGGCGTCGGTGACGCCAGGCTCGATCATCGACAGCGTCTCCGCGCCGACAAACCTCCCCTCGGTGCGGACCTGCCGCGTCCCGCTGACCAGGCATCCGGGAACAAAGACCATCGACAACCCCAGCCCCGCAGCGAGCAGGCCTCGGCTCAGTTTCGATCGGCTCAGCATCACGATTGCCCCCATCATTATTTCTGCGGACGGGAAGGACGAAGACACATCGTCCGGGCGCCTCGGGCGCGCCTCTCATTCCGGTTGGGAATCAGAACAATCCGATTTCATCGGCTGTCCGACTCGCGCGCCAGGCGGAGGATCGCATCCAGCCGCCGCGATCGGTACTCGCTGCTCGACCAGACCGTCAAGCGCGTCGGCGTAGCGGGCGACACACGCAGCACGATCGGCGCCGGCGCGGATCGGCTCGCGCGGGCGGTGTCGGCGTCCAGCCGCCGGCTCGGCGCGAGAAGGCTTACATAGTTCGACGGCGGTGCATCGATGGTCGGCGAGACGCTCGGCAGCGGGGGAGGCCCGATGAAAAACTCGGTCGCCGCCGGGATCACGGGCAGCATGCCGTCGTCACTCTCCACATACTCCGACTTAGGGAACAACGCCCACACCGCGCCGTGAATACGGATGAACTTGTCCGGGAACAGCGGCGACTCGTACACACGCTCGAACCCCGAAGCCCAGCCGTGGTCGGGTTCGAGAAAGATCAGGCTCGTCTGCAACGGCGAGACGTCCGACACGTTCTGATCCACCGGCGTCAGCGGGATCGACTGCGCGATCGCCGACGCCGAGAGAGCCAGCGAGCCGGCGAACGCGAGTGAGCAAGTTCTCAGGCTGATCCCGTGCATCTCGTCCCATCCTATCGGCGATCCGCCGTCGTTCTATGCCCGCCACGCCGGATTCGCCCGCGCTTCGCCGTCAGCGGAGCACGATCCGGAAGTCGAGCGCGAAGGTCGCGTCCTCCCCGTCACGTTCGCGGATCTCGCCCAGCCGATCGCCTTTGGCCCGCCATTGGTACATCGCGTCGAGCACCGGCCCGTCGACGTTCTTGTCCCCGCTGGGTTCGAGCAACTCGGCGGTGACGACCTCGCCGCGTGTATTGAAAGTAAGTCGCACCAACGGGTTGCGCGGCGAGGATGTCAGCCGGGTCACCGCGGTGAACCTCGGCGCCACGGTGTCGATCGTCACGCCTTCCATCGCGACGGGTCGGCCCGGGCGGATCTCCGTCGGCTTGACCCGGGCGGTCGGGTCGGACTCGCTCGGCCCGCCGGTCGGCTCGGGAGTGGTCGGGTTTGCAGGCTCCGGGGCAGGCTCGACCGTCGGCTCGGTCGGTTCTACATGGTCGGGCTTCGGGACGATCGCCGCCTCGAGCCTGGCCAGCAGTTCGTCAACCGCTTCCAGCCGATCCGACAGCGTCGGCAGTTCGCCGCGAGCCGCCTCGGCCATCGGCAGGGGAACAGCCTGCACCGGCGGGACGGGCAGCCTCGGCGTCGATTCCGCGGGCACGCCTCGCGCCAGCGCCGGCTGGTCGGTCGTCGCCTCGCGGGCCTGGTGCTCGGCCTTATCCTCGAACCCGATCCAGTTGATCGTGGTCGCCGTCGATCTGTCCACGCCGGGCGTGATCGCGTCGGGGTCGATCGGCTCGGGCCGATCTATGAACGCTTCCTCTCCCCGCCCCGCCGGGCCGAACAACCCGATCGCCGCTGCGGCCCCCAGATGGACAGCCAGGCTGAGCGTAAGCCCGGCCGCCAGCGTCCATCGTTCGTTCCCGGGCCGTCTCATAGGAATCCCGCGCTCGACAGGCAGCATATTCTTCGACGCCGCCGGGAAGCGGTGTCGTCCCGGGCGGAAAAAAACCTCGAAAGTCGCCCGCCGGGCCGAATACCGACGCCCGCTCGCCGGTTTCACTCTCTGAAGACCTTACGCACGAACACCCCCCGCGTCGCCGCCGAACCCGCAGCGACGAGTCATCACAAGGAATCCGACCATGCGTCCACGTAAGTTGTATCTCGCCGCCGCCGCCCTGGTCCCGGCGTTGGCGGCGCTGACCTCTCCCGCCCCGGCTCAGGATCAGCCGACCCTGAAGATCGGAGACGCCGCCCCCGCCCTCGAAGGCAAGACCAACTGGCTCAAGGGCGAGCCGGTGAATCAATACAAGAAGGGCCAGACCTACATCATCGACTTCTGGGCGACCTGGTGCGGCCCGTGCATCGCCGCCATGCCCCACCTCAACGAGGTCGCCAACGGATACCGCGACAAAGACGTCACGGTCATCGGCCTGGCGATCTGGCCGCGCGAGAACTCCGAGCCGACGCGCGACTTCGTCGCCAACGCCCGCGACGAGATGAACTACGTCGTCGCCGAGGACATCGACGACCGCTCCGCGCGCGCCTACATGGACGCCGCCGGGCAGTACGGCATCCCCACCACCATGATCATCGACCGCAACGGGCGCCTCGCCTGGATCGGCCACCCGATGATGAACCTCGAAGGGGCGCTCGATATGGTCCTCGCCGAGGACTATTCCATCGACACCCTCGTCGCCCGGCAGCAAGAGATCGACCGCGGGAACAAACTCCTCGCAGAAGCCGAGCGCCTCGCCACCACCGGCGACTGGGACGGCTCGTTCAAGGTCATCGACGAGATCGTCGCCATCAGCCACGAGGAGTTCGGCTACCTCGCCCTCATAAAGTTCCAGTACCTTCTGGGCCGCTTCGAGCGCCACGACGAAGGCTACGCCTACGGCCGGACGATCGTCGATTCCGTAATTAAGAACGACCCGATCCTGCTGGAAAACTTCGCCAAGTTCATCCTCGAAGGGCCGGGCTTCGAGGACAACCGCGACTACGCCCTCGCGCACAAGGCGATCCAGCGCGCCGCCGAACTCACCGAAGGCAAGGAGCCGGCGGTGCTCGACACTCTCGCGCAGGTTTGCTTCGCGCTCGGCGACGCCGCCGCCGCGCACGCCGCGTGCGAGAAGGCGCTCGCCCTCGTCGACGACCCGCGCGTCAAGGCTGACCTCGAAGCCCGTCTCGCGCAATACGCCGAAGCCATGAAGAAGCAGCCCGGCTGAGCCGCGACTCGGCGCCATCGCCCCCCTGAAACCCGAACAAAATAAACTTTTCACCCCTCCACCCGCCCCCAAAGGCGGGTGTTTTCTGTATTTGCAAAGTTTCCCCCGGGGCGGGAACCCGCGAACCTGTAAAATCGAACACCCCAACGAACGGCGGCTACAAGTCGGCCCCAACAGCAGTCACGGAGACACAACCATGCGCAACCCCACGCTCGCGTCCCTGCTGATCACCCTCGCCCCGCTGACCGCCGTGGCGACGGCCGGAACCGAGTCAGAAGCGAACTCAACAGCCGCATGCTCACCGGAGTGGGTTCCCACATTCGGGGCGCCGGACGAATTCGTCTCCGCGATCGCCGCGTTCGACGACGGCGCCGGCCCCGCGCTCTATGTCAGCGGCGGCTTCTCATCCACCGGCGGAGCCGATGCGAACCGCCTGGCGAAGTGGGACAGCGCCAACGGCTGGACGCCCGTCGGCGCGGGCCTAAATCAGCTCGCTCGTGCGTTCGCAGTCTTCAACGACGGCCGCGGCGATGCGCTGTTCCTCGGCGGCGCGTTCCAGACCGCCGACGGAGTGACCGTCAACGGCGTCGCACGCTGGGACGGCGAAGCAATGGAGCCGCTCGACACCGGCATCGACGGGAATCTCGTCGACCTGATCGGCGCGCACGTCCGATCCATGATCGTCTTCGACGACGGCGCCGGACCCGCCCTGTACGCGCGCGGCTCGTTCCCCGACGGCGCGGGCGGGTTCGAGTTGCGCATCGCCCGGTGGGACGGCGCCTCGTGGTCGTTCATCCCCTCTCCCGTCGGACTATCTCCCGACACCAGCATCAGCGCGCTCGCGGTCTTCGACGACGGCGCCGGTGACGCGCTATACGCCGCCCTTCTGTCCTTCGTGCCCAATGATCAGATCCCCTCGGTCGCCAAGTGGGACGGCGCCGAGTGGACGAACCTCCCGGGCGGTTTCGCCGGCGCACGCCTGCCCTTCATCTTCGATCTCGAAGTCTTCAACGACGGGACGGGCGACGCGCTCTACGCCGTCGGACAGTTCTCAAGAATCGACACTCTCACCGCGGCGAACATCGCACGGTGGGATGGCGCCGAGTGGTCCGCGCTCGGCGCGGGTGTCGGCGTTATTAACGAATTCGGCTCCACTGACGACTCCGCTTTCGCCCTCGCCGTGTTCGACGCCGGCGCCGGGCCCGCCCTCGTCGTAGGCGGTCGATTCCATGCTTCGCCCGCGCGCGACTCGAACATCGCGCTCTTCCAAGGCTGCGTCGCTGCCGAGCCGCCCGCCCCGAATCCCGACATCAACGGCGACGGCGCCGTCAACGGGACCGACCTGCTGATCCTCCTCAACCAGTTCGGCGGCGCCGGCGCAGCCGACCTCAATAACGACGGCGTAGTCAACGGGACCGACCTGCTCATCCTCCTCAACGCCTTCGGCGCGGGCGGCTGAAACCGCAGCGAAAACCCCGAGCCTCCCCAGAAAAGTTCAACCGCCGCCGAGCCGGGCCGTCCCGTGAGCCGGGCCGTCCCCGGCCCGGTCGTTGGGCGTACATATATAAGTTAATCGTGATGGTTTCACGCCACAGCGCACGGGCAGGACGCCCGTGCCACTGGTTGCGCTCGCGCCACCGATCGCGCCCCGCCGCTGGGTCAGGCTTGGGCCGGCGGCTTGCGACGCCGATACAGTTTGCGAGCCATGACCCGCGCGCCACGGTGGATGCTGATTCTGACTCTCGTGCTAGCCGTAGGCCTGACGCTCGCCGCGGGGATCGATGTCGTGCGGTCGGCCTCGGGCGGGTTCTGGTATCGCGCGGCTCTCCAGGTCACGATCATCATCGCGGGTGCGATCGGCGTCGGGATCGGGTTGGGCAGGTTCCGCGCGGCGTCCGCGTGGGCCTCGGCCACCGTCGGGGCGACCGTCGTGATCGCGGCGATCCTGGCGAGTATGAGCGGCGGGGCGGGCCAAGGCGCCGGGTTCGGCTTATCCGGCACAATCGAACGCATAGGTATGGATCCCCCGGCGTTGATCGAACTCCTCGCGGGGCTGGGGATTCTCGCCCTTGCCGGGCTGTCGCTGATGCTCCGGACGCCGGGCGTCGCGTTCGTCAGGCTTTTCGCGGGGATCGGGTTGCTGATCCCGGTCGTGGCGGGGGTGTGGATGTTCTGGCGCGGGCCTTGGTCGGGCTGGGCGTTGTCGCTGCACCCGATCGCCCAGGCGATTCTGGCGCTGATCGGGTTTCTGATCGCGCTGGTGCTGATTTCCGCGGGCGGGCACCTCGTCATACGCGCTCTCGAAGCGGACACGCCGGGGACGCCTTCGTCCGACCCCTGAAAACTTCCCCCGCGGAAGCGGAACTATCGTCCGGGCGTCCGTCCTAGGATTCCTGTCGATATGACGGAACTGATCCTCATTCTGGTCGGCGTGACGCTCGGGGCGGGCGCGATCATCGCGCTGCGCCGGCTGCCAGGCGCCAAGGCAAAGCCGCTGACCCTCACGACCCACACCGTCTTCGAGCAGGTCCGCGCCGTCGGCCGGCTCGTAGGGATGGAGGTCCGCGCCAAGGAGATCGCCACCAGCACGCGCGGCTTCTCCTGGCTCCCCCCGATCCTCCTGAGCCAGGCCCGCGTGGCGATGATCTTCCAGTTCGAGAAGCAGTTCTCGGTCGACCTCGCGCGCCTCCGGGCCGAGGACGTAACGGAACTCTCGCCGGGCCGATTCCGCCTGCGCCTGCCCGCGATCGAAGGCGCTCTCCGCCTGGTTGATGTCACGCCTTACGACATCCAGGCGGGCCGGGTGCTCGGGCTGCTGGACATCATCCAGGTCGACGCCGCGACTCAGGGCGATCTTATGAAGAAAGCCCAGGCCCAGGCGTCCGAACTCTACACCGTCAACGACGCCCGCTACGAGGACGAAGCCCGCAGGAGCATCGAACGGCAGGTCCGTTCGTTCCTCAGCCTCTTCGGCGTGGACGCGCAGATCGAGTGGGCCTCGGGCGATACGCGGGCCCCGGCTTCGAGTCTCGGCGAAGCCGCCGTCGGCTCGCGGGCTGTCCCCGCGTGAGTCGGCTCACGCCGCCTTATCGCTGGTGATCGTGCGGACCCCGGCGGGGGCGTCGGGCGCCTCGGTCCAGTCCTCGGCGTTCTGGAGCGTGATGCTCGTCGGCGCGGTCTTGCGATAGCCCAGCAGCCGGATGACCTCGAGCACTTCCGTCCACGACGGGAACGTCTTGTGATTGGCGCGTTTGAACGCGTCGATCGCCGAGATGAAGAGGAACTGCTCGCGCGTAAGTTCCCCGTCCTCCGCGGCCTTGGCGAAGTCGCTCAGACGCCGACCGGGCCCGCGCCGGCGATCAAATCCCCCGGCGGGATCGCCCGAATGAGACTGCATCTGACGACGATCGACGCCCGAGCGACGATCGAGCACGCCGTCGTGCCGGGCGTCGGCGTCCCGGGGATCGGCGTCGCGGCGATCGCCCGGGTCGTTCCGATCTCTGCGCTCTTTACGGTCGGTCATGGCGGCGTCTCCGTCCCCACGCCGACACGCCGTCGGCGTCCGTCAATAGTCCGACTCGTCCTCGTCGGCGTCGAGGTCGAACTCGTCGTCGTCGTCATCGTCGTCGTCGTCGAAGAGGTCGTCTTCCTCCTCCTCGTCTTCGAAGATGTCGTCGTCATCATCATCGTCGAGGAAATCCTCGTCCTCCAGCGCGCTTTCGTCGTCGTCGTCGAACATGACGACTGCGGGGAACAGGACGATCTCGTTCTCGGGCGTGGCGAGCGGATATTCCGTCGCCGGTTCGGCGGTTGCTTGCATGACGAGGCTCTCTCGGGGCGGTGGCTTATGGTCTCGGAGCGGTCACTAGCCTCGGGCCGGCCCCGGCCCGGGCGGTCGTTCGCGCGGTACACTACTGCCCGAGCGTCGTCTGTCAACGGTCTTTTTTCCGGGTCGAGCCCGGCCCGCCGGCCACGCCCTTCACCCACCACGCCGACCCCGTAACCGCCCATCAGATGACCCAGCACGAACGCGAGGAAAAACTCGAGCCGCTCGCCGCCGCTCTCGCACTGCTTGTCCCGGGACTCGGGCACCTCGCCCTCGGGCACGCCAGGCGGGCGCTGTGGATATTCCTGGGCGTGATGGGCCTGTTCTTCGGCGGGGTCTTCATCGGCGGGATCGACGCAGTGGACCGCAAGGAGGACTTCTGGTGGTTCACAGCCCAGGCGGGCGTCGGGCCGACCGCATTCGCGGTTGACCGGGTACACCAGGTCTGGCTCAAAGTCCCCGACCCCGGCTCGCCGCGCGGCGTGCGCTCGCCACGCCCCGACGAGAACCCCTCGTACCGCAAGTCCATCGGCCATCCCAACGAGGCCGGGTCGCTTTACGCCGCCATCGCCGGCATGCTCAACATCATCTGCGTGCTCGACTGTCTCTGGCATCGGCCGCGCAAACTCCGCGACGACCCCGGCGCCGGGCGCCGCGCGGATGACCCCGCGCCCCAGCCGGCGGGGGACTCGCCGTGAATATCATGTTATTATTGATTGCGTCAATCGCGCAGGCCGCCGCCCCCGCCGCCCGGGGCTGGAGGCCGTTCCTCGACCCGGCGCCCATCCCCGACATTCTCTGGTTCCTCACGCTCATACCGCTCGCGCTCGGCGTGTCGGTCGTTTACAAAGCCGTCCGCGTCCGCACGATGGACCGCTACGCAGTGAACGTCCTCGTGATGACCGCGCAGATCGTCGCGGCGATGGTCCTGCTGGCGCTCGGCGCGCACGCGCTCGTCGAATGGATCGTCCCCGCGCTCGGCGGGTGAGCCGGCACAACCGTACAATCTTATAATCCGCGTCCGCGTTTGCCCCGGAAGAACTCGCGCAGGAGTTCCGCCGACTCTTCCGCGCGTACGCCCGCGATCGGCTCGACGCGGTGGTTGAGCCTCGCGTCGGTGCAGATCGAATAGAGCGAGTGGGTGGCGCCGGCTTTCGGGTCGAGCGCGCCGAACACCAGCCGGCCCACGCGCGCGTTGACGATCGCCCCCGCGCACATGGCGCAAGGCTCGAGCGTCACCACCAGCGTGCAGCCGTTGAGCCGCCAGTCCCCGATCGCGCCCGCCGCGGCCCGGAGCGCGAGGATCTCAGCATGGGCCGTCGGGTCCGCATCGATCTCGCGCCGATTGAAAGCCTCTGCGAGCACGCGACCCGTTGCCGACTCAAAAACCACTGCGCCCACAGGGGTTTCGTCGAGCGCCATCGCCTCGCGGGCGAGTTCCAGCGCCCGCCCCATCATGCGGACATCGAGATCGGTCGCGCCGGTCGTCATGCGTCCTCGGCTCCGGTCTCGCGCGGGCCCGCGATACGCGACGCCGGGAGCGCGCGCATCAGCAGAAGTCCGAACTCAAAGAGCGCGTACAAGGGGATCATCAGCAGCACCATCGACCCCGGGTCCGCCGGCGTGAAGAACGCGCCCGCGATCGCGCACACGAACAGCGCGTGCTTCCGATACGGCGTCAGATCGCCCGGCTCGATCAGCCCCGTCCATCCCGCCAGCAGCATCACGATCGGCAACTGGAACGCGATCGCGAACACAATCGCAAGATTAAAAACAAGCCCGACGTATTCGCCGACGCGGTACTGCTGCGCGATCGTCCCGCCCGCAGCGAGCGGCGCGCCGAGAACCGCCCCCGTCCCGGACGCTCCCGTCGCGATCCGCAGTTCCCCCATGCTCTGGTTCACCCACATCTCGCCCGGCGCGGGATCGGGCGGGTCCGCGGCGAGAACAGGGACCGTCGGCAGCGTCAGCCCGTCGGGCAGCGGCGTCACGCCCGGGTTCGGCTGGACGATGAACGACCCGAAGACGATGAAGAACCGCAGCATCACGGGCAACATCAGTTTATAAAGAAATATCATCGCCGCGGCGGTCAGCGCCGCCGACGCTGGCATGAGGAAATAGACGAACCGCCGTTCGTGCCGGTACAGCCCCGGCGCGACGAACAGCCACGCCTGGTAGAAGATCCAAGGCGCCGCGACGAGGATCGCCGCCGCCGCCGAGACCTTCAGA
Organism: Phycisphaeraceae bacterium; assembly: GCA_039794205.1. Taxonomy (GTDB): domain Bacteria; phylum Planctomycetota; class Phycisphaerae; order Phycisphaerales; family UBA1924; genus J020. Next base: position 225,124 of record JBDIVU010000001.1, read on the forward strand.
TACGCCGCGAACGGCTCGACCGGGCTTGTCGCGAGCATCCGAATCGGCTGGCCCGCGGCGGCGAGTTGCCGCTCCAGGGGGCGGATCACGAACCCGAGCAGCGGCCCGCCGTAGATAAGCGCGACGACCAGGATCGGGATCGGCCCAAGCAGCGAGAAGATCAGCCGTCGGCGGAGTTCCTCGAGGTGGTCGCCGAAGGTCATCACGTTGGGGTCGCGTCTTTTCATGCCGATGCATCGCGGGTCGGGATTAGCCGGTCCGGGACAGGCCGGGCCCGGCCTCGGGCGCGGCGGGTTGAGGATACGGCGTCGGCGGACACGCGGGATTGTGCCGGGTCGGCGTCGGTCGCGCGTCCGGGTGGTATGAGAACACGCATGGACGGGGACGCCACACGCCGCGACGCCGCGGCTGCCATTTCGGGCGACGCCGAGGCGCTGGATCGGCTTTGGCGAGCCCATCGCCGATGGGCCGCTGCGGTCGTTCTGGCCCACATGCCCCGCGACGCGGACCTCGAGGACCTGGTGCAGGACATCGCCTTGACGATCGTGAGAACAATCTCGGACCTGCGCGACCCGGCCTTGTTCCGCCCCTGGCTTAGGCGGATCGCCGTCAACGCCGCGAGGACAGCGGGCAGGCGCAAGTCAACCCGCCTCCGGCTCGTCCGCCCGGATCGCAGCGGGACACCGATGGAGGACATCCCCGCCGAGGTCGGCGCCGACAACTCGGCGGAAGGTCGGCGGCTGCTCGAACTCGCACATCGGCTGCACCCCGATTACCGCGAGCCGCTGCTCTTGCGTTGCGTCCGCGGGATGAGCCACAGGCAGATCGCCGAGGCCCTCGGCCTGCCCGTCACGACCGTCGAGACCCGCATCGCCCGGGCGCGGAAAATGCTCCGAGAAGAAGTCGAGTTCGAGAACGACGCAGCCACGCTGCGCGTGACCAGGGCGGGAGGGGCGGAATGAAACTTATATTCGACGATGCAATGAATCAGATTGAACGCAGAGGAAAACAGCGGGGTGCGGAGAGATCGCGCGTCCGGAGCGTTTTTGCTGGTCGAGATCGGACGCCTGACCTGAGCGAAGCGGTGGTCGGGGTCGCTGCGCGAGCGCACGGGCGAGACGCCCGTGCCACTGTTCGCGCCCGTGCCACTGTTCAAGCCCGTGCCACTGTTCAAGCCCTTGCCACCCCGCCGCCTCCCCATCTCCCCTCTGTCTCACTCCGTTTTCCTCTGCGTTCATCCCCTGACCCGATCGGAGCGACGCGATGACTGTTGACCATGAGGACATCCTGATCTGCCGCATCGTCGATCGCGAGGCGTCGGACGCCGACTGGGCGGAAATCGAACTGCTCGCCGCGGGCGACCCCGGCGTCTGGCGTCGGCTGGCGGTCGCGGAGCGCGAGCACGCCGCGTTGACCGCGGGTGTGAGCGAGGCTCTTCTCGCCGCCGACCGCGTCGATCTGCCGCGCGTCGCGATCGAAGCGACGCACCGCTTCCACGCGCGCTGGCGAGCCTGGGGCGGTTGGGCCGTCGCGGCCCTGGTCGCGCTCGCCTGGGCGACGATGCAAGGCGTCATGCCCGCGTCGCGCACGCCCGGCGGACAGTCAGCGGGGCTGAATTGGGCGAACCTATCGCCCGATCAGGCGTTCGATCAATATCTGACACGCGGGATCGAGGAAGGACGGGTGCTCGCGGAACTGCCCACGGTCATGGTCGAGGCACGCCCGACCGACGCCGGCGACGCGATCGAGATCACCATCATGCGCCGAGTCATCGAGCGAACAACAGTCCGAGGCGCCTACAGCGTGGGCACCGACGACGCCGGCCGCGTCCGCCTCATCCCCGCTGTCACCGTCAGAACCGCCGCCGACGGCACGCCCCTCTGAACGCCATGACGCACGAGGTAATTAATATGATTTCAACGGAACGGAACCGCCGCCGGTCGTGCGCGGGCCGGGCTTTCATCGCCGCGCTCCTGACCCTCGCGCCGATCGGCGTCGCGGCGGGTCAGCCCGCGCGGACCGCCGGCGTCGCGCGCGCAGCGTCCGCGTCGATCGCGGAGTTCGCCACGCCCGAAGGCCTGCTCGTCGTTCGGCTCGAATCCGGCCGGCCCGTTGTCACGCTCGGCGGTTCGGCGCTGCCGGAATCCCGGCTCCGCGTCGAAGGCGACATGCTCGTCGTCACGAACGCCGACGGCGCGCCCCTGATCCGGCTTAATCACGCGCTCTTCCTTCCCAACGCCCCCGACGCCCCCGCCGCGCCCGTTTTTCCCGCGACCCGCCGGGTCATCGGCGTCGTCACCAACCCGGCGCCCGCGGATCGGCTCGGCGCGCTCAAACTCGATCGTATAGACCGTATAGACGCGGCGTTGCTGATCGAGTCGGTCGTCCCCGATCTGCCCGCCGACCGCGCCGGGCTTAAACCGGGCGACCTGGTGCTGCGGGTCAACGGCGCCTCGCCCGCGACGATCGAACTCCTCCGCGAATCACTGGCGAAAGTCGGCGCGCAGCCCGTGCGTCTCGATATCGCCCGCAGCGGATCGATCGAAACATTCGAGGTCACCCCCGTAGATGAGCCGATCGCCGCGGAGTTCTCCTTCACACCGCTGCCCGCCTCGGCGCCCCGCGCGCGTGAACGCGAACGCGAAGTCGCCGACAGGAACATCGAGATCGAGCGACGCTTGCAGACCGCCGCGATCGAGGCTCTCCGCACCCAGGCGATGTCGGAACGGCTCGAGAAGGAAATGGAACGTCTGGCGTCGCGCGGGGCTTTGTCCGAGGCCCGTCGCGCGGACCTCGAACGCGCCGTCCGCGAAGCCGCCGAGGCTATCCGCACCATCGAAATGAAGTTTGATTTCGAAATGCCCGAGATGCCCAACGTCCGCATCCTCCGCGAGGACGGGCAGAGCGTGGCGATCTTCACCCCCGGGGCGCGCGGCGTCGGCGGCGGGCCCCGGACGCCGCCCGAACAGACGCCCGGAGCCTCGCGGTTCGAACAGATCGAGTCGCGCATCGCCAGGCTCGAACAGATGCTCGAAACCATCCTCGGCGCGCTCGTCCCGGCGCCGAGAGCGACCGAACCAACAGATAACTCGAAAAAGACGCCGGGCGGCTGAACGCCGTGCGTCGCTGAGATTGTCGGATCGTCAATCAATCGCCGTGCGGGTGGCCGGCGGGAACACTGGGATCCGGGCGTGACGCCCGGCCCGCAACCACACGGAGGCCTCATCATGTACCGATTCACCGCAGTGGCGCTGCTCGCGCTGTCCGCCGGGCACGCGCTCAACGCACAGGAGCAGAAGTCCGAAGCCCGCATCATCGTCGCGGCGCCCGATGCCGGCGCCAGGGGCGAAGGCAACGTCGAGCGTCGCATGTTCCGCATCGGCGCCGGGGCGGACTCGAAGAACGACAACCGCGTCGTTCTCATCGGGCCCGACGGCAAGACCGTGGAAGAGTTCGTCGCCGACAGCGTCGCAGCGTCCGACCAGCCGGGCGAGCGTCGCGCCGTCATCCGTCGCGGCCCAGGCGCGGGCGCGCACGGCGGGGGAGATCAGAAAGCCGAGAAGAAAGGCGAAGTCCGCGTCGTCATCACCGGACCCGACGGGATCAAGGCGGAATGGACCACCGGCGGCTCAGGACGCGCTCAGGGCGTAGTGAAAGACGGCAAACGCTCCGTCAAAGTTGTCATCGAAGAAAACGGGCAGACACACGTGTTCGACGGCGACGACATTGCATCACTTGAGTTCCTGCCCGATTCAGTGCGCAAGTGGATGCACGCCGACGGCGACGGGCCTCGCATGCTCCGTTTCTTCCGTGACGGCGCCGACGGCGCCGACGGCCCGGCCGGCGCGGCGGGCGCGTTCCGATTCCGCAGCGGCGAAGGCGACGGCGACGGCTTCCAATGGCAGAAGCACGTCGAACAACTCCAAAAACAACTCGAAAGGCTTAACTTTAACTTTGATTTCGACTTCGACACAGACTCGATCATGGAATCTGTTCACAAGGCCCTCGCCGACGCGCTCAAGAGCAGCGGCCTGAGCGGCGAAGACCGCGAGAAGATCACCAAGGCGCTCGAAGGCCTCCGTCGCGACGGCGATCGCGGCCGAGGCCCGGGGCAAGGCCAGATGCGCGGTTTCATGCAGCCCGGCCAGCCCGGCGAAGGCGCCATGCCCGAGGCAGTCCGCGAACGCATGGAAGCAATGCGCGAACGACTCGCCCTGCGTGAACAGCCGCAGCGGGAGCGCGCCGAGGTCGAGCGTCGCCGGGCCGAGGAAACTATCCGCGAGCGTGAAAACGTCGTCCGCGAGCGCTTCCGCGCCCGCGAGCGTGAGCAGGCCCACGCGCCCACGCCCCCGGCGCCGCCCGCCGGCGACACGGACGCCCGGATCCAACGGCTCGAAGAGCGTCTCGAACGCATCGAACGGATGCTCGAACGGCTCCTGCCCCGCTCCTGACGCGGGCCCGCCCGACTGAAACGCTCGGCGCCCGATTTCCCAAGAACCGTTCGACGAGCGCACGCGAATCTGAGTGACGATCTCCTCCGGGGCGCCGGCGTCAGACACGTCGGCGTCCCATTACTCCGAACATATCCCAGCCACCCATCCGCGACCGCGCTCCCGCACGTCGAACAGACGCCAGGGACGCGGTCGTGTTTTGTTCGCATGAGACCGCCGCGGTCCTTAGAATCGCCGCGTTCGCGCCGGATGGTCGGCGCGCGACGGAGGCCCGGCTCATGCGTTGCAATCACTTTGTTCGTCGGCTCGCCGTGCTCGCGGCGTTGTGCCTCGTCTCCGCCGCTGCGGTCGCGCAGCCGCGATCCTCGCTGCGCGTCGACGCCCGCGACATAGAACGACGGCTGATCACCGTGCAGCAGGACATCCCCGTCGAGCCGGGCGAGACGGCGCTGCACTACGTGCTCTGGACGCCGGGCAATCACAGCCCGTCCGGGCCGATACAGAACGTTGTTGACATTAAAATCACGGACGACCGCGGGCGCGACGTGCCCTGGCGCCGGGACGTGGAACTGCCGACGATGCTGCGGCTGACCGTCGCCGACGGGGCGCGCGTGCTAACCGTCCGCTTCGCGTACATAACGAACCAGCCGTCGGTCATCTCGCGCTCGACGGATTCCTACGGCTACGCGGGCCTGGGCGCGCTCAACTGGAACACCGTGCTCTTCTACCCCGACGGCGCCGACAAGGACGAATGGATCATCGAGGCGGAGTTGCGTCTGCCCGGCGCCTGGCGGTCGGCGACATCGCTCGACGAGCAGCGGAGCGGCGCCGGGAGGGTGCAGTTCGCGCCCGCGCCGTTGTCGGAAGTGGTGGATTCTCCAGTGATTTTCGGCGCCGCGCTGCGAACTTATGAGTTGGCGACGCGGAGCCGGGCGCCGCACTACATACACGCGGTCGCGCCGGCGGAGTCGCTGACGGATCTCGGCGACGAACGGCTGGAGAAGTTCGGTCGGCTGATCGATCAGGCCGAGGCCGTCTTCGGCCCGTTCCCTCGCGACGAATATCACTTCCTCGTGATGCTGTCGGACGAGGCGCCCGGACTCGGCGTCGAGCACAACCAATCGACGTTCATCACGCTGGGCGAATCGCGGTTCAACAACGCCGAGCGCGCCGGCGACCACATCGGCGTGATCGCGCACGAGTACATCCACGCGTGGTCGGGGAAACTCCGCGCCCCGGAAGGGCTGCTCTCGCGCGATTACCACACCACGGGCGACCCCCGGCTGCTCTGGCTCTACGAGGGACTGACATCATATTATGACGACGTGCTGTCGGTCCGGGCGGGGCTGCTTACGCCGGAACGCTACCGCGCATCGCTCGCCGGTCGGGTCGCGGACAACACGATGCGCGACGGGCGCGCCTGGCAGAGCGTCGAGGACACCGCCGTGATGCTCCGGCACGTGCGCGGCGGGAGCGCGTCGTGGGGCGACAAACGCCGCGGACAAGCCTACTACGGCGAGGGCGCGTTCTTCTGGATGGAAGCCGACGCGATCATCCGCCGGGGAACAAACGGCGAGCGGTCGCTGGACGACTTCTGCCGGCGCTTCTTCGATGTTCCCGCCGGGGCGCCGGGGTCGCCGGTGACTTACACCCGGCGTGACATAGTGCGCTCGCTCGCCGCGGTCTACGACGGGCACGACTGGGACGCGCTGATCCGCGAGCGCATCGAGACGCCGGGCGTCGATATGGATCGCGCCGCGATGCTCGAGCGGCTCGGGCTTCGGATGACCTACACGGAGAGCGAAGGCGCCGGGGGAAATCTCACGCACTCGATCGGGCTGAGCGCGAACTCAGCGGGCGAGATCACGCGCGTCGTGCCCGGGTCAGCCGCGGACACAGCAAGGCTCGGGCAGGGGATGAAGATCCTCGCGGTCAACGACGCGGTATATTCGCCGGACGTGCTGCGCGACGCGGTCGCGCGTACGCCCGAACGGCGGATGCTCTCGCTGCTCGTCGCGTTCGGCGGGGAGGTCCGGACCGTGCGCGTTCAGACCGACGCGGGGCTGCGCTCGGCCCGGCTCGAACCAATCCCCGGCGCCCCGGACGTGCTCGGAGACATACTCCGGCCGCGCTGACGCGGGGTCTGCGCGCGGCGCTGTGCCAGGGTGGCAAGGGCGTCCCGCCCGTGCGCGAACCATACCCAATGGCACGGGCGTCCCGCCCGTGCAGCGCAACCGGTGGCACGGTCGTCCCGCCCGTCATTATCACAGATAACCTGATATTCACTCCGCGCGAGTCGATCGTCAAACGTCGCGTGCGTCGCATATCTCGACATAAAGCCCAGGGATGAAATCCCTGGGCTTTGCGCGCATCGCCGCGGCTCGAGTTACGCTCGATCGATCTCGATCCGGTCCGCGTTTAGCGCGTCTGTCGGGGGAGTTCGGCTTGTGATACGATGCGGGCCGTTGCCGGGCTGCGCATCGGGCTGCGCATCGCTGCGCGGATCGGCAGCGGGAGGGGCTTCGCATGACTGCGGACGACTTTTCTGCCACGGGCGGCGCGCCGACGTCGGGCGCACCTGATCCCGCGTCGTCGGACACTCGCTCGCTCCGGCCGGGCGACGCCGTCGGCGCCTCGCGCGCGGACGCCGACGCCGCCGGGCTGCTCCCCGCGGGGACGCGCATCGCGGAGTATGAGATCATCGAGCCGCTGGGCGAAGGCGGGATGGGCGTCGTCTACCGCGCCCGGCAGGTCTCGCCCGACCGCGAGGTCGCGCTCAAACTGATCCGGGGCAGGTCGCTCTCGCGCGATGCGATCAAGCGTTTCGAGTTCGAGGCGCACGTCCTCGGCAGGCTCCAGCATCCCGGCGTCGCGGCGATCTACGACGCCGGCGTCCACGCGGGCGACCCGTTCTTCGCGATGGAACTCGTCGACGGCGAGCCGTTGACGCGCTACGCCGACCGCGCCGGTTTGAGCGTCAAGCAGCGTCTGGAACTTATGTCCCGGATCTGTGACGCCGTCCAGCACGCGCACACCAAAGGCGTCGTCCACCGCGATCTCAAGCCCGGCAACATCCTGGTGACGCGCGACGGCATGCCGAAGATCCTCGACTTCGGCGTAGCCCGCGCGACCGACAGCGACATCCAGACCGCCACCATACAGACCGAGATCGGCCAACTCGTCGGCACCATCCCGTACATGAGCCCCGAGCAGGCGTCCGGCGACCCCGACTCGATCGACACGCGCAGCGATGTCTACGCGCTCGGCGTGATCGCGTACGAACTGCTCGCCGGGCGTCTGCCTCACGACCTCCGCGCGAAGATGATCCACGAAGCCGTGCGCGTCATCCGCGAGGACGACCCCGCGCCGCTGAGCAGCGTCCATCGCTCGCTGCGCGGCGATGTCGAGATAATCATCGGAAAGGCGCTCGCGAAGGAGAAGGAACGCCGATACCAGTCGGCGAATGACTTCGCGTCGGACATCGGGCGCTACCTGCACGACGAGCCGATCGAGGCCCGGGCGCCGAGCGCATCTTATCAACTTCGCAAGTTCGCCCGGCGGAATCGGCCGCTGGTCGCGGGGGCGTCGGCGGCTCTCGCGGCGCTGGTGCTGGGTCTGGCGGGGACGTTGTGGCAGGCTTCGCGTGCCGCCGAGCGAGCGCGGGTCGCCGTCGCGGCCGAGGCCCGCGCCGTCGCCGAGGCCGATCGCGCCGCAGAAGCCGAACTCGTCGCGAGGCGTGAGGCGATCGCCGCGACGACCATCGCCGATTTTCTCGCGTCGATGCTCCAAGGCGTCGGGCCGGGCGTCGCGCGCGGACGCGACACGGAACTCCTGCGCGAGATCGCCGACAACGCCGTCGCACGCGTCGATTCGGAACTCGCCGATCAGCCCGAGGTCCGCGCCCGCATGCTGCGCACGCTCGGCGTTGTCTACCACGATCTCGCGGACTACCCGCGCGCCGAAGACCTTATAAGCCGCGCGGTCGAATCGGCCCGGCTGACGCCCGGGGACAACCGCGTCCCGGTCGCTCGCGCGATGTTCGATCTGGCGCGCGTGATCGATTCCGTCGGGCGCTACGACGACGCCCTCGCGGCGTATCAGGAGTCGCGCGACATGTACGTCGCTGCGGACGCCGGCGACACGCCCGATGCGCTCACGGCGCTTAGCGGGATAGGCGGGGCGCTCGTCAAACTCAATCGCAACGCCGAGGCCGTCGATATCTTTCGCGCGCTCCTGCGCGCCGAGCGCGACGCCGCCGCCGCGACCGGCGTCGAGACCGCGAAGATCGCCACGATCATGGACCGTCTCTCGATCGCGCTCGGTCAGAGCGGCGGGGATCCCGAAGAGATAGAACGGCTGTCGCGCGAGTCGCTCGCCGTCCGCCGCAGCATCCTCGGCGAGAATCACCCGGACATCCTGCTGGGCATGGTCAACCTCGCCGCCCAGATCTCCCGGCAGGGACAGCACGAAGAGGCGATCTCGCTCGTCGAAGACGGGGTTCGGCGTCACCGTGACGTCTTCGGTGATGTTCACCCCTACACCGCGATGGCGACCAACAGCGCCGCGATTGTCTACCAGCGCGCGGGCCGCGACGCGGACGAGATCGACGCCCGGCGTGAAACGCTTGCCATCTTCATCGAAGCGCTCGGCCCGGACGCGCGGCAGACGCTCGACGCGGTGTGGCTTCTAGGCTCGGCGCTCGAACGTCTCGGCGATCACGCCGGGGCTGAGGAGCAGTACCGCGCGATGCTGGAATACACGCGCAACAACTATCCCGCGGGCGACCGCCGGACTTCTAATGTCATCATGCTGGTGGCGTCGTCGCTGACGAAGCAAGGCAGGCACGCCGAGGCCGAGCCGCTCCTGCGTGAAGCCCTCGGCGCCCGAGCCGCCGATCTGCCAGCGGGGCATGCGCAGATTGCGCAGTCGCGCGAGGCGCTCGTCGAGTGCCTGGTGGCGCAATATAAGTTCGCGGACGCCGAGCCGGTGCTGCTGGCCGTGTACGAGGCGGCGGGGGAACCAATCGGCGGTGGGGACTCTGAGAAAGTAGCGGAACCCGACGCCGAAACCGCCCGCGCCGCCGCCGCGGCTCTGGCATCGTTCTACGAAACCTGGGCCGCCGCCGACCCTTCCCGCGCCGCCGACGCAGAGCGGTGGCGCGCGACACTGAGCCGGCTCGGAGCTCCGTCGCCGTGACGAGCCGGAACATCTCGCGGTGATTTGTTTCTCATTTGCTGCGCCGTGTCGGACGCCTGACCTGAGCGGAGCGAAGGTCGGGGTGGATGCTCGATTCACCGCTGAGGCGCAGCGAGCGCAGAGAGGGAAGAGTTGAGGTGGCTTCGCGCGGGCAGGACGCCCGTGCCACTGTTTCTTAATAAGACGGACGGGACGCCCGTCCCACGGTTGCTTAGTCCCTCTCCCCCCGGGAGAGGGCCGGGGAGAGGGACGACCGGTGCTGGGCGTGGCGCGCGCGTTGTGCGCGACACATCCAAAGCCCAGGGATTTATCCCTGGGCTTTTGTCGTGTTAGGTGAAGCGTTTGATACAAGTCAGACTTAACGTCACGGCTCGGAGAGCCGTGCCACCCTGGAGCCGTGCCACCCTGGAGCCGTGCCACCCTGGAGCCGTGCCACCCCTGAGCTGTGCCACCCCGGGGCGGGTCTTGTTCAGCAGAGGATTTCGAGGAGTTTTTCCCTCGCCGCGTTGGCGTCGGCTTTGCCGCCCGAGGCTTTCATCACGCCGCCGACGAGGCGCCCGATCGCGGCGTGCTTGCCTGCTTTGATGTCCTCGATCGACTTCGCGTTGGCCGGGTCCGCGATGACCTGTCGGCACCATGCTTCGAGCGCGCCCTCGTCCTTAACTTGCAGGAGGTTCAATCGTTCCGCCGCTGCGCGGGCGTCTTCGTCCGAGTCACACAAGGCGCCGAAGAGTTCGTCCGCGGCGCTCGAGCCGATGTCCCCGTCCTGGCGCAGGCGGATGATCCCGGCGATCTGTTCGGCGTTGACGCCGAGTTCCCACGCGCCGACGCCGCGCTCGTTCGCGCGTTTCGCGCCCGCCTGGAGGAGCATGTTCGCGGCCTGTTTGCCCGCGGCGTCTGCGCGCACGCCCACCGCGCCGACCGCAGCAACGCACGCTTCATAAAAGAAGCACAGGTCGCGCTCGTCCGTCAGCGCGAGCGCCTCCTTGCGCGACAGCACGTAGTCCTTCTGATATCGCGCGGCCCGGTGATGCGGGAGTTCGGGCAGCCGCGCGACGACCGATTCGCGCCAGGCGTCGTCGATGACGAGCGGGATAAGGTCGGGGTCGGGCATGTATCGGTAGTCGTGGGCTTCTTCTTTTTCGCGCTGGAGGACGGTGACGCCTCGGGCGTCGTCCCAGCCTCGCGTGGTCTTGGCGCCGGGCGCCATCTCGACGCCGGTCTCGCGCCAGCGTCTGGGCTGCTCGGCGAGTTCGTGCTCGATGGCGCGCTGCACGGCCCGGAAGGAGTTGAGGTTCTTTATTTCGACGATGGGCGTGCGGATCTCGCGGCCGTCGGAGAGGTCGATGATGGTGTTGATGTTAGGTTCGAAGCGCATGTGGCCCTTCTGCATGACGCCCTCGGTGACGCCGAGGAATCGGCAGGTGTTGCGGAGCATGCGCGCGAACGCGACGACCTCGTCGGCTGTGCGAAAGTCGGGCTGGGTGACTATTTCGAGGAGCGGCGTCCCGGCGCGGTTGTAATCGACGATCGAGCCGTCGATTGGCGCGCCGCCCGGGGCTTCGTGGAGAAGTTTGCCTGCGTCTTCTTCGAGGTGTGCGCGGATGATCCCGATTGTTTTCGTGCGTTCGCCGATCTCGTCGGCGGGGTCGGGCATGGTGACGGCGCCGTCGAAGCAGATGGGCATGTCGTACTGGCTGATCTGATACCCCTTGGGTAGGTCGGGGTAATAATAGTTTTTGCGGTCCCACTTGGTCTCGCGCGCGATGGAGCAGCCGAAGGCCGCGCCGACGAGCATGGCCATCTCGATCGCGGCGCGGTTGAGGACGGGGAGCGCGCCGGGCAGGCCGAGGACGACGGGGTCGATGAGGGTGTTGGGCGGCGCGTCGTCGAACTCCCTGTTTGCGGAGCAGCCCGCGCGGGTGAACATCTTGGTGCGGGTCGCGAGTTCGACGTGTATTTCAAGCCCGACCATGAGCCGGACGGCGGTGATCTCAGCCATGCGGTCATCGTACCGCGAGCGTCGCCGGGCGATCAGGCAAGCCCGGCGTCGGCGCGCCGGCGTTCGAGAAGGTCGCGCGTGATCGGGCCCGGTGCGCCCGCGCCGATCTGCTTCGCCTCGACGCGCGTCACGGGCAGGACGCCCCACGACGAGTTCGTGAGGAACACCTCGTCGGCGTCGAGAAGTTCCTGCACGGTCAGGAGCCGGCGCTGAACAACCGCGCCGATCGCGGCGGCGTGGTCGATAATCTCGGCGCGGGTCACGCCCGGGAGGACCGGGCTTGCGATCGCGCCGGGCGCTTCTTCGCTGCGCGCGGGAGGTGTGACGAGCGCGCCGTTGAGAACCGCGAAGATGTTGCTGACCGCGCCCGAGGCGACGTGGTTCGTCACCTGAAGAAATATTGTTTCGCCCGCGCCTTTGCCCGCGGCCTCCTGAAGCGCGCGGAGCCGGGGCCAGTAGTTAAGTGTTTTATGGCCGGCGAAACGGTCGAGTGGGTTGACGCGATCGTCGGCAATGGTGGCGAGCACGCCGCGCTCGAACATCTCGGCGGGGTATATCGTCGCGGGCTGGGCGGCGATGATGATGGTGGGGTGAGGCGGTGTTTCGCGGCGTTGTTCGAGGAGGTTGAGATCCCCGCCGGTGATCGTCAGCCGGACTCGGGCGCGCTCGAGCGACGCGCGGGCGACGGTCCGGCGGACTGCCTCGGCGAGCGGTTCGTGCCGGAGCGACTGCGCGAGTGTGAGCGCCCGGGCGGAATCGATCAGGCGCGCCAGGTGTTCGTCGAGGCGGTGGACGCGATCGCCGACGGCGAGCATGGTCTCGAAGAGGCCCACGCCGTGCTGAAGCCCGGCGTCGAACGCGCCGACGCGGGCGCGGTCGCGCTCGACAAAGTCGCCGTTGATCCAGACCGCAGCGGGCATGACGCAGAGCCTAGCGATCCGCCGCCCGGTCCGGGGGCGGGTCGGCGTGGCGTCGGGCGCTGCGCGATCGGCTTTCGAGGAGGGCGCGTTCGATCCGGCGTGTCGAGACGTTGAGGGTCGCGGCGATCTCGCTGACGGACTGCGGCGGCCCGCCGACACGGCCGAGACGGGCGGCGATCGCGCCTCGCCGCAACGGATCCGCGGAATCATAATAATGTGATGAGAGTGACTCGGCGGGCGGGTCGAGCGTCGCGCTCCAGGGCGTGGCGCGGTGTGACCAGTCGTCGAGCGAGGCCCCGATGTTCTGGGCACGATTGGCGCTCGCGGGGGATGCGCGGCCGAGGGCGATCGACGCGACGGCGCGATCGACCGCGGGGCCGACGACCCCGGCGAGTCGTCGCTGGGATCCGGTCCGGGCGGCGAGGAATCGGCGTGTCGCGTCGATGGCGGCGTCCATGGCGGCGCGGTGGACGGCGCGCACCGCCGACGAAGGGAGTTCGAGGATCGATCGGCCGAGCCTGGCTTCGACCGCGGCGAGGATGAACCCGCGCTGCGACGCGATCAGTTTGATCACCAGCAGCGACGCCCAGCGGAGGTCGGTTTCCGCGCGATCTACAGAGGTGAGCGTCGGGCGGACGTTCGGCTCGACGGACCGGCGGGCGCGGGCGAGCAGCGCGGCGATCGCGCGGGCCAGCGCGGCCTCGTCGTGCCGGCTCGGCGGAAGGGTCGAGTGAGCGATCGAGGCCCATTCGCCGCTGGTCCGTTCTATCGCCGGGCGGAGGTCGGCTCGCGCAGCGGGATGATCGAGGGACGAGCCGTCGGCGATCGCGGGTGTCTCGAACTCTCGCGCGGCTCGGGTTACGGCGGCGGCGCGCTCCTCGAGGGCGATGCGCCGGATGGTCTGCGGCGATTTGTTGTATCGCCCGGCGAGACGCTCGACTGACACACCCGCGCGGATAGCCCGCGCGATCACACGCCGGCGTCGGTCGTCGCGCCCGATCGAGGGACGATCGCGGCCGGCGTTTATAAGAATCTGACGGATGGTTTCGTGAGTTCGGCCCTCGCGTTCGGCGATGCGGGCGGCGGTTTCGTTGAGCGACCAGCCGAATCGCCGCGAGGCACGGTCGGCGATGCGGATGATGGATCGGCGGCGGGGGGCGGGGATGCGCGAACGCTCCGAGGCGCGGCCCAGAGTCTCGGCGTGGGTTCGTTCGAATGTTTCGACCGATGCGACCGGGAAGCGCAGACGCGTGCGCGCGCCGGCCCGGACGCGGACCGCGATCAGCCCGGATCGGCGGTAGCGCTCGATGGTCTTGCGCGAGACGGACCAGCGGGCCGCGAGTTCGTCGATCGTCAGCGCGGGCGTGACGGAGTTCGGGGTCAGCGCGGCGCGATCGCTGATGCGCTCGACGAAGGCGGAGAGGTCGCGTCGGACCGCGGCGCCGACGATCAGCGGGGGTGAGTCCGTCTCGGGCCGATAGCCCGTCAGGCGTTGGACGAGCCAGTCCTCGGGGTAGAGTTGATCTGGGTCGATGGTGGCGGCGAGATCGACGGCGCGGGCGATCTGCGTGAGGATCTGCGACGCGGGCGCGTAGCGCAGTTGCGTGGCGAGGTCGTCGAGCGCTGCGAGCGAGATGCCGCTCAGGCGGGGCATGGGGTCTGGTTCGCGCGATCGCGTTCGGTCGGCGCCGGCGGTGAGAATGCGGGCGAGAGGGGTCGAACCTCCACGTCCTTTCGGACACGGGAACCTAAATCCCGCGCGTCTGCCAGTTCCGCCACGCCCGCGGCGGGTCGCCGATGCCCGGGTGATGCTCGCGGGTTTGCCCGGCCGGGTCAAGGGGATCGGGGTTTATGCGCGAAGGCCGGCGCCCGGTCGGGTAGGATGATCGAGTGAAACGCCGGTCGCGCCCGCTCGGAAGAAGTCCGGGCGGCGTCGGGCGTCGCGGAGGATCGGGCGATGACTTTCAGACAACGGCTCGGGCTGGGCGTGCCGCCGATCCTCTTGAGGCTGGTGCTGGCGGTAACATTCATTTACGCGGGCGCCGGGAAGTTCCTCGGGGAGGTGCCGCTGACGCCGGAACAGGCTTCGCGCCTCGACGCGATCCACAACGCGGCGCCCATGCCCGCGCCCGCGCCCTCGCAGCCGACCACGCCCGGCGGCGACGAGACCACCGCGTCGCGTCCGCCGATCGTGATGCTCGTTCAGGGATCGCAACCAGCAGAGCCGGAACCGCAGCCCGAATCTCAGCCGACGGCGCCCGCGGACGCGGACGCGGACGCGGACGCTGTTGACGCGGATACTCCCGAGTTCACGATTCCCGTGCCGACGCATCGGTTCGTGGACATGCTGACGGTCATGATCTACGCGTACGCCACGCCTGATGATAATGGGAAGGCGTTGCTGCCCGGGTTCATGGCTTCGGGGAAGTGGCCGATCTGGATCGCCAATGCGGTGGCGGTGACGGAACTGCTCGGCGGGATCATGGTGCTGATCGGGCTGCTGACGAGGCTTTGGTCGCTGGGGATCGCGGGTGTGATGGTCGGGGCGTTGTGGCTGACCTCGATCGGGCCGGTGGTCGTGATGGGGCAGCCGGGCTGGCCGGGGTTCTTCAAGGTGCTGCCTCCGATCGAAGGGTTCAGTTCGCAGGCGTGGCAGACCTGGCTCTGGCAGGCGTCGCTGATCGCGGGGAGCCTGTCGCTGGCGTGCCTGGGGGCGGGAGCGATGAGCCTTGATCGGCTCTTCTTCGGGAAGCCGGGCGTCAAGCCGACGCCCGCGAAGATAGAACTCGACTGACCGCCATGCCGCCCGCTGCTCGGCGTAGCCGTAGCCGTCGTCCCTGGCCGAGGCGCGTTTGGCGCGCAGCGACAGCGCTATGGCGCGATCCGAGATCGCAAGGCGCCCTGCCCTGGCTCGTGTCGCTGATTCTGCACGCCGGATTGGTGACGGTTGCGGGTCTGATCGCGTGGCGAGTGACGGAGGAGAAGTCGGGCGCTCCGCCGATCGTCGCGCGATTCGAGGAGCCGGCGATCGCCGCAGCGATGGCGGAGGCGCCGACGCCGATGCCCGAGCCGGATTCCGCCGGGGCGATCGAGGAGTTGCTCACACCGACCGCGCCGATCCCCGCCGAGGCGCCCGCGTTGCCCGCTGCGCCCGCGCCGCCGGAGTTTACACCACCGGCAGATGTGGTTTCGGAGCCTCCCCGACTGATCCCGCCGGACGCCTCGCCGAGGGTCGAGTTCTCCGGGCTTGGTGTGTCCGAGGCGCGCGACATCGTGTACGTGGTGGACGCTTCAGGCTCGATGGTTACATCGATGGCGAGCGTGGTGGCGGAACTCGGGCGTTCGATCTCGGCGTTGCACCCCGTGCAGCGCGTGCAGGTTCTGCTGTTCCGGACGCCGGTCGGGGCGGGGGCGGACGAGCCGGGCTATGTCTTCGCGCCGCTGCCCGCGCCCTCGGCTGCGCCCGTGCTCTTCGACGCGACCCGCGCAAATAAGAAGTCGGCGCTCGACTGGCTCGCGACGATCACGCCGAGGTTCCGCTCGAACCCGCTGCCGGCGCTCGAGGCGGCGTTGCGGCTGCGGCCCGACGCGATCTTTGTGATGTCCAGCGGCGCGACGGACGAAACCCTCATGGGAATGACCGCCGAGGAAGTCCTCGCCCGGCTCGATCGGCTCAACCCGCAGCGGCGCGACGGGTCGCGCACCGTCGTCATCCGCGCGGTGCAGGTGCTCGAGGAGGATCCCGCGGGCCTGCTGCGCAGGATCGCCGAGGCGCACGGCGGGGAAAACGGGTACAAGTTCATCAGCCGGGAAGACCTCGCGTCGCGGGCGCCCGGCGCGTCGCCATGAGAGTACGCAACAACGGTCAATCCGCCGCGGTCTTCGCCGCTGTGCTGGCGACGGGAGTCTTCGCGTCCGCGGCGTTCGGGCAGGACGGCGCCGGGGCGCGGGTGTCGCTGCTCGAAGCGTTCTTCATTCAGAAGAACCCGCGCACGGGCGATGTCGAACTCTTCGGCAGCATGATCGTCTGGACGCTGCTGCTGATGTCGGTCGCGTCGTTGGCGCTGATCGGCGTGCTGCTGCGCGCGAATAGACGCGACGCGGTGATCCCGCCGAAACTCGTCGCGGAGGTGCGCGCGCTGGCGCGGGGCGGCAACCGCGACGCCGTGATGAGGCTCTCGAAGGACGACCGCTCGCACCTGGCGAACGTGCTGCGCGCGACTCTGGCGGAGTTCGAGTTCGGCCGATCCGCGATGCGCCGCGCGCTCGAACGCGCCGCCGACGAGTGCACCGCGGAACGGCTCCGGCGCATCGAGGTTCTTAATATCCTCGGGTCCGTCGCGCCGATGATCGGGCTTTTCGGGACGGTCTACGGCATGATCCTCGCGTTCGGGGAGATCGTCGCGTCGGGCGGTTCGCCCGACCCCGTCGGCCTCGCCGCGGGCATCGGGACGGCGCTGACGACGACGTTCTGGGGGCTTGTCGTCGCGATCCCCGCGCTCGCGGGGTACGCCTTCATCCGCAACGGGATCGACGCCCTGACGAGCGAGGCCTCGCTGCTCGTCGACGACATGATCAACCACTTCCGCCCGGCGTCGGGCGCCGACACAGAATAATATTATGATTGAACGCCGCGATCTCGCCCGACGCATCGACCACACCTTGCTCAAGCCCGAAGCGACCGAGGCGGACGTGCGCGCGCTCGTCGCTGAGGCGCTCGGGCACGGGTTCGCGGCGGTTTGCGTCAATCCGGTCTTTGTGCCGCTGGTCAGGGGGCTGCTGGATGACGGTTCGCGCACGGGCGGGACGCCCGTGCCACTGGGTAATGGTTCGCGCACGGGCGGGACGCCCGTGCCACTGGGTAATGGTTCGCGCACGGGCGGGACGCCCGTGCCACTGGGTGACGCTTCGCGCACGGGCGAGACGCCCGTGCCACTGGGGATGGCGCCCGTGCCACTGGGTGGGGCGCCGGCGCTCTGCACGGTCGCGTCGTTCCCACTAGGCGCGGCGACTGTGATGCAGCGCGCCATCGAGGCGACGCAGTCCGTCAAAGCCGGCGCCGAGGAGATCGACCTCGTCGCGTGGCTGCCGCGGCTGATCGCGCGCGACGCCGCCGGGCTGCGCGGCGATCTCATCGAGACGGTGCGCGCCGTTCGCGCCGCCCGCCCGTCGTGCGTCGTCAAGGTCATAATCGAGTCCGCGGCGTTGCGGGCCGCAGCGTCGAGCGATGACGAGTTCGAAGCCATGATCGCCGCTGCCTGTGCCGCGTCGCGCGAAGCCGGGTGCGATTACGTCAAGACCTCGACCGGGTTCCACCCCGCCGGCGGTGCGACGATCGAAGCGGTCCGGCTTATGAAAAAGCACGCGGGCGGGCTGAAGGTCAAGGCGTCCGGCGGGATCCGCGACTACGCCACCGCGTCCGCGATGATCGACGCCGGCGCCGACCGCGTCGGCGCGTCCGCGTCGGTAGCGATAGTCGCGGCGGCGCCGGCGTCGATCTGATCGAGCGCCCAGCGAACCGCGGGCACACACACCGCGTCCCCGAGCGCGAAGAGCATCGCGTCCTCGCCGATCCCCGCAGGGATCGTGTCGCCGGCGCCTTGCAGCCGCATGCACTCTCTCGCTGTGAGATGGCGGACGCGCATCACGCCGAGGCCGAGTTCTACGAGGATCTGCTTGGCGCTCCCGCCTTTGGGCGTGCGCAGACAGCCCGCGACGCCGTCGAACCGCAGTTCCGCGACCGAGCGTTTGACGCCCGCGATCGCGCGGACCCGGCGGAACGCCGTGGCGTGAGTGACGGCGCCGGCGTCGCGGCGTTTATTAAGTTCCGCTAGATGGTTCGGATGCGCCTGATTAATAAAATAAGTTACGCGCTCGGCGCTCCACCACCGCGGAGAGTCCGCGTCGATCGGCTCGACGATGTCTTCAATAGTCGTGCCGCGCGCAGGCAGCGGCGGGAGGTCGCGCGCGTGCCAGACGAGATCGGGCGCTGCGCGCATCGCAGCGATGACGCCCGCGTGGCGGGCTTCGGTTGGCTCGAGCGTCAAGGGGTCCGCGGGCGTCGGCGCCGACGGGTCGTCGAGCCTGGTGGCGATCAGGAACAGCCGGGGGCGGGATTGCGGCGTGAAGCGCTCGGCGTTCACGCGCAGCGCGTCCACGCCGAACCCGATCTCGTTGAGCGCCGCGACAAGAGCGCGGAAGTCCCGCCCGCTGTGGCTCGACAACAACCCCGGCACATTTTCCAGGAACACCCAGCGCGGGCGAGCCGTCTGCGATGTCTGACGCAGAAGTTCCAGCACGCGCCAGACCGCGCCCGACTGACCGGCGTGGATCCCCGCGCGCCCGCCCGCAAGGCTCAGGTCCGTGCACGGGAACGACGCGGTCCACAGTTCGCAAGGCGGGATGTCGCCCGGGGCGACCTCGGCGACGTCGCGCGTGTCGAGGTGATCGTCGCCGGGATGGAGCGCGCGGTAGATCGCGGCTTTGGCGGGGTCGATGTCGTTGGCGTAGGCGACGGTCCATCGGCGTCGGGCGCGCGGGGATTCGAGCGCGGCGCGGACGAGTCCCATGCCCGCGAAGAACTCCGCCGCTGTGCCGCTGCCCGGATGGATCGCCATGCCTGGGAGCGTACCCGACCGGCGACGCCGCGACACGGGCGCCGCGACGAGTAGGATGCAGCGATGCCTACGACACCGGGGACAGTCGCGTGGCACGAGATGGACGCCGAGACGGCGCTCGATCGGCTCGGCGCGAGTCCGCACGGGCTGACGCATGAGGAAGCGTCGTCGCGGCTCGGAGAATACGGGCCGAACGAGATCAGCGTGGCGCGAGGCGTCTCGCCTTGGCGCATCCTGCTGCATCAGTTCACAAGCCCGCTTATTTACATCCTGCTGGTCGCGATGATCGTGACGCTGGCGATCGGACATCACGCCGACGCGGCGGTTATCGCCGCGGTGCTGGTGGTCAACGCGGTGATCGGTTTCATACAGGAGTTCCGCGCGGAGAACGCGATGCAGGCGTTGCTCGAGATGGTGGCGCCGCGCGCCGCGGTCCGGCGTGACGGCGAACGCCGGGAGATCGAGGCGCGCGGGTTAGTCCCGGGCGACATCGTCCTTCTCGAATCCGGCGACATCGTTCCCGCGGACCTGCGCCTGATAGAAGAATCCAATCTGCTCGTTGATGAGGCGATCCTCACCGGCGAGTCCGTCGCGGTGGGCAAGAACGCCGCGACGCTCGAAACCGGCAAGGGCGCGTCGCTCGGGGATCGGCTGAATATGGCGTTCTCGGGTACAGCCGTGGCGTCCGGTCGCGGGCGCGGGGTTGTCGTCGCGACCGGCTCGCGCACGCAGATCGGCCTGATCGCGGGCGAGATGCAGGCGACCGAGCGAGCCCTGACGCCGCTGCAGACGCGGATGAAACGTTTCGGCAATCTTGTGAGCGTTGTCATTCTCGCAGTAAGCGTCGTGGTGTTCTTCGTCGGCGTGTCGCGCGGGCAGAGCGCGGGCGAGATGTTCCTGACCGCGGTCGCGGTCGCCGTGTCGGCGATTCCCGAGGGGCTGCCCGTCGTGATGACCGTCGCGCTCGCGGTCGGCGTCCGGCGGATGGCGAAGCGCAACGCCATCGTCCGCCGGCTCCCCGCCGTCGAGACGCTCGGCTCGTGCACGGTCGTCCTCTCGGACAAGACCGGCACGCTCACCGAGAACCGCATGACGGCGCAGACGCTCGCCGCGGGGGGAGCGCGATATTCGTTCCGAGGCGAGGGGCTTGATCCCGCGGGCGAGATCCTCGGCGCCGACGGCGCGCAAGTCGATCCTGAACATAATGAACCGCTGCGACGAGCGCTCCTCGCCGGCGTTCTTAATAATGAAGCCGACCTGCGCAGACGCGACGACGGCGACGGCTGGCGCGCGATCGGCGACCCGACCGAGGTCGCGCTGCTTGTCGCTGCGGGTCGCGCGGGGCTTGATCGTGAAACCCTGCTCGACGAACATCCGCGCACGCACCACGTGCCGTTCGAATCGGATCGGCAGTTCTCAGCGACGATCAACCGCGGTCCGGACGGGCGCGAATCTGTTTACGTCAAGGGCGCGCCGGAGCGCGTGCTCGAGATGTGCGATCGCGCTATCGGCGCCGGGGGGGAGACGCCGCTCGACCGCGAGTCGATACTGGAACAGGCGGATGAACTGGCGCGCGATGGGCTTCGGCTGCTGGCGCTCGCAGCGGGCGACACTGATGAGGCGCTCGACGCGACACGCCGGGGCGAGCCGGCGGGGCTTTCGTTCCTCGGGCTGGTCGGCATGATTGATCCGCCTCGCGCGGAGGTGCGCGACGCGGTGCGCGGCTGCCACCGCTCGGGGATCCGCGTGATCATGTGCACCGGCGATCACGCGGCGACAGCCTCGGCGATCGCGGGACGCATCGGGCTTGAGCCTGATCTCGAACCCGGCGCGACGCCCGAGGTCGTCACCGGCGCGGAACTGGCGCGCATGGACGACGATCGGCTGCGCGAGGTCGTCGCGCGGGTGCGCGTCTTCGCGCGGATGAACCCGACGCAGAAACTTAGAATCGTCGGCGCGCTCCGCGCGATCGGAGAGGTCGTCGCTGTGACGGGCGACGGCGTCAACGATGCGCCAGCGCTCAAGGCGGCGCACATCGGCTGCGCGATGGGACAGACCGGCACGGACGTAGCCAAGGCGGCGAGTGAGATGGTCCTCGCCGACGATAACTTCGCGACGATATACGCAGCGGTCGAAGAGGGGCGCACCGCGTTCTCGAACATACGCAAGGCGACTAACTTCCTCGTCGCGGGTGCGATCGGGATGGTGCTCGCGGTGCTCGGCGCGTTCGTGCTCGGGACGCCGATCCCGCTGCTGCCGGCGCAGATCCTGTGGGTCAATGTCGTGACCAACGGCATACAGGACGTGGCGATGGCGTTCGAGCCGGGCGAGCGTGATCAACTCGAACGCCCGCCACGCTCGATGCGCGAGGGCGTCATGTCGGTGTACCTGATCGAGCAGAGCGTGCTGGTCGGGATGCTGTTCGCGGTCGCGGCGATCGGCGCGTACGCGTGGGAAATCCATCAGGGCATGAGCGGGGAATACGCGCGGACCGCAGCGACGACGATGCTCGTCGTCTTCCTAGCGCTGCACATCGGGTCGTGCCGATCCGAGTTCCGCTCGATCTTCAGGAAAAGCCCGCTGTCGAACCCGGTGCTGCTGATCGGGACGCTGACTGCGCTGGGTGTGCATGTTGGTTCTATGTATCTGGGTCCGACGCGGGCGCTGCTGCGCTTTGAGCCGCTCGAGGCGCGATCGTGGCTGACGATAATAATGTTTGCGCCGCTGGTGGTCGTGCTGGTCGAGGCGCACAAGGCGGTGCGCGGGCCGGGCGCGAGGCGGGCGCGGCGCTGATGGTGCGCTGCGCCGAAAGCCCAGGGATGAAATCCCTGGGCTTTGGTCGGGATTGAGGCTCAACGGGCACGGCTCGGAGAGCCGTGCCACCCCGGAGCGCACGGGCGGGACGCCCGTGCCACTGTGAAACCGCGCCACTGTGAAACCGTGCCACTGAGAAGTTGTGCCACCCTGGGCCGCGGGTCAGGGTGAAGCGGCGGTCACGCGAGGCTCCGCGGGGTGTGAGGCTTGTTCGATCGCGTTCTGAGGGAGGACGCCGAGGATGAAGCGAGTGGGGTGTTCGCGCGAGCGATGCACACGGTGCGTCGCGGATACAAAGTCTTCCGCCTTTGCCAGGAAGATGTTGTCAACCCACGACTGCGGGTTGCGATCGACCAGCGGGAACCACGTCGATTGGATCTGGATCATCAGCCGATGCCCAGGCTCGAAAGTGTGCAGCACGTCCTGGAGCGGCAGACGCACGAGCGTAGGCTCGTTCGGGGTGAATGGGACCGCTCGCTCGGGGCCTTCGCGGAAACGCCCGCGGATGACTTCAGAGCGGACCATCATCTGATACCCGCCGGTGCGCTGCGAGTCCCGGCGTTCCTTGAAGTCGGGATGGTCGCCGGGGTGAACGTCGATGATCTTAACTACCCAGTCGGCGTCGCGCTGATCCGTCGATACCCACAGGTCCGCGACGATCGGGCCGGCGAGAGTCAGCGGCTCGTCGAGAGTGTCGGTCTGGTACACCAGCACGTCGGGCCGACGACCGGCGAAACGCTGGTCCTCGGTCATGTAGCTCGCGACCATGCCGGTCGAGACGAACTCGGTGTAGGGGACGGGCTTGGCGGGGTCGGAGACGAACTCGTCGTACGCGACGGACTCTGTCGGTCGGCTGTCGAACTCGAGCGACCCGCCGGGCTTGGCGAAGAGTTGTTTTTCGACGAGGTCGGCGGGCGGCCAGTTGTCGAAGGCGCGCCAGCGGTTGCGCCCGGTCTCGAAGACGCTGGCCTCGGGGAGGTCGGGGGCTTGGCCTTCGCCGAGGAGGTGGTAGTCGAAGAACGGCTGCTCGATGCGGGTGCGATAGAACTCGGAGATCCCCTCGCCGAAGTACGCGTCGCCGAGCTGCGCGCCGCTGGACCTGGCCCATCCGCCGTGACGCCAGGGGCCCATGACGAGGCGGTTGTTGATGCGCGGGTTCTTATGTTCGATCGAGCGGTAGATCTGGAGCGGGCCGTAGAGGTCCTCCGCGTCGAACCAGCCGCCGACGGTCAGGACGTTCGGCGCCACGCGGTTGAGGTGCGGGAGAATATTGCGTTTCTGCCAGAACTCGTCGTAGTTGGGGTGGGCGATGGTCTCGTTCCAGAAGGCGATCTGCCCGTCGGCGTAGTCGGGGCCGTTGAGTGTTGACAGCGGGCCGACGTGGTTGAGGTAGAAGTCGTAGCCGTCGGCGGTGGGGTATCGCCAGGGGCGCGGGGGGCGTGTGGTTGTGGGTTCCGGTCGGGGCAGGCCGAAGACGGAGATGAAGTTGAAAGTGTGGGGGAGGAAGAAGGCGCCGTGATGGTGGAAGTCGTCGTACCACCAGTCGGCGATGGGCGCCTGCGGGCTTGACGCGACGAGGTTGGGGTGGGCGTCGATCATGCTCGCGGCGGCGTAGAAGCCGGGGTAGGAGATTCCCCACAGGCCGACGCGGCCGTTGTTCCCGGGGATGTTGTTGATGAGCCAATCGACGGTGTCGTAGGTGTCGGTGCTCTCGTCGATGTCGGTGTTCGAGCGCTTGACGGGGACGTGGGGCGTCATGTTGACGAACTCGCCCTCGGAGTTCCAGGCGCCTCGCACGTCCTGATAGACGATTATGTAGTTCTTGAGCGCGTAGTTCTGATGCGGGCCGATGAACGCGGGGAAGTTGTCCGCGCCGTACGGCCGGGCGGAGTAGGGGGTGCGCATCATGAGGATGGGCCGCTGCGCCATCATGTTCTTAGGTGTGTAGACGGTTGTGTGAAGGCGCACGCCGTCACGCATGGGGACGGCGTGCTCGGCTTTGTTGTAGTTGGCGCGGATCCATTCCGGGCCGGCGCCGGGGGGGAACTGCGGGCCTCGGCTGACGGCGGGGGTTTCGGTCGCGGGGGCGGTGTCGGCGGCGCGATCGGCGCTCGTCGAGGCGCAGCCGCTGAGTGTCAGCGACAAGCCGAGGAGAGCGAGCGGGAGGATCTCGGCGATCGCTGCGCGACGCGGGTTTGATCGGAACATGGCGGCGTTCTCCTCGGGTGCGGCGCGTCGGCGCCGGCGTGGGGTTCGGGTCAGGGCGCCTGCTGCTTGAGCAGGGTGTCGAGGAATGTCTCCTCGGCATGTCGGTACCGCTCGAACGCGGCGCCGATGCGTCGGATGTAGGTTTCGAGCGCTTCGCCGTCGGTCGGGCGGGAGGGTCGCTCGGACGCGATGACGGATTCGAGGGCCTCGGAAGCGGCGCGGAGGTCGCTGACGGCGCCGGCGTAGGTGCGGGCCGAGTCGTAGAGGAGTTCGTACTCGAGCTCCCTCGTCTTGGGCCGATACAGGAGGCGCCAGGGCGATCGGCGGATCTCGCCCATCGTAAGTTTGAGTTCCTCGGACGCGAGGCGCAGGTTCGCCATCGCGACGCGGACCTCGGGTTCCTCCTCGCGCAGCAGAGAGGAAGCGCGGTCGATGATCTCGCCGGCGTCGGCGACGCGGGCGCGGCCCTCGGCGAGCATGTCGTTGAGCATGTTCAGCGTTTCGTCGTTGAACCGGGCCAGCAGCGCGTCGGCGCGCTCCGTCGCGCGTTCGATGTTGGCGACGGTGCTGTTGAACGCGGGGCGGTTCTCGTCGACGACGCTGCGCATGTCGGCGATGAACGCGCGGGCGTCCGTGACGGCGGCGCCGGTCTCGCGGGAAATGGTCACGAACTCATCGAGGATCTCGTCGGCGTTGTCGAACCAGCCGGCCGAGCGTGCGCGGGCGTCGGCGGTGATGGCGGCGGCGTCGCCGGCGGCCTGTTCAAACTGCGGGAAGATGCGCTGCTCGAAGTCGCGCGCGACGGCCTCGGCGGACTTTGTGATCTCGTCGAGGCGGTCGAAGATTGTGCGGAGTTGTTCGGACTGGGCCGACCCGTAGCCCGCGTTGCGGAGGAGTTCGGGGGGTGCGATCTCGCCGCGGAGCATGCCGCCGGTATCGAGTTTCTGGAGCGAGGAGTCGGCGCCGCCGAGGGACGGGAAGTTGATTACAGATGCCGAGCCGAAGAGAGGTCTTTCGAGGAAGGCGACGGCGTCGGGGAAGATGGGAATGGAGCGTTCGACGTTGATTGTGACATCGACGCCGACGGGCGGGCGTCCGGGTTCTTCGAAGGCGAGGTCGATGCGTGCGACGCTGCCGACGCTGCGTCCGCCGATGCGGACGTCGGAACCGATTTCGAGCCCGGTCGCGCCGGTTTCGAGGGGGAAGCGCACGACGTAGGGGGTGGTTCGTCGCCAGAGGTCGGACCCGCCGGAGAGCGAGATGAGGATTGTGACGAAAACCGCGAGGGTGAAGAAAACGAACGCTCCGGCGCGGACGTGTGTGGCGCGGCTGAGGTCGATCACGGCCATGGGTCATGCTCCGTCGCCGGGCATGTCGCCGGGCGGGGGGTCATTCTTGCATAAACCGCTGGAGTCAGTCGGCGGGTTCGGCGGCGACCCCGAAGAGTTCGCGCGCGTAGGCGTCGAGATCGCCGCGGAGGGAGAGCGGGCCGTCGAGGTCGCCGCGGAGGAACTGCCTCAGGATTCTGGTGTTTTCGTCGCGTCCTTCGAGGGCCTCGTCGGGCATGTCGCGGACGCACTCGAACCACGCGCGGTCTCGGACGGCGACGATCCTGCCGCGGTCGAGCATCGCCATGCGGTCGGCGATGCTGAAGGCGGAGCCCATCTCGTGTGTGACGACGACGCAGGTCGCGCCGGTGTGCTTGGAGACGGAGCGGATCAGGCGGTCGAGTTCGGCGCTGCGCACGGGGTCGAGGCCGGCGCTGGGTTCGTCGCAGAAGAGGATTTTCGGGTCGAGGGCGATGGCGCGCGCGAAGCCGGCGCGTTTGCGCATGCCCCCCGAGAGTTCGGCGGGGTACTTGTCGGCGTGCTCGCGCAGGCCGACCATCTCGAGTTTGACGGTTACGATCGCGTCGATGACGTCGCGGCGTAGATTGGTGTGCTCGCGCAGGGGGAGGGCGACATTCTCGCGGACGGTCTTCGAGGAGAAGAGCGCGCCGGACTGGAACAGGACGCCGATTTTCTTGCGGGCCTCGTCGAGGTCGTCGTCGCACATGGCGCAGATGTTTGCGCCGAGGAGGTTGATCTCGCCCGCGTCGGGTTTGATGGACCCGATCATGTGCCGGAGGAGCGTGGATTTGCCGGAGCCGGACCCGCCGAGGATGACGAGTATCTCGCCGGGGAGGACTTCGAGGTCCACGCCGCGGAGCACGGGCTGGCCGTTGAAGGATTTGGTCAGCCCGCGGACGCGGATGACGGGTTCATGCTCCATCAAGTTATGTTCACTCCGTTGGGCGTTCGGTGTTTATCATCCGAAGCGTACGCCTTGGGCGAGCGGCAGATCCCGTCCGGCGTTGATTGTATTCGTCTGGCGGCGCATATAGGCCTTCCAGGAGTCGGAGCCGGATTCCCGCCCGCCGCCGGTGTCTTTTTCGCCCCCGAAGGCGCCCCCGATCTCGGCGCCGCTGGTCCCGAGGTTGATATTGGCGATGCCGCAATCGGACCCGGCGGGCGAGAGGAATCGCTCGGCGCCGGCGAGGCTCTCGGTGAAGATGCACGACGACAGGCCCTGATCGACGCTGTTGTTCAGCGCGATCGCCTCGTCGATGGACGAGATCTCGAAGATGTAGAGGACGGGGGCGAAGGTCTCCTCGCGGGCGATGGGGAGGTCGGCGCCTCGCGGCGCGCGGATGATGCAGGGGGTGACGAAGTTGCCGGGGCGGTCGAGGCGCTGCCCGCCGCAGACCGACGAGCCGCCTTGCGATTTCGCGGATTCGATGGCGCGCATCATCATCTCCACGGCTTCGGGCGATACGAGCGGGCCGACGAGCGTGCCGTCTTCGAGAGGGTCGCCGATCGGCAATGTTTTGTATGCATTGGTCAGGCGCCGGGTCAGTTCGTCGGCGATCGCGCGGTGGGCTAGCACGCGGCGTGTGCTGGTGCAGCGCTGGCCGGTCGTGCCGACGGCGCCGAAGAGAATCGCGCGGGTCGCCAGGTCCAGGTCCGCGTCGTCCATCACGATCGCGGCGTTGTTCCCGCCGAGTTCCAGCAGCGTCCGTCCCATGCGCTCGGCGACGACCGGCGCGACACGCCGCCCCATCCGGCACGAGCCGGTCGCGCTGATGAGAGGCAGGCGCCGATCGGCGATCATGCGCTCGCCCACGATCTCGTCCGACCCGAGCACGAGATTGAATATGTCGGGGAAGCCCTCGCGCGTGGCGGCTTCGCGGACGACATGGTGGAGCGCGACGGAGACGACGGGCGTGACCAGGCTCGGTTTCCAGAGGACCGTGTCACCGCAGACCGCTGCGATCAGCGCGTTCCAGGCCCAGACCGCGACGGGGAAGTTGAACGCGGTGATGACGCCGACGGGTCCGAGCGGGTGCCACTGCTCCATGAGGCGGTGGTCGGCGCGTTCACTTGGGAGAGTAAGCCCGCCGATCTGCCGGGATAGTCCGACGGCGAAGTCGGCGATGTCGATGGCTTCCTGCACCTCGCCGTCGCCCTCGGACTTGATCTTGCCCATCTCGATCGAGATGAGCGAGCCGAGGGCGTCCTTGTGTGCGCGGATCGCCTCGCCGACGGCGCGGACGAGCAGGCCGCGTTGCGGGGCCGGGACGCTGCGCCATCTGAGAAAGGCGTTGCGGGCGCGATCGGCGGCGGCTTCATAGGAGCGGGCGTCGTCGAGGGCGACGGCGCCGATCGGCTGGTTGGTTGATGGGTTCATGGATACGACCGTCCCGCCCGGGCCGGGGGCTGAGAGTCGCGGGTCCGCGGCGCATCCGATGCGGTCGAGCAGGGCGGCGGTTCGTTCTTGGCTCATGCCGACAGAGTAGAGGACGGGCGGGGGCTGGGTGCAGGCCGGGGCTGTCTGTGCACGTGCAGGACGCCCGTGCCACTGCTGGGGTGCGAACACGTGCGGGACGCCCGTGCCACTGCTGGGGTGCGAACACGGGCGAGACGCTCGTGCCACTGTTTTGCCCGTGCCACTTAATGCGCCTGAAGCCCAGGGATTTCATCCCTGGGCTTCGGACGTGACAAAGCCGGGTTGGTCTGATAACTATTGGGCATGAGCCTGAAGATGTCGATCGGGTTTGCGTCGCGGGCGGTTGTGGTTGCGGCATTGAGCGCGGGAGTGTGCGGCGGTGTCGCGAACGCGCAGCCTTGCTCGCCGGGGTGGGACGAGGCGTTCGATCCCGCGCCGGTCGGGGCGGTGCTGGCCCTGCACGCGGAGGATGGGACGCCGACGCCCGGGCTTTATGTCGGCGGGACGTTCACGTCGATCGCGGGCGCGGATCTCGCGCGGCTTGTGATATATGACGGAAATATATTTGCGCTCGCCGGCGCCAGCCCGGACAACACCGTGCATGTTATATCCCCGGCGGGCGCCGGCGTCCTCGTCGCGGGCCGATTCGGTTTCATCGGAGAGACGCCCTCGCCGCGGGTCTCGCGCTGGACGGGGTCGGAATGGTTCCCGCCCGCGACAGGCCCGAACGGCGACGTTCTCGCGGCCGTCGGCGCCGGGGGCGCGGGGGGGTATTACGTCGCGGGGAGTTTCAACGCCGCGGGCGCGATCTCAGCCGCGGGCGTGGCGTTGCACGACGGTGAAACATGGTCGGCCCTCGGAACGGGGCTGCAAGGCGGGCAGCGCGCGGGGTCAGCGCTGGCGCGACTCGGCGGGCTGCTCTTCGTAGGCGGGTCGTTCCTCGGCGCTGGTGGGATCCCGTCGCCCAACGTCGCGGTCTGGAACGGGTCGGGGTGGGCCGCCGCTGGCGCGGGGCTGAACGGGATAGTGCGAACTTTCGAGATATTCAACGGCGAACTGATCGCCGGGGGCGACTTCACCGCGAGCGGGGCGCAAGCAATATTTCATCTGGCGCGATGGACCGGCGTCGGCTGGGAGCCGTTCGCGGGCGGCGCGAACGGCGCCGTGCGGACGCTGCGCACGATCGCGCTGCGATCGGGCGATGCGCTCGTCGCGGGCGGGGCGTTCACACAGATCGGCGGCGTCGCGGCGGATCGGGTCGCGATCTACGACGGCGCGGAGTGGGCGCCGCTGGACGCCGGCTCGCCCGCGGTGGTCAACGCCGCGGCGATCTTCGAGGATCAACTTTACATCGGGTCGGCAGCGACCACGCCGACCGGATCCCCGGCGTCAGCGCTGCGGCGGTGGAGGCTCTGCGACTCCGGCGTCGCGGGCGATATCAACGGCGACGGCGTGGTCAACGGGACGGATCTCCTGCTGCTGCTCAATCAGTTCGGCGGGCCCGGCAATGCTGACCTCAACGGCGACGGCGTGGTCAACGGTACGGACCTGCTCCTGCTGCTCAACGCCTTCGGGACGTGAGCCGGCGTGTCCGATCGACGCCCGGGCGGGACATGCGGAGCGGACACATGAAAGGGAGTATCCGCGAGCGGGAATAACTGTCGCCCGGGAACGAGGTTCCGGGCAAAATGCGTACAAAGCCCAGGAATGAAATCCCTGGGCCTGGAGTGTGGTTCTCTCAGCGGGCGGGGCGGAGCACGGGCGGGACGCCCGTGCCACTGGGGATGGGGTGGCACGGCTCTCCGAGCCGTGTTCGCACGGGCGGGATGCCCGTGCCACTGGGGCCGTGCCGCTGGGGCGGGCGGCGTCGGGCCGGGTAGTGTGTGGTGGACTGACTGAAGAAAAGGAGGCGGACTATGTGGGTGATTCTTGTGCTTCTGGCGGGGCTGGTGGTGGCGGGGGCGATCCTTTCGACGATGGCGGGGGCGCCTAGACAGTTCAGGCCCGTGATCGGCGCGGGTGCGCTGTTCGTCGTGCTGCTCGCGGTGTTTGTAAGTTCGTTCCGCTTCGTGGGCGAGAACGAAGTCGGGATCGTGATCCGGAACGTCGGGGCGCCGCTGCCCGCGGGCAAGATCATCTCGACCGGGGGCGAGAAAGGCCCGCAGGCGAAGATCCTCTCGCCCGGCTGGCATCCCTTGCTCTGGCCGGTGATCTTCGATCTCAACCTCGTGCCCGTGGTTGAGATCCCCGAGGGGTCGATCGGCGTGCTCACCGCGCGCGACGGGCGCCCGCTCCCCGAAGGCCTGGTCTACGCGCCGGAATGGTCCGACGACGATTTAGATCGCATGCTCGACGCGGAGTATTTCCTGACGGACGGCGGGGGCTTCGGCGGGCCACAGACATCGGTGCTGCGGCCGCGGAAGTACCGCATGAACACACGTCTATTTAGTGTCGAAATCAAGCCCCTGACGAATGTCGCGCCCGCGACGGTGGGCGTTGTCAAGTCAAACGTCGGCCCGGCGCGCAGCGACGAGACGGCGCTCGTCGATCGCGGGCAGCGCGGCATATGGCGCACCCCGCTCGCGCCCGCTGAGTACTACCTCAACCCCGACGCCTACGAGGTCCGCACTGTCTCGACCGCGACACGCATCGTGCGGTTCGCCAAGGGAAACCGGGAGGGCGAGGAGCGCGAGATCACAGTGCGCTCGAACGACGGGTTCACGTTCCCTGTGGACGTTCGTGTCGAGTTCGAGATCCTGCCTATGAACGCGCCGCTGGTGGTGTCTACGCTCGGGGGCGACGGGGACGCGCTCTCGGACGTGCTCAACTCGGTCGTCCGCGC
This sequence comes from Phycisphaeraceae bacterium, assembly GCA_039794205.1. Lineage (GTDB taxonomy): Bacteria > Planctomycetota > Phycisphaerae > Phycisphaerales > UBA1924 > J020. The sequence goes on from JBDIVU010000001.1 coordinate 255,939, forward strand.
CGCGTTCCGCAACAACGCCGAGGCCGTCAAGGCGCTCGACTACGTACGCCAGCGTTCACAGCAGGAAACACAATCGCTGGCGATGATCGGGAACGACATGTCGAAGGTCGGCGTCACAGTCACCGGCGTCCGCATCGGCGACGTCGGCGACGAGGAGTCGCTCGGGCTTCTGCTCAAGACTCAGACCGACCGCGAGATCGCGCTCCAGGAGCAACTTACATTCCAGGAGCAGCAGCGCGCCGCCGAGCAGCGCAAGGCCCTCACACGCACCCAGCAGGAGGCGGAGGAGGAACGACGCCTGGCGACCGCGCAGTACCAGGTGCAGATCGCCGAGCAGCGCAAGCAGGAGCGCATCATCGAGGCCCAGGCCCAGGCCGAGGCGATCCGCGTCGAGGCCGACGCGCAGGCGCAGGCTTTCCAGGTGATCGCGGCTCAGATCGGCGCGGGCAACGCCGCCCTGATCGAGCTTCTTAAGATCGTCGGGGAGCGCGGCATCCAGATCACGCCCCGCGTTATGGTCAACGGGCAGGCCGGGTCGGGCGCCAACGCCGAGACGACCGCGCTCATCGGGACGATGCTGGATTCGATGCTCAGCCGGGAGGAGACGCCGACGCCGACGCCGACGGGTTCGCGCTGATCCGGGGATCGAGCGAGGGTTCACGCAACTGCGCCGGCGCACGGGCGGGACGCCCGTGCCACTGGGCTGTTCGCGCACGGGCGGGACGCCCGTGCCACTGGGCTGTTCGCGCACGGGCGGGACGCCCGTGCCACTGGGCTGTTCGCGCACGGGCGAGACGCCCGTGCCGCTGTTGCTTACTCCGTCATCCCCGTGGGGCAGGCGTCCCTGCCTGCCCGGGGACAGCATCAATAAATAACACTCAACAAGGCGGGCACGGAGGCCCGCCCCACGGGGTTTGGGCGGGTGCGACGGCCCGCCTTACGGTTGATCTTGCGGGCGCGGAGGCATGCACGCACGATGGTTGCGTGACCGTTTTCCCCTTGGGAGTGGGGTGTGGGGATGGGGAATTACGTTGGTGTGCGTGAATCGCGCTTTCAGCGCTGCGAGGCCCAGGGATAAATCCCTGGGCTTTCGCGCACGGGCGGGACGCCCGTGCCACTGGGGCTTTCGCGCACGGGCGGGACGCCCGTGCCACTGGGGCTTTCGCGCACGGGCGGGACGCCCGTGCCACTGCATAATTGCGGGTTCGGGCCGATAGTAGATGAGTCTGGAGCGAGAATTCGGGCAGGATGGGTGAACCCGAGCGTCCCCGCGGTCGATCTATCGACGGAGAACATGGTTCGAGTCGGCGGGAGCCGCCGAGGGGTGAGTATGCATTGACAGCGCGCGGGCGGGTGATACCGTGCGGCGCTGCGAAGGGTGAAGCACCCGTGGGGGCGTCCGGGCGGGCGGGGGCACGCCGACACGCGAGCGAGGAGTCAGCCGTGCAGGCAGGAATAAGCGGTGGACAACGACGGGCGGGCGCTCTGGTCCGTGTCTCGGGCGCGTCGATCGGATTGGCGCTGGTCGCCGGTACGATGGGGGGCTGCCGGAACGATCTGAACTCGTTCTTTGATCCGAGCGTCGTCGGGCGATGGGAGTACACGCCGACGGTCGTCCCGATCCTCGAACGGCTGGACGTGATAGAGGACGATTCGGGCGATTTCGTTGAAACGTCCGAGGTCATGCCCGAGGATCTGATCCCGGAGCCCGCGGCGTACGAGATCGGCGCGGGCGATCAGGTGCGGATCATCATCTTCGACTTCCTGGTGGCGAACCAGCCGTCGGAGTTCATCCGCATCGTGGACCCGCGGGGGATGCTGGACCTGCCTCAGATCGGCGAACTGCCGGTGCGGGGGCTGACAGCCAAGCAGATCGAGTCGATGATCGTCCGGTTGCTGCGCGAGCAGGGGATCATTCAGGACGCGCTCGTGACGGCGGAGTCGCTGTCCCGGCAGGACGCCACGTTCACGGTGTACGGGTCGATCGCGCGAGTCGGGCGTTACGGGATCCCGAAGCCGAACTATCGGCTTCTCGATGCGCTGACGGACGCCGGGGGGACGGGCGTCCCCGTGCCTAGCATTTTCGTGATCCGGCAGGCGCCGTTGACTTCTGAGGTCTCGTCGGGTCTGGCGCCGATCCGGACGCCCGAGCCGACCGAGCCGAGGCGTGACGACGGGGCCAATCTTGAGGATCTGATCGACCGTCTGACCGAGCCGCCGAAAGGCGCCGAGCCGCCGTCACCCGGGGTTTTCGGCTCGGGTTCCGGTTCTGCGCTGGGCCTGACGCGCCAGCCGACGGAGCCGGGTCAGCCCGATCGCCCGCCGATCGACCTGCCCGCGGACAGGCCCGCGGCTCAGCCCGATCCCGGCGAGCCGCCGGCGGGCCAGTGGGTGTTCATCGACGGGCGATGGGTCCGGGTGGCTGCGGGTGAGGCTGTGCAGGCGGGCGCCCCGGCGGGCGGGCTGGCGGAGGGGCCTGATCCTCTATCCGCCGCCGGCGCCGACGCGAGTGATCTTGTCACGCAGCGGGTGATCGAGATCCCGCTCCGTCCGTTGCTTCAGGGCAACGCCGCATACAACATCGTGATCCGTCCGGGTGATGCGATCCGAGTCCCGCCTCCGGATCAGGGTCTGGTTTATATGTCCGGGCCTGGTATAGCCCGGCCGGGCGTGTTCAACCTCCCGGTGTTCGGCAGGCTGACTCTTACCAAGGCCGTCGCCGCTGCTGGCGGGCTGTCCCCGATCGGGATCCCCAACCGGACGGACCTGACCCGGATGATCGGCGACGACCGCCAGGCGACGATCCGGCTCAACCTTCGGGCGATCTACGAAGGCTCCGAGCCGGACGTCTTTCTCAAGCCCGACGACGTGGTCAACGTGGGTACGACCTGGTGGGCCCAGCCGTTGGCCATCATCCGCAACGGCTTCCGGGTGAACTACGGGTTCGGGTTCCTGCTCGACCGCAACTTCGGCAACGACGTGTTCGGCGCCCCGCCGACGAACTTCAGGAACTGAGCCGGGATCAGCCCGGCGTAGGGCGTGAATCGGCCCGAGTCGGCCCGAACCGTCGCGGCGCGCCGGGCGTAGCATCCCCGCTCGCCCGGAAGGCGGCGGACGACGCGAGGTGGGCGTCGTCGCGGGCGGGTCATCATGGTGGAATCATCCGGTGCGTCCCGTCGGAGCCGACGCGACTCCCGGATCATGGGCGCTGGGGGGCAGAACCCGGCGTACGGGTGGAGGACTGATTCGGTATGAGCGTCGCGGGGGTGAACCCGTCACGTCAGGTTGACGCCGCCGCCGACCCGCCGCCGTGGTGGGCGACGCCGGGCTTCATCGCGGGCGCCGCGATCATCACCGCCGCCCTGGTGTTCTTCTTTCGGCACTGGCTCTACGCGCAACATCAGAAGAGTTGGGGCAACGACGACTGGGCCCACGCCTACATCGTCCCGGTCATCTCCGGGTACGCGGCGTGGCGTGTCCGCGACCAACTACGCGCGCTCAGGCCGGAGGTCTTCGCGCCCGGGCTGGCGCCGCTGGCCCTCGGCGTCGTCTGTTATATCTTCTTTACGCTCGGGTTCCCGACCCACATGGGCCGCGGCTTCTCGATCGTGCTCACTATCTTCGGGCTGGCGCTGCTGAACCTCGGCCCGAAGATCACCGCTCTCCTCGCCTTCCCGATCGCGTACCTCGCCTTCGCCGTGACGCTGTCGAACTACATGATCCGGGGCGTTCTTTTCGAACTCCAACTGATCGCCTCGCAGGGCGCGTGGATACTGCTGAACATGGTCGGGATTCAGACGGATGTCAGCGGGAACACCCTCACCATCATGCCCCGGCTCGGGGAGCCGATCCCTCTCGATGTCGCCGAGGCTTGCAGCGGGATGCGCATGGTGATCGCGTTCGTGGCGCTCGGCGCCGCGGTCGCGTTCATCTCCACGCCGCGCTGGTGGCAGCGGATCGCGCTGCTGACTATCGCCGCCCCGGTGGCGATCTTCGTGAACATCCTCCGCGTCGCGTCGCTCGGGGCGCTGAGCCTCTGGGATCCGGAGTTCGCCAAGGGCAACGCGCACATGATGGTCGGGGTGGCGTGGCTGATCCCGGCGTTCTTGCTCTTCATGGGCTGCGCGTGGGCGCTCCTCCGCGCGGGCGGGAACGATCGCGAGGAGGCGCCGGCGTGAGCACGCAGCGTTCCCGATTAATCACAGCGGTCGCGTCCGCGATGCTGCTCGCCGCGGGCGCAGCGGGCCTCGACGCCGCGATCGCGCTGACGGACGCAGTGATCACCAAGGTCGCCATCCACCCCCCGGGCGGGCTTCGCTACCACACCATCCCCGTCCGGTCGGAGACCTGGGAGCGTTTCGGCGCCGACCCGCCGCCGCTGTCCGCCGAGATCATCGAGAACCTCGGGACCGAAAACTATATTTCCAGATATTATATCAAGTCGTCCACCCGCCAGGACCCCCGCCCGCGGATCTTCGAACTCCACTGCACCTACTTCACCGGCATGTCCGACACGGTCCCGCACGTCCCCGAGACCTGCTTCGTCGGCGGGGGGATGCGCATCGTCAACGAAGCCGTCATCGTCCCCGTCCCGATAGACATCGGCCGCTTCCCGCCCGATCCGACCCTCGAGGACTCGGAGTTCGATCCCGCGGTCTTCGGCGTGATCCGTCGCGGCCGGACCGGCCCGGACTCCGACACCCCCGGCGTGCGCGTGCGGATGCCGTTCGGCTTGGATCGGCTCCGGCTGAGAGTGACGGAGTTCGAGTCGCCCGACGGCCGGCGCACATTCGCGGGGTACTTCTTCCTTGCCAACGGCTGGGCGGTGGATTCGGCGCTGGGCGTCCGCCTGCGCGCCTTCGACCTCAAAGCCAGGCACGCCTACTACTCGAAAGTTCAGTTCACCAGTTCGCTCGTAGACTCGGCGGAGGAGCTCGCCGAGATCGCCGCGGACTTCCTCAACGAGATGCTCCCCGAGATCATGCGCCGCGTCCCGGACTGGACCGAGGTCGCCGCCGGACGATACCCCGAATGACGCCAACCACGCGGACGCGCGCCCGCGCCCGCGCCAAGGAATGACCGCCCATGCCTGCAAATAAAATCAACATCAGGTTTGTCGCGACCCTGGGCGCCGTGCTCGTCGTGCTGTTCGCGGGCGTGGCTTTCGTGGCGTACCAGCGTCTGTCGACCTCGGGAGCGGAGTACGAGGCCCGCGGCGACGCGCTCATGGCGCAGGGGATGCCCCGCGAGGCCGCGGGCATGTACCGCCGGGCCGTCCGCCACGACCGCACAAACGTAGCCTGGCTGACGAAGTGGCGCGAGGCGCTGCTCCAGATCGTCCCCGCGACGGCCGTCGAATACAGCCAATATTACACAGATTTTTACCGCGGATCGCTGGGCATGCTCGCCGCGCTCCAGGAGCGGAACCCGGACGCGCAGCGTGACTACATCGGGACGATATACGACGAGCTGCGGTTCTCAGGCGCCGCGCCCGAAGCGTGGGTTCAGTTCGCGGACATCGTCGCGTCGGCGCTCAACCGCCTGCCCGCGGACGACCCGAAGACTCAGTCCCTGCACCGCTACCGCGCCCTGGCGAACCTGGCGCGCGGGCGCACGATCGATCTCAACGACGACGAGGTCCGGAAGATCCGCGAGGATCTCGAGACCGCCATCGCCGGTGATCCGACCGACATCGAAGCCGCGGCGTCACTGGTGATCTGGCATTCCGAGGTCTGGCGCAGGGCCGTGCGCGCACGGCGCGCCGAGACCGCGGCGCGGGCCTGGCAGGACACGCTCGCGGCACTCGAATCGCAGAAGGAAAAATTCCCGGGCGAGCCTATGCTCGCCCTCGTCGAGATCCAGCTCACCGCCCAGAACATCCTCTCGAACACCCAGACGGTGCGAGATCGGCTCGCGGCATTATCCAACGTCGATCAGATCGACGCGCCGCTTATCGATGCGCTCGCCGACCGCGACCCCGCGACGCTCGACCCATCGCTCCTCGACCGCGCCTACGCGACTCTCCAGCAGATGCGCGCCCCGTCGGCAGCGGCGCGAAGGCTGCTGCCGATCCTCGACGCGGTCGCCCAGTCGCAGACCGCCCGGCCGCACCTGATGATCCTCCGCGCGGACATGCTCGCAGCGGTCGGGCGACACCGCGAGGCGATCGAACAATTAGATCAGTTGCTCGCGCTCCCGGACCTGCCCGTGAGCCTCGAAGGGCTGATGCTCATGCAGGTCTACCGCGCCGAGGCGATCTACCGCCAGGGCGAGGCGTTCCTGTCGCTATATAACAACACGGAAGACGCCGCGGAGAGGCAGACTCTCCTCGCAAGCGCGCACGAAGCCCGCGGGCGTCTCGTGCAGCGCGTGTCGGGCGGCGAAACAGCCCCGAACGTCATGCTTCTCGATGCGAGGCTCGCGCTCGCTGAAGGACGCCCGCGCATCGCCGCGGAGCGCCTCGCCGCGCTCGACGAGCAGCGCGAAGGCCGGGATCAACGCGTGATCCGCCTGCTCGGGACGGCCCTGGCCCAGAGCAACCTGCTCGGCGCCTCCCGCGAACAGTTCCTGCGGATCATCGAGGACAACCCGCTCGACATCGACGCGCTCTTCCGTCTCGGCGACATCGAGCGATCGCTGCGCGAACTCAAGTCCGCCGAGTCGCGGTACGAGCAGATCCTGACCGTCCTGCCGGACTCCGCCGACGCCCGGCTGCGCCTCAGCGCCATCCGCGCCGAGCAAGGCGTCGTCACCGTGCTCGACCGCACAGCCGTCGATCCCGTCTCCGCGGCGCTGATCCGCTGGCGCACGCTCATGAACTTCGAAACGCCCGCGATCGACGACGCGCTCAAAACGCTGACCGACGCGCGGGCCGCCCTGGGCGACGACCCCCGGCTTCTCAACGGCCTGATCCTCCACCACGCGCAGGTCGGTAATATCGACGCCGCCCGCGCCCAACTCGACGAGGCAGAACAGCTCTTCCCCGACGACGACCGCTTCGGGCACTGGCGTGCGCGCCTGTCGCTGGCCGATTCGCGTTCTTCTCTCGACGACGTGCTCGCGGCGATCGACGAGAGCGAGTCGCGCCCGCTCGAACGGCTCCTGACCAAGCACGACGTCTGCGTCGCCAACGGCGCGCCCGACCGCGCGTCCGACTATCTCCGCGAGGCGGCGGCGCTCGCGCCCGCCGACCCGCGCGTGCTCGACCGCCGATTCTCCCGGGCGATCGTGGACAACGACATGGACACGGCCCGCGCGGTCGTCGCCGAGGCCGCCCGCGCCAACGCCGACAGCGTCGGCGGCGCGCTCTACCAGGGACGACTGGAGTTCTCTCTCAACGAGATCGAAAAAGCGCACACAACATTAACTCAGGTCGTCGACCGCATCCCCTTCGATTCCGCGGCCTGGCGCCTGCTCGGGCAGACGCGGCTGCGGCTCGGACGGGTCGGGGAGGCGCTCGATGCCTTCGAACGCGCCTTCACCACCAAGCCCGACGACGCCAACATCGCCCGGCTATACGCGCAGACGCTCGCGCAACTCCAGCGCGGCGGCGATGCGCTCGAAGTCGCGCGCCGGGCCCGCAGGCTCACGCCCGGCAACCCCGAACTCAACGACCTCTGGCTGGCGCTCGAGGAATCCTTCGGCGACGCCGGCCTCGCCGCCCGCGAACGCGGCGAGCGCTTCGCCGCGGCGCCCGACGATTTCGCCAACACGCTCGCGCTGGCGCGCATCCACATCAGCGCCGAGCGCTGGGCCGAGGCCCGCAAGGTGCTCGACTCAGCCCGCGCCGCCCGCCCGCGTCATCCCGCCGCGGCGAGGCTCGACGCGGAATGGCACGCGCGTCAAGGCGACATCGAGGCCGGGGCTGGCGTTCTCCGCGGGATCGCCGATGAGCAGGCGCCCGCCGGGAATCATCTCGCGGTCGCGCAGTATTATCTCGAACATAATTTGACCCCCGACGCCCGCCGGGAACTCGAAGCGGCCCGCTCGAAGCAACCCGCGGGCGAGAAGAACGCCGAGATCATGCTCGCCGACCTTCACTTCGCCGCGGGCGAGTACGAGCAGGCGCTCCCGCTCTTTCGCGAGGCTCTCTCCGCAGCGACGGGCGCGCGCGCGGGCGACATCTCGCGGCGCATGGCCGAGGGCCTGCTCCGCCTTGAACGATACGAGGAAGCGACCCGGGCGCTTTCCGGCCTTGACGAGGCGCAGCGGCGCGACCCGAGGACGTTCGTCCTCCTCGCGCGTGCCGCGGCAGGATCCAACAACGCCCGCGCCGCAGCCAGGCTTCTAGACGACGGCATCCAGGCGAACCCGACAAGCGCGATGCTCTTCGTCGAACGCGCGTCGCAGTCCATGCAACGTCCCGAGCAGTTGAACGACGCGCTCGCCGACGCGACGCAGGCGATCCGCCTGGCGCCCGGGATGCCCGAGGCGCGCAGGCTCCGCGTGGCGATCCTGGCGCGGCTGGGCAGAATGGCAGACGCGATCGCCGAGACCGAGCAGGCGCTCGCCGTGCTGAGCAACGACCGCGATCTCTGGCGCCAGCGGATCGAGTTGCTGATCGCGTCGGGCGATTCGCTGCGCGCCGCCGACGCCGCCGACAAAGCCGCCGAGCGTTTCCCGGCGGAGACGATCTGGCTCGTCACCGCGGGCGACCTGCACGCGCAGTCTCAGCGCTGGAATCAGGCGGCGCCGCGATATCAGAAGGCTTACACAGTCGCACCGAACGTGCGGCTGGCGGTGCGGCTCGGGCAGACGTTGCTCGAGATCGACCAGCCCCGGCCGCGCGAGGTGATCGCGCTCATGGACCGCTACATCGACGGCGACGACCTCCGCAGCACGACGCGGCTGCTAAAGTCCGCGGCCCACGCCGAGGCCGGCGAGCGCGACGCCGCGGTCAACGCCGCGATCGAATCGCTGGATGAAGCGCGCACGACCGCGGACCTGCGCGACTGGTTCCGCGGGATCGAGCCGGCGTTCCCCGAGCCGAGCGCCCGGCTCGAGTTCGTGCGTTCGAGGCCGGCGCCGGAGGGGCTTGGGTCGCTGCACACGTTCTTGGTTTCGCAGCTCTCGCTGGCCGCCGGCGCCGCGCACATCCCGACCATGGTCGCCGAACTCACCGCCGCCGAAGCCGGGACCACGGACCCGACGGTGCTGGTGGACATCGTCCGCCTGCTCGGGCAGATCCACTATTCGAGCGGGGACTACAACGCCGCGGCGTCGTTCTTCGAGAAAGGAACCAAACTTAATCCCGACGATGTCGAGTTCAACAACAACCTCGCTTACACCCTGGCGCGTCATCTCAACCAGCCCGCCAGAGCGCTCGCGCCGGCCGAGCAGGCGGCCCGGCTCGCGCCGTCGAGCGCGAGCATCCTGGACACGCTGGGGTGGGTCTACGCGCTGCTGGATCGGCTAGACGAGGCGTCGGCGACGCTGAACCGGGCCCTGAACAACGCCCGCACGGACGACGAGCGGGCGCCCGCGCACATCCACCTCGCGGAGACGATGCTACGCCGGCAGGACACTCTGGGCGCCGCACGCCACGCCGAGTCCGCCCAGCGGATCCTCGCCCGCAGCGCCGTCCTCCGCAACGAGTACGGCGAGGCCCTCGACCGCGTTATGAAGCAACTGGAATCGTCCGAATGAACCCGGACACGACCGGCCCGGGGTCGCCCCGAAGCACGTCCGAAAACCGTCCGGCGGGAGCGGACGTGAACACAGCGACCCCGCCCGGCGTGTGAGTAAGGAAGCCATGCCGACACCCGGCCAGAATCAATTCGCACGCCCAGGCGGCCAGCAACGCCATGCCTCGGCGCCTGCTCCCGCCTCGGGCGGGCTCGGCGTCGCTCTCGACCCCATCAAACTCCTCCGGCAGTACGCCAAGTGGCTGGTCGCAGCGGGAATCGTCGGCGCGATCGTCGGCGTCGCTGCGCACTTCGGGCTTATGCGCGTATATCCACTTTACCGCTCCGAGGTCACCTTCGAGATGACCTCCCCGATCACCGACGCCAGCGCGATCATCACAACTCTCGACCGCTCCGAAGCCGAGATCGAACGTTTCATCGGCGGGCAGATCTTCCTCCTGCGCTCGGAGTCGCTGCTACTCGACGCCGTTCGCAACGACCCGAGCATCCGCAACGACACGCAGTGGTCCCGCGCCTATATCTCGCCCGACACCGGCGTCCACGACGAAAACGCGATGGTCAAGGATCTCACCGGGATAGTTCAGGCGTCCCCGATCCCGCGCTCGAACATCGTGATCCTGTCCGCGACGACGCACGTCCCGCAGGACGCCGCGACGATCGCCAAGGCAGTAAAGGACGCCTACCGAAGACAACTCAACCGCGACAAGCAGACCGACTCGCAGGACATCCTCGCCGCCTTGTCCAGCCAGCTCCGCGGCGTGCAGGACGAACGCCGGCTCGTCGAGGAGCGCATGGACAAACTCCTCGTCGACAACCAGGTCACGAACCTCGAAGAACGGCTCATGATGCAGTCCGAGGAGTTCGCCTCGCTCCAGCCCCGGGTTATAGAAACCAGGCAATCTCTGGAGATATCGAAGGATCTCCTCAAGTCCTACGAGGAGCAGCTCGCGGCGCCCGGCGGCGCGACCTACCCCGAGTCCGTGCGAACCGCCGTCCGCGAGCACTTCATCGTACGCAACTTCGAGTCACAGGAAGCCAACCTCGAAGCGGCCCTGCGCAACGCTCGAACCCGGCTCGGCGAGCGCAACCTCCAGACTCAGCAGATCGTCAACTCCATCGCCGCGGTGCGCGAGTCCAAGCGCCTCGCCGAGGAGCGTTTGCTACAGGAGAAGTTCCTCGAACTGATCGAGATGACGCGCTCGACGATCCGCTCGCTCGAAGCGTCGCTGGTCGAGATGCAGACCTCGATCGAGCAGGCCCGGGCGCGCCTGGCCGACCTCAAGCGCGTCTCCGAGGACTACTCGAAACTCAAGTCCGACCAGGCGCGCCTCGCCGAGACCGAAGCCAGGCTCCAACTCGACATCGAGTCGCAGCGCGCCATCCGCGCCCGCGAGGCGTCCAGCCGGGTCCGCGTGCGCTACAACGAGGAAGTCCCCACCGAGCCGATCTTCCCGAAGATCCAGTTCATCGCGCCGGCGGGGGTCGTGCTCACGCTCGGGCTGGTCAGCGGGCTGATCCTGCTGCGCGAACTTCTCGAACAGCGTGTCCGCTCGCCGCAGGACGTGGCCCTGATCCCCAGGGCCCGCGTCATCGGCGTGGTCCCGGACCTGGACGAAGACCCGTCGCGACCCGCCTCGCCCGAACTGGCCGTGCACGATCGGCCCACCGGCGTCATCGCGGAGTCCGTGCGCCAGATCCGCACTGCCGTCCTCAAAGAATTCACCCAGCGCGGGCACAAGGCGCTGCTGGTCGTAGGCGGCGCGCCCGGCTCCGGCGCGAGCACTCTCATAACAAACCTCGCGCACTCGCTCGCCGCGACCGACCACCGCGTCCTCGTGATCGACGGCAACTTCCGCCGGCCCACAATGCACAAGCACTTCGGGGTGGCCGAGGCGCCCGGGCTTGGCGAGGCGCTCACCGGCGCCGCGACACTCGCCGACGCCGCACAGCCGACCGACGACACGCACATCGACGTCGTACCCGCGGGCGCGCCGGGCAGCCGAATCTTCGAACGCCTCACAACCAGCGGCATGAGCCGGCTCCTCGACGAAGCCCGCGCGCGCTACGACATCGTCCTCGTCGATTCGCCACCCGCGATCGTAGCGGGCGACGCGATGGCGCTCGCCAACCGCTGCGACGCCGCGCTGCTCGTCATCCGCGCCTACAGCGAAAAACGCGGCCTGGTCGCGCGTGTCCGCGATCAACTCGACGAATCCCGCGCGGAGTTCCTGGGCGTGGTCGTAAACGCCGTCCGCTCGAGCGCCGGCGGGTACTTCAAACGTAACTATCGTACGGCCCACACCTACCAGAACGGCCTGGCCGAGGAACTCGAAGCCGCCCGGCTCGCTCGCGCCCGCACCGCAGCCGAACCGATCGAACCCGCCGAGTCGCGCTGACCCCGCATCGCCAGAATCAAGAATCCGATGAACCGCGACTCGCTCATCTTCGACACCGACGCGCTGAGCGGGCTATCTCTCCGCGCGCCGGGATCCGACGCGCTCCCCGTCGAACCTATGTCGGCGATGTCCGTCTTCAACGGCTATCTCGGCGTGTTCATCGTCGCCTTCCTCGTCACCCTTCTCGCGACCCCGATCCTCCGCCGACTCGCCCTCGCGCACGGCGTGATCGACCAGCCCGACTTCGATCGCAAGGAACACCGCCTGCCCGTCGCGTACCTCGGCGGGGTAGCCGTGTTCCTCGGCCTGCTCGCCGCCGTCGCGTTCGGGATGATCGCGCGAAGCCCCCTCATCGAGGACCACCCCTCAGTCGTCTATCAGCGGCCGGTCCCGATCTCCATCCTCTTCGGCATGATGGTCATAATGTTCGTCGGGCTTCTCGACGACCTCGTGGGGATCCCCCCGCGCGCCAAGATCGCCGGGCAACTCTTCGCGGCAGCGGCTCTCGCGATGGAAGACGTCGGCGTCCGCGTCGCCGCCGGCCTGCTCACCCCGCTCGGACGCGCTATCGGGCACGAGTCGATGGTCTTCACCTTCCCGCTGCCCGTCGTCGGGATGGACGCGCGCATCGACCTCGTCTACTGGACCGGCACCGCGATCATCGCAATCTTCATCCTCGGCGCCTGCAACGCCAGCAACCTCCTCGACGGACTCGACGGCCTGGTCACCGGCGTCACCGGCATCGCCGTCGGCGCCATGCTCGTCCTCGCGCTCGGACTCGCCGTCATCAGCGACGGACCGCTCGACGCCACGCGCGTGATCCTCTCTCTCGCAGTCCTGGGCGCCTGTCTAGGGTTCCTCCCGCACAACTTCAGACCCGCGACGATCTTCCTCGGCGACTGCGGGTCGATGCTGCTCGGCTACTGCGCCGTCGTCATCATCCTCTCGCTCGGGGACACCGGCCGCACGCCCCTCGTCGTCGCGGGGCTGATCGCGTACGCAGTCCCGATCATCGACACCACGCTGTCGATCGTCCGCCGGAAGATGTCCGGCAAGTCCATGAGCGAACCCGACCGCGAGCACATCCACCACCTGCTGCGCCGATCGCTGGGCGTGACACGCGCGGTCCTCGCGCTCTACGCGCTCGGCGCCGTCTTCGGCGCACTGGCGATCTTCGTGACGCTCGGCCGCGCTCGGCTCGCGTACACCATCGCGCTCGTGCTCGCGGCGTTCATCGGTGTGACAGCCGTGAAAATCGCCCGGCTCAAGGCGTTCGAGGAAGAAGCCCGCGCGATCGCGGAGGGTCGCCCGCTCACCGTTCGCCGCCGTCGGCGCCCGGCCGCGATCCCTCAGCCCGACGCCGACCTCCCCGGCGAACCCGCCGTCCGCCCCGAGCCGACCGGCGCCTGACCTACCATGCCCGCGAAACCGGTCGGCGTCATCGGTCCCGACGCCGAGCCTGATCGCACACCCGCCGCGTGGAGCAGCGCCATGCCCGAACGTTACATCGACGACTTCCGCCGACGCCGCGCCGACGGCCAGACGCGCCTCCTCAATACCGAACACCTCGGCATAAAACGTTTCCTTCGCCTCGACAGCGATTCTTACTCCGACCGATCCGCCGAGGGTCGGCTCGACGCGCGCACCAAGGAACTGCTCGGCCTGGTCGCGTCCGCAGTCCTCCGCTGCGACGACTGCATCGCCTACCACGTCGAGCAATCCGTCGCGCAGGGCTGGACAAAGGAAGAAATCGAAGACGCCCTGAACGTCGCGCTGGTCGTCGGCGGCTCGATCACGATCCCCCACCTCCGCCGAGCGCGCATCGCGCTGGACGAACTCCTCGAAGAACGCGATAGGTAGCGCCGATTGCGCTTGTCACAGTAATTGGTCACAATCAATACCCGACCATCGGCCGGATCACCGGAGCGTTCGCCCGGGCTGGATTTGGATAAACACGGACAATTGTATTGATTCCGCGCCGGGCTTATGGGACGATGCGCGGGTCGGCGCCTCCCCGCGCAGCGTGCCCGGGGCGCGACCTGCACGGTCCTTCCCAGGGAGAGAAATGATGAACCGAAGAATCGCCGCCGCCGCGGGTCTGGCGCTGTCATGCGCCGCAGCCCCCACGCACACGCTCAGTTCACGTACCGGACGGTTGCGCAGAGCGGGGTCGCGGGGTTTACAGACTTTGACATCGCGCTCATCGCGAACAACGGTCTGACCTCCATGAAAGCCACGCAAGGCTCCGAAGGCGTCTGGGCTGAAAACGGCGTGCCCGGCAATCTGCTGACTCTTGCCAAGGTCGGAGTCGACAGCAATTTCGGATGCCAGAGCGAACCCACGGAGGCAATTACAAGGCCCTCTATGAATTCGGCCGGTCTAGTGACACTCGCCGCAATGGAGGATGGGCTCATTTTCAGTGCAGGCGCATGCAGCAATGAGTGCGCATCATCAACTGCGGTACAAACATGGTCAGGAATTCTCCGCTGGAATCCTGGCAGCCCTGCTCCCTCTGTAGCGATGCAGGTCAGCGACTCGGTTCAACACGGCGGCGTGACAATCCCTTTCTATCCCGCGGGCTCTCCCGGGTTCTTCGATGGTTTCGTGCCGAGAATCGGCAACAGCGGCAGTGTTACCGTGTACGACAAATTCTGTCTGAACGTGCCCGGAGCCCCCAGAGCGCCACGATCGTTAGCCCGCTGACCGGCGGCCTGGTAGTGCATGCGGCCACTGGCGAAACTGGCATTTTGGATTTACCCGCGACCATGTCCAATCCCTCCATCAACGGCGCGGCGTCGGCGAACACAGTCTTCTACGCACGACAGGCTCTCGACACCGACATGGTCTCCAACGACCCCAACAACGTCGACTTCGGTATCTATTTTACATCGGCGGGTTCCGCCACCAGGGTCTTCGTCGAAGGCGATATCGCTCCGGTTCCCTTCGAGGAGGAGCCGATGGATCCGACGGACCCATTCCCGTTCCCGGATCCAGGCCCGGATTACCGCTTCTCACAACTCGGCTTCCACCCCGCGATCAACGACGCCGGTCAGGTCGCGTTCTACGCCCGGATTGCAGAGCGCGTGCAGATCGGCTCTGACATCCAGTACATCAACCCCAGCGGCGGGATCTGGTCCGGACTCGGCGCTAACTATGGCACGTACCGCCTGGTCGCCATGCACGGCGACCAAGCCCCCGGCCTGCCCGCCGGGGTGGTCTTCTCCGGCTTCGGCGACCCTGTCATCAACGCGACCGGCCAACTCGCCTTCGTCGCGTATCTCGCCGGGGCCGGCGTCAACGCTCTAAACGACTTCGCGGTCTATCGCGCGACCCCCGACGGCCAGGGCGGCTTCACCCTCGAGCTGATCGCCCGCGAAGGGTTCTCCGCGCCGGGCACAATCGGTTTTTATGCCGGCGATCTGCCCAACGGCAGCCCGTTCCGCGATCCCTTCATCAACGCCTCCGGCCAGGTCGCGTTCCAGGCGAACTGGCACTCCAATCCAGGTTCGTTCGGGTCCGGCGGCCCTGGAATCTGGCTGAATACACCAGGCGTCGGCAACGTCGCCGTGGCAGCGCGTAGATTGTTCGGAAAAGGGATCCAAACGATCTCGCTTGGTTCAGGGGAAGCGTCAGGCGCCGGGCAGTCTAAAGCCGCTTCTTCCGGTGGCCAGGACGGCCGCGGCACTGCTCTCAACGACAACGGGGAAGTGGTTTTCGTAGTTCGACTTCAAGCGATTCCGGAGCTCGACCGGCGCGTCGTCGTCGCCTCACACCCGTCGCCGATCATGCTCGCGACCGACTTCAACGCCGACGGCTTCACCGACTCGGGCGATCTGGCGCTCCTCTTCGAAGCCTTCGACACCCAGAACAGCCGCTACGACATCAACGCCGACGGCGTTATCGACATGCGCGACGTCAGCGTCGTCCTGAACGCGATGACTTCACGCTAAGACGCTACCCCCAACGGCTGGAACATGCCGATAGATAGTGATGACACACTTATTCAAGCAGCCACGGATGGCGGGAATCTCCCCGGCAGCGGGGCCGCCCGCCGTCCGGGCCGTGCCCGACGATCTCCGGCGCGGCTTCGTCGTCCCGATTCTTAAGAAGCACGACCCGGCGCCGCGCACCGGCTAACCACGCATCGACCAGCGCAACGCCCTCGACGGGATAATCTTCATTCCGCGCAGCGGGTGTCAATGGAACCTCCTGCCCGGGGAGTTCGGCTACGACTCGTCGGCGCATCGAACATTCCTACGCCGGGCGCGGCTGGGCGTTTTCCAGAAACTCCGGGCAGCGCCTGTTGACTATGCGCTTCGGCTGAGCCTGGTCGAGTTCGAGTATCAGTCGGCGGACTGTTCGATGGGCAAGCCGCGCTTCGGGGGGATCGAGTCGGCAAAGACCCCACTGATCGGGCCGAGCCGGGCGCGAAGCGCGGCGCGCTGACCGACGCCGACGGGTATATGCGCATCTCGCATCTTGCGCAAATAGCGCCCAGCACCGTTCGTCCCTCTCCCCGACCCTCTCCCAGGGGAGAGGGGGTCAGAACCAGCGACGCGAGCACAACCAGTGGCACGTGCGTCCCGCCCGCGCGCGTTCAGCCGCGGTGGCGCGGGCGTCCCGCCCGTGCAGGATCATCCACGCTGCGCAGGCCTCCCCGTCCGACGTTGAAACACCCCGCCGCTCGAACCGCCCGCCCGCCACCTCCGCTGCCTGTCCCACCCCGGGTTCCGGTACGATGACGCTTCTAACCCACGGAGGGCGCCATGCCTATCGACCCGCCCCGCGGCGCCGCAGTCATCGGTCAGGCCGGCGGCCCGACCGCTGTAATAAACCAATCTCTCGTCGGCGTCGTCGAAGGACTTCGCGCCGGCGGACTGATCGGCAAAGTCCTCGGCGCCAGGCACGGCGTCCGCGGCATGATCAACGACGACTTCGCCGATCTCACCGACCTCTCACCCGACAAACTCGGCCGCGTCGCCGCCACTCCATCCGCCGCCCTCGGCTCGACGCGCGACAAACCCGACGCCGCGTACTGCGAACGCATCTTCCAGAAACTCCGCGCCCGCGAGGTCCGCTACTTCTTCTACATCGGCGGGAACGACTCGTCCGACACCTGCCGGATCGTCAACGATCTCTCGACCGCTGCGGGTTATGAACTCCGCTGCTTCCACGTCCCGAAGACCATCGACAACGACCTGATGGAGAACGACCACACGCCGGGCTATCCCTCCGCGGCCCGCTTCGTCGCCAACGCCTTCACCGGCGACAACCTCGACAACGCCTCCCTGAAGGGAATTAAGATTAATATCGTGATGGGTCGGCACGCCGGGTTCCTCACCGCCGCGAGCGCCCTGGCGCGACGCCGCGACACCGACGGCCCGCACCTCATCTACCTCCCCGAGCGCGACTTCGACCCCACCGCGTTCGTCGCCGACGTGGACCGCGTATTCACGGAGCACGGGCGCTGCCTCGTCGCGGTCAGCGAGGGCGTCCACAACGCCGCGGGCGAGCCGATCAGCGCCCTCATGAGCGGGCTTAACGAACGCGACGCGCACGGGAACGTGCAACTGTCAGGCTCGGGCGCGCTCGGCGACTGGCTTGCGAACCTGCTCCGCGTCGAGATGACCCCCGCCGGGGGCAAGCCGCCCCGGGTCCGCGCCGACACGTTCGGCTATCTCCAGCGCTGCTACCCGGACGCCAGCCCGATCGATCAGCGCGAAGCCCGTGCTGTTGGTCGCAAGGCGGCCGAAGTCGCGCTCCTCGGCGACCTTGACGGGTCGATCGCCATCAAGCGTGTCCGCAGTGAACCCTACGAAAGCCGATACGAACTCGTCCCCCTCGTCGCCGTCGCGGGCAAGACGCGCGTGATGCCCGAGGCCCACCTCGCCGCTGGCCCGGACGTCACGCCCGCGTTCCTCGATTACCTCCGCCCGCTCGTAGGCGACCTGCCGACCGTAGAACACCTCTGACTTAGAAATTGTGAAATTGAAAACGGCACAGGCGCAACAGCGGCACAGGCGCAACAGTGGCACGGGCGTCCCGCCCGTGCGCGAACAGCTCCAGTGGCACGGGCGTCCCGCCCGTGCATTAGCGGTGAACTTTCATCCCCGCGCCCAACAACCGGGCCTAGGACGGCCCGGCTCGGCCCCCAAATCGGCACAGCCGCGGAGTGGCGCCGGCTCCCGGGGTGGCACGGCTCACCGTCCCGTCTCTGTTGAGCGCATCACGCCCGGACCCTCGCTCCGCTCAGCAGAGGCGCCGTCCCGCGCCTTTGCTGCATATCGCAACTTCAAGCCCAGGGATTTCATCCCTGGGCTTTGGGCGCATCGCGCGCGAACTCCGCAACGCGCCGGATGTCCCTCTCCCCAACCCTCACCCGAGGGAGAGGTGGTCAGCGACAGTGCAATAGAAGCATCTCAGCCGCGCGGACGGTACGCCCGCACCGCAGATGTGCCCGCCGCCGTCGATCATCCACAGAATCGAGGGAGGATTTCGTGTGAACTTCGCGTTATGGCGCTTGCCCCGGGCCGCGGGGGTGGGAGAATGAGACGATCGGCCCGATCGGCGCCGCGGGATGGTCCGCGGCCTCGGCGAGCAACGGAGCGCGGGGCATGACTTCCGTCGTCTTTTATTTCCAGGTTCATCAGCCGCACCGGCTTAGGCGGTACTCCGTCTTTGACGAGTCGCCGCACTATTTCGACGACCACCACAACGAGGCCGTGCTGCGCAAGGTCGCCGACAAGTGCTATCGGCCAGCGACGGCGAAGATCCTCGACCTCGTACGCCGGCACGAGGGGCGCTTCCGCGTGTCCTACGCGATCACCGGCGTCGTGCTCGACCAGCTCGCGCGCTGGGCGCCCGACGTGATCGATCTCTTCAAAGAACTCGCCGACACCGGCTGCTGCGAGTTCCTCGGCGAGACCTACCACCACTCGCTGTCGTTCCTCTACTCCCGCAACGAGTTTCTCGATCAGGTGGACCTGCACACCGCGCGGATCGAGGGGCTTTTCGGCGTGACGCCGCGCGTCTTCCGCAACACGGAACTTATATATAACAACGATGTCGCGCACTACATCGCGGGGCTGAAGGACGACGCGGGCGAGCCGCGGTTCGACGGCGTGCTGTGCGAGGGGGTCGACGGCGTGCTCGGATACCGCTCGCCGAACTATCTTTACCTCCCGCCCGGGCTGAAGGGGCGCGACGGGCGACGCTTCGCGCTGATGCTCAAGAACTATCGCCTGAGCGACGACATCGCGTTCCGGTTCTCGAACCGCGGCTGGGCGGAATGGCCGCTCTCCGCGGAGAAGTTCGCGGGGTGGGTCGATCAGATCAACGGCGACGGGCACGTCTGCAACCTTTTCATGGACTATGAAACCTTCGGCGAGCACCAGTGGGCCGACACGGGCATCTTCGAGTTCCTCGACGCGCTGCCCGAGAAGATCTTCGACTTCAAGCCCGGGCACAACCACTTCGACACGCCTTCGGAGGCGATCGCGCAATACGAGCCGGTCGGCGTGTACGACGTGCCGCACATGATCTCGTGGGCGGACACGGAGCGCGATCTGTCGGCGTGGCTGGGGAACCCGATGCAGTCCAACGCGCTGTACGAGTTGTACCGGCTCGAGGGGCCGATCAAGGACCGCGTCGCGGGTGCTTCGAGCGAGGCGGATCGGCATCACGCCGAGGGCCTGCTGGCGGACTGGCGCAAGATGACGACCAGCGATCATTTTTATTACATGTGCACGAAGTGGTTCGCCGACGGGGACGTGCACAAGTACTTCAACCCGTACGAGTCGCCGTACGACGCGTACATCAACTTCATGAACGTTCTGGACAACATCCGAACCCGCGCCGAGGCCGGGTCGCGCGAGCCGGCGGCGGTATGACTTTACGCGGGAGTTCGTTTGACGATCTCAGAAGTCCCCCCCGAGAAAACCGTTCACAGTGTTGAGCATCCTGCTGGAGAACTGCCCGCCGGGATAGAACGGGTTGAGCACCGGTTCCGGGATCAGCCCGGGCGGGACGATCCTGCCCGAGCCGTCGACCATCACAGCGGGGACCGGCCAGCGTCCGTCGATTCGCCCGGCGAATCCGGGCACACCGTCGCCGTTAAGTTCCGCGTTCGCGGTGAGGTGATAGGGCACTGATTCGTAAAACATTAGTTTATTTGACGGGAACGCAACGGCGGCGGCGCCGACGGGCGCGAGTTGAGACACGTCGAGTGTCGGCGACACCGGCGCCCACATCGCGGCGCCCGAGAAGAGTGCCGTCGAAAGCCCGATCGAATTCGCCACCGCGCCGCCGGCGCCGAACTGCGAATGCGGGCCGTCGATTATGTGTGTGCCGTTCTTGATGACCTCGCGTAGCGGGTGCCACGGTGAGTACGCTTCCGGATTCTGGACGTGCTCGCCGTCACCGATGTAAGGGTGCAACGTGAGCATCCAATACCACTGTTGGTTAAAATACGGCATGTCGACGCCGCCGTTACGGAACGCGCCGGACAGCCTGGGTTCGGCGTAGTGCGGCCAGTGCCCGGTGTCCTCGGCGTAATTATGCGCGGCCTGGCCGACCGAGCGGACCACTGCGAGCACGGTCAGCGAACGTGCAGTAAGAACGGAAGGGCGCAGCGCCGCGGCTGCAATCCCGAGGAGCACCGCGATAACCCCAATGGATACAAGGAGTTCCAGCAGTGTCACGCCGCGGCGAACCATGCGTCGATTGTCCCGGCGACGGCGTGAGTCGTCAAGAAGAAATTTGGAAATTTTTGGGGATGGCCCTTGACAGGGGGGGGGTATATTGGATCATAGGAACGTGCCACGCGGCAGCAACAGAAAGGAACCAGACGATGCGATGGAACCACATGGCAGGCGCTTCACACAGATTCAATGTTCGTATTGCTTTCGTGACGATGTGCCTACCTGTGGGATATGCAGCGTCAGCGGGGATCGATCAACTGGCTGCTTTCTACGACTGCTTGAACGGCAATCGGGCCGGATCGAGCAATCAATGCGGTTTTTGTGATGATTCGGCCATTCCGAAACCGGGGTCGCCGAATGGAACAAACGCGGATTGTCAGGCTTGCTGCAATTCCTACGACCCCGCGGGGTCGACCAAAAATGATAACTGTAGAATTCTAGGTGGATGTTCGTAAAATGTTCAACGACCGATTTTCAATCGGACAACGTGCTACGATCGCAGGCGGCGCTCTACTGTTGATCGTTGGGGCTGGGTTGTACATTATTCCATTGCGGAGTAAGCCGATTGCACAACTGCCGCCTGTCCCTGAAGAGCTGGCGAGCCTGTCAAAACCAACGCTCGAACCGGATGTGTACGGCGAGTTCGCAGCTGCGCTCGCCTCGCTCTCCGAGGAGCAGAGACACGTCGCGCTTCTAGTGTACGCAAGGAGTGCTCCTGAAGGTGAAATCAAGGCGCGAGCATGGGGAATGACTAAGCACAACATGAAGGGGAACGCGCGGGA
Source organism: Phycisphaeraceae bacterium (assembly GCA_039794205.1). Classification (GTDB taxonomy): domain Bacteria; phylum Planctomycetota; class Phycisphaerae; order Phycisphaerales; family UBA1924; genus J020. The sequence continues at coordinate 277,460 of JBDIVU010000001.1, forward strand.
GGTCGAACCGTTTCTGGATGTGTTGGAACGCCCGCTCGTTCAACCAATGGTCACTGATGCTCTAGCGACCGAGCCGGTTGGGCAGCCTGACAACGGACTGAGGAGCGGCGCGATGTACGGTCTGACTAAAGCCCTGGTCAGCGGTCTGGATTATGGCGAACAATTATTTACGCGAATCGAAAATGCCGCGATTATGAATATCGATAATGGCGATTGCAGGCATAATGCGATGGTAGTGCTGCTACTTCTCAGCGAACGGCGGCCTCTCGCACCGGCCTCAAGAAACATTTTTGACTACGCTATGGCCGAGCGCCCCGCATACTTCGAACGGCACCTGCAATCCCTTAAAAACATGTTCGAAGCGGGAGAGACCGGCTGAATAATCGATGCGGCGTGATGCAATTCATCTACTATACTGGTTTTATCAACAACCGAGTGCCTGACGATGACAGAGACGTTTTTGAAGGCGGACGCCAGCGCTGGCGCCTTACCTGACGCCGTTTCGTCTTACCTCGCATACTTCGCTCGGCTGTTCGAGTATGACCGCTGGGCTAACGGGCGGGCGCTCGACGCGATGCGGTCGCTGGGCGATCGGCTGCCCGCGCGGCCGGTGCATCGGCTGTCGCACCTATTAATATGTCAGGAGATGTGGGTCGGGCGGATGACGCGCTCGCCCAGGCCGATCACGGACTTTTTCCCGTCGTGGACGCTCGCCGAGGCCGCGACGCGGGCGGCGTCGATCGGGACGCTCGTGCAGCGGTTCATCGAATCTATCGACGACGCGATGCTGCTCGCAGAGTTTGAATACACATCAAGCGAAGGCGGGCGATACCGCAATCGGCCGATCGACGTGCTCACGCAACTGTCCCAGCACGGGTGCTATCACCGCGGGCAGATCGCGCTCGAATTGAACCCGCTGCTCCCGGCGCCGATATCGACGGATTACATCGTGTTTTCCAGGATCGGCTGATGGCCCGCAGCGCCGACCGCCCGCGATCCGAGCGTGCGTGTATACGGGTGGCAGCGGCGCCAGGCGTCGAACCGGGATCAACCGATCGTGGCTCCGGCGTGCCGCATCGCCCGAGGGGGCGTCACCGCGAGCAAGGCCTTCGGACTGAGAGGCTAGCTCGTTGATCTTCGCCACGATGGCGACTACGCGGGCCGGCCCTGGCCCGGGTTGTTGCTCGGTTGGAGTCGGGCATCCGATTCGCGCTAGAATCGTGTTCATGTCGAAGCAGTCGAGATCCAGCCGGGCGAGATACGCCGCGTACCGCGATCGTCGTGCGGAGGTGGCGACGCCGGACGCGCTGCCCGAGCCGGGCGAGAGCGCGCCGAAAACCGCGCGGGCGAGGTCGGCGAAGGTTCTTATCGGGCATCTCTGGCGGCTGATGCGCGGGCAGCGCAAGGGCGTCGCGTGGGCGCTCGCGGCGCTTTCGGTTTCGACCGCGGTCGCGCTCGTCATGCCCGCTTCGACGAAGATCGCCATCGACTACATTCTCACCGACAACCCCGGGCCGACGGGCCTGCCCGACGCGCTGAGCCTCGGGACGGATCGCGTGCGGCTGCTGTGGCTGTTGTCCGCGGCGATGGTCGCGTCGGCGATCGTCGCGGTGACGTTCGGCACGTGGGGCCGATGGCGCATGACGCGGATGAGGCTGCGGATGCAGGCGCGGATGCGCAAACTCGCGTTCGAGCACGCGGTGCGCCTGCCGTTGCACCGGGTTCATTCGATCCGTTCGGGCGGGATCGCGAGCCTGCTGCGCGAGGACGCCGCGGGCGCGGGCGAACTGCTCTTCAGCGCGATCTACAACCCCTGGAGGGCGGTCCTGCAACTCATCGGCACGCTCGGGGTGCTGCTGTTCGTTGACTGGCGGCTGCTGCTCGGCGCGGTCGCGTTGTTCCCTGTTATATGGATGACTCATAAAACCTGGATCGGGCGGATACGCCCGGTCTACCGCGACATCCGCTCGACGCGCCAGCGTATCGACGCGCAGACGACCGAAGTCTTCGGCGGGATGCGCGTTGTCCGCGCCTTCAGCCGGGAGAACACCGAAGCCGGGCGGTTCCTGCGGGACACGCACTTCATGCTCCGGCAGGAGGCGCTGGCGTGGTGGCGGTCGCGCGTCATCGACATCACCTGGCTGCTGCTGATACCGGTCGCGTCGACGGGCGTGCTGCTCTACGGCGGGACGCAGGTCGTCAACGGGTCGCTGACCATCGGCGATGTTATGATGTTCACGACTTATCTTGTGATGCTGCTGGCGCCGCTGGAGGCGCTGGCTTCCACGGCGACGCAGATACAGTCGAGCCTGGCGGGCTTCGACCGCACGCTCGACCTCCTCGAAGAGCCGACGGAATTCACGGCGAACGCCGGCGCGATCCACGCGGACCGGGCGACCACGCCGGGCGGGATCGCGTTCGAGAACGTGTCGTTCCGCTACCCCGGAGCGCCGGCGGACTCGGCGCCGGTGCTCGCGGAAATCTCGCTCGACGCGGCGCCGGGCGAGACGATCGCGCTCGTCGGGTCGTCGGGATCTGGCAAAACAACTTTCTGCAACCTCGTGGCGAGGTTCTATGACCCGACCCAGGGCGCGATCCGGCTCGACGGCGTGGACCTCCGCGACATCGAACTGGACTCATACCGCAGGCTGCTCGGCGTCGTCGAGCAGGACGTGTTCCTTTTCGACGGGTCGATCGCAGAGAACATCGCGTTCGCCCGGCCCGGCGCGTCGAGTGAGGACATCGAAGCCGCCGCTAGCGCGGCCGACGCGCATCGGTTCATAGAAACTTTCAACGACGGGTACGACACCATCATCGGCGAGCGCGGCGTGCGCCTCTCGGGCGGTCAACGACAACGCCTGGCGATCGCGCGGGCACTCCTCGCGAACCCGCGCATACTTATTCTTGATGAGGCGACCAGCAACCTCGATTCCGAGTCCGAACGGCTCGTGCAGCGGAGCTTGGCGCGGCTGCTGCGCGGACGGACGAGTTTCGTCATCGCGCACCGGCTGAGCACGGTCCGGCACGCGGACCGGATCGTTGTGCTGGACAAGGGGAGGATCGTCGAGGTCGGCCCGCACGAAGAACTCTGGCGCCGGGGCGGCCGATACGCGACGCTCCTGACGCTGCAACTCGGCGAACGCGCGGCGGAACTAGAGGAGGAAATAATACTGACAGAATCGCCGCACCATTGAATGAGGCGATTCTGTCAGTTACGAATTCAGTGGCAGTCTTGAATATTATTTAATCGACTGCCCAATAAGTGTAATTACACGCACTAGATCAGTTGCGTCCACAACCCCGTCACGGTTGACGTCTTGTGGCAGTCCAGAGCCGACTGCGCCGAACGAGGCAAGCACTGAGACGAGGTCGTCCGCACCCACGACGCCGTCGCCGTTGAAATCGGCGTGATGCAAGAATTCAAAATCTGAGCATGTTGGAATTTCGTCAGTATCTCAGCATGTGCCGATTCCATCGAAATCGAAATCTTCCTGTGTCGGATTGAAGACACCCGGGCAATTATCGATATCGTCGCGTACCCCGTCGCCATCATTGTCATACGGCATGAAGAAATATACAGAACCATGATCGGTGCAGTTTGAGCCGCAGCCAGGACTGTCGTCATAGGGAGCCCCGACTAAGAGGCGTCCGTTCATTGCCGCAAGGCATACACCCAATTCGTCGTCTGCGGATGCGTCGCTGGCCTGAACAATATCTGTCTCAACCCACGCACCTGACAAATCTCGCTTATATATATATACTGCGCCGGTGTCGACTCCCGCAGCGCCGTCACGCCTGAAAGCGCCAATGTAGGCAGTGTCTTCGCCGTCGAGATCAACCCAGCGGCCGAAGCGATCTTGCGGGTTGCGGTCCGACGCGAGTATCTCAGCGTCGAGAGTCCATGCGCCAGTTTCACGCCTGAATACATGAGCGGCACCCTCATCGAGTGAAGTTCCTACCAGAAGGGTGTTGTTTTCCAGTGAAACGGAGTATGCTCCGAACCACTGGTGATGAGTAATTCCAGGGATAAGTGTTGGATCAAAAAACTGTTCCGGCGTCCAGTCGCCAGAGACAGAATCGTAGACGAATGTCCATACTGCACCGGATCGAATGGCAACACACTGCGGCTGATTCGGGCTAGAGCCGAGATCGGTCGCTGAACAACCAAAGAATCTTGAACCAACTGCGATTCTTCCATTCGAGATATCGATGGAAGCGCCAAACTGAGCACTCATAAGCGTTTGTGGATCCTGCCATGGTAGCAGTTTTTGCCGACTAAGAACGTTGCCTAACGCATCCACTTCGAATACCCACACGGCTCCCGGATCGCACCCGCCGTCTTTGTCGTTAGCAGGTTCGCAACCTGGTATGTTCATCATGGCTTCGTCATCAAGATGAGCTCCCGCGACAATGAAAGGTCCATCTATAGCGACGCCACCATAACCTAGTCTGTCTGCCCAAGTTACATTGTCGCGTTCGTCAGAATCAAAACGAGATATTGCAAGCTTTGATACTTGGATCCAGGATCCCGAAAAATCTCTGTCAAAAATATACACAGCACCAGAGTTGTTTTCAAAGTTATTATTTTGATTATCTATGTGGGCCGATACTGCGATCCTATTGCCTTGAATGGCAACCTGCCGCCCAAAGCGTGACCCGCGGTTGTCCTTGATTGCACCTGGAGCTGGCACCGCATCGCTTGCGGTCAGCATAGTGTCAAGTACCCATTGTTTCAGAATATAATCAAACTTGTACACGAACGCCGCGCCTGGATTTGCCCCCGGCTGGGCGACCAGACCAAAGGCGCCAACGACGGCATAGTCTCCGTCAATGGCCACGGAATAGTAGTTGCTCTTGATCTGGAGCGTTGAGGGTAGAAGTTTCTGAACTTCAATATACCCCGGTTGTGCGTTCGCTGCGGGTAACGTGAATCCTACATCACACGGAAGAATGCCTGACGTAGTCACGATCACGATGTACGCGACTCTATCCAGAGTCCGATTCGCCATGGGAGACTCCTTGAGCATTTGCTCAGGTTACGCTTTAGCGCCAGAAGTGATACACCTCCGCGTATCCGTCGGGGAGGCACCAGCGCTTGATTCCGATAACGGCATAATCCCTATTCACAGTGTCTATGTCAAGGGGATATAATCAAAATGCGGTCCCCAAAAATCGTCAGTCTATTACGGCCGGGCAAAACCCGAACGATCTGTGTGATCACTGCTCTGCAACGACAATAAGCCCAATTGGAGCTACATCTGATGATATCCGAGGCAACTATTCTGGGCGTCGCCGCCTATGACGAACTGCGTTCGCTCCTGCGTGAGGCTGCGACGATCGAGTCTGTCGGGCGGCTGTGTTCGTGGGATCAGGAGACGGACATGCCGCCCAAGGCCGCGGGGTTCCGGGCGGAGGAACTCGCGCTGATATCCCGGCTGCATCACGAGCGCGCGACCAGCGATCGGCTCGGGGAACTAATCGCGGCGTGCGAAGCCGACGCCGACCTGCCCGCCGACCCGCTCGCTGCGGCGAACATCCGCGAGACTCGGCGTGAGTACGACCGCGCGACGAAACTGCCCGCGGATCTGGTGTCGGAGATCGCTGAGACCGCGTCGCGGGCGATGGAGGCGTGGAAGGCGGCACGCGCGAAGAGCGATTTCTCGATGTTTCGGCCCTGGCTAGAGAAATCCTTCGAACTGGCGAGGCGGAAGGCGGAGTGTCTGGGTGCGCCGGCGGGCGGGGAGTTGTACGACGCGCTGCTGGATGAGTACGAGCCTGGCGTGCGGAGCGCGGATGTCGAGCGTGTGTTCGGGCCGTTGCGTGGGGCGCTGACGCCGATGATCGCGGAGATCGCCTCGGCTCCGAGACGGCCGAGCCGGGCGCCGGACGAAGTTAAAGTTGATCGGGCGGCGCAGATCGAGATGAACAAGTTTGTCGCGGGCGCGATCGGGTTTGACTTTGAAGCGGGGCGGCTGGCGGTCTCGACGCACCCCTTCAGCGAGGGGCTGGCGCCGGGCGACACGCGGATGACGACGCGGTACTACGGGGACCGTTTCACGGACTCGCTCGCGGCGACGCTGCACGAGACGGGGCACTCGCTGTACGAGCAGGGGCTGCCCAAGGACGCGCATCACGGCGAGCCGATCGCGCATTACATAAGTCTCGGCGTGCACGAGAGCCAGTCCCGGCTTTGGGAGAACCAGGTCGGGCGCGGGCGGCGGTTCTGGGAGTGGATGACGCCGGTTGTTAAGAAATATCTCGGCGCGGGGATGCAGAGGTTCGGCGCCGACGACTTCTTCGGCTGCGTCAACATCATTGAGCCGACCTTCATCCGCGTCGAGGCGGACGAGTTGACGTACCACCTGCACGTGATGCTGCGCTTCGACGCCGAGCGGGCGATGATCCGCGGCGATCTCGCAGCGGCGGACCTGCCCGCGTGGTGGAACGCGCGGATGAAAAACGATCTCGGGCTTGTAGTGCCTGATGACGCGCGCGGGTGCTTGCAGGACGTGCACTGGTCGATGGGGGCGATCGGGTACTTCTCGACGTATTCGCTCGGGAGCATGCTGGCGGCGCAGTTGTGGGAGACGGCGCAGCGGGAACTTCCCGGGGTCGAGGATGGGTTCGCGCGGGGGGAGTTCTCGCCGCTGTTAGATTGGCTGCGGACTAATATTCACGCGCACGGCAGGCGCTGGACCGCGGCGGAACTTACGCAGCGGCTGACGGGGTCGCCGCTGGGTCACGGGCCGCTGGTCAGGCAGTTGGGGGATAAATTGAAGCCGATCTACGGGATCTGAGTTCGTCTGGTCGCGGGCGGTGGTTTGCCGTCGGCGATCCAGAGGAAGCCGAGCGCGGACATATGCCTGGGGGGCAGGAGCGTGCGGACGAGCCAGCGCGCGGCGGGTCGTCCGATGAACACGCCGACGATCATGCCGGCGTACATCCACATGTCGGATAGCGCGAAGAGGATCGCGCCGAGTTCGACGCGCGCGATGGAGTGGGCGCTCTCGTAGGTGGCGGCGGCGAGGTCGGTCGATCTTGTCACGTGGATGGATGTCTGGATCGCCACGGCTACGAGCACGGGCAGGAGCATGAGGATCGCGGCTCGGCGGCGCGTCGCGTGGAGCATCGCGACGGACCCTATCACGCCGCCCGACAGGCCGACGGCGAGCAGGCTGATCCAGAAACCTGTTACGGGGGCAGCGGCGATATGCCGGAACCCGCCGGCCTGGCGGAGGTGGTCGGCGGCGCTCTCGGCGCGCCACCAGTCGAGGTCCACCGCGTTGAAGCGGTTCATCATCCCGACGCCGAAGCCTGTTATGTTTTGTGATGAAGGGCCGGCGCCGGGTGTCGCGGCGTACGCGGACGCGATGTAATCGCCGAAGCGTTCCGAGCCGACCTCTGACGCCGCCATGGAAACGGCGAAGGTGTACATGGAGAGCGCGAAGGCGCCTGCGAGGATGACGACGAGCCAGCCCGCTGCGGCGAGCGACGCCCAGCGAGCGGCCCACTTGCCGAGGATGGGGTATTCCTGCATGGGCGCGACTATGCCGCACTCCGGACATCGCGCGATGAGCAGGCTGTAGACGGATTCTTTGAGGACGGGCTGGCCGGTGAGGTTGAACCCGCAGCCGACACACAGACGGTCGCCGATGATTGTTGAGACGCGGGTCTCGGTGTGGGCGGCGGTGTCGGCGGGGGCGGTCGCGGGGGCCGGTGATGTGTGGGTTTGTTCGGTCATCCGCCGCTCCGCGCGATGCGGGTTTTCGAGATCGCCCGTCGGCGTCGGCTTCGGCGGTGCGCGTCGAGCATCCTCTGCATTCCGATCCCGATGGGCAAGGTGAGTGTGGAGATCACGAAGGACGCGAGCAGGACGGCGGCGACGGTCAGCCAGCCCGACGCGGTTGGGCCGGTGTAATGATATGTCCGGCCGGCGATGGCGTGGACGGGGACAACAAAGAAGGCCCACGCGAGGACGGGCGTAAGCGCGGCGAGTGCGAGGGCCGCGGCGTACGCGGGCGGGCGCGTGATGACGCGCCAGTGCGGCAGCCCGATCCCCAGCCAGATCCCCGCCGCGACCGAGGCGACTGCGAAGAATATAAGAACGTAGGGCGCTTCGGAGTCAACCCGGCGCGATCCGGAAGGTTCGGCCGCGACGGCCGCGAGGGCCAGGGCGCGGAGCGAGACCTGCTCGTCGTAGGTCCACCGGGCCGTGGCGTGCGCGATGGCGGCGGCGAAAGTGAGGAACCCGGCGAGGAGCGTGAACTGGCCGACGAGTGTCCAGATAGCGCGGCGTGCGCGGAGGAAGCGTCGCGAGTCGCGGATGAGGGGGTGTTTGCGACGGACGGCGGCGACGCCGCACTCGGGGCAGACCACGGCGTTGATCGCGAGCGTCGGGTGCGGCGTGGAGCGGACGCGGGCGAGATCGACGCCGCAGTTCAGGCAGATGTGCGAGATGGGCACGTTGAGTTGTTCGCGGTGTGGTGCGGCGGTTTTGTGAACCCGTTCGCGGCCTGATTGTCCGGCTCGCTCGGGTTATTGCGAGGGGAAGAAGTCTGACGTACGCCGGGACAGGTGCGAGATGGTCTCGCTAGGCAGGCGGAAGCGGAACCCGCCGAGACGTTCGTTGGTCTGCCGGACGAGTTGTGCGATGGTGTCGCGGTCGCGGAATAAGTTTTGTTCGGGGTCGAGGGTTGGGTCCGGCGGCGTTTCCGCCGGGGAGTCGTATTCGGGTGTGATCGGGTCGATGTGCTCGGCCTCGAAGACGACCCAGGTTGCGTCTTCGTGGTCGAAGAGCCGCGCGGTGAAGGCGAAGCCGTCAAACGTGCGGACGGTGGCGACGGGGCCCGGGGCGGTGAGAGCCATGCTCTCGTTGAAACGGTCGACGTCGTCGTGGCCGACATAAATAAACATATTTCCGATGAGATTCACTGCGAGCGGGTCGGCGGTCGGCGAGAGCGGCGGGAGGTCGGGGATGAAGTCCTGCGTCTCGGTGTCGGGCCGGTAGACACGGACGATCTCGCCGTCGGGATGGACTATGGACACGTCATGAATGAGTGCGCGGGTGAAGCGGATGATCTGCTTGTCGACCCAGGTGTTCCAGGCGGTGGAGATATTGGCGGCGCCGTGGACGTAGTAGACACGCGGATCGTCGGTGAGGCGGACGTAGCGCCGGACGGCGCCCGACGAGACGACTCGCTCCATCTTCCCGAGCACGACGGAGACCACCGGGCGATCGTCGCGGTCGATCATCCGCACGAGCGTGGATTCGGAACCCGGGCCGGGGTCCTGGACGCCGAGCGACGGGTAGTTTTCCGGCTTCGAGGTCTTCGGCTCCGCGACGCTCAGGTCGCTCAGGGCGAGCACGGCGGTCCGCATGCGTTCGACGCGGATGGGGTACCCGCCTTTCTGGTCGAGCGTCCACTGCTGATCGCTGCGACTGAATGTGAGTTCTCCGTCCGGCCCGATCAACTCGATGCGTGTGATCTGATCGAGGTTGTCGATGAGGCCGGGGTAGAGGACGTCCGGGGCGCTTGCGGCGAACTCCGTAGTGCGTCGGCCGTAGGTGGCAAGCCCGAGCACGAGGAGGATCGCGGCGATCACGGCGAGGATGGAAAGTGTCCGTGGTTTCATGGGTTCGCGTGTGATTGGTCTGCGCGAGGCTGCGGCGTGGAGAGTTGGGCCAGGGCATGACGGTCTGCGCGTCGTCTCGAGGCGCGTGCGAGCGCAAGCCCGATGGCCGCTAGAGCGATGATCGCGGGGGTGAGGGCGGAGTTTATTAGTTTGAGCCTCAGCCCGAGGACTTCGACGTCGCGTCGGAGGCGGTGCTGCACGTCCCTGAGTTCTTTGCGGGCTTCGAGGAGCCGGGCGTTGAGCGCGTCGATCTCCTGCCGGACCTGAGGATCGACGAGTATGGACGAGTCGGTGCGTCCGGCGCGGACCTGATCGATGCGTGACTGAGTCTGACGGATTTCCTGTTCGAGTTTGAGTTGCTCGGCGCGGTACTCGTCCTCGGCGCGGGCGCGGAGTTCATTGACGCGGTCGAACGGCCGGGAGAAAGCGCCGCCGGCGCGAAGGGAGATGAGGTCGGTCGATCCGGCGAGGTGGTCGAGGGCGTTGACGAGGAAGTCGCCGTTGTCGGCGACTTTGGTCGTGACCCCGAGCGCGTTTTGTGAGAGCCAGAAGCGGTCGGAGAATGCGTCGGTGTCGGCGACGGCGACAACCGTGATGGGCTTCTCGCTGCGCGCGAGGTGGGCGATGGGCGAAGGGGCGACGCCGGGCGGCGGGCCTTGCGGGAACGCCGAGTCCGCCGGGCCGGTGATCCGGACCGCGAGGGCGAGTTCTTCGTCGCCCGGCTCGAAGACGCTGGTGAGGCGTTTCGGATCGGGGAGCAGGCGGGCGCGGACGGCTTCGAAACGCATGGACTGCGTGCTCGTCCACGCCAGCCGTTCTACGGTCGTACGGGCGTCGGGGAGTGTGTCGATGACGCCGGCGTTTCCGAAGTTCACGCGCCCGAGTCGCCCGGTGATCGGATCGTCGCGGTTAAGGTTGTCCGGGCCTAGCCCCAGCCAGGGGATGTATTTCATCGCCTCGCGTTGACCGGGCAGGACGGCTTCGATCGCCAGCCGAATGTCGGCGGCGACGACTTCGGGGTCCATGCTCACGCCCCAGGCTCTGAACAGATCGGGAACACCGGAGCCGGTGACATGGCTGACGGCGGCGACCTGATCGCTCGGATCGTCGGGGGTGTCGGCCTCGGAATGAGGATCGACGGCGATGAACAGCGGCTTGCCCGCGAGAACGAACTGATCAATGGCGTAGCGGGCCGGCGCGGAGAGGTTTTTCGGATGTATTACAAGGAGCACGTCGATGTCGTCGGGGATTCTGCCGGTGCGCGGGTCGAGTCGGCGCACATCGAAGATGGGCTGGAGTTCACGCGCGATCTGCCACGCCGGGACCGCTGCCCGACCGGTCGCCTGATCGCCGCGGGCGCCGCCGATTTCGAGCGTGGTTATAAGTCCGACAGTCGGGATGTCCGGGTTCGTCAGGGCGTGGAGCAGGCGGCTGATCTCGAGTTCGAGGAATCGTTCCTGCTCGGGATCGAAGAGGGGTATGACGCGGCGATCGCCGACGGCGTTGGAGGCGTGGAGCGCGAAGTAGAGACGGACCCCGCCGTCCCCGATCGGGATTCCCCGGGCTCCGGCCTGCATGGCCCGGTCCTCGGAATCCGTGAAGGGTTCGGGATCGATGACGCGCAGCAGAAGCATCCCATCGGAGACACGGACATACTCTTCGAGGAGTTCGCGGACACGGCGCGCGTAGGCCTGAACGTTGGGCAGCCCGACAGCGACCTTGGAGGAGTAATAGAAATCGAGCGTGATCGGCTCGTCGATCGAACGCGTGATGTTCTTCGAGCCTTCCGAGAGCGTGTAGAGCCGATCCGCTGTGAAATCGATCTTGGCGGATCGGAGCGAGGCGTTGGCGAGCAGGTTGACGCCGAGGAAGATCCCCGCGAGCACGAGCAATCCTGCCGCTGTTGCGAATCTGGGATTCATGTTTGTTTCCCCGGGCGCTTCAGGCCGCCTTTCGTGATTCGATGATGATGATGTTTGCCCCGAGCAGGATCACCGCGAGCGAGACGAAGAAGACGATGTCGCGGAGGTCGATGACGCCTTTGGTTATCGCGGCGAAGTGGGTCAGGAAACTGAAACTCGTCACGGTGTCGATCAGGACCTTAGGCGCCCAGGACGAGATGAAGTCCGTCACCGCGGGCATCCCCGCCGCGAGGAACAGGAAGCAGACGACCACGCTCACCACGAACGCGATGACCTGGCTCTTCGTCGATGCGGACACGCACGCCCCGATCGCGAGGAACGCGCCGGCCATCAGGAAACTGCCGATGTAAGACGCGAGGATCACGCCGTTGTCGGGGTTCCCGAGCCAGTTGACGGTGATCCACATCGGCGCGGTCAGGGCGAGCGCGATCCCGGTGAAAGCCCAGGCGGCGAGGTACTTGCCGACGACGACCGCCCACGGCGCGACGGGCAGGGTCATCAATAGTTCGATTGTCCCGACGCGGCGTTCCTCGGCCCAGAGGCGCATGGATACGGCGGGGATGAGGAAGAGATACATCCAGGGGTGAAAGTCGAAGAAGGGCTGGAGGTCGGCCAGGCCGCGCTCGTAGAAACCGCCGACGTTGAAGGTGAGCACGCCGTTCATCGCGAGGAAGATGACGATGAATACGTAGGCGACTGGTGTGATGAAGTAGCCGACGAGTTCGCGTTTTATGACTGCGAGGAGGCCTCTCACGCTGCGCCTCCCTTCGCGCCGCGGCCGGCGCCGGTTGTTGTTAGTTCGCGGAAGACCTCGTCAAGTCGTCCCGGCTCGACGACGATCTCGTCGACGTGCCAGCCGAGTTCGCGGACACGCTTGGCGACGGAATCGACGATGACGGCTCCGGCTTTGGCGGTGACGAGGCATCTCGCGACGCCGTTGGTCGAGCCGGCGGGTTCGACGCCGGCGACGCCTTCGATCTTCTTCATCTCCGCGGCGAGGGCGTCGGCCTTGGCGCGGACGGCCAGGCGGACGGCGTTGTGCCTGTGCGAGCGGGCTTCGAGTTCTTCGGGCGTCCCGTCGGCGACGATCCGGCCTCGGGCGATGACGATCGCGCGGGTGCAGACGGCGCCGACCTCCTCGAGGATGTGCGTCGAGAGCACGATCGCCTTCTCGCTCGCCATGTTATTTATAAGTTGGCGGACCTCGTGCTTCTGGTTGGGGTCCAGGCCGTCGGTCGGCTCGTCGAGGATCAGCACGGGCGGGTCGTGCAGGATCGCCTGCGCCAGGCCGACGCGGCGTTTGTACCCCTTCGAGAGGGTCTCGATGGGCTGACGCATCACGCCTTCAAGATGAACGAGAGCGCGGACGCGGTCGATCGCGGCCTTGCGGCTGCGACGGGGGATGCCCCGGACCTCTGCGACGAATCGGAGAAAGCCCTCGGGGGTCATGTCGCCGTAGAGCGGGGCGCCTTCGGGGAGGTACCCGATCTTGGATTTGGCGGCGATGGGGTCTTCGAGGACGTCGTGGCCGCAGACTACGGCTGTCCCGGCGTTGGGGGCGAGGAACCCGGTGACCATTTTCATGGTCGTGGACTTGCCCGCGCCGTTAGGCCCGAGGAAGCCGAGAACCTGCCCCTTGGGGACATCGAATGAGACATTGTCGACCGCGAGGATCGGGCCGAACTCTTTACGCAGGTTTTTGATCTGGATCATCGCCGTCATAGGCTGGACACCCTAGCGGTTGTGGCTTGTCGGGGCGACATTGTATTGATCCCGGGCGGTCGGTCGGTGGGAGTGTGGCATCATCGGCCGATCCGCTGTGTGTGTCCATACGCACGGGAACGGGTCGGGATCGGCGCCGGGGCCGAGCCGGGGTGAGTCGGGCACAAGTCGGGCCGAGCCGGGCCGTCCTCGGCCCGGTCGTTGGGCGCGGGGATGGAGGTTTGCAGCAAACGCACGGGCGGGACGCCCGTGCCACTATCTCCGTGGTGGCACGGCTCTCCGAGCCGTGTCCGCACGGGCGGGACGCCCGTGCCACTCGTTGCGCCCGTGCCACTGTTTGCGCCTGTGCCACTGGTTTCTGACCCCCTCCATGGGAGAGGGTTGGGGAGAGGGAAGAACGGTGCTGGGCGCTGTTCCGCGCGGTCCCCGTAATGCCCAGGGATTTCATCCCTGGGCTTTGGATTTACACACGCTGCCCGCGTCGCGACGTGGGCGGACCGCCATTTCCCGCTTCCGCTGCCGCTCATCACGCCCCACTATTTCGCCGACCATCTTCCCGTTTGACGCCGAGGCTCCCGGCGCGCATCGTGCCGGCATGACCACGCGCAACGCTCGGCTGGGGATGTTCGTTTTTTTCCTGCTGATGTCCGCGGGCGGGTGCGCGACGGGCGCGCGATCGGCGGGCGGCTCGTCCTCGGCGCCGACCGTCACGCCGCGGGACACCACCGCTGAACAGCGAGCCGCCCTGGCGGGTTTCACCCCCGACGACGTGACGATCTTCGCGGGCGCCACCGGGGAAACGGTCGGTTGGGATGATCTCATCGAGCGCGCCGCCGGCGCCGACGCCGTGATCCTCGGCGAGTTGCACGGGCATCCGCGCGGGCTTGCGTTCGCCGCGGCTCTGTTCGACGAGATTCTCGCGCGCGAGCCGAGCGGCGCCGCGCTCGCGCTCGAGTTCTACGAGCGCGAGCACCAGCCCGCGATCGACGATTATCTTACAGGCGTGACGAACGCGGACGAGTTCGCCGCGGCTGCTTCGCGCACGCCCGGCAACGACCCGCCCGGGCACCGCGCGATGCTCGAAGCCGCCCGGAGCGTCGGCGTCCCCGTCGTCGCAGCCAACGCGCCGCGCCGGTACGTCCGACTCGCCCGCACCGACGGCTTCGACGCGCTCCGCGCGCTGACCGAAGAACAACATCGGCTCTTCGTCGTCCCCGATTCGATGACCACCGGCGGCTACCGCGATCGCTTCTTCTCCGCCATGGGCGCGATGGGCGGGCATTCGGGCGATGATCCCGCAGCGGAGACCGACGCCGAGCGCGACGCGCGCCGGGCCGAGGCCGAGCGCGTCGTCGAATCTTTCTTCAGAAGCCAGAACGTCTGGGACGCGACGATGGCCGATTCCATAGCCCGGCTGATCAGCACGGGCCGACGGCCGGTCGTGCTCGTTGTCGGACGGTTCCACGCGGAGTTCGAGGGCGGGCTTGTAAGCCGGCTCCGCGATCTCGCCCCGGGCGCGGGAGTGCTCACGATCGTCGTGGTCGATACCGCTGCAGCGTCGCTCGCGGACGAGGACCGCGGGCGCGGCGACATCGTCGTGCATGTCGGGGGCTGATGCGTTCAGCGCGGGATTGGTCTGAGCAGGTCGGCGGGGTCGGCGTCGCGCATCGCCCGGCCGAAGTTGATCGCGAGATCCGCCGACCACGCCCCGGCCGCCCCGCCCAAAAGCAGCCGTTCTAATCTTAGATGCTCGACCAGGGCGGCGTCCGTGAGGTCCGGGCCGGGATCACCGCCGCACGTCGGGCAGAGCCGATGCGTCGCGTCCGCTGATTGATCGGGGATGATCCGCGCGTTTCGGCACTGCCGACACGTGTTCTCGGTGGCGAGTTCCTCGCGTATCGCGCGGGCGCCTCCCGTGAGCGCGGCGCCGAAGAGTTCGAGCGCCGCCGACACCCCCGGCGCTTCGATCCGACGCTGCGATTCGCGGTATTCCCCGAGCCGATATAACTCGAGCGCCTCGGCGAGCGCGAGCCGGGTCTGCGCATCCGGCGAAGGGTCGTCGATCACCGGCGCCCCCGCGGCCGACGCGGGATCCAGCGACACCGCCAGCGCCACGAGCCAGCGTTTTTCGTCCGCCGCGGTAGACAGGTCGGCTAGCGCCAGATACACACTCGCGCCGACGCTGGCTCGACCGTCGGCGGCGCGGTCGATCTCGAACGCAAGAATGAAGAGCGCCCTCGCCGCGTCGCGCCAGGCCGGGCTGTCCGCGCGAGCCGTCACGTCCTCGGCGAGTTCGAACACAGCGAGAGCGTCGCCGGCGTCGATCGACGCGGCGCGCTCGCGCACGAAGACGCCGAGCGGCGTGTCGAGCAGCGCCGGAGCGATCACGTCGAGCGGAGACGCCGCGGCGCCGGTCCGCGCGGTCGTCTGCGGTGCGCTCGCGACGGCGCGTGAAGTCGGGATCGGATCATCGGCGCTAAGCCCGTACCGGATCGCCCAGAGTCGCGCCATCGCGACCTCGGTGTGTTCGATCTGTTCGAGCACGCCCGGCGACGCCCGCCGATGTGATTCGAGCGCCGCGACTACCGCCGCGACCTCCGCGGCCCGGCTCGGCCGCTCGCCCGAGACCACAAACGCCATCGCGTCGGCGACGCTCCACTGCCACGCCGCGAAGCGTTCTACGGACCCGACCGCGAGCCGGGTCCGCGCATTGGCGCGACGGATGATTTCATCAATCGGCGCGGGCGCACGCGGATTCGGCGCGATCCTCACCGCTGCGTCGCGCCAGCGCAACCATGCATCAGCGGCGGCGTCCTCCGGCGCACGCGCGGAAACAGCCGTGCTGGAGCCGGACACAGACTCGGCGCCGAACGTCCCACGCTGAATCACCGGGATCGCAACAGCGCCGACTTCGTAAGTCTGCGCCAGAACATCAGCAAGTCGGTCGACGACCGAAGCAGGATCATTCGTCGCCAGCGATTCGAGCAGGCTGTCGAGAAGCGCTGTACGGATTTCGATCGGCCAGGTCGGCTCTGTCGGGGCGACGACGCTCGCGCGCGTCACCGCGCGCACCAGCGCCGTCGTCGGCTCCGTCCGCGGCGAGACCGGGATGTGATCCAAGATCGACGCGAGCACGCCCGGCTCGGACGCGCGACGGAGAACCGCCTCGCGCGCAGCGTCGCGCACCTCGCCGACCGGGTTGCGCAGCGCCGCAGCGACCAGAACATCAGTGTCAACCGGGCCGAGCGGCCCGCTCCGACGACCGAGATCGGCAATGTGAACCAGCCGCGCCGCGGTGTCGCTCGCGGGCGTCGAGAGGAATCGCAGCCCCCACACGCCGTCGCGCGTCGGATCGGCGTCGCGCACGCGCGGGGGCGCGGCGCCGGGACGCATCGCTGAAGAAACCGGACCCGCGAGATCGACGAGGATCGAACCCGCTTCCGTGCTCGCGCCCTCCCAGCGCAGACCCGCCGCCGCGTTGAGTCGCGCCGCTACGACTATGCGCGCGAGCGTTTTGATCCCGGAACTTCTGTCGGGCGCGTCGAGCGTTTCGCGCGCCGTCCGCGCCCACAGAGCCGCGAACCCCCGCGCTTCCGTGGCGCTGTCGAGTCCCCACGCCCGCGCGTAACGCTCGCGAAGCGCGACCCGGCTCTCGGGGATCGAAGTGCGCCCGAGCGTCATCGACGAAGTCACCCCCGGCGCGCCCGACCGCGCCGCGATCCACTCCGTCGCCGCTGCGAGATCCGCGGCGCGCACCGCCGGTTCATCGAACCACGTCATCACCGCTGAATGCGCGGGCGGCGTCTCACCGGTCGTTCCCGATCTCCACTTCACGCGCGACAGGAGCGCGGTCAACGCGGCGTTCGCAGCCGGGTCCGCCGCGACGCTCGCGCGCGATCTCAGCAGCGCGCCCGCTGCGAACAGCACCAGCCGTTCGCGCGTCGCGGCTTCAGCAGAAGTTTCCGCGACGCGGTCGAGACACTCGACCCACGCCGACCACGCCTCGGCGCTCGGCGCCCGGCCGGCTTCGTGCGCAGCGATCAGCCGAGCCGCCACGCCGGTCGCCGACGCGAGCACCGCTTCCTCGAATGTTCGCGCGTCCGCCGGCGCCGAACCGATCGCGCCGCGGTGACGCTCAATGATAAGATTACGAAGCCCGGCGCCGGTGTCCGGGTCCGACACGAGCGCCGCCAGCATCGCCGCCGACCACACCGCCGCTCGAACCGCGCTCGCATCGCGCGGCGTCGAATCATCGGCGAAACGGTCCAGCCCGCGCGCGGTCGCTTCGAGCGCGCGAAGACCGGACGCGGCGCCCGTGTCCGCGGTGTGCATCGCTGCGCGAACAAGATCACCCGCCCGGCGCCTCGCATCGTGAGGCATGGAGGTCCAGCGTTCGGCGAGCGCTTCGACCGCCCGCTCGAACCGCCACGCAGCCTGACCGGGATCGGCGGCACGCTCCTCCGTCGCCCGTTCCAGCCAGCGCACGATCGCCTCGGGCGTAGCGAGAACCGCAGCGGTCGGATCGGACGAAGATCGCGGCGGCGGCGCCGTGTCCGTCGGCGCCGGTTCTGATGAACGCCTGTCAACCGTCGCCGGCGTGTTCGAACGATCCGGCGCCGACGCCGATCGCGCCGCCTCACGCAGGAGCAGCGCCCCAACCACGACCGCTGCGAGCGTCGTCGCAGAGCCGATCAATGTTACATGCCCGATCGAGAGCCGCGCCTGTCTCCGCGGACGCGCCGCCGATGTTCGCTCGGCGGTCGTCGCGCGCGTGCCCGAGTGCTCGCCTGCCGCACGCGCCTGTCGCGCGCCGCCCGACGCGATCCGCCGGAGCCGATCTCGCAGCGCCCGTTCGTCGATCCCGTGCGCGTGCGCGAGCATCGCCAGCGATCGCTGCGACTCGGTGTTCCAGCCTCCCGCCCGCGCTATCGTTCGCGCCGCGAGCGTGTCGAACGCATCTGACACCCGCGACTGCGGCGCGAACTCACTTTCGATAACAATATCGCGAGTCGTTCGTTCCGGCGCCGCCACGAGCGCGGCGTGCACGCTCGGGTCGAGTATCTGCGCAGCCGCCGCGTGCAGCGCCAGCCGGACCTCGTCGGCTTCGTGCGAGCGTGTTTCGGGATGTCGCGCGACACGCGCCAGCCGACGCGAGAGCGCCTCGTGCACGCGCGGCTCGTCGCAGGAATCAGGCTCTATCCCCAGCAACTCGAACGGCGAGACTGTGTCGCGCGCAAGACCGAGAAACCGCTGGATCGGGCTAGGCTCGCTCATCGCGCCCCCCCCGCAATATTGAGACTTACACCCAGCCGCGCCGCCGATTCGATTAACCTCGAACGCCAAGGCTCCGGCCCGAGGTCCGGGCGGAGTGTCGCGTGCTGACGCAATGTTTCAGCGGCGCGATCGGGATCTTTTGTTTCGAGTAATTCTATTAGTCGCACGCGCGCCTCGAACCATTCCGCGCTTCCCGCGGCATGCCCCGCGGACAGCGTGCGCCAGCACGAGAGGGAAGTTTCAACATCGCCGCGCGCCTCGGCGACATCCGCGAGCCGGCGCAGCGCGTCACGATCCGTCGGCCGCGCGCGGAGCACGAGCCGCAAACGCTGGTACGCGAGTTCGAGCGCGTCCTCGTCGCGCGTCGCCTGCCAGAGTTCCGCCGCTGCCGACGCGATCGCGGCCTGCACGGGGAGAGCGCGCGGATCCGTCGAAGCCGAACCGCCGAGGTGTTCTAGCGTCTCCGCTCCTCGCGCCAGCACGTCCCGCGCCGCCGACGCGAGCGCGTCGTCACGAAGCCCCGTCGCGCCGCGGTCTCGCCACACGCGCACGGCCGCGTCGAACATCGCGCGGTCGGCGAATGGCGCGAACCGCGCGGCTTCGGGATCGCTCGACGCCAGCGATATAAGTTCAGATCGGAGCGCCTCCGCGTCGCGCACATCGCCCGACGCGAGCGCGACCTGCACACGCCTGAACAGAGTCTCGCCCGCGGGCGCCGGCTCGGTCAGCGCCAGCGCCGTGACCGCGTCCAGTGAAGCCAGCGCCGCAGCGGCGCGGGCGGCGTCCGGGTTCGGCGCGCTCAGGAGCGCGTCGAGCAGACGACGCGCTCGCACAACCGCGAGCCGGGATGCCGCGGCGTCGCCGGCTGCGGCGCGAGAACGGTCCAGCGCCAGCAACGGCTCGGCGAGGTCGGCGTAGCGCAGCGCTTCCCATTGACGCCGATCAGCCGCCGCTGCGCGGTAGATATCATATTGCATCCGCGCAGCCTGGCGCCGGGCTGTCTCGTACGCCGGGGAATCGCTCGGCGTGTCGAGCAGAACGGCGAGCGCGTCGCGCGGGTCCAACGCGCCGTCCGCCGCGAGCCGGACTCGCAGAACTCCCGCCCGGCGATCGTCGGGAAACCGCTCCAGGAACTCGCGCGCGAGTTCCTCCGTGCGCGACGAGGACGCGTCAGCGTCGAGCCGCTCCGCCGATCGCAGCGCGAGCCACAACGAATCGGCCGCGACCGATGGATCGCGGTGCATGTTCGACGCGTCGCGCAGCAGGCGCACGGCTTCGCGCGCGGCTCGCGCGTCGACCCCTGACGCGAGGTAATGCGCAGTCCCCGCGAGCGTCGCCGCGGTCGCGCGCGGGCCGGCGTGATCCGCCGCGTCGGGTTCGCGCAGCGACGCTTCGAGCGCCGCTGCGGCGCGCGAGTACCCCCCCGCCAATCTTGCGTCGCCCGTCGGCGCCGAGACGTCGGAACCGCTCGCGCGATGCGCCGCGCGTGCGTCCTCGTAAGCGATCAGCCCGCGAACATAAGAACCGATGAAACCCCGCTGGGCCAGGGAAGCCGAGCCGAATCTTGACGCGAGATCCACAACATGCGCGATCTCGCCGAGCGCGACGAGTTCCGCCACGGCCCGGCGCGCGACTTCCGCGCGCGCCCCGTCCGTATCTTCGCTCGATTCTCCGAGCGCCAGCGCCGCGACAAGCCGCGCCAGCGTCGCGTCGCGGTCGGCGTCGTCGTCGTCAGCGCGTGATCGCGCGAACACATCCGCGACGCGGTCCCATCGGCCCGATCGTGCGAGCACGGTCACGCGTCGTGGCGCCGCCTGCGCGATAAGCGCCGCCGGCGCTCCCTCGGCGGATTCAGCCGCGTCGAGCCAGGCGTGCGCCGACGTGAAATCGCCGAGCGCCGCGTGCGCCACGCCTACACCGACCGCCGCGCGCCAGACATGTTCGAGCGCGATCGAGCCGCGCGGCAGCGTGTCCAGCGACGCCGGCGTATTCCACGGCGCGCCGAGAAGCCAGCCGAACTGCACGAGCGCCTCGGCGGCCCGGCCGCGTTCGCCCGTGAACTCCGCGAGATAAGTGTTCGCCCAGCCCGCGAGATAAAAACCGAGCGAGCGTTCACGCCGCGCCTCGCGCAGCGCGCGTGCGAGAGTCGCAGCGTCGAACGGTCGTCCAGATTCTTCCTGCCGCTGGATCGCGAGCACGCGCTCGTGCGCTGCGCGTGCGATCGAATCGAACACGGGCGCGAGTTCACGCATGGTCGCGACAGCCGCGGCGTGCGCTTCGGCGTCGAGGATCAGCAGCCGATGCCGTTCGAGATCGCGCTCGGCGGTCGTGTACCTGGCGCGGTCGAGTTCGAGCCGGAGCGAGGCAGATGCGCCGTCAGGGAGCGCAGCGAGAAGGTCGCGCGCGTGTCGTTCGGCGCGTCGGCGGGATTCATCGTCTCGGGCGTGTTCGATGATCGCCCCGTACACCACCGCGAGCCGTTCCGCGATCGGTCGCCGATCAGACGCGGGAGTGCGGGAAAGACGGTCGCGCAGATGAGCCGCGAGGGGCCCGTCCATGCCGCGCTCGGCGAGGTATGACTCGATCGCCGCGTCGCGCGCGTCCTGAGCGGTCGCCGGCGCCGGGGGCGACCCGAAGAGCGCGGCCGCGAGAGCCGGAGCAACAATATATTTATTATTCAGGAACATAACTCACCCTGGTGAAGCCCGCGTCCCGGCAGGCCTGTAGCGCAGCCGCCACGCCCGCGACGCTCGCGTCGTCCGATGCGCGAACGAAGACGCCCGGCTCCTTCGGCAGTTCCGCGAGCGCAGCGACGAGCGCCCGCCGATCATTGAACACACGTTCGCCGAGACGGAAGACCTCGCGGGCGCCGTCGCGTTCGACGCGTACGACCTGCGGCGTGAGGTCCGACGCTGCGCCCCCGGCGCGCTCCTCGAGCAGCCCGGGCGACAGCCGGGACTCGGGCGTCGAGAGCGTCGTCGTCGCCATGAAGAAGATCAGCAGAAGGAATATGACGTCGATCATGCTGGTGAGCGGGATCCTCCCGACCACGGACTTCGGGCGTGAGCGCGGGGAGAACCTCACGAGGAGCCTCCGCGGGGCGGCTCGGTGGCGACGCGCACGCCGCGAAGCCCGGCGCCGGCGAGCGTGCGCGCGATGTCGTTGAGAGTCCCGGCGTCGAGCGTGCGATCGGCGCGGATCGTCAGCCGGACCGCCGCGGGGTCGCCGCCGGCGCGAGCGATCTCGGACGAAACCATGCGCGCCAGCCGATCGAGCGACACCTGCTGCTGCTCGATGATGATTGCGCCGTCGGCGCCGACGTTCACGATGATCGTCGGCTCGGGTCGGGCCTCGCGCTCCTCGCCGGGTTCGCTCGGGAGGCGGACGTCGGCGCGGGTCATGCGCGCGAACTGAGCCGTCGTCATAAAGAATATTATCAATAGAAACACCACGTCGATCATCGCGGTGATGTCGATGTCGGGGACGTGGGAGCGTTGTTTCGCCGGGGCGCGCCTCATGCGGCGCCCTCGCGGTCGGCGGTTTCGGCGGGGTTCGCGGCGGAATCGAGGTGCGCGGCGAGTTCCTCGATAGTCCCGGCGATCTCGCCCGAGAGCGCGTCGATGCGGTTGCGGAAATATGTGAACGCCGCCGTCGCGGGGATCGCCAGCGACAGGCCCATCAGGGTTGTGACGAGCGCCTTAGAGATGTCGCCGGCGAGTTGATCGGGGCGCGCGAAGCCTTCGGACGCGCTGATGGTGTCGAACGCGCCGACCATCCCGAGGACGGTGCCGAGGAGTCCGAGCATGGGCGCGATCGCGGCGATCAGGCCGAGTCCGTCGGTCGATCGGAACAGCCGCGCGACCTGCTCCTGCCCGGCCTCTTCGAGCGCGCCTTTGAGTTCGAGCCAGCCGAAGACGGACCGTTTGCAGCGTGTCAGCCCGGCGCCGAAGACGCGGGTGAGGAAGCAATCGTGCTCGTCGTCGCGGCAGAACCGGAGGGCGGCGTCGGTCTCGCCGCGCGACAGAAGATCGTCGAGTTCGTCGACGATGTCGGGCGGCGCGAGAGTCGCGGCGCGGAGCTGCACGACGTGCATGACGACGAGAGCGAGCGCGGCGATCGATAATGCGATTATAAGATACGCGATCGTCCCGCCCGCAGCGATGAGTTCGAGCACGGACACGCCGCCGGGCGCGGCGTCCTGCGCGAGCGTCGCTGATGGTCCCGTTGGCGCGACGGCGAATGGGAGGGTCATTGCGTCTCCTTATGTGTGCGCGACGCGAGCGCGGTCGCGGGCGCCGGGCTGATCGCGGTGTGCGGCGATCCGGGTTCGAGCAGGGATCGTTCGTCGCGCAGCCGGCGCGCGGCGTCGGAATCGCCGCGGCGTTCGTACTCGTCCGCGGCGAGAGTCAGGGCGACCGATGCGAGGCGCGGCAGGACGCGAGCGAACCTCGCCGGGGCGTGCAGCAGGTGCGCGACGCCCAGGTCGCGCGCGTCGGGCGAATCTTCCATCAGCAGCGATCGCCCGAGCGCGACCCGGCGCCAGCATTCGCGCCAGTCGCCCGGCTCGCGGTCGACTCCGTCACGGAGCCGGGCGCGGGCGGCGTCGCGGATTTCCGGCTCGGGGCTGCGCGCTTCGATGATGTCGCGGACGAGTCGCTCGGCGTCGGACGGATCGGCGCGGCTCGGGGGCAGCGGCTGCGGCGCGCCGGTCTCTATCGACGCGGCGATTTGGAACAGCGTAGCGAGTGAAGCCGCGCGCTCGTCGGTCGCCGCGTCTTGTGTTGTTTCTATGGAAGCCCGCGCGAATGTTTCGACCGCGGCGCCGGGGAGCCAGATCGGCGCGAGCGCCGGCGCCAGCCCGGTCGCGGCGTCGATCGCGCTGGAGAAGCCGAGATCCGCGCGTGCGCCCGCGGCGCGAAGCCGCAACGCCGCGATCCAAGGCTCGACCGCTGCGGTCTGCGCGCCGTCTGCGAGCCGGCACCGCAACAGACCATCGGCGACGACTAGGGCGGTCGCGCCGGTCGGGGCGTCGTCGCGGGTGAACCAGGTTTCAAAGATCGGTCTCGCCAGGCGCACGTCGCCGCGGGCCAGCCGGGTCCGCGCACGCCAGAGATCCTCGGCCATTTGAGAGAAAGCGGCGGCGGCATCGGCGTGCTCGCCCGACACACGCAGAACTCGGTCCCATGTAAAAACGCCCTCGGCGCCGACGGCTGTCACGCCGGACGAATCGACGCCGGTGACGGCGCCGGGGTGTGTGCGACCGTCGCGCAGCGTGACCTGCGCCGATGCGGATAGCGCGAGCGCGAACGCCGCGATGAGAGCGGCGGCGCGGGTCAAGGCTTGGTCCCCGGGATGTGTGTGTATGTGCCGCCGGAGCCGTCGGATATGCGGATGAGGGCTTCCTCTGCTTCGCGGCTGATGAATGAGATTGTGTGGACGGGGACCGGCTCGATCCATGCGCGGTTGTGGCGGTCGAACTCCTGCACGACGAGTTCGGAGAACTGGCCGTCGGTCATGAAATAGACGGCGTCGGGTCTCGGGCGCAGGCCGAAGACGATGTCCATCGCGGGTATGGGGTTTGTGGCGCCGCCGGGTTCGATGGCGCGGATCTCCATGAGCGCTGAGTCTTTGGCGCGGTCGGCGGCGCGGGACCACTGCGGGCGCCCGCCGATGATGCGCGGCGTGGAGGAGAAGAGGACGACTGTGAATGATGCGTTCTCGTTGAGGGTTGCGACGCTGGCGGCGAGTTCGCGTTTGAGAGTCGCCATTTTCGGGCCGGCCATTGATCCGGAGATATCGACGATGAAAGCGAAGCGTGAGCCGCGGGCTTCGACGCCGAAGAACGAAGCGCTGCCCCCGCCGGCGCCGCCGCCGAGATCGACGCCCTGGCCGATGGTTCTTCCCGCGCCTTCGAGGCCGGCGATTGCGCCCGAGGCGGATTCGAGTGCGGCTTCGGCGACGGGGGTGTCGAAGATGGTCGCGTCGAGGAGTTCTGCGGGGGCTTCGGCGTTGATGGAGGGCGCGGCGCCGGACGCGGCTTCGAGGGCCGATAGTTCCGCGCTGGTCACGATCGCGAGTTCGATCGCGTCGCCGGAGCCGCCCGACCCGGCGGGACGGTCGAGAAGAATGAAGGCGAGCGAAACCAGCAGGAAAGCGTGGACGATCAGCGACGCCGCGACCCCGAGCGCGGGCGCCCGGCGTTCGTCGGCACGCCGGGACCGACGCGGGGATTCTGCGATCGGCTCGGCGTGTGTCACATTCACATCTTCGACGGGCACGGCTGAAAGTGTAGGCGGAACATGATCGCGCACCCGCTGGGCGCCGCCGGCATGATCGGGTCGGCGTGACGACTTGTGAACTCGCCCGCGAGCGGGGAGTATTGCCCGCATGCCCGCCGAACGAACCCCTTACCGACGTGTTCTTCTAAAACTCAGCGGGGAGGCGTTCTGCGCCCCGGGTGGTTACGGCGTGGACAGCCGGGAGTTGCAGGTGATCGCCGAGGAGGTCAAGGCGGCGCGCGAGACGGGCGCTTCCGTCGCGGTCGTCGTCGGCGGGGGGAACGTGGTGCGAGGCGCCGAACTCGCCAAAGAGGGCATCATCCACCAGGCGACCGCCGATTATATGGGCATGCTCGGGACGGTCATCAACGGGCTGGCGCTGAAGGAGGCGCTCGACGGTATGGACCAGCCGGCGCGGTGCATGACGGCGATCGACGTGCCCGCGGTGGCTGAGCCGTTCATCCGCGGCAGGGCGATGCGGCACCTAGAACTCGGGCGGATCGTGATCCTCGTCGCCGGGACGGGCAACCCGTTCTTCACGACGGACACGTGCGCGGCGCTCCGCGCTACGGAACTAGAGATGGACGTCGTCCTCAAGGCGACGAAAGTGGACGGCGTGTACTCGGCGGACCCGAAAACGAACCCCGACGCTACGCGGTATGAGAAACTTACTTTCGCCGAGGCGCTCGAGAAGCGGCTGGCGGTGATGGATCTGACGGCGCTGACGATGTGCCAGGAGCGCGGGCTGCCGGTGGTTGTGTTCGATTTCAAGAAGAAGGGCGCGATCGCGCGCGTCGTCCGCGGCGAGCGCGTGGGCACGATGCTCTCGGCTGAGTGAGATGCGGCCCAAGCCCGGGGATGAAATCCCTCGGCTTTAGTAGCGTGAAACACACTTGAAGCGAAATGGGCGCGTGTGGTTCAGGCGTCCGCGGCGGTTGTGGTGTGCTTTTTAGTCGGCGCGAGGATTGCTATCACCGCGATAAGCCACACCGGGCCGGCGATCGTCGAGACGCTGAGCCAGAGCAGGTTCGGCGCCCATGCTCCGGGGCGGGGGTAGCCGCCGGGGATGACGCCGAAACGGAAGCCGTCGTCGCGGACGGTCTCGCGGACGAGGCCGTCGGCGTCGGTGCGGGCGAAGTCCATGATGTCGTCGGGGTCGGGCGGGCGTTCGATCTCGACGAAGCGAGTTGTCGCGGTGATCCCGGCCCGGCCGGTGACTGCCCACGCGACGAGACAGCCGGCGGTGACAGCGAGCGCGGCGATCACAGCGGCCGGGCGGCGTCGCGTCATTCGCCCGGCGCCCGCTCGAAGACCATCTCTCCGCCGACGTACGTTCGGAGCACGCGGGTGTCCTTGATAAGTTCCGGATCGACGCGGAGGATGTCGCGGTCGAGCACGATGAAATCCGCGAGCCGGCCCGGCTCGATCATGCCGGCCTCGTTCTGTGTTTTGAGCGTCCACGAGCCGTGGACGGTGTAGCACGTCAGCGCCTCGGGTACGGTGAGGGACTGGGCGGGGACGAAGAGGTCGCCGGTGATGGTTCGCGCGGTGACGGCGGCATGGATTCCGAGGAACGGGTCCGCCGAGACGACCGGCCAGTCGCTCCCGAACGCGAGGAGCGCGCCGGAATCGTAGAAATCGCGGAAGGCGTAACTGGTGCGGATGCGCTCCGGGCCGAGGCGTTCCTCGGCGTATCGGCCGTCGTCGGCTTTGTGGTAGGGCTGCATGCTGGGGATCACGCCCATGCGGACGAAGCGCGGGATGTCAGCGGGATCGACGTGCTGGGCGTGCTCGACGCGCGGGCGTGTCTCCCAGCCGGTGGGGCCCATCGCCTGGTACCAGTTGAGGAGTTGGCGGTTTGCGCGGTCGCCGATCGCGTGGACCGCGGGCTGGAGGCCGAGCGCGCCCGCTTCGAGGATGAGCCGACCGAGCGCGCCGGTCGCCGCCATCGCGAGCGGGAAGCCGGCGTTGTCAGGCTCGTCGGTGAACCCTTCGAGCATCCACGCGGTGCGCGAGCCGAGCGAGCCGTCCATGTAACCTTTGAAACCGAGCACGCGGACGTTCGGCGACGGGTCCGGGATGTCAGAGGCCCAGCGCAGCACGGGGCGCCAGGCTTCCATCGTATCGCCCGCGCCGGTGATCGAGACGCCGACACGGATTGTAAGATCGCCGGCGTTGTCGAGGGGGACGAGATGGCTTTCGACGAAGCCTCGCGTGTCGATCGCGCCGACCTGCGTCAGGCCGAGGCTGTTGAGATGGCGCACGGCTTGGCGGGTCTGTTCGCGGACACGCTCCGGCGAGGATCGCGGGACGTTTCGCGTCACCAGCCCCATGGCCTGCTCGTAGAACGCGCCGTCGGGTTCGCCGCCCGGCCGGCGTCCGATCTTCCCGCCGAGCGGATCGGCGGGGCCGTCCTTTGTGATGCCCGCGCGACGGATGGCTTCGCCGCCGGCGATCAGGCTGTGCCCGTCCATGCGGGTGAGGATCGCGGGCCGGCCGCCGGTCGCGGCGTCGATCTCCGCGGGGGTCGGCGTTGTTACATCGGGCCAGGACTCGGCGCTCCAGCCCCGGCCTAGCACCCACTCGCCCTCGGGCAGTGTCGCGGCGTGGGCGCGGATCAGTTCGAGCATGTGCTGTCGGCTGGTCGCGGGGCGCAGGTCGAGCCGACCGAAACCCCCGGCGCCGTTCTCGATGTGCAGGTGCGTGTCGATCAGGCCGGGCGTGACCCGGCGCCCGCCCGCGTCGTAGACCGTGGTCCGCGGGCCGACCAATGGCTGGACATCCTCCGCAGAGCCGACGGCGACGAAGCGCCCGTCGCGCACAGCGAACGCGGTCGCCTCATCGACGAGCGATCTCGCTGTCCACACTCTCGCGTTGGTGACGACGAGGTCGGCGGGCTGGGCCGAGGCCGGCGAGAACGCCAGGCCGGCGATCAGCAGCGCGACGATTGTGTTTGCGACTGAAAATAGATTTTTCATTTTCATGGCTGGACACTCCATGGGCGCAACGTCGGCGCCGATGCGCTGATCGTACCACTTCGCGCGCGGGGCAGGCGAAGTAGCGGCGCCGGCTGCGGCTGATGGCCTTGTGTTCCGTGGTGTTCTTGGTCTTTGATCCGGGTATGACGGGCGGGACGCCCGTCCCACCAGTATGTGCATGACGGGCGGGACGCCCGTCCCACGGCTGTCGGGGTATTATTCGTTGTGCGCGTTGCGAAATCGCTGATCGTTGAGAACCTGCTCGCTGCGTACCGCCAGGGCGCGTTCCCGATGGCGGACCCGGATACGAACGAGATCCGGTTTTATTACGCGCTCCGGCGCGGGATATTCCCGATCGTGCCGGGCGACCCGGCGGGCGCGTTCCATGTGCCGCGTTCGCTCCGGCGGGCTCTGAACTCGGGCCGATTCGTGATCCGTTGCGACACCGATTTCGCGGGCGTGGTGCAGGGCTGCCGGGCCCCTCGGCCCGACGATGACGAGACCTGGATCAACGACGACATCGCGGCGTGGTTCCGGATTCTTCACGCTGAGAAAATAGCGCACAGCGTCGAGGCGTGGGCGATCGAACCCGGCTGCGATCGAGAGCGTCTCGTCGGTGGGATATACGGGCTGTCGATCGGCGGCGTGTTCATCGGCGAATCAATGTTCAGCCGACCTAAGCCCCGGCGCGACGACGGCTCGCGCGACCCGCTCGACGGGACGCACGCCAGCAAGGTGTGCCTGGTCCGTCTCGTCGAGCACCTCCGGCAGAGGGGCTACACGCTCTTCGACACGCAACTCGTCAACCCGCACCTGGCGCGGTTCGGCTGCGTCGAGATCCCGCACGACGAATACATGGAACGGTTCCGACAAGCCGCGGATCAGCCCGTCGCATGGGGAACGTTAGAAACACGAACTCCGATGGGAGTCCGCCCGCGCGACAAAGCCTGACACGGGCGGGGCAAGCATCGGGGCGCAGATCGCGCGCGATGCGCACAAAGCCCAGGGATGAAATCCCTGGGCTTTTAGTTGTGTGATGAGACATATGCTCGGCATCATGGCTGACCTGAGAGGAGCAAAGGCCGGGGTATCAGTGAGAATGACGGGCGGGACGCCCGTGCCACTGGGCTGTTCGCGCACGGGCGGGACGCCCGTGCCACTGGGCTGTTCGCGCACGGGCGAGACGCCCGTGCCACTGGTGGGGGGCGGGGGGTGGTGAGGCTTGGATTCGCGGGATGGTTTAGACTGAGGGGCATGGCTCGGATCGTGCCGATGGTTGTGCTGATGTTGCTGCTGGGCGGGTGCGCCGCGGGCGGCGGGCGTTCGGCTGTATTGGCGCCGGCGTCGCGGTACGCGGAGACATTTGAAGCAGCGAAGGAAGAACTGGTGAGTCGCGGCTTCGCGCTCGAGCGTGTCGACGCGCGGGGCGGGCTGATAGTCTCGACGCCGGTGTCGACCGCGGGGCTTGCGACGCCTTGGACACACACTGAGATCGGCGCCGGCGCCGAGGTGGATTCGTTCCTGCACCGCGATCGAAGGCGCGTGACGGTGCTGTTTGAACCGGCGGACGTGGATCCCGCGGCTGCGGAGCAGGTTGATCTTCGTTATTACGACGGGCCGATCGTCGCGCGTGTTTCGGCGACGCGCGAGAGGATGCACCGCCCGGGTTTGAGGCTGTCAAGCGCGGGCGTCCGCCTGACGAGCGTGTCGGGCGCAGCGGAACAGCCCGAGGTCGTCACATTTGACGCGGGCGCCGACGCGGGGCTGGCGGCGGCGGTGGCGCGCGGGATCGCGCGACGGGCGGGGGTCGGGCTGGTGGACGCGCCTGATGAGACAGCCGTGGGGGCGGGCGATGCCGGGTGAGGATCGGGCCCTGGCCGCGGCGAGGCAGTTGGTGGAGACGTCGAGGCTCCTCGGGGCGGACGTGGTCCCGGTCGCGTCGGCGTCGCCGAGATCGCCGGTGAATGAGGAAGAGGCTCGGCCCGTGGTCGTCGGCGCAGCGGGCGAGAAGCAGCGTCGGCTCGACGAACTCCACGCCCGGCACGACGCGGAGTGCCCGCACTGCACCGAGGCGACGGCGCACACGCGGACGGTCTTCGGCGAGGGGAACCCCGACGCGAGGCTGATGTTCGTCGGCGAGGCGCCCGGGGCGGAGGAGGATCGGCTGGGCCGGCCGTTTGTCGGCAGATCCGGGCAGTTGCTCGAGAAGATCATCGCGGCGATGGGCTTGCAGCGATCGGACGTTTACATCGCAAACGTGCTGAAGAGCCGTCCGCCGAACAACGCGACGCCGACGAGCGCCGAGGCGTCGCTGTGCGGGCCTTATCTGAAGGAGCAGGTCCGGATTGTCGGGCCGGGGGTCATCGTCACACTGGGCAAGCCCGCAGCGAACCTGCTGCTGGAGACGAGCGAGGCGATGGGGGCGTTGCGCGGTCATTGGCGGGAGTACGAGGGGATCCCGGTGATGCCGACGTTTCACCCGGCGTACCTGCTGCGGTCGTACACGCCTGAGAACCGGGCGCTGGTGTGGTCGGACATGCAGCAGGTGATGAGTCGGCTTGGGCTTGCGCCGACTCGGACGACCTGAGCGCGCGGGGCCGACGGGGGTTTATGCCGGGCCGATGATTAACAATTTACTGGGTGTCGGCGGGCTAACGATGCGCCATATATGAGGACTTGCCCTGAAAAGTGAAAATTTTTCTCTGTAGTGCGAACTGTCGGGAATAGTCCCGCCGATCTCGTGGTTGATGGTGTGTACGCGAGGCGGCAAGCCGACACGCGACACCTGACAACGAGCCCCTCGAAGCCCGGCGCGCGGCCCTCCCCCGCTGCGCTGGGCTTCTTTTTTGGACCTGATCGCCGGCGACGCCGCGGCGCGAGGCTGTTCGTACTCACAAAGCCCAGGGATTGAATCCCTGGGCTTTTACGATGCGCTCGGTGGAATTCCTGCTCGTCAGAAGAGCGCGGCTCAGTCGATCGTCAGAGCCGTGCCTTGGGGCAGTGGCGAGATCGCGGTGACGAGGACGCCGACGGGCATCTGCGAGTCTGGGTCGTACTCGACCTGGAAGGTGAACGTCACGGCCTGTCCGACGCGCAGCCCGGCGAGCGACACGCCCGGAGCGATCTCGGGGAAAGGCATGATCATCGCGGACATGCCGATGACCTCCCCGCCGGACATGAACGAGGGCAGTTCCTCGTGATGGATCTGTAGTTCCGCAGCGGGCCGGGCCGGGTCCGGGAGTGAGACGATCCGGCCTCGGACGGTGTAGGCGACGGCGTGCTCGGAGATCTCGGGCGTCTGGGGAGCGGGCGATGACGAGCCGCAGGACGGCAGCGTCAGCGCGACGAGCACGATCGCCGACGCGGCTGCGAGCGTAGCCCGGCGTGTTCGGCGGACGGGCATCGCGTCACGCGGGCCGGATGGTGAGGAACTCGGCGACGCTCTCGATATCCCGGCGCAAGGCGGGTAGATAGGGCATGGTCCAGGTGGCGCCGGCGTCGGCGACGGCGACGCGGGTTCGGCGGTGGCGCATGGTCCACGGGCGCTTGCCGCGCGAGCGTGTGATCGTCACCCGGCCGCGGTGCTCCTGCGTCCTCTTCAGGGCCGACTTGATCTCGGGCGCCTGGCGCATCAGCCGTTCGATGGTCTGGCGGGCGTCCTCGCGCGCGGGAACCTTGTTGAGCGTGACGGTGATCTGCTGTGCGGGCGTGAGCGAATCGAGCATGGCGGTTCCCCGTGGTCTTGGTCGGCCGGTCGGCGATGGGCCGAGCCCAGCAGGATAGCGACACCACGGGGGCGGCGTCCAGCGGGGGTCAGGCTTCGGCGGGTTCGTCGCGCATTGCTTCGAGGCAGGCAGCCGCGAGAGCCTGGTGCAGTTTGTCGTGGTCGCGCAGGGTTGCCACGAGATCGACTAGTAGATCGACGCGCACCGACGCCGGCTTCGCGGGATCGACCGTCTCGATCGCGGCGTCGCCGAGCGCTTCAGCCGCGGCTAGGGACCACGCGGCGTCGGGGACGGCTTCGGCGCCGGCGCCGGCGGTGGGGGCTTTTTTCGCCGCCGATTTCGGTGAAGACTTGCTGAGTTTATTCCGTGGCGGCTCGACATAGGCGCGGACCGTCGTACGCCCGATCACGACGATCGGCCATTCGCCAGCGCGCGTCTCGGGTTCGCGGGTGAGGATCAGGGAGCACACGCCTTGCTCGTCGGCGATGCGCCGGAGTTCGCGCGCGTCCGCCCCGACCAGCGGGGGGGCGACGATCCACACGCCCGGCCCGCCCGGCCAACCTTCGCCAGGCGGCTCGGTCAGCACGCCTCGAACCCCCGCGTCCGCAGCGATCAGACGCTTCTGACGCCTGGCTTCCTCCAGCGGCATCACGATCCGGGCCATCCGGCTGTAGTCGCGCGACCGCTGGGCCAGTTCCAGGGCTTCCTGCGCCAGCCGCTCCGCCGCGATGTAGTCCGTCGATTCCAGCGCGACGCCGGCACGCTCCATCAGCGCGTCGATTCGCTCGTCTGAACGGGATCGAGGTGTAGCCGAGGCGGACATCGCGGCAGGGTTCTATTGCGCGCACGGGCGGGGACGCCCGTGCCACTATTGCTTTGTTCACACGGGCGGGGACGCCCGTGCCACTGTTGCTTTGTTCACACGGGCGGGACGCCCGTGCCACTGTTGCTGACCCCCTCTCCCGACGGGAGAGGGATGGGGTGAGGGGGAACCAGTGCTGGGCGCTGGTTCTTGCTCGTCGCACTTGAAGGAGATGATGCTGTTCGCGCACGGGCGGGACGCCCGTGCCACTGTTGTTTTTATGTTCGAGGTTATTTCTGATCTGTCAGTGTGATCCGCTCGGCGAGTCGGCGGAGTTCCGTCTCCCACCGCTGCGCCTGTTCTTCCAGGTCGTACATCAGCAGGTCCGACAGCAGCGCCCAGTCCTCCCGGCTCAGAGCCTGCTTGACCGAGGTCAGCGTCCGCCCGAGTTCTTCGACCAGCGAGCCGTCGATCGCGGAGGATTCGTCCGAAGTGATGGACATCTCCAATAACGCCGCGCCTTCCTCGACCGCCCGGCGGACCGTGTCCCACGAACGCAACGCCTCGCCGAGTTCGTGCAGACCCTTGCCCGTCTCGCCGACTTGTATCAGATCCGCGGCCCGGCGCTGGGTGTCGCGCGTCGCTTCGAGCGCGTCCGCCACGTCGAACAGCACGCTGCGCACCAGGGCGCGCGGCTCGGCGGAGATGAGACGGACCTCGCCGGCGTACGGAGCGCGGTCGGGCGGCTGGGCGAGATCCTCGTCCGGCGCGGGCTCGCCGTCGGCCCAGACCTCGACGACGATGCGCCCGCGCGCCTCGCTCGCCGCCGATCCCGCCGCGAGCACCGCTGTGAGCGTCGGCTCCGGGACCGTCAGTTCAGCGTCATCGAGAAACACGCGCATGGCGAGACTATCGGCGAAACTCGGCCCGAGAACAACCAGCACCCCGCGATTTCCCCCGCCGACCGCCTCAATCCAGCAGCCGGATCGAACGCTGCGAGCGCTGGTTCAGCGTGATTTCCAGGTCGCCCAGCGTCCAGCGTGTCCCGAGGTTGAACGTTTCCGTCCACGTGCGGAGCACGGCTTCATCGAACAGCCATGCCAGTTCCGCCCGGCCGTCGGCGTTGAGAATCCTGACCCCGGGCAGGGTCGGCGAAGGGGTTGCCGGGGCGATGATCCTCGCGGAGATCGTCCCCTCCGAGGTCAGCGCGTTCTCGCCCACGGCGCCGGGGTTCCAGGCGGTGGTCAGCACGATCGCCCCCGCCGGCCCGAGGCTCACGCGACGCTCCGCGGACCAGCCGTCGCCGGCGTCGCCCCCGGCGCCCGCGGCGGACCAGATCGGTTCGAGTGTCTCCGCCAGGAGCCGAGGCCGGAACATCCCCAGCATCGACGGGTCCGCGTCGCCCGCGAGCACTATCTGATCGGCCGTCAGACCCGTCACCGATGTGACGGCGCCGGCGTCATCGACGCGAAGTTCGAACGGCGTCGCCACGAGCGCCCGCTGGGCCGCGAGGAACACGTCGCGCGGCTGCGGGGCGGCGCCCGGCTCCGCATCGATTATCTCGAGCGCCCCCGGGGCGGCGTCCTCGGCGCGGTTCCATGTGAACTCGAACTGCTGCCCGCGCCGGCTGTAAACCGTCGTCAGCCGATCCAGCCGCGCTAGAACCACCAGCGATGAGCCGCCCTCACGCCGAACCGAGTCGAACGCGATGTGCGCCGTCTGCACGACGCGCGCCGTCTCCGCCGCCGCCGCCGCCGCTGACTCTTCGAGAACCAGCAGATCCAGCGACACGGCGTACCTGTGCGTCCGCCCGGGTTCGAGCGCCTCGCGCGCCGGCTGACCCGCAGCGACCGCCGGGATCAGCGTCGCGGCCAATATCGCAACCAGCGCAAACCGACTGACAAAACCGGGCATGACATCTCCTCACGGGCGCCTCGCGCGCCTTCATTCATTATATCTTCGCCGGGCTGGCCCGGCCCGGGTCGGGCCGCGCCGGCGGTTCTGACGCGCAGCGACGCATGTATCATCCGCCGATGCGGCTCGCGCTCGCGCCACTCAACCCGACCGTCGGCGACCTC
This sequence comes from Phycisphaeraceae bacterium, assembly GCA_039794205.1. GTDB lineage: Bacteria > Planctomycetota > Phycisphaerae > Phycisphaerales > UBA1924 > J020. The sequence continues at coordinate 311,872 of JBDIVU010000001.1, forward strand.
GACTCGAACCGCGATCTCTGCGCCGCAGCGATCGACGACGCGCAGCGCGCCGGCGCCGATCTTCTGCTGCTCCCGGAACTCGTTATCACCGGCTACCCGCCCCGCGACCTGCTGTGGGACGAGGGTTTCGTCGAAGCGGCGCGGGAACGGGCGGCGTCGCTGGCGCGACTGACGCACGGGATGACCGTCGTCGTCGGCGCGCCCCGGCGCGACGCCGACACGGGCGCGATTTATAACAGTCTCTTCGCGCTGCGCGACGGCGCCGAGGTCGCGCACTACGACAAACGCCTGCTCCCGACATACGACGTCTTCGACGAGGACCGCTACTTCATGCCGGGCGATCGCGCGACTGTCATAGAGGTCGCCGGGCGCCGGGTCGGGCTTGCGGTGTGCGAGGATCTGTGGCGCGGGGACGACGCCGGGGTCGCGCCGCGGTACCGCGACCGCGCGGACCCGGTCGCCGACGCCGTGCGCGCGGGCGCCGAGATGATCGTCGTCCCCTCCGCAAGCCCGTTCGTGCTGGGAAAATCAACCCGGCAGCGCGAGATCCTCCGCGGGCACGCGGCGCGGCACGGGGTCGCCGTCGCCGCGGTCAACCAGTTCGGCGCCAACGATGAACTTATATTCGACGGGCACGCCGCGATCTTCGCGCCCGAGCCGGGCGGCGCGCGGCTCGTCGCGGCGTCCGCTCCATTCGCGGACTGCTTGCTCATCACGGACATCGAAAAAAATCGCGCGAAAACCCCCGACCCGCTCGATACCGCCGAGCCGGGCGAACTGTTGTGGAAGGCGCTGACGCTCGGCGTGCGCGATTATGTGCGGAAAACCGGCTTCGAACGCGTCGTCGTCGGACTCTCCGGCGGGATCGACTCGGCGGTGACGGCGTGCCTCGCCGTCGGGGCGATCGGAGCGACGAGAGTCCTCGGCGTCGGGATGCCGAGCCGATTCTCATCAGAAGGATCCGTCGCGGACGCGCGCGAACTGGCGCGAAACCTCGGAGCGCACTTCGAACTTATACCGATCGACAACATGCACCGCGCCGGCGAATCAACATTAGAACCAGTCTGGCGCGCCCTCAACGCGGACCCGGCGCCCGGCGTCGCGGAGGAGAACATCCAGTCGCGCCTCCGCGGCGTGATCCTCATGGCGATCTCGAACAAAACCGGCGCGCTCGTGCTCACCACCGGCAACAAGAGCGAACTCGCCGTGGGCTATTGCACGCTCTACGGCGACATGAACGGCGGGCTCGCCGTTCTCTCGGACGTGCCGAAAACACTTGTTTTTTCCCTGGCTTCGTGGATCAACGCGAACCATCGCGCATGCGGCTTCGCGGCGCCGCCGATCCCTATGAGCACGATCACCAAGCCCCCGAGCGCCGAACTCCGCCCGGATCAGACGGACCGGGACACTCTCCCGCCGTACGACGTCCTCGACGCGATCGTTGAGCGCGCGGTCGAGCGCAGGCAGTCCCCGGCGCGGATCGCGCGCGAGACCGGGCTGGCGCCGGGGGTTGTCGCGCGTGTCGCGCGGATGATCGATCTGGCGGAATACAAACGGCGTCAGTCGGCGCCGGGGCTGAAAATATCGAGCGTCGCGTTCGGCACCGGGCGTCGGCGACCGATCGCGCAGGGCTGGCGCCCGGAGCAGGTCGGCGGGTGAGCGCGGTCACTCGGCGTCGTCGGCGCTGTCTCGTTCATTCATGCGGTCGAGAATGATCGACCCGAAGCCGGCGATCAGTCCGAGCGCGAGGAGCATGCCGAACGGCCCGCGGACGCCCGACCATCCGAAGACCGGCGCCGCGATGATCCGCCCGAGCAGAACGAGCGTCACGCCGAGCACCGCGTGGGTCGGCGCGCTCAGCCGCTCCAGACCCGGGACTGGCAACGGCGAGCCATGCCCGGCTCGGCGCGCGAGCAGGATCGCCGCGACGCCCCCGACCGCGACGAAAGCAGCGGCGATCAGCAGCGCGGTGTCCTTGAGGTTCGTCATCGCCGGTGCGGCAGCCTACCCGGTTCGAAGCAGCAACGCCGCCGACAGGGATGGGCGGCGTGAGTGTCGCGGCGATCGGGTTTGGTCGCTACGCGCGGCTCGCGCGCTATGAGCACAAAGCCCGGGGATGAATCCCCGGGCTTTAGTTTATATAACTTCACATGCGCCCCGTGACGCCTGAACTGAGCGGAGCGAAGGTCAGGGTTGAATGCAATAAGGGGGCACGCGCACGGGCGGGACGCCCGTGCCACTGGGGCGCCCGTGCCACTGGGATGACCGTGCCACCGGGGTAGTCGCGCCGCTGCGGAGCCGAGCGATTTTGCGCTGGGTGGTTGTCAGACGTTGAAGAGGAAGTGGACGACGTCGCCGTCGCGCATGGTGTAGGCCTTGCCTTCGACGCGGAGGCGCCCTGCGTCCTTGACGGCTTTTTCGCTCTTATATTCCGCGAGGTCGTCGACGGAATAGATCTCCGCGCGGATGAACCCGCGCTGGATGTCGGAGTGGATGGTTCCCGCGGCCTCGGGCGCGGTCTCGCCCGCGCGGATCGTCCACGCGCGGACCTCTTTCTCGCCCGCGGTGTAGAAACTCTGCAAGCCGAGCAGGCGGTAGAGAGCTCGCGCCAGCGCCGGGAGGGCCGGCTCGTTGATGCCAAGCCCTTCGAGCATCTCCGCGCGGTCGGCCTCGTCCATCACGGCGAGTTCGGCTTCGAGCGACGCGCACAGCGCGACCGACTGCATCCCGACCCTTTCGGCGTGATCGCGCACCGCCGACGCCGCGGGCCCGGCGCCCGCCACGTCATCCTCGCCCACGTTCGCGACATAAAGCACGCGTTTGCCGCTGACGAGGCCGAGTTCGCGGAGGATCGCCTGTTCGTCGGGCGTGGCGAGTTCGCCCGCTGCGAGCATCGCGCGGACCGGGCGTGCGTCCTCGAGCGCGGGCTGGATTTTCTTAAGAACCGCGAGCCGGTCGAGGGCTTTCTTCTCCCGGCTCCTTGCGTTGCGCTCGGCCCGGGGGATCGCGTTCTCGACGACCTGCAAGTCCGCGAGGATCAGTTCGGACTCGAACGCGTCGATGTCGCGTTCGGGCGTCGCGGGCTGGCCGCCGGGGTCGAAGCAGCGGACGACCAGGCACAGCGCGTCAACCTCGCGCACGCACGCGAGCACCTTGCCCGCGGTGCTCTCGGCGCCGGCGCCGGCGGGCGTCAGGCCCGGCGCGTCGACGAGGCGGAGCGTGGCGGGGACGATCTTCTTCGTCGGGACATAAGTTGAGATTATCCCGAGGCGCGGGTCGGGGATGTCGGCGACACCCACGGCTGCTTTCATCGCGCCGCCGCCCGTCCCCGCGCCGGCGGTGAGCGCGGCGAAGAGCGTGGTCTTTCCGACATAAGGCAGGCCGACGATTCCGACTTCCATCGCGCGCGTGACTCCCCGGGGTGCGAGCCGCGCATCCTACAGAATCATCCGACCCGGGGCGCCGAGACTTATCGCCCGGCGGGGTTCAGCGCGTGCCGACCTCCCCGTCGCCCGCTGCGAGCCGATCCGCCGGTTCGGACTCCGTCACTACGCGGATCGGGCCGGCAACCGCGGCGATGTCGGGCTTGAAGATGCGGATCGGCTCGTCCGCCCGGACCTGCATCCGTGACGGGACGCGCGGCGCCGAGGGGTCGAGATGCCGTTTGATCGTGGCGCGAGGCGTCGGAAGACCGGCGTCGGCGGCTCGCGCGTCGTATCGCGCGGGGTTGACGTGAGTCCGCACGCCGAGGATCCAGCCTTGCTCGCGGAGCCAGGTGTGCTGGGCGTGGCGGAGCCGGTCAAGCCCGCTGCCCCGGATCGGCGTCCAGGTATTGACGGCGATCGGAGTGTGCCCGACACGGACGGGGATCGAGCGATGCGTCTCGGCTGCGGGGGCTCCGAAGTATGCGGGTCCGATACGATCGAAACCCTGCTCGGAGATCGGCGTGCGACTGCCGACCGGGGTCCGCGCGTGCCAGAGCCGGGCGAAGTCTTGTCGGTCCACGCTGTCGGCGCGGTTCGCGGGATGAGGCGCCGGGACTGCGAGGATCGCGTCGCGTCCGGTCAGCGCGGCGTTAGGCGCCGGGGAAACGATCGAAGTCAGGAGCACAGCGGTCAGAACGGATGTCAACGGCATGTCGAAGCCCTCGTCTTGGGTTTTCCGCGCCGCCGACGAACCGCGACTCACCGGCGCCCGGCGGCGTCTGGATAATGAATGCCTCATGGTTGAGTGAAATCGAGCGGAAAAGCAGAAATTGCCGGTGACAAGCGCTGATTCTGCGCCATGGTCCTATAAAAATACCCCGCGCGGGTGCTTCGCCGCGCGCGGGGTGGAGGGGAGAAAGATCATCCGATTATCCGTATACACACGGGTCGCGTCAATGCGCTTACCGCCGTTGCGACGGATTTTTCAGGGGTTTTCGGCGGACGTGCGATGCCCCAACTTCGGGGGTTGAAATCGGCGTCCGCGGGTCAGCGCGTGCCGACTCCGACCGCCCGCCGGCCCACAACCCGTTCGTAGAGTGCTATCTGCGCCGCGACGTGCCCGCTCGCGGACCGCTCGGACCTGGCCCAGTTGCGGGCTGCGTCTCCGATCGACCGCCTGGCTGCGGCGTCTTCGAGAAGTTCGCCGACCGCCTCGCGCCATTCGTCCTCGGCGCCTGTCTTCAGCGTCCGCATCGCGCCGGGGACGCCGGTCCAGTCGCAGCGCGGGTCCGCGGGCGCCGCGACCGCGACCCCGGACGCCATGGCGTCGAGGATGATCGAGCGGTGCTCGCCGGGCCTGCTGACCCAGAGCAGCGCGTCTGCCCCGAGCGCCGGCGCCCGCCGCGCTTCGAGCGCCGCGACCAGCGACAGCCGCGGGAGCATGCCGAAATCCCTCGCGGCCCGCCAGATGCGCCGATCGCGCTGGAACAGCGCCGCGTCGCACACCAGCATCGCGTCCCGCGCTTCGACGACGCCCGACACCCCGCGCAGCACGGATATAAGTTTTGTCCCGACGGACCGGTCCGCGATGATGACCACGCCCGGCGTCTCGGGCGTCTCGGGAGTCTCGGGCGCATCGGACGCCCCGGCGCCTTCCTCGTCGCGCGCGTGAACTCCCCACGGGCACGCCTCGATCGTCACGCCGGCGGCGATCGTCTCGCCGTGCGCGAGCGCGACGCTCGGCGCCTGCACGACGACGCCCGGGGTGCCGCCGGCCGCCCCGCTGCGCGCGAATGTCATACCCTGCCTGACGAGCGCGCTCGTCCAGCACTCGAGGACCAGCGGCGCCGAGTGGATCCGCGCCAGCCTCGCCCCGATCCTCCACACCCCGGCGCCGAGCGCGTGCACGACATCGAGCGGCGCGCGTTCGTCGGCAAGCCCGTACGCCGCCAGCCGGGCGCTCAGCGCGCTCGCGGCCCGGGCGGCGCCGAAACGCGTCGCCGGCGCGTCGTGCCAGATCCGTTCGATCAGCCCCTCTTCATCCCCGACGGCGTCGCGCGGCGTGGCGAGGATGGCGCGCACGCCCTCGTCCATCATGCCGAACGCCAGGCGTTCAACAAGCGTCCGCTCGCGCGTCGCAAAGTCGCCGTCGGCAAGCAGCAGCACACGCATCGCGCCAGAGCGTACCCGCGGCGGGTCCGCTGTGTCAGCCCCCGATCTGCTCCAGAAAACCCCTGAGTTCCGAGTGCGCCTTGGCTTCGCCCGCCGATTGCGCACGCCGGGCGCCCTCGCGAAGCGCCGCCCGGGCCTCGTCGAGCCGGCCCAGCGCGTCGAGCGAACGCGCCTTGTGAAAGTACGCGTAATGATGTTCCGGCTCGAGCGCCAGGCATCGGTCGTACCACTCGACCGCGGCGCCGTGATGGCCCGCGCGGGAGTGCTCCTGCGCGATCATGTACGGGATCTCCGCGTCGGCGGGGTCCGTCTCGAAGAGCGACATCAGTTTCTGCAATCGGCTCATGATGATTTCTTCTGCTTTGACGCTCGAGCGTTCGAGCAGAACCGCCGGCAGGTCTCGTCATCGGCGCAAGACCCGCCGCGCGCCTTGCACACGGCCCGCCCGTGCGAGATCAGCATGTGCGACAGGTCCGTCCAGGATTCGCGCGGGAAGAGCGCGCAGAGCCGGCGTTCGACCGCGGCGACGGTCGCGTCCGACGGCGCAAGCCCGAATCGCTTGCTCAGCCGTTCGATGTGCGTATCGACGACGAACCCCATGTTGAGTCCGTAGGCGTTGCCGAGGACGACGTTGGCGGTCTTGCGGGCCACGCCGCGCAGCGTGAGAAGGTCGTCCATGGAGCGCGGCACTTCGCCGTCGAATCGCTCAACGATGTCGCGCATGGACTCGTGCACCGCACGCGCTTTATTCCTGAAAAAACCCAGCGATCGGACGTAAGGCTCGATCTCCGCGGGCGAGGACGCGGCGAAATCGGCAGGCTCCGGGAATCGCGCGAAGAGCGCGGGCGTGGCGCGGTTGACGTTCGCGTCCGTCGTCTGCGCAGAAAGAATAGTCGCGATAAGCAACTCGTGCGGCGAGGAATATTGCAAAGCGCAGCGCGCGTCGGGATATCGCTCGCGCAGCGCCGCGAGGATCGCCCGCGCACGCCGTTTCTCCGCGGCGCTGACGGCCGGCAGTTCGAAGGGCAGATCCCGCAGCCCCGGCGGGTTCGTCGGCGTGCGCGCATCGGGCCGGGTTCTTGCACGCGCCGCGGCAGTCACTGCCGGGTCTCGCTATCCGCAGTGCTCGAACCGGCCCGGCGTCGCGGCGTCGGCGCCCAGACAGTCAGCCCGGCGCTGAGGAGCGAGAGCGCGAAGACCGCCCCGAGCGATCGGCTCGAGGTCGGGTGGTCCGCGTCGAAAGCGTCGCGCAGCCGGCGCGTCTCGGCTTCGTCGCCGGACCTCGCTGCGGCGAGGAACCCGGCGAAGTTCGTGTCCATCCGCGGGATGAGAATGATCTGCGTGTACCCGGCGACGGCGAGCGTGAGCAGCAGCGCGACACCGCGCGTCACCAGGGCGCGCGACGCCGACCTCCCGCGCAGGACCTGCAACACCCAAAGCAATGTTGCGAACGCGACGGCTACCCCCGCCGCCGCGACAACAATCGAGAACACCGGCGCCATCACGCTCCCCGCGACGATCATCCAGTGGTCCCCGATCGCATCGAGGCCGGGGACAGCGGGATCGAGATCGCGCACAGCGGGGAACGCGATCGCCGCAGCGGCCCCGGTCGCGCCGATCAGGCCCGCTGCGAACGCGAGCGCAGCGACCTGACCGACCAGGATCGCCCGGTCCGCCGAGCATTTCGGGGCATGGTCGGGCATGGCGCCTCCGGGTTCGTGTCAATCGCGCGACGCTTCGGACGCTGCGCCCGCGGTCGCGGCCGAGGCCGGTTGCTTCGAGGACGAATCGGCGGGCTTCGCGTCTTCGCTCAGGCCCGCGACCTTCTCCATCTCGAGCACCCATTCCTCGAGCGGCGTGTAGCGCAGCAGGTCCAGCCGGACCGGGTCGCCGGTCTTGGTTCGCAATGTGACGATGAACTTATCCCACTTGCGTTTGTCGAGTTCGACGAGATCGGCGGGCGTGACGGCTCTGCCGCCGGGCAGCGTGAGCGTCCTGGTTTCGGGGTCGAAGGTGTAGCGCCGGCTCCGGACCATGAGGATCAGCAGCCCGAGCCAGGCGCCCCCGCCGAAGCCCGCGATGACGAACGCCCACTGGATCGGGATGTCCCACGCGGCGAGCCGTTTGGGCGGCGTCTCCCCGGCGAGCGCGAGCGAGAGTTCGTCGAGCAACTCGCTCGGGCGTTCCAGGCGGGTGTTCTCGGCGTCGAGCCGACCGATGATGGCGAGCGCGTCGAGCCAGTCGAGGAGTTTGAGTTCGGTCGCGGCGCGCCGTGCTGCGAGAGAATCGCCCGCGGCGCGGGTTTCGAGATCGCGCCGGATCGGGCGCAGCCGATCGTACTCCGCGCGAGGGTCGCTCACGCCGGCGCGGATGAGGTCGCCGGACTCTCGCGCGGCGCCGAGGTATTCGTAGAGCGCCCACTGCGCGACCGCCTGCCCGCGCCTCGGGTACGCCAGCGTCGCGTCGTACAGACCCCAAATCCCAAGCCCGGTCAGCGCGACCAGGAAGATCACGATCTTGAAGAGCCACTTGGAGTTGACGCTGGTCTCTTGCATTTCGCCCCCGTCGCTGCGATCGGCGTTCATCGTCCGGTGAGTTTGTCCGCGGCGTCGAAAGCCCGCTCCCACCATCGGTCGGCCCAGTCCCGCCCGGCGCGGGTCCGCATGAGCCGGTCGAAGCCGCCCTCGTCGACGCGACGCCGGGGGATCCGGAACGATCGTGCGGGCGCGGCACGAATCGCCCGGGTCAGCCAGCGCGCGTGCGTGCGGCGCATGGACTCCGCCAGGGTGTCGCGCCAATAATCAGTCTGGACCAGCCGCGGCAACCACATCGTCGCCGGCCAGTATACGGGTCGGGCGGCTCCGCGCCCGCCCGCGATGCGGAATCCGAACAAATCGGGAGGAGCATTGCCATGACCGACAAACGAAACAGCCGGACGACAAGCGGAACCTCACGCCGGACGATCGCCCCGTTCGCGGTTCCCGTGATCGCGGCGTCGGCGATGCTGACGCTGGGCGGGTGCGCGAACGGACCGGAGGGCGCATTCAGTGGGGCGGCGCTGGGAGCCGCGGGCGGTGCGATCATCGGGTCGATCTTCGGCGAACCGGGCGCCGGGGCGGCGATCGGTGCAGCGTCCGGCGCGCTCGCCGGGGGCGTCATCGGAGATCAGAACGCCCGCCGCGACCGCCGAGCGCTCGATTCGCGCCAGCCCGCCGTCATCGAACGCCATTATTACTACGAAGCGCCCCCGCCGGACCCCTACGGCAACCGCGACCGATACCTCAAACGTCGCGGCGGCTGATCGCGCGTCCCGGCGGTCCGTCGGAGTCGATCCGTTTCTTCACACGTCCCGGCGGCGCGCGGGCGGGCGAGCCTGATAGACTCCCCGCATGACCCAGCCCGCACCCGATTCCGCCGGGGGTCCGACGCCCTTCAAAGCGTCCTTCAACCCCGATTCGCCGCACCACCAGAAGCCCCGCATCCGCTCGATCCGCGGCTTCCCCGCCAAGCACGGCGAGCAGGACGTACTCGCCCTCGCAGACGCCCAGCAGATCTCCGACCGCATCGTCTTCACCGCCCCCGCGGCCCAGGTCGTCCTCCCGCTGATGACCGGCGAGCACGGCGTGGACGAGATCGTCGAAAAAGTCGGACGCGGGCTTACCCGAAAATGGCTCGAAGACTTCATCGCCCAACTCGCCGGCGCGGGGCTGATCTTCGGGCCGGAGTTCGACACGATCCTCGCCGCGATGCGCGAGGCGTTCGATTCCAAAGCCGTGCTCCCGCCGGGCCCCAGCGCCGCGATCGCGGACTATCTCGCCGAGCACGCCGCGGGCGAAACCAAACTAAGCGATGATGAGAAATCCGAGCGCGCCCCCGGCGCCCTCCGCGCTCAGTTCGACACGTGGATCTCCGAGGCACTCAAGAAAGACGACGACCCCAGCATGGACGAACTCCCCGCGGCGATCATCGCGCCGCATCTCGACTACCCGCGCGGGTGGATGAACTTCGCCGCGGTCTACGGCAGGATGCGCGTCGTCGATCCGCCGGCCCGCGTCATAATCCTCGGCACGAACCACTTCGGCTTCTCGACCGGCGTCGCCGGGTGCGACAAGGGCTTCGAGACCCCGCTGGGCGTGTGCCCCCTCGACACGGATTTCAAGGAGAAAGTCTGCGCCGCGCTCGGCGTCGAGAACAGCCGAAAACTCTTCGAGCACCGCTTCGACCACGAGCGCGAGCACTCGATCGAACTCCACATCCCGTGGATCCAGCACGTCTTCGGCGCCGGTCCCAACGGCGCGGGCATCCCCGTCTTCGCCGCGCTCGTCCACGACCCCTCGCGCAACGACGGCGAAAGTTACGACAGCCAGGGCCTCGGCCTGATGCCTTTCGTCGAGGCGATCCGGCTGGCGATCGAAGAATCGCCCGGACGCACGCTCGTCGTCGCGTCGGTCGATCTGAGCCACGTCGGCCCGCAGTTCGGCGATCAGGTCAACCTCGCCGACATCGAAGGCGAAGAATCCAAAGCCTTCCGCGAAAAAGTCATCCAGCACGACCGCGAGATGCTCCAACTCATCCTCGACCGCAAGCCCGAGGAACTCGTCGCGTCCATGGCGTGGATGCAGAACCCCACGCGGTGGTGCAGCCTGGGCGCGATCGTCGCAACCATGAAAACCGTCGAACCCGAGTCCGTCCGCCTCTACCAGTACACCGCGGGCATCGACGCGCAGGGCGCGGGCATGGTCGCCTCCGCCGCGATGGCGATGCGCTGACATTGACCTTTGCGCTCTCCAGCCAGTGGCACGGGCGCGCCCCAGTGGCACGGGCGTCTCGCCCGTGCGCGTGCCCCTTTATTGCATTCAACCCTGACCTTCGCTCCGCTCAGTTCAGGCGTCACGCGGCGCATGTGTAGCTTCACAAACTAAAGCCCAGGGATTTCATCCCTGGGCTTCGGGCGCATCACCGCGCGTCGACGCCGAAGAACCGTGTTGTGTTTTCGTTGAGTTGTTTGTGGAACTCGTCGAACGGCACGCCCCGGATATCCGCGATCGCCCGGGCGGTGTGGACGGTGAACTTCGGCTCGTTCGGGCGGACCTTGCGGTGCGGCTCGGGTGTAAGGAACGGCGCGTCGGTCTCGACCATGACCCGGCCCGCGGGGACCAACGCCGCCGCCTCACGCACCAGCGGCGCGTTGGCGAACGTCACCACGCCGGTGAAGGAGATCCACGCGCCGAAATCGAGCACGCTCTCCGCGTCCGCGGGAGTTCCCGTGAAGCAGTGAAACACGCAGCGTTCGGGCGTCAGCGCCGAGTCGCGCAGGATCGGGATCAGGTCCGCGAACGCGTCCCGGCAGTGGATCACCGCGGGCAGGTCGATCGCGTCCGCTCCCGTGGAGCAGCGTTCGATAAATGAAAGTTGCTCGGCGAGCACCCGGCGTTGCAACTCGCGGGCGGGCTTGGCGTAGTGGTTGTCGAGGCCGAGCTCCCCCCACGCGACGCACTTGGGATGCGACGCCACTCTCCGGAGGTTCTCCCACTCATGCGGCAGCCCGTCGCGCCCACCGTCGCTGTAGAGCGGATGCACCCCCGCGGAGCACCAGACCCGCTCGTATCGCTCGGCGACCGCCAGCGCGTCGAGACAGTCGCGCGTGGTCGTCGAGATGGTGATCGCCCCGGTCACGCCCGCGTCGGCGGCGTCCGCGAGAACCTCGTCCACCCGGCCGGCAAAGTCCGGGAATGTGAGATGGCAGTGCGTGTCGATCATCCCGCGGGCAGCGTACAGTGAAGCATACGGGCGCGCCGATGGATTCCCGCCCGCCCGATTCCCAGGAGACGTTCGCGGATGACACGACACACACCGGCAGCGATCTTCAACATTCTCCGGCTCGCCGCTCTTCTCGCTGTGCTCGCCGTCCCCAGGCACGCGACGGCGCAGATCTACGACACCTGGCACCTGGTGCTCATTGACGGGCAACGCTCCGGATGGATGCACTCGCGCGAGGAAGACCTCGGCTACGGGCTGAAAACCACGAACCGGTTTCAGATCGAAATCTCACGCGGCGAGGCGAACATCCTCATCCGGCTCGAAAGCGAGTTCCTCGAAACCTATGAAGGCCGCGCCGTGCATATGGTCACGACGCACGAACTCGGCGCCGCGCCCGTCAAAAAAACTTTCCGCTGGCTCGACGACGGGTCCATCACCGCGATCATCGAAGAAGACGGGGTCAGCACGACCCAGACCATCCCCGGAATCCGCGGCGACTGGCTCCCCCCCGCGGCGGCCCGACGCGTCCTGCGCCAATACCTCGCCGATCGCGCGCCGCGCTTCGACTACCTCGTCCTCGACGTGATGGGCGGCCCGGCGACGACAAAGATCCAATCCGAATACCTCGGCCCCGCCGTCATCGAGGCCGTCGGGAAAAAAATCCCCGTCGCCACGCTTCGCACCACGCAATCGACCTCCCCGGGTGTCGTCACGACCGAGCACATCGACTCCGACGGGATCCCCGCCCAGACCGAACTATCCCTGGGCGGGCTCACGCTGACCGTGGTCCGCAGCGAACGCGAGGTCGCGCTCGCGCCGTTCGAGCCGGCGGAGATTCTTGTCAACACATTCGTCACCCCGAGCCGGGCGATCGCTGATCCGCGCTCGCTCCGCGCCGCGACTTATGTTCTCAGCCTGCCCGAGGGCGTGATGCCGAATCTCCCCGACACCGGCGTCCAGCGCGTCGCGCGTATCGACGAACGCCGCGCAAGGATCACGATCAACATGAACAGCGTCGCGCCCGCCAACCCGGAGGAACTCCAGGACGGCGCATATTATATGGGATCGCAGATGGTGAACTGGCGCGATGACGAAGTCGGCCGGCTCGCCGAGCGCGCCATCCGAGGCGACCGGACCCTGCCCCCTCATCAACAAGCCGAACGCGCCCGCCGATTCGTCTCGACATACATCCGCACTAAATCACTCGACGTGGGATTGGCCAGCGCGTCCGAGACATGCCGGACGCGCGAGGGCGACTGCACCGAGCACGCCGTCCTCCTCGCAGCGATGCTGCGCTACTACGGCGTCCCCAGCCGGATCGCCAGCGGGCTTATATACGCCGAGGAGTTCGCCGGCCGCGCCAGGATCTTCGGATATCACATGTGGACGCAGGCGCTCATCAAGGACGCCGACGGCGTGCTCCGCTGGGTGGACCTCGACGCCACGCTCCCGCCCAACACGCCCTTCGACGCGACCCACATCGCGCTGTCGATCTCGCCTATGAACGACGGGGATGTTATTAACTCGATGGCGACGCTCGCGCCGCTGCTCGGTCGGCTCGAAATCGAGGTCGAGTCCACAGCCCACGACCCCGCGCCGGCGCCAGTGTCGCGGTGACACCCGCCGCCGCGGACATCCCGTCGCTGCCCGCGCGCGATCAGCGCGGCCACAAAGGAACGTTCGGCGTCGTCACGGTCCTAGGCGGGCAGGCCGGCGCGACGCCGATGATCGGCTCGGCCGCGCTCACGGGCGTCGCCGCTCTTCGAGTCGGCGCGGGGCTTCTTAAGATCGTCGCGCCCGCCCCGGTCCTGCCCGCGATTCTTACTGTCGCGCCATCCGCGACGGGGATCGCGCTCGCGGTCGAGCCGGACGGCTCGCCCGTCGCTCATCTCGGCGCTGAGACTCTCGACCGCGCGCTCGAGCGATGCTCGTGCCTGGCGATCGGGCCGGGGCTTGGCATGTCGCGCGGCGCCGCGGCGCTCTCGCTCCGCGCGCTCGGTCAGCAGTCGGTCCCTGTTGTCGCCGACGCGGACGCGCTCAACGCGATCGCGGGCATGCCGGACCTGGCGCGCGACATGCGCGCCCGCGCCGTGCTCACGCCGCACCCCGGCGAGTTCGCCCGCATCGCAGCGCCGCTGGGCGTGACGGCCGAGCCGACTCTCGAACACGACCGCCCGCGAGCGGCTGAACAACTCGCGCAACGGCTCGGGTGTGTCGTCGTTCTCAAAGGCGCTGGGACCGTTGTCAGCGACGGCCAGCGCACCTGGGTCAACGACGCCGCGGACCACGCCCTCGCCACCGCGGGGACCGGCGACGTGCTCACGGGCGCGATCGCGGGACTGATAGCGCAGCACGACGGTGCGCTCGACCTCTTTGATTGCGCGCGTATCGCCGTGGTCGCGCACGCCCACGCCGCCCGGCTATGGCGCGAAAAACACAAAGCCCCCGCCGGCCTGCTCGCTATGGAACTCGCCGACCTCCTGCCCGAAGCGCTCGCAAGTTCTTATTAATAACTAACATGCCGCCGCGTCAAGCCCGTACTGCGGCGAGCGCAAAATCCGTGGCACGGGCGCAACCAGTGGCACGGGCGTCTCGCCCGTGTTTTGCGGTGAACTTATATCTCCGCGCCCAACGACCGGGCCGGGGACGGCCCGGCTCTGGGACGGCCCGGCTCCGGGGTGGCCCGGCTCTCCGAGCCGGGTCTGTTGAGTTCGATTCGCACGAAGCCTTTAACAACAACGCCCAAAGCCCAGGGATGAAATCCCTGGGCTTTACGGAATACGCGCGTTATACGCCGCTGCACTGTTCGCCCCTCTCCCCGGCCCTCTCCCGGGGGGGGAGAGGCGGTCAGCGACAGTGGCGCGGGCGCAATCAGTGGCGCGGGCGTCTCGCCCGTGCGCTACTGCAACCAGTGGCCCCGGCGCCGCGGGTACACTCCTCCGCGTGGACACACCTTCCTTTGAACTCGCTGCTGCGCCGATGGACCTCGATCGGCTGGTCCTGATCGTCACCGGCGCGCACCTTCGCGCCGAATCCGGCGACCGCCCGATCGCCTATCGCCTGCGCGAGGCGATGCTCGACTGGCGCGACCGCAGCAACCCCGCCGAGCCGGCGTTCGACGTGCTCGTCTGCTCCGATGTATGGTATCTTAATAACGAGGAACTCCACCCTCTCCCCGCGGTCAGCGTCGGCGGCCCGGGCGTCAACGCGCTCACCGCGAACCTCGGCGACAAGATCCCCGCGGCGTTCGTCATCGAGAACGATCTCATCGTGCAGGTCGATCTCGATTTCGCCGATCTCCGCGCGGTGATCTGGGGCATGGACCACGCGGCGACCATCCGCGCCGCCGACGCATTCGTCGAGAAATATCTCGAACCCTGGCTCGCCGAAGTCGCCGAGCGAATAGAAAGACGTTAGGCCTCGGCGCTGTCGATCAGCACCATCGTCGGCGCCTCGACGCGCGAGCCGGCTTCATCGGTGATCGTGTGCTTGAACCCGGGGCGGAGCGATCCCGACGCCCACCCGCCGCGCGTGTCCATCGCGATGAAAGCGACCTGATGCTCGGCGTGGAGGTCGAACCGGCGTTCGATCCGGCGGAGCGTGTCGGCGATCGCGTCTATCGGCGCGGCGCCCCGGCGCATTTGTTCGACGATCAGGAACGAGCCGCACACGCCCGAGATTATCTCGCCCGTCCCGGTCGCTCCCGCGGCGCCGGCTTCCTGATCGACATACAAACCCTGCCCGATGATCGGCGAATCGCCCACACGCCCGGGCGCCTTGAACGCCATACCGCTAGTCGAGCACGCGCCCGCGAGCGAGCCGCGCGCATCGCGCGCGAGGATGGTGACGGTGTCGTGGGCGGCTTCGCCGGTTCGCAGCCGCGTCGAACGATCAATGCCTCGCAACTCCTCCACGTTCATCGGCGGGAGCCAGCCTCGATAGCGGTCGCGGTCGATGTTGGTCGGGTCGGCGCGCCAGCGTTCCCAGACATCTCTCGCCTCGGGCGTGAGGAGATCGGCTTGCTTGAATCCCTGAGCCGCGGCGAAGTCTTCCGCCCCGGCGCCGGCGAGAGTGACGTGGATCGTCTCCTCCATGACCTTGCGCGCGATCTGCGCAGCGGTGGCGTAACGGCGGACGTACATCACGGCGCCGGCGCGGTCGGGGTCGGTCATCACGCACGCGTCGAGCGAGACATCCCCGTCGGCGTCCGGCAGGCCGCCTAGCCCGACCGAGTCGATCGTCGGGTCGAGTTCAATAACAGTCGCGGCCTCGACCACCGCGTCGAGCGCCGCCGCCCCCGCGGCCAACGCTGGAAACGCAACATCAACCCCCGTAGGAGCAAACGACCACGTAGCGAGCATCATCGGCTTCATGACGACAAGCGTAGCGGGTCGGCGGAACAACGAACCAGTGGCGCGGGCGTCCCGCCCGTGCGCGCAACCGGTGGGACGGGCGTCCCGCCCGTCATTCTCACTGATATCCCGACCCTCGATCCTCTCAAGTCAGTCGTCATGCGGAGCATGTGTCGCATCTCACAACCAAAGCCCAGGGATTTCATCCCTGGGCATGACGCGCATCGCGCACGCTGCGCGAATCCTGCTCAAACCTCCGTGTGCGCCAGTTCCGCGCCGGGCGGGGCGGTCCGCTCGCCGGCGTCGGTGCGCAGGATTGGTGCGCCTTTGTCGTCGAGTCCGACGAGGACGCCCGTGATCGTCTCGCCCGGCGAGAGTGTCACAACCGCGCGCGACCCCACGCCGAAGAGCCGCTCGCGCACCTCCGCGAGCGTGTGCGTGTCGAGCCGATCCGCGAGCACCGCCTCGCGCACGCGCACGCGCAGATCGTCGATCAGCCGTTGCACGTTCGGCGAGCGCCCGAGCACGTCGCGCAGCGTGGTCGCCCGGTTTATAAGTTCAGCGGGCAGGTCGCTCGCGGGAAAATCCGCGTTGACCCCGACGCCGACGAGCAGGTACGGCTTGCCGTCGCGGCGATGAACCTCCGCGAGCACGCCGAGCACCTTGCGCCCGTCGATTAATACATCGTTCGGCCACTTGATGCGAACGTCGGCGGACCTGCCGTGGGCGGCGAGTTCGTGCTCGATCGACCGCGCGCACGCGAGCGCCAGCCGAAGCCCAAGCCCGTCGAGCGCCCGCGCCAGGTCGCGCTGCACCGGCCAGACGATCGTGCACCACAGCCCGCCCGCCGGGCTTGCCCACGCCCGGCCGAAACGCCCGACGCCGCCGGTCTGCCGCTTCGCGACGAGCATGATCGGCCCGGCGCCGATCTCGCCCGCGTCGATCTTCCGCCGCGCCAGCGCGCTCGTCGAATCGGTCTCGTCGTAATGTTCGACCGGGATCTCGGCGTCGATCTGTCGCATGAAGTTCCCTCCGTGTGCCGGCGCGAATCGTAGCCCGGCGCCGCGTCAGTCGGCGGATCGCTGGTATAGATGCACGTCGCGCTGCGGGAACGGGATGCCGATGCCCGCGGCGTCGAGCGCGTTCTTGATGTCGCGCGTCAGCGCCTGCTTGACCGCGCCCCACTCCGACGTCGGCGCCCAGACGCGCACCTGCCAGTTGACGCTCGATTCGCCCAGCGAATCCAGCCAGACGAACACGTCCTCTTCGGCGAGCCGACCGGCGACGTTCGTGGCGACGGATTCGAGGATCTCCCGCGTTTTGTTGAGGTCGGCGCTGTACGCCGTGCCGACGTTCACATCAACGCGGCGCCGGGAATGATATGTTATATTCTCGATCGTGGCGCCGAGCACGCTGCTGTTGGGGATGATGAATCGGCGGTTGTCGAAGGTGTCGATAGAGGTCGAGAAGATCTGGATCTCGTCGACCTTGCCCACGACGCCCGCGACGTTGACAACGTCCCCGACCTTGAACGGGCGGAAGATCAGCAGCATGATCCCCGCGGCGAAGTTCGAGAGCGTCCCCTGGAAGGCAAGCCCGATCGCGAGTCCCGCCGCGCCCAGCACCACGGCGAAACTCGCCGTCGGTATCCCGAAGATGCCCAGCACCGCCAGTGCGATCAGCAGCAGCACCGCCCAGCGCACGAGCCGGCTTATGAACTTGGTCAGCGTCACCTCTATGCGGGCGCGCTCGAGCGCCCGCCGCGTCAGCCGCTGGGTCCATGCGGCGAGCGTCAGCCCGACGATCACAAGCACGAACACACCGAGCAGCCGCAAGCCGAAGTCGATCAGCATCGCCGAGTTCTGCTCGACGAAGCCGGGCAGGTCGCGCACGGCGTCGGCTAAGCCTTCGATCGGATCGGCGGCTGATTTCGACGCCGATTCAGAGATCGCGGCTGTATCGGCGTCATTACCCGCGGGTGAATCCTGGGCGAGCATCCATCGTGGCATAGTTGTGTCTCCCCGCGGGGCCTTGACCGACGATCCCGAGAGCGGCGGCCCCGTTCCGCGCCAGAACATAGAGCAACAAGCCGAGCCGCGTCGCGCGAGGGGCATGCGACCCGAATTTTCTCGCGGGCCTCGCCGACGCCCAGGGATTTCATCCCCGGGCTTTCATGCACGGGCGGGACGCCCGCGCCACTGGGATCGGGGTGGCACGGCTCTCCGAGCCGTGGTCGCACGGGCGGGACGCCCGTGCCACTGTTCATGCCCGTGCCACTGTTCATGCCCGCGCCGCTGTTCATGCCCGCGCCGCTGTTCGCGCCCGCGCCGTCCTGAATAAACAATAGTAAGAACAAAAAAAGAGCAACCGCCGGCACGAGCGGCTTGCTCATGTCGGCGGTTCTCCTCAGCGTGTTCTGACTCCGTCTGAATGTTCAGACGCGGCTCGGCGGGATCAGTTCCCGCGATTGCCCGCGGGCCTGCGCGCTTCCGGCGCGGGCTTGCGCGGGAGTTTCTCGTCGCGGTTCGCAGCGTGATACACGAAGGTCGCCATCACCACCGCTGCCTGCATCACGTCCGCCGGGATCACACGCTCGTACACGTCCATGTTCGAGTGGTGCGTCCGGCTGAAATAATCGATCCGATCCTGGATGAACTGGAACCCGGGCAGGCCCACCGCGTCGAACGCGGCGTGGTCCGTCGAGCCGGTGTTCCGGTGCGTCACGGTCGTAATGCCCAGGTCTTTCAGCGGCTCCATCCACGCCTCGAATATCGGGGCGACGGCGTGGTTCGACTGCGCGTATATGCCGCGGAACCGACCGGCGCCGTTGTCCATGTTGAAGTACGCGGCGAAGTTGTCCCACTCCTCCGTGGTCTTCATATCCGCGGGGTCGGCGAAGTGCTTGGAGACGTACCCGCGCGACCCGAGCAGCCCCTGCTCCTCGCCCGACCACAGCGCGACGCGGATCGTCCGCCTGGGCTTGAGGCCCGACGCGAGGATGATCCGCGCGGCTTCCATGACGACCGCGCTCGATGCGCCGTTGTCCGTCGCGCCGGTCCCGGGGTGCCAGGAGTCGTAGTGGGCTCCGAGCATCACGACCTCGTCGCGGAGTTCGGGGTCAGTCCCGGGGATCTCGGCGATGACGTTGCGGCCGGTGAGGTCGTCGTCGTGGAAGGTCGCTTGGACCTCGACGCGGACGGAAACCTTCTCCTTCTTCTGAAGCATGCGGGCGATGCGGTTGTAATGTTCGGGGGCGACGACAATCGAGGGCAGCGCTTTGTCCGCGCCGACCTCGCGCGACCCTCCGGAGCCGACGAGCACCACGCCGTAACTCCCGCGCGCGGTCGAGGTCTTAAGAATCGCCGCGGCGCCGTCCTCGCGGAGTCTGCGAGTGATCGCCTGCTGCACGGCCCGGCGACGCTGGAAGTCGGCGAACTGCGCGCTGCTTGGCCCCCCGCCGCCGCTCGGCTCGGGCGCCATGAAGAGGTCGTGCAGCGATTCGTGGTCGTGCCGATCGGCGATCGGGTCGAACGGGGTGCTGACGTTCACCGGCCCGCCGAGCAGGACGATCTTGCCCTTGAGGTCGCCTTCGTACTTTTCTATGTCTTCGACGGTGTTGAAATCGAGGAGGACGGGTTCGCCCTCGATCACGCCGTCGGTCCCCGGCGTCCATGCTTCGGGGATGGCGACCATGGGCATGTAGGTCGGGTGGGTCATCTCGACGGTGACCTTTTCGAAGGACCACCCCCGACCGAACTCGCCCCAAGGCTCGAGCCTGGCGTTCTTCAGCCCGTACTCATCGAGCCTGTCCACGGCCCAGTCCTGGGCCCGCTTGAGTTCCGGCGAGCCGGTCAGCCGCGGCCCGAGACGGTCCGTGATGTGCCAGACCATGTCCATCACCTTCGAGTTGCCGAAGCCCTCGGCCCGGATCCGGCCGATCGCGTCGAGATCCACAGGCTCGTGCGCCAACGCCGCGGGCGCCAGCATGAACATGAACACGGTCAGACGTGTCGCGACGGAACGCTTCATCGGGCAAACTCCTCGGTGTGGAAGGCGGTCTTGTGAAGATGGGGAAACACACGCCGTCCGGTCGCGTCCCGGCCCCGTCGGACGCGCATCGGGCGGCGTGCGCCTCCCATCGGCAGAATCTCTCGCCGGTTCTAGCCGTTCGGACGAATCGGGTTGCGGTCGGCGAATACGCGGGCCTGGGGAACTCGCCGACGTGAGGTGATCGGAAACAGTGGCACGGGCGTCCCGCCCGTGCGCATGGCGCCCCAGCAGCACGCCGTCTCGCCCCCACGGGCCGGATCGACTATCCTTGCCCGCTCGCGGACCGGTCGGCCCCATCGTCTAGCCTGGTCCAGGACGCCACCCTTTCAAGGTGGAGACACGGGTTCAAATCCCGTTGGGGTCATTCCATTCGCCCGCCCGGCCACGCCCGGCCACGCCCGGCCACGCCCGGCCACGCCCGGCATGCTCTGACGCCGTCACGCCCAGCGTGTCACGTGCCAGTGCTTTTTGCCCCGGCGGAGCAGCGCGAACGAGCCGTGCAGCAGGTCGCGCTCGGTCAGTCGGCGTTCCGCGTCGGCTTTGACGCCGTTGAGGCTGACGGCGCCGCCCGACAGGAACTCCCGAGCCTCGCGCTTGCTCGACGCCAGGCTCGTCCCGGGCAGCAGATCCACCAGTGACACGCCTTCGCCCGCTAGATCCGCCAGTACATGTTCGGTCGTCGGAACATCGGCGAACGCTTCGCGCAGCGTCGCCTCGTCGAGCGACCCGACATCGCCGGAGAACAACGCCGCTGCGGCGCGCTCGGCGCGATCGACGCCGGCGTCGCTGTGGATCAGCCTTGTTACTTCGCGGGCGAGCGTGCGCTGCGCCAGCCTGGCGCCGGGGTTCTTGGCGTGCTCCGCGATAAGCGCGTCGATCTCGCCGACGGGAAGCAGCGTGAAAAGTTTGAGATAACGCCCGGCGTCGGCGTCCGCCGCGTTGAGCCAGAACTGATAGAACGAGTACGCGCTCGTGCGTTCGGCGCTGAGCCACACGGCGCCGGCTTCGGACTTGCCGAACTTCCCCCCGTCGGACTTGGTGACCAGAGGCGCGGTCAGGCCGAAACACTTGATGACGACGCCGTCACCTCGGCCACTTCCATCTGGGAATCCACCCGCACCATCACCGCGTCCACCACCATCCCCGAATCCACCCGCACCATCACCGCGTCCGTACATGGCGCCCAGATAATATATAGATCCATCAGGATAAGACTTTGTGCCTAATCGGCGCACAAGGTCTATTCCCGCGACAATGTTGCCCCACTGGTCGGACCCGCCGAGTTGTACGGTCACGCCGCGGTCCTCGTACAGCCGCAGGAAGTCGTACGCCTGGAGGATCATGTACGAGAACTCGGTGTAGGAGATCCCCTGCTCGCGGTTGTGCAGGCGTTCCTTCACCGATTCCTTCTGGATCATCATATTAACAGAAAAATGTTTGCCGATGTCGCGGAGCGCCTCGATGTAGCCGAGCGTCCCGAGCCAGTCGTGGTTGTTCACCACGATCGCGGCGCTATCCCCCTCGAACGACAGCACACGCTCGAAGATCGGCCGCTGGCCGGCGATATTGCGTTCGATCTCTTCGGGCGTGCGGAGTTGGCGCTCGGCCTCCTTGCCCGAGGGGTCGCCGATGAGGCCCGTCCCGCCGCCCATCACGACGACGGGCGTGTGCCCGGCGTTCTGAAAATGCCTCAGCAGCATGATCGGGACGAGGTTGCCCACGGTCAGGCTGTCCGCGGTCGGGTCGAACCCGGCGTAGACGCGGCGCGGCGCGCGGAGGTGCTCGCGCAACGCGGACTCGTCCGTGCATTGGTGCAGCAGCCCGCGGGCGCGGAGGTCGTCGATGAGGTCGGGCCGGTCGGTCATGCCCGGCAGGATAAATCGGATCGAGGCGCGACGCTCTGGAAAGCCCGGGGATGAAATCCCTGGGCCATTTCGCTCATCCGCGCCCTCGCGCACATAATATTTGAACTCACGAGATCGGCGGTCGCCTGCGCCAGATGTCGAGTTCGCGTTCGAGCGCGCCGGCCAGCGCTAGCAGGTTCGCGTCGCCGAACAACGGCGCCCAGAGGTTGACCGCGAACGGCGTCCCGTTGTTGCGGAATCCCTGACGGATGGTGACTGCGGGATGGCCGGTCATGTTGGTGAGCGCGTGCAGCGCGCCATGACGCCGGGGGGCGATGAGCGCATCGACGCCGTCGAAGAGTTCCGCCGCCTGTTTCATGTAGCGCCGCCGGAGCCGGCGCGCGTTCATGTATTCGACCGCGGACGCGAGCCGGGTCGTCCGGAACGTGTTCGGCCAGGCGGGGTCGGCCTGCCACTTCATCTCGCGGTCGTCGTGGCTTCGCGTGAGCCGATCGAACGCGGCGGCGCCTTCGACGCTTATAATAAAAAATATGATCCCGCCGAACGGCCCCGGCTCGACGCGCTTCGGGACGAGCGTGCAGCCCAGGCGTTCGAGGATTCGCAGGTTCTCGGCGTCCTCCTCCGCCGAGGCGCTCGCGTCGAACTCATCCTTCAGATAGCCGACGCGCATGCCCCGGAGCGGGCGCGTCATGTCGATATTCAGCGGGATGTCGATGGTCGATTCGTCCGCGGGGTCGGCGCCCGCGATCGCGCCGAGGACGTACGCGCAGTCGTCGGCGCTGCGGCATATCGGGCCGACCTTGTCGAGCGACCAGCACAGCGCCATCGCCCCCGCTCGGCTGACGCGGCCGAAGGTCGGCCTGAAGCCGGTCGCGCCGCAGCGTGTCGAGGGGGACATGATCGAGCCGTAGGTCTCGGTCCCGAGCGCGAAGGCGCAAAGCCCCGCAGCGACCGACGCCGCCGACCCCGCGCTCGAACCGCTGGAGCCTTGCTCGAGGTTCCACGGGTTGTTGGTCCGCCCGCCGAACCAGATGTCCCCGTACGCGAGCGCACCGAGCGTCAGTTTCGCCACGAGCACGGCGCCGGCGTCGTCGAGCCTCGTCACCACGGTCGCGTCGGTCTCGGGCACGCGATCCTTGAACGGCTCGGCGCCCCAGGTTGTGCGTACGCCCGCGGTGTCGAAGAGGTCTTTGGCGCCCCAGGGCAGGCCGTGGAGCGGGCCGCGGTCGATCCCGCGCGCGAGTTCGTCGTCGGCCTGCTTCGCGCGCGCGAGCGCCTGTTCTTCCATCAATGTGATGACTGATTCGAGTTTCGGCCCGATGCGTTTGAAGCGATCTATTGATAGTTGCGTCAGTTCGACACTCGACACCGCCCGTCGGCGTAGGAGCGCGCCGAGTTCCGCGATCGACGCGAACGCGAGGTCTTCGTCGGCGCCTCGCGCCGGTTGCGACGCGGACCGGGCGTGCTTCGCGTCCCGGCGTTCGTTGTCGAACGCCATCCCCGGCAGGCGCGGATCGAATACTTCCGCGGGCCCTTCGTTGTTGCCCAAGTCCGCGTCGCGGATCGGTTCATAGAGATCGAGCACGCCGTTGATCGAGCGGAGGATCTGCTCGCGCTCGGCCGCGGAATACTCGACCCTGGCAAGTTTCTCCGCCTCGGCGATGGTGTTGAGGTTGATGCCGGCGGGGACGGGCGGCTCGTCCGGGTCGGCGGGCTGGAGGTGCGCTTCTTCGATCGCGCGGACCGACGCGGGCAGCGTCGCAGCGGCGACGGCGCTCACGGTCGCGGCGAGGAAAAGTCGGCGGTCGGCGTCACGCGGGGAAGAGTCTGGGCGGGAGGGTCCGGGCATCGCGTCGCTCCTCTCGGGTTTCGCGCACGATACCGGCAAAGCCCGATCGGAGAGGCGCCCGCGCCGCCGCGCTGATTTATTCGACCCCCGCGGCGGCGTCATCGAGATACCAGCGCAACTCGCCCGCGATCGGTCGCAGCGAGCAAGGCGGCCGGGTCGCTCGCGCAACCGCATCCCGGCGCTCCGCGCCGACCGCCAGCACCGCGATCAGCCTCGATGCATTTACGAACGGACGCGACAGCGTGACCACGCTCTCGGTGGTCACGCACAGCCCGCGCTCGGGCGAATCCGAGGCGCCGACGATCGGCAGGCCGCCCGCGTCGCCGGTCGCTTCGAGCGTGAAGACCACGGCGTCCAGTCGGTCCTGCCCGCGCGGGCGCGCGCCGAGCGCCGCGAGCAGTTCGGACTCATATATCGACGCCGCGTCCGGATCGTCGGCGTCGATGGCGTGCGCCTGCGATCGCGGGATGTCCGAGTGTTCGAGCAGGAAGTCCCCGACGGCGGCGGCTACGCGCGCGTCCGGCGCGGCGCCGGGACGCTCGTGCGTCAGCCAGAGGTGCGTGCGGTCCCAGGGGAAGGCGCGGAGTTCGGGATCGGACATAAGCCTAAGATAAAATGATTCTATGGCGGCGTCCCCGCCGATCGCGAGGTGGAACTCGCCGAACGAGCGGACACACGTCAGCGCCTGGGCCATGAGATCCGCGGCGAGGGCGTCGAGCGCCTCGGGCGCGGTCCGGCGCGCGACGACCTCGCCCGGGAGCGCGACGGTCGCAGGCTCCGGCGCGAGGTCGTACCCGCGCGCGATCTCCTCACGCCGATTCTGATCCTGCCTGTCACGCTTATTCATCGCGATGCCCATCGTAGGCTTCGGAACGCTTCACGCGAGGCAGTGCTCGCGCTGGTCGGCGGCGGACGACGCAGCATCCTGAATCCCCCGGTCGAGCGCCGCGAACACATCGCACGCTCCGGCCGCGGTGCGGATGCTCTCCTTCAGATCCCGGCAAGGCCCGAGACGCTTGGCGAACCACGAGATCCGTCGGCGGATGTGGGTCATCGCGTAACGCTCGCCGCGATGCTCGAGCATCAGTTCCATGTACCGGCGGATCAGGGAGATCTTTTCGTCGATCGTCGGTTCTGCCGGGACGGCGCCGAGCGTCTGGAGCGCCCAGCAGTCACGGAATATCCAAGGCGCCGCGAACGCGCCGCGGCCGATCATCACGCCGGCGCAGCCCGTGCGCCGGAGCATCTCTACGCAACTCTCCGGCGATGTTACATCACCGTTGCCGATGACGGGGATGTTGTTCACCGCCGCGACGACCGCGGCGATGCCGTCGTGCGAAACATCGCCTTTGAAACGCTGCTCCGTTGTTCTGCCGTGGACGGTGACGGCGGCGACGCCGACATTTTCGAGCGCGCGAGCGAGCGAGGGCGCGACGATCGAGCGCTCGTCCCAGCCGAGCCTCATCTTCGCAGTGACGGGGACGAGTCCGGCGGAGGCGGCTTCGACGGCGCGGGCGACACGCTCGGCGAGCCGCGTCGTGCGATCGGGGTCGCACAGGAGCATCGACCCGCCGTTCTTCTTTGTGACCTTATCAACCGGGCAGCCCATATTAATATCGACGATCGCGGCGCCGTGGTCCACGGCCCAGCGCGCGCCGTCGGCGAGGATGTCCATGTCCGAGCCGTAGAGTTGCATCCCGACGGGCGAGTCTTCGTGCGAGGTGCGCGCGAGATCGAGGCTCCTGGCGCCGCCGCGGAGCAGCCCGTGCGGGCTGAGGAGGTCGGTCGATGCGAGGCCGACCCCGCCCGAGGATCGCGCGACGATGCGGAACGCGAGGTCGCAGTAGCCCGCGACGGGGGCGAGCATGAGGTTCGATTCGAGCCGAACCGGACCGATCTGTAGCGGCGAGCCGAGCACGAAGAGCGATTGTAGATCGGATCAACGGGCGGGCGTCCCGAACCCGTGGGGCAGGCGTCCCTGCCTGCCCGGGGACAGCGGCCATGAACACACAAAACCAGGCGGGCACGGAGGCCCGCCCCACGGATATCGAGGCCGGGCCTCGGTTCTGAGAGCGGGTATCCTCACGTTCATAGAACCGACCCTGTCAGGAGACTCCCCATGCTTCGCCGAGGTTTGCTGCCTGTGTTCGCGGTCGCTGCGGTTTTCGCGACGACGCCCGCGATCGCCGAGCCGATCCGTGTCGGCGATGTCGCGTTCGAAGTCGTCGCGACTATCCCCGTCCCGCGCAACCCGCACGGCTCGGCGTTCAGCGCCGACGGGCTTCGCGCCTACGTCGCGTGCTCGGCGGACGACGTGATCGCGGTCATCGACACGCGGACATACGAGGTGATCGGTCGGCTTGACGCCGGCGCGACCCCGCTCGATGTAATGTTCGAGCCGGGCGGCGGGTCGCTGATAGTGACGCAGTTCCGCGGCGACTCGCTGGTAAGACTTCCGATCGCGGGCGGCGGCGCGATGGAGGAAGTCCAGCGTGTCGGCGCGGGGCCGTCGCTGTTCACGCCTCGCGCCGTGCGCGGCGGTCGGCGGTATGTCGCGTCGGAGTTCGCCGATCTGCTGAGCGAGATCAACGCGGACGGGACGCTCCGGCGATCGTGGCCGGCGGTCGACCGCCCGTACCCGCCGAGCGTGACGCGCGACGGCATCCTCGTTTTCACGCCGCTGCGAGATTCTGATGAAATCATGGTTCTCGACGCGCTCAACGACCGCCCGGCCGCGAGGGTCGCGGTCGGGGCTAGGCCCGAGGGCGGCGCGCTGACCAACGACGATGTCTCTTATATCGCGGCGTCCGGCGGCGCGAACGAGTTAGCGTTCATCAACACCGCGACATTCGAGGTCGAGACTGTCGTCCGCGACGGCGTCGGGCCGCGGCCGTTCAGCGTGACGATGACGGGCGACGACCGTTTCGCGATTATTAATAACGCCGGGGGCGCGACGCTCGGCGTCCTCGATCTCGAATCAAGAACAATCGCGGGCGAGATCCCCGTCGGGGAGATCCCCATCGTCGTCCGCGCGCACCCCGACGGCGAGCGGTTCTTCGTATCGTGCGAGGGTTCGCACGTCGTGTCGGTCATAAGGATGACCCGCGCCGCGCCGACGCCCGCCGACGCTCACGCCGCCAGAAAAACCCGTGTGCTGGTGCTCGGCATGATCCACAGCGGGCACCGCACCAGCGAGAAATACTCGCTCGAAACTCTCCGCGCGATCATCCGCGCGTACGCCCCCGACGACGTGTGCGTCGAGATCCCGCCGAACCGCCTGCCCACGGCGATGCGTCAGTGGCGTGAGAGCCGGGCGATCACGGAGCCGCGGACGCGGGTGTTCCCGGAATATGTTGATGCGCTGTTCCCGCTGCTGGACGAGTTTGATTTCGCGGTGATCCCGACGGCGGGGTGGTCGTCGGAGATGAACGAGTTCCGCCGGGCGGCGCTGCGCGCGATAGAGAACGACCCGGCGCGGGCCGCCGAGTGGGCGGAGTACCGCGAGTCGATGGGGCGGCTGAGCCGGGAACTCGAGGCCCTGGGCGCGGGGGACGATCCGCGGGTGGTGAACTCGCGCGAGTACGACGCGGCGATCAGGCGCGCCTACGGCGGGCCTTACAATAAATATTTCAACGACGACCTCGACGACGGCGGCTGGGACAACATCAACCGCAAGCACTGGGGGCTGATAGAAGGCCATCTCGACCGCGTCCGGGGCGGCGGGCGGCGCGTTCTGGTGACCTTCGGCGGCGCTCACAAGTACTGGTTCCTGGAACGGCTCGCGGAGCGGGACGACGTCGAGATCGTGGACCCGATGGGCGTCCTCGACGCTGCGGGCGTCCCGGCGCGGGCGCAGACGGCGCGGTGACGCCGATCTTGAGCGCGCGTCAGCCTTCGAGATCCAGCCTGCGCCGGCGGGCGGCTTCCTCGGCGCGGTCGTGGTCGTGCGCCTGGCGGTCCTCGCGGGCTTCTTCCTGATCGTTGCTTTCGAGCGGGCGCACCGCTTCCACGGCTTCGGTCGGGATAAGCGCGTCGGTGAACTCCGCGCGATCGCCCGCGCGACGCGGACGAGTCTCGGCGCGCTCGCGGGCGGCCTGCTCGGCGGTCGCTTTACGCTGCGCCTGAGACACGCCCGCAAGCGAAGACTGGATCGCGGGGCCGATCGGGTCCATGTGAACTTCATCGGACCGGGGGACGAACAGCCTTGATCCAGGCCGGGCCGAGGCGCGCTCTCGGACCCGCCCGGGGTCGGCTGCGACCTCTGGGCGGACGGGGGAACATTCACCGCTCTCGGGGCGCCCGGCAATATCCCGCTCCCTCGGGCGTTCGGGGAGGTATGAGCGGCATGACTCTTTCGATCATCCCGCGCCGATCGGTCGGCGCCTCGGCCCGGTCGGCTGCGGTCGGCTTCACGCTGATCGAACTGCTGGTGACGATCTCGATCATCGCGGTCCTGCTCGGGATCGTGCTGCCGGTATATCCGCGCGTCCGCGACGCCTCGCGCAAGGCGGCGTGCGCCGCGAACCTCCACGGGATAGCCCAGGGCTTCGAGATCTACCGCAACGATCACAAGCAGACGTTCCCCTCGGCCCGCGCGCTCCCCCCGCCCTGGCTCTCGGGCGACACCGACCCGCCTTTGAATGTTGCGATGGCGGGGTACATCGAAGCCGCCGAAGCGTGGCGCTGCCCCGGCGATCCCATCCTCTTCGACTTCCCCTACACCGATGAAGCGGGCGTCGAACGCACGTCCGGCATGTCGTACGACTACCGCTCGGACCTCTCCGGGCTGACGTTCGACCAATCCCGGTACGCGCGGTTCGGCCTGACGCAGAACCTGGTCTCGCTCGTCGGCGACGCCGACGGCGACACCTTCGAGACGCAGGACGGCGAACTCGTGACGGTCGATTTCTTCCACCAACGAAGGAACGTGCTCTTCACCGACGGGCACATCGAATAAACAGCAAGGGGCAGAACGCCATGACCGAACGCACACGCATCGTGCTCGATGAACAGATCGGCGCCCGCAAACCGCTGGACGCGGGCTGGTCGAAGCGGAAGAAGTTGATCGTCGGCGTCGCGGCGGGTTCTGTCGCGGTCGCGGCGGTGGCTGTCGGAGCGGCCGTGCATCTTGCGACCCGCCCGCCGAGCCTGCCCAAGTCCGCCGCCGAGGCCGTCGCGGTGCTCACATCGGAGAAGTTCGACCTTCTCGACGAAGGCCGCAAGCGTCAGTTCACCGCCGAGGCTGGTCGGCTCATGCGCGAGATGTCCGAGGAAGAACGCCGGGCGCTCTTCGCGGACGAGTCCAACCGCGAGGCGTTGCGCATCCTCCGCGAGGAGCGCTTCGACGAACTCGCCCGTCGCTTCGCCCGCGGCGAGGCGCCGACCTTCAACCCCGAACAGTTCCGCAATCGGCGTGACGGCGACGGGCCGCCCGCCTTCGTCCGCGAGAACATGCCCCGCGACCGCGAGGGGTTCATGGAGCAGATCCGCTCGCAGATCGCCGACACCGCCCACACCAAAGGCGCCCACGAAAAAGCCCTCCAGACCGAAATGGCCAAACGCCGAGCGCAATCAGGCGCGGGCGGCGCGGGCGGCGGCGGGAGAGGCGGCGGCGGCGGCGGGAGAGGCGGCGGCGGCGGCGGTCGAGGCGGGTGACGCCGGGACACACTCACACTGCGCGTGACGCGCGGCTGCACGCCGCGACCCGCGGCTGGTTCTGTGCGCATCGGCGGTTCTTGAGTTAGGCTCTCGGCTCATGGAGCGCGATTGGTTGCATCGACGCCGGGCCGCGGGCGCTCAACGCCGAGCCCGCAGCGGCGCGTTGACTTTGATTCGCGCGGCCGCATCGGTCATCGCGATGGCCGCGGTCATACTCCGGCTCGGGTGGGAGGAGCCTTGGCTGGCGCCCGGGACGCTGCTCTGGATCGAGGCATTCGGGCTGGCGGTCTACGCCTTGACGATCATCGCGTCGATGCGCGCGGACCCCGGCGGGCGGTCGCGGATCGCGCGGGCGGCGCGGGCCAACGGGTTCGAGTGCGCCGTGCTGGCGTTCGGTTTCGTGTTCGTGTGGTCGCCGATGATTCTGGCGTCGGCGGTGACGCTGTTGTTTCTGTATCAGGCGTTGAGTTTGTATCTGTGGGTGGTGCAGACCTCGGCGCCGCCGGGGCTGGTGTTCGTCGGCTCGTTCCTGGCGCTGATCGCCGCGGGGACGGGCGGGCTGATGCTGCCCAACTCGACTCCCGCCGACGCCCCGATCGGGCTTGTCGACGCGGTCTTCACCGCGACGAGCGCGATCAGCCAGACCGGGCTGGTCGTGCGTCCGACGGGTGACGGCTTCACCCGGCTGGGCCATATCATCATTCTGATTCTGATACAGGTCGGGGCGCTGGGGGTGATCGTCTTCGGCGCGCTGCTGGCGCAGGTAGTCGGGTCGAGTTTCGGGCTGCGCGCCACGCAGACGATCGCCGAGGGGACCGAGCAGGGCTGGTCCGGGCAGTTGTCGCTCAAGCGGCTTGTCGTGTTCATCCTTGTCATGACGCACGCGACGGAGGCGGTCGGGGCGGCGGCGTTGTTCCTGGGCTGGCCGGAGTCCTGGTCCGGCGCGCCGTGGGGGGACGGGCCGGCGGCGTGGACGGATCGCGCGTTCCACGCTGTGTTTTTCTCCGTGTCCGGGTTCTGCAACGCCGGCTTCGTCACAACCTCCAACAGCATGCAGGGGCTGCGCGCCCACTGGTCGACGCACGGCATGCTCGCGGGCCTGATCGTCCTCGGGAGCATCGGTTTCCCTGTTCTCGATAACATCAGAAGAGTCGTCTGGGCCAGGATCCGCGGACGAATCACCCGCGACGGCGCGCTCGTCCGGCTCACTCTCAACACCAAGATCATCCTCTCGGCGACGGCTGCGATTTATATCTTCGGCTTTGCGATGATCGTGATCGGCGAACTGACGCAGACCGACGAACCCGCCGGGCTTGTGCTCCTTGATGCGCACTTCATGACCATTAACCGCACGAGCGGGTTCGACTCGATCGCGCCGGATCAGATGGGGCTGCTGTCCCGGCTCGCGCTGATATTTCTTATGTTCGTGGGCGGCTCGCCCGGGTCGGTCGCGGGCGGGATCAAGATGATGGTCTTCGCGGTTCTGGCGCTGGCGGTGTGGTCCACGCTGCGCGGCAAGCCGCGCGTCGAGGCGTTCGGCAGGACCATACCCGATGAGATCGTCCGCAAGAGCGCGACCCTCATCGTGATGTCCCTCGCGGTCGTCATGGCGACCACGGGCGTGCTCGTCGCGACCGAGACCGGGCCTGAAGCGCAGACCCTCGGCCCGTACCTCTTCGAGGCGACCAGCGCCTTCGGGACGACCGGGCTAAGCCTGGGCATAACCCCGACACTCGAACCGCCGGGCAAGATCGCCATAACCGTGGCGATGTTCGTCGGACGTGTCGGGCCGCTCGCGGTGGTCGCGGCACTCCTGGCGATCGGGCTTGCCCGGAGGCCTGGTTATGAATACCCCGCCGAGGAAGTCGTGATCTACTGACCGCGCGCCCGCGCGGGCGTTTCGCTAGGGTGAGGACGCATGGAAAGGTTCGCCGTCATCGGGCTAGGTCGGTTCGGCTCTCGGCTGGCGCGGAACCTCTCCGCCAAGGGCGCGGAGGTCATCGCCATCGACAAGGACCGCCGGGTCGTCGAGGAACTCCGCGATCAGGTCACGCTCGCGGTCGCCCTCGACGCGACCGACGAGCAGGCCCTCAAGATCCAAGGCGTCGATCAGGTCGATGTCGCGGTCGTCTGCATGGGGCATGACTTCGAAGCCAACGCCCTCTCGACGGTGCTCCTGAAGAACCTCCGCGTGGATCGCGTCGTCTCGCGCGCCGCCAACGACATGCAGGCGCGGATCCTCAGCCGGATCGGCGCGGACAGCATCGTCAGCCCCGAGGACGAGGCGTCGGACCGCTGGACGAATCGCCTGCTGCTGCCGTTCATCATCGACCACGTGGAACTCGGCGAGGGTTACGGGATCGTGCAGATGCCCACGCCTGATTCGTGGCGTGGGAAGACGCTGTCGGAACTTGATCTGCGCTCCAAGCACAACGTGACGATGGTGGCGATCAAGCGTCGGGCGCCGTCCGCCGGGCCCAGCGGCGCCGAGGAGGTCGAGGAGCGCGTGGTCGATCTGCCTCAGCCCACCAGCCGGCTGACCGCGGACGACATGCTCGTGATCGCGGGCTTCGACCGTGATCTGCGCAAACTCTCGGGCTGACGCACCGCGCCCGCCCGGCGACCCGCCGAAGCGCGAGAGGAGACGCCGCGTTGGCTTCTTATAACAGTTCGGCGGTCGGCGAACGATCGAACGCGACATTTTCCCGCGTCGGCGAGCCTTGGCTCGCGCCGACAACGGGCGCGAGCCTGTCTTGCGGGGATTGGCTCGATGTCGCGCGTGCGCTCGAGCCGGGGTCGGTGGATCTCGTCTACGCCGACCCGCCCTTCAACACGGGCAAGGCCCGCATCGGCCGCGCCGGGACATACCCCGACAACTGGCCGACGCCTGAACTTTATATCGGCTGGCTGCGCGAGCGGCTCGCCGCGACCGTCCCGCTGCTGAAACGGACCGGCTCGATCCTGCTGCACCTCGAGCCCGCCGCCTCGCATCGCGCCCGCGTCGTGCTCGACGAACTCCTCGGCGCCGACCGGCTCGTCAACAGCCTCGTCTGGTCGTACGGGCTGGGCGGGTCGTCCCCGCGCAGGTTCGCGCGCAAGCACGACGACATCCTCTTCTACTGCGTCGATCCCGCACAATATTACTTCGAGCCGCCCTTGGTCCCCGCGACCAGCCGGCGCCTGGCGGGCGCGATGAAGAAGGCGACCGACGTGCTCGACATCCCCGCGATCAACAACATGGCCCGCGAACGCCTCGGCTGGCCGACGCAGAAACCTCTGGCGCTCCTGGATGTGCTGGTCCGCGCGTGCTGCCCGCCGGGCGGGACCGTGTTCGACCCGTGTTGCGGGTCGGGGACGACGCTCGCCGCGGCGATCAGCGCGGGACGGGCGGCGCTCGGCGCGGATGTCTCCCCCGCAGCGGTCGAACTTACATCTCGACGGCTGAGGGAGTGTCACGGCCCGGCCGGGGGGTGATTTTTACGGGAATATGCCGCGGAGGGCGTAGACCTTCCCGATCTGGTCGAGGGCCGCGACGTACGCCGCGGTGCGCAGGTCGCACTCGTAGCGGTGCCTGGCGAGCATGGTCCGGCGCGCCGCGAGGACCATGTGACGGTTGAGAGTCGAGTCGACGCGTTCGATGTCCCACGAGACGGACTGCTTGTTCTGGACCCATTCGAGGTATGAGACGGTGACGCCGCCGGCGTTGCACAGGATCGCCGGGAGCACCTCGACGCCGCGACGAAGCAGCAGCCGTTCGCCCATCGGGGTCGTCGGGGCGTTGGCGCCTTCCGCGACAACTTTACAATCGAGCCAGCCCGCCTGTTCCTCGCCGATCATCTGCTCGAGGGCAGCGGGGATGAAGACATCGACCGGGGTGCGGTAGAACTCCTCCTCGGTGATCGCCTGGGCGCCGGCGTTCGACTCGCGTCCGGTATGGGTCGAGGTGCGGGCGCCGAAACCCGCGACCCCGCCGGTCTCGGCGCAGTGCTCAGCGAGAGCGACGGCGTCGATGCCTTCATCGTTGCGGATCGCGCCGGTGTGGTCCATGACGGCGACGATGGTCGCGCCCTTCTCGGCCATGAGTCGCCCGGCCCAGGATCCGACGTTCCCGTACCCGAGCACGGATACCCTGGCGCCTTCGATCGGGATGCCGAGGCCCGGGAGCATCTCGGCGAGGATGTCGACGACGCCCTGGCCGGTGGCTTTCTCGCGCCCGACCGAGCCGCCCATTTCGAGGGGCTTGCCGGTGACGACGCGCATCGAGTCGTGGCGCGCGACCGAGCCGGCGATGTTCATGTAGGTGTCGGCGAACCACGCCATGGTCTGGGCGTTGGTGCCGACGTCGGGAGCGGGGATGTCGATGTCGGGTCCGATGACGCTCGAGATCGCGGCGATGAAGCGTCGGCTGACGCGCATGAGTTCGTCGTGGTCGAGCGCGCGGGGATCGACCTTGCACCCGCCCTTGGCGCCGCCGAACGGGACGCGGACGAGCGAGCACTTCATTGTCATGAGCGCGGCGAGCGCCTTGACGTCGTCGAGGTGCACGTCCGAGTGGAAGCGGATGCCGCCTTTGTACGGGCCGAGCACGTTGTTGTGCTGGACGCGGTAGCCCTTGAACAGGCGGTATTCCCCGTCGTTCATGCGGACGGGGAAGTGCACCATCATCTCGTTCTTAGGCTGTGCGAGTATGAGTTGCAGGTGGTGCGGCAGTTCGAGCAGTTCCGCCGCGTGCAGCACGGAGTCGATGATCTGTAGATAAAGGTTGTTGGGATCGCGCTCCATGCCCAGTTCGTCGAAGACGTGGCTGGTCTGGAACTCGACGGACGGTACTGCCGTCGGGGCGGCGATGCTGGCTTTTGCCATGGATTGGCACTCTTGCAGTGGGTGCATCGGGGTTAGAATCGGTCGTTCGACGCCGACGGTGCACCGCGCACCGCCGAATTCACCTTAACCCGTGTGGGTTTCTCGTCATTCCGACCGACCCGCCCGAACGCTGGATCGCCGATGATAGCCTACGCCGCCGCCGATCTCATCTGGGCCAGTCGGATCAAAGCGACCGCCGAGGCTATGGGGCTTTCGGCGCGACCGGTCCGCTCGGGGGAGATGCTGCGCCAACGATTCGCGGACTCCGATGTGCGGGCCTTGGTGGTCGACCTCGCCGCGGCGGACCTCGCGCTCGATCTCATCCGCCAGGTCCGGGAACGTGAGGCGGGCGAGCGCCCCGCCTCGGCGCCGGGCGCGAGGGTCGCGCGGGTCCGCGTGCTGGCGTTCGGCCCGCATGTGGCGAAGGATCTGTTCCAGGCGGCCCGCGACGCCGGCGCCGACGAGGTGCTGCCCAACGGCGCCTTCGACCGCTCGATGCCCGACATCCTCCTCGCCCTCGAAGCACGCGCCGCCGACGCGGGCGCGAACAGTGGCACGGGCGCGAACAGTGGCACGGGCGCGAACAGTGGCACGGGCGCAGACAGTGGCACGGGCGTCCCGCCCGTGCGCGAGCGCTGAAATAATTACTCTCGCGGCGTTCGCATCAGGCGTCACAGGGGCGCGCGTTGCATATCACGAACAAGCCCGGGGATTTCATCCCTGGGCTTTGGGGGCATCATGTGCGGTTCGCGCTTCGCACTGTTTCCCCCTCACCCCAACCCTCTCCCGGGGGGAGAGGGGGTCGGAAACATTGGCACGGGCGCAGACAGTGGCACGGGCGCAGACAGTGGCACGGGCGCAGATGGTGGCACGGGCGTCCCGCCCGTGCGGTCGTCGGCGTGCGGATAAATATCACGGCGCCGGGCCGGGCTGTTTCGCGTAGACTCACCGCTATGCCTACCGCAACGAAGAACAAGAGCAAATCCAAACGCCGCGACAAATCCCGCAGCGACAAACCGAAGAAACCCAGACTCGCCGAGACCTCAGACCGCCATGATCTTTATCAGCGGGCGGTCCAGAGCGTGGACGACGAAGTCTCGTTTATTTCCGAGCGTTTCCGCGAGATCCGCGGGCGTGAGTTGCTCGCGGTGCGCGAGGATTTCTGCGGGACCGCTGCGATGGCGTGCGCGTGGGCGTCGTCGGCGCCGGGACGCGGGTCGATCGGCGTGGACATCGACCCCGAGGTGCTCGCCTGGGGTCGGGCGCACAACCTCGAAGCCCTCGACGCGGACGCCCAGCGGCGCGTCACGCTGATCGAAGGAGACGTCTTCACCGTCCGCACCGAGCCGGTTGACGCGGTCGTCGCGATGAACTTCTCGTACTGGCTCTTCATGGAACGGGCGAAGATGCTCGAGTATTTCCGCACGCTCCGCCGGGCCGTGAAGGACGACGGGCTGGTCTACCTCGACGCCTACGGCGGGTACGAAGCCCACCAGGTCATCGAAGAAGAACGCGACTGCGACGGCTTCACCTACATCTGGGACCAGGCGGACTTCGACCCCGTCACGCACAAGATGGACTGCTTCATCCACTTCAAGTTCCCCGACGGGTCGAAGATTAAGCGGGCCTTCTCGTACACCTGGCGTCTGTGGTCGCTGCCGGAACTGAAGGACCTGCTGCTCGAAGCGGGGTTCCGCGAGGTGCAGTTCTGGTGGGAGGGCGCGGACGAGGACGGCGAGGGCAACGGCGAGTTCAGCCGGGTCGAGCACGCCGACGCCGACGCGGGCTGGATCTGCTACATCATCGCGGTGAAATGATCGCCGGCGGGTGTGTAGACTCCATGGTGATGTTCCGCGAGGCGATCGTCAGGCGGCTGAATGAGCTCGACTGGACCCAATACCGGCTGGCGCAGGAGAGCGGCGTCGGGAAAACCGCGATCTATGACTATCTGTCCGGGCATCGGGAAATTTCTTCGAGCAACCTTGAACGCATCTGTCGGACCTTGGGCCTCAGGTTGGAGAAAGTAAGCGATATCGCTTGACTATTCCCGATTGCGGGACTAGCATGCGCCTTGCGTCTCATGTTCCGCAACTCGACACCAATAAGAGCAGGGTCGTGACTCGATGCCCAGCACTCGAACAATTGTCAGGCGTGACGATCCGACAATTGCCCATTCGCTCGACTTTGAAACCTGCCGTGTCGGCAACTCGCGATTGATCCAAGGCGACTGCTTGGACTGGTTCGATCGCATCGGGACGGGGGCGATCCACGCGATCGTCACCGACCCGCCGTATGGGGTCAAGGAATACGACCCGGACCAGCTGCGCAAGCGCGCCAGCGGCAAGGGTGGAGTGTGGCGTATCCCACCCGCGTTCGACGGCAGCGCCCGGCAACCTCTGCCCAGGTTCACTGCGCTTGATCGTGCGGAGCGAGAGCGACTGAGGGGATATTTTTTCGAATGGGGCAAGCGGGCCGCTCGGGCGCTACGCCCAGGCGGGCATGTGTTTCTGGCGTCGAACGCCTTTGTTTCTCAACTTGTTTTCGGAGCGTTGATAGAAGGTGGGCTTGAGTTCCGTGGGGAGATCATCCGACTGGTTCGGACGTTGCGCGGCGGGGATCGGCCGAAAAACGCTGAAACCGAGTTCTCGGGTGTGTGTTCGATGGCCAAAGGCTGCTACGAACCGTGGGGGGTGTTCCGCAATCCTCTCGAACCGGGTATGCGCGTCAGCGATTGCCTCCGAATTCATAACACAGGCGGACTGAGACGATATCAGAACGGGAAACCGTTCGAAGATGTCATCCAGAGTGAACGGACACCCCGTCGCGAGCGGGACATCGCGGATCATCCGAGTCTCAAGCCGCAATCGCTGCTGCGTCGGCTGGTGTACGCGGCGCTCTCGATGGGGGAAGGGATCGTGGCGGATCCATTCATGGGGTCAGGCTCAACGATTGCCGCGGCGGAGGCGGTCGGTGTGACCGGCGTGGGAGTCGAACGCCATCCGGAGTATTACCGACTCGCAACGCAATCGGTCAAGAAACTTGCATCACTTCATATTCCCGAGACCGACCCTTTGGTCGGTGCGCACGCCGCGGGGTTGCTGTTTCAGTCGGGAGACGCACGATAGATCCTGTTCGCCTCCATTTTTTCATATCCGGAACGAGCGACGCTTGCCGTTATGGTCCGCCGGCTCGTCGCCGATCTGCCTGAAAATTGCCAGTCGTACCTTGTTAGCCTGGCGCATAGTACTTTCTGAAAGCGGAACGGCATAGGCGTGATGCCCTTACTCGTATCCGTGGCGCGGCTGGCCCGGAACACGAACACCATCAGCCAGACATCTTCGGGGTTATGCCCTTGCCAACCCCTGTCGTAGCGCGACGCCTTGAGTTCGATGCCCTCGGGCGCGTGCAGGGCCACGTAGCCCGGGTACATATCTCGTGGGAGCAGGTCGGGGTGGCCGCTGTGGTATTGGTTACGGGATAATTCAGTGCAGTGTTTCGGGATTGATTGAGCGACTAATTCACCGACTATGCTGCTGAAGTTGGCAGGCATTAGCAACGATTCGAGGCGTGGAAGATCGTTCGAATGTAAAAGATCATTGACGAGTCCGAGAAAGTCGAGAAATTCGACCATCGCGGTCCGGACATGACCGGTCGTGCAGCCGTATGGCAGATCTGCACGGGAGTTGAATCCCTCGTCGTCGAGATTCTCCGGCCGGCATGCGGCACGTTCATCAGCACGATCGTTCACGGCGCCAATGTAGCCGAGCGCGGGCGCCGCGTGGCCGGTTGGATTCATCCGGCTTCGGGCTTGAAGCGAATCCGTCGCGGGAATGTTCCGCCGATCTCGTCTATTCTTGAGTGCGGGCGACGCCGACGCGCGGGCGGACGGTGTCGGCCCGTCAAGGCGCCCTGCTCATGACCTGGCTCGACGAGTTCGCACACCGGCACGGCCCGACGGTCGCCGTTGTCGCGGAAGGCCTCTCCCGCGTCGAGCGTGAGTTCGCTGCCGCGATCGAGTCCGACCTCGAATGCGTCCGCGAACTCTGCGGCAGGGTCGAGCGGTACCGCGGCAAAATGCTCCGGCCCGCGATGACGCTCCTCTCCGGGATGGCCGCGGCGACCGACCCGGGCGCCTCGCCCACGCCCGAGCAGGTCCGGCTCGCCGCGGTCGTCGAGATGATCCACGTCGCCACGCTCGTCCACGACGACGTTCTCGACGAGGCGGACGTCCGCCGACAGATGCCGACGATCAGCGCGCTGCGCGGGAACGAGGCCGCGGTGATCCTCGGCGATTACCTTATTTCCGCGGCGTTTCGGCTGTGCTCGTCGCTCGACGACCAGTCCGTCGCGCTGCGCGTGGGCGAGATCACCAGCCGGGTCTGCGCCGGGGAACTCCTGCAACTGCACCACAGGCAGGATCTCGCGCTCGACGAGGAGACGTACTGGGAGATCATCGAGCGCAAGACGGCGTCGCTGATCGGGGTCGCGTGCGAACTCGGGGCGGGCCTGGGCGGCGCCGGCGCCGAGGGGCGGGCCCGCATGCGCGAGTTCGGCGTGCGCATCGGCGTCGCGTTCCAGATACAGGATGACCTGCTCGACCTCACCGGCGATGAACAGATCGTCGGGAAGGACCTCGGCAAGGATCTCGAAAAAGGCAAACTCACGCTCCCTTTGATCCATCACTTCGCAACCGCGGGCGAGGTCCGGCGCGCCGAGACCGCAGCCGTGCTGCGATCGCTGTGGGAAGGCCCGATCGGCGTCTCGCCCGGCCTGGGCCGAGGGTCCGGCGCGATCGCCACCGCTGTCGACGCCCGGGCGGAGATCCGCACGGCTCTCGAATCGACCGGCTCGATCGGATACGCCGCCGGCTCAGCCCGCCGGGCGGTGGCGGAAGCCAAGACCGCGCTGGCGGGCCTGCCCGGGTCGGACGCGGGTCGGCTGCTCCTCGACCTCGCGGACGCTGTCCTCGACCGCGACCGCTGAGCCGAGGCAGGGCCGGCTGCCCCGCCCCGGCCCACGCTTGGCGCGTCGGCTCGGTGACGGTATGATCCGCGGTTCGTCACCGGCTGGCGGGGTGGACCCGGCCGCCGATCGGAGGTTTCGAGACTCATGAGCCGATTCGCCAAGTTCGTTGTCCCCGGCCCGGTCAACGTCACTCGTAAAGGCGGCGCCGGGAAGATTTATGTCGATTGGAAGGACGCCGACAACCTCCGCCGACTTATGAGCCCGAACGGCAAGATCCATTCCCGCAAGCGCTTAGGCCTCTCCGCCAAGGAGCAGCGCCTCGCCGCCCAAGCCATCAAACGGGCACGCTATATGGGGCTTTTGCCCTATACTTCGGCGACGCTCTGAGGCGGGCCGAGATTCTTTCAATAAGGTTCTTGCGTTGACGCCCGTCTGTCGGGTAATATGACATGCGCTAGGCTTGTCCGGGCGCCCCGAGGGGCGCGGATCGGGGGATCCGCAAGCCGGGACAGGCCTCGAGGGAGAAGACACGTCTTGATCGGCCGCGGGGGACGCGGGCCGACGTTCAAGGCGACAACTCGAGTTCCTACGCCGGACGTTCCGGTGTGAT
This sequence comes from Phycisphaeraceae bacterium, assembly GCA_039794205.1. Classification (GTDB taxonomy): domain Bacteria; phylum Planctomycetota; class Phycisphaerae; order Phycisphaerales; family UBA1924; genus J020. The sequence continues at coordinate 351,441 of JBDIVU010000001.1, forward strand.
GTTGGTGTTGGCGCTGCGCTTCCGCCGTCGGCGAGTGGGTTCGCCCTACCGCGTCGGATCAGGCAGCATTCCGGAGGAGAAGCAACGTCATGAAGAATGCATCGATCTCGGCGCTCATGGTGGGCGCCACGCTGACGATCGCGGGGGCGGCGTCGGCGTAGTTCACAGCGACGAACGGCTCACGCTCGATCGCCGACGCCAAGCCCAGCGGTTTCGAAGGCGTCGGCACGGTGGACGTGGCGCTGACCGCGTTCACCCCGTCGGCCGGCGGCGCGTTCCTCGGCGGGCCTCTAAGCCACACCGTCGGAACCACGCAGGCGATGGGCGCCGCCGTCAACCCCAACTTCACCACCAACATCATCGACAACGGCAACGGCACGCGCACCCTCGAAGCAACCTGGTTCACTTCCACCGGAACCGCGCTCTTCGGCCCGGGCACAACCATCGGCGGCCAGCTCATCACCACGATCCAGTTCGAACTCGGACGTAATAACGCCGGCACGGACTTCTTCGAGTTCCCCGGCATCGGCGCGATCAAGCACCCCGACACCAACAGCGACGGCGTCCTCGAGGCGCAGTTCTCGCTCCTCGACGCCGGCGGCGCATCGATCTTCAACGGAACTTTCTTCGTGTTCCAGGAGATCGGCGGGTTCTCGGGCATCGTCTCCCTCAGCGCGGGCGGCGCGGACCTCGGCACGTTCAACATCGGCGGCGGGATAGCGCGCATCACCTTCAACGTCGAGGACGGCGTGATCCCCGCCCCCGGCGCGATCGCGCTCCTCGGCCTCGCGGGAATGGCGACCGCGCGCCGACGCCGGTGATCTGACCCCGACCGCCCGCTCCCGATCGGGCGCGTTCCTCCATACACGAACAGCGGCTCCCGGACCGCCGGGAGCCGCTGTTTTTCATTGCGGTTACTGCGGCGTTCTGGATCGCCGGCGATGCTCGATGCGCTAGCCCGCGCGCTCCTCGAGGAGTTCATCCAGCGCGATGCGCGCTCGGCGTAGGTGGGGGATCGTGATCGAGCCGCCGACGACTAGCGCGATGCGGATCGAAGGCGTGATCGGGGAGGCTACGCTGCTGATCGAGGGCGCGATGAACAGCATGGTCTTCCGCGGATACATCGAGCGGATGCCGGCGCCGACGCTGCGCGCGGGCGACATCGTGGTGATGGACAACCTGAGCGCGCACAAGGCGGCGGGCGTGGTGGAGGCGATCGGAGCGGTCGGCGCGAGCGTGTGGCGGCCGCCGCCGTGCTCGCCGGATCTGAACCCGATCGAGAAGATGTGGAGCAAAGTTAAGACGTGGCTGCGGCGCGCGATGGCGGAGACGCGGGACGGCCTGACGCTCGCCGCGGGCGACGCCTTCCGCGCCGTCACAGCCCGGGAGTGCGACAACTACTTCAAGTCCTCGGGATACGGAACATGATTATATAAGATGCGCCGTGTTGAAGATGCCGACACGCCGGGCCACTGCCGCTCGATCGTTGTAAAGTGTTGTATGTAACAGGCTTCAATTGAGTTACCACACCGCCAGCCCCAGCGTTATCCACGCCCCCGCCAGCACCATCAGCAGCGCCGTGTAGCCCACTATGTCCCGGGCTCTCACCCCCGTCACCGCCAGGAGCGGCAGGGCCCAGAACGGCTGGAGCATGTTCGTAAGTTGATCCCCGTACGCCACCGCCAGCACCATCTTCGCCGGGTCAACCCCCGCGTCCAGCGCGGCCTGCACAGCGATCGGACCCTGCACGCCCCACTGACCGCCGCCCGAAGGGATGAACAGATTCACCACGCCCGCGGAGACGAATGTAAGAATCGGCAGCGTCGCAGCGTTCGAGGTGTCCGCGAGGGCGCGGGCGAAGATCGCGGTCAGCCCGCTCGCGTGCATCATGCCCATGATCCCCGCGTAGAGGGGGAACTGGAGGACGATCCCGGCGCATCCTCGGACGGACTCCTCGACCGCGGCGACATAGCGGGCGGGCGTGCCGTGGAGAGCAAGCCCGAGCATCAGCATCGTGAGGTTGACCGTGTTGGGCGTGAGGTTCCGGACGCCCGAAGGCGCCGAGCCCGCGGGGATGTAATACCGCCAGGCCCACGCCGCGATGAGCACGACGAGCATGTACGACACGATCGGCGTGTCTTCGAGGACTCTCGGGATCAGCGGCTTGCGCTCGGTGCGTGGCGCTGCGCGGCGGTCGGAGAGGGGCGTTGGTTCTTTTATAAATCGTGAGGCCGGCTCCATGCGGGCGGGGTCGCGCGGCGTCATCAGCGCCATGACGGTCGGCGCGAGCAGCAGCAGCCCGCCGGTGATTATAAGATTCATCGGGCTGAGGATCGTCGCGGTGAGCGGGATGGGTTCGAGCGTGTCGGCGAGCGGGCCGAGCGTGTCGCGGAGTTCGCGTTCGGTTGTGACTTTCAGCGGAGCCGTCCCGCTGAACCCGCCGTGCCAGACGAGAAGCCCGACGTATCCCGCCGCGGCGAGCAGCGGGTAGTGGGCGGGGATCGATCTTCTTTCGAGCGATCGCCCGGCGTGGCGCGCGAGGATTGCGCCCCCTATAAGCCCGAGTCCCCAGTTCATGACGCCGAGCATTCCCGCGACGAGCGCGACGATGAACGCCGCCGACGCCGGCCCGCGCGGCAGATCCGACACCCGGCGGAGCGCGAACGCGACGGGCGGGCTTGACGCGAGCGCGTGCCCGGTCACGAGGATCAGGCACATCTGCATCGAGAAGCCGAGGAACGCCCAGACGCCGGCGTCCGCGCTCCATGCGTCGATCGCCGCCAGCGGGCGGGAGTCCGTGAAGATCAGCACGAGCGCGAACGTCAGCGCGGTCAGCAGGACCGCGATCACGAACGGGTCCGGCGCGGTGCGACGGAACAACCCGGCGAGCCGATCTCCGATCACCGCGAGCATCGGCGGAGCATACCGTCAGTCGGGCTTATTACATGGGAATCGCCTCGGACCAGAATCGCCCCGCGGCGCCGAGATCGGCCGTCGCGCCGCGGGAGTGTGTATAACAAGCCGTGCGCGGCTGCGTCGGCCGCGCGGCTGCACGTCGCTCGCGGGCTTCTGATGCGCTGGATCTGGATCGATCGAATCCTGGAACTCAACCCCGGTCGACGGCTGGTGGCGATCAAGCACGTCACGCTCGGCGAGGACGCGGTGCAGGATCACTTCGATATGAACGACGGGCTTGGGCCGGATCGGCCGGTGCTGCCCGGGTCGGTGATCATCGAGGGGATGGCGCAGACGGCCGGGATGCTGGTCGGGCACGCGAGGCGCTTCCGCGAGAAGGTGATCCTCGCGAAGATCGGGCGCGCGGAGCTCGAGCGCGACGCGTTCCCCGGCGCCACGCTGCGCTTCACCGCGACGATCGACCGGATCGACGACCTCGGCGCGGCGACCAGCGGCGTGGTGGAACTGCTCGACCCTGCGTTATGCGAGATCGACGGCCCGCTGCGCGACCCGGACACGGCGCTCGCCGCGGTGCACGCGCTCGGGCGGGTCGATCTCGTCTTCAGCCATATTGATAATAATATGTCCGGGCTGGCGTTCCCGGCGGAGAACTTCGTCTTCGGCGAGTCGTTCAAGACGCTGCTGCGCGTCAGCGGGCTGGAGTCCGAATCGGTCTGAGTCGGGATTCCTGATTCAGGCGGCGTGCGCGGGCGTCGTCTGGCGCAGCGTCCATACGGTCAGCATCGCGGTGGCGATGAGCAGGACGCTGCCGATCGCCTGGTGCGGCGTGCGGAGGATGATCGACAGCGGGGGCGGCGTCTCCGCGTCGCGGAAGACGATCGCGGCGATCAGCGCGACCACACCGAGGACCATTTGTAATATGACAGTGTGCCGGACCGCGACGGCCGAGCGTCGCAGCGCCGCGCCGGCGTGGCCGAGCATTTTCTGACCGCGCACGCCCGCCGCGATCAGCAGGATCAGCACCGCGACCGACCAGCCGACGTGCGACCACAGCGCGTGCGCCTGGAGATCGAAGTGCCGGACCGCGGCGCCGAAACCTATCTGCACTATCAGCGCGATCAGCGCGATCAGGTTCAGCGTGCGCTGCCCGCCCGCAGCCGGTGACGGCGTCAGGGCGACGTTCGAGCGCCAGGTTCGAGAGAGCGTCGCGGCGGCGACGGCGAGGGTTGCGACGTAGATCTGTCCGAGCACGCCGTGGACAAGACCGAACACGGCGGCGGCCTCGATGACGCGGATCCCGCCGAGGACCGCCTGGACGATTACCATAACGCTGGCGATCGCGATAATGATGCGGGCGAGCGTCGGGGTGCGCGCGACAAGTGACCACACGAGCAGCGCTGCGGTGTTGAGCGCGACGAGGACGGCGAGCAGGCGGTGCGCGTGCTCGATGAAGACCCCGCCGGTCATTCGGCTGAGGGGGAAGAGGAACATGTTGGCGCCGAAGGACGCGGGCCAGTCGGGGACTGCAAGCCCGGCTCCCGCGCTCGTGACGATCCCGCCGACGACGAGCAGCGCGAACGCGCCGGCGGTGTTGAGGACGGCGAAAAGCCCGATCCAGTTCGGCTCGATGTCAGATTTTATTTTATTTTGCCCGCCGATTGTCCCCGCGATTGCGCCGAGCAACGCGCCGAGGGGGAGGTATGCGACGATCGCGCGGAAGGGTTCCAAGCCGCCGCCGTGCTCGGGTGTCTCGCGCGCGAACGCCGATAGGACGATCAGCAGATTCAACGCGCTCGTCACAAGCCCCGCGGCGAGTCCGACAAGCCAGGGTTTGTTCGAGCCTGCTGCACGTCCCGCGGCGTAGGCGCCGAGGAACTGCACCGCGAGCAGCGTCACGCCGATGACCGCGGGCGGGACGAACTCGCCGGGCAGGCGGAGGATGTACGCGAGGATCCACCCGGCGATGGAAGTAGCGAAGCCGAAGAACACGGCCCGGGCGGCGAGCGACGCGGTCAGCGGGGCGACGGGCGCCGGGGTGTTAGACGGCTCGGCGGCGGGGCGTTGCGCGGGGTTCTGATCGGGCATGATGGGGTGTCCGAAGGGTGTCGCGCTCGCGTGCGGATTTGCGACTGAGTTTCGATTCGCGGGATGGATGTGCGGGCGCTTGACGGGCGTGCGGCGAGTCGTACCCTACTGCCCCGCAGCAACGATTCCTGTTCGTGTGCGATCATAGCCGAACGCTGGTCGTAATCGCGGGCGGGCAGGCGGGGTGCTGTTCGGGTCGGTTCGGGTGGGATCGATCGGGTCGGTCCGATAGATTCCTGATAAGAAGTGATGGGGAGTCCGCGGGACATGCGCCCGCGCGTCGTCGGTCTCGGGATCGCGGCGTGCGTGGCCGACAGGGGACGCAGGTGAAGCCGCTCTTTCCGAAATGGATGAATCTGCTGCCGACGGTCGCGCTGGCGGGCGTCCTGGGGTTGGCGTTTCTGCTGATCGGGGGCATGTGGTACTACGCCACGCCGGAGTTCTGGGAGGTCGGGTACCAGCCCGAGCAGCCCGTGAACTACAGCCATCAGATTCATGCTGACAAACTCGGGATCGACTGCCGGTACTGCCACACGTTCGTTGACGAGTCGCGGACTGCGAACGTGCCCGCGGTCTCGACGTGCATGAGTTGCCACACGGTCGTCGACGACAAGCAGGGGTACCTGCGGCTGGCGATGTCGCAGGACGGCTCGACGCCGTCGCCGCACTGGAAAAGCCCGGACCTGACTGCGTTGCGCGAGTTCTGGGCGCGGGGCGAGTCCGTCCCTTGGGTCCGCGTGCATAAGTTGCCCGATTACGCGCATTTCAATCACGCGGTCCATTACAACGCGGGCGTGTCGTGCCTGTCGTGCCACGGCCGGGTTGACACGATGCCTGTGGTTAACCAGCAGAAGAGCCTGTCGATGGCGTTCTGCCTCGAGTGCCATCGGGCGCCTGAGAAGAACCTTGTTGACGTTCACGGCGCGCTGGGCGGCGGCGCAGTCTGGCCGACGAATCTGGCGCTCGTCGAAGAGACGCTGGCGCAGCCCGGGTATGCGGAGACCGTCGGGAAACGGCTGGCGGAACGTCTGCGCAACGCCCCGCCGCAACACTGCGCCGCGTGCCATTACTGATCGGATCCCGCGTCACGAACCGCACCGAGCACTTCCAAGATGAGCAAAGCCACGCAATGCCCTTCCACGATCGGGACGCACGCAGTGCAGGGGTCGGCTCCCGCGCCCGTCGCGGACCACACCGGCCGCGCGTACTGGCGTAGCCTCGATGAACTGGCGGGGACAGCGGAGTTCCGCGAGTTTCTCCAGCGTGAGTTCCCGGCGCACGCGTCGGAACTTTCGGACCCGACCCGTCGTTCGTTCCTGCGCCTGATGGGGGCTTCGATCGCGCTGGCCGGCGCCGCGACTCTGCCGGGCTGCCGACGCCCGGAGCACGCGATCCTCCCGTATGCCAGACAGCCGGAGGAAGTCATCCCCGGCAAGGCTCTTTTCTACGCCACCGCGATGCCGCTACCCGGCGGCGGCGCCGAGGGGCTCCTCGTCGAGACACACGAAGGGCGCCCGACCAAGATCGAGGGCAACCCGCTCCACCCTGTAAATCAAGGGCGTTCGAGCGTCTGGGCTCAGTCGTCCGTGCTGGACCTCTACGACCCGGACCGGCTGAAGAACCCGACGAAGATGGGTTCGGGCGGCCGAGTCGCGTCGTCGTGGGCGGAGTTCGACGCGTTCGCCGCGGCTCACTTCGCGCAGTTCGATCAGACGCGAGGCGCCGGCCTGGTGTTCCTTGTCGAGAAGGCGACCAGCCCGACGCGCGATCGGATGCGGGCGCGGGTGATGTCGCGCTGGCCCGAGGCGCGATGGCTGCCGTACGAAGCGGTCGACGACGAGGCTGCCCGCGAGGGCGCGCGGACCGCGTTCGGCTCTCCGATGGCGCCGACGTACGACCTCGCCGCGGCGAAGGTTATTCTCACGCTCGATCGTGATTTCCTCTGCGGCGAGGGCGCGACACTTCCCGAAGCGCGCGGCTTCGCAGCCGGTCGCCGCGTTTCATCCACGCAAGGCGAAGGCTCGCAGATGAGCCGGATCTACACGGTTGAAAGCACGATGAGCCTCGCGGGCGGCGCCGCGGACCACAGGCTCCGGCTTCGCGCTTCGCAGATCCCGGCGTACGCGGCGCTGCTGGCCAAAGCCGTGTTCAATCGTCTGGGCGGAACAGCCAACGCCGCGATCGTCCGCGCGATCGAGTCGGCCACAGCGGGCGTGTCGCTCGAACGGCTCGACCCGGAATGGATCGACGCCGTCGCGGACGATCTTGTCGCGAACCGCGGCGCCGCGATCGTCATGGCGGGGCCGACCCAGCCCGCCGGGACTCACGCGCTCGTTCACGCGATCAACTCGGCGCTCGGCGCGATCGGCAAGACCGTTCACATGCGTCCGGTCGCGGGCGACGCCGCGGCTTCGAGCGCAGCGTCGATCACGACGCTCGCGTCGCTCATCTCGGGCGGGCGCGTGGACACGCTCGTGGCGATCAACGTCAACCCGGTCTACAACGCCCCGGCGGACCTCAGCCTGCACGAACACTGGTCGCGCATCCCGACGACGATCACGCTCAGCGTCGGCGACGACGAGACCGGCGCGCTCTCGACCTGGCAGTGCAACGGCTGCCATTTCCTCGAATCGTGGGGCGACGTGACCGCCGCGGACGGGACTCTCAGCGTCGTCCAGCCGATGATCGCGCCGCTCTTCGGCGGGCGGAGCGCGATCGAGTTCCTCGCCCGGCTCGCGGGCGAAGCGCAGCCCGACGGGTACGACCTCGTCCGGGCGACGTGGCGCGAATCGGCGCCGGGCTTCGCGGGTCAGGGCGAGCAGGCATTCGAGAAACGCTGGGCGCGGGCCTTGCACAACGGGCTTGTCGAGAACACCTCTGCGCCCGGCGCGAACGTAGCGCTCCGCGGCGACGCCGTCGCCGCAGCGATCGCTCAGTCCCCGCTGCGCACCGCGGGCGAAGGCTTCGAGATCGTCTTCGCGCCCGGGCGAAATCAGCACGACGGGCGCTGGGCGAACAACGGCTGGCTCCAGGAACTGCCCGATCCCGTGACGAAAGTTACATGGGACAACCCCGCGATGATCTCCGCTGCGACGGCGCGATCGCTGGGCGTAGTCGACGGGGACATCATCGAGGTCTCGCTCGACGGGCGGTCGCTGCGCGTCCCGGTGATCCGCGCGCCGGGTTCCGCTGAAGGCGTGATCGTCATGCCGCTGGGCGGCGGGCGCGAGCGCGTCGGGCGCGTCGGGCTGGGCGCCGGGGTCAACACATTCCGGATGCGCACGAGCCGGGCGATGCGCGTCGCTGTCGGGGCGACCGCGGCGAAGACCGGACAATCGTTCGAACTCGCCGGCGTGCAGAGCCACTGGGCGATGGAAGGCCGGGCGATCGTCCGCGACTTCGACGTGCAGGCCTGGCGCGAGCACGGCGACACGATCATCAGCGACCACGACGCCTACGGCCGGCCCAAGGAACTTAAGTTCGCCGAGCGCGTCGGCGTCTACTCCCACGCACCCGCCAACAAGAACATCTACAAGCCCGAGCAGGAGCACCAGTGGACGAAGCGCCCGCAGTGGGGGATGTCCATCGACCTCTCGACATGCTCGGGCTGCGGCGTGTGCACCATCGCGTGCCAGTCTGAGAACAACATCCCCGTCGTCGGCCGGGCCGAGGTCATCAAAGGCCGGGAGATGCACTGGATCCGCGTGGACCGGTACTTCGCGTCCGAAACGGGGGACGATTCCTTCGATCTCGACTTCGGCGACGCCGGCCCATACACCGGCGGCCGAAAGAACGACGACGTGACGATGGCGATGCAGCCCGTCGCGTGCGTGCACTGCGAGATGGCGCCTTGCGAAACGGTGTGCCCGGTCAACGCGACGGTGCACGGCGCCGAGGGCACGAACAACATGGCTTACAACCGCTGCATCGGCACGCGGTACTGCCTGAACAACTGCCCTTATAAAGTTCGCCGATTCAACTTCTTCGATTACGCCACCAAGCGGCTCCACGGCGAATACGTCGGCAAGGATCTGATCGGCGGCGTGGTGAAGAACGAACAACTCGTCCCGCCCCGCCTGCGCGAGAAGATCGAAGCAGGCGCCGGCGAAGTCCAGACCATGCAGTACAACCCCAACGTCACCGTCCGCGAGCGCGGCGTGATGGAGAAGTGCACCTACTGCATCCAGCGCGTCAATATGTCCCGAGTCGAGTCCAAACTCCGCGGACTCGACAACATCCCCGACGGGTTCTTCCAGACCGCCTGCCAGCAGGCATGCCCGACCGAGTCCATAGTCTTCGGCGACATCGAAGACCCGCTCAGCAAGGTACGAGCCGCACGCGATCACGCGCGTTCTTACATGCTCCTCGGTTATCTCAACACACGCCCGCGCACGACGTACATGGCCCGGCTGCGCAACCCGAACCCACGGCTGCGCACGCCCGTGACGGACCCATTCCACCACGGGGATCACAGCGACGAGCACAGCGGACCGACCGACACGCACGACGCCGGGCACGTGATGAGCCTGCCCGTCCTTACCGGACAGGGGGCCTCGTCATGAGCACGCTCCACCCGGACGAACTGACAGCCCGGCGCCTCGCGGGCGAAGCGCCCGGCCCGTCGCTCGGGCGTGAGTTCGACCGCGACCTCGGCGACGGAACATTGGTCTCGGACCCGGCGGTTCGTCCGACGCTGGTTCTGGGCAACCGTGATTTTCATTCGATCACGGAGACAATCTGCTCCTGGGCCGAGAACAAGCCGGGCAAGTGGTGGGGGCCGGCGTTCCTGATCTCGTCGAGCATCGCCGGGCTTGGGACGGTGATGATCGCGTACCTGATCGTCACGGGCGTCGGCGTGTGGGGCCTGAACAACCCGGTCGGCTGGGGCTGGGCGATCGTGAACTTCGTGTGGTGGGTCGGCATCGGGCACGCGGGGACGCTGATCTCCGCGATCCTGTGCATCCTCAAGCAGAAGTGGCGCACCAGCATCAACCGCTTCGCCGAGGCTATGACGATCTTCGCGGTCATCTGCGCGGGGACGTTCCCGGGGATCCACGTCGGGCGTGTGTGGTTCGCGTGGTTCCTGTTCCCGTTCCCGAACTCGAACGCGATCTGGCCGAACTTCAGAAGCCCCTTGCTTTGGGACGTGTTCGCGGTGGGGACGTACTTCACGGTGTCGCTGCTGTTCTGGTACATGGGGATGATCCCGGACATCGCGACTTTGCGCGACCGGGCGATGCGCCGGCTGCACACGACGAGCGCGGGCGGGAAGATCGAGGTCGCGATCGGGAAGGTGCGGGCGCTGGCGTACGGGTTCCTGGCGATGGGCTGGCGTTTCAGCAGCCGGCACTGGTTGAACTATGAGAAGGCGTACATCCTGCTGGCGGGGATCGCGACGCCGCTGGTTCTCTCTGTGCACTCGGTGGTGTCGTTCGACTTCGCGGTGTCGATCGTGCCGGGCTGGCACACGACGATCTTCCCGCCTTACTTCGTCGCGGGGGCGATCTTCTCCGGCTTCGCGATGGTGCTGACGCTGCTGATCCCGGCGCGCGAGTTGTACCCGGGCATGAAGGACTTCGTGACGAGCCGGACGCTCGAGAACATGTGCAAGATCATCACGGTCACGGGGTCGATGGTCGGCTTCGCGTACGGGATGGAGTTCTTCATCGCGTGGTACAGCGCGTCGAGTTTCGAGCAGCAGGCGTTCATCATCCGCGCGATGGGGCCGTACTGGTGGGCGTACGCGATCATGGTGACGTGCAACGTGGTCAGCCCGCAGGTCTTCTGGTTCAAGTGGGCGCGGACTACGCCGTGGTTCATCTTCATAGTTTCGATCGTGGTGAACATCGGCATGTGGTTCGAGCGATTCGTGATCGTGACGACGCTGAGTTCGGACTTCCTGCCGGGTTCGTGGGGTTATTACAGCCCGACGTATGTGGACGTGCTGACGTTCGTGGGGAGTCTGGGGATCTTCATGACGCTGTTCCTCCTGTTCATGCGATTCCTCCCGATGCTGGCGATCAGCGAGGTCAAGAACGTGATCCCGCAGGCCAGCCCGCACGGGCACGACGATCACAAGGCCAACCAGGGGCAGGGGTACTGACGTGGCGCACTCGACCTCGACCAATCCGGCCCCGGCGCGGGCGCAAACTTGGGGCGTGCTCGCGGAGTTCCGCAATCCCGCGGACATCTATCACGCCGCGGAGAAGGTCCGCGACGCCGGGTACCGCAGGTGGGACGTGTACGCGCCCATCCCGATCCACGGCATAGACGAAGCCATGGGCCTCAAACCCAGCAGGATGGCCTGGCTCGTCGGGACCGCAGCGGCGATCGGCGCGTCCGGCGGGTTCCTACTCCAGTGGTGGACCAGCGCCGTCGCCTACCCCATGATCGTCCACGGCAAGCCCTACGGCGCGTGGGAAGCGTTCATCCCCGTCACCTTCGAACTCGGCGTCCTGCTCGCCGGCATCACCGCGGTCTTCGGCATGCTCGCGGTCAACGGCCTGCCCCGCTGGAGCCATCCTCTTTTCACGAGCGAACGCTTCCTCAGCGCCAGCGACGACGGCTTCTTCATCGCCATCGAATCACGCGATCCCAAGTTCGACCCCGCAGCGACCGCGAAGTTCCTCGAATCAGCCGGCGCGATCGGCGTCGAAACGGTGGAGGGCGACTGAGCCGATGCGCCACTCACGATACATAATAATAATCGCCCTCGCCGCGGTCGCGGCGGCGACCCTCGGCGGCTGCCGGGGCGAGCGAACCTCCGAACGCCCGAGACAGTTCTTCCCCGGGATGGACGATCAGCCTAAGTATCGGCCGCAGTCCGAATCAACTTTCTTCGCCGACGGGCGATCCATGCGTGAGCCGATCGCTGGTACGGTCGCGTTCGGCGCCCGCCCCGACTATCGCGACGACTGGGTCGCCCCGAGCCGAGCACGCGCGGAGTTCCTCCGCGAGGACGACCGCGTGTACCTCGGAATCGACGATTCCGGCGCCTACATCGAACGCGCGCCCGTCGCGTCACTCCTCGGCCTGCCCGACGGGCAGGCGCCGACGCCCCAACAGGTGCGCGATCTGATCGAGCGCGGCCGGGACCGCTTCACCATCTACTGCACGCCTTGCCACGGCGGGACCGGCGAAGGCAAAGGTATGGTCGGGGCGCAGTGGGCTTATGCCCTGCCGAACTTCCATGATCCGAAATATCTGCCCGGCGGTGAACTCGGCCGCGACGGTTACATCTTCCATGTCATCCGCAACGGTCTGGCCAATGCGCCCGGCGCCGAGCCGGCGCTGCGCATGCCTTCTTACGGCGAGCGTATCGGCCCGCGCGACGCCTGGGCCGTCGTGCTCTATCTGCGGGCGTTGCAGGAAACACGCCGGGGCGAGATGGCGGACGTGCCGGAGAGCCTTCGGCGTGATCTGATCCGGTCCCGGGGCGCCGCGACCGGCGGGGGAGGCGAATAATGGGCCACGCTGTCGCAGACAGATCGAAACTGCTCGCGCCCGCGAACACATCGCTCGCCGCGGGATCCGGGCGGCTTCTCGCTGCGGGCCTGATCGCGGGCGGCGTCGCAGCGGTCGTCGTCACCGCGCTCTCAGCGGTTTTCGGCGATTCGACCGCGAAGAAGGTCGCGATCGCCGCGTATCACATCGGGTTTCTCTACACGCTCGGGCTGACGCTGGGGTCGATGATCTTCGTGATGATCCTGCATCAGGTGAACGCGGGCTGGTCGGCGACGGTGCGCCGCCCGCTCGAAAACGTGATGAGCCTGACGCCGGTGTGCCTGGCGTTCTTCCTGCCGATCGCGGTGCTGGCGCCGAACCTGTTCCACTGGATGGACCCCTATTACACCGCCGGGGATGTGATCTACCAGGCGAAGCAGGCGTACCTTAATAAGCCGTTCTTCTACACCCGGGCGGCGGTGTACTTCTCGCTGTGGCTGATCTTCTCCCAGCGGCTTTACAAACTCTCGCGGGCCCAGGACGCCGACGGCGACCGGATGCGCACCGCACGCGCTCGCCGCATGTCGAGTTACGGCCTGCTCGTCATGGCGCTGACGACCGCGTTCGCCGGCTTCGACTGGATGATGAGCCTCGACTACCACTGGTTCAGCACGATGTTCGGCGTGTACTTCTTCGCCGGGTTCATCGGCGCGACGCTCTCGCTGTGCACGCTGACCCTGATCGCGCTCCGCCGGGCGGGGACGCTCGACGGGCTCGTGACGGTCGAGCACCTCCACGACCTCGGCAAACTTATGTTCGGGTTCGTCGTCTTCTGGGCCTACATCGGGTTCAGCCAGTACTTCCTGATCTGGTACGGCAACATCCCCGAGGAGACTATGTACTTCCAGATCAGGCGGACGGAACTGTGGATGCCGGTGTCGATCGCGCTCATCGTTGGCCGGTACGTCGTCCCGTTCATCGTGCTGATGCCCCGGCCCTGGCGCAGAAGCCCGATGGTGCTGACGGGGGTTGGCGTGTGGCTGCTGGCGTTCCACGCGCTGGACCTCTTTTGGGTAGTTCGGCCGACGGTGCTCGATTCGACCGGCGGGGAGGTCGCGCCGGGCTGGCTCGATGTCGTGGGGATCGCCGGGCCGGTGCTGATATTCCTGGGTCTGCTGGTGATGCGGACGGCGCGGACGCCGCTGGTCCCGCTGCGCGACCCGCGTATGGGCGAAGCGATCGAACACAAGAACTATGTATGACGCAACTGCCCCGCCGGCTGAAAGCCGCGCGGGCCGGGAGAGCACCCGATGACGGTCTTCGATCCCAAAGAATCCAGCGACTGGGTGGACCCCGACCACAGCGGGCACACCGACGACGCCTGGCACGCGCACCCGGGGGAAGCCCCGCCGCAACACTCGCACGGGACGGTGACGCCCGCCGCGATCATGGCGGTCGGGTTGATCGGCTTCCTGCTGGTCGTGGCGTGCGTGGTGGTGATAACGCAGTACTTCACGATGGAATCCCAACGGGAGTTGGCGTCGAAGCAGGAAGTGTCGATCGGCGCGGAGTATCGTTCGCTCGCCGCGACGTGGGATCAGAATCTTCGGGAGTTCGGCTGGGCGGACGCCGAGGCGGGGACGATCCGCATCCCCATCGAAGCCGCCGCGGACAAAGTCGCCCGGGAGTACGCGGGTCAGAGATGATCGCCGTCACAAACGCGACAACCCGTCGGGCGCGAACCGGGCTGTTGGCCGGGGCGTTGTCGTTCGGGCTTGCCGCCGCGTCGGCGTCGGGGCAGGTTCTTATGTCCGAGCCGCCGGCAGCGATGGCGGCGGCGGACATCCTCGAACGGCGCGGCGAGGAGATTGCCCTCCACGCGACCTTCACCGATCAGACCGGCCGAGCCGTGCGCATCGCGAACCTCTTCGACGGCGAGCGGCCGGTGGTCTTCGTCCTCGGCTACTTCACATGCCCCATCGTCTGCCCGGTCGTGATCGGCAACGCGCAGCGGGCGTTCAACGAACTCGCGTGGACCCTCGGCAAGGAATACCGCGCCGTCACGGTGAGTTTCGATCACCGCGACACGCCCGAAGCCGCGGCGAATCAGCACGAGGCGTATCTCGCGGGCGTCGAACGCGCGACCGGCCCCGAGGCCTGGCCGTTCCTCACCGGCTCCGCCGAGCAGATCCGCCTGCTCTGTGACAGCCTGGGGTGGAAGTACGAGTTCATCCCCCGCACCGGCGACTTCGCCCACCCGACCGCGATCATCGTCGCTTCGCCCGACGGGAAAGTCTCGAACTATCTCTACGGCGTGAAGTACGAGGCCCGGCAGGTCCGCCTGTCTCTTGTTGACGCGTCCGAGGGCAAGGTCGGGAGCGTCTTCGATCGGATCCTCCTCCGCTGCTACCACTACGACCCGAACGAGGGGAGTTATGTCCTCGCGGCCCAGCGCGTCATGACCGCAGCGGGGCTGCTGACCGTCACGCTGCTGACGGGCGTGATCGCGGCTCTCGTGCAGTTCGACCGGACACGGACCCGGCGGGCCCGGCTCGCCGCGGCTGAAGAATCTGGGCTGACGCGGACACCGCCGGCCTACGGGAGCGACGAATGAGCGTGCTTGGACTTACGCCGACAACGCTGGCGACCGGCTCGGTCTGGGGGATCGGGCGCGGGCTGTGGTTCGGGGATCAGGCTTCGACGATCGCCCCGCGGATCGACTCGCTGTTCATGTTCATCTTCTGGGTCTCGACTTTCTTCTTCGTGCTGATCGTCGGGCTGATGACTTACTTCGTCATTAAGTATCGGCGTCTGCCCGGCGTCGCTCCGCATCGCAGCGCCTCGCACAACACGCCCCTCGAACTCGCGTGGACGTTCATCCCGATCTTCCCGATGGCCATTATGTTCGTCTGGGGCTTCCGGGACTACATGCACATGCACATCGCGCCCGCCGGCGCCGAGCAGATCGACCTCCGCGCCCAGCGCTGGTCCTGGCAGGCGACCTACGACAACGGCGCCAACCCGACCGAGACCGCGCGCGTCGCGGACATGGACGTGCCCATCATCCCCGTACCCGCGGGTCGGCCCATCAAACTCGTCATGCACTCGACGGACGTCATCCACTCATTCTGGGCGCCCGACTTTCGTGTCAAGATGGACGTGATGCCCAACCGCTATACGACGACGTGGTTCAACGCCGTCCCGGGCGCGACGCAGTTCGACGAGAACGGCCAGCCCCTCCCCTACACCGATCATTACTTGTTCTGCACCGAGTACTGCGGCGATCAGCACTCGCAGATGGCGGCGATCCTCCGCGTCATGCCCGCAGCGGAATACGACGCGACCAAAGCCGCGATGGCTGACATCTTCGAGGGACGCACGCCCGTCGAGGTCGGCGCCATCCTCTACAACATCAAAGGCTGCGTCGCCTGCCACGCCACCGACAGCCGTCGCGGCACGGGCCCGGGCTGGGGCGGCATATGGGGCTCGACACACCGCGTCCGTATGCCCGACGGCAGCGTCACAGACGTGGTGGTCGACGAAAACTATGTCCGCGAGTCCATCCTCGTGCCCGCGGCGAAGATCGTCGACGGCTACCCCAACCAGATGGTCTCCTATCAGGGTCAACTCAACGACAAGGAACTCGACGCGCTCATCGCGTACATACGAAGCCTCGGGAGCGGGCAATAATCGGCTATAAGGCGCACGATCCATCGCCGCGCCCCGGGCGCGCGGCACAACGGGTGACTGACTCATGACCACGATTCATGCCGACACGACCGGCCCCCACGGGCACGACGCTCATCACGACGCGCCGTACTACGCGTCCAAGGGCGGGCTGTTTGTCAATATCTGGGATTGGATGACGACGATCGATCACAAGAAGATCGGCGTCATGTACCTGTTCGCCGTGCTCGCGGCGTTCGCGCTCGGGGGGGCGGCGGCCCTGCTGGTGCGGATGCAACTCTGGGCCCCGACTACAACCGTCGCCGGCGCGACCGGGGAGGCCGTCGTCACCGGGATGTGGCCGTTCGCCTCGAACCTCGATTACAACAAAGCCTTCACGCTCCACGGCGCCGTGATGGTCTTCCTCTTCATAATCCCCAGCATCCCCGCCGCTCTCGGCAACTTCATCCTCCCGCTGATGCTCGGCGCCAAGGACGTCGCATTCCCCAGGCTCAACCTCTTCTCCTGGTATGTCTACGTCATCGGATCCCTCTTCGCGATCGCCTCGATCATCCTCGGCGGCGTGGACACCGGCTGGACCTTCTACACGCCCTACAGCACCATCGCGGAAGAGTACGGGCGCGTCATCGCCATGACGCTCGCCGTCTTCATCCTCGGGTTCAGTTCGATCTTCACCGGGATGAACTTCATCGTCACCGTGCACAAACTCCGCGCCCCGGGAATGGGCTGGTTCGATATGCCCCTCTTCGTCTGGGCGATCTACGCGACCAGCATCATCCAGGTGCTCGCCACGCCCGTCCTCGGCATCACCGTCCTCCTGCTCACCATCGAGAACGTCTTCAAAATCGGCATCTTCAACCCGGCCTACGGCGGTGATCCCGTCCTGTACCAGCACTTCTTCTGGTTCTACTCACACCCCGCGGTGTACATCATGATCCTCCCCGGCATGGGCATCATAAGCGAACTCATCGCGGTCCACGCCCGCAAGAAGATCTTCGGCTACAAGTTCGTCGCGTTCAGCAGCCTCGGGATCGCCGCGATCTCCTTCATCGTCTGGGGACATCACATGTTCACCAGCCAGGGCGAACTCGCCAGCGCCATCTTCAGCGGGCTGACGTTCCTCGTCGCCATCCCCTCCGCGATCAAAGTCTTCAACTGGACCGCGACCCTCTATAAAGGCTCCATCGCGCTGACCACGCCGATGGCGTACGCGCTCATCTTCCTCTTCCTATTCTCGATCGGCGGACTCACCGGGCTGTTCCTCGGGTCGCTCTCGACCGACATGCACCTGCACGACACATACTTCGTAGTCGCCCACTTCCACTACGTCATGATGGGCGGCACGGTCATGGCGTTCCTCGGCGGGATCCACCACTGGTGGCCGAAGATGTTCGGGAAGATGTACAACGAACGCTGGGCCCTCGTCGGCGCGGCCCTGGTCTTCATCGGCTTCAATATGACCTTCTTCACCCAGTTCATCCTCGGCACAAAGGGCATGCCCCGCCGATACGCGACCTATGTCGATGAATTCCAGGCGCTCCACCAACTCTCGACGGTCGGCTCGTGGATCCTCGGCGTGGGCTTCCTTATTCACCTCGCGGTGCTGGCGACCTCGTTCTTCGGCGGAAAGACCGCCCCCCCGAACCCGTGGGGCGGGCTCAGTCTCGAGTGGGAAACCGCAAGCCCGCCGATCGAGCACAACTTCCATCACGAGCCGGTCGTGCGCCATCACCCCTACGACTTCGACACTGTAGTCCCGCCTCAGACCGTGCCGGGCGAGTTCCCCGTCGCGGACCCGGGCGGGAAGGGGCACTAGGCGCCGGGCACTGGGCGCCGGGCGCCGGTGGGAGAGTGATGGGCGGTTGGTTTTCTGAGGACTTCTTATGACGACGATTCCTACAAGCCGGGGCGGGACGGGCGAGCCTTGGGAGCGGTACAAGCACCAGCCGCACTGGCGCAACAACGCCGACGAGTTCGAAGCCGCCAAACTCGGGATGTGGCTGTTCCTCGCGACGGAACTGCTGCTGTTCTCCGGGTTCTTCTGCGCATACTTCGTGCTGCGGATGTTCCATCCGGACTCGTTCCGGGGCGCCTCGGAGTATTACCTCAACTGGCAGATCGGCGCGGTCAACACCGTCATCCTGCTCATAAGTTCGTGGAACGTCGCCGTCGCGGTCCGGGCGGCGCAGCTCGGCCGGAAGATGATTCTCGCGGTAAACCTCTTCTTCGCGTCGCTGTGCGGCGTGGCGTTCCTCGTCATCAAACTCTCCCTCGAATACATCCCCAAAATCCAGAAGGGCGAAGTCCCCGGAGGGTTCTTCTCATACGCCGGCGGGCACGGGTACGAGCCGAGCGCCTACGACCCGGTGTTCCTCAGCGTTTACTGGGTCTCGACCGCGACGCACGGGTTCCACGTCCTCGTCGGCGTGCTGCTGCTGTGGTGGGTCGGCTGGCGGGCGCTCAAGGGGCACTTCGGCCCGAAGCACTACACCGCGGTCGAGAACGTCGGCCTGTACTGGCACATCGTCGACCTGATCTGGATCTTCCTGTTCCCACTCCTCTACCTGGTGCCCTGACATGAGCCAAGCCCACGCCGAAATCCATCACGACGAGCACGAACATCACCACGTCTCGTCCATGCGCCTTCTCAACACGATCCTCGCCGTGCTCCTGGTGCTCACGGTTCTGACGGTCGCGGTGTCGCGCGTCCACTTCGGCGAGTCGCTGAACCTGTGGATCGCGGTGGGGATCGCCGTGGTCAAAGCGTCGCTGGTCGCCGGGTTCTTCATGCACCTGCTGCATGACAAGGCGATGAACACCATCGTCCTGTTCTTCTGCATCCTTACGATCGGCTTCTTCCTGCTCTTCACGCTGGTGGACATGGGTTCGCGCGGGATGGTGGATCCGCTGCGCGACGGGGACATCGCGCCCCCCGCGATCGCCGCCGAGGCCCGCCAGCGCGCAATAGCCGAGGGCAGGCTCGACCCGAACGAATCGCACGCCGACGATCACGCGACGCCGGAATCGCACTGACCGCGCCGCGCTCACGCCGGGAGGCAGACATGCGAAACATCAGACTCCGAGTGATCGGGCTGGGCGTAGTCGCTGGCGGGTTCGCGCTATTCGCCGCCGCGGGTTGGGGGATGGCGCATCGGCTCGGCGACCTCCGAGAGCGTGACCCCGTCGAACTGCACTTCTTCATCCCGCTCGACGCGGCCCGCTTCACGCACCTCGGGCGCGAGGTCGCGATCGACACACTGGAAACACCCGCCGGGCCGATGGTCGAGATCCGCTGGGGCGATTCGGCGGAACGGCTCCCCGTCGCGGGTCGCGACGTGCCCGGCCTCGGCCCGATAGTCCGCCACAACGACTGGCTCCGCGTGATGCTCCTCGCGGGGCAGGCCGACCGCGCGACCGCGGACCCTCGACGCCTGCTCGCCGAGGGCGGCGACGGGTCGCGCCTCGTCGTCGCGGCCCGCGCTGGCGCCCCGGGGCTGGACCCCGAGACGTGGGGGAGCGCTCATTATAAGGACTGGGTCTACACGATTCTTACGTTCAATCCCGCGGGCGGGATCGAACGCTCCGAGCGGACATACCGCGAGTTGTCGCGCGAGCCGCACTCCTGGGAGTTCGCCGCGGCGATGAACGTCACGCCCGCGCTGCACACCCCGGCGATGCGTTCGAGTTCCCCGATGTCGTACCCGAACTACGCCCCCGTGCGCGAGGCGATGAACTCGATGGGCTGGACCTGGCCCGTCGCGGGGGTTTCGGTGCTGGCGCTCGCTGCGGGGTCGATGATGATCGGCGCGTCGTTCGTCTCACGCCGCGCGTTCTGAACACACAACGGATGCGGTCACCGGCGTCGCCCGCCGTCCCGCTCAGCCGGTCCAGTTGTTGAGCAGCAGCAGCAGGTCCGTGCCGTCGACGATCCCGTCCGTGTTGATGTCCGCGTCGGACTCCGTCGATCCCCAGTCGTTGAGCAGGATCAGCAGGTCCGATCCGTTGACGGCGTTGTCGTTGTTAAGATCGCCGGGGATCGGCTCGACCCCGTCGATGAGGTTCTGCTGGACCCACTGAGACGCCGCGGCTAGTTCACCCGGCTCGCTGTTCCATTCATATATGAACCAGAACGGGTCGGAAGTCGTAAGTCCGGCGTTGTTCTCGACCTCAAACGTCAGCAGATACAACCCGTCCGGAAGATTCGACTGGAACAGGTGCTGCGGGTGGACGTGCAGGTCGCCCAGCGAAGTGACCGCGAACGAAGGCCCGTTGACCAGCGTCCCCGGCGATATCGGCGAGAGCACGGCGAATGAACCGAAACTTATCTCGACTCGGATCGGCGTCGGCCCGGAACCCGTGTCGAGCGCCGCGATGTCGTTGAAATCCGCGCCGTTCCACATCCGGAGCGCGTCGGTCATGTTCAGCCGGGTCACGCTGAACGGCGGGAGCGTGTTGAGGCGCGTGTCGAAGCCGGGGTTTGCGGTGAATGGGAAGCCGAAGAACGGGAACAGATCCGCGACGAAGATGCGGCGCTCGACGATCTGGTTGTTCTCGACAAGCCCCGTGACGATTTTGTTGTTTTCGACGATCAGGCCGACATCGCCGGGGTCGAGTTCGTTCCCATTGGCCTGTGCCGCTGCGACGGCGGGGAGCGCGCCCGTGAGCAGGGTCACGGCGCCGATCGTGAGCATGTGTTTCATCTGTTGTTCCCTTCAATTATCCGTGCGCGGAAGCATGGATTGGTGCGAATCGAGATCCCTAAAGCGGCGGGCGCCCTGTCGAGCGCCCGTCGCGGCGCGCAATGCGATATCAGCAACGCCGACGGCGGAGCGACGCAACGCCAGCGAGCGCGAGGAGACCGAACGCGCCCGGGGTCGGGATCACGGACGAGCGGACGTAGCCGACAGCGAGGTCGAGGTCGATTTCGTCCACGCCACGACCGAAGACGAAGAAGATCGGGCGCGACGCGCCGAGATCGTTCGAGAAGACTTCGAGTGTCAGGAGGTAGACGCCGTCGGCGCTGTCATCGCCGGGGGCGTCGAGGAAGATGTCGAGGTGGTCGTCGAAACCGCCCGCGCCGACGGGAATGGTGAACCCGGCGACAAAGCCGCCCGCGACGGCGGAGGTCGTGATCGTGGGCGACGGGCCGAAACGCGCGGAGATTGTGTAGTCGCTGATGGTCGAGAAGTCGGACCCGTTCCAGACGCGCACAGCGTCGAGGAAGTTGAATCCCCAGAACCCGCCATCGAAATCCCCGGCGAGCGCGCGGAAGCCAGGCTCGTCGGAGAAGTTCGGTTGCATCGGGTCGGCCTCGCCGAACTCCGCCTCGAAGACGCGCTCGTTGAGCGAGACGATGGTTTCGGTCGGATCGAAGAACGAGCCGGTGCGGACCCGGCCGTTCACTTCGTCCCGCAGCAGCAGGACGTCAAGCCCGGCGGCGTGGACGGAAGCAGCGGTCATGCCGACGAGAGTCGCGGCGATCGCTGCGGTGGTGATATTGCGTGTATGACGCATCTCTTGTTTCTCCTTAGGTTCGGCCCCGACGAGGGGCCTGTGGTGAATAGGAACGGAACAGCGTGTGCGGCTAACGCAGCCGCGGGTCAAACTTGTTTGACTCCGGTGACTCGTAGACCTCGCTGAACCGTCGCGTCTCCGCGTGCCCGTCGAAGAAGCCGTAGTTGGAGACCGAATGCCATTTGTCGGCGCCGCCCCCGTACGCGCCGATGAGCGCCTGTTTTGCTGCCCTCATAGGCGTGGATTCCGGCGCGAAGCGCTGGAAGATTCCCCATTGATCCGGGTGAACATGGTCGGCGCCGGCGAACTCGCCGGTCTCGGCCATGAGCAGGAACTGGATGGTGTCCGAGGGCCGATCGATCTTAGTTAGGTGGTTGTAGAACTCGGATTGGACCTGGTTCTGGTTGTTATCGAAAGAAACTTCCGGGTTGCTCAGCCGGGTGACAAGCCCGTTGAGGCCGTAACTGGTCCGGCGGAAGCGGTCGGTGGTCCCTTCGATCGGGACGCCGCGGCCGCCGTCGGCTTCGGGCCAGTGCGGGCTGCGGTCGCCGGGCGAGCGGACGATGACGTCGTCGCCGCCGTAGTAGGGGGCGAGCGTGTTGATCCACGCGACCTCCTCTTCGGGGGCGCCGCCTTCGTCCATGCCCGGCTCGATCAACTTTCCTTTGTTGTTGATGGAGTAGTTCATGCTGGCGATCTGAAGTTGCCTGATGTTGCTCAGGCACTGCACGGCTCGGCCCGCGAGCCTGGCCGACCCGAGCGCCGGCAGCAGCAGCCCGAGCAGCACCGCGATGATCGAGATCACCACGAGCAACTCGATGAGGGTGAATCCTCGGCGTCGCATGGGCGAGCCTCCGTTCCCCGCCGCACGCCGCCGGGGGCGCGCGACACGGGCTGGTCGAACCTGATCCGATGTGTTTGGTTGTGACGGGAAAAGGGCACACGGCGCGCGGCATATCGCCGAGCGCGACGGTTCAACGCCGCGGCGCAGCGTCGGCGCCGCGGGAACTCAGAGTGTGCCGATGGGGGGCGCGCGCGAGCCGAGCGAACGGATGTCGCGCGTGACGCACAAGCCAAGCGGCTCGTGCCGGATCAGCCCGGTCGGGCCGGGATCCGCGAGAATTGACATCATCGGGGCGAGCAACACCCCGGCGCCGGCGGGACCGGCGAGGTTCTGACAGAACAGGCAGTCCCAGTCGGGATCGTGCTGATGGGTTGGTCTGGCGGGCGCGGAACCAGGCGCCGGGCACTCGGACGCGCCCGCTGGCGTTGTGTCTTCCGCCGCTGCGAGCGTCTGATGCGCCGACTGATTCGCGTGAGGCGCGAAGAAGTGGGCGACTCTCGCCCCGCCGACGAGAACCGCCGCGAGGACTAGCAGCGTGAGTGCAGCCGGGCTGTTTCGCCGGGGAGTCACGCGCTCAGTTTTTCGCTGCCGGGCGTTCATGTCAAGGGGATACCGTCGAAATCGTCGCTGGGTTGCCGACGGCGGGCGGCCGGGGGGATGCCCAGGGATGAAGTCCCTGGGCTTTGTTTTGTGAATCTTTGAGCCGAGTCTCGTCGGTGGTTTCCGCCGATATACTCGTCGTTTTCGCACCTCGAACATGGGGCATTCAACGCACATGGACACCACCGGCGCCTCGCTCCGAACCCACACCTGCGGCGAACTCCGCGTCGAGCACGTCGGCGCGACCGCGACGCTCGCGGGCTGGGTCGACTCGACCCGGCGTCACGGCGACGGGCTGATCTTCGTCGATCTCCGCGACCGCCACGGGATCACCCAACTCGTTCTCGACGCCGAGGACTGCCCCGCCGATCTTCTCGAAGCCGCGGATCGTCTCCGGGGCGAGGACGTGATCGCCGCGACGGGCGCCGTGCGAACCCGCGACGGGGGCGCCAACCCCCGCCTCGCCACCGGCGCGATCGAACTTGTCGTTTCTAATCTCCGCATTCTTAATAAGGCCGACAACCCGCCGTTCTTCCCCACCGACAAGGACTCGCTCCCGAACGAGGAACTCCGCCTTCGGCACCGCCCGCTCGACCTCCGCCGACCGCCGATGCAGCGGCTTCTTATGTTGCGCCATCGCGTCGCGCAGACAATGCGGCGCTATCTCGACGCCCGCGCCTTCGTCGAGGTCGAGACGCCGAACCTCTGCCGGAGCACGCCCGAAGGCGCGCGCGACTTCCTCGTCCCGTCGCGTCTTCAGCCGGGCGAGTTCTACGCCCTCCCGCAAAGCCCGCAACTGTTCAAGCAGATCCTGATGGTCGCCGGGCTTGACCGCTACTTCCAGATAGCGCGCTGCTTCCGCGACGAGGATCCGCGCGCCGACCGCCAGGCGGAGTTCACGCAACTCGACCTCGAGATGTCGTTCGTCACGCGCGACGACGTGATCGCGCTCGTGTCGGGTCTGTTCCGCGAGATCTGGCGGGAAACGATCGGCGTCGAGATCGGCGAGATCCCCGTCATGACCTACGCCGAGGCGATGAGCCGATTCGGCTCGGACAAGCCCGACACGCGTTTCGGCCTGGAAATACAGGACGTTTCCGAGATCGTGCGCAGCAGCGACTTCCGCGTCTTCGCCGATGCGCTCTCGTCGGGCGGCGTCGTCAAGGCGATCCGCGTGCCCGCCGGCGGCGCGACGCTGACGCGCAAGCAACTCGACGGCTACGCCGAGTTCGTCAAGCAGTTCGGCGCGGGCGGGATGCCGTACACCAAACTCGAAGCCGGCGCGTTCGCCACCGGTGTGGCGAAGTTCGTCGAACCCAGCCGCGCGGCGCTCACCGCCGCGCTCGGACTCGAACCCGGCGACCTCGTAGTCTTCGGCGCCGACCGCGCGAAGGTCGTGCATCGCGCCCTCGGGGAGTTGCGACTTAAACTTGCTAAAGATCTGAACCTGGTCCCGCCGCACGGCGCCGCGTGGAACTTCCGCTGGGTAGTCGATTTCCCGCTCCTTGAGTATGTAGAGGAACTCAGCCGCTGGGACAGCCTGCACCACCCCTTCACCTCGCCCAGGCCGGACGAGGCGCACAAACTCGACGCCGACCCGGCCGCCGTCATCAGCGACGCGTACGACTTCGTCCTCAACGGGTCCGAGGTCGCCGGCGGCTCCGTCCGCATCCACTCGCCCGCGATGCAGCAGCGTGTGTTCGGTCTGCTGGGGATCGGCGAAGAAGAAGCCCGGGCGAAGTTCGGGTTTTTGCTCGATGCGCTGCGGTTCGGCGCGCCGCCGCACGGCGGGATCGCCGTCGGACTCGACCGCGTCGTGATGCATCTCGGCGGGACGGACAACATCCGCGACGTGATCGCGTTCCCGAAAACGCAGACCGGCGCGGACCTGATGAGCGGCGCCCCGAGCGGGGTTGATATGAAACAACTCGACGAACTGCACATCGCGCTCAAGCCGGCGCGCTGAACGCCGCCTCAACCAGCCGGACGCGACTCCCGGCCGTGCGTTCAGGGGTGGTGCGGCTCTAAAGAGCCGGGTCGTTGAGTTTGGGTCGTACATACCGCTTCACCTTCAGCGCCGGAGGCCCAGGCATAAATCCCTGGGCTTGGCACGCGCAACCGGCGGGACGGGCGTCTCGCCCGTCATCCTAAAAAAGCCGGTGGGACGGGCGTCTCGCCCGTCATCCCTTCGCTTATCTCAGCCCTCGTGGACTATGCGCGGCTTGCGGTCCGCGCCGACGATGTCGAGGCGGCGCACTGGCGCGTCCGTCGGCGCCTGCGCGAGCGAGTCCGGGCGCGATTCGATCTCGTCGGCGATGCGCTCCATCACCGCCACGAAGCGGTCGAGGGTCTCGAGCGACTCCGTCTCCGTCGGCTCGACCATCAGGCAGTTGCGGACGGGCCAGTGCATGGTCGGCGGGTGGACGCCGAAGTCGATCATGCGTTTGGCGATATCGACGAGCGTCACGCCGCGCGCCAGCAGGCGCTCGGGGACGGTGACGAACTCGTGGGCGCAGAAGCGGCCGTCGGCGGGTTCGAAGAACGGCATCTCGTACCGGTCGCGCAGCCGCGCCGCGAGATAGTTCGCGCTGAGGACGGACTGGTCTGCGATCCCGCGCAGCCCCTCGGCGCCGCACGCGCGGATGTAAGTCCAGCAGCGGACAAGCACGCCGAACTGCGCGACGAACGAGCGGACCTTGCCGATGGACTTCGGGCGGTCGAACTCGAGCGCGTACCTTCCGTCGCGCTCTGTGACCTGCGGCACGGGGAGGTACGGCGCGAGGAAGTCGCGCACGACGATCGGCCCGGAGCCGGGCCCCCCGCAGCCGTGCGGCGTGGAGAATGTTTTGTGCGTGTTATAATGCATCGCGTCGGCGCCGAAATCGCCGGGGCGGGTTCTGCCGAGGATGGCGTTCATGTTCGCGCCGTCGAGGTAGAGGAGCGCGCCGGCGTCGTGGACGATCTTCGCGATCTCGTCGATCTTGCGGTCGAAGAGGCCCGCGGTGTTCGGGTTGGTGATCATAAGCGCCATTATGGTGTCGGCGCCTTCCTCGTCGATGATGCGTTTGAGGTCGTCGATGTCGGTGTACCCGCCGGGGGCTTTGACGGCGTAGACCCCGGCGCCGCACATCGCGCACGAGGCGGGGTTGGTCCCGTGCGCGTTCTCGGGCGCGAGGACTTTGGTGCGCCGATGCTCGCCGCGGTCCTTGTAGTACGCGCGGATGACTTTCAAGGCTGTGTATTCCCCGTGGGCGCCGGCGGCGGGCTGGAGCGACGCCTCGTCGAGACCGGCTATTTCTTCGAGAAAACGCCGGGTTTCATAGAGCAGTCGGAGCGCGCCCTGGATGTCCGCGTCGTCCTGCAAGGGGTGCAGGCTGGTGAAGCCGGGCAGGCTCGCGGCGTGCTCGTTGATGCGCGGGTTGAACTTCATCGTGCACGAGCCGAGCGGGTAGAACTCGCCGTCGATCGAGAAGTTGCGCTGCGACAGGTGTGTGTAATGGCGCACGACCTGGAGCATGCCGAGTTCCGGCCAGGCGGGCGCATCGCCGGTGAGCGAGGCGGGGATCGGGGTTTCGTCCACGTCGAGCGCGGGCATTGTGACGCTGCGCGCCCCGGGCGAGGACTTTTCGAAGACGATCGGCTCGGGGGCGCGCTCGCCGCGGGTCCGGGGCGGGAGTGTCGCTCGCTCGGTGGTGGGCATGGCGATCTCGGCGGGGGTGGTGTCGGTGAGGGTGGTCATGTCGTGTCCTGAAGAAATGTTGCGTGTTATATTATTGATCGGGCGAGGCGCCGTTCCCGGCGGGGCGCACCGCGAGCAGGGTGTCGAGCAGCGCCGGATCGTCTGGCAGGAGTTTCGACGCGGGCAATCTGCGCAGCGTCTCGCGCCAGTCGCCCTTCGTGTCCGCGAACGCGACGGCAAGGTGCGGGAGCGCCTCCTCGACCATCCCCGCGTTGACCATCGAGACGGCCGTCCAGAAGTGCATCTCGGCGACGTGGGGCGCGAGTTTCATCGCGGCGGAATACTCGCGCAGGGCGCCGGCGGTGTCGCCGTGCTCGATCGCGAGATCTCCCGCGTTCATGTGTCGGTATGCGGCGTGCAAGGTAAGAAGTCGGCGGAGTTCGGCGATGGGGTCCGCGTGGTCCTCGATGCGGAGATCGACGATGCGGTCCGACGCGGGGGCGCCGGTCGATCGTGCCGCGACTACGAGGATCGCGGCGGACTGTTTGCCGCGGATGTCGCCGCCTTCATGCTGGGCGGCTTCGAGCGCGATCATCAGTCGCTCGGCGAGAGCGCCGGCGGAGTTTTCGAAGGCCTGCGCCATCGCCGCGGGGACGGTGCTGGGGCCCATGAGGTTCGCCTGTACGGAGTAGGTCGAGCCGTCGGGCGCCGATCCGGTGCGATGGCCGGCGTGCGCGATGGCGAGTTCGCCGGTGTGCGCGGCGACGGCGCCGGTCGCGTCGATCATCGCGACCTGCCGATACGCCGCGCCGGGATCGACGGTGCGGAGCGCGTCGAGGGCTTGTTCGGCGGTCTTCCCGCCGCGCATGAGTTCGAGGCCGAGCGGGCCGTAACTTACTTCGACCAGGCTCTGCGTGGCGACCGCTCCGACGCCGGCCTCGGCCCAGGGAACGACGGACCCGACGCTGAACCAATGGCTCTGCACGGCGACTCCGAGTTCTCCGGTGGCGGCGTCGCGCGCGACGATGGAGTACGTCGCGACCGGGCGCGCGGGGACACGGGCGCCGAAGTCCGCGGGAACGGCGGTCGTCGCGGGTCGTGAAGCGCAGGCGGACAACAGAACGACCGCCGGCAGCGCCACGGCCGGGAGCGCGAGCAGGTTGATTGTCTTGCGGCGCATCGGCGTTCTCTCCGGTTGTTATGAATGCTTCGCCAGGGCGGCGACCAGGCGGTCCATGTCGGCGGCGGTGCGTTTCTCGGTGACGGTTATAAGAAGTTCATCCGGCGCGCCGACGGCGCCGACACGCTCGCTCGATAGATCCACTCCCGCGAGCACGCCGGCGCCTTTCGCGGCGTCGATGATCGCGCGGGCCGGCTTCGGGCATGTCACGACGAACTCGTTGAAGAACTCGCCGTCGTAGCGCAGCGAGAACCCCGGGAGCGCGGCGATGCGCTTCGCGAGCGCGTGGGACTTGTGCCAGCACTGCTCGGCGACTTCGCGCACGCCCGCCGGCCCCATCGCGGTCATGTACATCGTCGCGCGGAGAGCGAGCAGGCCCTGGTTGGTGCAGATGTTGCTTGTTGCTTTGGCGCCTCGGATGTGCTGCTCGCGGGTCTGCAAGACCAGCGAGAACGCCCGGCGACCCTCGGCGTCTGTGGTCTCGCCGACGAGCCGACCCGGCATCCGGCGTAGATGTTCCTTCTTCGCGGCGAAGAGGCCGAGGTACGGCCCGCCGAACTGCATCGGGACGCCGAGGGGCTGACCCTCGCCCGCTGCGATGTCCGCGCCGCAGGCGCCGGGGTTTTTCAGCAGGGCGCACGCGATCGGGTTGAAGACTGCGACGCCGAGCGGCTCGATCCCGGCAGTGCTCGCGCGCTTGAGTGCCGCGAAACAACCGGACCAGTCTTCGATCAGGCCGAAGATGTTCGGCGACTGCACGATCAGGCACGCGCTGTCGTTGTCGGCGGCGCGTTCGACGGCATCGACGAGAGTCGTCCCCGTCGCGGCGCACGCGGGGATCTCGACGTACTCGGCGGGCAGATCGTCGAGATACGTGCGCAGCACGCGGCGGGTGTCGGGATGGACGGCGCCGGAGACGAGAACCCGGCGCTTGCCGGTGGTGTTTAGCGCGAGCAGCGCCGCCTCGGCGACGGCGGTCGCGCCCTCATAAAGCGAGGCGTTGGCGATGTCCATGCCCGTCAGGCGGGCGATCTGCGACTGGAACTCGAAGAATGCCTGGAGCGAGCCTTGCGAGGCCTCGGCCTGATACGGGGTGTAGGCGGTGAGGAACTCGCCGCGGGAGATTAGTTGGTCGATGAATGTCGGGATGAAGTGGTCGTAGACGCCCGCGCCCATGAAGCAGGCGAGCGAGTCGGCGCCGCGGTTGGCGCGGGAGAGTTCGGCGAGATCGCGCTGCAATTCGAGTTCGGATGCCGGGGGCGGGACGTCGAGCAGGCCGGTGTATCGGCTCGACGCTGGTATCGCGGCGAAGAGGTCGTCGATGGTCTCGGCGCCGACGGCTTCGAGCATGGTGGCGCGCTGGTCGTCGGTGATGGAAACATAATTCATCGCGGTGTTGACCTTTCGTAGGCGATGCGTGCGGACGGGACATACGCCGCGGGCGTCCGGGGGCGCGGCTGGGCGGGCGTGGCTCGGGAGACCAAGGGTTGGGGCGAACTGTACGCCCGGCGTGAGCCACGACGCAACACCCGCCGGGCTGAAAGGGTACATTCCGTTACGCCCGATCGACGCCGATCGACGCCGACGGACGCTGACGGAAGCCGACTGGCGCCGCCGATCCCCTGAACTCACCCATCCCGGGAGGACTTCGCATGAATACCCGCCGCCGATGCAGATTCACGCCCGCCGCCGTGTTCACTCCCGCGTTGACGCTGGCTGTGCTGGCGGCGCTGGCCGGTTGCGCGAACACGCAGAACCCGGGGCCGAACGGCGCCGGCGGGGCGGGCGCCTCGATGGATGGGTCGCTCAACGGCGTCTCGGCGGGCCGGGCTTCGGCGAGCGCGGCGCGGGCGGAGGTTCTCGCCCTCGACGCGCCGATCGCCGCGATCCTCGAAGACCTCGGCGAGTCCGTCCGGACCTATCACGCGCACGTCTCAACCCTGAGCAATCCGTGGTTCGGCGGGCGGGCGACGGGCGAGCGCGGGCAGGAGGACGCCGCGAGGTACATCGAGCATTACTTCCGCGAGTTCGGGCTTGAGCCGGCTTTCGAGGACGTGGTCCGCACGCCGAGCGGGGCGGAGGTCGTCGAGGGTTCATATCGGCAGCACTTCACCGTGCCCGGCCCGGTCGAAGTCAACGCCGCGTCGCTGACGTGGTCGGCCGCCGAGAGCAGCGGCGTGCTCCGACCCGAGCATGATTTCGACCCGATCCCGATGACGGGGTCCGGCCGCGGGCAGGGCGACATCGTGTTCGTCGGCTACGCGATCGACGGCGGGCCGAACGGCTACACATCTTTCGAAGGCGACGCCGACCTGACCGGCAAGATCGCGCTCGTGCTCCGCTTCGAGCCGATGGACGCGGGCGGCAAGAGCGCGTGGGCCGACGGGCAGGGCTGGTCGCCGCGCGCCGGGCTTACACCGAAGATAAGATCACTCGCGTCGCGCGGCGTAGCGGGGATCGTGATGGTTACACCCCCGGGCGCCGACGACCCCCGCGCGGGCGAACTCATGACGATCCGCGGCTCGCGTTTCGGCGCATCGGGCGAGACCCCCGTCGTCAACGTGACAGCCGAGGCGGCGTCGAAGATGGTCGTCGCGGCGGGGCCGGACCGCTCGCTCGAAGGTTTGGTGGCGATCGCCGACGCCGGTTCGCATCATCCCATCGAACTGCCCGGGCTGACGGCGCGGCTGAACGTCGAAGTGAGCCGATCCGAAATCGCGACGACAAACGTCGGCGCCGTGCTGCCCGGCAAGGGTTCGCTGGCGAACGAGTATGTCGTGCTCGGGGCGCACTACGACCACGTGGGTATGGGGCACTTCGGTTCGCGCAGCCCGGGCAATCTCCACCCCGGCGCGGACGACAACGCCTCGGGGACCGGCGGCGTGCTGCTCGCTGCGGAAATGCTGAAAAACAAGTACGACGCGCTGCCCGCCGGCGCCGAGGCCCGGTCGATTATTTTTCTTACATTCAGCGGCGAGGAGATGGGCCTGCTCGGATCCCGGCACTACGCCGCGAACCCGTCCGTCCCGCTCTCGAACATCTCCGCGATGCTCAACATGGACATGATCGGGCGCCTGCGCCAAGGGGCGGTCGAAGTGCTCGGCGTGGGGACCGGGGCGGAGTTCGACTCGCAGCTTAAGGATCACATCCGCCGATCGGGGCTGAAGGTCACGCTCAGCGCCGCAGCGGGCGGGCGCTCGGACCATGCGTCGTTCTCGGATCAGGGCGTGCCCGCCCTCGCGTTCTTCACGGGCTTGCACGATGACTATCACGCGCCGGGCGACGTGGCTTCGCGGGTTCATTACAAGGGCGCGGTGCGGGTCGTGGAACTTGTCGCCGGCTTCGCGATGGACCTCGCCACCCGGCCGGAGCGAGTGACGTTCCCGAGGCGCGAGCGGACGGCTCAGCAGCCGGCTCAGCAGTCGGCGCCGACGCAGCAGCGGATGAACTTCGCGGTTCGGCTCGGCGTGGCGCCGGGGAACTACGCCGACGACGAGCCGGGCGTGGTGGTCGGCTCGGTCAGCGAAGGCACGAGCGCCGCGGACGCCGGGCTTCAGCCGGGCGACCGGATCGTGCGCTGGAACGGCGAGGAACTCCTCGATGTGCAGGGCATGATGAAGCACCTCGCCGCGGCCAAGCCCGGCGACGTGGCGAAACTCGTCGTCGTACGCGCCGGCAAGGAGACGCCGATCGACGTGACGCTCAAAGCCGCGGGCGGAGCGAACTGATCGGAACGGCGTCCGGGGTGGCACGGGCGCGAATGGTGGCACGGGCGTCTCGCCCGTGCGTGGGTGGTTGGTGATCTCGGTGTATCTGGATGACCAGCGACCGGGCCGGGGACGGCCCGGCTCGGGGGTTCCGGGGTGGCCCGGCTCTCCGAGCCGGGTTGTTGAGTTTGATTTGCAAACGGCGTCTTTGGCCCAGGGATAACTCCCTGGGCTTTCGCGGTTCGAGCACGGCTGCGCGGAACGCGCCCAGCACCGGTCGCCCCTTTCCCCATCCCTCTCCCGGGGGGAGAGGGGGTAAGAAATAGTGGCACGGGCGCAATAGGTGGCACGGGCGTCTCGCCCGTGCGCGAAATAGCGGCGCGCGATCGTTATCAGCATCACCTTTGCATCGGCGCCGCGGTCGATCTCGCGGGTCCGAGAACATAACAATCATCCATCGGCTCCGATCCCATCCCGCACACTCGGCAAGGCTTGCGGGCGGCGCGTCTGTGCTTGGATTCCCGGCTGATCGCCGGGCCTCGGCGGGTCGATCCGTCGGGTATGAGACGGCGTCGGGTCATCAGGACGGCGTTGACGCTGCTGGCGCTGAGCCTGGCGTTGTGGCGGTTGCCCTCGATGCTCGAGGGGTTGCTCGGGGCCCGCGACGGCGGCGGGGATCCGCTCGCGTCGGCGCTCGATTCGGCCATGCAGCGCGTCGCGACGCCAGCGGAAGCCGCGAGCGGTGTTCGGGTGTTCGGCGCGGGCGGGAAGGAACTCACCGACGCCGAGCGCCAGGCGATGTTGCGGCGTGCGCGCGCGTCCGCCCCGGCGCCGCTGGAACAACGCGGACCCGCTTCAAACGCGGGCGATCCGTCGGCGTCGGACGAAGACGCAGCGGCCCGGCTCCAGCGCGAGATCGATCGGATCGTCTCGAAGAACAAGCCGCCCCGTTGAGCGGGCGCCGGGTCTGATGTTGGTATAAACAAGGAAATATCACCATAGCGCACGGGCGAGACGCCCGTGCCACTGTTTGATTCCGTGCGCGGATTCTGACCCCCTCTCCCCTGGGAGCGGGCTGGGGAGAGGGAATTCCGTTGCTATGCGCAAGCCGCGCGATATGCCCCCGATGCCCAGGGATGAAATCCCTGGGCTTGGAGTTGCGATATGCAACATAGACGCCCGCTTGGGGCTCACCTGAGCGGATTTAAGGTCAGTGTGTGCTGCGCTCAACGGACACGGCTCGGAGAGCCGTGCCACCCCGCAAGCGCACGGGCGGGACGCCCGTGCCACTGCCGCTGACTTGCCTGTTCAGCCCGGCACTTCGACCCGTT
Organism: Phycisphaeraceae bacterium; assembly: GCA_039794205.1. Lineage (GTDB taxonomy): Bacteria > Planctomycetota > Phycisphaerae > Phycisphaerales > UBA1924 > J020. Next base: position 384,427 of record JBDIVU010000001.1, read on the forward strand.
CGAGCACCTCGGCGAGGATGCGTTCGGCGGCGGCGTGCCGGGACACGCCGAACTGCGCCTGAGGCATCAGCCGGTGCGCGCACACAGACGCCACGTTCGAAGTTATATCCTCGGGGATGCAGTAGTCGCGCCCGTCCATCGCCGCGGTCGCCCGCGCCGCCTGCGCCAGCGCCAGCGTCCCGCGCGGCGAAAGACCGATCCTCAGTTCCTCGTGCTCCCGGCTCGCCGCGGCAATCGAAACAATATATTCAGCCAGGCTCCGGTCGAGCCGGACGGAATCAACTTGTGTCTGGATTGTCAGCACGTCGTCGATCGTCAGCACGGGGCGCAGATCGTGGATCGCGCCCGTCGCGGGGCGGAGGTCGAGCACGTCCGCCTCGCGTGCCGCGGTCGGGTACCCAAGCCCGAGCCGCATGAGAAAGCGGTCCAGTTGGCTCTCGGGGAGCGGGTAGGCGCCCTCGTAGTCGGCGGGGTTCTGAGTAGCGACGACCATGAACGGTGGGCTTAGCCGGTGCATCACGCCGTCGATCGAGACGGTCGCCTCGTTCATCGCTTCCAGGAGCGCGGACTGGGTCTTGGGCGACGCGCGGTTGATCTCGTCGGCGAGCACGATGTTCGCGAAGATCGGCCCGGGCTTGAACTCGAACGACTCGCTCCGGCGGTTGTAGATCGACACCCCGAGCACGTCGCCGGGCAGGAGGTCGGGGGTCAGCTGGATCCGTGTGAACTTGCAATCCACGCTGCGCGCCAGCGCCGTCGCGAGGATTGTCTTGCCGACACCGGGCACGTCCTCGATGAGCACGTGCCCGCGCGCCAAGAGGCACGCGATGACGCGATCTATCGCCGCGGGGTCGCCGAGGAACACGCCGGCGATATTCGCCCTGAGCCGTTCGATCACGTCGAGCATCGTCAGGCGAGTATACGGCCCGCGGGGGCGTGGGTTCCCGCGTCGCCGCCGGGGCGTGTTCGCCGGTAGACTCGGCCTGACTATGGAGGGATCGGCGGGGATGAACGGCCAACCCGGATCGCCCGCATCGGCGCTCGAAGCGTCGTTGCGCGGGTCGTTGCCTTGCGTGCGGTGCGGCTATGAACTCCAGGGCTTATCAATCCGAGGCGCGTGCCCGGAGTGCGGCACGGCGGTCCGCGCGACCATCCTTCACCGCGTCGATCCGCACGCCGAGGCCTTCCGACCGCTCCCGACGCCGCGATTGACCGGGTGGGCCGTGGTGCTCTGGCCGTTCGGCGCGTTTGTCGCTGCGGGTTTCGCGTGGGTTCCGCGCGTGCGCGACATCATCAATGATTTCACCGGCGCGTCGCTCACCGCCGGCGCGACGTGGGTTGTTTATCCGAGCCTGGTCGGGCTGGCGCTCTCGGCTCTCGGCGCGATCGGGCTGGTTCGCCCGACATCAGAAACACCCCGCGGCCGCGAGGCCTCGGCGGTGCTAGCTGTGGCATGCTACGCGCCGATGGGGATGCTCTGGTGGTGGATCACGGGCGTACACGATCGGCGAAATTTCGCGCCGTATCTCGACGCCGACCCGGACGCCAACCGGCTCGCGGCCCGGCTCGGACTGGCGGCCCTCGCTGTGGCCGTCCTGCTCTTGCTGCGCTGGAACGCGAGGCAGATGGTCGGGCGGTCGCTCGTCCTCCGCACCGGCCGCGTCGATCGTCAGACTATTTACGCGACTGTCGGCGCGATCGCGCTCGCGGCGGTCGGGGACGTGCTCCGGCTGGCGTCCATCGCGCTGGGGCCGGGCGATCGAACACAACTCGCGGGCTTCGGCGCGCTGCTGGTGCTCATAGGCTCGATGATGACGACCGCGGCTCTGGCCGGGGCAACGATCGACGGCTGGCGCATCCGCCGGGCGATCGTCACGCCCGGCCCGCGCCTGACGGAACTCGTGGAAGTCCGCCGGGCCGAGCCGTAAGATCGAGATAAATTTCGGATTCGTTGCGTGCTATTTATATTCATGCGCGACGCCGGGACACAGGCGCAGCAATAGTCAGCGCCACGGACGCGAACAGTGGCGCGGGCGCAACCAGTGGCACGGGCGTCCCGCCCGTGCGAGAGCGATGTAATATTGACTTCCTCAGCGTTCGCGTCAGGCGTCACAGGGGCAAGCGTTGCATATCACGAACCAAGCCCAGGGATTTCATCCCCGGGCTTCGGGTCAGTCGCGCGTGAGCGGCTTGCCCGCGATGGCTGCCTCCAGCGTCGCTGGCTTCAGGTTCATCGGGTGCATCGACGCCAGCAGTTTCCCGCCTTTGATGATGTGCGTCTGCGGCCAGGATTGCACCTTAAAATCCTTCAGGATCGATCGGTCCGTATCGAGCGCCACGACCCCCTTCATCGGGTGTTTTTCGAGGAACGGCCGGATCAGATTCTCCCCCTCGTCCGTCACAGAAAGGAACACCACCCCGCGATCGGCGAACTGCTCGACTAGTTCGTTCATATGCGGGATCGCCGCGACGCACGGGGCGCACCAGGTCGCCCAGAACTCGAGGACGACGACGCGATCGCCGAGGGCTTCCCAGTCGAGCATGAAGCCGTCCGGGGCGTTGATATAAGTTTCCGCTTTGAGCGCGGGGATCGTGTCGCCCGGCTTGAATGTCGCTCCCATGTACGACGACGCATCGGCGCCGCCGCCGCTGACCGTTAGTTTCATCGTGCTGACGACTGTGGTCCGGCTCGTGTCGGGCACGAGCAGCGCAAGCCCGGCGTGGTTCTCTTTCGTGATGGTGACGGTGAGTCTGCCCGCTGCGTCCGTGCGCAGGTCGCTCGAACCCGCAGACCACATCAGCCGCACGTCGCGCTCGGCGAACGGCTCGCCCGCGGCGTCGAGGATCGTGACGTTCAGGTCGATCCCGGGCTTGCCGAGCTGCTGCTCGATCGCGTCGAGGAGGTTCGGCAGGAGTTCCGCGGGCAACTCCGCTGCGGCGACCAGGTCGATCCGCCGGATCGCGACCGGGTCATTCGCGACTGTTGCGGCTGACGCTCGGGCGCCGGGCGCCGGGACGGCGAGGACGGAGATCGCCACGATTGCGGCTGCGGGGACGAATCGCTGGAAGTTCATCGGGGGGAGACTCCTGATTCGGGTTTCGGTTCGCGCCTGACCATAGCCCGGACGCGCGTCGCCGGCGAAGCCGTCACGAATCCCCCCGATCCGGTCGAGTGGCGGCTGCCAGTCTGGCAGGGCGGAGGCGGGCGCGACACCCAACTCGGCCCGGCGTCGTCCGCTCCCGGCCCGCCGAGCGTAGCCGTGGGTGTTCCCACGTGGTTCGAGCCGGGCGCCGATCCGGCGCGCGGCTTGCACCTTGTGGTCGAGCATGTGTCGCGCGATCGGTCCACCCGGGCCGACCGTCCGACCCGCAGAGATTTCTTCCCGGTTCAAACCAGACACCGATCGACGGAGACCTGACGCCCATGTCCAGCAAAGAACTGACCTTCGACATCGAAGCCCGGCAGGCGCTGCTCGCGGGCGTGACCAAACTCGCCGCCGCAGTCAAGAGCACCCTCGGCCCGCGCGGCCGCAACGCCGTCATCGACAAGTCCTGGGGCGGGCCCACCGTCACCAAGGACGGCGTGACGGTCGCCGAGGAGATCGAACTCCGCGACCAGGCCGAGAACATGGGCGCCCGCCTCGTCAAGGAAGCCGCCAGCAAAACCTCCGACGACGCCGGCGACGGGACCACGACCGCGACCGTCCTCGCCGAGGCGATCTTCCGCGAAGGGCTCAAGCACATCGCCGCGGGCGTGGACGCCAACGCGCTGGTCCGCGGGATGCGAAAGGGCGTCGAAGCCGTCGTCGCCGACATCCGCTCGCAGGCCAAGCCCATCAAAGGCAAGACCGACATCCAGAACGTCGCCAGCATCAGCGCCAACAACGACCCCGAGATCGGCAAGATCATGGCCGACGCCTTCGAGAAGGTCGGGAAGGACGGCGTAATCACCGTCGAAGAAGGCAAGTCCCTCGACACTACCGTCGAAGTCGTCGAGGGCATGCAGTTCGACCGCGGGTACCTCTCCCCGAACTTCGTCACCGACGCCGACGGGATGAAGGTCGAACTCGACAAGTGCCTGGTCCTCATCCACGAGGACAAGATCGACAACATTACTAAACTCGTTCCGTTCCTCGAAAAGGTCATGGCTGCGAAGAAGCCGCTGCTCATCATCGCCGAGGACATCGCCGGCGAGGCGCTCTCGACGCTGGTTATTAATAAACTCCGCGGGACGCTCCAGGTCTGCGCCGTCAAGGCGCCGGGCTACGGCGACCGCCGCAAGGCCATGCTCCAGGATCTCGCCGTGCTCACCGGCGCCGAACCCGTGATGAAAGACCTCGGCGTGGAACTCGACCAGGTGACCATCAAGCAGCTCGGCCTCGCCAAGAAGGTCGAGATCACCAACGACACGACGACGATCCTCGAAGGCGCGGGCTCCAGCAAGGACATCAAGGACCGCATCGAGCAGATCCGCCGCGAGATCGAGAACACCACCAGCGACTACGACCGCGAGAAGTTGCAGGAGCGCCTGGCGAAACTGTCGGGCGGGATCGCGCAGATCAACGTCGGCGCCGCGTCCGAGGCGGAACTAAAGGAGAAGAAGGCGCGCGTCGAGGACGCGCTGCACGCCGTGCGCGCCGCGGTCGAGGACGGCGTCGTCGCCGGCGGCGGGACATCGTTCGTCCGCGCTCGCGCCGCCGTCGAGAATATCCGCGAGTGGAAAGCGGTCTTCGGCAAGACGACCGACGTTCACGCCGAGGACATCGGCCACGCGAAGTACGACATCGCCGCGGGGCTGGAGACGGTCCGCAAGGCGCTGACGGTCCCGCTGTTCACCATCGCCGAGAACGCCGGCGCCAAGGGCGCGGTCGTCGTCGAAAAGGTCGCCGAGAACGCCAAGGCCAACTTCGGCTTCAACGCCCTGACGCTCGCCTACACCGACCTCGTGGCCGACGGCGTCATAACCCCCGCGAAAGTTGATATCAGCGCCCTCCAGAACGCCGCGTCCGTCGCGACCGTGCTGCTGACCGCGGACGTGCTCATCACCGAGATCAAGGACGACGAAGCCCCCGCCGGCGCCCCGGGAATGGGCGGCATGGGTGGTATGGGCGGGATGGGGTTCTGAGGAGCGAGAAATGGCCAGCAACCAAGATTACAAGTTGACCAAACCATCCGCGCTGGTACGCATAATCCAGAACATATCGTCCATTACGTCGTTCTGGTCCGGCGATGCGCGAGAAGCGAAGGAAAGGCTGAAGAGTGTTCGCGATCAACTCGAACGCGGGTTTGAAAATGTGCGCGGCGCCGAATCGACCGAGGAGAAGTGGCTTGCGGTGTGCGTGTCGCAGCCTGTGGGCGCACTAGCGTCTGATAGGATCAATCTTTCCGTCACGTCGCACCCGAGTTTGGTCGCCGCGCTGACAGTCGTCGATCGCGCATCCACAAACAATTACCCGCTCGACCGAAATCTGTGCGGGCCGATTGCCGCGTTCGTCTTGCCGTCAGAAGGCGAGCCTACGCCGGAGATGATTCTATCGTGCTTCGACAGCTGTCTCGAGCTCATCGTCGATGACTTTACAGGCATGCAGATCGACCCAGTTCTTAAGGAAATTCTAACCGCACTACGCAATCTCGAAGATTCCAGCCCATCCAGCGAGAACCGCGCCGTTGCTCTCGGTGTGCGCCGTGGAGTCGTCAACCCTCTTGAATTCGCCGAACGCAAGTTCTTTCTAACTGACTCGGCGGCACATTCGTACGTTGAGAGGTTACGACAACAAGGGTACGTCGCCGCTTCATTCACACTATTCGGAACTTCGTCTACTCACAAACATGGTCAGACGTAAATACGGGCGCCCCGGCTCGCGGCGCCCCGCCGAGAGCCGGGTGAGCGTGAGAGTGACAGGCGCACCTCCCGGCACTCCCTTCGGGCGTGCCGGGGCACCCGTTAAAGCCGGGGCGCCTGGGAAGAGCGTCGGGAACGAGTCGGAGCAACGCCATGAAGTTCAGCGTCGAGATCGAGCGTGACGAGGACGGGAAGTTCTGCGTGAGTTGCCCGGCGTTGCCCGGCTGCCACAGCCAGGGCGACACCCGCGAGGAGGCGATCGCCAACATCACGGAGGCGATCACGCTCTATCTCGAAGACCTCGAAGCGAGTGGAGATCCGTTCCCGGCGTCGGTGATACAGGAGACTGTGGAGATCAAGTTCGGAAACGCCGGGTGATGGGGTCCCGATTGCCCAAGATCTCGGGGCGGCAGGCGCGCCGAGCCTAGCGGCAGATGAGTTCGTAGAACTGCTGGAAACCTAACCCTCAGAGGAGTGAACGCAATGTCCGTCAGACCCATGGATGATCGTGTGCTCGTCAAGCCGATCGAGCAGGAAGAGAAGACCGCGTCGGGGCTGTACCTGCCCGAGAGCGCGAAGGAACGGCCCGTGCGCGGGAAGGTCGTCGCGGTTGGCCCGGGCAAGCGGCTCGACAACGGCGGGCGGGCCCAGCCGGGCGTGAAGAAAGGCGACACCGTCGTCTACGGCAAGTACGCCGGGACCGAGGTCGAAGTCAAAGGCGTCGATCACCTCATCCTCCGCGAGACCGAACTCCTCGGCGTCGTCGAGGGATGAGCGAAGCCGGCGTTCACCGCAGCGGCGCAGAGGTCGCAGAGAGGGAGCCTTTGGGGTTGAGGATCGTGCAATCCAGAAATCCCGAGAACACCGGGAAAGATCCGATCACCGGCGAGATCATCGCGGCGGCGATCGAGGTGCATCGCGCGCTCGGCCCGGGCCTGCTCGAATCCGCATATCAGGCCTGTCTGGAACAGGAACTCAACGATCGCTGCGTGCCATTCGAATCGCAAGTCGAGATCCCGGTTGAATACAAGGGTCGGCGGCTCGATTGCGGCTACCGACTAGACCTCGTAGTCCGCGGAGAGGTCATCATCGAGATAAAGGCTGTCGACTCCCTCGCGCCGATCCACGAAGCCCAACTTCTCACATATCTCCGGCTCGCGCGTTTGCAGCGGGGCCTGCTGCTGAACTTCAACACGCCCTATCTCCGCGACGGCGTGAAACGTCTGATCCTCTCGTCCCCATGATCCATCTCTGCGTCCGCTGCGCCTCTGCGGTGAACGCGATTCAGAACAGGAACGAACAATGTCAACCAAGCAGATGATGTACGACAACCCCGCGCTGGTCGAACTCAAGGCCGGGGTGGACCAACTCGCCAAGGCCGTCGGCGCGACCATGGGGCCCACCGGCCGCAACGTCGTGATCCAGAAGTCCTACGGCGGCCCGATCGTCACCAAAGACGGCGTGACCGTCGCCAAGGAGATCGAACTCCCCGAAGCCTTCGCCAACATGGGCGCCAAGATGGTACATCAGGTCGCCAAGAAGACCAACGACAAGGCCGGCGACGGGACAACCTGCGCCACCATCCTCGCCGCGGCGATCTTCACCGAGGGGCTCCGGTATGTCGCAGCGGGCGCGAACCCCGTGCAGATGCAGCGCGGGATAAACGCGGCGGCGGAAGCCGCGGCGGCGGCGCTCGACGATCTCGCCGTCCCCTGCAAGGGCAAGGCCGATTACAAGAAGATCGCGACCGTCGCGTCCAACCACGATGAAGAGATCGGCGATTTTATAGCCGAGGCGATCTCCAAGGTCGGGGCCGACGGTGTCTGCGAGGTCGAAGAGGGGCAGTCGTCCGAGACGACGCTCGAATATGTCGAGGGCATGCAGTTCGACAAGGGCTACCTCTCGCCGTACTTCATGACGGACCCGAAGAACGCCGAGGCGGTCCTCGACGACGCGATCGTTCTTATCTATGAGAAGAAGATCGCCAATCTCGCGGACTTCCTGCCGTTCCTTAACAAGGTCGCGTCGAGCGGCAAGAGCCTGCTGATCATCGCGGAGGAAGTCGAGAACGAGGCGCTCGCGGCGCTGGTCGTGAACCGGCTCCGCGGGGTGCTGAAGGTTTGCGCGGTCAAGGCGCCGGGCTTCGGCGACCGGCGCAAGGCGATGCTCGGCGACATCGCCACGCTCACCGGCGGGACGTTCTTCTCGGAAGATCTCGGCAGGACGCTCGAATCCGTCGAACTCGGCGAACTCGGCAAAGCCAAGAAGATCGTGATCTCCAAGGACGACACCACGATCATCCAAGGCGCCGGGAAGAAGAAGGACATCGACGCCCGGGCCGAGCAGATCCGCACTCAGTTCGAGAAATCAACCAGCGAGTACGACCGCGAGAAGTTGCAGGAACGTCTGGCGAAACTCACCGGCGGGGTCGCGATCATCAAGGTCGGCGCGCCCACCGAGACCGCGATGAAGGAACGCAAGGACCGCGTCGACGACGCCCTCCACGCGACCCGTGCCGCGGCGAAGGAAGGCTATGTCCCCGGCGGTGGGGTCGCGCTCCTGCGCACCATTGCAGCCCTCGAAGCAGGGAAAAAGAAGGCCAAAGGCGACGAGAAGCAAGGCTTCGACATCGTGCTCCGCGCGATCGAGGCGCCGCTGGCGCAGATCGCCCGCAACGCCGGCGCCGACGGTGACATCGTCGTCGAGAAGGTCAAGGAACTCCCGGCGACGCATGGCTTCAACGCCGCGACTCATGAGTATGTGGACATGATCAAAGCCGGCATCATCGACCCGGTGCTGGTGCCCAAGACGGCGTTGATCAACGCTGCGTCGGTCGCGGGGCTGATGCTCACGACGGACGTGCTCATCGCGGAACTGAAGGAGAAGAACGAGCCGACTACGGGCGCGGTGGCGTAAGAATGCGATCACCCTGATCTTCGCTTTGCTCAGATCAGGCGTCCCTGCTCCACGCATCAAAAGCCCGGGGATGACATCCCCGGGCTTAATGGAAGATCAGCGGGCCTTCGGTCGAAAGATCGGAGGCTCGATTCATGCCCGCGACACGCGACTATTACGAGATCCTCGGCGTCGAGCGCACCGCCGACGCTGAGGAGATCAAACGCGCCTATCGCAGGCTGGCGATGAAATATCACCCCGACCGCAACCCCGGCGACGCCGACGCCGAGGCCAGGTTCAAGGAAGCCGCCGAGGCTTATGAAGTTCTGTCGGACGCCGAGACTCGCTCGCGTTACGACCGTTTCGGGCGTGAGGGGCTGCGCGGCGCCGGGGGGCCCGCGACGCACGACTTCAGCCGGATGAACGTCGAGGACATCTTCTCGATGTTCAACGACATCTTCAGCGGCGGCGGCGGCGGCGGGTTCGGCGGCGCCGGGCGCGGCCGGCCGCGCGGGCCGGCGCGGGGGTACGACCTCGAAACCGAAGTTGTCATCGACCTCGAAGATGTGTTGCAAGGCGCCGAGCGCGATGTCGAGTTCACCAGGCTCGATCTCTGCGGCGTGTGCAGCGGGACAGGCGCCAAGCCCGGCACGTCGCCGACGACCTGCGCGACCTGCGCCGGGCAGGGGCGGGTCATGCAGCAGGGTTTGGGCGGGATGTTCCGCATCGCCACGACGTGCCCGCGTTGCCGGGGCCGGGGTGTGACGATCGAAGACCCGTGCGCGACATGCCGGGGCAAAGGCAGAGTCCCGACGAAACGGTCGATCAGCGTGAAGATCCCGCCCGGTGTGCACGACGGCCAGGCGGTGCGCGTGCGCAGCGAGGGCGAGCCGCCCGCGACCGACGCCGACGGCGCTGCGAACGGCGAACGCGGCGACCTCCACGTCGTCGTGCGCGTCCGACAGCACAAACTTTATGAACGCGACGGCGACGACCTGCTGCTGGAACTCCCGGTGACATATTCCCAGGCGGCGCTCGGCGCGGAGATTGATGCGCCCGGGATCGACGGGCCCGCGACGGTGAAGATCTCGCCGGGGACGCAGTTCGGCGACGTTTACCGCGTGTCCGGCGCGGGGCTGCCGAACCTGAGATCGGGCCGGCGCGGCGATCTCGTGACGATCGTGAAGATCGTCGTGCCGCGGAAACTCTCGGCGAAACAGAAGGAAATCCTCAGACAACTCGCGGAGGTCGAGGAGGCGCCCGTCGTCGGCGAGGACGGCGGGTTCTGGCGGAAACTCCGCGATCGGCTCGGTGGATGAACGGAGATCAAATTTATATGGAACGCAGAGGAAGACAGAAAGAAGCAGAGGGGGCGAGCCTTACGGAGTCCGGCTCCGGGGCTGCAAGGCTCCGGGGCGGTACGGCTCCGTGGTGGCACGGCTCTCCGAGCCGTGATGTTGAGCGTGATTCGCACAGTGCGCTTCATGCCCAGGGATTTAATCCCTGGGCTTTCAGGGAGCCGTGCGAAAGACAAACCCTGGTGGGACGGGCGTCTCGTCCGTCTTCCTACCAGAAACCCCGACCTTCGCGGCGCTGGGGTCAGGCGTCCGCAGCCGCTCGGCTTCGGGCGGCGGGGTTCGGGCGGGTGAGAATCGAACAAGGCGTGTGATCTCGTGATCGGCTCCAGACGATGACAAAGCAAACTAAAAAACAACGTGACGAGCAGCACGAAGCCGTCTCGGAGTCGGCGGACGAGTCGGCGTCGCTGCGCGAGCGCGTGGCCGAGCTCGAAGCGGCGGTCGGAGCGGCGAAGGAGGCTCGGCAGCGGGCGCTCGCCGACTTTCTCAATTATCAGAAGCGGGCGATGGTCAACGAGCGCGAGGCCCGCGAAGAGGGCGCCGGACGCGTCGTCGAGAGCCTGCTGACTGTTGCGGATTATCTTGACATGGCGCTGAAGCAGGATCCCGCGACCGTCCCGGCTAAAGCAGTTATGGACGGCGTGTGGCTGATCCGCGAGGAACTGCACAAGGTTTTCCTCGAGCACGGCGTGTCACCGATCTCTCCGAAGCCCGGCGACGCACCCGACCCGGGCAGGCACGACGCGATGGGCCATGAGGATGCGCCCGGCGTCGGGCCGGGCCTGATCGCGCGAGTTGAGGCGCCGGGCTACCACATCGCCGGCCGGGTGCTCAGGCCCGCGAAGGTGTTTCTCACCCCGAGCGAACCGAACAAACAGAGCAACCCGGCGGCGAACGCCGATGAACCCGCCAGCGAGGACTGAACCATGCCGACCTACGACTACCGTTGCGGCTCGTGCTCCCACGAGTTCGAGTTGTTCCAATCCATGAAGGATACGCCGAAGCGCAAGTGCCCCGCGTGCGGGAAGAACGCGCTCGAACGCCTGATCGGCACGGGCGCGGGCGTGCTGTTCAAGGGGTCCGGGTTCTACGAGACGGACTACCGCTCGGCGTCATATAAGAAGGCGGCGGAGGCGGAGAAGCCGAAATCGGGAGAGGCCGGCACCAAGGACGGCGCCGGGACAGAGAAGAACGGCAAGTCGTCGAAGGAATCGCCCAAGGATTCGTCCAAGCCGCTCACACAGAAGCCGAGAAAGCCTTGCGGCCCGTCGTGCGGGTGCGCCTCTTGACGTCGGGCCGAGTCTCCCACGCGTTGAGTCGGCCGTCGGTATGATCGCGGTGTGGGAACACAAACTCAGGTCGCGATTCCCTGCGAGCGGCTTGGTGAGATGCATCACCGCTCCAAGGTTTTTTGGTGTTGCTCCGTGTGCGATCGAGACAATCACTCGGCGCCAACGCATCGGCTGAGCCGGGCGCCCTGGCGTCTCGTGCGGTGCTCGGGGTGCGGGCTTGTTTACCTGGAAAATCCGCCGAGTTATGACGAACTCGCGGACGAGTACGCGTGGGAGAAGACGTACGCTTCGGAGCGGGCCGGGCGCAGGGCGGGCAGGCCCGTGCATTATGCGGTGAGCGATTCGGCGAAGCGCATGAAAAAGTTTGTCCGCGGGGGAGCGGGCGTGAAGGAGCGCGCGTTCATCACTCGGGCGGTTCCGGGCGGGCGCGTGCTGGATGTCGGCTGCGGGAACGGGCGGAAACTCGACATGCTCCCGGCCGGGTACACGCCGTTCGGCGTGGAGATTTCACCGGCGCTGGCGGCGGAGGCGGAGGGACGTTTCAAGCCACGAGGCGGGAGTGTTGTGCGGGCGCCGGCGTCGGAGGGGGTCGCGGCGTTCGGCGGCGGGTTCTTCGACGCGGCGCTATTGCGTTCTTATCTTGAGCACGAGACCCAGCCGGGGCTGGTGCTCGATCGGCTCCGCGGGGCGCTGCGGCCGGGCGGGCGGATTGTTGTGAAGGTTCCTAACTTCGCCGGGCTTAACCGGAGGATCCAGGGCGGGCGCTGGTGCGGGCTTCGATTCCCGGATCACGTCAACTATTTCACTCCCGCGACGATGCGACGGCTGCTCGAACGCGGCGGGTATCGGATCGTTCGTTTCTCGCTCGCGATGCGCTCGCCGATCAGCGACAACATGTGGGTCGTGGCGGAGCGGCCGGGGGAAGAATAAAGAACCCGTGAGCGCGGATTGCGGGGTGTTCGGCGGTGCGGTGCGTCGGCGGCGCGTGACCTATACTCTGTGACGCCGAACGTGGCCGACACACTCTCGGCCGGGCGACCGCGCTCGCGCCGATCACTCTCTTGACCGGAACATACCTGTGACACAACAACCGCATGACGCGGCGTTGACTCCGGCCTCCCGGATCGCCGCCGCCGCCGCCGTCATGGCGACACCAAAACCCAAGCGTGCGCCGATCGGCGTGCGCGTGGCGAACCTAATCGCGATCGTTCTGCCGTTCGCGGGGCTGATCGCGGCGATCGTGCTGCTCTGGGGGAGCGGCGTCGGGTGGATACCGCTGGCGCTCTTCGGCGTGATGTACGTGCTGACCGGGCTTGGCATCACGATCGGGTATCACAGGCTGTTCACGCATAAGTCGTTCGACACCGGACCGGTGATGAAGTTCGTCATCGGAGTGCTCGGGTCGATGGCGGTCGAGGGGCCGATACTTCAGTGGGTCGCGACGCACAGGCAGCATCATCAGCATTCCGACGACGACGACGACCCGCACTCGCCGCACTCGCACGGCGCCGGGTTCTGGAACATGCTCCGCGGGCTTGTCCACGCGCACATGGGATGGATCATCCGCCCGAGGCATGTAGACTTTGATCGTTATGTTCCGGATCTTAAGAAGGACCGGATCGTCCGCGTGGTGAGCCGGACGTTCCCGCTGTGGGTGCTGGTGGGGCTGCTGATCCCGACGGTCATCGCGGGTCTGGTGATGATGTCGTGGTGGGGTGCGCTGCTGGGGTTCCTGTGGGGCGGGCTGGCGCGGGTGTTCTTCGTGCACCATGTGACGTGGAGCATCAACTCGGTGTGTCACCTGTGGGGCGCGCAGCCGTTCGACTGCCACGACGAGAGCCGGAACAACCCGATCTTCGGTGTGCTCGGGTTCGGCGAGGGCTGGCACAACAACCATCACGCCTTCCCGGCGTCGGCGCGGCACGGGCTGTTCTGGTGGCAGTTCGACATAAGTTATATCCTGATCCGCGCGATGGAGTTCGTCGGGCTGGCGCGGGATGTCCGCACGCCCAAGCCCGAGCACATCAGCCGGAAACTCCGCGCGCGGGAAGCGTGAGCCTTCGCTTTCCTCGGGTCGGGTCGGGCGTCAGACGGCGCATTCCTGAACATCACGACATCAAGCCCAGGGATTTCATCCTTGGGCTTTGTGCGCATCGTGCGCGGTTCGCGCCCAGCACCGTTCGCCCCTCACCCCTGCCCTCTCCCGGGGGGAGAGGGGGTCGGAAACAGTGGCGCGGGCGCAAACAGTGGCACGGGCGAGAACAGTGGCACGGGCGTCTCGCCCGTGCGCGGCAGCGAAGTTTCATATGAACGACCAACGACCGGGCCGGGGACGGCCCGGCTATGAAGGCCCGGCTCGGGGACGGCCCGGGGCGAGCTTCTTATATTGTGTGGCGCAGGCTCGGGTCCGGCTATCGCCCGCTGAGCAGGTCGGTGAGAGTTTCAAGCCCGCGCGCGAGGCGGTCCTCGCTCACTGCGAAACTTATGCGGAAGTGCGTGTCGCGCGTGCTGAAGGCGGACCCCGGGATCACGAGCACGTTGCGTTCGATGCAGGCCTCGGCGAACTCGCCGCCGGTCATCCCTAGACGTTCGGGGATCTTGACGAACGCGAAGAACGAGCCGCCCGGCTCGGGGACTTCCGTCACGCCCGCGAGGGCGTTCATCACCATGTCGCGTCGGCGGGCGTAGGCGGCGATCGTCTCGCTCATGTCGCAGTTGAAGGCTTCGAGCGCGCCCCACTGCGCGATCGACGGGGCGCAGACGAACGAATATTGCTGAAGCCGGGTCATCGCATTCACGACCGGCGCCGGGCCGGCGGCGTACCCGAGTCTCCAGCCCGTGCAGCCGTAGGTCTTCCCGAAGCCGCGGATCACAAGAACGTCGCGTTCGGCGCCGGGGTATCGGGCGGGCGACGGCGCGATCCGTCGTGACGGCGCCGCGGGCGAGGGTTCGCGGGCGTCGTCGAAGATGAACTCGTCGTAGATTTCGTCGGCGACGAGCAGCACGCCTCGAGACCGGCACAGGTCGAGGATGTCCCGGCACTCGGCGCCGGTGAGCACGACCCCGGTGGGGTTCGCGGGCGAGACCATCAGCACGAACTTAGTCCGGCTTGTAAGCAGCGGCTCGATGCGTTCGGCCGTCATGCGGAAGTCGGGGTAGTTGTCGCACAGGACGGCGGCGCCGGCGCCGGCGATCCTGGCGAGGTTCGGGTAGAGGACGAAGTAAGGGTCCGGGATGACGAACTCATCGCCCGGATCCAGGAGCGCCAATGCCGCGAGCAGCAGCGCGCCCGAGGTGCCCGAGGTGACGAGCGTCGCGGTCGAGCCGTCGGCCAAGCCCGCCCAGCCGAGATCGCGCTCGAGGTGGGTGGTGATCTTCGCGCGGAGTTCGGGGATGCCGGTGGTGAGGGTGTAGCCGTTCTTCCCGGTGTCGATCGCGTCCTTCGCGGCCCGGCGTATCGGCTCGGGGACGGGGAAATCCGGCTGGCCGATCGAAAGATTGATCGGATCCTTCAGCGACGCGCCGAGTTCGAACACCCGGCGGATGCCCGACACGTCGATCGTGCGGGCGCGCGACGAAATCAGATCGGCGTGGTCCATCGGTCGTGCGGGATCACTTCGGCGTGCGCGGTCGGCGGCGCGGATCGCCCGCTCAGCCCGCCTTGATCCGGACCACGCGAGTCTTGGGCAGGCCCAGCGCGGGCTTGGACTTGGGATCGTATCCCTTGTCTGCTACGAGTTTCTTGATGCGCTCGGCGCGCGTCAGCACGCTGCGCTGCTGCGCGAGCGCGCCGGATGTCACTTTCAGGCTCGGGTCAAGGCTCACCGCGGACTCCCTTTCAGAATACGCCCGATCACACGGGGCTAAGGATTCGGAACCGACGCACGCCCGCCGTCAACGGGGCGTGGCTGATGCTTCTGCGCCCACACGCTGCTGAAGTCGTCCGTCCCGCGGTGGTCGCGCTTCCACACCCGGCCCAGCCGCATCAGCAGCGAACGGTGCTCGGTGTATGCAGACGAACCGACCTCGGACGCGGGGAACCCCCGCAGCGAGACGACATAGTAGCGATCCGGCGACGTGTCGGCAGGGACAGCCGCGGCGGGGACGCCGTTGGACCTGAGAAACTCCGCAGCACGCTCGGCCTCGGCTTGCCGATCGTACGCGACTATGAAATAGTTCAGCCCCGGCTCGCGGGGGTCGCCGGCGGGCCGGGTGGACGGGGCCGTCCGGGTCTCGGAGGCTCGGGTCGGCTGATCCGCCGGGCCGGACCGCGGGCGATCGGGGGACGCGGCGTTGGCTGGCGAGTTGGTCGGGGCGAGCAGGGGGTCGCGTGTGGGGAGGTTCTCGGCTTGGCGTGTCGTCTGTGCCGCCAGACGCTGGGCGTCCAGGCGGTCGCGCTTCTTCTGCCCGGCGGTGAACCCGATCGAATACGCCAGGATCAGCCCGGCGATCGCGGCTGCCCCGGCGACGAAGAGATATCCGGTGGGCACGCGCAACGCCGCCCGAGGCCCGGGCAGATCAGCCGCGGGGTGCTCGTGACGTGAAACCGAAACCGGGTGATGCTCGCCCGGCGAGGCGCCCGGGGCGCGCAGCCGATTCCCGTCTCCCATGAGTTCGAAGAGTGTCGGGCCTCGCTTGGCCATCGTGAAGGATTATCGACCCTCGGGCTGCGGTTGGCCAATCGAGCCGACCGGGCGACTCGCGGCGCCCGCACCGGCGCCCGCACCGGCGCCTTCCCCGAGCGCGATCGCCGACGCCGCTGCGAACCCCCCGGCGTGCGTCAGCGAGAGCATCCACCGCGTCGCGCCCAGCGCCGCTGCGATCTCCGCAGCGACCCCGCTGACTCGCACGCCCGGCGCCCCCGAAGGCTCACGCACAACCTCGACGTCAGTCCACGCGATCCCGCTGCGCCAGCCGGTCCCGATCGCCTTGAGCACGGCCTCCTTCGCCGCGAACCGCGCGGCAAGATGCTCGGCGCTCCGCTTGACCGACCTGCCCGCGTACGCCCGCTCGCCGGGGGTGAAGACACGTTCGAGGAAGCGCTCGCCGTGACGGTCGATCATGCCCGCGATCCGCGCAACCTCGACCAGATCAATCCCGTGCCCGACGACATGCATGAGAACGATCGTACCCGCGCGGCAATACAAAGCGCGGTGATGCAATCCCCGAGCCAGGCGCACTGCTGGAAAGATCAGACTCAGCGCCGCCGGCAGGCGCGCCGTGCGGCTAACTCGCGATCACGGCTTTATGCCCAGTATCAGCAGCGGGACCGGGGGATTGCTACGCCCGTGACGGAGCACATTATATACTTCGCCTTCATAGTAGGCGATCCCGGTAGACATCCGCCTGCCGCCGGCCGGATCTATGAGCATTGACTTCATCGGCAGGATTTCAATGCCCACGTCGATGACATAGCCGCTGTAGAACAGCATGTGCTTGACAAACAAGTCATAAGCGACAAATGCGTATTTTCCGAACTGCACCTCAACCGCCACTTTGTTTTTTACAAAATCAGTCTGCTTAAGCGATTCCAGCGGCTTGTGAACACCTGTACTGCGAATAGCGTCCCGTTGCTGATCGAGAGGCAGTGTGGCGATACGATCAAGCATCGCTCGATCAGTGGTGACACAGTACCTGTATGTGACGCTCTCCCAGCCGGGGTGAGAGTCGAAACCCTCCTTAAATGCCTTATTCAGAAGGGGCGGGCTGTACAAAATTTTACCTCGCATCGTTTTTTCTTTGCTGACCTTTTCCTTGCATTTTTCTGCGTCCACTTTGTTTATTACAGACTCGATTTCCTCGAGCAATCCCTTCTTGTGGACGACCAGATGCTCTTCGCCGTTGAGATGTGAATAGCGAGCGACAACTTTCATTACTCTGCTTTCGCGACATCGAATAGCGCGGCATCGCATTTTGTGTTATTATCCCAGGGAGATGTTGTAATTTTGGTTCCCGCGTCGCGCGGGTCGAATACGGGTCGGGTTCTAGGTCGATGCCGCAATGTTCCTGACGCCGCTTTTATGATCCGGTCTCGCGCGATCTGAGCATAATCAGAGACAATCTCTGCTCCAACACCTCTGCGCCCATGAAGCACCGCCGCAGCTACCGTTGTGCCTACACCCAAAAATGGATCAAGAACTAAGTCGTTTTGATGGGTCATAGAAAGCACCAATCGCTCTACCAGCTCAATCGGATACTGGCACGGGTGGGAAGTTTTTTCTACATGGTTAGATTTTACATTAGGAAAAATCCATACATCTCCGGGGTTTTTTCCCAACGGATTTGCCGAGGGCTGCCCTGCCTTCTGTCCTTTGAAGTGCAGCTTGCCAGGGTATTTTTGGGGAACACGGATCGGGTCTACATTGAATTCATAATGTTCCCCTTTCGTAAACCAAGATATGGTTTCATACCGTCCCGACAGGCGACGTGTGCAGTGCAGCCCGTGCTCGAAATGCCAAACGATCCTGTTGCGCATTATCAAGCCGTGGCCAATGAAGATAGGATACAACAGGGTATCCAGCGGGACGATCGCCCCGCGATCTACGTAGTTGCCGACTTGCCAACACAAATGCCCACCGTCTGATAGCACGCGAACGCACTCACCTATAACCTGTGCCTGCCAGTCAATGTACTTGTTCAGACATGTCCTAGACTCATACTCTTTGCCTATGTTATACGGCGGGGAAGTAACGACAAGTTTTGCGCACCCGCTGGGCATCGAGCCTAGTAGTTCCATGCAGTCGCCATCGTACACAACCGCTCGTGACCCGGGAGTGTAGTGCGATGCGACCTTGATCGATTTCAGCAGTGTCATCTACTGTCTCGCGTAATTGCGTGCGGGTTTTCCGTACACGAACCATACTCGAAATCCTGGATGAGCTCATCCGCCCGCGCTGCCATGCGCACTTCGCCTTCCCGCCCCGAGAGGGGGTCGTGGTGAGGGGCGAACGGTGCTGGGCGCGAACCGCGCACGATGCGCACAATGCCCAGGGATGAATTCCCTGGGCTTGTAGCCCTGAACGCAGCGCATGCGCCGTAAGGCTCTGTGCCGCACGCGCGACCCGGCCCCCGCGGCCCGATCGAGATCGTCCCGATCCTGCCTGTCGGACGCATAGGCTCTATTGTGTGAACCATTGGCACGCCCGCAGCCTTCCTAAACCGTGAGCCGCGCATGACGACCACGATCCACACCCCGACCACCGAGTTCGAGAAGACCGACCGCTGCGCCGGCCTCGACCACCGCCCGCGCGTCCTGCTGGGCAAGATGGGCCTGGACGGGCACGATCGAGGCGTGAAAGTCCTCGCCCGCGCCCTGCGCGACTCGGGCGTCCACGTCATCTACTCCGGCCTCTGGCAGACGCCGATGAGCCTGGCGATCGGCGCCCGCGACGAGGACTGCGACGTCATCGCCGCGTCGATGATGAGCAACTCGCACCTGGTCCTCGGGCCGAAACTCGTCGAATCGCTCGCCGCGGTCGGGCGCCCGGACGTGCCCGTTCACATGGGCGGCATCCTCCCGCAGGAGGACTTCAAAGCCCTGACGGACGCGGGCATCCGCCGACTCTTCACGACGGGCGTGAGCCTGCTGGACGTGGTCCGCGCTGTCACCGAGGAGGTCCGCCCGCTGGCCGAGCGTGTCGGATCCGGGCACGCGGTCGCGCAACTCGCGCGGGACATCACACGGGTCCACGCCGGGCTGGGCGGTCGCGCGGACGCGAAACGCCGTCGGCCCGCGCGAGTCGTCGGCGTCACCGGCTCGCCCGGGGCGGGCAAGAGCACGCTCGTCGCACAACTCGCCAGCGAGCACATCCGGAGGAACACCGTGGGGGCGCCGCGCGTCGCGGTGGTCGCGTTCGACCCCATGAGCCCGATCACCGGCGGCGCGCTCCTGGGCGACCGCCTGCGTGTTGATTTCAACCGGCTCGGCGAGGCCGTGTTCTACCGCTCGCTCGCCATCCGCGGGGAGGACTACGCCGGCCTCGACGAGATCATCGAACTGATCGGCGGCGTATCCGACGAGCACGGCGAACCTATGTTCGATCTTATGTTCGTCGAGACCGTAGGCGCCGGGCAGAACGAGACCCGCATCCGCGACCATGTTGACACCACAGCGGTCGTCCTGACGCCCGGCATGGGCGACGCGGTGCAGATGGACAAGGCCGGCATCCTTGAGATCGCCGACGTTTTCGTATGCAACAAGGCCGACCACCCCGGCGAGAACGAACTCGTCCGCGACCTGCGCGACGTCGCCGGGCGCAGGCCGATCCTCGAAACCGTAGCCACGACGGGTCGCGGCGTGCCCGAGGCGCTCGACACGCTCGCGGGTTGAAAGGGCTTGCCGTGCTGACCGAGCGAACGTCGCCGGCCCGGGAAATCTCGCACGAAATGAAGTGCGTCGAGATCTGGGGCGGCAACCGCGCTACGGACACCGCCGTCGCCACGACCGGCCTGAACGTCTGGGTCTACGCCGAGCCGCATCTGAATAAAGACGGGGTCGGGGGCGGCGACCTGCATTATCTTTCGTTATGTCAGGCCGGGAAGATCGCCCGGCTCGTCGTCGCCGATGTCGCCGGTCACGGCGCCGAGGTCGATGAACTAGCCCGACTCCTGCGTCGCGAGATGCGGCGTCACATGAACCGGTTCGACCAGGCCGCGATCGCGCGATCCCTCAACACCGCCTTCGGCAGGCTCGCGGACTCGGGACGTTTCGCGACCGCGGTGCTGGCGACTTACGACGCGGATTCAGATCATCTTATAATCTGCAACGCCGGGCACCCGCGACCGCTCCTCCGCCGCGCGGGAGAGGCCGGCTGGACGTTGCTCGACCACACCGCGACGTGCGCGGTGACGGACGCCGGCGGGGGCGCGTCGGGCCTGCCGCTGGGAGTGATAGATCAGACGGACTATCACCAGTTCGCCGTCCCGCTGACCCCGGGCGACGAGGTGCTGTTTTTCACGGACGCGCTGATCGAGGCCGCCGGCGCCGACGGTCGGCAACTCGGTGAGGACGGGCTGGCGGACCTGCTCGCCGGGGTCGCCCGCGACGACCCGGGCCGGCTCGTCCACGAGACGCTCGAACGTGTACGCAGCGCGCGTGCAGGCGCCGACGCCGGAGACGACGTCACCGTCCTCGCGCTGCGCCACCACGCCGGCGGCCCCCCGACGCTGAGCCTCTTCGAGAAAGCGCGGGCGCTCGGCCGATTGCTCGGCGCCTAGCCCCAAGACGCAGGCACACCGCGGCGCGCCGGGTTCTAGAATGAAGCGATCGCGCATCACCACACACCCGGGCGGGGCCGCCCGATTCACAACTCTCGCGGAAGGAGCGAGCAATGGCTCTTCGTATCGGCGTCAACGGGTTCGGACGGATCGGAAGGCTCTTCTACCGGGCGGCGTGGGATCGCGGCATAGAGATCGTCGCGGTCAACGACCTCGTCCCCGCTGACAACCTCGCGTACCTCCTCCGTCACGACACAATGCACGGCAGGTTCGGCGGCGCCTCGTCGGCCACCGAAAACTCCTTCACCATCGACGGCAGAACCACAAAGACCTTCGCCGAACGCGATCCCGCCAAACTCCCCTGGAAAGACCTAGGCGTGGATTACGTCCTCGAATCCACCGGTCTGTTCACTGAATACGAGCACGCGAAGAAGCACCTCGACGCCGGCGCCGGGCGCGTCCTCATCTCCGCGCCGACGAAAAGCACCGAGCAGATCCCGACGATGTGCTACAAGGTCAACCACGAGGATTACGACCCCGCCAAACATAAGATCGTCTCGAACGCGTCGTGCACGACAAACTGCATGGCGCCGGTGGCGAAGGTGATCCACGAGGAGTTCGGCTTCGCCGAGGGCCTGATGACGACCGTCCACGCCGCGACCGCGACCCAGCCGACACAGGACGGGCCGAGCAAGAAAGACCCGCGCGGCGGGCGCAACGCTTATATGAACATCATTCCCGCGAGCACCGGCGCGGCCAAGGCCGTCACGCTCTGCATCCCGGCGCTCAAGGGAAAACTCACGGGGATGGCCTTCCGCGTGCCCACCGCGAACGTCTCCTGCGTCGATCTTACATTCCGCACGGAGAAGCCGACGAGCCTGAAGAACATCAACGCTGTGATGAAGAAGTGGAGCGAGGGGCCGATGTCCGGCGTGCTCGGCTACACCGAGGAGGACGTCGTTTCGAGCGACTTCATGACCGACGCGCGCTCGAGCATCTTCGACGCCGGCGCCGGGATCGAACTAAACGACCGCTTCTTCAAGGTCGTCTCGTGGTACGACAACGAGTTCGGCTACGCCAGCCGATGCGTGGACATGATGCTCATGATGGCGAAAAAAGACGGGAAGTGAGGGAAAGGCGCCGGGAGCCAGGCGCCGGGCGCCAGTGAAGACAGTGGCACGGGCGTCCCGCCCGTGTTCCTGAGAAACCAGTGGCACGGGCGTCCCGCCCGTGTTCCTGAGAAACCAGTGGCACGGGCGTCTCGCCCGTGCGTCGCGGCGATATTTCATTATTACGAACAACGACCGGGCCGGGGACGGCCCGGCTCGCGCATCGCGGAGTGGCACGGCTCTCCGAGCCGTGCGCTGAGCGTCCATCACTGAGGGGTTTCAACATGAAAACTCTGCAACTAGTCCTGGCGCTGGCGCTGCTGATCCTCGCGCCGATCGCCCCCGGCGCCGAGCGCGACTTCGCCGCCGGCCGGTGGTTCCGCGCAGCGCTCGCCGTCGACGAGCGGCACGAAGTCCCGTTCTTCCTCTGGCTCCCCGAGGACGACGCAAAGCCCGCGGTGATCCGCAACGGAGCCGAGGACATCAACGTGCTCTTCGAGCGCGCCGGCGCCCGGATCGTGCTGGATTTCCCGCACTACGACTCGCGCATCGAAGCCGGGATCGGCCCGAATGAAATATTACAGGGCGAGTGGCGCAAGACGCGCGACGCGGGCGTCGCCGTCATGCCGTTCGAGGCCCGGCGCATCGCGGGCCCGGGCGAGTTCCGCCGATTTAATACAACGTTGATTCGCCGGGACCAGCCGCGCCCGCTGGATATGCCCGCGGCGCGGTGGAAGATCGAGTTCGCCGAATCCGGCCCGGCCGTCGGCCGATTCACCCCCGTCTTCGGCCAGCCCGGCGCGGCCCACATCGTCCACGGCACGATCGAAACAACCACCGGCGATTACCGCTTCCTCGAAGGCGTCGAAACAATCGTCGGCCCCGGCGACCGCGGCCTGACGCTCTCGGTATTCGACGGCGCGCACGCATTCCTCATCGTCGGCGCCGCCGACCCCGCGGGCGAGCGAATGACAGGAAACTTCTATTCCGGCAACTGGTTTCACGAGACTTTCACCGCGGAGCGCCTCGCCGCCGATGATTCTTACACGCTGCCCGATCCGTTCACCGAGGTCGCGCTGACGACCGGCGACGGGCGGCTGCGGATCCCCGCGCTCGACTCGCCGCGCTACCGCGGCAAGCCCGTCATCGTGCAGATCTTCGGCACGTGGTGTCCGAACTGCCACGACGAAACCCCGACGCTCGTCGATCTCCACCGCAGATACAGCAACGCCGGCCTCGAAATCCTCGGGCTGGCGTACGAGGTCACCGGCGACGACGACCGCAGCCGACGGCAGGTCGAGCGATTCATCGAACGATATAACATCCCCTGGGAGATCGTCATCGCCGGGACCAGCGACAAGGACCAGGCTTCGTCCACGCTGCCCGATATTTCCAGGGTGAAATCGTTCCCGACGACGATCTGGATCGGGCGTGACGGCATTGTCCGCGCGATCCATTCCGGTTTCGCCGGCCCGGCGACCGGCGACGAGCACACGCGTCTGCTCGCCGAGTTCGATCGTCTGACGCGAGAGATCGTCGAGGCGCCTTGAGTAAGCCGCGTGATGACAAACCGCTGGCCCGATCGCTCGGCGAGTTCGTCGGGCACATCTGGCACAGCGTGCGCGGGGACGTGTCGCGCGACCGCCGGGAGGTCCGCAGGACTGTCGAGGAGGAAGAGCGCGACACCCCGGCGGGCAAGGTCGTGCTCCGCCGGACGACGATCGAAGAGATCGAGATCGACCGCGACGCCGAGCCGGGCCGGCGGGGATGAACTTCGCATGCAGCGCTCAAAGCCCAGGGATGAAATCCCTGGGCTTGAGTAGTGATGTTCAATACTCCTCTGACGCCCGACCTGCGCAGAGCAATGATCAATCTGTTTTCCTCTGCGTTCACCCCCGCGGCGTGCTAGGCTGCACTCATGGACCGCACCGAACTGGCGAACGCGATCGCGTCGGCGGCGCTCTTGCGCGGCGACTTCACGCTGCGCTCCGGGCGCCGCTCGTCGTACTATCTTGATAAGTATCTTTTCACCACCAGGCCGGAACTGCTCGCGCCGCTGGCCGGGATGTTCGCAGAACGCGTGCGCGCGATCGCCGCGGCGTCGGGCGTGGACCGGCTCGCGGGGGCGGAACTCGGCGGGATCCCGCTCGTGACCGCGACCGGCCTGGCGACCGGCCTGCCGTTCGTCTTCGTGCGGAACCAGAAGAAAGACTACGGCACGGCCAAGCAACTCGAAGGCGCTCTCAAGCCCGGCGAAAAGGTGGTCCTTCTCGAAGACGTGGCGACTACCGGCGGGCAGGCGGCCGAGGCGATCGCCGTGCTCCGCGAGGCCGGCGCCGAGGTTCTCGCCGTGATCGCCGCCATCGACCGCCGGGAAGGCGCCGGCGAGGCGATCGAGGCCGTCGGATGCCGATTCGACGCGATTTTCACGAAACACGATCTCGGCGTCGCCGAATGAACCCCGGGCGCCCGCGGGCGTCTGAATGAATCGGCCGCGACACCGCGCCGATATACTCAGTCGGAAGGGGATCGAGCGGGTCTCGCGGCATCGCGCGACGCCCGAGCATCATTACAGAGAGGCGAGTCACCATGATCCGCACCCGTACCCGCAGCATGTTCCTGGGCGCCTTGGTCGGCGTCTTCGCCCCGATCTCGGCCGCGCCGGCGGCGCTCCCGGCGATCTTTGATCGTGTCCCCGCCGACGCAGTCGCGGTTCTGACGACCCGGCCGCTCGGCGAGGTGGACCGGGACGTGTCGCAGTTGCTCGGGTCGGTCGAACTCCCCGCGATCGCCACCCCCTCGGAACTGCTCCGGCGTATCGGGCTGGGCGAAGCCATCGACCTGACCAAGCCCGCAGCGATCGCGCTGATGCCCGGCGACCTCGAAGCGGACATGCCCCCGGCGGTCCTGCTGCTGCCCGTGACGAACTTCGGCGAGATGGCGGCTGCGCTCGGCGGGGTGGCCGACGGCGACCTCGTCCGCTTCGAGATCGAGACCGGAGAGATCCTCTTCGCACGCCCCGGCCAGGGCGGGTACGCGGTGATCGGGCCGGTGCGCGAGATCGTCGCGGCGGTCGATGCGCGCGGCGGGAACCTCGCCGCCCATCAGGCGAGCGTCGGAGCCGTGGGCGACAGCATTTTCTCACGCTCGCACGCGGCGATTCTTATAAAGAAGCCGCTGCTCGAGATGCTCAACCAGCAGGCGCTCGTAGGGATGAACGAGAGGATCGACGAGTTGGCCGAGTTCGCGCCCGCCGACCAGGCCGACGACCTTGTCGCGCAGGCCCAGCGGATGCGTGACCTGCTCGCGGCATTCTCGCGCGATGGGCGTGGGCTGGTTCTCGGCATGAGCGCCGGCGCGACCGGCGTGGGCATGGATTTTTCCATGGACTTCGAGCCGGCCAGCGAGATGGGCAAACTCTTCACCGCGCGGGGTGACAGCCGGGGCTTGCTCAAGGCGCTCCCCAGGCAGCCGTTCATCCTCGCGTACGCCGGGGATTACTCGACCGCGCTCGGCCGGCGCGTCATGCAGGCGATGGGCGACTGGAAACTCGACGTGTTCATGCCGGGCCTGGGCGGGGGCGCGATGGGCGAGCTGCTCGGGCACGTACGCGGGCAGTCGTTCGCGGTGTTCGAGAGTCAGGGCGGGCTGATGGGCGGCCTGCTGGCGAACTCCGCCGCGTACATCGCCGTCGACAACGCCGCCGAGACTATGAAGAGCGTCCGCGCATTCATGAAAGACGCCGTGCAGGCCGGCGGCCCGATGAAGATCGCGTACCAGGAAAACGCCACGCAGATCGACGGCGTCAACACCGATTCGTGGAGCGCGACCCCGGTCCCTCCCGCCGACGCCGACCCTTTCGCCGGCGCGATGGCGCAGCAGATCATGATGTCCCTCTTCGGCCCGGGTGGCGCGGGCGGCTACTACGCCCCGGGCGAGCGCGGGCTGTACACCACGATGGGCCGCAACAGCCTCCTGCTTTCCGCCTGTTTCGCAGCGGAAAAAGGGCAGAACTCCCTCGCCGACGATCGCGGCCTGTCAATGGTCGCCGAGCGTCTGCCCGAAGGACGCACGATGGAGATGTACCTCGGCCTGCACAGCGTCCTCCAGCAGGGGCTGCAACTCGCCGCGATGTTCGGGATGCCCGTCGCGCTCGATCTCCCGCCCGCGCTCCCGCCGATCGGCATGGGCGTGACGACGGACCAGTCCGCGGCGAGGCTCGGCGTGTTCGTCCCCGCGCCGGTTATTAAAACGCTCGGCGGACTCGCCCAGCAGGCGCAGGGTCTGATGGATCAGGGCGCGGGCGATCGCAACCGCGGCGCCCCGCCGTTCTGATCGGCGTCGTTCACGCGGACACTTCGCGTAAACTGCCCGCATGTCCACCTCTCGCCGGCATGTCGCGATCTATCCCGGCTCGTTCGATCCGCCGACGCTCGGCCACCTCGACGTGATACGCCGCGGACGCCGGCTGTTCGACGCGCTGATCGTCGGCGTGGGTCGGCATCCCGGGAAGCAGCCGTTGTTCTCGCCGGACGAGCGTGTGGAGATGCTCGTCGAACTCGTCGCCGAGATCGAGCGCGCCGAGCCGGTCGGCGCCGCCGTCGAGGTTCGCGCGTTCACCGGGCTGACGGTCGATTTCGCCCGCGAGGTCGGCGCGTCGGTCATACTCCGCGGCGTGCGCAACCTCGCCGACCTTCAGAACGAGGTCCAGCAGGCGATCACCAACCGCGAAGTCGCGGGGATCGAGACGGCGTTCGTCGTCGCCGGGCAGTCGTTCGCGTACACCTCGTCGAGCCTTATAAAGCAGATCACCGCGATGGGTGAGGATCTTTCGATCCTCGCGCCGATGTGCCCGCCGCTGGTCGTGAGCCGGCTCGCCGTGAAGAAACACGAGAATCCCGAGACGCTCCGCCGACTTCTCGAAGGCGCCTGACACGCGACGCCGGGACGCGCGATCGGTACCAGAGGAAGCATGATCGACACGCGAGTCATCAGCATCGGCGCTCTCGCCGCCCACCCCTTGTGGGACGAACGCGCGCCCGTCCGCGCCGGCCACGCGACTACGACGCTCGTCCGCGCGGGCGATGTCGTGCTGCTCATCGACCCCGGGCTGCCCGGCGAGATCATTACGGCGAGGCTCGGCGAGCGCGCGGGGATCGCCGCGGGCGACGTGACGCATGTTTTTCTTACATCCTTCAAGCCCGATGTGTGGCGCGGCGTGCGCGCTTTCGACGACGCGCACTGGCTCATCCACGAGCCCGAACGCGAGGCTGTCGGCGCGGGCCTGTTCGACGCGATCACCCGCGCCAAAGAGGCGGGCGACGACGATCTAGCCGAGACTCTGGCGCGCGACGCCGCGGTGCTGCGCCGTTGCCGACCCGCGGCGGACTCGCTCGCGGCGGGTGTGGACCTGTTCCCCCTGCCGGGCGTGACGCCGGGGATGTGCGGCGTGCTGATCGGCGGCGCCCGAGAGACGACGCTGATCGCCGGGGACGCGGTGGCGACCGTCGAGCATCTCCATCGCGGTATGGTTCTGCCCGGCGCCGGGGACGTGCCGCGCGCCAGGGAGTCGCTCGCCGAGGCGATCGAGATCGCCGACCTCATCATCCCCGGACGCGACAACATTACCCCGAACCCGACGAAGAGGCCGTTTTGAGCGGGGAAATATCCAATCCTCGCGCGTTCATCGCGGGTCGGCGCTCGATCGGCAAGCCCGGGGATGTAATCCCCGGGCGTTGTTGCGAACGGTGTCGGAGCCGCGCGAAGGACCGGGCCGGGGGCGGCCCGGCTCGGGGGGGAGGATCAATAGCATATTATTATCTGATTGCGATAGTTATATTGATGTTGATCGGCGCCGGGGCTTCGGCGCAAGAGGCGGACCAGGTGGTCGAGCCGGGCGTGGCCCCCGCTTCGACCCCGTTAGATCGGCTGCCCGCCGAGGTTCGGCTCGGGGCCCGCGTCGAGCACGCCCGGCGGCTGCTGCCCGTCGCGCGGACGGTCGTGCTCGTCCCCACGCCGGACGCTTATCTCGACGCGGTGGCGCGGTGGTCGCTCGAATCTCGATTTCCCGTGCTGATCGACGATGGTTCCGAGAAGAGCCGGGCGCGGGTGGCGCGGTTCGTGCGCGCGTTCGAGCCGGCGTCGGTTGTGCGCTGGTCGGGCGACGGGTCGCACAACCTGTCCGCGCCGGATTCTGCGGACGATCGCGAGCGGATCATCTCCGACGCCGCCGCCCGCGCCTGGAACGCTGCTGACGCGGCTTCGCTGAATGAACGTTGGAAAGAACTTGGTTTTGAGCCGCCGGGCGTCGTGGTCGCGTCGCTCTTTGACCCCGCGTGGCCGGCGGCGGTGGCGCTCGCGGCGGGTCGCGGGCAGCCGATCGTGTGGATCCGCGAGAAACCGCCGGGGTCCGTCGGCGTGCGCGTCGAGGGCGCGGATGTCGATCGGCTTCTCGCGGAGATCGCGGATCGGCTCGACGGGCTTGGTTACGAATGGCGCGCCATCGGCGACACGATCGACGCGCTGACGATCTGCCTGAATATCCCGGTGCGTGTGAACCGCGACGGGCAGGACCCGCCCGGGCCGGTGTCGCTGACGGATCTCGCGCCCCGGCACGCGGGCGTGCAGCGGTGGGGCTGGGCGGGGATCGTCATCGGCGACGAGGCCGACGCCGCCTGGCGCGCCATGTGCGCGCTCTTTCTCCAGCCCGAATCCGCGTGGCTGGCGGACGGGTACCGCGATCGCGAGCCGTTCAATCTTTATAAGATCGAGCCGGCGGCGGAACTGCTGACCGCCGCCGGCCTCGCCGTGCGAGCGGACCCGCGAACGACGATCTCCGACTGGCGAACCCGGGCGAGGCTCGGCGTCGAAGCCGGGTTCGTTCATGTTAATTCGAGCAACGGCGCCCGCGCGTTCAACCTCGTCGGCGGAGCCGCCCCG
Organism: Phycisphaeraceae bacterium; assembly: GCA_039794205.1. Lineage (GTDB taxonomy): Bacteria > Planctomycetota > Phycisphaerae > Phycisphaerales > UBA1924 > J020. The sequence continues at coordinate 413,078 of JBDIVU010000001.1, forward strand.
GCGTCGGACACGCCCGCGCTCTGGCGCCCGGCGATCGTCCACTTCGTTCACTCCTTCAGCGCCGCAGCGATCGACGACACACGCACGATCGCCCGGCAGTGGCTCGACCGCGGCGCGTATGTCTTCGTCGGGAGCGTTCACGAGCCGTTCCTCAGCGCGTTTTACACGCCCGAGCGTGTGGTGCAGCGGTGGTTCTCGCCGGCGCCGCTCGGGGCGGCGATCGCGCGCGACCGCGGGAGAGTCTGGCGCGTGCTGTATGTCGGTGATCCGCTTATAACGTTTGGTCCGCGTGCGCCGGAGTCGGCGCCGCCTGATCTGCCCGGCGCCGAGCGGCTGGACGATCTGATGCGCGATGCGCTGCGCGAGCGCGACCTCGCCGCGGGCCTGGCGTTTCTTGCAATGCTCGGGCGCGACGCGGACGCCGCGAGGCTTGCGCGGGCGACGCTCGAGGATCCCGCGCTCGTCACGCCGGAGGTCGCGCGGGCCGCATGGAGGCCGCTGCTCCGCACGGGGCAGATCGACGCGCTGCTGGCGATGGTCGAACGGCTCGGTCGGGCGGATTCCGCTGATGAGGAACTGACTGATCTGTTATGGCTCGCGCTCAGGCCGGCGCTCGGGGTCGGGGATTCTCGGGCGATCGCGGCGTTGAGCGTGCGGCTGCGGGCCGACACCTACGGGGACGACGCCGCCGACCTCGCCGACGCCATAACAAAGGATCGCGGCTCCGAGGCGGCCCGGCGTTTCCTCGCCGCCGTTCGCGACCGCGCCCCGGGCGACAACGCGAGGCGGATCATCGACCGCGCCATGACGCGCTAGACTATGCGTCTTCACCACACGGAGCGACTAACCTTATGGCGAACATACTTGTCATCGGACCTCACCCCGACGATCAGGAAGCGGGGATGGGCGGCACGATCGCCCGGCTCGCGGCGGACGGGCACGACGTGCTGCTGCTCGACATGACCAACGGCGAGCCGACACCGCTGGGCGACCCCGCGACTCGGGCCCGCGAGGCGGCGCACGCCGCGGAGATACTCTCCGCGCCGGGGTCGCCGGTGCGTCGGCGACTGCTGGGGCTTCCCAACCGGTTCGTCGAGCACACGGTCGAAGCGAGGCACGCGGTCGCCGGCGTCATCCGCGAGCACCGGGCGCAGATTCTCTTCATACCTTTCTTCGAGGACGCGCACCCGGACCATCGCGCGGTGACGCGGATCGCCGAGGACGCGCGGTTTGACGCGAAACTCTCGAAGATCGACCTGCCGGGCGACCCGATCTACCCGCGCTGGGTGTTTTATTATTACGCGACGCACCTGCGCTGGGTTGCCAACCCGAACTTTCTGCTCGACATCTCGGGCCAACTGGAAACAAAATTACGTTCTATCCGTGCGTACGAGACGCAGTTCGTGCGCGCCAACGCGCACGTGGTTGACTGGATCGAGGCCGGGTCGCGGTACTTCGGAAGCCGGATGGGCGTGGCGGCGGCGGAGCCGTTCTATACGAAGGAGCCGATCGGCCTGACCGGGTTCGGGTCGCTGGCGTTGTAACACGGCGTTCGGGTCAAGGCGTCAAGCGCAGGATGATCGCGCGTGTGCCCGGCGGCGTCCCCGCGCCGAGGTTGTCGTCGTTGATGATGACGAGCGTGCGCGAGCCGTCGGCGTGCCGCGGGCCGAGGGCCATGGCTTCGACGTTGCCGGGGTTCGTGACGCCGAGTTCGCGCAGCGACGCGAGCCGATGCTTGGTGAATCGGAGCGAGCCGTCGTCGCGGGTTAACTCAACGAGAAACAGCACGCCGTCGAACCCGCGCGTGGGGGTGATGGTTCGTTCGAGCGCGAGGAATCGGCGTGCGTCGACGGGTGCGATCTCGGTGACGCCGGCGCCCCCGAGCGGGAAGTCGGCGGGCGGGCTGATGTCGTAGACGCCGCGCGCGATCTCGGCGTCACGCGCGGGGTCGATCAGGACCGCGCGGGCGCGGCGGATTCGCGCGGGGTCGTCCGGCGTCGGCGCGAGGCCGGTCTCACTTATAAGAAGCAGCGACGGCGGATCGGACGGGAGGATCGCGGCGGCTTCCCAGGATTTGTTGGATGGAAGCCCGGCGCCGGCGTCGCGGGCGGCGCGGAGTTCCGTCGCGTGGCGGAAGTCGTGATCGAACCGGACAGCGGTCGCGGGCGATTCGAACGCGACGAACCACGAGCCGTCGGACGCGGGGGCGACGGCCTCGGCGTCGCGTGCGTCGCCGGGGAGCGATGCGACCCGGCGGGCGAAGACGGGTGTGTCGCGGCCGGCCGCGGCGGGGGGGAATGTAAGTTCATAAATGATCGCGGGGTGATCGCGCACGGCGAGCCAGCGGTCGGAGCGGGGGTCGTACGCGAGGCCGCTGATCCCGCCGAAAACCTCGGAGCGCTCGGCGGGGGGTTCGGCGGGGGGTTCGGCGGCGGGTTGGACGGCGCGTACCTCGATCAGTTCGAGCGCGGGCCGGGCGAAAGCGATCTCGGCGGACGCGCACGCGATGAGCGTCGTTAAGAGCCGGGTCGCGGCGGATCGGCATGGTCGCGGGCGCGGGGTCATCTGATATTATTTAACTTTGTGAGGGTTCGCCGAGGGGTGTGAGGGTTTTTGCGAGTTGGGGATCGACCGGGGCGGGGACGGCCCGGCTCGGGCCGGTTGAGAGCCGCGACGCGACCGTTGAATAGTGGCACGGGCGTCTCGCCCGTGCGAGTCGGATTGTGTTCGTCAGATGAACTTGGATACATGTTCGCTGGCGTCGGCTTGCCGGAATGATATGACATTAGTGCCGGGTCTTGGCGCACGGGCGGGACGCCCGTGCCGCTGGGTTGGCGTCTTCCACGGGAAGCCCGGCGGGATCAGGTCCGGGCGGTCGTTGAGCCAGCCGACGAGCCATTCGAACGCTTCGACGAGCCTCGGTCCGGGGCGGTTGAACATCTGGTTCCCGTCGACGACGGCGATACGGCCGGATTGGACGGCAGGCAGGTCGTTCCACCAGGGTTCGGCGGCGAGCGTCGCGGCGGCCCGCTCGGCAGCGGCGAGGCCGAAGCCGCAGGGGCAGATCACGATCGCCTCGGGACGGGATCGGATCAGTTCATCGGGTGAGATCAGGCGAGACGGCCCGGCGATGCGCCCGTCCATCTGAGCCGCGACTCCCGACCCGACGCCCGGCGCCGGCCGAGTGGGGTTGAGCGGGTGCCGCCCGCCGGCCCGCTCGATGAGTTGCGGCGTCCAGTGCCCGCCCGCGAAGAGCGGGTCGGTCCATTCCAGAAACGCAACGCTCGGCCCGTCGATAAAAGCCGGGACACTCTCGGCGGCTCGGTAAAAACGCTCGCGCAATCGCACAAGTACCTGCTCAGACTGAACTTCCATCCCAATCGCGGCGCCGACGGTCAGCACGTCATCGAGCACGCCTTCGAAAGTCGTCGGGTTCAGGCTGACGACCCGCGCCGGGCTGGGCAGATCGGCGGCGACCCGGCGGACCGCGGCGAGGTCGATCGAGCAGACCGCGCAGAGATCCTGAGTGAGGATGACGCTCGGGCGGAGATCGGCGAGGAGGGCCTCGTCGAGCCGATATAGCGATCGGCCCGCGGCGAGTTCGGCCCGGACGTGGGCGTCGATCGCGGCGGGGTCGTCGCTGGGTTCTGTGGTCTGGGCGGTGAGGATCGGTCGATCGAGTATGTCCGCGGGGTGGTCGCACTCGTGGCTGCGGCCGACCAACATCCCGGAACCGCCGACGAGGCAGAGCGTCTCAGTGGCCGACGGGACGAGGCTGACTACGCGCATCGGCCGATGGTATCGCCGCCGACCGGCAATCAGCGTCGGCCGGCGATCGAAGAGCATGAAAGGACCGAAGGCAGTGACACGACCCGACCCCCGCGAAACCCGCCTGAACCATCTCAACGCCGGGTTGCTCGCGGTGTGCGCGGGGCTGGCGATGTCAGCGGGGGGCGCGAATGGTCAGCCCGCGCCGGCCGAGCCTCGATCCGCCGTCCGAGCCGGGGACGACCAGCCCGCCGACCAGCCCGCGGACCGTGTCGAAGCCTTGCCCGGGGACGCCGGGGCCGAGGCGCCGGCGCCCGAGCCGATGGTCTCGTTCAGCGCATTCGCCGAGCCGATCTCCCTGTCGGCGCTGATCGACTTCGTCGCGTCGGAACTCGGCGTGATCATCATGCAGACGGAAGGGGCGGCCCTGGCCGGGTCCACCGTCGAGTTCAGCGCCCCGATCGACATCCCGCGATCGGAACTCCTCCCGCTGCTCGAGACCCTGCTGGCGCCTCAGAACTTCGGGATATTCCGAAGCCCGGCGGGTTTCTTCACGGTGATGCCCTCGGCCCGGGCGCCGGTGGACATGAGCGAGGGCGAGTTCAGCCCGACGAGGATCATCCGCACGCCGCTGCTGACGCCGACAAGCATCCAGAGCGCGATCACGTCCGCGGTCGGCGCCGAGGGCGCGAAGATAGTTTATCTCGACGAGTTGGGGCTGATCATTTCGACGGCCCCCCCGCGGATAAACCAGGCGATATCGGCGGTGGTCGAGCGTATGAGCCTGGAAGTCAGGTCTCAGGAACTGCACAGGTTCGATCTCGCGCACATCGCCGCCGCCGAAGCCAAGACGCGGATCCTCGAACTTACGGGCCAGGCTATGCAGTCGGCCGCAGCGGTCGGGCAGTCGGTGCAGGGCGCGCCGGGCGCCGGGGCTTCTCGCGCGGGCGGGCTTGGCAATCTCCGCGATCGCCTGCTGCTGGATCGCCCGACGAACGCGCTGATCTATCGCGGTTCAGCGGAGGAGGCCGAGGAGGTCGCGCGCTATGTGGGCGTAGTGGACACGCCGACGCGGTTGGTGGTCCGGCGATACTTCGCCGGCCCGACGGCTGCGGAGATATGCCAAGTCGGCGCCAGGCAAGGCCTCGGCCCGATCATCCAGTCCGGCGCGGGCGCCGGCGGCGCCGCCCGCGCGGGCGGCAGCGAAGGCCTCGGCGCCGGGTTCGTGCTCGGCGGCGCCGACGCCGAATCATTCACCTATTACGGGACGGACTCCCAGCACACCCAAGTCCGCGCACTCGTCGACGAGTTCGCCGACCAGGCCCGCGAGGAAACCTTCGTCGTCGAGTTTTATAAACTCAGGAACGTCGCCGCCGAGGACACCGCCGACCTTCTGACGCAACTGATGGAGGTCGATCAGCAGCGGACGGCTGACTCGCCGTTCCTGCCGGGGTCGCAGCGTTTCGGGAGCCAGGACCGCATCACCCGGCTGTCCACGCCGCCTACGGATCGCCCCGCGGACGACGCCGCTCCCGCCCAGCCTGGCGCTGCTGCGGCTGCGGACGAATCCTCGCTCACGCCGACCGAAGGCGTCTCCGTCATCGCGGACGTGCCTAACAACCAACTTATAATCCGCGCGCCGCGTCGGCAGCAGCGCGAGTTCGCGCGGATCATCAACCGGCTCGACCAGCGTCGTCCTCAGGTGTATATCGAGGTGCAGATCGTCTCCGTCAGCCGATCGACCGATTTCACTCTGAGCGTTGACACGGCGCTCACGAACCCCGACAGCGACGTCCCGATCTTCACGAACTTCGGGCTGATCCCGTTCGGGAGCGTGCTGCCCGTCCCGAACTCGACACGCGGCGCGACCGCCGCAGTCATCCGCAATGATTACACGCCGTTCGTCATAAACGCGCTGGCGTCACGAGGCGACGGCGAGATCATCTCCTCGCCGCGGCTGCTGGTGAGCGACAACGAGGAAGCGAACATATCGAGCACGCGGTCGGAGCCGTTCTCATCGACGAGCCAGGTCGCGGGCGCCCCGAGCGTCACATCCACGGGCGGGAACCTGACCGCGGGCACCATCCTCACGATCCGCCCGACGATAAGCGACGGCGCCGGGCTTCGCCTCGAATATTCCATCGAACTATCGAGTTTCGGCGAGCGGCCCTCGCCCGACCTCCCGCCCGTCACGCTCGCGGACAACTTCCAGTCCATCGTCACCGTCCCCGCCAACAGCACGGTCGTCGTCGGCGGGCTGACGTTCTTCTCGCGCGACAAGACGGTGCAGAAGGTGCCGCTGCTGGGGGACATCCCGCTGCTTGGTCTCGCGTTCCAGAGTTCGTCGCGTATGCGTAGCGAGCGGACGGTGTACGTGTTCATCACGCCGCGGGTGCTGCGCGACGAGGCGTTCCAGGATCTGCGGCTTCTGACGCGAGGCCCGCGCGAGGCGACCGGGATCGACGATCTCACGCCCGATCTTCTTCCCGCGATCATGCCCGTCATCGACAGCGGGAGCGGCACGTGACGCGACCGACCCCGGCGATCCCGCCCGACCCCGACACGCCGATTGACGCGGAGTTCGAACGTCTCGCGCGTTCGCTGCGCCATGTTCAGGTCGATCAGTCGGCGCTGCGCAGTTTCGCCGCGATGCCCGGCGCCGACGACGAGCCTTGGGACGCGCTGCTCTCGACATCCGGCGTCGAAGAACATGCCGCCCTCGAAGCGCTCGCCGAGCGCACCGGGATTCGTTACATCGCCGAGCCTCGGCTCGAAGATTCCGCCGAGAAGTTCTACGAGCGAGTGCCCGCGTCGGCGGCCCGGCGCCGGATGATCGCCGGGCTTTCGTCCGACGGGCGCGTGATGACGATCGCCACCAGCCAGCCCATGCAGCCCGACGCATTCGATCAGGTCGAGCGCGCCCTCGGGACGCCCGTCGAGATCGTGCTGGCGCCCCGGGCCCAGGTCGCTAATATTATAAATCGCGGTTACGAGCAGCGGCAGGATCTCGTGACTGAGATCGTCGAGGACATCCCGCTCGACGAGCGCGCGTTCGAGACCGCCGCGGGTTCGATATCCAAGGCGACGGACCTTCTGCAACTGGCGCGGCAGACGCCGGTGATCCGGCTGGTGAACATGATCCTGTTCGAGGCGCTCCGCCGCCGGGCTTCTGATGTTCACATCCAGCCGCTCGAGGAAAAACTGCTGATCCGGTACCGGGTCGACGGAATGCTGGTGGACGCCTTCAGCCCGCCGCTGGCGCTCGCGGCGGCGATCTCGTCGCGATTGAAGGTTATGGCGGAACTTGATATCGCGAATCGGCACTCGCCTCAGGACGGGCAGACGACGGTGCGCATCGGGTCGAAGAAGATCGACATCCGCCTGTCGTGCGTGCCGACGATCTTCGGCGAACGGCTCGTGCTGCGCCTCTTGGACCAGTCGCAGACGCAGTTGCACCTCGATTCGCTGGGCATGACGGCCGAGATGCAGGCGACGCTTGTAGATCTCGCCGCCCGTCCGAGCGGGATCGTCCTCGTCACCGGGCCGACCGGCTCGGGAAAGACCACCACGCTATACGCGGCCCTCGAGCGCATTGACCGCACCTCACGCAATGTTATGACGATCGAAGACCCCGTCGAATATCATCTCGATAACATCGCCCAGGTGCAGGTCAACCCGAAGCGCGGCGTGACGTTCGCCACCGGCCTCCGCTCCCTCCTGCGCCAGGATCCGGACGTGATCCTCATCGGCGAGATCCGCGACGCCGAGACCGCGCACCTCGCAATCCAGGCGTCGCTGACCGGGCACCTCGTGCTCGCCACGCTGCACACCAACGATTCGCCCAGCGCGATCAGCCGTCTCCAGGACATCGGCGTCGAGCCTTATCTTATATCGTCCGCGCTGCTCGCCGTGCTCGGGCAGCGGCTGCTCCGGCGGACCTGCCGGGCTTGCGGGGGGACCGGCGCCGGGGCGCGCGGCCCGTGCGAAACCTGCACCGGAACCGGCTACGCCGGCCGCGTCGCGATATATGAAGTCATGACGATGTCCGACGAACTCCGCCGGCTCACCATGCGCTCGGCGGACGCGCTCGAACTCCAGAAGCAGGCGATCGCCGACGGGATGGAGCCGATGATCGTCGATGGGAAACGCAAGGTCGAGCGCGGGATGACGACCGAAGCCGAACTCCACCGCGTGCTGCACGAAGGTTGAACATCCCGTGAGCGTCGCCGTCTCCACCCCGTTCCTGTATGTGGCCGTCCGCGAGTCGGGCGGGCGCGCGTTCGGGATGCGCTACGCGCGCGACGTCGCGGAACTGTCCGCGGCGCTCTCGGACGCGCGGCTGCTGCTGATCCGCGCCTGGCGCATGCCGGTCTGGGCGGGGCGCGCCGACACGCTGTCACTCAAGGATCAGGCGGCGATGAACGAGCAGATCGGCGCGCTCGTGGATCGCGGCGTGCCGCTGGTCGAGGCGCTCGAGGTCGCGCAGACCGTGGTCACACCGCACGCGGCGCCGGTGGTCGCACGGCTGAAATCACTGGTTTCGTCGGGTGATTCCTTCGCCGAGGCTTGCCGGAAGACGGGCGCGTTCGATGACGTGGTCGCGACGGTCTATCACGCCGCGGAGCGGTCGGGGCAGCTCGGGGAGAGCGCGGGGCGGCTGGCGCGCTCGATGCGCGAGCGGTTGGCGATCTCCGCCCGTGTCGGGACGATGCTTATATATCCTTCAGTCGTGCTTGCGATCGGCGTGATCGTGACAGCGGTGGTGCTGACGCAGGTCGTCCCGCGTGTGGCGGAGACGCTCGAACAAGCGGAGGGCGGGCTTCCCTGGTACACGCGGGTGGTGCTCGCCGCGGGGATCGGGCTGCGAGAAAACTGGCTGAGCGTGACGATCGCGATCGGCGCGATGGCGCTCGTCGCGCTGCTGGTCCGGGGGCTGTTCGTTCCGCTGGTGAAGGGGTTGATGAGAAGGGCGCCGATCTTCGGCCCGGTGCTACTCGCGGGCGAGTCTGCGCGATTCTTCTCGGTCATGGCGGCGATGACGCGAACGGGCGTGCCGCTCGCCGACGCGCTCGCGGTTTCGACCGGCGTAGTTTCACACCCGCGCCTGCGGGGGCAACTCGAAGACCTCGGCCGGGGGCTTATCGAGGGCGGCGTGCTCTCGACCCTCCTCGACCGCATCGACGCGCTGCCGCTGGCGACGCGCCGGCTGCTGATCGCTGCGGATCGCGCGGGCGATCTCGATCAGGCTTTCGACGCGCTCGCGGTGGACCTGTCCCGGCAGGTGCACACGCAGACCGAGCGGGCGGTCGGCCTGCTCGAGCCGATGCTGATAGTGGGCGTGTTCGTGGTGATCGGTTCGGTGCTGTTCAGCGTGATGCTGCCGCTGGTCACGATGGGGTCGCGCATCGGCGGGATGTGAGGCTCGCCGGGCGTTGCGAACCGGCGCCGGAGCGGTTCGCGTGACGCCCGTCGAAAGAAGCCGATCACATGATCCGGCCCATGCCCATCATTCGGCGCCAGGCGCTGATCTGACCGAAGTGCATCATAATGTGATGCGCCAGCAGGAAATTCACCAGCCCGCCGACCGTCGGGATCTGCTCCTGCGCAAACAAGGTGTTCGGCTTTGCGAAGACGGCTTCGTCCGCCTGCTCCACCGCGTCGAACGCTTTGTTCATCCGTGACACGAACCGCGCGACGAGTTCGTCCTTCTTCGGATAGATCCTGCCGGCGGGGTCGTTGCGGCATTCGGTCCCGTCTTTGAAGAGTTCGGTGAGCCGCTCGTCAGGCTCGGCGAGGTCGCCGCGGCCGATCATCTCGATGACGTTGTCGGTGTAGATCGAGAGGTGCCCGATGATCCACGCGGGGTGGTTGGTCTCGACGCCGTCGGGCTTGACGGCGAACTTCTCCGCGGGGATCTCCTTGAGCGCCATCTCGAGCAGGCTGAGCCCGGTCCGGCAGGGGGGGACGATCGCGTCGGCGACGCGGGGATTGGTGGCAGTGGTCATGGTGGTGCTCCTCTCGTGGTTCGGCGGGACGGTTCGATCGCCGATGTTAGACGCCGGGGGCGCCCGGCGTGTTACTCCGCGTGTGTGAACGGCGCATAGTATTTCCATGATGACCCAGGCCCAGCGGACAGCCCGGCGCGCCCTGACCCGGCGGCGTGTCTCCAGATTCCTGCGAGCGCTGGGCGTCGGGCTGACGATCGCCTGCGGGATCGGGGCGCTGGGAGTGCTCGCGGATCGGCTCTTCGCGCTCGATGCGCCGGCGTGGATGCTCATCGCCGGGCCGATCGTCGCGGCGTGCGTGATCGCTGCGGTAATCGCGGCGATGCATCGGCCGACACTCTTGGAGGTCGCCAGCGATGTGGACCGGGCGCTCGGGCTGAAAGATCGGCTCGGATCGGGGATGGCGCTGGCCGACCGCGCGTCGGGCGACCCGTTCGCGGCGATCGCGGTGGACGAGTCCGACCGGGCCGCGTCGGCTGTGCGCGTCCGCGACGCGACGCCGATCGCGCTCGATTCGTGGTGGTGGGGCTGGCCGACGCTGCTGGCGGCGTCGGTGGCGCTGGCGTTGTTTCTGCCGGTGATCGACATCGCGGGCCGGGCCGCAGCGACGGCGCAGCAGGCCGCCCGCACTGAGATCGCCCGCGAAGCCGCCGACGACATCGCCGATGCCCGCGAGGCGATCGCGTCCGCGACGCCGACCGTGGCTGATCTGCCCGACGCGGACGTGCGGACGCTCGAAGAACTCGAAGAGCAACTTAGTTCCGGCGAGCTGGACCCCGATCGCGCCCGAGCCGAAGCCGCGGGCGCGCTCGGTGACGCGGCCCGGCGTTTCGAGCAGGAGGCGCAGCGCGAGGAAGATCGGCTCGACGCGCTGCGCGATCGGCTGGCGCGGGCGCGATCAGAAAACGTCGGCGATGCGGGCGCGCGTTCTGCGATCGCCGAGGCGATCGAGCAAGGCGACCTCGATCGCGCGTCGGAGGAACTCGATCGGCTCGCGGATTCGCTCGGTTCGATGGACCCGGCGGAGCGTGCGAAACGGGCGAAGGAACTGCGTGATCTGGCCGAGCAGGCCGCGCGCGCAGCGGAACGGGAATCGCCCGAGCGGACCGGCGAACGGACCGCCGCCGACGATCTGCGCGACCTCGGCATGGATGAGCGTGAGCGCGAGTCTCTGCGCGAAGAAAAGGATCGTGACGCCGCCCGGGATGCGCTCCGCGAAGCGGGAGTGGATGAAGCGAAGGCCGAGGAACTCGCGGATCGGCTGGAAGGGGAGCGTCGCCGGCGTGAAGCGGAGGGGCAGGCGGCGGAGGATGCGCGTCGTTTGAGCGAAGCCTTGCGCGAGGCTGCGGAGGAGGTCGCGCCGGAACAGCCCGAGGCTGAGCCATCCGAGCCGACCGGCGATGAGCGTTCGGGCGACGAGCGGAAGGGCGAATCCAAGGGCGAAGAAACATCAGATCAGAAGAAACAGCCCCGCGAAGGTGAAACCAAGCCGGGCGAAACTAAGCCGGGCGAAACTAAACCGGGTGAAACAAAGCAGGGTGAAACAAAGCCGGGCGATCGCGAGCCGGGCCGGGCTGAGGATCGCGCCCCGCAGCCTACGGATCAGCCCGCGAGCCAAGGCGAGCGTGACAAGCAACAGCAGGGCCAACCCGAGCCGGGCAAACAGGAACCCGGCAAACAGGAGCCGGGTCAACCGGAGCCGGGTCAACCCGGGCAAGACCGACCTGAACCGGGCAAGCCGGAGCAAGCCCCCGGCGAGCCCGGCGCCGACCCGCAGCGACAACCGGGACAGCAACCCGGAGATAAGCCCGGCGAGCAGCCCGGCGTCTCGTCATCTCAGCCGCAGCCGGGCGGGCCGAACGAAGGCGAAACTCCGGGCATCGGCGAGCCGGACGCGAAAGGCGTCGAGCGTGCGCGTAGGCTGATCGACGAGATGCGTGAGCGGTCGAGGCAGGCGGGCGATAACCGCGAGCGAGCCGAGGACGCGCGTCGGCGTGCCGAGGAGATGCTGGATCGGCTAAGCCCCGCTGAGCGCGAGCGTCTGGCGCGTTGGGCCGAGGCTCTGTCGAACGAGCGTGACGGAGGGCCCGCGAAGGCGCCGACCGATCGCGGTTTCGCCCGCGAGGCGATGGGCCTGCGCGCCCCCGGCGCCGACGCGGACCGCGTTATCGCCGAGTGGGCGAACCCCGAGCCGGGCGAGGCCGGCGCGGGCGTATCCCGCCGACCGCTTGAAGAGCGGTTGCAGGAAGCCGCCGAGGGCGCGGAGCGAGCGATCGAGGAGCAGCGTGTGCATCGGCGTTACAACGAGATCGTCCGGCGATATTTCGAGCGGGCCAGGCGCTCGTCCGAGAAGCCGGTCGAATCGCCGCCGGGCTGAGCGCGGCGTCGGCCTGACATAACCTTGTGTTCGTAAATCGTCAGAGTTTCTTAAGAGCCGCGACGAGGTCGTCGATGTGCCCGCGTTCGTGGGCGGCGGAGATCTGCACGCGCAGGCGGGCGTGCCCTTCGGGGACGACGGGGTATCCGAAGCCGATGACGAAGACGCCGAGTTCGAGCAGGCGTGCGCTCATGCGGATGGCTTCGGCGGTGTCGCCGACGATGATGGGGCATATCGCGGTGGGGGAGTCGATGACGTCGAAGCCGGCGTTTTTCAGGCTTTTTCTCGCGTATGCGGTGTTGTCGCGGAGGCGCTGGACACGCTCGGGTTCGCGTTCGAGGATCTCGATGGCTTTGGCGGCGCTGAAGGCGACGGTGACGGGGAGGGCGTTCGAGAAGAGCGTGGGCCGGCCGCGCTGGACGATGAGGTCGATCGCGTCGGCGGGGCCGGCGATGAAACCACCCGCGGCTCCGCCGAGCGCCTTGCCAAGCGTCCCGGTGAAGAAGTCGATCGTAGAGCCGGGCATCCCGAAGTGCTCGTGCGTTCCACGTCCGGTCGCGCCCATGACGCCGGTGGCGTGGCTGTCGTCGACGACAAGAAGGGCGGCGAACTCATCGCAGGCGGCGCGCAGCCCGGGCAGATCGGGCAGGTCGCCCTCCATCGAGAACACGCCGTCGGTCACGACCCACAGCACGGCGTCGGGGGCGAGGTCCGCGCGGGCTTGCCCGAGTTTCTCGCGCAGGTCCGCGAGGTCGTTGTGCTTGTAAACGGCTTTATTGAGGCCTTTTTTGATGACGGTCGCCAGACGCACGCCGTCGATTATCGAGGCGTGGTTGAGTTCGTCGGAGATGATGAAATCGCCCGGCTCGCAGAGAGTGGGGAAGATGGCTTCGTTGGCGTTCCAGCATGAGACGAAGGTGTAGGAGGCCTCGGCGCCGAGGAAGTTTGCGATGCGTTCTTCGAGCGCCAGGTGCGGGCTGAACGTGCCGCAGATGAAGCGGACGCTGGCGGTCCCGGCGCCGAAGTCGCGCAGGCCTTTTATGCCCGCCTCGACTACCTCGGGATGGTTGGCAAGCCCGAGATAGTTATTCGAGCAGAAGCACAGGCACTCGCCGTAGCCCGCGAGGCGTACGGTCGGGCCCATCGGGCCTTCGATGGTCTGGAGCCGTTTGTGCTGGCCGGATTCGCGCAACGCGGCGAGAGTTGAACCCGTGCGTGCGAAGAACGGATGTGTGGCGGCGTCGGGCATGGATGGCTCCGGTATTCGTAGGCGTGAGAAGACAAGACTAGCCGCTGGGCGCGAGGCGATCGGGCGGGCTGCCGGGTCTCGGAGCCGGTCGGGTGTGTGGTCTGAAAAAAAATGATCGGGGTCAGGCGTTGGGCGTCAAGGTGGGTATGGGAACGTCCGATCAGTTGTGCGTCCGCGGTCGGCGTCGTTCAAGCCGGTCGCGGGACCGGTCCGATAAGGGCAAAGTCGCGGAGCGACCCCTTATTCAGGCAGGCGTGACGCCGGGGATCGGGACACACGCCGGGGGTCGGGTGTCGGCGGAGGCCGAGCCGACTCGTCAACTCACAGACATCTCCCGCACGGGGCGCGCTCGGCGGGGGTTGGTCGTCGATCCGCCCGTTCTCCAAGCGGGCATCGGCGGTCGAGCACGGAGACGACGACGCCATGATCCGCACACGCACCACATTACGCCTCACCGCTGCGTTGCTCGCCGGTTTCGCCGGTCTGGCGATCGGCGGCTGCTCGGCATTCGATCGTGTCGGCGCCGCGGTCACCGACCGCGACCGCCATCTCGAGCAGCCCCAGCCCGCCCAGCCGCCGCAGCAGCAGGCCAATGTCCCGGCGTCTCGCGGCGCTGAGCCGATGGTCATGAATGCGTCTTCGGGCGTGAACGCCGGTTTCGCGGGTTTGTTCTCGCCGGTCTCGACGCCGGCTGAGCATCCGTCGGGGACGCCGTACGAAACGCCTTCGCCGTGGTCTGCGACCCCGGGCGCGGGTATCTTCGGCGAGATCGGCGACTCGCACATGGGGCCGACCTCGTTCGGCTTGCAGCACTCGGGCGCCGAGAACCTCGCGCAGATGTCGTTCGCGACCGAAGGCTCCGACTTCGACCCCGACATCTCGCCCGACGGGACTTTCATCGTGTTCGCCAGCACTCAGCACGGCGCCACCGCGGACATCTACCGCAAAGGCGTCAACGGGCACACCATAACGCAACTTACGAACGACCCGGCCAACGACGTGATGCCCGCGATCAGCCCCGACGGGTCACGCATCGCGTTCGCGTCCGATCGCGGCGGGACGTGGGACATCTACATTATGAACGCCGACGGCGGGCAGGCGATGCAGCTGACCAACGACCCGGCGCCTCAACTCCACCCGACCTGGTCGCCCGACAACCGTCGGATCGCGTTCTGCCGGCTAGGCGAGACCTCGGGACGGTGGGAGCTGTGGGTGACCGAGGTCGCCAACCCCGCGGTCCGGCACTTCATCGGCTACGGGCTGCTGCCCGACTGGAGCCCCGACGGGAATAAGATCACATTCCAGCGCTCCCGGCAGCGCGGCGACCGCTTCTTCAGCGTCTGGACCATCGACTACGACAACGGCGAAGGACGCAACCCGACCGAGATCGTCTCAAGCCCGGTCGCTGCGTGTGTGAACCCGACGTTCTCGCGCGACGGATCCAAGATTGCGTTCGCGGTTGTGCCTAATCCCGAGGCGCACGGCGCCTCGCCGCAGATCGCGGATCTCTGGATCACGAATGTCGACGGGACCGGGCGGGCGAACCTCACCGGCGGGCTGTTCACGAACCTGATGCCCGCGTGGGGGCCGGACGGCAGGATCTTCTTCATCTCCGATCGCTCGGGGACGGAGAACATCTGGTCGCTGCGACCGGATCGGGCGATCCTCGCCGCGACCGGCCCGCAGCCGGCGTCGAATACCGGCCTGGCTCAACAAGGCAACAACGCGAATATGCCCGCGGTCGTCACAGTTCCCAACGACGAAGACCCGCAGTGATCGAACACACGCGGGCCGATCGGCTCGCACACACGACGCGCCGCGCGACAGCACGGCGCGGCGATTCAAACCCACGCCCCACGGACGGGGCGCCGGCCGACCGACCCGCACGGATGACGGGGAAGTTCGGCGGCCGCGGAACGTCGGCCCGCTCGGAGCGCGGGTCAAACTTCGACCCGGGCAGGACGCCATGACAACCGAACAGCACATGCAACCGAAGTTTGCCTTGCAGCCCATGATCGCCGTGATCCCCGTGATCGCTGCGTTTCTAACGGGATGCACGGCGCCGACGACGGATCTTCGCCTGCCCGCGCCGCTGGTCGCGCCTTACGACGCGCGATCCGGCGACGTGCTCTGGGCGATCGCTCCCCTGCGGAACGAGACGGGCGTGAGCGTCGTGGACGGCGCCGGGATCGCGGACACGCTCGCCGCGACTTTCCAGGAAGCCCGCGGGATAAGCACGGTCCCGGTCAATCGGACGCTCGCCGCGATGCGGGCGCTCGGGATGGACGAGATCGCCTCGGGCGCGGACGCCAGACGGCTGGCGCTCGCGATGGGGGTGGACGGTGTGATCGCGGGAACAGTCACCGCGTGGGATCCGTACGACCCGCCTCGGCTGGGAATGAGCCTTGCGCTCTATAGTCGTCCCGGCGGCGCGCGTCTGGTCGATGACGACGCGGTGGTCGATCCGAGATCGCTGACGTCTTCACCGACCGAGCGTCGCCTGCCTCCCGCGGGCGCCGGAGATGCGCCGCTATCCACCGTCGCCGAGCATCTCGACGGCGCGAATCACGAAGTCCTCGCAGCCCTCCGCGCGTACGCGGAAGGGAGGCACGACCCAAACTCGGCGCTCGGTTGGCGCGGCTACCTCGCCAGCATGTCGCTGTTCACAAAGTTCGCGAGCCATCGGCTCGCCGGGAACCTCCTGGATAAGGAGCGGCTCCGGCTGGCGCGGATGGTCGCGATGCAGGAATCACCAGCGGCCCCGCGGCGCTGAGCCACACGTCACCATCGGCGCGAGGATGCGCGCCGAAAGTTCAGAGACCCCGCCCCCGGCGTCGGCATCGACCGGGCGCGCCTTCGGAGCACAGGACGCCATGACTACCCTACCGATCGTCGAGGCCTTCCAGGCATACCTCACCGACGAACGCCACTTCTCGCCGTACACCGCCAAGTGCTACGGCGCGGACCTCAGGCAGTACGTCGAGTTCATCTGCGATGAGCACGACCTCGCGCTCGACGAAGCCAACGAACGCACCGCGTTCGAGGCGCGACGCAATCGCAACGGATCGGCGGACGTGCTCGCGACGATCGCCCCCGACGCGGTCACGTCTCGGATCGCCCGCGCCGACACCGAGGCCGTCCGCGCGTTCCTCGGCCACCTCGCCGACCGGCGCTACTCGCCCGCGACCATGGCGCGCAAGATCGCCACGCTCCGGTCCTTCTACAAATGGGCCTCCAAACTCGGCTTCGCCGACGCCAACCCCATGACCCTCATCCGCACGCCGCGACAGTCCAAGCGCCTGCCCAAGGCCATCAGCCTCGAGCAGATCGAGAAACTTCTCTCCGCTCCCGACGCCGGCGAAGCGCTCGGCGCCCGCGATCGGGCCCTGTTCGAGACCCTCTTCTCCACCGGCATCCGCGTCTCGGAACTGGTCGATCTTAACTTCGGCGACCTCGACGAATCCGGTGAGGCGCTCCTCGTGCGCGGCAAGGGCAAGAAAGAACGGCTCGTCCCGCTCGGGTCGCACGCGCTGCTCGCCATACGCCATTACCTCAAACTCGCCGGTTCCGACCCGCGCTTCACGCGCATCTTCGCGGGGGACCACGGCTCGGCCCCGCTGTTCGTAAATAAACACGGCGGGCGCCTCTCCAGCCGGTCGGTGCGCCGAAAACTTGATAAGTACCTGCGCCAGGTCGGGCTTGATCCGACGATCAGCCCGCACACGCTCCGGCACTCGTTCGCGACGCACCTGCTCGAGAACGGCGCCGACCTCCGCAGCGTGCAGGAACTCCTCGGGCATCAGTCGCTCTCGACGACGCAGATCTATACCCACCTCACCGCCCGCCGGATGCGCGAGGGCTACGACAACGCCCACCCCCGGGCCGAAGCGGGCTGAACCACCGCTCCGAATCCGCACACACGTTTCGATAGCAAAAGCCCAGGGATTCCATCCCTGGGCTTTTTGACTGTGTGATGTTCGCACGCGCACCGCATGGGGAATGTCTACCCTGACCGCATGTCCCGACGGGCGGTGATCGTGCTTTTCGCGCTGGGGTTCGCGGCGCTGGCTGCGGCGGGCGCGAGGTTGTTCGCCGGGCCCGCGGGGTTTGAGCCGCCGCGCGACTCGTTCGAGTTCGGCCTGCGTTCTTGGCGGATCGTGTCCGGCGCAGCGGTGGGGGCGGGACTCGCCGTCGCGGGGGTCGCGCTTCAGGCGCTCCTGCGCAATCCGCTCGCGGCGCCGGCGGTCCTCGGGCTGACCGCGGGCGCGGGGTTCGGCGTGACGCTCGCCACGACGCTCGGCGTCGCCGGCGCCGCCACCTTCGCCGGGCTTACCGGGACCAGCGCCGCGGCGCTCCTCGGCTCCGTCGGCGCGCTCGTAATCGTCTACACCCTCGCCCAGCGGCGGGGCGTCGTCGAACCCGTCACGCTCATACTCGTCGGCGTGATCGTTTCCCTCATCGCCGGCGCCGGGACCGTGTTCCTTCAGCACCTCATGCCCGATCGCGGGCTTGCCGCGTCGACGCGCTGGCTCTTCGGCTCGATCCGCGACGACACGCCGCGCGGGCTGATCGTCATCGCCGTGCTTCTTACAACACTCGGAGTGATAATCGCGGCGAGGCTGGGCCGGGCCATGGACGCCGCTTCTCTCGACGACGACGAAGCCGTCAGCGTCGGCGTCCGACTGCACGGCCTGCGGCTGGCGCTGCTCGCGCTCGCCGGGACGCTCACCGCGGCGAGCGTCGTCATCGCCGGGCCGATCGGTTTCGTCGGGCTGATATGCCCGCACGCGGTCCGGCTTCTCGCCGGTCCCGCGAACCGGGTCGTGGTCATCGGGTCCGCGCTGCTCGGCGCCGGGACAATCGTCGCCGCCGACACGCTAGTCCGGCTGATCGACCTCGGCGGGGGACGGATGCCGATCGGCGTGCTGACGGCGCTGCTGGGCGGGCCGATCTTTGTCGCGCTGCTCCGCGCAAAGTGGGTCCGGCTGTGACGCTCGCAGCAAGTAATATCACGTTCGCTCATCGGCGCGGGGCCGAGACGCTGACCGATGTCTCCGCGCGGTTCGAGCCGGGCTTTGTCACCGCGATCGTCGGCCCGAACGGCGCGGGCAAAACAACATTGCTCCGGCTTCTCGCCGGGGTCGTAACGGCGGGTTCGGGCGCGGCGACTCTCGACGGCGAGAGCGTGGCCGCGATGCCCCCGCGACGCCGGGCCGGGCGGATCGCGCTCGTCGCGCAGAAGCCGACGATCGCCGGCCCGTACACGGTCGAGGAAGTCGTCCGCATCGGGCGGCACGCCCTGCCGCGCGACGAGCGGGCGGTGCAGGCGGCGCTCGATCGGCTGGAACTCGCCGACCGGCGCGGGCGCGTGTGGTCGGAACTCTCAGCGGGCGAGCAGCAACGGCTGGCGGTCGCGCGGGCCCTCGCGCAGATCGGCGCCGACCGGCCGGCGGAGCGATCGCCGACCCGCGCGATCCTTCTCGACGAGCCGATCGCCGCGATGGACCCGCGTCACGCCGTCGCAACGATGACGCTGCTGCGCGAACTCGCCGGCGCCGGGCTTGTCGTCGTGGTCGTCCTGCACGATCTGACCGCTGCTCTCGCGTGGTGCGATCACGCGCTCGTGCTGGCCAACGGCGCGGTGGTCGCTGCGGGCGAAAGCCGGGCGACGCTCCGGCCGGAACTGCTCGAACGTGTCTACGGGACGAGGTTCGAGACGATCGCCGCGGGCGGGCGCGAGGCGATCATCGCCGTCGGCCGGGCCGAATCGTCGCGGACCGGGTAGCATCCCGGCATGACAGGCGGCTGGCTAATCTGGGTCATCATCGGGATCACCGTGATCCAGTGGATCTACGGCAAGGCCCAGGAGCAGGCCGAACTCAATCGCGCCAAACGCGAACGCGAGCGTGCCCGCGACTCCTCCCTCCGCACCGGCCGCGGCGCCGATGTAAGCAACAGCCCGAAACCCGGGCAGATGTCGGAGTCTGACCTTCAGGCCCGTCGTCAGGCGCAACTGAAAGTTCTGCGCGAGCGGCAGGCGCAGCAGCAGCGACAGGCGCCGACACGGAGCGTCCCGCCTCGGGGCGCGCCGACGAGCAGGCCGAGCGGTCCGCCGCCGGCGCGCCGGATACCTCCAGCGCAACCCGCGCCGCCCCGGACCGGCCAGGCGCCCGCGCGCCCGCCGCAACGCCCGTCGGCGCCGGCTCGGCCGTCACCCGCGCCGACGCCGGGCCGGGCCGCCCCGTCCCCGGTCGCCCGATCTCAACAACAGCCTAGCGCCGCGAAGCCGCCGTCGGAACGAGTGCGGGCGGCGTTGCAGTCTCAGCCGACAGCCGCGCGCACTTCCGCGCCGAAGGCTTCGCGCCCGCTGGGGACGCTCGCGACGATCGCATCGGAACGCCGAGAGCAGAGCCTCGCGGACCCGGCGCCGAGCGAACTCGTTCCGCGGAATATGAGCGATTGGCGCCGGGCGATCGTGGCATCTGAGATCCTTGCGCCTCCGGTGTCGATGCGGGAGTTGTGATACGCCGAGCGCTGCGCCGCCCGTATAGAAATCGGGCGGGCACGGAGGCCCGCCCCACGGTTTTTAAGGTTGTAACTACTTCCTCCGTGGGGGCAGGCGTCCCTGCCTGCCCGGCGACAGCGACCGTTGGCGCCCTGTGCGCCGGTATGCTCGTCGTCCATGTCTGACCCCGAGCTATCCACCCCCGGCCCGTTCGACACACGTCGGCGCCGACTGCGCACGCTGATGCGCGACAGAAACCTAGGCGCCTGCCTCGTCACCAGCCCGCGCGACATCCGCTATCTCACCGGCTTCACCGGCGAAGATTCCTGGCTGATCCTCACGCCCCGGCAGGCGGTCGTAGTCAGCGACTTCCGTTTCGCGGAAGAACTCGCAGCGATCCCCGGCGTCAAAATCCTGCTCCGCAAGGGCGCGATCGCCGACGCCGCCGCCGACGCTCTCCCCGGCGGCGCAACCATCGGAATCCAGGCCGAGCATATGACCGTCGCGACCCGCGCCACGCTCGCCCGGCTGATAGGCGCTCGGCGTATTAAGAACACTACCGGCCTCGTCGCGGGGCTGCGTGTTATAAAGGATGAAACCGAGATCGCGCTGATACGCCGGGCGATCGCTGTGCAGGAACGCGCTTTCCTCGAAACACTCGAGGTTGTCCGTCACGGGATGCGCGAGGCGGACATCGCCGCGGACCTCGAACACCGGATGCGATCGCTCGGCGCCGAGGGACCGGCCTTCCCCACCATCGTCGCAGCAGGCGCTAACGGGTCCAAGCCTCACTACCGCCCCGGGCCGGCGAAGGTCCGCTCTGGCGGGACGCTGCTCATCGACTGGGGCGCGATCGTCGCCGGCTATCACAGCGACATGACGCGGACGATCGCGTTCGGTCGCTGGCCGCGCGTGATGCGCGAGATTTACGCGGTCGTCCTAGAAGCGCACGAAGCGGGGATCGCCGCGGTCGCGCCCGGCAGGAAATGCGCGGACGTTGACGCAGCCGCGAGATCGGTCATCGAGCTCGCCGGTCTGGGCGAGCGTTTCGGGCACGGCTTGGGGCACGGGATCGGGCTTGACATCCACGAGGCGCCCCGGATTTCCAAGATCAGCCCGGACGTTCTGGCGCCTGGGATGGTCGTGACGATCGAGCCGGGCGTATATCTTCCGGGCGTCGGCGGGGTCCGGATCGAGGACGACATTGAGGTCACCGAGCGGGGCGCCCGCCGGCTGTCCACGCTCCCGAAAGCGTTAGACTGGGCGGCACGATGATCGACAACAAACGTCTAGAACAACTCGTACGCCTGATGATCGAGAACGATCTGAGCGAACTCGATCTTCGCGACAAGGACGAAACTGTCTGCCTCAAACGCGCCGTCGCCCCGGCGATGCACACCGTCCCCGCGCACGTCGCGGCTCCGACGCCTGACCACGCCCCCGCCGCCGCTCCCGCCAATCCCGCCGCGACCGACGCGGACGCCGGCCTGCTCGCGATCGAATCCCCGATGGTCGGGACGTTCTACGCCCGCCCGAACCCCGAGTCGCCGCACTTCGTGAAAGTCGGCGCCCCCGTCGGCCCGGACACGGTCGTATGCCTGATCGAAGCGATGAAAGTTTTCAACGAGGTGCAGGCCGGGCTGGCCGGGACTATCGAGCGGATGCTCGTCAAGGACGGCGAGCCGGTCGAGTTCGGGCAGAAACTCTTCCTCGTCCGGCCGAACTGAAGCGGGCCGAATCCGATCATGTTCAATCGAATCCTCATCGCGAACCGGGGCGAGATCGCCCTGCGTGTGATCCGCGCCTGCCGGGAACTCGGCGTCGAGTGCGTGTGTGTCTACTCGACCGCCGACGCGGGGGCGCCGTACCTCAGACTCGCCGATCGCTCGGTCTGCATCGGGCCGCCCCCGGCGTCGCAGTCCTATCTCGACATCGCGCGCATCATCTCCGCCGCCGAGCAGACCGGCGCCGACGCCATTCATCCGGGCTACGGCTTCCTCGCCGAGAACGCGCACTTCGCCGAGGTCTGCCGCGACTGCGGGATCGAGTTCATCGGCCCGACGCCCGAAGCCATGGCTCTCCTCGGCGACAAGGTCGCCGCCAAGCGTCTCGCCCGTGAAGCGAAAGTGCCGGTTTTCCCCGGGTCCGAGGACGCCGTCGCGTCCGATGACGAAGCCCTCCACGAAGCCGAGAAGATCGGTTTCCCCGTAATAATCAAAGCCGCCGCGGGCGGCGGCGGCCGCGGGATGCGCATCGCGCGCAACCGCGACGAACTCCGCGCCGGAGTCTCGCGCGCCAAGCAGGAAGCACAGGCCGCCTTCGGCGACGGACGCGTCTACATCGAAAAATTCCTCGAAGCCGCCCGCCACGTCGAGGTGCAGGTCCTCGGCGACAAGCTCGGCGGCGCCTGCCACCTCTTCGAACGCGACTGCTCCATCCAGCGCCGACATCAGAAACTAATCGAAGAAGCCCCGGCGCCCGGCCTCGACTCGCGCCGCCGCGACGAGGTCTGCAAACGCGCCGCGTCGCTACTTAAGAAAGCCAAGTACCACGGCGCCGCCACCGTCGAGTTCCTCGTCGACGAAAAACAAAACTTCTACATGCTCGAAGTCAACACCCGCCTCCAGGTCGAGCACCCGGTCACCGAGATGATCACCGGCGTGGACCTCGTCCGCTCGATGATCCGCGTCGCCGCGGGCGAGCCGATCCCGTTCAAGCAGCGCGATCTCAAGCGCAACGGGCACGCGATGGAATGCCGCATCAACGCGGAGGACCCCGCGAAAAACTTCACCCCGTCGCCCGGCGTGATCGACCGCTTCGAACCGCCCGGCGGGCCCGGCGTCCGCATGGACACACACTGCGTCTCCGGATACCGCGTGCCCCCGAACTATGATTCGATGATCGGCAAACTTATTGTTCACGACGACACCCGCGAGGAGTGCATGGACCGCATGGCGCGGGCCCTGCGCGAACTCACCGTCGAGCCGATCCGAACGACCGCGCCGCTGCAACTCGAACTGATGTCCAACGCCGCGTTTCGCAAGGGCGGCGTGGACATCCACTTCCTCGAACGCCTGCTGAAGAAGTAACCCCAGACGTGGCTCCGACGCAAAGCCCAGGGATTTATCCCTGGGCATCGTGCGTTGATTGTGGGCGCTCGCTGCGGTGAACACGTCCCCGCGTCGCCGCCGCGGTAGATTGGCGAGATGCGAATCACACACGCCGATGTCGCCGCGGCTGCGGTCCGGATCCGTCCGGGCGTCCCCGTCACGCCTTGCCTGCGTTCGGAGGCCCTGTCCGATCTGCTGGGCTGCGATCTCTATGTCAAGATGGAAAATTTCCTGCGCACCGGCTCATTCAAAGAGCGCGGCGCCCGCAACGCGCTCCTGCTGCTGACGGACGCGCAACGCCGCGCCGGCGTGATCGCCGCCTCCGCCGGGAACCACGCCCTCGGGCTGGCCTGGCACGGGAAACTGCTCGGCGTCCCGGTGACGGTCGTGATGCCCGAGTCCGCGCCCCTCGTCAAGCGCGCGACGTGCGCGCAGTTCGGAGCCCGCGTAGTGCAGCACGGGCAGAACTTCCACGAAGCCTACACCGAGGCCCGCCGGCTCGCCGCCGCGGACAACCTTACATACATCCACGGCTACGACGACCCCGCCATCATCGCCGGGCAGGGCACGATGGGACTCGAAATCCTCGAACAGGTATCGGCCCTGCACGGGTCGGCGCCGGACGCGATCATCGTCCCGATCGGGGGCGGCGGGCTGATCGCCGGCGTCGCCGCAGCCGTCAAGCACGTCTCCCCCGCGACGCGCATCATCGGCGTCGAGCCGGAACGCGCAGCAACCTTTCACGCGGCACGCGACGCGGGCAGCCCGGTCCACGTCGAAGTAGGCAAAACCCTCGCCGACGGGCTGGCGACGCCCGACGTCGGCGCCAACGCCTTCGAGACCGCCGAGCCGCTCATCGACGCGCTCGTCATGGTCTCCGAGCAGGCGATCTCGCTCGCCGTGTTGCGATTGATGGAATATGAGAAGTCGGTGGTCGAAGGCGCCGGCGCCGCGGGGCTGGCGGCGCTGATCTCTGAACCCGAGGACGGCCTCCTCGCCGGGTCGCTGCCCGACCTCCGCGGGAAGTGCGTCGCGCTCCCGCTCTGCGGCGGGAACATCGACCCCGCGATGATCGGCCGAGTCATCGAGCGCGGCCTCGCCGCCGACGGCCGCCTCACTCGCTTCTTAACAACCGTCAGCGACCGTCCCGGCGGACTCGCCAGACTCACCGGAACGCTCGCGCGCGTCGGCGCGTCCGTCAAAGACATCTTCCACGACCGCGCGTTCGCCACCAGCGACCTTTCAACCGTGGACGTGTCGTGCATCGTCGAGACCGCCGGCCCCGATCACGCCGAGCGCATGTTCGCGGCGCTGCGCGACGAAGGCTTCGACATCGTCGTCCAGCACGGCCGCGAAAGCCGCCCGAAACCGCCGCGAGGCTGAGCGGACGCATTGGCGGGAGTAAAATTTCCAACGAGTTTTCAAAAATAGGCTTGACACGACCATGGGGGGGGTAGCCTCGATGCATCGTTCGGAGGTGCATGATGCATCGAGGCCGGTCGACATTATCCGATTGTGTTCTACGGAGCGGGTCGCGGAGCGCCGTCGCCGACCGTCGAACTTGTGGCTTGACGCTTCTTGAAGTGCTCGTGGTTCTCTCGATCCTCGGCGTGCTGATCGGGATCACCGTTCCCGCCTTGCGTCAGGCGCGCGCCGCTGCGGCAGTGACCGCATCGCTGTCGAATCTCCGGGAAAACGTCGGCAGCCTGCACCGCTGGGCCGCGGCGCACGATGACAAGGTTCCCCGGGCGCCTGAGTTCAATGAAGGTTTTTCCGGCGAGCCTGTTCCGCTTTACATGTTCCGTTCGCCGCCGGCGGACGGCTTCATCCGTGATTGGGGCAGCCCCGGCTTCATGACGGATTATTTCGGGCAGGAACGCGCCTGGCATCTGACGCTCTACATCACCGGTGAGGAACCGACCGAGACATGGTGGAAACCCGGCGTGCCGCGTGAGGACTGGCGGATCGCGTTTCAGGCGCGACCGTTCATATCTTCATACCTGTTGTCGCACGCGTACCTCGCCGGGCCCGAGCATTGGGTTTCCGGCGCCGAGAGCGATCAGAGCGCAACGATGTGGCGCGATGTTCGGCTCACAGAGACGGACCACCCGAGCCGGAAAGCGCTGTTGCACGATGCAGTGTTTATTT
Organism: Phycisphaeraceae bacterium; assembly: GCA_039794205.1. Taxonomy (GTDB): domain Bacteria; phylum Planctomycetota; class Phycisphaerae; order Phycisphaerales; family UBA1924; genus J020. Next base: position 438,240 of record JBDIVU010000001.1, read on the forward strand.
CGTCGGGCCGTGATGATGCCGCCCCCCCCTCCGGGACGGCGCAGGTCGGCTTCGCGGACGGACACGTCGGCACACGGGATCTATCTGAGTCCAGGTCTGCGGTAAAAAACAGGTGGAGAAGCATGGTCGCCCAGCCGTTGGCCGGGACCGAACGAGGCGTGCGCGGGCGCGACTTCTGACAACAGGCGTGATCTCGCTCATAGTTCAACGGAACAGAACCACGAAGGATCAGGAGAAAAACATGGGCCACAACCCAAAAAACTCAGCCGTCACCGAACAATTCGTATGGCCTAGACTGTTTCGGTCTTGCGTTTCAATCTGTGTCGGAGGTGTGCTAGGGTTGATCGTGTCGATGATCGTGACGACAGCGAACGCCCTGCCGGTGGTCGAAGACATGCTCGGGCGGGATTGTGTTGTGCAGGACGTCGTCGTAGTCGAATGCGCGGAAGGCGAACACTGCTGCATATCGACATTCATTAAAAATGGCGCGCTCCACAATCGCACCAAGTGCTGCGCGAGCGACGAGGGGTGCGGGCTTCCTTCCGGCCCGAATGATGCAGGAGACTGGCCGCCGACATGCAATAAGGATTCCGGGGGCGGTTCCGGCTGTGACGGGTGCGACGACCTGGGCGTTTCTCCGATCCAACCATGAGAGGCCGTGATGTGACAGAATCCCATACAGATAGTGAACAGGAATCGGAATCTGCCGGCGTGACCGATGTGCGAGTTCGACGCAGATGGCTCCGCCACGCATTGCTGGGCATACTCGGAGCCGGAGCCGTGTTGGTGGTTGTGCTGACCTCGCGGCCGCCTGTGCCGATCCCGGTCGGCGGTGTGCTCTTTTCACCCGGGCGCGCGTTGGACCTGAGCGCAGTCGGGAGGGATGTGGTTGCTTCACGGCTGCGAGACAAAATCGACGCGGATCTCAGCACGATCGAACTAAGCGAACCTCAGCGCGCCGCGGCAACTGCTCAGGCATCTGAACTCCTCGTAGCGCACGTGTTCGGCGGATACGATCACTTCCTGGGACTTGTCTTTTCTTGGGGTGGGGCGCCAGGCGACCTGATGACAGATACAGATCTCGAGGCACAGCGCGAGAACTGGAGCCAACGTGTCTGGGATCGGGTTGATGTTCAAAATATCCGTGTCTGGCGCGCCGCGAACGATGAACGCGGGAGGCTGTCGCTCCTTACGCCTACGAATCTCAGGCCGCCCGGGCAGGAGGGTGTCCTCGTGCAGTCCGGATTTCGGTATCCGCGTCACCTGGCGACTCTCGTGCGAGACGGTGCGCCGGTGCTCGGCATCTCGCTCCCGGCGAGTGTGACGAGCGAATACGGCGTAAATCAGATTATGGAAGTTCGCTTCCTCTTTGTCTGGGATGAAGAAGCAAGCCGATGGCTGCCCTACGCAACTGGCTCAATCGCCGCGACGACGCCTCCGGGTGTTATTATTTAACATGACCGTCCGATCCGTGATGATCGATCACTCGCCGATGTCTTCGTTCCAGAGGTCCGGGCGTTGCGATATAAGTTGCCGCATGAGCGTGACGCAGCGTTCGTCGGCGGCGTGGACGAGCGTCACGCCCCGCGCGGCGAGCGCGGCCTCGTCGCCGAGGAATGTCTCGGACTCGCCGATCACCACGCGCCCGATCCGATAGAGCGCGATCGCGCCCGCGCACATGCAGCACGGGCTTAGCGTGGTCGCGAGCGTCAGCCCGCGCCAGTCCCGCCGGCGACCGGCGCGGCGCAGGCACACGATCTCCGCGTGAGCGGTAGGGTCGCCGGTCTGGACGCGCTCGTTGTGACCGCGGGAGAGCACGGCTCCGGTCGCGTCGCCGAGCGCGGCGCCGATCGGGATGCCGCCCCGCGAGAGCGAACGCTCGGCCTCTTCGATCGCGGCGTCGAGCAACGCGCGGTCCGCTGCTGTCATTGCGTTCGGCATCCGGGCAGTGTCGCTGCCCTCGGCGTGAGTGTCGAGCGCGGCGGGCGGGAACAGCGGGCCGGGCGCGACGCGATAGACTTCGCGCATGGCGTCTCGGGAGTGGTATGCCGACGGCTTGCGGTTCGAGTGCACTCAGTGCGGCGCCTGCTGCACGGGGAAGCCCGGCTTCGTCCTCTTCACCGACGACGAAGCCGACGCAATCGCGGCGAGGCTGGGCGTCAGTCGGGCTGATTTTATCGATCGCTACACGCACGACACGCCCGCGGGCCGCTCGTTCGGCGAGCGGGAGACGGAGTTCGGCTTCGACTGTGTGTTTCTCGACCGCGAGTCGGTCCCCGGCGCCTCGTTGTGCTCGATCCATGATCTGCGCCCGACGCAGTGCAGGACGTTCCCGTTCTGGCCGGAACATATAAGATCGAAGTCGGCGTGGGATCGGCTGGGGCGCGAGTGCGAGGGCGTCAACCGCGGGCCGATCGTGCCGATCGAGTCGATCCGCGTGCAGCGCGACATGAGCCGATGACGGGTGATACAGAAGATCGCCGGCTGGTGCGAGAGTGGCTGGCGGCGGCGTCGCGCGCCGAGGTGCGCGACGCGATCGCGCGCGTGCACGACGAGATCGCGCACGAGGTCGGGGCGCTCTCGCCGGTGTGCGAGCAATCCGGCCGATGCTGCCGATTCGAGGAGTACGGTCATCGGCTGTACGTGACCGGGCTTGAGACGGCGGGGACGCTGCTAGGCGCCGGGCTTATCGACGCCGACGGGAATATATTAATAAAAACTGACGCGCCCGCCGAAGCCGCGACCGCCGGGGGATTGTGCCCGCTAGCCGTGGGCCGGGCGTGCGGGGTTCACGCGGCCCGCCCCGCGGGCTGCCGGGTGTTCTATTGCGATCCGATCTGGGCGCCCGCGATGGGCCGGGTCAGCGAGCGGGCGGCGGGTGAGATCCGCGCGATGCACGAGCGTTTCGGCGTGCGGTACCGCTACGGGGAATGGCGCGGGCTGCTGGCGATGTTCGGCGTCGCGGGGCCGATATTCACGGAGTCTGACGGCGTTTCGCGTGGTTATCTGCATGTGCGTGTCGATCGCGCCGACCCGCCTTGACGCCGCCCGGGCGGGGCGCGGGAATAAACCCGGCGCGGCGATGGTTGCAATATATGAACATACTCCCCGTGTTCATATGAAAGGAGCATCGCCCATGCACACACAGAACCATTCGGATCAGAGGGTTGACACCAGCGGCCTGGCGCCGACACGCGGCCGATTGATCGCGTTTCTGTCGCTGCTTGCGGCTTATCCGGTCGCGCTGGCTGCGACGGCGATCTTCGCGACTGTCTGCGCCACGCTGTTCATGTGATCGGATCGCGGCTTGGCGTCAGCGAGCCGCGCAGATCTTAAGTTTCCGCCTCGCGCACACACGAAATATCCCCGCCGGCGCCGACGAATGATGGGTTTGTCGGCGCCGGTTGTGATATGGATCGCCGCGGCGACGCCCATCACAGCGGTGCGTCGCTCGCGGTTATCTAAGATTGCTCGTCAGACGGATGCGACCAGCCGGGTTCGCGGCGGTCGGCGCGCTCCCAGCACAACACAACCAGTTCGCGCAGCCCGATCCCCGTCGCGGAACTCACGCCGACAATCGGCTGATCGTGCCCCAATCTTAGTTCACGCTGAAACAGCCGCACGGCTTCGACTCGGTCCTCGTCCGTCGGCAGCAGGTCGAGTTTGCTGACGACGATGATCTCGTCCTTCTCGGCGAGCAGCGGCGAATAGTCCGCTAGTTCCCGGCGGATCGCGCGGTAGTTCTCCAGCGGGTCCGACCCGTCGGCCGGCTCGATCTCTATGACGTGCGCGAGCACGCGCGTCCGCTCGACGTGCCGGAGGAAGTCGTGCCCGAGGCCGGCGCCCTCGGCGGCGCCTTCGATCAGGCCCGGGATGTCCGCGAAAACCAGCCGGCGGGCCGAGTCCAGTTCGGCGATGCCGAGCTGCGGACTTAGCGTCGTGAACGGGTAATCGGCGATCTTCGGCGCGGCTCTCGTCAGCGCAGCGAGCAGCGAGGACTTGCCCGCGTTGGGCATCCCGATCAGTCCGACGTCGGCGATCAATTTAAGTTCGAGGACGAGGGTTTTTTCCTCGCCCGGCTCGCCGGGGGTTGATTGCCGCGGGACCTGGTTGGTGGGTGATTTGAAGTGAGAGTTGCCGAACCCGCCGCGACCGCCGTGCGCGAGGACGATGCGTCCGCCGGGATCGAGATCGCCGAGGAGTTCGTCGGGTTCGCCGGTTTCGTCGGCGAGGTAGATGAGAGTGCCGGCGGGCAGGCGTAGGACGCAGTCGTCGCCGGCGGCGCCGGTGCAGTCTTTGCCAAGCCCGTGCTCGCCGCGCTGGGCGCGCCAGTGGTGCGTGCCGCGGAAATCGAGGAGAGTCTGGACGTTGTGATCGGCGACGGCGATGACATCGCCGCCGGGCCCGCCGTCGCCGCCGTCGGGGCCGCCTTTGGGGATGTATTTTTCGCGTCGGAAGGAGACACAGCCGTCCCCCCCGTCGCCGGCTTTGACATGTATTACGGCGCGATCGGCGAGCATGGCGAAGAGTATGACCGAAGTCCGGCCCGGCGCCGGCGGGCTGGCGATCGGTTGGCGCCGCGCGAGTTGACATCCGGACGCTCCGCCGATGCAGTGCCGATCCTGTGCCCGACGAGCCGCGACCGATCCTGCTGACCGCGTTCGAGCCGAGCGGCGACGACCTCGCGGCCGCGGTCGTGCGGGCCCTGCGGGCGTCGCGACCCGGCCTGCCGATCTTCGCCTGGGCGGGCGCGAAAACCGCTGCTGCGGGGGCGACGGTCGTCGAACACACCGGCGCCGACGCGATCGTCGGCTTGCCCGGCGTGGGCAAGATCGTCGAGCACGTCCGGCTCAATCGACGCATCGGCCAATGGATGGACGAGCACCGGCCGACGCTGCACGTCCCGGTGGACTCGCCCGCGGCGAACTTCCCGATCTGCAAGATGGCCAAGCGCCGCGGGATGAAGGTCGTGCACCTGGCGGCGCCTCAACTCTGGGCCTGGGCGCCCTGGCGAATACGCAAACTCCGCCGATGCACCGACCACGTCCTGTGCCTGCTGCCGTTCGAGGAAGAATGGTTCCGGTCGCGCGGCGTGCCCGCCACGTTCATCGGGCACCCGCTCTTCGGCGACCGTACACAATCAAAAACAATTGAGCTTGAATCCGATCCCGACGGGCGGGGCGGCGCGAACGACCGCCCGTTCCGGCTGCTGGTAGCGCCCGGTTCGAGGCCGTTGGAACTGCGTCGGCACCTGCCGATGATCCTGGAGATTCTTCGGGACGTGGTTCGCGTGCGCGCGGGGATCGAGGTCCGGTTCGCTGTGCAGGACGAGTCGGCAGCGGGGCGGGTGCGCGAACTCGCCGCGGCGTCGGGCGCCTTGCCCGCGGACGCCGAGATCGAAGCCGGCGCGGACGCGATCGACCGCGTCGCGGCGTGGGCGGACGCGGGGCTGGCGAAATCGGGGACGGTCACGCTGCGATTGGCGCGGGCGAGGCTGCCGATGGTCGTCTTCTATCGCACGTGGACGCTCGGGTATCTGCTGGTCGGGCGCTGGCTGCTCACCGGCGAACACCACGCGATGCCCAACCTCGTGGCGGGCCGGCGGATCGTTGAGGAGTTCGTGCCTCACGTCGGTTCGGCGGCGCCGATCGCCGCGGCTCTGGGACGGCTGATCGACGACGAACAACTGCGGTCCCGGCAACGCGAGGATCTCGACAAGATCGTCCGGCTGTTCGAGGGGCGCGACGCGGCGGCCGCGGCGGCGTCGAAGATTTCAGAATATTATGATATGCGAAATGGGCCCGGTGGGGGTTGAACCCACACGCCCCTTCCGGGGCAGCGGATTTTAAGTCCGCCGCGTCTGCCGATTCCGCCACGGGCCCGTGCGAGTGATTATCGCACATATACCCGGCGGCGACTCGGTGCGGGTTGCGGCACGCGCGATCAGAAAGTGGCACGGATGAAAACGGTGGCACGGGCGTCCGCACAGTGGCACGGGCGTCCCGCCCGTGCGTGATAGCCCAGGGATAAATCCCTGGGCTTTGCGGATGAGGCACGCGCGGATCGAGCAAGCACCGGTCGCCCCTCTCCCCAGCCCTCTCCCGGTGGAGAGGGGGTTAGCAACAGTCGCACGGGCGTCCGCACAGTGGCACGGGCGTCCCGCCCGTGCGTTGATGGTGTTGTTGCATCAGGATGACCATCGACCGGGCCGGGGACGGCCCGGCTCGGGTGGTGGCCCGGCTCTCCGAGCCGGGTTCGCACGAGCGAGACGCCCGTGCCACTATCAGAAACAGTCACACAGGCGTCCCGCCCGTTTTTTCTCCGCGACCCTGACCATCGCAGCGCTCAAGCCGAGCGTCAGAGTCGGCGTTGTCAGTCATCATCGCGGTCGAGGCGGTCGAGCGTGCCCGCGATGGTCTCGGCGTCGTAGCCTCGACGGGCGAGCAGGCCGGCGATCCGGCGTCGCTTTGTTTCGGTCGGGAGTGACACGGACATCCGCGAGAGCCGTTGCGCAGCCAGCGCGCGGGCGTCCTCTGCGGGGTCGTCGTCCGAAGCCGCGACGGCGACGCGTTCCTCGGCGAGCGCACGCGGCACGCCGAGTTTGACGAGCCGCTGAACGATGGCGCGCCCCGCGAGCGGGCCTCGGGCGCGGATCTGCCGTACGGCTTCGTCGGCGAAGGCGCGGTCGTCGATAAGCCCGGCGCCGGCGAGCGCGTCGATCGTGCGCGACACAGCGTCGGCGTCCTTCCAGCGCTTGAGCAGCGCGTCGGCGAGGCGCGATCGGCTCAACGGCCGACGCGCGAGACGGTCGAGAGCGTCGCGGCGGACGCGCTCGTCGAGATCGGGTTTGGACCGAACACCCGCCATGCGCCGGGCATTCTCGCACGGGCGAGACGCCCGTGCCACTGGATCTGTTCGCGCACGGGCGGGACGCCCGCGCCACTGGATCTGTTCGCGCACGGGCGAGACGCCCGTGCCACTGGATCTGTTCGCGCACGGGCGGGACGCCCGCGCCACTGGATCTGTTCGCGCACGGGCGGGACGCCCGCGCCACTGGATCTGTTCGCGCACGGGCGGGACGCCCGTGCCACCGTTTTCGCCCGTGCCACCGTTTTCGCCCGTGCCACCGGGTGTGCCGGGGAAGAATCGCCGAGCTGGAAGTTTCTTTGTGCGTTCTATGGTTATGTGTGTGCAATTCATGTGTAGTTGTTGACAAGAAGGTTGATGTCAAAAAAGCACCGCCGCCCGGCGAGTGGTGGTGGTGGGCGCGGGCGGCGGTTGGGCCGGGTTCGCGGTGGGACGAACCCGGCTCGGTGGTGTTCGGTTTTGAATCGTTCGGCCGGCGGTGGGTCCGGCCGAACGGGTGTGTGGTGATCCGCGGTCGCGGATCGTGTCGGAGCCGACCGTCGAGAGGCCCGAGCGTTGACGCCGGCGGTGGATCGGCGTCTGATGCTGGTCTCGGCCCGAGGTGGGGGCGCGTCCGTGCGTCGCCGGATCGCCGAGACTTAAGCGGGCTGACGGGTCCGTCCGTGCCGGTCTCCCGGGGGTCGGCTCTGGCGGAGGAGGAAGAAAGTTTGTGTGGGCTTCCGTGCCCGGTGTTGGCGGCGCGCTCCGATCACGCCGCGATACTGAGGTTTGTGTCGCGCTGAGTACGGCTGAAGATCAGTTGTTCCCGATCCCGGGCGGGCACATCTGCGCCCGGGCGGAAGGTGCGAGGTTGTCAATCGTCGCGATCGGCGTTCAGGCCGACGCGGCGGGCGGGCGAGCGATCACAGTGCGGGCGAGGCTTCGATGCTCGCCATCAGATCGGGCAGTTCGTCGAGCATTTCCCCCAGACTTGCGTTCCACGCGGCGCGGTCGCGGATCTCCAGCCATTCGCCCGCACCGACCAGCACCACCTCCCGAGGGAGCGACGTCGCAGCGAGCATGTGCTCCGGGATCCGAACCCGGCCGGCGGTGTCGAGTTCGAGCCGACGGGCCATCCCGAAGAGTTTGACCTGGAGTTCCGCCTGGTTCGGCTTGGGCGTGAGCGAGTTGCGGTACCCGGCGGCGCGGGACTTGAAGTCGTTCTCGGTGTAGAGCCTGATCACCGGCGTCGGCCGGGTCCAGGGCATCGCGTACCACGCCTCCCCGCACTCGACCGCTGACCACTGGGCGCGGATCTCCGCCGGGATCGCCAAGCGATTCTTCGCGTCGATCGAATGCTCGTAGTAGCCGGTGAATAGCACGCATGTCGCCCCGCGGTTCTGTCGTACCGGCACACTTTATGGGCTGGCGCCCCACAATGCAACACTCTTCGTCCGAGATTGCGCCGATCGTGGAAAACTTTTTTCGACGGAGCGCAATTCCCGCCGGGCGATATCCCAAAAATTGGTGGAAACAGGGATAGACACCGGGCTTGGATCGGGTATGGTGGCGGCGTTCCGCTAGAGAGAGAGACGGGTCGGCGATCGCGAACGCGGGGCCGCCGACTCTGGAGGAGAGAAATCATGGCTGGACGGGGCGTTGCGGAGTGGGCGCGCGCACTGGGGCTGATCCCATCGGGGCTTTACGCTATGACATCGGCGTACGGCGGGGAAAGGTCCGGAGTGCTGGTGTCATGGGTTCAGCAGTGCGGCTTCGAGCCGCCGATGGTCGCGATCGCCTCCCCGAAAGGAAGGTCGATCGCGCCGCTGATACGCGACAGCCGATCGTTCGCCCTTAATCTTCTCAGACCGGACGACACATTCCTGCTGCGCACGCTCAGCCGGGAAGACCTCGAGCCTTGCGAGGTTCTCGACCCCGTACGTTGCGAGTCGCTGGTGACCGGCTCGCCGTGCATCACGCGCGCGATCGCCGCGCTCGACTGCGAGGTCGTCCGGCATATTGATCTCGAAGGCGATCACGAGATGTACATCGGGCAGGTGATGGGCGGGCGACTCTACGACGACGCCGCGGCTCCGGGCCGACTCGTCGCGTTCAACGGCGCATCACACTGACGCGTGCCGCGAGCCGTCGCGCCGCCACGCCTAATATGCTCCCGTGATGAACGACCGTGGGGGATCGGCGTCGATCAATGTCTCGTCGCGGCACGTCTCGCCGCAGCATGTCTCGTCGCGGCGCAAGCCCTGGGCGGAGAATCGCCTCTGCCTGGATTACGCCGCCGAGGCCGCCCGGCTCGGACCGCCCGTCACGCCGATCATCGACGCGCACACCCACATCCACGGCGTGCACGCCGCGAGCGTCTACAAACGCGCACGCGATCTCTTCGGCGTCTCGCTCACATACTCGATGACGACCATCCGCGAGGCGCCCGCGATCGCGGAAATCTTCGGCGACTCGGTCCGTTTCATCGCTGTCCCCGAGTTCATGGCCGCCGACCGTAAGCACGCGCAGACGGCTGGTTTTCTCGACGCGATCGAGAAGTTCCACGCGCTCGGGTCGCGCATAGTCAAGTTCTGGACGGCGCCCAGGTCGCGCGACTACGGCCGCGACGCCGGCGACGAAACCCTCATGTCGCTCGACAACGATTGGCGCCGACGGGCGATGGACCTCGCGCACTCGCTGGGCATGATGTTCATGGTGCACGTCGCCGACCCCGACACCTGGTTCAGCGCCAAGTACGCCGACGTGTCGCGCTACGGCACGAAGGAATCGCAATATGAGCCGCTCGAACGCGCCATCACGCGATACCCGGGCACGCCCTGGCTCGCCGCGCACATGGGCGGCTGGCCGGAGAACATTACATTCCTCGACGGCCTGCTCACTCGGCACGAGAACCTGCACCTCGACACGTCCGCGACGAAGTGGATGGTCCGCGAACTCAGTAAACACCCGCGCAACGAGGTCGTCGCGTTCTTCAATAAATGGCGCGGCAGGCTTCTGTTCGGGACCGACATCGTGACCATGGACGAGCACCTGCGCCCCGCCGCCGACCCCGCGATGCTCAAAGCGGCGCAGGCGTCGAGCGAGGCCGAGGCTTTAGAGTTGTACGCCAGCCGATACTGGGCGTTGCGCACGCTCTTCGAGACCGGCTACGACGGCGAATCCCCGATCGCCGACACGGACCTGATGATGGTCGCGCCCGCCGAACACGACGAGATGTCGGCGCCGAGATTGCGCGGCTTGAACCTCCCCGCAGAGACTCTCCGCGCCGTCTACCGCGACAGCGCGATGAATGTGCTCGAACGCTGGCGCGCCGAACACCTCTGAAACAACTTCGCCGCGCCAACCGTGGAACAAATCCGACAGTGGCACAACACAGACAGTGGCACAACACAGACAGTGGCACGGGCGTCTCGCCCGTGCGCAAATCCAACAGTGGCACGGGCGTCCCGCCCGTGCGCGAATCCAACAGTGGCACGGGCGTCTCGCCCGTGCGCGTGCCGTCCGGATCTTCGCGCACACCCAGCCGTTGTCCGAGCATCTCCGATCTCCCGCCGGCGGTAGTCTGATCCGGCAGTGGGTTCGCTCATCGCCATCTTGTTCTGGTTTCTCGCCGCGTTCGCTTCGCTTACGCTGCTCTATTTCGCTTTCGCCGCTGTACGGATCAGTCGCGCGCTCGCCGCCACGCCCAGACTCGCGGCGTACGCCGACCTGCCGCCCGGCCAATCTCCCGGGCGCGTCTGCGTCGTCGTCCCCGCGCACAACGAGGAGCGCGTCATCGCGCACACCGTCCGTTCGATACTCGCGCAGGACCACCCGGCGTTGCGGGCCGTCTTCGCGCTCGACCGCTGCACGGACAGCACGCGCGCGATCATCGAATCGATCGCCGCGGGCGATGCGCGCCTCGAGATCATAGAGATAGCGTCGTGCCCGGACGACTGGGCCGGCAAGACCAACGCGCTGCGCGAGGCCGTAGCGCGGTCGCGCGCCGCGACTGACGCGGAATTCCTGCTGTTTGTAGACGCCGACACCGAGTTGGCGCCCGCGACGGTTCGCGCCGCGACGGCGCTTATCGGTGAACTCCGCGTTGACCTGCTGTCCGCGCTCGGCGAACTCTCCCGCGAACTCTGGTACGAGCGCGTCGTCCAGCCCATGACGAGTCTCGAACTGATGCGGCAGCACCCGCTCGACCGTGTCAACCGCGGGCGCGTACGCCGATCGTTCGCCAACGGGCAGTTCATGCTGTTCCGCGCCGCGTCCTACCGCGCGCTCGGCGGGCACGAGCGCGTCAAGGACGATCTGCTCGAAGATCTCGCGTTCGCGCGGGCTTTGAAAGAATCGGGCGGCTCGTTCGCGGTCGCCCTCGCCGGGCCGATGCTCCGCGTGCGGATGTACGGCTCGTGGGACGCCTTCCGCAGGGGGTGGAAGCGCATCTTCATCGAGAGCGCCCGCCGGCGACCGACCCGGCTCCGCGCCTACGCCCGGCGGATTCGAGTCGCGTATGTAATATTGCCGACGGCCGCCGCGGCGGCGCTGATCTCGGGGGCGGTCGGCGCCGCGCTCGGCGTCGGGATATCATCGCACGCGGCCGTCGCGGCGGGCGCGGCCGGAGTGATATCGTGGGTCACCGCGATGACGCTCGCGCTGCGGGCGCAGGGCGCTGGACTCGATTCGGTGCTCGCGTCCGTCGTCGGCGCCTGGCGCACCGCGGGCATCCTCGCGGAGGCGGCGAGCGATCTCGAGGAAAACCGTGGCGTGTGCTGGGGCGGGCGTCTTTACAAAGATTTCACGCCCGGCGTCATGGATAAGCGTGATCGCAGACGGTCGCGCCGCGCGCGAGGCGCAGCCCGCCGCGCCTGATCCGGGCGTAAAGTTGATCCGGGCTGACCGAGTTCCAAACATGAACCGCACGGGCGAGACGCCCGTGCCGCTGTCGGGTCGTCTCGTGTACGCTGGTTCGTGTGAAAATTCTGCTCACCAACGACGACGGGATCCGCGCTCCCGGCATCGAAGCGATGCACGACGCCCTCATCGACGCGCACGGGGAGTTCGGCGGGCCGCTCGGTGAACTGATCTGGCCGTGCGCGCCGCTCACCGTGCAATCCGCGACGAGTCACGGCGTGACGTTTCACCAGCCGCTGATGGTCACCGACGTGACCGTCAACGAACGCATGCGCGGCGGGGCGGTCGACGGGCGACCCGCCGACTGCGTCAAACTCGCCGTTTCCTCGCTCTGGCCCGAAAGATTCGGCGCGGGCGCCCGGCCGGGCCTCGTCGTCAGCGGGATGAACGCGGGGGCCAACGTCGGAATTAATGTTATCTATTCGGGCACGGTCGCCGCGGCGCTCGAGGCGGCGTTCCTCGGCGTCCCCTCGGTCGCGGTGAGCCTTCACCTCGGCAAGCGCGCGCCGGACTGGCGCGCCGCCGCCGGCCACGCGCGCCGCGCGATCGAGATATGCCTGGCGACCGGCGCCGTCACCGGCCACACGTGCCTGAATATCAACGTCCCGATCACGACCGCGCCGGGCGTCACGCCGCCGATCCGCGTCTGCACGATGAACACTCACGGGCACGCCGACGCCTACGAACGCCGCGTCAGCCCGCAGGGCGATGTCTATTACTGGGTCGCCACCGGCGGGCTTGACTTCCGCGATTCCGAACCCGGCGCCGACGTGGACCTGCTCATGCGCGGGAACATCACCGTCACCCCGCTCTGGCACGACCTGACCGACACGGCCGGCTTCGATGGCTGGCGCTCGCGCCTGCATAAATGAATAATACCCGGGTCCGCTCCCCGCCCCGGGCTTTATAAATCATGTTGTCAATCGCTCAGGACAGCAGCGCCTCGGCCTCGTCGATCTTCGACGGCAGTTCCGCGCGGATGTCCTCCAGCGCCGACGCCGACAGGTCGAGTTCTTCCTGCACCGCCGGGTCGATCGCCGTGTCCGTCAGATCGAGACGGAAGCCCGCGTCGATGTCCGCCGCTAGCCGATCGGCGACGTACGCGATCGCTGTGAGCATCCTGCTCTCCTGAGGCAGGCTCAGCGGGTCGTGGTGCCGACCCGTGACGTAGCGGAAAGCCTGCGGGAACTTCCATTTTTCGCACAGCGCCTGGCCGAAGTCCTGATGCGTCGCGCCGAAGATGCGGAGTTCGGCTTCGAGCATGTCCTCGGTCGGCGCGCCGTCGCGCGTGACGCCCAGGCTCGCGATCACGTCGATCAGTTTCTGCCGATCGGCCTGCATCTCGACGACGATCCCGATGTCGTGGAGCAGCCCGCCGAGGAATGCCTCGTCGGGGAGGCCGAGCCGGAGTTTATCCGCGATAAGTTTGCTCCCGACCGCGGTCGCGACCGAATGGCGCCAGAGGTCTTTGGCGCTGAACTGCGGGCAGAGGTCGCCGCCTCGGAACAGTTTGGCGAGGCTCGCGGCGATCGCGATGTTCTTCACGGCGTTGAGGCCGAGCAGCACGATCGCGCGGTTGATCGACCCGATCTGGCCGGGCAGGCCGTAGAAAGCGGAGTTGACGACCTTGAGTATGCGCGTCGAAAGGGCCGGGTCGAAGGAGACAATCTTATGAAGATCCTGAGCGGTGCTGGAAGGGTCTTCGACCAGTTCGATGATCTTCAGCGTCGTCTCGGGCAGCGTGGCGATGTGGCTGATGCCTTGCATGGCCTCGGCGACGATCGGCTGGCGTTCCGCAGCGATCACAGTCATGGTCGGTCTCCGTCTTGGCGCGGGTCGGCTCGGACCTCGCGGCCCGACGAATGGGACCATCGGCTAGCCGCGGTCGTCACTTTCGTCACGTTCACCACGCCGAGCGACTTTATCGCCGCCAACGCTCAGTAGGCGTTGTGTTTGCGGCTGAATCCGGGCGCCAGCGGATCGGTCGCGGCGAGCGCTCCGGCGATCCTCTCCCCCGCGTCGCCGGCGCCGTAGGGATGCCGCGATCCGGACAGATCCAGCGAACACGCACGCGCGAACGCTTCTCGGACGGCGCCGACGGCGGGAGCGTCGATGTGAATAACATTGTTTGCGCGCTCCCGGCCGTTCTGGCGTGGTCCGATATCGAGAGCCGCGATCGGGATCGCCGCCGCCTCGATAAGCCCCGCGGACGAGTTGCCCACGAGCGCGCCGCCGGCGGCCGCGAGCCTGCGTAGCGCAGCGATGAACGATGCGCGGGGGAGGTGCTCGGCGTGCGCCGCGATCCCGCCGTGCGACCGAGCGTCGCTGATGGCGCGGATCACGCCGGCTCGGCCGGGATCAAAGTTAGGCGCCAGCGCCGCGACGCGCACGCCAGCCAATCCTTCGAGGATCGCCCGAGTGTCCGCGGCCTCGGCGTCGTCGTCACGCCCGATCGGGTGATAAAGCACGATCGCCTCGGGTTCGCCGAGTGCGCGCCAATCATCGTCGCACATCGGCGCGATCGAGTGCAGGTCGTCGATCGCGGGCGAGCCGACGATATGGACGCGCTCGGCCGGCTCGCCCATACGGATCAGCCGTTCCGCGGACTGCGCCGTCGCGGCGAGGTGGAGGTGAGCGAGTTTGCTTATCGCGTGGCGCATCGCTTCGTCGGCGATTCCCTCGGCCCGATCGCCGCCGTGAATGTGCGCGACCGCGAAACCCGCGACGCTGGCAGCCGACGCCGCAGCGAACGCTTCAATGCGATCGCCGAGCACGACGACCCACGCGGGGCGGATGTGTTCGAAAGCATCCGCGAAGCCCGCGACGCCGCGACCTAGCGACCGCGCGTCATCGGCGCGAGTGTGCGCGCCGGGGGTCTGCATCGTGACAGTTGCGGCGATCGTGTATTTCGCCGCGACTTCACGCACGGTTTCCGCGGGCGGGAGCAGGTGCGCGCCCGCGGCTATCACTGCGAGATCGAGCGCGTCGTGCGCGGAGATCGCGCGCATGACGGGATCGAGCAGGCCGAACTCGGCGCGCGCGCCAGTGACGACCGCGACCCTTCGGCGGGATGTCATCGCAGATCGCCCTCGCGGATGGGCATGTCGGCTTCGAGGTCGCGCGCAGCGACGCGGCCGACCGAATCTTCAAGACGCCACGGCTCAAGGCCGGAGCCGGGACGCTTGCATGTTATATCCTGCAAAGCGACAGTCTCGCCCGCGGCGATCGCGCGCGTAGTCACCAGCGACTGCCGGGACAGACGCCGAACGTCGGCCTCGATGTCCTGCAAGGTTTTCGTCGCAGGCCCGGGGTGGCACGGCTCTCCAGAGCCGTGCGCTGAGCGAACACAGTCTGCAACTTTCCGAACGTGATCAGATGCCCGCGAAGCGTGATCGGGAATTATGCATTGAGATGGCTGGGGTTGATTGTCGCGACGGCGCTGTTCGCGCACGGCTCGGAGAGCCGTGCCACCCGCCGCCGCACCACCCCGCAGCGCCGCCCGCGCTAGCGCGACATACTCCGCGAAGCCCGCCGGTTCCAGCGATGCGGCGTGGTCCGGGCCGGCGGCGGCGCGCGAGTATGTAAGATGCTTCTCAAGAATGACCGCGCCCGCCTCGGCCGCGAGAGCGCCCGTCTCCGTCTCTCGCGTGTGGTCGCTGTAGCCGGTGGGGAGGTTGAACGCGTCGCGGAGCGCTGCGACGCCGCCGAGCGCCGCGCGCTCGATCGGCGTCGGATATGCACTGACGCAGTGCAGCAGCGAGAGCCGATCGCGCGCCCCGCTCAGCCAGTCCACGGCCCGTCCGACTTCTTCAATAGTCGCGGCGCCGGTGCTCACGATCATCGGTCGCCCGGTCGCGGCGAGCGCTTCGAGCAGCGGTTTATGAATAATATCGGGAGAGGCTGTCTTATATGCCGCCCAGCCGATGCGCTCGGCTTCTGCGACAAGATCTACGTTGAAGACGGTGACGATCGGATCGACGCCGAGCGCGCGGGCGCGATCGGCGATGCGGGCCATGTCCGCGATGGCGAGTTCGAGTCTGCGGAGCATGTTCGCGGGGTCGGTCTCGCCAGCGTCGCGCTGGTACGCCGCGAGCCGCGACGCCCGGCTGAGCAGCAGATCCGCCTTGAAATACTGGAGTTTTATCGCGTCCGCGCCCGCGTCGGCGGCGGCGCTGACGAGGTCGAGCGCGCGTTCCGCCGAGCCGTCGTGGTTCACGCCGATCTCGGCGATTATATACGGCGTTCTGCCTTGCGCGGCCCACGGGTTCACGGCGCACACCGCCCGCCTGATGCGATCCTTTCGCTCGACAGCGAGCGCTCGCGCAGTACGGCGTCCGCGACGGCGAGGTCGATCGGAGAATCAATATCGATCACATCTCCGATGTCAGTTATGATTCCGCGGCGATTGACGCCGAGGAACGCGTGCGGCCCGGGCGTGACGCCGGGGATTTCGAGGAACAGCGCCCGGCGCGACACGACCAGCGCGCCGCCGTCGGGCACGTACGCGGGGGGCAGATCCTGCCGACGGTAAACGCCGTGGTTCAGCACATCGCCCGTCCAGGGCGTGACCGCGCCGGTCGTCGGGTCAAGCCGAGCCGTCCACCACGGGTGATGCTTGCCGACGGGCGCGTACGACTGCACGGAGTCGGCGCCGGTTTCTTTATAACACGCGAGCGCGCGGTCGATCAGCCCGGCGGGCCGGACGGGGACATTGGCGTAAAGAATGACGACGGTGTCGATCGTGTCGTCGTCGAGCGCAGCGACAGCGTGGCGTGCGGCGTCGTCGACAGTCGCGCTGTCGGTCGCGAGGCTTGCCGGCCGCGCGACCACATCCACGCCGAGCGCGACCGCGAGCCGGGCGATCTCGTCGTCGTCGGTGCTGAACGCGACGCGGTCGACGAGCGACGCGGCGCGAGCGTCGTCGACCGTCCAGAGGAAGGAAGGCCGATCCGCGACGGGCGCGCGGTTCTTCCCGGGGACGCCTTTGGACCCCGCGCGGGCGAGGATGAGCGCTAGCGTATTCACCGACGGGCCGCTCCGGGTTCGATAATAAGGTTGTCGAAGGGATCGGCGGATGTAGTAATGCCGGGAACCGCGTCGGCGCCCGGGGTATGGACGATCTCGGCGGCGACGATGCGCTCACGCGCGACAGATGGAAGCGACAGCGGAGCGATCCGTGAACCCGGCCGCGGCGCGGGCAGCGGGTCGATGCTCGCGGCGCCGAGCACGGCGAGCCACTTGTCGTAGAACGCTTCGATCTCGTTCAACGTCTCGTCGCACCGCGTGATCCTCGGCACGATCCAGGGCGCAGCGGCTTCACCGGGACGCCGCTCGTGCACGCGGTTGATCATCTCGATCGCTCTGCGGAAGCGGTCCACGCCGGTGATGCGTTCGTACGTCGCGGCGGAGTTCGCGTAAAGATCGACACTGATTACGTCGGCGAGCGACGCGGCGGCGTCCACTGCATCAGAATCAGCGACCAGCGGCGAACGCAGGTGCAGCGCGGCGGCGCCGAGTTCGCGCGCGAATCTCAAGAGCCTTGTTATATCTGGATGCGTGATCGGATCGCCGACGCCGGTGAATGTGATCGCGGCGCCGGGATGTGCGCCGAGCGCATCGCGGATGATCGACTCGGCGCGTTCGGCGTGCATGAGGCGGTGGGCGGGGTTGGTATGGCGCATCCAGATCGGCCACACGCCGTGGGGCGGTTTTCCGAGCGCGAGTTCGATGACGACGTGTTCCGGCTCCGCGGGCCGAGCGGTGCGCGCTTCGCGCCAGGCGCGAGCAATTTCATCGGCGTCGGCGTCGAGCGCGCGATCGCCGAGGTGTTCGATCACGGCTGCGCACGCGGGATCGTCGGCGATGAATCGCGCGAGCGCGTCGCGGACGGCGGGCGCGATAGCGGCGCAGCGGTCGCGCCCGATCTGATCCGCGCCGGGTCTGGCGGGGTGGTAGCCGAGGATCCCGCCGATGGTCGCGGCGAGCGCTCCGGCGTGGGGAGCGATGTCGTCGAGTAAGTTCTCTGCAAGCAGACATCCGGCCAGGCCCGGCGGAGCCTGCGTGAACGTGAGGCGGTGGTCGTCGGGGGCCTCGGCGAAACGTTCGATCACGGCGTCGCAGAGCGCGGGATCGACGAGTGGCCAATCGCCGCCGAGCACCAGGGCCGCGTCCGCGCCGACAGCGGCGAGTGCGTCGCGCATGATTTTCGGAGATATAAGTTCGTCGTAGACTGTCAGGCCCGCGATCCCGCCGCGCCAGGATGCGCGGGAGAAGGCTCGGGCGCGTGCGATCGAGCCGTGGATCACGGCGTTCTGCGGCGCGGTGATGAAATCAACATCGAGGCCGTCGGGCGCGGCTCCGGCGATCGCGCGGGCCGCGTCGGAGTCGGGCGAGATCACCACAGCGCTGCGGATGCGGCTCGAACGCGCGAGCCGGCCGAGCGTGCGCGCCAGCGCGTTCATCCCCGCGATCGGGCGGGCGAGATCGCGCGGCGCGCCGAGCGACGATCGCTCGGGATCGACGATCAGCAGCGCGGCGGCGTGAACGTTCTGCATGGTTTGATTCCGGCGGGAACCTTCGCGCCGCGCGCGAGCCGGGCTTTGCGTTGCGCACCCGGCGTCGCGGTCGCGCGAGTGTTCGACCGGTGACCATTCGCGCAGAGCGTCCTCGAGCATGGACGCCATCATGTCCGAGGCGTCGGCGATCCATTCGACGTTCACCTTGTCTCGTTCGATTCGGCGGCGCTGGATTTCGAGTTCGTCAAGCCCGTCGGTGTGCGCGAGGGCGCGATCGGCGCGGACGCGTTTGAATACGCCGAGTTGATTTAGCCGCTGGACGAGCGGGAACGCGGGCTGGAGCGCGTGGGCATCGTCGCGGAGTCTGTGCGATTCCTTGATCAGCCGATTGACGAGCCGCTGGTCGTCCTGGTGTTCGAGCATTTTCGCGAGCAGATCTGCGGTTTTTCGGCTGATCGACGCGAGGCGGACGAGATCCTTGCGGACATCGCGGATCCGCTGCGCGGCCCGATCGGCGACATCGCGGCGGTCCGCGGAAGTTGCGTCGGGCGGCGAGAGATCGGGCAGGGTCGGCGCGCCGGGCGGCGCGTGTTGCGCGATCGCGTCGGCGAGCGACATTACGACGGAGTTAGATTTGCGGGCGCCGCCTTCGGTCGCGTCGATCGTGGTCAGGCCGCGGCGTGCGTCCTGGAGGAAATCGCGGTTGAACTGGGCGAGGTAGGTCGCCATCTGTTCGTCGGTGTAGATGTCGCCGCCGGCGGTCGCGGGGATTTTCCGCAGTTGCGTGCGATGGCGTGCGACGCGTTCCCACTCGAGCATTTCGAGTGAACGGAAGGGGTTGAGTTCGCATGCCCAGACGTTGTGTATCGCGGCGCCGTCGGAGTAGTAAAGCCCGTCTGTGAAGCCGAGGTCCTGGCCGATGAGTACGACGGGGTCGCAGCCGAGATGCCGCGCGAGATAATAAGATAGGTGCGCGACTGTGGCGCCGGCGCGGATGGGGCTGTGTTCACCGGCGAGATCGCCGAAGAGAAGGTCGAGCGTGTTCTCGCTCGGCATGCGGACGGCGCCCGGGAACGCGCGGACGATCGCGGGGTTCGCTTTCGGCTCGACGACGAGCGTCACGCCATCAACATCGTCGGCGGTCAGCCCTTCATAAAAACGGGCGCTGATCTCGTGGAAGTCGAGGGAGGTCACGAAATGCGGCCGGACGCCGATCTCGAGCAGCGGTTTGAGCACTGTCTGGGCAGCGATGATGACGCAGCGATCGCGGAGGCCGGGTGTTTTGAGGAGTTGAATGTTTCGCGCGAGGCTGGGTCCGGCGGCGACGGTGATCGCGGGCCGACCGGCGCAGGCGCCCGAGAGGTCGGAGATGCCGGGGTTTTCGAGGTACGCCCGGCTGTTAATAAAGAAGTTCCGGCAGGTGGCCTGGGATTGGACGAGCGTCGTGACGACGGTCGTGCGTGCGGCCGCGAGCACGCGGTTGAACATCTCGCAGAAGCGGGCGGCGTCGGCGCCGAGACGCGACCGGCTGGGTGTGTGCTCGAGGATCTTCACGCCGAAGGCGAGCATCGCCTCGGCGCCGCGAAGCCCGGCGATCAGCGCGGCGTCGTCGCCGGGGTCCGTGATGATGAGCGGGTTGGCGCGCTCGATCCACGCGGAATGATCGACGCGCTCGAGCACAGCGCGGAGGAGCGATACGTTCGGCTCGAAGACGATGACGAAGGCTTCGTGCCGGGTTCGCTCCGCGATTGCGCGGACGTGCCGACCTAAGCCGAACCCGAGGACCACGAGCGCGCCGACGTGAGCGGGGTCGAACGACCGCGCGAGTTGGTCGGCCTCGGCGTCGGGGCGTCGCGGGCTGGAGAGCCAGACCCCGTCGAGCGTCCCGCTGACTTCGCCGGGCGTCTGCGCGGGGACGATCTCCAGACTTGGCGACGGCTCGGCGCGGAGAATCGCTTCGGCGGCGAGCGGGCTGCACCGGGCGAGGGCGCGGATGTTCCGCTCGAGAATCGCGGCGTCGCTGGAGATACTCGCGTCGATGGTGGTCATGTAGCGGTGGACCTCTTCGGATGCTGAACTTCGGCGCCGATGGGCGGCGCGCGGCGACCGCCCGTAGGCTTATCGAGCCGGGCGCGTCGCGCTCTACAGGATTCGCCGCATGAACAGCCTGATCCCGACAATCGAGCCGTTGCCCGGGCCCGCGTTGTGGGCGCGAGTCCTGTTCGAGACGCCGCTCGCCGCTGCGGGGGCGATTCTTGCGATCGGGTTGATGATGATGATCGTGTGGATCCGCCGGGGGCTGGCGGGGCGGGCGGCGATCTCGGCCGGCGCCGGGGTCGCGCTCGCGGGGACGCTCGTGCTCGTCGCGGCGATGGTGACTACCGAGCATGAAAGAATCGTCAACGCGACGCTGGCGCTCGTGGAGTCCGCGACAACCGGCGACACCGGGGCCGTCGGCGGGATTCTCGCGGACGATGTGAAGTTGTTCGCCGAAGGGGCGCCGACGCTCAGCGTCGAGCGCGCAGCGATAATGGCGGCTGTCCGCACGCTCGAGGAGAGGGTCCGGGTGCGCGATTCGAGCGTGACCCGGCGGACGGCGTCGGTCGACGGGCCGAACTCGGGACGCTCGCGCGTCGTCGTCCGGACGAACTTCGCCGGGGGCGGGCTGAACTTCACGTCGTGGGAGATCGGCTGGCGGCTCGAACCCGACGGCGTGTGGCGCGCGACGAGGCTCGAAGCGCTGAGCGTCAACGGCCGATCGCCGGGCGGCGCGTTTGTCGGCGAACTCAGCCGATTCTGATTGGTGTTATATGGGAATACGCAGCGAGCGCGTCTTCAATACCCGCTCGGCGCTGAAGATCCGTGCGCATTGCGGCTGCTGATCATCACATTCGTGAGATGTCGGTGGTGGGCGTTGTGTTGCCAGATGCAGGCCGTGCGCGATGCGCGCAAGGCCCAGGGATTTCATCCCTGGGCTTTTGTCTGTGAATGAAGTGTTGACAGAGGAACAACCTGAGTCGAAAGCAGATCAGGGGTTGCTTTGGTCAACTTATACGGTTATTATACTTTGCGTCGCGGGTGTGTGTCACATCCCGAGCAGGAGGCGTTCCGGGGCTTCGATGCATTCTTTGACGTGTTTGAGGAATGTGACCGCGCCCTCGCCGTCGACTATGCGGTGGTCGTAGGAGAGGGCGAGGTACATCATGGGGCGGACGGCGATCTCGCCGGAGCCGGGTTTGTCGGGGTTCTCGACGGGTCGGCGGATGATGTTGTGCATGCCGAGGATGCCGGACTGCGGCGGGTTGAGGATGGGCGTCGAGAGCATGGAGCCGTAGACGCCGCCGTTGGACACGGTGAATGTGCCGCCTTGCATTTCTTCGAGGGTTAGTTTGCCGTCGCGGGCGCGGGTTGCGAGGTCGCGGATGGTCGATTCGATCTCGGCGAAACTGAGCGACTCGCAGTTGCGGACGACGGGTACGACGAGGCCTTTGGGCGTCCCGACGGCAACGGCGATGTCGGCGTAATGATGGCGGATGATCTCGGGTTCGCCCTTGCTGTTCTCGCCGATCTGGGCGTTGACGTTGGGGACGCGTTCGAGTGCGTTGACGCATGCTTTGAGGAAGAATGACATGAAGCCGAGGCCGACGCCGTGCTTCTTTTCGAAGGATTCCTTGTGTTTGGTGCGTAGGGCCATGACGTTGGTCATGTCGCACTCGTTGAAGGTTGTGAGCATCGCCGCGGTGTGCTGGGCTTCGACGAGGCGGGCTGCGACGCGGCGGCGGAGGGGGCTCATGCGCTCGCGGGAGGTGGAGCGGCTGTGGGAGTCGGGGTCGCGCACGGGCGAGACGCCCGTGCCACTGGCATCTTTGCCGTCGGCGGTCGCGGCGCCGTTGGGGTGGGTCTGGATGAATGCGAGGACGTCGCGTTCGCGGATTCTGCCGCCCGGGCCGGTGCCCGAGACGCCGGCGAGGTCGACGCCGTGATCCTCGGCGATCTTCTTCGCGAGCGGTGTCGCGCCCGCGGCCGGGGTGGCACGGCTCGGAGAGCCGTGGGTCTGGGTGGCACGGCTCTCCGAGCCGTGGGAGGCGGCGGGCTGCTTCGCCGGCGCGACAGCGGTCTTCGATTCTGACTTAGATTCTGATTTAGATTCTGACTTAGATTCTGATTTAGATTCTGATTTAGATTCTGATTTAGACTCTAACTTGGCGTCGGCCTTCGCGCCGGACTTGGCGGGGGATTGTTTGTCCTCTTCGGCGGCGGGTTTTTTCGCGTCGGTGTTGATCGAGCCGACGACCGCGCCGACCTCGACCGTCTCGCCCGCGCCGATCGAGTGTTTGACGGCGCCCGCGGCGGGCGCGGGGATCTCCATCGTGATCTTGTCGGTCTCGAGTTCGAGCACCGGCTCATCACGGTCGGCCCATTCGCCGTCGGCTTTGAGCCAGGCGCTGATCACGCCTTCGGTCACGGATTCGCCCAACGCGGGGATGACGATCTCGGTGCTCATGTTGCAGGCTCGGCTCGGGGACAGTCGGCGGGTTCCAATCGGTTCGGATCGGCGGATCCTAACTCACGGGGACGGGCTGCGGGCTTGGCGCTCCCACGGCTTCGGTCAGGAGAAGATCCTGCTCGCGGTCGTGACGTTTCTTGGAGCCGGTCGCGGGCGTCGCGCTCGCCGGGCGTCCGACGTAAGGCAGCGGCTTCCAGCCCATCAGGTCGCGCACGGCGCCGTCGAAGTAGCGGTAGGCGCCGGCGTTCTTAGGCTCCTCCTGGACCCACTTCACCGCGACGCCCTTCGGGTATTTCGCCAGCAACGACTGGAGCATCTCCGTGTGCAACGGGTACAACTGCTCGACGCGGACGAGCGCGATGTCCTCGCGCCCGATCGAGGCGCGGCGCTCGGCGAGGTCGTAGAAGACCTTGCCCGAGCACAGCGCGATCTCGGTGACGGCTCGGCGGTCGCCGCCGATCTCGAACATCGGGTCGTCGAGGATCTCGACGAAACGCCCGGACACCAGCGATTCGACCGGCGACACGCACGCGGGCAGACGCAATAGGCTCTTGGGCGACATCACGATCAGCGGCTTGCGGAACTTGCGTCTGACCTGCCGGCGGAGGACATGGAAGATCTGAGCGGGGGTGGTCGGATAGACGACCTGCATGTTTGAGTCGGCGCAGAGGGTGAGGAAACGTTCGAGGCGGGCGGAGGAGTGCTCGGGGCCTTGGCCTTCGTAGGAGTGAGGCAGGAGAAGGGTAAGGCCGTTCCAGCGTTGCCATTTGACTTCGGCGCTGGCGAGGTACTGGTCGATGATGACCTGTGCGCCGTTGACGAAGTCGCCGAACTGCGCTTCCCAGACGACGAGCATGTTGGGGTCCGCGAGGGAGTAGCCGTATTCGTACGCGACGGCGACCTCCTCGGAGAGGGGGGAGTCGTAGATGCAGAACCGGGCCTGGTAGGGCTTGCCGTCGGGGCCGGGGTCGCCGGGGGATTCGTTTGCGACGCCGGGCTTGCCTAACGCGCGGACGTGGTTGAGGGGGACGTAGATCTCGGCGGTGTCGGTGTCGCGCACGGCGGCGTGGCGATGGCTGAACGTCCCGCGGCGCGAGTCCTGCCCGGTCAGGCGCACGGCGGACCCTTCGACGAGGAGAGATCCGATCGCGAGAGCCTCGGCGGTTCCCCAGTCGAGCGGATCATTGTTATCAATCGAGGACGCGCGCTTTTCGAGGATCCTGGCGAGTGTCTTATGAAGTTTGAAGCCTTCGGGCGTCCGGCCGATCGCTGCGGCGATCTCGGCGAGCGTGCCGCGATCTACGCCGGTCTCGACGGGTTCGTGGCTGTAGCGATGGGTGAAGCCTTCCCAGCGCCATGAGCCGGGGTCGATAGTGGGATCGACGGCCATGCCGGTGGCGTTGGACTGGGCTTTGTCCATCTGCTTTTCGAGGCTGTCGCGGATGGACTCGACATCGGCTTCGGAGATGACGCCTTCGGCGCTGAGGCGCTCGGCGTAGGTCTTCAGAACACTGGGTTTTTTGCGTATAAGAGCCGCCATGATCGGCTGGGTGAACGAGGGGTCGTCGCCTTCGTTGTGGCCCCAGCGGCGGTAGCACCACATGTCGATCGCGACGTCGCGTTTGAACTCCTGCCGATAGCGCATCGCGAGGTCGGCGGCGAGGACGACGGCTTCGGGATCCTCCCCGTTGACGTGCAGCACGGGCATGTCGGTCATTTTGAAGATGTCGGTGCAGTAGGCGCTGGTGCGCGAGTCCTCGGGGCCTGTGGTGAAGCCGATGAGGTTGTTGATAACAACATGCAGCGTCCCGCCGCAGTTGTATCCGGCCAGCTCGGCGAGGTTGATGGTTTCCTGCACGACGCCCTGGCCGATGACGGCGGCGTCGCCGTGGATCAGGACGGGGATGACGCGGGCGCGTGAGGAGTCGGACCGGAGGCGTTGCTTGGCGCGGGTTCGTCCGAGGACGACGCCGTTGACGGATTCGAGGTGGCTGGGGTTCGAGGCGAGGACGACGCGGACGTTTTTTCCGGCGCGTGTCGGTCGGTCGGAGGAATAGCCGAGGTGGTACTTGACGTCGCCCCCGCCGTCGACGAAGTCCTCGTCCCAGTTGGCTTCGAACTCGGTGAATATCTGCTCGTAGGTTTTGCCGAGGATGTTATTAAGAACATTGAGGCGGCCGCGGTGGGCCATGCCCATGATGAACTCCTCGGCGCCGAGGTCGGAGCCGCGCTCGATGGCCCAGTCCATCAGCGGGATCAGCGACTCCGCGCCTTCGAGGCTGAAGCGTTTCTGCCCGAGGTAGCGTTTGTGGAGGAACGTCTCGAACATCTCTGCGTGGTGCAGGCGTGTGAGGACGTGGACGCGCTCGCCGTCGGTGAGCGTGGGTCGGCTGCGTGTGGATTCGATCTCGGCGCGCCACCACTCGCGGGCGGCGCGGTCGGCGATGTGCATGTACTCGACGCCGAGGTTTCGGCAGTAGGTCTCGTCGAGGGCGCCGAGGATCGAGCGGAGAGTCGCGGGGCGATCCGCGGGCAGGTCGCCGGGGTCGAACGGGCGGTCGAGGTCGGCGTCGGACAGGCCCCAGTGAGATGGCGCGAGTTCTTCGGGGGCGGGTCGCTCGCGGCCGAAGGGATCGAGGGTCGAGCAGAAATGGCCCCATCGGCGGTAGGCGTCGATCAGGCGGTCGACGGCGCGCTGGGCGCCGTCGTGCGATGCAGGTTCATAAGAAAGACTGGTGGGACGGGCTGCTGAAGTGGGACGGGCGTCTCGCCCGTCATCAGAGGTCAACTGGGAAGACGGGCGAGACGCCCGTCCCACCTCACTGCTGTGGGCTTCCAGCCCGAGTTCGAAGCCTCGGAAGAAGTCCGCGAGGTCGGCTGAGACCGAGGCGGGGTCGTCGCGCCACTGCTGATACTGCTGGTCGAGGTACTCGGCGCTCCAGGCGTTGACCGACGGCCGGACGGTGCGGACGGATGTGCCCATGTCCTTGTGCTACCTGAACTTGCGCCGCGAAGGGCGGCGTCGGATCGCGGGGGGGTCGCCGCGGAACGCGCGCGGATCGGCCCGGGACCGATAGTAGCCCTTCCTTCGGCCGCTGTGGAGCCGGTCGTGAGGGATTTCGCGTGGTCGGGTCAGCCGAAGCGGCCGGTGACGTACTGCTCGGTTTCGGGCAGCAGCGGGTTCTGGAAGATTTCAGCGGTGGGGCCGAACTCGACGAGACGCCCGAGGTACATGAAGGCGGTGTAGTCGCTGACCCGTGCCGCCTGCTGCATGTTGTGGGTGACGATGACGACGGTGAAGCGCTGGCCGATCTCGTTGATGAGTTCCTCGATCTTGAGCGTGGCGATCGGGTCGAGGGCCGAGCAAGGCTCGTCCATCAAAAGAACTTCGGGGTCGGCGGCGATCGCCCGCGCGATGCACAGCCGTTGCTGCTGACCTCCCGAGAGGCTCGTCCCGGATTCGTTGAGACGGTCCTTGACTTCGTCCCAGATCGCGGCGCCTCGGAGGGCGCGCTCGCACGCGTCGCGCAGCACGCTCTTGCGGCGTTCGCCGTCGATGCGCAGCGGGTACACGACGTTCTCGAAGATGCTCATCGGGAAGGGGTTGGATTTCTGGAAGACCATGCCCATGCGTTTGCGGAGGTCGATTACGTCGACGTCGGGGGCGTAGACGGGCGAGCCGTTGAGGATGAGTTCGCCGCCGGTGCGCACGCCGAGGATCAGGTCGTTGAGACGGTTGATGGAGCGGAGGAAGGTGCTTTTCCCGCAGCCGGAGGGTCCGATGAGGGCGGTGACCTTGCCGCGGGTTATTTCGAAGTTAAGGTTGAAGAGGGCCTGCGCGGCGCCGTACCAGAGGTTGAAGTTCTGCACGTTGAGGACGTGATCCTCGGCGCGGGCGGCGTCGTGGACGCAGGCGGCGGGGGTCTCCCCGCGACGGATCGCGTCGATGATCGCGTACTCGACGGCCGCGGCGGCGGGCTGGCGCTGCGGCGAGCCGATCGGGCGTGACGGCGCGGGTGCGGCGTGGGTCGGGGTGTCGCGCGTCGGCTCGGGTTGGATCGGTTCGACTTTCACAGGCTCTCTCGGAGTCGGGGTGACCTGGGTCATATCAGAATGCTCCGCCGGCGGCGCGCTTGCGGAGGCGGGCGCGGAGGCCGATCGCCGCGAGGTTAAGCGCCACAACCACAACGATCAGCAGGAATGTCGTCGTCCACACCACCGGGCGGGCGGCTTCGGAGTCCGGGCTTTGGAAGCCTACGTCATATATGTGGAAGCCGAGGTGCATGAACGAACGTTCGAGGTGCAGGTAGGGGAAGTGCGTCTCGAAGGGGAGTTCCGGGGCGAGTTTGACCGCGCCGACGAGCATCAGCGGCGCGACCTCGCCGGCGCCTCGCGCGATCGCGAGGATCATCCCGGTCATCACGCCGGGCAACGCGCCGGGGAGGATGATCCGGCGTACGGTCTGCCACTTCGAGGCGCCGCAGCCGTAACTCCCCTGTCGGAGCGAGCCGGGGACGGATGTGATGGCTTCTTCGGTCGCGACGACGACCACGGGGAGTGTGAGCAGGGCGAGCGTGAGCGCGGACCAGAGTATGCCCTTGGTGCCGAAGGTCGTCCGGGCGGGGAAGAACCCGCCGAAGAAGGGGGCGTACGTGACGAGCGCGATGACGAGGGCGACCGCGGCGATCCAGAGCCCGCCGGCGGCCCAGCCGAGGATCCGATCGCGCGAGCCAACGGGCCGACCCGGTTTCGGGCGTCCGATGTGTGAGACGAACGCCGCGCCGACCATGATGGCGATCGTCCCGAACCCGCCGAGGATCCAGAGTCCCATCGGCCAGGGGTTAGTCGGGCCGTTGTCGACCCAGGCGCCGAGGGTGTAGCAGAAGAAGCCCAGCCC
This sequence comes from Phycisphaeraceae bacterium, assembly GCA_039794205.1. Taxonomy (GTDB): domain Bacteria; phylum Planctomycetota; class Phycisphaerae; order Phycisphaerales; family UBA1924; genus J020. The sequence continues at coordinate 465,925 of JBDIVU010000001.1, forward strand.
GAACACGCCGTAGACGATGCTGGGGACGCCCGCGAGGTTGTTGATGGCGATTCGTACAGCGCTTATTACGACGCCTTGCTTCGCGTATTCGCGGAGGTAAAGAGCGGCGATCACGCCGAGCGGCACGACGACGATCGACAGGAGGATCGTCATCATCACAGTGCCGAAGATGACGGGGAAGACTCCGCCTTCGGTGTTGGCTTCGCGCGGGTCGGTTGCGAGGAACTCCCACCAGCGGTCGAGGTAGACGCCGACGCGCCCGCCGGCGCCGAGGGAGTTGGCGCGGACGTAGCGGACGATCTGACTTATAAGCAGCGGCTCGTCCGGCTCGGTCTGGGCGCGAGGGGCGATCGCGCCCGTCCCCGGGTCGCGCACGATGATGCGGTAGCGGTCGTCGATCGCGGCTTTGGCGCGGATCGTCCCGAGCAGTTCGTCGTACTCGGCCTGGAGTTCGGCGGAACGCGACTCGAACTCCGCGCGGGCGCGGGCGAGCGCGGCGTCGTCGATCCTGCCGCGATCGTGGTTTATCTCCGCGGTGCGGACGGCGAGCCGGGCACGCTCGAGGCGCAGGTTGATGTAACCTACCTCGTGCTTATTGAGCCGGAGGAGTTCGGCGCGCCGCGCCGCGGCGTCGGCGTGCATCGCGGGCAGGGCTTCCCAGGTTTCTTCGGTCGATTCGGCGACCCAGACGCGCTCGACGACGCGCACGCCCGCGTCGGTTTCCTCGATGATTTCCCGCTCGAAGCGGCGCTCGCCGTAGGGAGTCTCGGTTGTTCCTTCCAGCGGCGCGCCGGGCGGGACTATCTTCTCTTCTTTCAGGAGCACGGCTTCGGGGACGCCGAGCCAGACGCCCCACTGCGTGCGTTCGAGGAGCACGGCGTCTTCCGGGAACGAGACGGATTCGATCGAGAGCAGATCGACCCATTCGAACGGCTGGCCGCGGACCTCCTTGTTGCCGACGCGGTAGAGCCGACGCACGGGGAGTTCTTCTTCGTCGAGCGAGCCGGGGGGGAGATCGGCGCCGCGCTCGCGGAGTTCGGCGAGGCGGTCTACGCCGGGGTCGTAAGATTCTTCGCGGGTGGGGACGCCGAGGAACATGCGCCCGTCCGAGAGGCGGACCTCGTGGATGTCGCGCGGCCAGAAGGTCGCGAACCCGTTGAGCAGGACCGCGGCGAGCAGCGCGACGATCATCACGATGCTCGCCGTCAGCGCCATCCCGGTGAGCCAGAGCATCGGCTCGCCGCGCACGGCGAGCGGTGTGCGGCGCTTCTGCGGGCGGTCGCCCGGGCGGTTGATCGGCGTCGCGGCGGTCACAGCGAGGCGCTCCGTTTGCGGACGCGCTGGCGGACGATCTCGGCTGCGGTGTTGACGGTGAACGTCATGGCGAAGAGCGCCAGGCCGCAGAGGAAGAGGACGCGGTAGTGGGTGCCGTCCTTGGGCGCTTCAGGGAGTTCGACGGCGATATTGGCGCTGAGCGTGCGAAGCCCGTCGAAGATGCTCCAGGACATGATGGGCGTGTTGCCGGTCGCCATGAGGACGATCATGGTCTCGCCGGCGGCGCGGCCCAGGCCGATCATGCAGGCGCTGAAGACGCCCGAGAGCGCGACGGGGAGGACTACGCGGACGGCGGTCTGCCAGGTCGTCGCGCCGGCGCCCAGGGACGCGGAGCGCAGCGAGTCCGGGACGCTGGTCATCGCGTCGTCGGAGATGGTGTAGATGATGGGTATGACGGCGACTGCCATGGCGATGCCGACGACGAGGGTGTTGCGCTGCTGGAACGTGCCGAAGATCGAGTCGCGCGGGTCGAGGCCGATCGCGGTCAGCGCGGTCGCGCCGATCGCGGCGACGGCGGCGGTCGCGCCGACGGCGAGGAGAAACTTAATAAGTTCTACCCCGGCCTCGGCGGCGGGCGAGTGCTCGCGGTCCCAGGCGCGCACGGCGGGGTTGACGAAACGCGTGAGGAGGATGGTCACGAGGATCGCCGCTGCGGGCGTCATGAGAAGGAACCAGCCCGGCCGGGCGCCACCGATCACGCCGTCGAGCCAGGCTCGGAGGTCGGCGTCGGCGTAGCCGTGGATTTCGATCTCGCGCGCGAGGGCGGGGTCCGCGGGGTCGCCCACGGGCCGGACCACGGCGCCGTCACGGAACGCGAACCCGTCCTCGCGAAGCCGGCGCGAATCGGAATCGGTGACAGATGTCACCGACGCGAACCAGTCGGGCCAATCGTCGCGATCGACCGGCTCGTACGAGCCGGCGCGGATGAGCACGTCCGCCTGGCTGGGGCGGAACAGCAGTGATTCCATGACCGAGCCGAACCTGATCGAGACAAACCCGGCCAGGAGCGTGACGCCGATGATCATCGCCAGTCGCCCGCCGGCGCTGAGCCGGCTCATCACGCGGACGGGCGCGAAGTGCCAGAGGTGGGCCGCGAGGAGCACGCCGAAGGGGACCACTGCGAACGCGAGCAGCACGCCGGGCAGCGCGTCGCGGATCATGGGCGCGAGCATCATCGCCGCGATGAACCCGAGCACGACCGAAGGCAGCGACGCCATCATCTCGATGGAGGGTTTGATGGCGGTGCGGACGCGGGCGGAGAGGAACTCGCTCGTATAAATCGCCCCGAGGATGCCCAAGGGGGCGGCGATGAGCATGGTGTAGATGGTCGCCTTGAGCGTCCCGAAGATCAGCGGGACGAGGTTGTACTTGGCCTCGGCGGCGTCGTCGCCGGAGGACGATTGATAGTTGTAACTCGGGGCGGGGTCGCCCTCGTACCAGACCTTGCCGAAGAGGGCTTTGACGCTCGCGTCGGCGTGGGGGGCGTCGAGTGTCCAGGTTTCGGCGGCGCCGGCGGCGTTCATAAGAAGTATGCCGTCGGTCTTTGGCGTGAGACGGGCGAACGCGATCGGCTCGGCGGAAGAGTGTTCGAGCGTGGCGACGTGCGCCTCCGCCGTCATGTTGCGAACCCACGCGACGCCGGTCTCGTCGCCGGTGATGAAGGTGCGGTCGCGCGTCGAGACGCCGATGCTGGTGATCGCGGCGGCCTGCGGCGTAAGGGGATGCGCGGGGACGAACTCGCGCTTGTCGGGGGTCCGGCCGAGCTCGTTGCGGGCGGCGAACCAGCCCGTCACGCCGCCCGCGGAGTCGCCGATGATCACGGTCTGCCCGCCGATCATCTTTGCGATCGCGGTGATGCGCCGGCCCGGCGGGACGAGTTGGAGTTTCTCCGCGAGGATCGGCTCGGCGGCGTTCGCCATTGAGATGCGTTCGGCGAAACCATCATCCCAGATCAGCAGCACGCTGTGCCCGTCGCCGAGGACATCGACACGCATCGGCGGTTCGGTCCGTTCGATCAGCGCAGCGGGGATCTCGAAGGTTCGTAGCGTGACGCGCGGGGGCCCGCCGCCGAGGTTCGGACGGGTGCGCACGTCGTTGAACGCGAGCGATCCGTCCTCGCGCATCGCGGCGATGAAGCGCTGGCTCGCGCCGACCTGGTAATCGAGCCGGATGACCGCTCCATCGCCCGAGCGCAGCGTGGTCGGAGCTGCGAGGTCGATCGACGCCCGGGTCAGGCGGATCTGCCCGATCGGTGTGCGTTCGGCGATCGCGCCGTCGAAGGCGCGGGTTTCGCCGATCGCGAGATCGCGGAGTTGTTCGGGTTCGCGCTGTGCCGAGAGGAACTCGGTGGCGAAGCCGACGGTCCCGATCTGGATCGTCCCGTCGGAGTATCCGAGGGCGACGTGCCCGTCGCGCGGGGCGCGGACGAAGGCGGTGAGCGTCGCGCCCGCGGGGATGATCGTCTGCGAGAGGACGACCTCTCCGGTGGCGATCTTGATCGTGTCGAGCACGCCTCGGGACGAGAGGCGTATCGCGAGGGCTCGGCTCTCGTCCGTGTCGAGCAGGATGATCCCGCCGGCGGCGTCGGCTTGGCCGGAGAAGTCGGATGCGGCGGCGGGCGCGGTCTGACCCGGCGCGAACAACGGCGCCGTCACACCGATCAGGTACACCGCGATCCCCAGCACGGAGACCACCACCAGCAGCCCGCCGAGCGTGATGACCGCAGACGACACCTTGTCCATGAGATGGACGCGGCGGCTGGTCTTGCGCCGACGGCTCGGGGGTGCGGGCGTGGTCGTGGGATCGGTCATGAAGTAATGGGTTTCGGTACGGACGCGAATGCGCCCGGACGCGGCGGCGCCGGGGCGGGCAAGATAGCCCTTCGGGCGAATCGGTCGATCGGCGTGCCCGCCGACCGACCGGGGATTCAGACGTTGCGTCGAACTCGGCTCAGAAGCCGGCGTTGACGCCGATCTTCGAGAGATCCTCGCGGGCGATCGAAGCGCCGACGGGGAAGTAGCCGTCCTTCACTGTGACTTCCTGCCCCTGGCGGGTGAAGATCATCCGGAGGAACTCCCGGCGGAGGGGATCCATCGACGAACCCGGGCGGTGGTTGATGTAGAGGTAGAGGAAGCGAGCGAGGGGGTAGTCGCCGGAATAGCAGTACTCGGCCTCGGCGGGGTAGGCCTCGTCGCCGGTCTCGAAGGCGAGGGGGACGGCGCGGACGTCAGCCGTGGCGTACCCGATGCCGGAATAGCCGATGGCGAACTTGTCGGTGGCGATGCCCTGGACGACGGACGACGAGCCGGGCTGCTCTTTGACGGTGGGCTTGTAGTCGGCGTTGCCGAGGGCGACCTGCTTGAAGAAGCCGTAGGTTCCCGAGGCGCTGTTTCGACCGTAGAGGCTCAGGGGCTTGTTAGCCCACTCGCCGGTGAGGCCGAACTCGCCCCAGGTGAGGGTGCCGGGCCCTTCGACGGAGAAGATCCGCTTGACCTGCTCGAGGCTGAGGGAGCGGATGGGGTTGTCCTTGTGGACGAAGACGGCCAAGGCGTCGACGGCGACGCGGATCTCGGTGGGCTTGTAGCCGTAACGCGCTTCGAAGGCGTCGATCTCGCTGCCCTTCATAGCCCGGCTCATGGGGCCGAACTGCGCCTGCCCCTCGATGAGGGCTGGCGGGGCCGTCGAGGAGCCTTTGCCCTCGATCTCGATGCTGACGTTGGGATAGAAGCCGTTGAAAGCCTCGGCCCAGAGTGTCATGAGGTTGTTGAGCGTGTCGGACCCGACGCTCTTGAGCGACCCCGAGACGCCCGAGACCGGGCGGTAGGTCGGAAGGGCCGAGTCAACCTGAACCTGGGCGTTGGCGACGCCGATCGGCGCCGCGATCAATGCCGCTGCTGCGAGTGTGCGGATCATTTCTGCTCTCCAATGCGTGTTGTGCCGGGCGGGCGCCACGTCCCGCTACTGAGGGTGGATTCTCCCCGGCAGCGTGAAAAGAAACCCCTCCTAAATGTCAAGAGTCGGTAAAGAACGCGCCCCCGGCGATCGTGCCTCGCCCGCCTGCGCCGGTCCACGTCGATTTCGCTGATCCGGGCAAAGTCCGCGCTGGTTCTCGCCGATGCGACCCCGCCGCCGGCTTCCTCGGCGCGGGAGACGACGATATGCCCGAAGACACGCTCCGGCGGTACGCGGACCAGGTGGCCCTCGACGCCAGGCTCATGTTCCAGCGGATGCTCGCCGGGTGGGCCCAGGACGTGCTTGAACTCCGCCGCCGAGGCCTCGACCGCCCGGCGTACCTCGGCTTCGACGAAGACCCGGCGATCGGCCCGGCCTGTCCCGGCGGGGCATACCCCGACGAGGACTATCTCTGCGGGGACTGACCCGCTCCGGCGCGCCGCTTGCGGGATGCCCGGCCCGCGAGCCGATACAGGGGAGAAGACATGGGCGGCATCACCTCAGGAATCGGAATCTTCAGCGGGATCGACACCCGCTCGCTTATCAACCAGTTGATAGCGATCGAGTCCCGACCGCGGGCCGCCGCCCAGATCCGCCTGACCACGCTCAACAGCCAGCAGGCCGCAGTCCTCGACATCAACTCGCGCCTGCTTTCGCTCGCCACCGCCGCCAAGAGCCTCCGCCTCGACAATGTCTTCAACGCCGCCCGCGCCGAGAGCAGCAACGGCAGCGTCGTCACCGCGACCGCCGGCCGCAACGCGACGCTCGGCTCGTTCAACTTCATCGTCAACCGCCTCGTCAGCACCGACCAGCGCATCAGCCGGGGCTTCACCGACCGCAACACGTCCGGCGTCGGGCTTACGGAACTGACGCTCGAAGTCGGGGGCGGCCGCGTCGATTCCTCGACCTCGATCGCCGAACTCAACGGCGGGACCGGGGTCGATCGCGGCAAGATCCGCATCACCGACGCCGACGGCGCGACCGCTGAGGTCGATCTATCCACGGCTGCGTCGATCGACGATGTGCTCGACGCGATCAACTCCGCCTCGGGCATCAACGTCAGCGCGAAAGCTGACGGGCTTGGCCTGCGCATCGAGAACGTTCAGAAAGTCGAGAACGTTTTCGGCTCGCAGACGGCTAGCAGCCTCGGCATCGCCAAGACCGCCGTCGGGGGCGTCGTCGCGGGCGATCAGATCCTGCGCCTGAGCGAGTCCACGCCGCTGTCGCTGCTGCGTGACGGCGCCGGGGTCGCGTTCCTCGCAGACGCCGGCAACCGCTCGCTGTCCCTGCCCGTCCCCGATTTCCGGATCGCGGTCGCCGGCGGCGGGACGCACGACATCGTGCTCGGCAAGATCATCGAGAACGACCCCGACCCCGACGCCGAGGATGGCGCGACGGTCGTCGTACAGAACGCCGCGGGCACGCTCGGCGATCTGTTCAGCATCATCGAATCCTCGACCAGCGGCGAGGTCACCGCGGCTCTGTCCGCCGACGGGACGCGCATCGAACTTACAAGCGCCGTCGGCGATGTCGAAGTCCTCGAAGGCCCGACCGCCCGGCCCACAGCGCGGAACCTCGGCCTGCTCGGCCAGCCCGCCGCCGCGACGCTATCGAGCACGCGCCTGCTCGCCGGGCTTAACTCGACTCTTGTATCGAGCCTCAACGGCGGGTCCGGGCTGACCGCGGGCGACCTCTCGATCACCACGCGCGACGGGTCCGTCTTCGCGCTGAATCTCGACACCGACGCATCGGTCAGCGATCTGATCTCCGCGATCCAGTCCGGCACGGCCGGCGCCGTCACCGCGAGCCTGAATAAGTCGGGCAACGGGCTGATACTCACCGACACGACGACCGGCGGGACGACGTTCAGCCTCGCCGGCGGCGCCGCCGACGATCTCGGCCTCGCCGGCTCGTTCACGTCGGGCGTCGCGGATTCGGGCAACTTACAGAGCCGATATGTCTCGGAAGGGACGCTGCTTTCGAGCCTGAACGCCGGCGCCGGGATCGGGACCGGCTCGTTCCGCATCACCGATTCCACCGGCGCGACCTCGACCATAACCGTCGGCTCCGACGACAAGACCGTCTTCGACCTCATCCGCAAGATCAACAGCGCGGGCGTCAACGCCAACGCCCGCGTCAACGACACCGGCGACGGCATAGTCGTCGAAGACGACGCCGGGGGCACGCTCGCGCTGAAGATCGAGGACACCACCGGCCGCGTCGCGCGCGCCCTCAACATCGTCGGCGCGGGCGACCCCGACGACGGGAACAAAGTAGACGGCTCGTTCGAACGCACCCTCGCCTTCAACGCGACCGACACGCTCGATCAGGTCGTTAATAAGATCAACGCCGCGGGAGCGGGGGCACAGGCTTCGATCATCAACGACGGTTTCGGCGTAAGCCCGTTCCGCATAGTCCTCACCTCGCGGACCAGCGGCGAGATCGGCCGACTCACCATCGACACCAAGGGCGCGGACCTCGGGCTGTCGCAACTCACCAAAGCCCGCGACGCCGTCGTTTTCTTCGGCTCCACCAACCCCGCCGACGCCATACTCCTCACCAGCAGTTCCAACACCGTCGAAGGCGCGATCGGCGGCGTGTCGCTCGACCTCCGCTCGACCAGCGCGACGCCCGTCGAGATCAACGTCTCACGCGACACCGCCAAGATCGAGGAATCCATCAAAGCCTTCGTCGAATCGTTCAACGGCGTGCTCGACCGCGTCCGATTCCACGGCCGATTCAACAGCGAAACCAACGAGCGCGGCTCGCTCCTCGGCGACGGCCTCATCCAGCAGGTCGAACGCGAGTTGCAGAACACAATCCGCGGCGAAGGCCTCGACGTGCAGGGCCAGTTCCGCTTCCTCTTCCAGGTCGGCCTGCGCACCGGCGATCAGGGCAAACTCGAGTTCGACGCCGAGGACTTCCGCACGGCTCTCGCGCAGGATCCCGCGGGCGTCGCGGACCTCTTCTCCGCGTTCGCGCAGACTCGCGTCGAGCCGGAGGAGATCGCGCCCGGCGTCACCGTCAACAACGCCCCGACCGAGATCGTCTCGACCCGGCTCGGCGTCCTCGAAGTGATCGCGCAACTCTCCGAACGCTTCACCGATTCCGTCGACGGCGTGCTCACGCGTCGCAAGAACACCTTCGACACCCAGATCCGCCTCCAGCAGAACCGCATCACCGCGTTCGACGTGCAACTCGACGGCAAGCGCATCCGCCTCGAACGCCAGTTCGCCGCGATGGAGCAGGCGCTCGCCCAACTCCAGGCCCAGCAGTCGGCCCTCGGGTCGCTGTCGCTGATCGGCTGATTATTTCGTGATCGCGGTCAAGCCCTCACGCGGGCGGTCCGATACTCCCCTTCGATATGGCCGCGAACATCGACAACCCGTACCTGCGAACCAAGGTTCTCACCGCCAGCCCCGCCGAACTCCGGGTCATGCTGGTCGAGGGCGCGATCCGTTTCTGCCGCCAGGGCCGCGACGGCATCGCCACGAAGAACCACGAAGAGATATTCAACGGCCTCAGCCAGGCCAAAGCAATCATCATGGAGCTCATCAACGCGCTCCGCCCGGAAGTAGACCGCGACCTCTGCGACAAACTCTCCGGCCTCTACACCTACATGTATACACGCCTGATCGAGGCGAACCTCGAAAAAAGCGTCGATCTCGTGGACGAGGTCATCCGCCTGCTCGAGTACGAACGCGACACGTGGCGGATGGTCGTGGAGAAACTCGCAGCGGAGCGCGCCCCCGCCGGCGCCGCCGCGATCCACGACGACTCCCCCGCGCCCGTCGGCTCGTTCAACCTCGAAGGCTGAACGCGGGCGCCGATCTGATCTTAGTATATCCGCTGCGCGCCGGTTCACCGCGCCAGTTGGGCCGCGAGGTTGTCTAGCGCCAGCCGGAGGTTGACGTTCGACGCCAGGCGTGATTCTGTCGTCGTGATGATTTCTATGTCGCGGAGCGCGCGTGCCTGCTCGGCGGACCCCGCCGCCGAGCCGCGCAGACGCTTACGGGCGCGTTCGAGCAGCAGATCAGCCAGCCGATCGACCGCGGCTTTATTCGCGGCGTCCTTGCTAGGGTTGAGCGCCTTCTTCTCCTCGACCTCCGCGTTCGCCCACTCATCGACGAGCGAGCCGAGCGTCGCCCCGAGCGCCGGGTCGAACCTGCCCGACTCCGCCGCGGCGAGCATCGGTTCGAGCGTCGCGATCGCGCCCGCGAGATCGCGCGCCGCGACGGCATAAAGCGCGCCCGGCGCCCCGCGCGCAAGCGCCAGCGCAGCGTCCGTAGCGCCGACCCCTTCGCGCTCGGCCCAGGCGCGGATCGCGGCGTCGTCGAGCGGGCCGAACGCGACGCGCTGGCACCGCGAGCGGATCGTCGGGAGCAGCCGTTCCTCGCTCGAAGTGACGAGGATCAGCACGGTCCCGGCGGGCGGCTCTTCCAGCGTCTTGAGCAGCGCGTTCTGCGCGACGGGGGCGATGAGTTCCGCCTCGTCGATTATGAAAACTTTCTTTGCGGCGCTCGCGGCGCCGACCGTCGGCGCCAGCGCCGCCGGCCGCAGGACGCGCTCGACGAGAACCTCCTTCGGGATTGAAGTAAGTTTTCGACTGCGCACGCCCGCGTCGTCCGAGTGCCGGGCGAGTTCCTTCGTCACAACATGCAGGTCGGGATGTGTGACTGACACCAGCGTCCCGGGCGCAGCGAGAACCACGCCGCGCTCGACGATCACGCCGGGCGTCAGCAGGGCGCGTGCGAAGAATTCCGCTGTGGTTCTCTTTCCGACTCCCGCCGGCCCGTGGAAGATCCACGCGTGATGGACACGGCCCGAAGCGATCGCTGCGGCGAGAGTCTCCAAAGCCCGGATCTGACCCAGGATCGGCCCGAACACCGGCGCGCTCATCGCGGCGACACCGCAGCGGCGCGCGACCCCTCGCGCTCCTCGGCGAGGATCGCGCACAGCCCGTCGGCGAGGACGCGATACTCGTCGATTGTGTTATAAAGTTGCGCGCTGACGCGGACGAGGCGCGCCGGCGGCTCGGGCCACGGGATCACCGGGACCTCCACGCCGAAACGTTCGAGCAGCGGCGTCTGCATCGCGTCCTGAAACAGCGGCGATTCCGCCGGGTCCGGCCCGGATCCGGGCGCCAGCGGGATCGACGCCATCGAGCCGAGCATCTCGTCCGGCGCGGGGCGCGCGACGCCGAGCACCGCACATAACAAGTCCCGTGCCTCGATCGCAAGTTTATGATTCCGCCGCATGACCTCCTCCCAGCCGCCCGGGACCGCTGCGGCGACGGCGGCGAGCGCCTCGGGGACGGACAGGAACGCCGTGGGATCGCACGTCCCCGTCCAGTCGAACAGCATCCGAAACCGGGATCGGTCGGCGCGCTGCGAGTTCAGCCCGTGGCTGATCGAGAGCGGCTCGATGAGTCGCTGCATGTCGCGGCGGACGTGCAGGAACGCAGCGCCCTTGGGCGCGCAGACCCACTTATGAAGATTGCCGGTGTAGAACTCGGCGCCGAGCGCGTCGAGATCGACGGGGAGCATCCCCGGCGTGTGCGCGCCGTCGACGAGAGACATCACGCCGCGGGACCGGAGTTCGCGCACGAGGCGCCCGACGGGGAAGACGATCGCCGTCGGGCTGGTGGCGTGGTCGAATAGCGCGAGCCGGGTCCGGGGGGTGACGGCGTCGAGCACCGCGGCGACTACATCATCCGGCGAACTTATCGGGAACGGTACTTGCGCGACTACGACGCGCGCCCCCGCGCGGTCAGCCGCGTGGCGCAGCGCGTTGGCGCAGGCGTTGTATTCGTGGTTCGTGGTTATAAGTTCGTCGCCGGGGTCGAAGCGCAGCGAGCGCAGGACGGTGTTGACGCCCGCGGTCGCGTTGGGGACCGCGGCGATGTCGTCCGGCGAGGCGCCCAGGAACCCGGCGACCGCGGCGCGGGCTTCGTCGAACGCGCCCTCCCACTGGCGCGCGAAGAACCGAACGGGCTGCTGCTCGATGCGGTCGCGGAGTTCGCGCTGGAAGTTGAGGACGGAGGTCGGCGTGGCGCCGAACGACCCGTGGTTGAGGTACGCGACGCCGGGTTCGAGCGACCAGAGCGCGCGGAGATGGTTTGCGTGTGCGTGTGCGGGCATCCCGGCAGGATACGGAAGGCGCCCGCCGGGCGACGGGTCAGCCGGTCACGTCGAGTCGGGCGCCGACGGCGGTGGTGACGGCGTGGCGTGTCGCAGCGGCGTTGGCGTCGGCGGGATGGGTGTAGATCGGGGTCGCCGCGGGGGCGGGTCTGGGCGTCGGGCCGGCGAAGTCGATCGAGCCGGGCACCACCGCCGCCACCAGCCTCGCCGCGACCGGGTTCAGCGCCCGCTCGACGGCGTTGACGCGATCGACCCGCCCGGCGGTGTCCAGAGCCTGCACCGGCGCGCGACGGGCGGCGGGCGCCGCTTCGGGCCGGGCGAGCATCGCGGGATGGGGGGCGTTGGTGATCCGCATCGCGAGCAGAAGGTACCACACAGATCACGCCCGGGCGCGATCAAATTTCCTTTTCGGACGTTCGTGGACAGATTGTTGAAGACGAGACCCGGCTGCGGGATCACGGCGGTCGGCGCCGCGATTATCGCCCGGACGCCGCGAGGGGAACTTAAAAACAACCGCCGGCGCCCCGAAACGGGAAACGCCGGCGGCGGCTTGGTGAGAACCGTGTCACTCGCCCGTGCTCGCCGGGCGGGGATCGTTCGTCATTTGTTCGGTCAATCGAGGCACGAGCCGAAGTTGTTCAGCATGATCAGGAGGTCGATCCCGTTGACCACGCCGTCGTTGTTGAGGTCGGCGTCGGGGTCGTCCTGACCCCACGCTGAAAGGATAACCAGCAGATCCTTCCCGTCCACAAGCAGATTCCCGTCGGCGTCGCCGGGGCACGGGATGAAGAAGACGTTTTTCTGTAGTTCGCCCGGGGCGATCTCCGTGTTCCGGGCGATCACATCTGACAGCCGGGTCGCGCGGATCTCGTCGAGCACGTCCGCCAGGGCCGGGTCGGCCTCGAACCAGAATCGGTCCCCGTCGCGCAGGCGTGTGAACTGATCGACCAGCACGGCGTGGATGGTCCCGCCGACACTTGCGCCGGGGAGATGGTCCTCGGCGATCATGCCGACCCACGGGTCGATCTCGCCGGGCGTCGTGTAGACGCTCGCCAGAGCAGCCGCGACAGCGGGGTCCGCGGTCACGTCGTCGAAGGTCGCGTGAGCGGGCAGGCCGAACGCCGCCCGCACCGTGTTCAGGCCGGGCAGCCCGTGGTCGCGGCCGCGCTGGATGTTGAGCGCCGCGAGGTCCATCGCCGGCCCGATCGTCTCGAACAGACCCACACGGACATCGTCGTTGATCACCGCGTCCACCTGCTGCGCCTGCCCGGTCGCAACCCCGCGAAATAACGGCGCCAGCCCGCCCTCGTTCGTAACCTTCGCCGGGTTGAAGAATGTCTCGCGCAACGGGAGGTTGCCCTCGGGGATCGTCCCGCCGAACTCGTCAAGCCGAAGCAGGATCGGCGAGAGAAGCGTGTGCCCGACGCGGTACGCCGCGGTCGAGAACTCCGTGACGACGCCGGGATCTATCGAATCGTCGTAGCCCGAATACGGCGGGATCGCGCCCGGCCCGAGGAGCGCCGGGAGGAACTCGCCGTAGGTTATCTGCTGCATCAAAGCGCCGACGATCTTGCGGGCCCGCTCGAAGACCTCGTCGCCGGTCCAGCCAGGGTTAGCCGCGGCGATCTCGTCGGCGAGCCGATTGTGCTCGCGGACGAATAGAGTGTGCAGCGACAGCAGCGTCGCGGTCTCGTTGGCGCGCTCGTCCCCCGCGACGAAGAACGCCGGGGAACTGCTCGGCCCGTTCGGGATCGTCCCGTCATTCAGCGGCGGCATGTCCCCCGCGAGCGGATGCGCGAAGACCCGCAGCCGACCCGTGCCCGATTCACGGAGCCAATCCGCCCGGTCGTCCTCCGACCCGTACACGTTTGAAGCGTCGATGAACGCGGTGATGATGTTCACCTGCTCGCGCGGGTCGCCCGGTCCGGTCCCGGTCGCGGGATGATACCCCGACCTCGTGAACGGCAGCGTCACCCCGCCGATCGCGCCCGGGTCGAACCAGGGATCGCCCGTCGGCACAGCGATCGGCATCGCCTCGTCCTTCGGGATCGGGGTCAGGTCGATGTCGTGGTCGAGGAACTGACCCCACGCCCAGATGAAGTCCGTCAGCCCGCGCGGGTCGGGGATGATGACCCCGCCTGTGGTGTTCTGATGGATCACGGCGTTGCTGATCGCGCGCGGACTCGCAAGCCCGACCCCGCTCGGCGCCGAGACCCCGTCCGAGTACGCCGCCGGCGCGGCGCGGAGCAGGATCGCGCCCGCGGCTCCCAGATTCGGGTTCGCGACATTATTCCCCACGCCGGTGATCGTCCGGTCCTCCCCGACCGCGACCGCGGCGAGCGCAGCGCACGCACAAACACACAGCCCGGCGCGTCGCGCCGTATGAACAGACAGTGACATTTTCGGTCCTCCCCACGAGACGTTGCGGGCGATCCCCGAGGCGCAGGGCCGCCCTCTCAAGGCAGAATACCCGCTCGGTCGCCCGCGAACAACACTTTTTCCAGCGACAATCCCGCCCCGCGTCGCACTCTACAAGCCCGGGGATGAAATCCCTGGGGTTTGTGCGTGACGCGCGCTCTCTGCGCAGCGATCGGCGGTCGGATTGCTCAGAACCGAAACGTCCAGCCGATCTTCGTCGTCAGCTCGGTCTCCTCGAAACTGAAGCGGTCGCTGTCGGCGAAGAACCCCTGGTTGACGACCACGAAGAAGTCGCTCCCCGGGCGGATCGTCCAGCGGAATCGGCTGTTCAGCCCGCCGAGGTCCGAGACGTTGTCCCACTGCACGAAGTTCGACCACGATATATCAGGCGTGAAGTTGATATTAAACCGCACGCGCGCGATCCGTGTGATGAAGTCCCCCTCGGGCAGGTCGATGTCGCTCTGGACGAGTTCCGCGCTGAAGAAGAAGTGCTTGCTCGGGCGCAGGTCCAGCCCGACGGTGGTGTCCCAGCGCTCGCCGTCGAAGAAGTCCCCGAACGTCATCGAGACGCGACCGCCGACGGCCCGGCTGCTCGCCGTGCGGAAGTCGAACCCGTATCGGAGGAAGTCGAACGAATCGACCGGGATCACCACGCCGCGCGATATCTGGAACGGGCGTTCGAGTTTCTCGCGTTGAGGCGTGAGGAAGACGGCGAACGTGCCGCCGGCGTTGTTCTGGATCTCGACGCGGGGCAGGTTGTAGTTCGCGCTCAGCACGTCATTGGAAAGACTTGTATTGAGAAATGAGTTGATTGTAATGTCGATGCGCCGCAGCCAGCGGCTATCCCTCGGCCTCCAGCGGTAGCGTGTGCCGGCGGCGAACTCGCGCTCGCCCCGCCGGGGCGCGAAGCCGAGCGCCGGGTTGAACCCGTTGTCCACCTGCCCGGCGAAGAGGTTGAAGGACCACGGCTCGTTGGGGTAGTTGAGCCGGACGCCGAACGCGGTCCCGTCCCCGCCGCCCGGCGCGTCGGAGCCGGACGTGAAGGACTTAAGAAAGTACCCCGCTCCCTGGAGCGAGTTCCCCCCGCCGACGTCGTCGATTATGAAGTCGAAGTCGGCGCCGACGACGGTGTTGTCGCCGGTGGTCGAGGGGTCGCCGTTGGTCGCGATCAGCCCGACGGCGGTGGTGTCCGTGATGTTGTAACGTGCGCGAGCGACGGCGAGGTTTTTGGAGCCGAGCTCGGAGTCGTCCTTCATCTGCACGTCGAGCACGCCGAAGGTCAGGCGCTCGGTGCGGCCCGTGACCTTGAACCCGGCGAGGATTTCTTTCTCCTCACCGCGGACGATCCCGATCCTGCGCGAGAAGAACGGCAACGGCGACTGGTTGATCCCGCCGAACTCGAAGACCCCCGCGTCCTGTAAGAAAAAATCGCGACGCTCCGGGAAAAACAGCGGGAACCGCGTGAGGTTGACCTGCCGATCGTCGACCTCGGTCTCCGCGAAGTCGGTGTTGAGCGTGAGAGTAGCCTGGATCGTCGGCGTCAACTTATAAAATATGTCCAGGCTCGGCTCGAAGAGCGTCGTCCCCTCCGAGCGATAAGTCAGCGACGACGACGGCTTCACATCAAGCCCAAGCCCCTGGTCAAGCCCCTCTAGCCCGACGAGCGCGCCCGCCTCGTCGAGCCGGCTGATCGAGGAGTTCCGCCGCGGGCTTGACCAGCGGACCTGCTCGTTTAGCCTGCGGATGCGGCGTTCGATGTTCAGCCCCCACGTGTCGGCGCCGGGGTTGAAGGAGAGGGTTTTCGCGGGGATGCGGAACTCCGCGCTCCAGCCCGAATCATCGGTGCTGGTTTTGCCCCACCACACGCCGTCCCACTCGATGCGCGTCCTGCGGTTGTTCTCGACAAGCCCGTCGCGGCGAGCGCCGGTGACGCTCATCTGGAAGAAGAACCCGTCGCGCGACGTGCCGAAGGGGTCGAACACGATGGATACGCGGTCGTCGGAGTCCAGGTCCGCGTCCCGGCGGAGTTCCTTGCCGACGAGCAGGTCCGGGCGGTCGTCCTCGGCGCGGACGGCGATATAAATATTGTCATCATCGAACAGGATGCGGACGACCGTGCGAAAAGTCGGCGGCGCGCCCTCGGTGGGGTTGACCTGCGTGAAGTTGTCGAAGGGGGTCGCGGCCGTCCAGGCTTCGTCGTCGAGCACGCCGTCGATCACCGGCGGGGCCGAGGCCCGGGCGGCGTACGCGATATAGGCGGCGGCCCGGGCCGAGCGGGCGTCAGCGCCGACGGACTCGGCGGAAGCCTCGGCGGGCGCCTCGGGCTGCGCAAACGACGCCGACACGATCATCGTGATCGCGCACAACCCGAGCCATATCCCCACCGTCGGCGCGATCCGCCGCACGCGACCTCCTCACACATCCGCCGATCGACCGATCTGCGATCACCGCGAATCTGAACATCCCGGGGCGGTGGTCCGAAATACGGACGGGGACGCCGCGACCCGGGTCGGGCGGCGAGTCTACACAACGGAGCGACGGGGTTCGCGCACTCCCGGCGGGTGTTGAAAATCCGCGCGATCCGCGCGCCGGCGAACGGAGAAAATCATCTGCCCGCGCCGGCCAGCGCGTCGAGATGCCGCCGGTACTGCACGCCCAGCGGCGTCCGGCCGATCGGGGCGTCGTGGGCCCGCTGGATCGACTCGATCCCCGCGAGCATCTCCGCCTCGACGACCAGCGGCCCGCGATCGGTCAGCGCGATGTCCCACGCGAGAATCCGGAACTCGTAGAACGCGCGGTGCGCACGCTCGACCAGCGCGAGCGCCGCGCCCCAATCCGGGATCCGCGCCCCGACGATCGGCTCGTTCGAGTCGGGATGGATGGCGGCCCGCCCGAAGGCGGGGTCCAGTTTGATCCCGCGCCCGAGCGCGCCAGTCGCGAGATCGACCGGGCACGCGATCGCGCCCTGGTGAGTGTTGTCAAAGTAAGAGCCACGCGACGCCAACTTGATATTCGCGATCATCGGCTCGAACACGCCCCGCTCGTCGTCCCGGCTCGAAAATATCCGCACCGAGCAAAGCCCGTTCGGAGCGAACCGCGACAGGAACGCGCCGTTGCGGATCCGCGGCTGGAGTATGTGCGGGCGCTCCCGCGAGGCTTCGAGCAGGAGCCGGATCACCTCGTCGCCGGTGAACTCGCGCCCGTCGTGTCTGCGGAAAATTCCCGGGGATACGGACTCCCAGCACCACGCGCCCTGGGCGCTGTTGAGATTAATCGGCTTCGAGAAGAGATCCTCGTCCGGCAGGCGCACGGGCAGCGGCGGTTCTGCCCGCTCGATCGCGCCATGGTTGAAGCAGGCGATGATCGGGATCGTGGGCACGCCGTGCTCGACGCACCGGTCGTGGAAGCGGACCTTGTCCGAGATGAGGCCGTCGTCGGCTTCGGAGTTGATGCGTCGCAGTAGGGCGCGCATCTCCGGCTCGTCGACGATTTCGCCGACGCCCGCGCGGAGTTCGGGCCGATCGAGCTCGTGCAGGTAATACGACGGGGGCGCCAGCGCGTGACGAAACGCCAGCGCGCATTGCTCGCCCCACTGCCGAAGCGCGGACTTGCCCGTGCGGGCGCGCGCCAGCCCGCCGAGACGCCGCGTCGTCCGTGCCGCCAGCGCGTACGCGATGATCGGCCACGCCAGCCCCGAAACGATCAGCCCCGCCCGGTACACCGGCGATCGGCTCCGACGCCATTGCTGACGGGCGTACAGCGCGCCGACATGCGCACGCAGCGTCCGCGGACGCCCGATCAGGTATCGGACCGGGAACGGATGAAACCCCCGGCCGAAGAGCCAGCGCAATTGTTCGACCAAAGCCCCCACACGAAAAAAAATAGCGATTCACGCGGCAGAAACAATGCGTTTTTGGTTATTTTGCGTGTCCCGGCTTCGCCTTCAGAAAAGCCGCCGGCGCCCGCGCGACACGCTCGTACCCGATATCCACCAGCGGGGTCCGATCACCCCCGGCCCCCAACAGAAAGAGGCGGAACCCGTGCCGATCTGGATCGTCGCCCGGGAAAGTGTTCTCGACGCGGTACCGAGTGATCGCGCCTGTGGAGGGGTCGGCGGCGTTCCAGTCCCATACGACGACCGGGCCCGGCGCGACGTGGATCGCGCCCCGCGCCACGGCGCCTTGCTCATTGACATTGAGGAATCGCACATCGGAGGTGGTCGGGTCGCGGTAGATGATCGTCGAGCCGTGCTCGTACATGCCCTCGGCGTCGCCGAGCCAGCCGCGGGCGGTGAGCGATTCGCCGTCGGCGCCGAGTTCGACGATGCTGCGGACACGGAAGACGCCGCCGGCGGGAGTTGAGCTCTCGTGTATCCACTCCCCGCCGACCATGCGCGCGAGGATGACGAGTGGGTCGGCGCCCGTGCCGGATGTTGTTTTGAACTTATTCCGGAGTTGTTCGATGGTCCATGCGTTGCCCTGGTCGAAGAAGGCGCGCATCTGGTCCCAGCCTTCGCCGACGCCGTAGCCCATGCCGACGATCCGCAGCCGGGTCCGGTCGGGCGCGATCGGGTCGAGGTACAGCACGGACCACGTCCCGGCGATGAGGTCCGGCCAGGGGAAGCCGGCGGGCGCCTGGGCGTTCTGGAGCGCGAGCATGCGGCCCGTCTCGAACGCGATGATGCGGTTGGCGATCGTCGTCTCGTCCCCGATCACTCCGTTGGTGTTGTAGTTCGTGCGGAACAGCCCGCCGACACGCAGGTCTATGTCCGCGTGCGCGGTCATCCACGTCACGACCTCGGCGGGGTCGGTCAGGGCGCGCCAGACGTCGGCGGCGGGGGCCTCGATTATCGCGGCGTGCTCGAGCGGCGGCGGGGCTGCGGCTGCGAAATGCGCGGCGAATGCGGCTGCGACGAATGTGAGTGCTCGGCGGGTCATGATTGTTCTCCCGTGGTGGTGCTGTTCTCGCGCTCGGCGTCGGCGGCACGGCGCAGTTCGTCGAAATATGCGCGCAGTTGCGCGACGGATTGATCGAATGGCTCCAGCGTCCCCGCTGCACGCGACTGCATGACAGCGCCCTCCATCACCGTCAGGACGAACCGCGCCAGCCCCGCCCGATCCGTTCTCGTCGGCAGGCGATCCCCGGCGTCGACGAGCCAGCGTTCGACCCCGACGGCCCAGTTCTGAAAGTTCTGGTGGATGAGGGCGCGGACGGCGGGGAGGTTGTCGCCGAGCTCGAGCGCGAGGTTCCCGATCGGGCACCCCAGCGTGCACCCGGCCCGCCCGAGGCCGGTGCGGTACCAGTTCAGCAGGGCGAAGACGCGCTCGACGCCGTCGTCAGTGGCGGCCTCGGCGGGTTCGAGGACGATCGGGCGGAGGTGTTCGAGGTACCACTCGAGCACGCCGAGCAGCAGGGTTTCCTTGCTGTCGAAAAAGTAGTAGAGCGAGCCGGACCGCACGTCCGCCTCGCGGAGGATGGTCGAGACGCCCGTAGCGTGGTAGCCCTGCTCGTGGAAGAGCCTGCGGGCGGCGTCGATGATGCGTTCGCGTGTCTCTCCGGGCGCCATCGTCAGCCATTCACTAGAACAATCAGCCAAGTCTTGGTTGACCATTCAAGCGGAAAGGCGTCGATGTGTCAAGAGGGCGCCGGGCGATCGCGTCAACGCCGTCGGGGGATTGTCGCTAACTCCTGCTGCCGACCCGCGATATATCGCACTTCACGCCCGTCGAAGATCGCGTCTTCCTCGAGCATGATGCGCACCTGCTGCCCGCCCCACTCGGGGATCGCTACCCGGGCGTTGAGTTCGATCGAATGGGCGGTTTTCGGATTGAGCGGGAAATCGCCCCGGCCCGGCACGCCGGCCTGCTGATCCCACAGGCCGATCAACGGCCCCGCGGCGTGCCCGTGCAGCCCCAGCGGGTGCGTGTAGATCGTCGCGTCGATCCCCCGGCGGCGAGCCTCGGCGAGGGCGCCCGCAAGGATCTCGTTCCCCGTGCGCCCGGTCCTGAACTGCGATGTAAGAACATCCTGCAATTCATTGCCGACGGCGAACGCCCGCGCCAGCCCCGCCGGCGGCCCCGCCTCCCCCGGGCGGAGCACGTACGCCATCCGCTGTGTGTCCGTGTGCATCCCGAGATACACGATCCCGAAGTCGATGTGCACGAGATCGCCCGCGCGGATCACCTCGTCCTGCCCCTCGAAGAGATCGACGAAGCCCGTCTCGGACTCGGCCCGCTGGACCGACACGCTCGGATGGAACCAAGTCGTAAGTTTGAGTTCCGCGACGCGCTCCCTGCACCACCATTCCACGTCCTTCGTCGTCGTCACTCCCGGCTGGATGACGCGGTCGGACAGCGCCTCGTCGATGATCGAGTGCGCGACGCGGCTGACGTGCGGGTACGCCTCGAGTTCGGGCCCGGTCCGCGTCTCGAGCCAGCCCACCGCGAGCGCGTCGTCGCTCACGACCCTCCGGGCGTAGTCCGGGCCGAGGGCATGGAGCATCGCGTCGCGCTCGGCGGCGGTAAGCCCGTCGGCGAACGCGGTGACGGTCGAGACGTTCACAGCGATTCGTCGGGGGTCGCGTTCGCGGACGATCGCTGCGAGTGCGCGCCACTGATCGGGTTCGTCTTCGGGGTTCCACGCGGGCGCGAACAGCCCGCCGATGTTGTATCGCGCCACGGCGAGCCGTTCGACGCCGGCTTCTCCGCCGCGATCGAAGAAGACGAGGATCGTCCGCCGGCGGGCCGTCCCGAGCCATTCCGCGGGGAGCATCGTCGCGATCACCGGGTCTTCGTTGTATTCCCGCGCCGAGACGATCCACATGTCCGCGCCCGCGCGTCTCATCAACGGCGGGATGATCGTGTCGAGCCGATGCGCCAGCCACGCGTCGCGCACCGCGGCCCGCTCACGCATCGGCAGCAGCCGGGGCGAGTCCGCGATCACGCCGCCCGCGAGCAGCGCCATCACGCACCAAGCACAGACGACTCGCGATGTGAACGTTCGGATCATGCCCGGCCTCCTTATTTTCGCCGATCCTACATCGACGCCGACCCGTCGTTCGCGTAGCGCATCCACATCAGGCACAGTCCCGTCGGCGGAAGAGTCGGGCCGGCGTCCCGGCGGTCGCCCGACGCGAGGGCTTGGTCCACCGCTTCGGGCGCTAGCCGACCTCGCCCGACCTCCGTCAGCGTCCCCGCGATGATCCGCACCATGTTGTGCAGGAACCCTTCGCCGGCGATGTCGATGCGCACCCTGGCGCCCGGCTCTTCGGAGACGGCGCAGGACGTGACCGTGCGGACCGTGCTGAGGCGCCCGTGCCCGGCAGCGGCGAACGCCGCGAAATCGTGCCGACCTATGAACCTGCCCGCGGCGTCGCGCATCGCGGGCGCGTCGAGTTCCGTCCGCACATGATGCACGAAACGCCGATCGAAGAGCGGCCGATCGCGCCCGACGTGCAGCGAATAGCGGTAGCCCTTCTCGAGGCAGTCGCCGATCGGGTCGAAATCGTTGCGCGTCGCGGAGAGTGACGTCACGAGCACGTCGCCGGGCAGCCGACTGTTGATCGCGAGCCTGAGCCGATCGGGGGTCAGTCTGCGCCAGACCGGTTCGCGCGCAGGGTCGGGTCCGGGATGTTCGATCTCGGTCGCGCCGACTGTGAACGCCGCGGTCTGCGCGAGCGCGTGCACGCCGGCGTCGGTCCGGCTGGCGCCTTGTAATAAGATCGGCTCGCGGACGACGTCGCGCACGGCCTGTTCGACCTCGGCTTGCACGGTGCGCAGCGCGACGCGCGTTTCGGGATCATGCTCCGCCGGGCGATGCTGCTTCTGCCAGCCGTGGAAGTCGGTCCCGTCGTACGCGATGTTCAGGCGGAATCGTGGCATTGCGGGCGGCCTCGGGGTTCGGGTCCGGTTCGGAAAACCGAAAAAGTACGTACGAATCATGGAACCGGAACCGATCGTTCCCCGAACATAGTCACGGGAGAGAGAACGGGCCCCGACTCGCCTCCGGGCGTGCCGCGAGGGCCGGGACCGCAGGCCCCGCGCGTCCCGCCCCGGCCGCCCCGAGGCGACATTTCGGATCAGGCCCGGTTCGTACGGAGCGGCTCCGGCCATCAGTCCGCCCACACGGGGCCGCTCCGCCCCTTTTATAAACACACACACGCCCGGCGGCGCGTCCCCGCACAGGGGGGACGCGCATATCCCGGCTCAGCCGATGCGGTCGAGAACCGCGGATCGCTCATTATAAAGTTTCTCAAGCCTCGCCGACATCGGTTCGACGGCCCCGACGCCGCGACCGCACGCGACGAGCAGATCGACGAGGTTGTGAAAGTCGGCGACGGAGACGAACTCGGGCGCAACCGCCGCGACCGCCCCGGCTGCGGACGCCGCGCGTCCCCGATCGGCTTCGACCTCGTCGAGCCGACCCATGTTGTGATAGTTGCCCAGGGGCAGGCACAGGCAGGTCGCCTCGTGCCCGAAGGCGCAGAACGCCGTCGCCTCGCACGCCCCGCCCGCCATGAGTTTGCGCTGCCAGCGAAATACCTCACCCGGCGGGACGGGCGTCCCGCCCGTCTTATGTTCCCCCGGTGGCACGGGCGTCCCGCCCGTGCGATCACGGCTCGGAGAGCCTTGCCGCCCCGGACCCAGTGGCACGGGCGTCTCGCGCGTGCGCTCACGGCTCGGAGAGCCTTGCCGCCCCGGACCCAGTGGCACAATCGTCCCGCCCGTCATCAGATCCTGCGCGATCTTCGCCACCGCCGCCGTCAGCGCCGGGCTGAAGACGCTCAGCCGATCGCCCACCCTGACGATCGGCCCCGCGCCGACGGGCGAATCCGCGAACGCACGCGAGTTCTCGAGCGCGATGATCCTCGACCCGGGCGGGATCGTCCCCGACCTGCACGCCGCGATCGTCCCGATGAAGCCGACTTCCTCCGCTCGGGTCAGCAGCAGGCGGATGTCCGGGAAGGCAAGGCTATCCGGGGTGGCACGGCTCTCCGAGCCGTGAGCGGCGTGATCGTTCGAAGTGATAAGTTCTTCGATCGCGCACAGCGCCGCTGCGACCGCGGCCAGATCGTCGCACGCCGGGGCGTGCAGCAGCCCGTCGCGTATCTCCGCCGGCGGGAGATCCCATGTCGCGATATCACCGACTAAAACATAAGTGTCGCGATCGAATGTCAGACGCGCGACGCGGTACGGCCGACCCGCGGCTTCATCCGGCTCGGTCGTCTCCGCGACCACGCCCGGCGCGCGGCCGTCGTCCCGCGAGTGCAGCACGAGGCGCGCGTTGGTGAAGTACTCGGCCCGCACGCCGCCGCGGAACTCGGCGGTGGCTTCGCGCGGCGAGTCGACCGCGGTGACGACGAACGCGGGGTGGTCGAGATGTGCCTGGAAGATGATCGGGCCGGGCAGAATCTCGCGCACGGGCGAGACGCCCGTGCCACTGTTGCTTTGATCACGCACGGGCGAGACGCCCGTGCCACTGGGATCGGGGTGGTGTTGTGATTTTTCAATCCATAGATTGCCCGCGTTGTCGCGCGAGAGGCGCAGCCACGGGCGATCAGCCGTCCATTGCTCGATGAACGCGATCACCCGATCTTCCCGCCCGGCTGCGGTGGGGACGCCGGTGAGTTCGAGCAGCAGTCGTTCACGCTCCGATCGTCGATCCTCTGTTGAACCCATCGCCCGAGGCTACCGCGCCGCCGGCGCCGCCACGCCCGGCCCGCTCGCCGGTAAGGTGCCCGGGAAAGTTCCCAGGTGAGATCAGACCCCGAGAGACGAGGACTCAACGATGCTCGAATGTGTTCGCCCCCTGGCCGCCGGCGTGGCGGCGCTGATCCTGACCGGCTCGATCGGCTGCACCACGGTTTCCGCTCAGCCCGCGCCGCGATCGACCGCCGCCGCGACGATCGAGCCGTTGAACCCCC
Source organism: Phycisphaeraceae bacterium (assembly GCA_039794205.1). GTDB lineage: Bacteria > Planctomycetota > Phycisphaerae > Phycisphaerales > UBA1924 > J020. Next base: position 489,691 of record JBDIVU010000001.1, read on the forward strand.
GCCCGGACTTCGAATACTTCGGCAGGCTCGACTTCGACCCCGCGATCCCCGCTCCCGCATCAATCCTCGGCCACGAGGTCGGCGACCGCTTCACACGCCACGCCGACGTCGTCGCCTACCTCCGCGCCGTCGCCGCGGCGTCCGACCGCGTCACCATGCACGACTACGGCAGAACCTACGAGGGCCGATCCCTGCACTACCTCGTGATCTCATCTCCCGAGAATCTCCGCGATCTCGAGTCGATCCGCACGCGCAATCTCGCCCTCGCGGACCCCCGCGGGACGAGCGACGCCGAGGCCCGGCGGATAATCGAGAACAACCCCGCGGTCGTCTGGCTTTCTTACAACGTCCACGGGAACGAGGCCTCGTCGAGCGAGGCAGCCATGCGGGTGGTGTACACGATGGCTGCGGCGCGCAACGCAGAGGTCCGCGAGATCCTCGATAAGGTCGTCCTCGTCGTCGATCCCATGATCAACCCGGACGGGCGCGACCGCTATGTAAACTGGTACAACATGACGATGGGCGCCGGGCTGGGCGCGAACCCGAGCCGCGACGCCGCCGAGCACGACGAGCCTTGGCCCGGCGGGCGCACGAACCATTATTATTTCGACCTCAACCGCGACTGGCTTTGGATGAGCCAGGTCGAGTCCGCCCAGCGGCTGCCGGTGTACCGGTCGTTCCTGCCGCAGCTTCATATCGACTACCACGAGCAGGGATACCGCAGCCCCTACTTCTTCGGCGCCGGGGACGACCCGTACAACCAGAACATCCCCGCAGAGACGCGCGAGTGGATCAACCTCTACGGGTCGGCAAACGCGAAGGTCTTCGACGATCGCGGGCTGGTCTATTCGACGCGCGAACGTTTCGATTACCTGTATCCGGGCTACGGCAAGGTGCTGCCGGTGTACCACGGCGCCGTGGGATTGCTCTGCGAACAGGCCGGGCACGGGTTCGCCGGGCTTGCGGTCGATGTCGCGGGCGAATACTCGCTCACGCTGCGTAGGCGCGCGGTCAACCACTTCCTCACGAGCATGTCCTACCTCGAGACCACCGCTGCGAACCGCCGCGGGCAACTCGAACGATTCAGGCGGTTCTTCACGGAGTCCGCCGATGGGCCTAGCGACGGGCCTGTCGCGTTCGTCATCAGCCCGGACAACGACCCGGCATTGCTCAAGAAGGTGTGGGATCTGTGCGCGGGCCACGGCATAGAGATAGAACGGCTCACACGCGACGCGACGATCGCGGGCCTGACTTCTTATAAAGGGAACGCCGCCGCGGGCGAGACGCGCGTCCCCGCCGGCGCATGGGTCATCCGCGCCGCCCAGCCGATGGGCCGGCTCGCCAAGGCGGTCTTCGAGCCGGACCCGATCGTGACGGACAACGACACCTACGACATAACGTCGTGGTCGTTGCCCGTGGCTTTCGGGCTTGACGCATGGTTCACCGACGCCGCGATCACCGCAGCGACCGAGCCGGTGCGTTCGTTCGCGCCGCCCGCTGCTCGCGTAACGGGCGCCGGTGAGGTGGCGGTGATGGTCGATGCGCGAGCGCATCACTTCCCCGTCGCGGTCGGGCTGGCGATGAAGCACGACCTGTTCGCGCGTCTGGCGGGCGGTGAGATCACCACGCCCGACGGCGCGACCTTCGGCAGGGGGAGCCTGATCGTCTACACGATCCGCAACCGACCCGAACAGATGCGCGCGTTCGTCAACGATTGCGTCGCTGCGGGGATCAGCGTCCACCGCGTGGCGACCGGCGAGGCGAGCGCCGGGCACGTGCTCGGCGCCGACGACAACTCGCTATACAACCTGCCGAAAGTTCTCCTCGTCCGCGGGACGCCGACTCAGTCCAACAGCGCCGGCTCGCACTGGTGGCTGCTCGACCTCGAACAGCCGATCCCGTACACCGCGGTCAACGCCGACGCGCTGGGGCGGGCGGACCTCTCCCAATATAATGTGATAGTCATGCCCGAGAGCGGCCCGCTCGGCGAGTCCGTCACGAACGCCATCAAGGCGTGGGTCCGCAACGGGGGGACGCTCGTCGCGTCCGGGTCCGCGTCGGTTTGGGCTTCGCGGTCGGTCCTCGAACTCAAGCCCGACGAGGCGCCCGCGGATCGCAACGCGCCCAAGCCGAACTCGAAGACCTTCGCCGAGCGCCTTCAGGAGTCCATCGACGGGCGCGTCCCAGGCGCCATGCTCCTGGCGAACGTGGACACCTCGCACCCCATGGCGGCGTCGGGTGTCCGCGACTGGATCGGCTTCATAAAACGCGGCGACCGCACGCTCCCCGTCGCCGACACCGGCTACGTCGTCGCCCGCTTCGCCGACGCGCGCAACGGCGAGACCCTCCGCCTGGGCGGGTCCATCTCACGCGACAAGGAGTTCGCGCTCTCCGGCACGCCCGCGGTCACGCACCACAACCTCGGGCGCGGCAACGTCGTCTGTTTCGCCGAGGACGTCACGTTCCGCGCGTTCCATCACGCGGGCATGCGCCTGCTGATGAACGCCATAGTCTTCGGCCCGACGTACTGAGCCGCTAACCAAAATCAGGCGCCCGGCGGGGAGGGGTTGAACGCAGAGGAAGACAGAGGGAGAGGAGGGGGGCGGAAGAAGAGAGGAAGAAATCGAGGGGCGTTGAGGCGCGTTCGTTGATTGCATTCGTTATTTCACCCTGACCTTCGCTTTGCTCAGGTCAGGCGTCGGGAAAGCGCCGCTCTGAACCTCTGTCTTCCTCTGTCTTCCTCTGCGTTCGACCCGCATCCCCGAGCGGGCGAGTCTGTAGGCTGTTGGCGGCTGAATCAATCACGTGATGGAGCGACTAATGAGACTGATGTGTGTATTCGCCGCTGCGGGCCTGAGCGCGTGCGCGACGACCGGCCTGTCCGCGGCGCCGACGGACGCGCAGTTGGAGCGCACCCTCCGCGAACTCCAGCGATCCCACGGCGCGCTGGTCCAGACCTCAACGCTCGGCCAGAGCCGGGACGGGCGACCGCTGCACCTCATCCGTCTCGGCGCCGAGAGCCGACGCGGGACGCCCGGCCCGGACGATCGCCCGGCGCTGCTGATCGTCGCGGGAGTCTCCGGCGATCATCTCGTCGGGACCGACGTCGCGCTCGGGCTGGCGCAGCGGCTTGTCGCCGATAACGCCGACATGCTCGCCGAGCGCACCGTCTACATCGTCCCGAGACTGAACCCGGACGCCGCGGCTGTGCATCTCGCGGGCGGGCCGAAACGCTCTTTCAATCACACGACTACCCCCGACGACGCCGACGGCGACGGGCGCATCGACGAGGACGGCCCCTCCGACATCAACGGCGACGGCGTCATAACAATGATGCGCGTCAAGAACCCGCCGGCGTGGCTCGGCGCGTCGCTCGTCGCTGACACGGACGAACCGCGGCTGATGCGCGCCCCCAGGCCCGAAGCCGGCGAAACCGCCGAGTACGCCCTGCTCATCGAAAGCCGCGACGCCGACGGCGACGGCATGTTCGGAGAGGACGGCGCCGGGGGCGTCGATCTCGACCGCAACTTCATGCATCAGTGGCCCGAGCACAAGCCCTACGCCGGGCTTTACCCGCTGTCGGAGGTCGAGTCGCGGTCGCTCGTGCGGTGGATGCTCGACAGGCCGAACATCGCTGCGGTGCTGGTCTTCGGCCCTCACGACTCGCTGACGAAGATCCCCGAGGCGGGGAAGATGGACATCACCGGCCGGGCGCCCGTCGGCATCGAGACCGGCGACAAGGCGTACTACGAGAAGATCGCCGAGGTCTTCAAGGAGATAACTAAGATAAACGCGGCGTCGAGCGCCGACCACGCGGGTTCGTTCCATTCCTGGGCCTACGCGCAATACGCGGTCCCGGCGTTCTCGACGCCGGTGTGGGTCCGCCCGGATCAGATAAAGAAAGAAGGCGACGACGCCAAACCCGCCTCGGCAGCTCCCGCGGCGCGCCCCGCCGGCGCCGGCGGATTGAGTGAAGCGGATATCCAGGCGATGGTCGCCGAGTTCCAGAACGCCACGCCCGATCAGCGCCGCGAACTCATGGCCCGCGTGCAGTCGATGTCGCCCGAGGATCGTCAGCGCGTCATGGCAGCGGCGACCGGGCAAGCCGGCGCCGGCGGCGGCCGACCGGGCGGCGCAGCGGCTCGCTCTGGTGCTGGAGCAGGCGCGGGCGCAGCTCCGGCACGCAACGCCAACGCCGACAAAGAAGACATCGCCTGGCTCAAGTATTCCGACGAGGAACGCGACGGCGCCGGCTTCATCCCCTGGACGCCGTTCGAACACCCGCAACTCGGCTCTGTCGAGATCGGCGGGTTCGTCCCCGGCTTCAAGATGAACCCGCCCGATTCGGAACTGCCGCGGCTGATCGACGAGCAGTCGCGTTTCGCAGCGGACCTGCTCGGGCGTCTGCCGATGGTTCGGCTGGCGGAGCCGACGGTCGAACGCATCGGCGACGGGCTTTGGCGCGTCTCGCTCGAAGCGGTCAACGATGGCTACTTCCCGACGGCGATCGCGATCGCGCAGAAAGCCAGGCGCCAGCCGGGGACCGCGATGGTCGCCGACATCGACGCCGGCGCCGTGGTCGCGGGCGACATCCTTCAGATCGCGCGGAACATCCCGGGTTCGGGCGGCAGGGCGCGTGCGGAATGGCTGATCGCGCAGCCCGAGGGCGCGCGGTTCGACATCATCGTCCGCTCGCCGCAACTCGGCGAACGCCGCGTGCCCGTTCGGCTCGGACGCTGAATGGGTTGAACGCAGAGGAAGACAGAGAGAGACAGAGACAGAGGGACAGAGAGTCAGATGGCTGGATGGACAGAGCAGCGGGACGGAACGAAGTGGATCTATTACCAGTGTCCGGAGGGACCGGCTTGAAAACTAACAAACGACTGGAAAAAAGACGGATGTGATAAAGCCCGGCAAGGCCTGACCCGCCCTCTCTTCCCCCTCTGTTTTCCTCTGCGTTCAATCCATCTGACCGATCGCGTGACAGAATCAGACACGGAGCCGACGAGCATGAGCCGCACGACCCGAATCGCCGTTCTTACTTCCGCTGTATTCGCGGGGACGATCTCTTCGCTCGCCGGGGCCCAGGCGTTCACGCCGAACAAGGTCGAGGTGGCGTTCAACCGCTACTACACGCACGGCGAGATCAACGACTTCTTCCGCCGGATCGCCCGCGCCTACCCGGACCTTGTGAAGATCGAGAAGATCGGCGAGAGCCGGCAGGGCCGGGACATGCTCGTCGCGGTCGTGACGAACTTCAAGACGGGTTCGGACCGCGACAAGCCGGCGATGTGGATCGACGGGAACGTCCACGGCAACGAGATTCAGGCCGCCGAAGCCGTGCTCTATTCCCTCTGGCACACAACCAAGGAATACGGGAACAACGACAGGATCACCGACCTCCTCGACAACACCGCGCTGTATCTCCTGCCGAGCCAGAACCCGGACGGGCGTGATTACTGGTTCAGCCATCCCAACACGCCGCACTCCTCGCGTTCGAACCAGCGCCCCGTGGATAATGACGGCGACGGGCTCTTCGACGAAGACGGGTACGACGATCTCGACGGCGACGGCATGATCACGCAGATGTGGCGCCGGGATCCCAACGGGCGCTGGCGCAGGAACGTCGACGATCCCAGGATCTTCGAGCGCGCCCCCGCGGATCAGCCCGGCGGGTGGGATCTGCTCGGCTGGGAAGGGATCGACAACGACGGCGACGGGCGCATCAACGAAGACCCGCCCGGCGGCGACGACATGAACCGCAACTGGCCCAGCGACTGGCAGCCCAACCACATCCAAGGCGGCGCGGGCGAGTTCCCCTTCTCGAACCCTGAGACACACGCCATCGGGATGTTCATTCTCGATCGCCCGAACATCGCCGCCGCCCAGTCCTACCACAACACCGGCGGGATGATCCTCCGCGGGCCGGGCGCAAACTATCGCGGCTCGTCGTACCCGCCCGCTGACAACCGCGTCTACGACGAACTGGGCAGGATCGGCGAAGCGCTCCTGCCTTATTACAACTACTGGGTCATCTGGAAAGACCTCTACACGGTCCACGGCGGGTTCGTGAACTGGGTGGCGGAAGGCCTCGGGATCTTCTCCTTCACCAACGAACTCTGGACGCCCGCCAAATACTTCCAGGACGACAACACCTCCCCGTCGCAGCAGGACATGATGAAGTTCCGCGACTATCTACAGTTCGGCAAGGACTTCACGCCTTACACGGAAGTGGATCATCCGACGCTCGGGCCGATTCTCGTCGGCGGTCTTAACAAGTGGTCGAGCCGGAACACGCCGACCTTCATGCTCGAAGAGGACAGCCACCGCAACCACGGCTTCAGCATGTTCCACGCCGACCAGATGCCCCGTCTGGAGTGGGGCCGGGTCGAAACTAAACAGATCGGCGATCGGATGTGGGCCGTGACGGCTGAAGTCCGCAACACTCGCGTGATGCCCACGCGCTCGGGGCTTGCCGCCCGCGAGGGGATCGGTCGGGCGGACCTGTTTACTTGCGAGCCGGCGCGAGGCGCCGTCGTCGCTGCGGGCGCGCTCGACAACTTCTTCGACCCGCGTATGAACGAGATCCGCCACGAGCCGGGCCGGGTCCGCGTGAACGACGGCGTGCCGAGCCGGGGCGTGGTGACGGTTCGTTTCATCGTGACCGGCGCCGCGGGCGAGACGGTGACGCTGGGCTACTCCGCGGAGAAAGCCCGCGACCTGAATACAACCGTCCGGCTGGGCGGCTGAGCAACAACGGCGTTGCGTGTAATCGCGCGCGATGCGCTCGAAGCCCAAGGATGAAATCCCTGGGCTTTATGTCATGACACGCGACACATGCGCTTCATAAAGTTGTTTATTATTGTCGCAGCGGTTGCTATCGCGCCTGTGCGTCGGTCCACGCTTCGATGCGTCGTTCGAGGATGTCGATCGGGAGGGCGCCGGCGCCGAGGGCCGCGTCGTGGAACGAGCGCTGGTCGAAGCGTCCGCCGAGGGCGTGTTCGGCGCGCTCGCGCATCGCGCCGATCCGCAGCCGACCGATCATGTACCCGGTCGCCTGCCCGGGCCAGGCGATATAGCGGTCCACCTCGCTGCGGACGTTGGTCTCCGTCAGCGCGGAGTTGTCGAGCATGTAGCGCACGGCCCGGTCGCGCGTCCAGCCGAACGCGTGGATCCCCGTGTCCACGACAAGCCGCAGCGCCCGCCACATCTGATATGAGAGATGCCCGAACTCGTCGTAAGGGTTCCGGTACAGGCCGAGCGGCCCGGCGTCGGGGTCGAGGTCGTACCCGAGGGTCTCGGCGTAGAGGGCCCAGCCTTCGACGAACGCGGTGAAGCCGAGCGTCGTGCGCCACTCGTGCAGGCCGGCGTCTTCGAGTTCCTGCGCCAGAGCGATCTGGAAGTGATGCCCGGGCGAGGCCTCGTGCAGTGTGAGCGCCGCCATCTCGTAGCGCGGCCGCTGGTCGAGCGACGAGGTGTTGGCGACGAAGAAGCCTGCGACGCCGGTCTTGAGTGAGCCGGGGTAGTAATAAGCCGTCGGCGCCGACGCCGCCATGAACGCGGGCATCGCGCGCACGCCGTAACTGAGTCTCGGCGCCAGGCGGAAGAGCCGCGGGAGCGCCCCGTCGATCCGCTTGGCGATCTCGCGGTACTCCGCGAGAAGCCCCGCGGCGGTCTTGTGATAGAACCGCTCGTTCGTCCGCAGATAGCCGGTGAACGCGGCGAAGAGCGCGTCGCCGGTCAGGCTTTCGCGCTCGGGGAAGTCCGAACGCGCGATGACCTCGAACATGCGCGCCCGCAGCCGGGCGACCTCGGTCAGGCCGGTGTCGTGGATCTCGCGCGCGGTCATGCCGGTTGTAGTGAAGTGTCGGAGCCGGTTTTCGTAATATGATTCTCCGTCGGGCATGGCGGAGGCGCCGAGCGTCGCCCGGCAGCCGGGGACGTACTCCTCGCGGACGAAACGCTCGAAGCGCGCGAACGCGGGCAGCACGGATTGCGCGACAGCGTCGCGGGCCGCCCGGCGTTCACTCTCGCCGACGCCGACGGCGAGGAACGGCTTGTACATCGGGTGCTTCGAGGGATCGGCGCGATGCCCGGCGGTCGCCATCGCGGCGATCTGCGCGGGGACGCCCGCCATCACGGCCCGCGGCGGGGTCCGGCCCGACGCCAGCCCGTCGCGCATGTGCGACTCGATCTGACGCATGTAAGAATCGAACGCGCGCAGCCGATCCACATACGCCGACCTGTCCTCCGCGGTCACGAGCGACAATGAATCCGGCCATTGCGGCGCCGAGATGTGAGGCCCGCTCTGCTGCGATATCGGCATCTGCTCGGGCGCGAACGCCGCCGATTCCAGCCCGTCGCGCAGTTCCCATTCGAGCAGTTCCGCGTTGAGCCGCTGCTCGTCGCTGAGCCGGGCGCGGTCGATACGCATGAGCCGGTTCAGGCGGTCGGCGTCGGCGTCGCGGCGGGCGGCGATCGCGGCGGGTGAGAGGTCGGGGAGCAGGCGGTCGAAACGTTTGTCGCCTCGCATGGACGCGCCGATCGGGTTGGCGCGGCGCTGGGCTTCGAGGTCGTCGTCGAGCAGGGCTATGACGGCCCGGTCCGCTTCGGAAGTTATCGAACCGTTTTGTCTCGCGCTCTCGCCGGTGCGCGTTGAAGCGCAGCCGCTCAGCCCGGCGGCCGCCCCCGCCGCTGTCCCCGCCGCCGTTGCGATGAAGGCTCGTCGTGTCGTGCTCATAGCGGGAGCGTACCATGCCCGCGTGCTAAGCCCGATCCATGAGATTTTCGATGAACTGCGCGCGGGGCGGATGATCGTGTTGGTGGACGACGAGGGCCGGGAGAACGAGGGCGACCTCGTCCTGCCGGCGGACTTCGTGACGCCCGACGCGATCAACTTCATGCTGACGGTGGCGCGGGGGTACCTGTGCCTGTCGCTCACCAGCGGCGACTGCGACCGCCTCGGGCTGCACCCGCAGGCGCCCGTGAACACGTCCGTCCGCGCCACGCCGTTCACGGTTTCGATCGACGGCTCGCCCAGGCACGGGCTGACGACGGGGGTCTCGGCGGCGGAGCGGGCGAAGACCATCCGCCTGGCGATCGACCCCGCGACCGGGCCGGATGATTTCGTCCGCCCCGGGCACATCAACCCGCTCCGCGCCCGCGACGGCGGCGTGCTCGTCCGCGCCGGGCAGACGGAAGGCTCGGTCGATCTGTGCCGACTCGCCGGGCTTACCCCGGCAGCCGTAATCATCGAGATAATGCGGCCCGACGGGGAGATGGCCCGCGCACCGGACCTCGAACTGCTCTGCGACCGGCATAAACTTAAGATGTGCTCGGTGGCGCAGATCATCGAGCATCGGCTGTCGCGCGACACGCTGGTGTCGCGGATGACGCCGATCGAGGGGGTTCCGATCGAGACGGAGGTCGGCCCGTTCAATCTGATCGCGTTCGCGAGCGTGGTCGATCCTCTGCCGCACATCGCGCTGACGGCGGGCGGTGTGGGTTCGCTGGACCGCGACGGCGTCGTGATCCCGTCAGATCGGCCCACGCTGGTGCGGATGCATCGGCGGAACCTGCTCGGGGATGTGTTCGGCGACCCGGCTTCGACGGACGAGGGGGCGTCGCGCGATCAACTTTTCGCGGCGTTGCGAAGGATCCGGCGCGAAGGTCACGGCGCCGTGGTGTATCTGCGGACCGAAGATTCCGGCGACGAACTCCACCGCAGGCTCCAGCGCATCCTCCGACCGGGCAGCGACCCCGATCGGCCGGACCTGACGGAGCCGTCGCTGACAGGCCCGCACCGGGAGTTCGGCGTCGGCGGGCAGATCCTCCGCGAACTCGGCCTGTCGCGGCTCCGGCTCCTGACAAACCATCCCAAGCCCAGGCCCGGGCTTGACGCGTTCGGCCTGGAGGTCGTCGAGCACGTCCCGCTCGGAGAGTGCGCGCCGACGCCCGACACGTCCAAAGCCCGGGGATGAAATCCACGGCACGTGGTCAACGCGCGGGACGCCGCCTGAGCGTTGGTTCTATACTGATCCCGGCCCGTGGCGCTACCGCTGCGGGTCTTTCATTCCCGCGACGCCCACAGGAGACGCCGACGATGGAGATCATCACACCCGATGAGAAGGCGACGCTCGAACGCAAACTCGCCGACCTCAAAGCCCGGCGTCCGGAGATCTCCGACCGCATCGCCGAGGCCCGGGCTTTGGGCGATCTCAAGGAGAACGCCGAGTACCACGCCGCCCGCGAGGATCAGGGCCTCATCGAAGCCGAGATCCGCCGGCTTGAGGCGCGCCTCGCGTCCGCCGGCGTCATCGACGAATCCACCCGGCCCGACGACATCGTCTTCGTCGGCGCCACCGTCCGCATGAAAGAAGTAGACACCGGCGACATCGACACGTACCGCCTCGTCGGCGAATCCAGCGGGTCGTCGAGCGACGATGTGTTCGAGGTCACCGCGTCAAGCCCGATGGGCGAAGCCATGATGAAGTCGCGCGTGGGCGAGATCATCCGCGTCAACACGCCGCGCGGCGTCAAACGCTTCGAGATCACCGAGATCCTCTGACTATCGCCCGCCCGGCCCGGACTCGGGTGTCGCCGGGTCCGCCGGATCCGTCGGTGTCGGCGATGCGCCGCGCGGTCGGCCCATGATCGAAACATCCGGGACGCCCGCTGCGGTGAGCGCGTCGAGCGCGCCGAGCAGCGCCCCCGACGCCGATCGCTGATCCGCCGCGATCACGACGCGAGGCGGGCTGCCGACGCGCGCCTCGAGCGCCGCCCGGACCGCAGCGGCTAGTGATTCCAGTTCGATCGGCTCGCCGTCGAGCCGCAGCCCGCCTTGCTCGTCGATGCTGATCGTCATCACCGACTCGCGCTGCACCGCCTGCCCGGCGCCGAACTCCGGCAGCGTCACGCCCAAGACGTCCGCTCGCACCATCAGCACCAGCGCGAACACAAAGAACGTCAGCAGCAGAAACACCACGTCAACCAGCGGCATGATCTCGACACGAGGCTCTTCACTGGATCGACGGACGCGACGCATACCCGGATCATAGTTGACCCGGCGCAATCGCCAGCAGCCAGAGCATGCCGACAGTCTCCCACCCCCTCTCCCTCGGGAGAGGGCAGGGGTGAGGGGCGAACCGGTGCTGCGGCGTCGTCCGCATCCCGTACGAGAATATGAAGAAGAAGAAAATTCGGCCTTTGTCGGGGCGGCGTGGGCTCCCGCGACGCGGTGAGAGCGTTCGACGCGCGTCGCATATTATGGATGAATAACAAAGCCCGGGGGTCCGATCCCCGGGCTTTTGTTGACGAGACGCCGCTTGTCGCGGCCGCGTTTCAGGTTCAATCCCAGAGCGAGAGGACGGAGAGGAGGTCTACGCCGTTGACTACGCCGTCGCCGTTGATGTCGCCGGGGCAAGGCCCGATGGCGCAAGCGCCCCAGGCATTGAGGAGCATTACGAGGTCTTTCGAGTCGATGACGCCGTCGGCGTTGATGTCGCCGCGCTTTGCGGTCGCGGGTGTGGATTCGAGGAGGTAGATGGCTTCCAAGGAGGCTGCCGGACTCTGTGAGCCGAAGGACGAAAGGGGCAACGAACCGATCACTGCGATGTCGGGTCGGCCGTCTTCGGTGAAGTCCGCGATCTGGATGCGTAACACGGTGTTGTTTATGTTGATTGAGTTTGCAGCGGTGAAGCCGCCGAGGCCGTCGCCTTTGAGGATGTCGATGAACCCGTCGTCCGTGCCGAGGACGAGGTCGCGGGCGCCGTCGCCGTCGATGTCGTGTGCCTTGAGATCTCTTATGAACTGCCGGGCTTGTACGGCGATCGGCGTCGCGAAGGCGCCGGCGCCGTCGTTCATGTAGACCATGACGGACGAGCCGAACAGGGATGCGTTCGGGTTCTGGCTGAAGCCGCCGACGATTATCTCGGGGAATCCGTCGTTGTTAAGATCGGCGCAGTCGAGCGATCGGAGACTCCTCGCGGGTCCGGTTTCGAGGGCGGCAGGCTCAGCGAACAAGCCCCCGCCGAGGGATCGGACCACGAACGCGCGCTGGGAGTCGGTGACGATGATGTCACGCAGCCCGTCGCCGTCGATATCGCATGTGGCGAGCCGGGCGCCTGATCCGATTGGGCTGGTCTCCAGGGGGATGAACGCGGGCGAAGTCGCCGCGCTGAAGATTCCGGATACTTCTAAGGCAGTGCTTACGCCAGATCTGTGAAGAATGATTTGATCAGGCCCGCCGACGCCTGTGACATCGACGAAGGCCGCATCCGCTGCGGGGCCAGGCCTGAATACGACAGGTTCGATTCCTGGGTCGTCGGGGATCAGGGCTGACACGCCGCCCTCGTGGCCGTACGCCGGGCCGACGGTCAGGATCTCATCAACAGTTTGGTTCTGTCGCCGGAAGTAGAGCATCGTGCCGGCCGAAAACGGAGCCAAAGGCGCGAAGTGGGTTGGTTCTTCGGCCACGATCACGGTCGGATTAGCCAGCGTGTCATCATCCAGGAAGGTGGAATCTTCACTGTGTTCTAGGCGGATTATATCTAGATTGCGTTGATCCGCTAACAGTTCCGGCCTGCCGTCGCGGTTTGTGTCCGCGAACGTCATGGCGCGATGCCGGCCGTACCCAATGAGCGGCTTCGGGGCGAGAAACCGGAATTCACCGGCGGCGAGCGCCGAGTTCAGAACCCCACCTTTATTAATAGTGTTACCAAAAAAGCCGACTGTGTCTTGAAAGTCTGCCAGCGACAGGAGGCTGAGGTCAGCCCTCTTATTGAAATGCACTGCCGTGAAGTCCAGTGGTCGCGGCCCGGCGTAGACGCGTGACTGACGTTCGAGCGTTCCGGAATCGGTCTGCCGCCAGATCTCGATCATCCCTCCCGGCGATCTTGCGGGCCTATTAATTTGTTGAATGACTGGGCCGATTGAACGAGTGGATAGAAGAATTTCGTCTGCGCCGTCGCCGTCGAGATCCGCCAGCCGAATTCTGCTCGGAGTGTCCAACGCGAGGCCAAAAAACGAGGTGCTGACGGACGGATCTGCGAGCGGAGTCGCCGGCAGGTTTGCCGTCGGCCCGTCGGGCCCGCCTTCGAGCAGCAGTATCCCGAGGCCCAATTGGGACACGAGAACTATGTCGTCGAACCCGTCGCCCGTGGCGTCGCCCGATGCGGAGTTCTCCCAGCGGATGTTTAAACCGAAATCGGACGAGAGCGTGGGCACGGCGAGAACGGTCGGCGAGCCGAGCGCGCCCGTGGCTTCGCTGAGCATGAATGTTATTTCATCCCCGGCGCCGGTGATGACCGCGGCGTCGGGCCTGCCGTCGCCGTTGAAGTCGCCGACAGAGAGCGATTCAAAGTTTGATGTGGATAAAAAGTTATCGAATATTGCTCGGACGCCCGGCACGAACTGGCGGGTTGTGAAACCGCCGACGCCGTCGGCGCCGAGGACGCGCACTCCCGCGAGGTTCTCATCGTCAGCGATCACAGCGACGACGATTTCGAGCAAGCCGTCGCCGTCGAAATCCGCCAGCACGGGCCGGAGGATGGTTGTGTTGGTGTTGTCGAGGATCGTGATTGGCGCGTCGAAGCCGCCGGCGCCGTCGCCGGGGTGTACGCGGAGAAATCGTTCGCGCGCGACGACGAGGTCGGGATGTCCGTCGCCGGTGACGTCGCCGAGGGCGGCCTGGCCGCGCAGATCGGGGATGAGCGGGCCTTGGTCGAAGGTGCCGTCGCCGCGACCGAAGTAGACGGAGCCGGCGATCTCGCCGAGGCCCTGGGCGGTCCATCCGGTGATGACGGCGTCGAGTTTGCCGTCGCCGTTGAGATCGCCGGTGACCATGGACTCTGGCTGCACGCCGAGCCTGGTGCTGGTTGTGCCGAAGAGCGGCTGCGCGGCCGTGGTCGAGAGAGGGAACCCGGCGCACAGGCCGAGCGTCAGGCTGAAGGCGAGGCTGCGCGGGCGCGGTCGGGAGACGGGGACGCGGGAGAGTGTGTTCGGGATTTGTTCATGGGGATTCATCACCAGAGCCTCCGGGTGTGGGGGACAGGGCGCCGCCGGGTCGGAGCCGCCCGATAGCCGTGCGAGGATATGCGGCCGGGCCGGGTGCGCGGTTCCGGGCGAAACTTGGATTGATATTCGATATGCCGGCGCGCGGGGGGTGGGGGGCCGGGCACAACGGCGGCGGCAGGGGCGGTCGGGGGCAACGTGTGCAGTCCGGGACTTTACGGCACCGTCGGCGGCGGTCGGTTCTCGATCGGCTTGACACCGCGCGAACGCAGACTACATTTCCGATCCCGATGAAGAGGGCGAGAGCCTGCCGATTCGGGGCATACAACCCGGGGCGGTAGCTCAATTGGTTAGAGTACCGGACTGTCGATCCGGTGGTTGCGGGTTCGAGTCCCGTCCGCCTCGCTTCGTAAGCCTCGGTGAATCCGAGGCTTACTGCTTTTCGGGAGTCGTTCCGACACCCGATCAGACGCCGGTTTTTGCTTACATGCGTCCAAAATGCGTCCTTGCGGCGAGTCGTCTGCATCTCCGCTCTGACCCATCGCGTCCATGGCGTTGCGTGCCCGCTCGGCGTCCTCAGTCTGGGCCGCGAGGTAGTACTCCTGCGTGGTCGTGACTTTGGCGTGCCCCATGTATTCCTTGAGCACATGCATCGGGATCACCCGCGCCATGCGTGTGCCGTATGTACGACGGAGGTCATGGATGGTCCCGCGTTGCCACGGGAGCTTCACCAACTCGACGCCCGACTCGCGGGCGAGAAACTCCCGGGCCTGCCGCTGGATGAGGTCGAAGTTCCGCGAGAGGTTGTTGGCGAGTTCGTAGTTGGGGCCGAGCCTGCCCTTGCCGTCGATCTCTGTGGCGACGACGAAGAGCCGGTCCAGGTCGATGAACACATATGGCGATTCATCGCAGTGGGTCTGGTATTCGGCGAGCAGAGAAAGAACCCAGTCGGGAAGGGGAACCGCCCGCTCCTCGTGTGACTTGGCGTGCGATGCGAGAATTGGGTACTCGTTGCCCTCGTGCTCGAAGACGCTGGCCCGCTTGGCGGTGATCTTGGCGATCTTGAGCTCGAAGTCGATGTCCCGCCACTGAAGGTTCAAGAGTTCGCTCTTTCTGAACCCGGTGGTCTCGGCCACCGCAATGAACGCCTTCCACCATGAGTTCTTCGCCACGCTGCGCATGGCCCTGGTCTCGTCTGCGCTGAACACTCGCTTGGTGCGTGATGGCGTCTTGGGCAGCGCACACGCTGATCCTCGAGGGACGCGATCGCTACGAGGCTGAGTACGCCGTCGGCGGGCCCGTGAACCCCCGGACCGGCCAGCCGTTCGGATCAAACACGAAGGCTTTCGCCGAGTGGGCGGAGCGCGTCGGCAAGCCCGTCCTCGACGACTCGCAGGCGGCGCTCGTTGAGCAGATGGCGGCGAGCGTGCGTGAGCACCTCTTCGCGCGGGAACTCCTGCGCGAGGGCGTGGTCGAGGTGCGGGCGCCGCGGGACTACGACGATGCGCTGGTCGAGGCGCTGGTTCGGCGGCGGGTTGTGTGGATCCTGCGGCAACGCGCCCGGGCTGACGCGTACCGGCCACGCGAGCCACGGCGCACCTATCAGAGCGGCGAGTCGATTCGGTATCTCGGGCGACAGTATCGGCTGCGCGTTGAAACGACAGGCGAGGGGCCGCCTCGCATCCGAGGCCGACATCTTGTCGCGCGAGTGGAGAGTGGCGCCGACCGCGAGGCGGTCCGGTCGCGGGTCACAGAGTGGCTGCGGAACCGCGCGTGCGTCGTTCTCCAAGACCACTCTGAGCGATGCGCTGATATCGCCGCCCGCCACGGGATCGCGGCGCCGACGCTCCAGCTTCGGATGATGACGAGGCGCTGGGGCAGCTGCGCGCCGTCGCGTCGATCCTGCTCAATCCGAAGCTCGTGCAGACGCCGAGCGATTGCATCGACTATGTGATCCTTCATGAGCTCTGCCACCTGCGGGTCTCGCGGCACGGCGCGAGGTTCTTCCGACTGCTGGATCTGTTGCAGCCGGATTGGCGGCGACGGAAGGCGAGGCTGGATCGGATCGCATTGCCGGAGTGGTAGGAGTCTATCGTCGAAGCGATAGATGGATTCTCTGCACGATGACGGCGTTCACCGCTCATCACCCCATCCATAGGGTTGACGCATGACGCCCGACCGCCTTCGCTGGTCCGGCACGCGTGCGGACGGCGCGGGGCACGCTGCTTCGGCCCTCGATGTCGTGCGGGCGGCGCCGCTGGCGCTTCCTCCCCGCTCCCCTCAAGGCGGCGTCATGCTCAGGCTTCGCTTGAGGTTGAACGCTGCCTTCAGTAGCGCATACAAACATCGGTTCAACTTCAGATGTGCTCATTCCGAATCGCCTCACGGACTTCCATCAGGCTTCGACCGAGCATGTTCCGCCCGCTCCCGTCGCCGCCATCGCCCCAATATGAGTCGTTGGGGGTGTGCTCCACGATCAGCGAGATCCCCGTGCTGAGCAAAAGGCATCGTAGCGACTCGTGCTGTTCGAACTTCGCAAGGACTGCGGTGCGCATCACATCGTCTTTCACTAGCTCCCAGTCCTTGCGGATGGGAACTGATGGGTCGCGCCCGAGCCGCGCCGCCTTGGTCGGCGTAGGAGCATTGCGGATCTCCTCCTCTCGGGGTTCGCCCGCGTGCTTATGCGCCTGGAAGTTGTGCTCGGTCGTCGGCCAAGTTTTCCCGTCGATCACGACGGGGAAGCGCGCAAAGTTGGAGAACTCGCCGTACGGCTAGTTCTGGTGATAGAACCGGATGACAGTGCGCCTCTTCACGATCGGCCTCAGTTGCGGACTGACCTGTCTTGGATTCATGCACCAATCTGAGTGAGAGCAACCAAGTGTACATCATCTTCAGCGTGCAGGCAGGCGCCGCGAACGCCGCGGGCGTCTGGATCGTCCGGTAGGCCGCATCGTCGTCGATCCGGTAGGCGCAGGCCACGCTCTTGAACTTGCCGAGATCGATCGCGAGGATGCGCATCGTCGGGTCTCCGTGTGGGGTGCGTGTGTCACATCACTGGGACGGATGATCCCGCGATCACCGCCCCACCGGAAGGCCCGGCTTGCATAGCTTTCCGTTGTCGCTGCGGATGTGTCGCGGCACGCCGCGGATAACGAACAGCTCCGTCAGCAAGTCTGCTGTGAAACCGATAGAGATGTCGCAACTCTTCAGCCGTGTGCAACGATCGGGACATGATCGGGTTTGAAACACGGTATCCATGGCCGACGAGACGTTCTGTTCGGGTCTTGGTCGTGCTCGCGGCCTGATTCTGACGGCTCGTTGAACTTGGCTGAGTAGTTACAGATGAGCGTTTTCAGGGGTTGTCCCGATGCCCGATTCTCATTCATGCGGAATACTCAAGAGCCGCACTGTGTTCTGATAAACAGCCCGAGTCGCCTGACGACGTGACGGGCGATCCGCACCAGCAGACGCCATCGACTGATAGACCAGCGCGATCAGCCGCAACGACCAGCACTGCATGTCTGTGCTGATGATTCAGCGCCGCTTCTCTTTAGGAAAGGACTGTTCCATGACCGACCTCTCACAGACACCGGATGACATCACCATGCGGACGGAGACTCCACGCGACGAGATCGCCCGGCGCGCCTACAAGATCTATGACAGCAGCGGTCACCATCCGGGGCGATGTGAGCAGAACTGGCTCCAGGCCGAGCGTGAGCTTCGCGAGCAGGTCATGACTGAAGAGCGCACCGAGATTCCGCACGAGTCGCCATGCCCGATCGCGCCCGAGGATGCGCCGCTTCGCAGCGCATCGACGCGGAAGAACCGCGGCAAGACCAGAGTCAACAGTGAACATGCTCACGCGCGTCGGGTTGAGCCCGGGGATGCGCCTTCATCAGCAAGTCAAGACGGCGCGGGGCGCAGCCCGGGTTTGGACCGGTCGTCGGGCGCCCTTTCATGAATCGTCATTCAACGGGCGCCGCAACCGCGTTCGGTAAGCCCGGCATCGAGCCGCGATGGACGCGGGGCGACAAGGACGCGGTGGGAACGGCCTATTCGTCGTCGAGCCGCGTCTGGTTCACCATGTCGGCCGGCATTCTGAACGAGGTGTACTACCCGACCCTCGACAAGCCGCAGATACGGGACTTGCAATACCTGATCACGGATGGCGAATCGTTCTTTCACGATGAGCGTCGCCACCTCGACGCCACCGTGCGCGCTCTGTCTGATCACGCTCTGGGCTACGCCATCACGAGCGTTGAGCGTGAGGGACGGTACCGCATCATCAAGGAGGTGATCGCCGATCCGCACTACGCCTGCGTTCTGATCCGCACACGGCTTGAGGCTGAAGAGCCGCTGCGCAGCAGGTTGCGATTGTTCACGCTTCTTGCGCCGCACCTCGAGATGGGCGGCTATGGCAACAGCGGATGCGCGATCGAGTCGGCCGGGCGCGAAATCCTCGTGGCGCACAAGGGCGCGACTTGGTTGGCGCTGGGCGCTTCCATCCCGTTCGTGCGCCGATCATGCGGGTATGTGGGACATTCGGACGGATGGACTGATCTGGCGGACAACGGTCAGATGGATTGGATGTTCGAGGCTGCGGACGACGGCAACATCGCCCTCACCGGCGAGTTGGACCTCGGGCGCGGCCACGAGTTCACGCTGGGGCTCGCCTTCGGCAGCGGGCGGCACGACGCGGTCGCGACGCTGACGCAATCGCTCGGCGCGCCGTTCGCTGATCACCGTGAACGGTTCATCGAGCAATGGGAGCGGAACTGCAAGGGCCTGCGGTCGATCAAGAAGAAGGCGTCCGGCGACGGCGGGCGGCTGTACCGGACGAGCAACAGCCTGCTGCTGGCGCACGAGGACAAGACCTATCCCGGCGCGATGATCGCTTCGCTGAGCATTCCGTGGGGCGAGGCACGCGGGGACGACGACATCGGCGGGTATCACCTTGTCTGGACGCGCGACATGGTCAACAGCGCGACGGGCCTGCTCGCCGCGGGCAACACCGAGACGCCGTTGCGATCGCTGATCTATCTGGCCTGCTCTCAGCTCCCCGACGGCGGGTTTCATCAGAACTTCTGGATCAACGGCGAGCCGCACTGGACCGGCGTGCAGCTCGATGAGGTCGCCTTCCCCATCATGCTGGCGTGGCGCCTGCACGAGGCGGGCGCGCTGCGCGACTTTGACCCGTATCCGATGGTCCTCCGCGCGGCGAGCTATCTGGTGCGAATGGGGCCGGCGACGCCGCAGGAGCGCTGGGAGGAGAACAGCGGGTACTCGCCGTCGACGCTGGCGACGAACATCGCGGCGTTGACATGCGCGGCCAGTTACGCGCGCGTGCGAGGCGACCCCGCCACCGGCGCCTTCCTCCATGAATACGCGGACTTTCTTGAATGTCATGTGGAGCCGTGGACGGTCACGACCGAAGGGACGCTTTCGCCGGACATCCGTCGGCACTACATCAGGATCCATCCGGTTGATGTTGATGATTTCGAGCCGAATGAGGATCCGAACACCGGCGCGCTGCATGTCCGCAACCGCGAGCCCGGGGAGCGGAATGCGTTCCCCGCGAAAGAGATCGTGGATGCGGGCTTCCTGGAGTTGGTGCGCTATGGCGTGCGCAAGGGCGGCGATCCTCTGATCGAGGATTCGCTGCGTGTGGTGGATGCGTCGCTGAAGGTGGATACACCGCACGGCCCGTGCTGGCGGCGGTACACCCACGACGGCTATGGTCAGCGTGCGGACGGCGGGCCGTTCCAGGGCTGGGGGCTCGGGCGCGCCTGGCCGCTGCTGACCGGCGAGCGCGGACACTACGAACTCGCCGCCGGGCGCGATGCGACGCCGTACCTGCGCGCGATGGAGGCCTTCGCCAACGCGAGCGGCCTGCTGCCCGAGCAGGTGTGGGATGAGCCTGATCGCCCCGATCTGCATCTGCGCTTCGGCGGGCAGACGGGCGCGGCGACGCCCCTGATGTGGGCGCATGCGGAGTACATCAAGCTGCTGCGCTCGGTGAGCGACGGCGAGATCTACGACCGGATTCCCGCCGTTGTCGAGCGGTATCAGCGTCGGCGCGACTGCACGCCCCTGGAGATCTGGAAGCCCAA
Organism: Phycisphaeraceae bacterium; assembly: GCA_039794205.1. GTDB lineage: Bacteria > Planctomycetota > Phycisphaerae > Phycisphaerales > UBA1924 > J020. Next base: position 509,811 of record JBDIVU010000001.1, read on the forward strand.
TCGTCGCGTGCGCTCCATCCGCCCCGGGTTCACGCTGCGCGTGCAGGCGCCGTCGCCATTCCGCATGCGGTGGTCGCTGGATGAATGGCGGACGGAGCGGGACACGCCGGCGACAGCCACGGCGCTGGACATCCACTATGTGGACATCCCCGTGCCGAAGGGCCAGCGCGCTCCGATTCGATTCACGCTCCTCTGGACAGACACAGGTCAATGGGAAGGCAGAGACTATGAGATACATGTTCAACACGACGCACGTTAGATCGCACGCCGCGGCGGGCCGCGAGACGGTCCGCCCGGTGCGCCGGTCCGCCATAGTCGACCGGCGTATCCGCCCGGGCGCATCAGGCGATTGCGAGTTAACGCGATGAATGCGACACAGCGACTCCACGACGTGGGCCAAAGCCTCTGGCTCGACAACATTACGCGCGACCTGCTCACCAGCGGAACGCTCCGGCGTTACATCGACGAGTTCTCCGTGACCGGATTGACGTCCAATCCCACGATCTTCCACAACGCCGTCAAGGACAGCGCTGCGTATGACGACGCGATCGGCGCGCTCGCGGCGGAAGGTAAGTCTGCGGAGGAGTTGTTCTTTGGGCTGGCGATCGAGGATCTCACGGAAGCGGCTGATCTGCTGCGGCCGATCTTCGATCGCACCTGCGGCGTGGATGGCTGGGTTTCGCTGGAGGTCTCCCCGCTGCTGGCCAACGACACCGACGCCACGATCGCGGCGGCCACGGATCTGCACGCCAGAGCCGAGCGCCCCAACCTGTTCATCAAAATCCCGGGCACGCCGGCGGGATTGCCCGCCATCGAAGAGGCGGTCTATTCCGGCGTGCCGGTCAATGTCACGCTGCTGTTTTCTCACGAGCAGTACATCGCGGCGGCCGACGCCTACCTGCGCGGCGTCGAGCGGCGGATCGCGGATGGTCTCGCTCCCGATGTTGCTTCGGTCGCCTCGCTGTTCATCAGCCGCTGGGACGCCGCAGTCCAGAACGAGGCGCCGAAGGCGCTGGCCAACAAGCTTGGCGTCGCCGTCGGGATGCTCACATACAAGGCGTATCGTGATCTGATGGGCTCAGAGCGCTGGCAGCGCGCCTTCAACGCCGGCGCGCGCCCGCAGCGGTTGCTCATGGCGAGCACCGGGACCAAAGACCCCGCGGCCTCCGATGTGCTGTATGTCGAACATCTAGCGGCGCCGCTCACGATCAACACCATGCCCGAGAAGACGCTCAAGGCCTTCGCGGATCACGGCGAGGTCGGTCCGGCGCTGCCCGCCGACGGCGGCGACTGCGAGGCCGTGCTGGGCGAGTTCATCGAGGCGGGGATCGACGTCGACGCCCTGGCGGCGAGGCTCCAGCGGGAGGGGGCGGAGGCGTTCGTTAAGTCGTGGAACGCGCTCATTGAGTGCATCGGGTCCAAGACCGAGGCGCTCAGCAGAGCAGGCTCGTGAGGCGTCCCAAGGCGCAGGCTCACGGACTGCTCTATGGCGAAGGAGAGGCGGCGTCATGAATGTCTTGGTGGTGGACATCGGCGGGTCGAACGTGAAAGCGCTGGCGACGGGCGAGGATGAGCCTCGGAAGTTCTCTTCGGGACCGAAGATGACGGCCTGCGAGATGGTCGCCGGCGTCAAGGAGCTTGCGGAGGGCTGGGAGTACGACGTCGTGTCGATCGGGTACCCCGGGCCGGTGCGCTGCAACGAGGTTGTGGCCGATCCGCACAACCTGGCGCCGGGGTGGATCGGCTTCGATTTCGAGTCGGCCTTCGGACGGCCGGTCAGGATCCTCAACGACGCCGCGATGCAAGCCCTCGGGAGCTATGAGGGCGGCACGCTGCTGTTTCTTGGCCTGGGGACGGGGCTGGGTTCGGCGATGGTGGTCGATGGCATCGCGCTGCCCATGGAGCTCGGGCATCTGCCGTACAAGAAACACACCTACGAGCACTATGTAAGCGATGAGAGTTTGAAGCGACGGGGGAAGAAGAAATGGCGAAAGCATGTCGCGGATGTGACGGGCCAGATCATCGCCGCTTTGCAGCCTGACGATGTGGTTCTGGGCGGCGGGAATGCGAGCGAGCTCGATGCACTGCCGTCGGGGTGTCGGGCCGGCGACAACGCCAACGCGTTCCTGGGGGGATTCCGCATGTGGGAGCGCGGCGGTCGATCCGTAAACGAGCGCGTGATTGAGAAAGTGAGCGAACAATGCAAATCGGGATGATCGGTCTTGGAAGAATGGGCGCCAACATGGTGCGGCGGCTGGCACTAGGCGGCCATCAGTGCGTCGTCTTTGACAAGTCGGCGGAAGCGATGAAGGAACTGACCAAGGGAGATGTAGTCGGGGCCTCCTCGCTCGCGGATCTCGTGGAGAGGCTGGAGAAGCCGCGGGCGATCTGGATGATGATTCCGGGGGCGTTCGTCGAGCAGGTGGTCTCCGATCTTGCGCCGCATCTCGAACCCGGCGACGCCCTGATCGACGGCGGCAACTCCTACTACATCGACGACATCCGCATCGCGGAGGATCTCGCGGCCAAGAAGATCCACTACATCGACTGCGGCACGAGCGGCGGCGTGATGGGCCTGGAGCGCGGGTACTGCCTGATGATCGGCGGGCCGAAGGAGGCGGTGGAGCGCCTCGATCCGATCTTCAAAACCCTGGCGCCGGGAGCGGGCGATCTCTCGCGAACGCCCGGGCGCGACAAGCTCGAAGGAACCTCCGAGCAGGGCTATCTGCACTGCGGCCCCAGCGGCGCCGGGCACTTCGTCAAGATGGTGCACAACGGGATCGAGTACGGACTAATGGCGGCGTACGCCGAGGGCATGAACATCCTGGCCCACGCCAATGTGGGCGCGAAGGAGCAGACCCACGACGCCGAGACGACGCCGTTGCGCAACCCCGAGGAGTTCCAGTTCGATCTGGACCTGCGCGAGATTGCTGAGGTCTGGAGGCGCGGCAGCGTGATCGCCTCATGGCTGCTGGACCTGACCGCCGCTGCGCTGGTCAAGGATCCGACGCTCAAAGGGTTCGACGGCAGGGTCTCGGACTCCGGGGAAGGGCGGTGGACGATCAAGGCGGCCATCGACCAGGGCGCGCCGGCGCCCGTGCTCAGCGCGGCGCTCTACTCGCGATTCAGCTCGCGCGGCGAGGCGGAGTTCGCCGACAAGCTGCTCTCCGCGATGCGCTTCGAGTTCGGCGGGCATGTTGAGAAGTCGGATGGCAAATGACGACCCAACAGAGGACCACAGCATGAACACGCCCCGAACCGATACCGCGTTTCTGTTTGATGTGGACAATACATTGCTCGACAACGACCGTGTCACCGATGACCTGCAGAATCACCTGGAGCAGAAGGTCGGGGCCGCGCGCACCAAGTGCTACTGGGCGCTCTTTGAACAATTGCGAACCGATCTAGGCTACGCGGACTATTTGGGCGCGTTGCAACGATATCGAGGCGAGTACCCTCACGATCTCGACATCCTCACGGTGTCCCGGTTCTTGCTCAACTACCCGTTTGCCGACCGCCTCTTTCCGCGCGCGCTGGAGGTCATCGAGCATGTCGGGCAATGGGGTCCGGCGGCCATCGTGACGGATGGCGATGTGGTCTTTCAGCCCAGGAAGGTGGACCGCGCCGGTCTTTCCGAGGCCGTCTCCGGCCGGGTTCTGATCTATCTGCACAAGGAGCAGGAACTCGATGATGTCGCAGCCCGCGTCCCCGCTGCGCATTACGTGCTGTTCGAGGACAAGCTCCGGATTCTGACCGCGGTCAAGGAGCAATGGGGCTCGCGCGTCACGACGGTGTTCGTTCGCCAGGGCCATTACGCCCGAGATCCCGCGGTCGTGTCGGCGCATCCGCCCGCGGACATCAGCCTGGAGAATATCGGCGACGCCCTCGACCTCGACGGCGAGGCGCTGCGTGACGCTCGCGAAGCCGAAACGAGGACGCCGTGACCGTCTCCCGATCCGACGCGCTCGTGCTCCTGGGCGCGACGGGCGATCTTGCATTCAAGAAGATCTTCCCGGCGTTGCAGGCCATGGTGAAGCGGGGCCGCCTGGATGTTCCGGTCATCGGTGCAGCCCGGCCTGATTGGAGCGTTGATCAGTTCCGCGCGCGGGTTCGCGAGAGCCTCGAGAAACACGGAGGGGGCGTCGATCACGACGCGTTTGAGAAACTCTCGAGCCTCCTGCGCTACGTGGGCGGCGACTATGCGGACCCGGCGACGTTTCAGTCGCTCCGCGAGGAGCTCGGCGACGCTGCCAGGCCGGCGCATTATCTGGCCATTCCGCCGAGCATGTTCGGGCCGGTTGTGAAGCAACTGCACGACTCCGGCTGCGTCAGAGGCGCGCGCGTCCTCGTCGAGAAGCCCTTCGGACGCGACCTGGCGTCCGCCCGGGAGCTCAATCGAATCCTGCTCGACGCTTTCGATGAGAAGTCGATCTTTCGCATCGATCATTATCTCGGGAAACGGCCGGTGGACAATCTGCATTTCTTCCGCTTTGCCAATGCGTTTCTTGATCCGATCTGGAACCATAAGTACATCGAGAGCGTGCAGATCACGCTGGCCGAGGACTTCGGCGTGCAGGGCCGGGGCGGTTTCTATGAAGAGATCGGCGCCATACGCGACGTGGTCCAGAACCACCTGTTCCAGGTGCTGACGAACCTGACCATGGAGGCGGCCGCCGACGCCGACAGCGAGTCCATTCGAAATGAAAAAGCCGCTGTCCTCAAAGCGATCCCGACTCTTTCACACAAAGATCTCGTGCGCGGACAGTTCATAGGTTATCGCGACGAGCCGGATGTGTCGCCCGACTCCACGATGGAGACATTCGCCGCGATTAGACTCGAGATCGGCACGCCACGCTGGCGGGGCGTTCCCTTTCTTCTCCGCGCCGGAAAATGCCTGCCTGTCACGTACACCGAGGTAGTTGTGCGCCTGCGCCGCCCCGCCGACGCGTACCTGAATCTCGATCTGGAGCCGAACGCACTGCGGCTGCGGATCAATCCGACGATTCTGTTTGCGCTCGATATGAACATCCTCGGCCAGGATGATGACAACCCCGGCAAGTCGGTGGAGATGGTGGCGTGCCGCCAGCAGCACCCCGATGAGCGATCCGCCTATGAGCGTGTGCTGGACGACGCGATGCGCGGCGACGCCACGCTTTTCGCCAGGCAGGACTACGCAGAGGAAGCCTGGCGCATCGTTGATCCGGCCCTGAAGGCCGACACACCGATCTACGAATACGAACCCGGCTCCTGGGGGCCGCGCGAGACGGACGCCGCCGTCTCGCCTCCCGGCGGCTGGCGGAACCCGAACCCGTCCGACGACGCCGACGCCGGGGACTGCGCATGAAGCTCGAGATTCTGGCTGATTCGGATTCGGTCGCTCTTGCCGCCGCGGCGTTCATCGCCGCCGAAGCCACGACGGGCGTTCGTGAGCGCGGCCGTTTTGTCCTGGCGGTCAGCGGCGGGCGCACGCCCCGGCGAACGCTCTCTGCGCTGGCCCGAGAAGCGCTTCCATGGCACGGAGTGCACATTGTGCAGGTCGACGAGCGGGTCGCCCCGAAGGGAGATCCCGATCGGAACCTCACGGATTTGCGCGCGTGCCTGCTTGACCATGCTCCGCTGCGGGAAGAGCAGATCCACGCGATGCCGGTGGAATCGCCGGATCTGCGCGCCGCTGCGGCGAGCTACGAGCGGGAGCTCTCGGAGATCGCGGGGGCGCCGCCGGTCATTGATCTGGCGCAACTGGGCCTCGGCGCAGATGGTCACACCGCGTCGCTGGCGCCGGGGGATCCTGTTCTTGATGTCGCCGACTCGGACGTGGCGGTCACCGGCGTGTACGAGTCGAAGCGCAGAATGACATTGACATATCCCATGCTGAATCGATCGCGGCGCATCCTCTGGATCGTCACAGGGATTCAGAAATCCGAAGCGCTCTCCCGCCTGCGCGCCGGAGACCGATCAATCCCGGCGGGACGCGTGAATCGGCTGCACGCTCTGATTATCGCCGATAGCGCAGCGGCGGCGCAGCGGACGCGGGGCGCGGTCAAGGAAGTTCAGCCATGATGCGGGTCGGGATCGCCACGGATCATGGTGGATTCGCTGTGAAACAGGAACTCCTTGCTCTGCTCCGCGCAGCCGGGCATCAGGTCGTGGATTTCGGCGCGCACGAGATGACGCCCGACGACGACTACCCGGACTTTGTCATCCCGCTGGCCCGGGCGACGGCGTCGGGCGACGTCGATCGCGGCGTGGCGATCTGCGGCAGCGGCGTGGGCGCGTCGATCTGCGCCAATAAAGTTCCTGGCGCAAGAGCCGCACTCATACATGACCTTTACTCGGCCCGCCAAGGGGTTGAGGATGACGATATGAACATTATCTGTCTCGGCGGCAGAACGGCCGACCCCACGATGGCCTGGGAACTGGTCGAGACGTTTCTGGCTGCGAAATTCAGCCGGGCGGAGCGGCATCTTCGGCGTCTGGCGAAGGTGTCATCCGTTGAGGCAGCACAGCACACGCGGCCCGCAAAGGGGTGACGGCATGACGCACGAACAACTCGATCAACTGTCTATCAACACGATTCGCACACTCTCGATGGACGCCGTGCAGCAGGCGAAGTCCGGCCATCCCGGGACGCCGATGGCGCTGGCGCCGCTGGTCTACACCCTCTGGAACCGCGTCATGCGTTTCGACCCGCGGGATCCGATCTGGCCGGACCGAGATCGGTTCGTGCTCTCCAACGGCCATGCATCGATGCTGCTGTGGTCGGCGCTTCACCTGACGCGCACCCAGGCCGTCAACGCCGAGTACGAAGTTGTGGGGAAACCGTCGGTTTCGCTCGACGACATCCGACGCTTCCGTCAACTCGACAGCAAGGCCCCCGGGCACCCGGAATACCGCTGGGTGTCAGGCGTCGAGACCACCACCGGACCGCTCGGCCAGGGCGTCGCGACGAGCGTCGGCATGGCCATTGCGCAGAAGTGGCTCGCCGATCGTTACAACAAGCCGGGATTCGAGATCTTCAACTACGACATCTACTGCGTCTGCGGCGACGGCGACATGATGGAAGGCGTGTCGTCCGAGGCCGCGTCGCTGGCTGGGCACCTCAGGCTCGACAACCTGTGCTGGGTCTACGACAACAACCACATCACCATCGAGGGCGACACGAGCATCACATTTACAGAGGATGTCGGCGCGCGGTTTCTGGCGTACGGGTGGAATGTGCTGCGCATCGAGGACGCCAACGACATCGACCGCATCGAGCGAGCGCTGATCGAATTTCGACAGACGACGAGCCGCCCGACATTCATCATCCTCGACAGCCACATCGGCTATGGATCGCCGCAGAAGCAGGACACGGCTTCGGCCCATGGCGAACCCCTCGGCGAGGAAGAGATCCGCGCCAGCAAGCGCTTCTACGGCTGGCCCGAGGACAAGAAGTTCTTCGTACCCGGCGGTGTTTACGAGCACTTCGACGCGGGGATCGGCCGTCGCGGCGCCGAGGCGCGCCGGCGCTGGACGGAGCTCTTCTCTGCCTATCGAGACAACCATTCCGAGCTCGCCGACGAGATCGACCGCATGCAGCGGCGCGATCTCCCCGACGGTTGGGACAGGGATCTCCCCGAGTTCCCCGCCGACAAGGCCGGAATCGCCGGCAGGGAGGCGTCGGGGCAGACGCTCAACGCGCTGGCGCAGCAGATTCCCTGGCTGCTGGGAGGCTCGGCGGACCTCGGGCCGTCGAACAAGACTGCGCTGAAGTTCGCCGAGGCTGGCGACTTGCAGGCGAAGAGCCCGGGCGGGAGAAACATCCATTTCGGGATCCGCGAGCACGCGATGGCCGCCATCGTCAACGGCCTATCGCTCTCGAAACTGCGCGCCTTCGGCGCCACATTCTTCATATTCAGCGATTACGCCCGCCCCGCCATCCGTCTCTCGGCGCTGATGGAGCTGCCCGCCATCTATGTCTTCACGCACGACGCCATGGGTGACGGCGAGGACGGCCCGACGCATCAACCCGTCGAGCAGTTGATCTCTCTGCGCGCCATCCCGGGTCTGGTGGTGCTGCGGCCGGGTGACGCCAACGAGGTTGTCGAGGCGTATCGCTACATCATGCAACTGCGCCACGAGCCCGCAGCGCTGGTGCTCTCGCGCCAGCCTCTGCCGACGTTGGATCGCGGCAGATATGCGCCCGCGTCGGGAGTGGCCCGCGGCGCGTATGTGCTCGCCGATCCTCCTGACGGCGCTCCGAATGTTGTCCTCATCGCCACAGGCAGTGAACTCTGTCTCGCGGTTCAGGCGCACGAGCAGCTTGTCGCGGAGGGCGTCCGCTCTCGCGTGGTCTCGATGCCTTCATGGGACATCTTTGATAAGCAGACGCAGGAATACCGCAACAGCGTGCTGCCGCCCGAACTGACGGCCCGCATCGCCATCGAGCAGGGATCAACGCTCGGGTGGGAGCGGTATGTCGGCGCAACGGGGAAGGTCATCGGCATGAGCACTTTCGGCGCTTCGGCGCCGCTCAAGGCGCTTCAGAGAAAATTCGGCTTCGAACCGGACCGGCTGGTTGCGTTGGCCAGAGCGCTGCTGAAGAAGGCCTGAGGAACGCGACAGGTGCGCCATCGCCATGGGAGGGCTACGACGATGCGTAGCCCGCTGGGAGACCTGCTCCACGACCTTCTCGACCCGCTCCTCGATGTTGAAGGCCACGAACATCGACTGCTGCCGCTCACGCTGTCCTCGCATCGCCAAGCCTCGCTCGGCGGGCAGAATAGCGCGATCCGGGACGGGTTGCTTAGCAGCCTGCTAGGGCGTTCCTGGAAGCTCGCCCGGGAACCGATCAGCGCATCACGATCCCGTCCCTCGAGCCTCGCCCGCGTTCGGGCTGTTTCGTCAGCGTGAGAGCTGTTTGCGGATCTGCTAGTAAACCAGGCTTGACTAATCGGCCGACAAAGGAAAGAATCCTTGACTAGCGCCCCGTCCGGGGAAAGGAATCTTGACCAGCGATGTCCCGCGAGACAGGCACATACCGCGTCAGCACATTCGACGGGGAGCGGGTCCACGCCTTCGTGCCGCATCCATTGCCGCCGAGGGATCCGCCGCTGTCCCTCGACGATCGCGCCTCTGGCCTGCTCGCCGAGGCGGAGGTGGCCCTCGGGCGTCTGGCCATCGCGGCGGCGATGGTCCCCAGCGCCGACTGGTTCATCTACGGCTTCGTCCGCAAGGAGGCCGTCATCTCCTCGCAGATCGAGGGCACGCAGGCGACGCTCCGCGATGTGCTCTCCTTCGAGGCGACGAACGAGTCCGAGCGCCCCGAGGATGTCGAGGTGGTCTGCAACTACGTCGAGGCGCTGAACTACGCGCGCCGCGAGCTGTCGCGCCCGAAGGGGCTGCCAATCAGCGCCCGCCTCCTGTGCGGCGCGCACAAGCGCCTCATGCGCGGCGTCCGCGGCGCCGACAAGCAGCCCGGGCGCGTCCGCACCTCGCAGAACTGGATCGGCGGCTCGCGCCCGGGCAACGCGCGCTTCGTCCCGCCGCCTCCCGAGGCCGTCCCCGACGCGATGGCGGCGCTGGAAAAGTGGATCCACGCTGATGATCAGCTCCCGCCGCTCGTGCGCGCCGGCCTGGCGCATGTGCAGTTCGAGACGATCCACCCCTTCCTCGACGGCAACGGGCGCATCGGGCGCCTGCTGATCGCGCTGCTCGTCGAGCATTGGGGGTTGCTCGATCAGCCGCTGCTGTACCTGAGCGTGGCGCTGAAACGCCGCCAGCAGGAGTACTACCAGCGCCTCTCGGGCGTCCGCACCGATGGCGACTGGGAGGGATGGACGGTGTTCTTCCTGGAGTGCGTGCGCGAGGCGGCAGACGACGGCGTCGCCGCAGCGCAGCGACTGTACGCCCTCGTCGAGCGGGATCGCAGGCGTCTCATCGAGCACCCGAAGGCGACGATGACCGCCGTCCGTTTGCTGGGCGTCCTGCCGACGCGCCCGTTCATCACGGCGCCGCAGGCCGAGGGCGAGCTGAAGACGACGAAGCCGACCGCGAACAAGGCGATCGAAACGCTCCAGGAGGTCGGGATCCTCCGAGAGACGACGGGCAAGCGCCGGGACCGTGTGTACGCCTACCACGACTACCTCCGCGCGCTCACGCACGAATCCGACTGAGCGGCGGCCTCGCCTGTGACCCGCTCCGCTCGCTTCCCCGTGAACTTCTCCCAGCGCTGCACGATCACGTCGCAGTACGCCGGGTCGATCTCCATGAGCCGGACCGGGCAAATGCATCGCGTGGGCGGCGGCGGGGGCGCGCGCCGGCCCGCTTCGTAGGCGTGCTTCAGCGCGTCGCGCACCATCCACACCGCGCCCTCGCGGAAGTCGAGGCGGTCGCTGTTGCGGGTCTCGAGCGTCGGGAAGCCGAGGCGCTTCCTCTCAGGCTGATCGACGGGCCGGGGTGTTCGTGCCCCAAGCGGCGCATGCTGCGATGAGCGCGGCCGAGTCGATCGGTTTTGTCAGGTAGTCGTCACAGCCCGCATCGAGGCATTTTTCCCGATCTCCCGCCATGGCGTGCGCCGTCAGCGCGAGGATGGGCATCGCGTAGCCGGCGCGTCGGAGCCGCCGCGTGGCGCCGTACCCGTCGAGTTCGGGCATCTGCATGTCCATCAGCACGACGTGCGGGGGTTCGTCGAAGCCGGCGTGTTCGACCGCTTCGACCGCGATCAGCCCGTTTTCGGCGATGATGACTTCCGCCCCCGCTTTCTTCAGGTGATAGGCGATCAGCCGCTGGTTGTCCGGCCCGTCCTCGGCGAGGAGTATTCGCAGCCCGTCGAGAGGGCGAGTGCCGGCCGGCGCGGGCTCCGGGGGGGCGCTGGTGTGATCGTCCGCTTGGAAGGGCATGCGTTCGGGTGTGACCATTTCGACGCTGTTAAGATCCCCGGTGGGGATCTCGATGGTGAAGACGCTCCCGACGCCGCGCTCCGAATCGATTGCGATGGCGCCACCAAGCATGGCGGTCAGCGAGCTCGATATGCGCAGGCCTAGCCCGCTCCCTCCGAAGCGGCGCGTCGTTGAGCCGTCGGCCTGCGTGAACGCCTCGAAGCGCGCGATCCGGTCGCGTTGCTCGGGCGTCATCCCGACGCCGGTGTCCGCGACGCGAAACCGCATCCGACCCGCGGCGGGGTCGCAGGACACGTGGATCGTGACGGCGCCGGCCTCGGTGAACTTGATCGCGTTGCCGGTGATATTCAGCAGAATCTGGCGCAGGCGAATAGGGTCAGACTGGATGCGCGCCGGGATCGGAGTTTCGTACAGGATCCGGAGTTCGATGTCCTTGTCCTGGATCCTGGGCATCATCAATGATGCGATCTCCTCAACGATCTGCGCGGGGTTTGTGTCGATGCGCTCAACAGTCATTCTCCCGGCTTCAATCTTGGACATGTCGAGGATGTCGTTGATGATGGACAGAAGATGGCGAGCGTTCGTGCGTATGGCGCGGATCGCCAGGGACGATTCCGCCGGGTTGCGCATCAACTCTCCGTCCGTGTCGAGCAGGTCGGCGTAACCCAGGATCGCCGTCATCGGCGTGCGGATTTCATGGCTCATGTTCGCGAGGAACTCGCTCTTTGAGACGCTCGCCCGATCGGCACGCTCCGACGCGGCGCGGGCCTCTTTCGCGGAGAGCAGCAGGTGACGCTCGATCCGCTTCCGCTCCGTCATGTCGCGGATGAGCCAGCAAAGCCGGCGGCCCGACTTTGACTGGTATTCGGACATGGAGCACTCTACGGGGATCGCTTCACCTGTTCGCGTACGCCCGGTCAGTTCCACAGGAGCCGAACTCACAGCGTCAAGGGACGCCCGGCGATGGGCGAATGGATGTTCATGCGCCCCCTCGCCTGTCACGCCGCAGGCTTCCGGGAAGATATCGCAGACATGACAACCGTCGAGCGCGTGCGCTTCATATCCGAACATACGATTGATCGCGGGATTCACGGTTTCGATCACACCTGACTCGTCGGACAGGATCACGCCGTCGAGCATCGCGTGCAGCACCGACCGTTCGCGCGCCAGACTGTCCCGCACGGCGCTTTCAGCGAGTCTCATCCGGCGGCTGATATCAACCGCGAGCACGGCTCCGATAAGGATCAGCGAGATCACGCCAAAGATAGTTCCCCCGATCATCATCGGGGGTAGCACTACCCCGGTGGGGGGCGCGGGCGGGCCGTGATAGAACCGTGTGGCCGCCATGCCCGTGTAGTGCATCCCCGCCACCGATAAGCCCATGATGAATGATGCGATGGTCTTGCGACCGAGCCGGCCCGCGCCACCTCTGGTCCGGACCATGAACCCCACGTACAGCGCGACAGTGGAGAGCAGGTGCGCGACGATGATCGAAAGGGCGAAAAGCGACGCGCTGTATCGGATGGTCATATCCATCCGCATCGCTTCCATGCCGAGATAGTGCATCGCCCCTATGCCGCTCGCCATCAGAAACGCGCAGAGTTGGAGCTTTTTCCACCCCACCGACGCAGTGGACAACGAGTGCAGGGCAACCCCGCCGCCGATGCATCCCGGGACGACCGAAGCGAGCGTTATGAGGAGGTCATAGCGCATCTCATGCCCGTCCGGCATCGCGAACGCGAGCATGGCTGTGAAGTGCATCGACCAGACGCCGCCCCCGATCGCACATGCGCCCGCGATCGTCCATGCGCTTCTGCCCGATCCGCGCGGGGTGTGGCTGATGCATTCAGAGATGGAAAGTGCGGCGAACCCCGCCAGAATCGCCACGAGCACTGACATAAGCACCAATACAGGCTCATAGGATCCGTGCATCACCGGCCCAAGACCGGGATCACCGAATGTCAGTCTCCAGATGCTCATCTGAGTCGCGTCCCGGGGGGGGGTGTCGGTCGTGGCACGGGCGCCGCGCCCGCGCCCGCGCCCGCCGGGAAGGCGTCGCGTCCGTGCTCCGGTGGCGGCTCAGGCTCGGCGAGTGTTCGGATCCGACCCTGGGAGCCGACAGGGAGCACCGATCTACGGCGACAATCGACCTGATCTCCGTCCGACTTGACGCAACATTGGTGTTGGTTTGTTCTGGATCCGGCGTCTGAGTCGTCGTGGGGCGCTCCTCGATGCGACCCGCGGGCGTGGCGGCGGTGTCCGGTTTTCAGACGCCGGTCATGTTCGGTCGCGGGGATGCCGATGGTCAATCCGGACATTCCTCGTCACGCCGGCCGTGGACGACGAGGGTGCTGTCAGGAGCGACGCGCCATGGAGATCCGCGATGCCCGTGATCCTGTTTGTCGATGATGAGGTGAACGTGCTCGACGCGCTTCAGAGGGCGCTGAGAGGCCGCTGCGACGGGTGGAGCATACAGACCGCGCAGAGCACCGACGAAGCGCTGGAGCGAGCGAGTGTCACGCCGTTCGACGCGATTGTCACCGATGTCACGATGCCCGGCCGTGACGGGCTCGAGCTGCTCAGGGTGCTTCAGTCGCAGGAAACCACCCGTGGGATCCCCGTCATCATTCTCACCGGGCTGAGCGATGTGGCGCTGAAGCGGCGTGCGCTCGATCTCGGCGCCGTTGATCTTCTCAACAAACCGATTCTCGCAGAAGATCTGATCGCGCGGCTGCGGTGTGCGCTGCGGATCAAGTCGCAGCAGGATGAACTCAAAGCACAGAACCAGACGCTCGAGCGACGTGTGCGCGAGCGCACCGCCGAACTCGAGAGCTCGCGCGTAGATATTATCTTGCGGCTGGCCAAAGCAGGCGAATACCGCGACGAGCAGACGGGCGATCACGTGGTGCGCGTGGGCGCATCCAGCCGGGCGCTCGCAGAGCGTCTGGGTATGCCGGCTGATTTCTGCGACATGATCGCCCTGACAAGCCCGCTTCACGACATCGGCAAGATCGGGATCCCCGACGCGATCCTGCTCAAGAACGGGTCGCTAAGCCCGGCGGAGTGGGTGAGCATGAAGCGGCATTGCGAGATCGGATACGAGATCCTGCAACAGGATCCGATCGGGCTTCAGGAGTCGTTGCGCTGGTCGGACCTCAGCGCCGGACCGGCGCCGCGCGCCATCGGGAACACGCTCCTGAAACAGGCCGCGCTCATCGCGTTGTGCCACCACGAGAGGTGGGATGGTAAGGGATACCCGCACGGGTTGACAGGCGCGCAGATCCCTCTCGAGGCGCGGATCGTGTGCGTCGCGGATGTGTACGACGCGCTGTCGCACGCTCGCCCGTACAAGCCGGCATTTTCGGAGGATCAGGTTCTTTCGATCATGACGGAAGAGTCGCGCTGGCGCTTCGATCCGGACGTGTTCGGCGCGTTTCTGCACATCCAGGACGTCTTCCGTGCGATCCGCCTGGAACACACGGATGAGGCGCGGGACGCGGCGTGATCGGGCGTCGGACGTGACGCCGCGGGCTCCGGTGAGAGACAGGAGACGAAGTGATGGACTCGCCCCAGGAACATGACGCCCGCGAGAACCGCTTGCGTGTGCTGATCGCGGATGACGATCGGGCGATCCGGGCGCTGCTGGCCCTGCACATCTCGGCGGCGGGGCACGAGGTCATCCATGTGGTCAACGGGACCGAAGCTATCGAGACGCTGAAGCAGGACACGGACATTCAGGTCGCGATCCTGGACTGGCACATGCCCGGGGGCATCGAAGGAGTCGAGCTCTGCCAACAGGTGAGCCGGCTCCCGCAGCCGGTGTACGTGATCGTGGTGACGGCGGAAGACCGGTCGCATGTTACTGCCGAGGCGCTCAACGCCGGGGCGCACGACTACATCATGAAGCCGTGGATAAAGGACGTTCTCCTGGCGCGGGTCGGGGTCGCGGGCCGCCTGATCTCGATGCGGAGGCAGCTGGAGGCGACGACGAGCGAGCTCGAGCGCCGTATCGCGGAGCAGCAAACACTCCAGGCGCAGCTGCTTCACGCGCAGAAGATGGAGTCGATCGGCCAACTCGCCGCGGGGATCGCGCACGAGATCAACACGCCGATCCAGTATGTCGGGGACAACACCCGGTTTGTGCGTGACACGATCAACGGTGTGCTGATGTTCATCGAGGACCTCAGCTCGCTGATGCCGGCGATCAAGGACGGGCATGTCAAGCCCGAGCAGATCGCCGATCTGGAGGCGGCGCTCCACCGGCTCGATTTCGAGTTCATCAAAGAGGAAACGCCCCAGGCGATAGAACAGACCCTCGGGGGCGTGGACCGAGTCGCTGAGATCGTGCGCGCGATGAAAGAGTTTTCTCATCCGGGCGGCTCCGAGAAGGTCCAGGCGGACTTGAATAGATCGATCGAGAGCACGATCGCCGTCTGCCGGAACAGTTGGAAGTATGTCGCGGATCTGGAGACCGACTTCGAGAAGAACCTGCCCGCGACGCCGTGCCTCGTCGGCGAGTTCAACCAGGTAATCCTGAATCTCATCGTCAACGCCGCCGACGCCATCGGCGAGGTCGTCGGTGAACGAGGAGAGGGGAAGGGTCGGATCACAATCCGGACGCGCCGGGTGGGCGAGTTCGTCGAGATTCGCGTGTGCGACACCGGCGGCGGCATCCCCGAAGCCCATCGGCGGCGGATCTTCGACCCCTTCTTCACGACGAAGGAAGTAGGCAAGGGGACCGGCCAGGGGCTGGCGATCAGCCACGACGTCATCGTGAACAAGCACGGCGGGACCATCGACTTCGAAAGCGAAACAGGCGTCGGGACCACGTTCACCATCCGGCTCCCGCTCGCGCCGACGCCGGCCGAGGAACATAAGGAGGCGGCGTGATGGCCGAACGGAAGCATATTCTCTTTGTTGATGACGAGCAGAACGTGCTCGACGGGCTGAGACGCATGTTGCACCCGATGCGGTCCGAGTGGGACATGACGTTCGTCTCCGGAGGCGAGGAAGCCCTCGACATGCTCGAGCGGATCCGCTGCGACATCATTGTCTCCGATCTGCGCATGCCCGGGATGTCCGGCGATAAGCTTCTCGCGGCGGTGCGCACGCGATTCCCCGGGGTCGTGCGGCTCGTACTCTCCGGGCAGGCCGGCAGTGAGTGCACGCTGAAGTCCGTCGGCGCGATCCATCAGTATCTGCAAAAACCATGCAATGAAGAAACGCTCCGGCTGACTCTGACGCGAACAATGGCGCTGGGCGACCTCTTCGCCGACAAGCACCTTAAAAGCCTCGTCACCGAGCTCGAATCGCTCCCGAGCCTGCCCTCCCATCACGCGGAGTTGATGGCGCAGTTCCAGACGCCGGGAGTGTCCCCGAAGCTCATCGGCGAGTCGATCGGGAAGGACGTGGCGATGTCCGCGAAGATCCTCCAACTCGTCAACTCCGCCTTCTTCGGGCTTCGTCGGCACGTTGGAAGCCCCGCCGACGCCGTGATGCTCCTCGGCGTGGACACCGTGCGATCCCTCGTTCTCACGATGCAGACCTTCTCGCAAGTAGGGCAATCCGAGATCAATGGTTTCTCGCAGCAGACTCTGCTCTCGCATAGCGTTTGCGTCGCGGACATCGCCAAGGCCGTCGCAACCGCCGAAGGCATGACGGGAACCGACGTCGAGAACGCGTATCTCGCCGGGCTGCTCCACGATGTCGGAAAACTCGTGCTCGCGGCGAAATGCCCGGACGCGCTCGCGCGGGCGATATCCGAAGCCCGTGCTCTGGGAATCACCGGGGAGGAGAGCGAACGACGCGCGATCGGCGCCTCGCACAGCGAAGTCGGAGCTTACCTGCTCGGGTTATGGGGATTCGAGTCTCCCGTTGTTGACGCGGCGCTGCACCATCACCACCCGAGGAACTACGCCTGCGATCATTTCTCAGTGGTGACGGCAGTCCATATCGCCAACGCGTTTGTCTCCGCGGAATCGGGGATCACCGGCGCCGACGATCTGAACGTGGACCACGAGCACCTCGCGCGGATCGGGGCGGGAGATCGTCTGGCGGTGTGGTGGGACGCGTGGCCGCGGATCACTCCGGAGGCCGCATGATAACCTCTAAAGTCCTTTACGTCGATGACGATCCGAACATTCTCGCCGCCTGCGCACGTTCGTTCGGCAGGTCGCACGCGCTGACGACCGCGACGAGCGGCGCCGCGGGGCTTGAGATCATCCGCGACGATGGGCCGTTCGCGGTCGTGCTCTCGGACATGCGCATGCCCGGGATGGACGGGGTCGAGTTCCTGTCCGCGGTGCATCGGCAAGCGCCGGACACGGTGTGCATGATGCTGACGGGCAACTCCGATCAGGAAACCGCGATGAACGCCGTCAACAAGGGCGGCATATTCCGATTCCTCACCAAACCCTGCATGCCGGATGACCTGCGGGCGGCGGTTGACGCCGGCATCCGGCAATACCGCCTGATCACCGCGGAGAAGGAGCTCCTCAGCAACACGCTGCTGGGCAGCGTCAGGGCGCTCGCTGACGTGCTGTCACTCGTGAACCCGATGGCCTTCGCGCGTGGGTCGAGGATCAGGCCGATCGTACGGACCATCGTTCAGAATATCGAGATCGCGCATACGTGGCAGTTCGATCTCGCGGCGCTGCTCTCGCAGGTCGGGTGCGTCGTGCTCCCACAGGCAGTCATCGAGAAAGTGTACGCAGGGAAAAAGTTGTCGTCTTCGGAGGAGGAAATGTACTCCTCCCATCCCAGGAACGGGGCCCGGCTTATCGAGCACATCCCCAGGCTCGAGCCGTGCGCGGAAATGATCGCGGGGCAACTCACTCCATTCGAGGAGATGACACCCCATTCGCCGGATGAGCCGGCCTACAACATCGCGATGGGATCGCAAATCCTCCACGTCGCGCTGGATCTCGACGCGCTGGTCTCCACGGGCGTGCCGAAACACTCCGCGGTCCTGCGCCTGAAAGAGCGACGCGGCGAGTACAACCCCGATCTGCTCGATCTGATCGACCGGATCGCGCTGCCCGGTGTCGATGATGCACAACACCGGACGAAAATGGAACTGTCGATCTGGAAACTCACTCCCGGGATGATCACCGACGACGCCATCCATACGTCGACCGGAACGCTCCTGGTCCCCAAGGGTGTCGAGATTACACAGCCGATCATCCAACGGCTGCGAAACTTCGCGAGCGGGGCAGGTGTCAAAGAGCCGATCCATGTGCTCGTGAGCGGGCAGCCGGGTGCGCAAGCTGGTACATGCAACCAGAACCGGCTGGACGCGGCGTGATGGATCTCTCTCACGCAGCCCTCTGAGGGGCTCCGCGCCGCCTCCTCGATCCGACTCGGCTGAGCCATGTGTTCGCATCGCTTTGCGCAGCGAATTCCTCGGTGATCGCCGAGTCGGGATTGCGTCCGGCGTGGTCGAGGTGTTCATCGTCGGCCGGCTTCTCGGGGCGTTCATGGCGTTTGTCTACAATGCCTCGGACCCGAGGAGGCGCCATGACAACACATGACCACCACGCCGGCGCCGATGCGCACACCAGCCACGCGCCTCACGATCACGGCGGGCGCGGGGCTGCCCACGACCATCACAGCCATCACGCCCACATGGTCGCGGACTTCCGCCGGCGGTTCTGGATCTGTCTTGCGCTCTCGATCCCGGTCGTCGCGCTGGCGCCGATGATTCAGACCTGGCTCGGGCTGCGCGACTCGCTGCGGTTCCCCGGCGACTCGTACATCCAGTTCGCTATCTCGACTGTAGTTTACTTCTACGGCGGCTGGCCGTTCCTCAAAGGTCTGTTCAGCGAGGTCGCCAAGCGCAGGCCCGGCATGATGACGCTCATCGGGCTGGCGATCTCGGTCGCCTACTTCTACAGCAGCGCCGTGGTCTTCGGCGTCCGCGGCGAGGTCTTCTTCTGGGAGCTCGCCACCCTCATCGACATCATGCTCCTGGGCCACTGGATCGAGATGAAGTCGGTGATGGGCGCCTCGGCCGCCCTTGAGAAACTCGTCAAACTCATGCCCGCCGAGGCGCACCTCGTCGCCGATGGCGGCACGCGCGACGTCCCCGTGACGGACCTCACGCACGGCGACCGCGTGCTGGTCAAGCCGGGCGAGAAGATCCCGACTGACGGAACCGTGGCCGAGGGCCGCACGAGCGTCAACGAGTCGATGCTCACCGGCGAGAGCAGGCCCGTCGAGAAGGGCGAGGGCGATCAGGTCATCGGCGGGGCCGTCAACGGCGAAGCCGCGATCACTGTCGAGGTTTCGAAGACCGGCGACGAGACCTACCTCGCGCAGGTGATCGAGATGGTCCGCAAGGCGCAGGAGTCCCGATCGCGCACGCAGGATCTCGCCAACCGCGCGGCGCTGCTGCTGACGATCGTCGCGCTCAGCGTCGGAGCGCTCACGCTCGTCGTGTGGCTCGCGCTCGGCAAAGACTTCGCGTTCTCGCTGGAGCGCACCGTCACGGTCATGGTGATCGCCTGCCCGCACGCGCTCGGGCTGGCGGTTCCGTTGGTCGTCGCCGTCTCCACCGCGATCTCGGCGCGCAACGGCCTGCTCATCCGCGATCGCTCGGCGTTCGAGGCGGCGCGCAATCTCGACGCGATCGTCTTCGACAAGACCGGCACGCTAACCGAGGGCCGATTCGGCGTCACCGACATCATCCCCCTCGCCGACATGGACGAGAACCGGATCCTCACACTCGCCGCGTCGATCGAGAGCCATTCCGAGCACCCGATCGCCGCGGGCGTCCTGCGCAGTGCTGCGGAACGGGGAATCCGGCCGTCGCAGCCCGAAGGCTTCCGCGCCATCCCCGGAAAGGGGGCGGAAGCGACGGTGGAGGGCGCGAATGTCAAGGTCGTCAGCCCCGGCTATCTCCGCGAGCACGCCATCGAGATCGACAACAACGAGGTCCGGCGTGTCGGCGACGAGGGCAAGACCGTTGTGTATGTCCTTGTGGACGACGCGCTCGTCGGCGCCGTCGCGCTCGCCGATGTGATCCGGCCCGAGTCGCGCGAGGCGATCGACCGGCTCAAGGCGATGGGCGTCCGCGTGATGATGCTGACGGGTGATGCGCAAGCCGTCGCCGACTGGGTCTCGCGCGAGCTCGGCCTCGACGAGGTCTTCGCGCAGGTGCTTCCCGACCAGAAAGCCGCGAAAATCAAGGAGATTCAGTCGCGAGGCCTGCGCGTCGCCATGACCGGCGACGGCGTCAACGACGCCCCCGCACTCACGCAGGCGGACGTCGGCATCGCTGTCGGCGCGGGTACGGATGTCGCAATCGAGTCAGCGGACATCGTGCTCGTCCGCTCCGACCCGCGCGATGTTACGGCGATCGTCGAACTGGCCCGCGCCACCTACCGCAAGATGGTGCAGAACCTCTGGTGGGCCGCGGGCTACAACATCTTCGCCATCCCGCTGGCGGCGGGCGTGTTCGCGTCGATCGGCGTGCTGCTCACGCCAGCCTTCGGCGCCGTGCTGATGTCGCTCTCGACGGTGATCGTGTCGATCAACGCCCGGCTCCTGCGCGTCCGGCGCGCCACAATGGCCTCCTGAAGGAATGACCTGATGGATAACGCCGTCGCCATCGTTCAGGCTTATCTCCGGCTCAACGGCTACTTCACCGTGACGGAGTTCCCGATCATCGAGGCCATGCAACACGGCGGGCATCGCGTCGCCACGGATCTGGATGTGCTGGCGTTCCGTTTTCCCGGCGCCGCGCGCGTTGTGCCCAGTTCAGGACGCAGCCGGGAGCACGACCGTGCGCTGAGTGGGCCCGACCCCGCGCTCGGGCTCCAGGGCGACGAAGCCGACATGATCGTCGCCGAGGTGAAGGAAGGCCGCGCCGAACTTAACCGAGGCGCTCGCGACCCCGCAGTGCTCCGCGCCGTGCTGACGCGGTTCGGCTGCTGCGAAGCGGATGAGGCCGCAAGCCTGGTCGAACGGCTGATCCGCCACGGCGCCGCCGACACACGCCACGGCCATCGTGTGCGGCTGATCGCGTTCGGATCAACCGTTGGGGATGTAGACCCCGGCTATCAGACAGTTCGCCTGGGACACGCAGTGGCGCACATCGTCAAGCACCTGCGCCAGCACTGGGAGGTGCTCCACCACGCGGAGTTCAAGGATCCGGCACTGGGCTTCATCGCCACATGTATGAAAGCGGGCGCCGACGTCGTCGTGCGCAATGAGTGATCGCGCTGATCGGCGTTAGGCCGCGACACAGGAGGACAAGCCATGACCAACCTGCGAGCCTTGCTCGGCGACGAAGCGGAATCGCTTCTCACGCATGAATGCGCGGGCGTTCCTCGTTCGACGATCCACGCGCCGAGCCCGGACTTTGTCAGCCGGATCGCCGCGCACACCGATCGTACGCCCGCGGTTCTGCGCAATCTCCAGGCGCTATTCGATCACGGCAGGCTTGCCGGAACGGGGTATCTCTCCATCTTGCCGGTGGACCAGGGCGTTGAGCACTCCGCCGCCTCGGCGTTCGCGCCAGAGCCGATGTACATGGACCCGCAACGCATCGTCGAACTCGCCATCGAGGGCGGGTGCAACGCCGTCGCCTCGACATTCGGCGTCCTCGGCGCCGTCGCGCGCCAATACGCCCACCGCATTCCCTTCATCGTCAAGATCAACCACAACGAACTGCTGAGTTATCCCACGTCGCACGACCAGGTTCCATTCGGCATCGTGCAGCGGGCCTTTGAGATGGGCGCGGTCGCTGTCGGTGCGACGATCTACTGGGGCTCGCCCGAATCGCGCCGTCAGCTCCAAGAGATCAGCGCCGCGTTTGAAGAGGCGCACTCGCTGGGTATGGTCGCGATCCTCTGGTGCTACCTTCGCAACAGCGCGTTCAAGGTCGACGCCGTGGATTACAATGTGTCCGCCGACGGGACCGCTCAGGCGAACCACCTCGGGGCCACCATCCAGGCCGATATCGTCAAACAGAAACTCCCCGAGAACAACGGCCTCTTCAAGGCGGTGAAGGTGGGCAAGACCGACGATCGCGTCTACACCGATCTCACGACCAACCATCCGATCGACCTGACGCGCTGGCAGGTCGCCAACTGCTACATGGGTCGTGTCGGGCTTATCAGTTCCGGCGGCGCCTCGGCCGGCACGGATGACCTTGCGCAGGCGGTCCGCACCGCGGTCATCAACAAACGCGCTGGCGGGATGGGCATGATCTGCGGCCGAAAGGCGTTCCAGCGCCCGAGGGACGAAGGGATCGCCCTGCTGCACGCGATCCAAGATGTCTACCTCGACGACTCCATCACCATCGCATGACCGTGTCGTCGCACCGGAGGCGCCGTGAGAGACCCGGTCTGCCGCCGAGAACGCCGGTTTGGCGAGGTGTCGCTGCGGCGCCGAAGTCTCTGGCAGTGAGCGGCCGGCACCCGCCTTGAACACCGTTGCGCCAGCACTATTGCATTTACCCGCGACCCGCCACCCGGCGGGTCGGCGGAGCGGGGACGTTCGCGGTGCAGATCGCCAAGTCTTACGGGGCCGAGGTGACGGGCGTAGATGGGCCTGACAAGCTGGCTCTGTTGCGCTCGATTGGCGCCGACCATGTCATCGATTACACGCAAGAGGACTTCACCGAGAACGGGCGGCGGTACGATGTCATCCTCGACATTGTCGCACACCGGTCGATCTTCAAGAGCAAACGCTCGCTCGCACAGGGCGGCATCTACGTGCTGGCCGGAGGGTCGTGGACGGCTCTGTGGCAAACCGTGCTGCTGGGTCCGTTGATCTCAAGGATCGGCAGGGGCAGGGTCGCACTCCTGGCAGCGGGACCGAGCCGCGAGGTTCTGACGCACCTTGCCGAGCTCCTCGAGGCCGGAACGATCGCGCCCGTTATCGATCGTTGTTACCCGCTCGAGGAGGCCGCCGCGGCCATCCGACGTCTCGGAGAGAACCAAGCCAGAGGCAAGATCATCATCACACCGTGAGGCCAGGCAACGACGTGCTGCTGTATCTACGCGTCGTGTTGACCAACGATCTCGGTCTGCACATCCGGAACCGCTCTACTGCGATGTGATCGTCCAGCGCTGGGAGCAGTTCACTGGACGGAAGGCGGAGCGTGCGTCGGGTGACAGCGCCGGCGCGTCATCACCGCAGACGCTCGTAGAAGTCCCGAGGTGAGAGGATCAACGCCTCATGGACACGCCCCATCGCCAGCAGCTCCTTGTCGCCCGTCACCAGCGCGTCCGCCTTCGCGGGTGCGGCCGTCCCCAGCACGGGCAGGTCGTCGCGGTCCTTCAGCCCCGGCGCCTCGACATCCGCCGGTTCGACGATTTCGGCGGCACGGCGGAGCAGTCGCACCGCCTCCTCCACCTCGCGCGCCGGCGCGCGGAAGCGCGTGGCGTGCCGGCGGAACTCGTCGAGGATGTGCTCGCTCAGCACGATCGTGACGCTCTCGGACTCGAACAGGAAGTTGAGCAGTTCGTGGCAGAAGCCCGACCCCATCAGCCCGGCGAGCAGGACATTCGTGTCGAGGACGACCCTCACGAAACGGCCCGGAAGAAGTCCTCGTCTGTGATGAGTCCCTGGGCCTCGGCGTACGGCCGCAGCTTGCCGCGCAGCTGCTTGAACCGTTCGGTGACCATGTACCGCTTGATGGCCTCGCGCGCGACATCACTGGCCGGTCGCCGCTGCTGCTTGCAGAAGCGGTCGAACTCGCGTCGCAGTTCAGGCGGAAGCCGGAATGACACGGAGTCGCTCATGTCAGACATTGTACGACACATCGTCACGGCGGACAATGCGCTTGAGACCGCGCCTCCGGACCGAGAAAACCCCGGCCGACTGGGCCGGGGTTCAGGTGCGGGCGGGGCGGCGGGATCAGCCTGCCGCGAAGCGCCCGCGGTCGACCTTGCGGAAGCGGGCAGCGTCGCCCTTGGCGGCGATCTCGCGCGTCATCGCGGCGTAGAGCGTGGCGTGCGGCGTCTTGCCCGCGCCGGGCTTCCACAGGCCCCGCTCGACGACCGCGTCGACGATCTGCTTGGCCTGCATCGGCGCCTTGGCGTCCTTGAGGACGACCGCCGAGCGTGGAGGTGCGCGCGTGACGGGCGAGGAACGCTGCGGGTGGCTACACCGGCGATCCTCCGCCAGCCGCCGCCGATCCCCGACCTGCCGTTCGTTGACATGCATCGTCAGCCTCCTGCTGACGAGCATCATGCCACATCATCAACATCATTCGCGCCACCGAACATGCGCCGAACAGGCGCGCAACAGACAATCACGATGCGAATTATATCAAGAATGCCAGATTAGCTGCTGATCATTCCCCCACATTGTGGTATAGTCCAGCCGCAAGGGAGTCGCTCAACCAACCCACCCGCCCGCCGGCGCATACCGGCGGTCTCGGCGGCCGGGTGTAACATTCACCGAAAAGAGATAGTTGATGACATTCATTTCCGAGCCGCGATGCGGCCGGTGCGCCAGCGCGTGGGCCGCTCTAGCCCTCTCGGCGATCACGAGCCTCGCCTTCGCCGGCGGCGGTTCCACCCGCGAATGGGCCTCTGGCACAAACGGGTTCTTTCACGACGATTTCAACTGGACCCCTTCCTTCGTGCCCGGGGCGTTGGACGAGGCGAACATCGGGCGTGACGGCACATTCACCGTCAGCTTCGGCCGGAACGCCGCGACCGACCGCCTCCGCGTCAACGCGGGCACGGTCACGCTCGACCTCGGCGGGAACTCCTATTCGCTGCTCCGCAACACACTCCTGTCGTCGAGCACCCCGAGCCTGCTGATCGGCAGCGCGGGGGCGGCGCCACCCGAACTGACTGTGCGGAACGGGGAATTGAGCCTCTTCTCCGCGATCATCGGCGAATCCACGGGCCGGTTCGGCCGACTCATCGCCAGCGGCCCCGACTCTACGATCACGATGCAGAACAACCTGTTCCTGGGCTTCAGCGGGATCGGGAGTCTCCGGGCGGAACTGGGCGCGAACATCACGACCGCCAACGCTTTCATTGGAACACTCGGCGCCCCCGGGTCCGACAACCTGAGCACCGCCGACATTTTCGCGGGGGCCCAGTGGAACGTCGCGAACGACCTCGTCGTCGGCCAGTTCGGCGCCGACGGCCGGTTGCTCTCAGCGGCCGGCGCAAAGGTCACCGCCGGCCGGCTGCTCGTGGGCCGTTCAGCCGGGAGCCGCGGGTCGGTCTTCGCACTCGCGGGAGATATCCATGTCACCGGCAACGCGAGGCTCGGCGGCGGCGGCGACGCGGAACTCATGGTGACAGAGGCAGGGGTTGTCACCGTCGCCGGCGAACTCTCATACGACCGTCGATCGTCCATCGAGGTCAACAGGGGGACGCTCGATGTGGGCTCGATCGTCCGCCGGGACGACGCGCTCGACTTCGGCCCTATTCACCTCAACAGCGGCACGATCATCGTGCGCGGCGACGCCAGCAGTTATGACCTCGGCCTTAACTCAATCGGATTCTTCAGCACAGTGCAGATCGACGATGCGCTCGACCTAGATGCCCGGCAGAGTCTGTCGGTCTTGGTGGACGGCACGCTCCGCGCCGACTCGCTGACCGGCAACGGTGCGTTCAGCGTCAACGGCGGCAGGCTCGAGCTTGGCGAACTGATCCTCGGCGTGGCCCCGGGACAACGCACCTCACTTACCCTGGGAAACCCACATGCTCCCGCCGGCTTCACACAAACAATGACGGTAGAACGAGTCTCGCAGATCCAGGCTGGCGCCGCTCTGACATTGGCGAGAACCAACGCAACCTTCGACGGAACGCTTTTAAACTCCGGCACGTTGACGCTCATCAACTCCGACGCCAAGTTCAATGGCGTCGGGATCTTCGGCCTCGACGGCCTGGTCAACGACGCCGATCTCACCATCATCAACTCCACCATCGGCGGCGAGGTCATCATCACCCAGAACGCATCTGTCAGTATCGGTGGTGACACCGTGTTCAACGGGCGGGTGCGGACCGAGGTCGATCTCGTCGCCGCCGCGAACTCAGAGGGGATCGGCTCCGTCCGGTTCAACGGAGGACTAGGTTTCGACTTCGGCGCCATCACCGAAACGCACCAAGTCACCATCGACTCCGACGTCTCCTTCGGCGACGGCAACACCATTACATTCGCCATCGGCGGAACCAACTCGGGAGAGTTCGATACGCTCGACGTCACCGGCTTGCTCATTCTCAACGGCGCGATCGAGATAACGGCCCTCGACACCTACACGCCGTCCGGTGGCGATGTCTTCCAGCTCTTTACTGCCGACTCCATCACGGGCATCTTTACCACCGTGACGGCGCCGGTGCTCTCGAACGGCCTCTATTGGGATATCACCGACATCAACTCGGGGACTATCCGCGTCGTCGTTCCGGCGCCCGGAGCCGCCGGCCTGTTCGGCCTCGTCGCAATCGTGTCCGCAAGCCGACGCCGCCGCGGATGACCGTGCCGGTGTGGACCGCCTCGTCACGATCCGCGGCGTAGCGCATGCGCTACTGACTCCGCCGCGCCCGCGGCGCGGGCGGCGCTGGCGCTCATGCGGGGCGCCTTCTTCGAGGTCTTTTTCGTGCTGGTCTTCTTCGCCATGTTGAATCTCCTTCGTGTCTGGAAAACAGCGAAGCCCGCGACGAGCGGGCTTCAGGTGAGGGGTCTGATCTCGATGTCCCGGCCGCACGCCGGGCATGTGCATCGCGTCGGCGGCGCCGATGGGTCGGGGCCCAGCGGAACGCGGTTGCACGAGGCGCTGGCGCGGACACTGCCCTTCTCAGGTCGGAGCATCGGCCCGCCGATGGCGTGGTTCATGCATTTATTTGGATTGGTATGTGAACTTCTGCCCGCCCACCGAGGCCTCATACATCAGGCCGGCCTCGTCCATGGTGAAGACCGCGACGCCGTCAGTGAACTTCGCGTTGGCTCCGGCGCCTGATGTCAGCGCGACCGCCGTGGCCTGCGCGGCGAATCGCAGCCGGCCCTCTTTGAACGTGTTGACGGCCTCTTGGTTCTCGAACGCGATGATCTGCGTGTACGACTGGCCGCCGAGCTGGAACCCGATCGTCGCCTGGCTCAAGTCGCAGTACCCGACCGCGCGGCCTCGCTCGAATAGCACACCCTTGCCGTAGGCGCCGCCGACGCCCACGGCGCCCTTGCCGACCGACGGGAACACGGCGTAACCGGGAACTTCCCGCAGGATCTTCCCCAGGCTCGGGTCTGTCCGATTCGCCTTGTCGACCGCGGCGACGGCTTCGCGTTCGAGATCCGCCTTGTCTTCGATCGACTTCGGCGCGGTCGAGCATGCGGTCAGTGTGAGCAAGGCAACCACGGCCCCGAGAGCAATCGTGTGTTTTATGGTGTAGCCGATCATGTCAAGTCCTTTCAAGGCGTGTCGCCCGTGAGTAGCCCGTGAATTTTTGGCGCGATGGTTCGCGTGTTGTGTGTTGCCCTCGCGCGCCGCCCGCTGGCGTGCGCATCGAGTGAGGCCAATGCGCCAGCCACACCATGCGCTCGCCGTGGCGAGTGGTGCGACGTTTGGTCTTGTGCGGGTTCAACTCTCCTACAGTTGAACTCTTCGACGACGGACCAGACACGCCGCACCGAAGCCGACCAATCCCATCGCCGCGACTGGCGGCGCCGGAATGATCGACACATTGATGATGTTGGAGTCCAGCGTGACCGCGCCGGTGAGCGCCAGCGCCCGCCCGTCGACGATCGAGGCGTCTGTATTCAGGGTGATGCTCGACTCCGCGATGATGGTTCCGAGGAAGTCGGTCTCCGTGCCGAGGGTCGCAGAGCTCCCGACCTGCCAGAAGATGTTGCCCCAGAAGGCGTACAGTCCGTTGACAATCGTGACCGCCGAGTTGCTAGCGGTCGTCAGCGTGCTTCCCATCTGGAACACGAAAAGCGCGTTCGGATCCCCCTGCGCGTCGAGCGTCAGCGTCCCGGTCAGTTGGGCGGATGAATCGAAGGTGTAGGCGCCCGGCGTCAGCGTCATACCTCCAAGATCATGCCCCGTTAGGTTCAGAGTTGACACAAGGCCGGCCAGCGTGGTGAATGCGCTTCGAGCGTCGCCTTGAGCCTGCTGCGCAACAGCGTCGTTGATGTGCATCATGCCGTTCACGATTCCGGGAGGAAAACCAGTGACGGATGTGCCCGGCCAGACGCCGAGATCCCCGGTGATGACGCTCGAACCGGTGTTGGTCACCGACGAGCCGGCGAGCACAGCGAATTCCCGCGCTTTCCCCAGGTCGACTGTGCCGGCGAATGCCTGCGCGTGCAGCCCCACGGCCGCAAGCCCTCCCAATATGGTCAATGATCTCCGCTTCATCGTCTTCGCACTCTCTTTCTTGTTCGTGTCTATGGCGCCCGCGAGCAATGCTCCGCGACCCATCTGGTTTGGATCGCCCACGACGTGTGGGCGATCCGGATTCTTCACGTCCGCGATCCGCGCCCACCAAACGCGGCCAGCGCCAGACCTCCGACGGCCAACGCTCCTCCGCCGACCATGTACCACACCGTGGCGTCAGTGAATCGCCCGGTGAAGAAGTTGCTCATCCGATCCGAAAACGAATCCGAAGCATTCAGCCCAACGATGAAGAGCGCCACGCCCGCCACCATGAGCACGATTCCGATCACTCTTCGAAGATCCATGGCTTGTATTGCTCCTTACTTGATACTCAACGCTGGAAGCCTCTCATCTCCCGCGATGGGCTCGTCGCCGAGACGTTCCACTCGCCGAGCGGCGGGCGCATCTAAGCCCGAAGCCGGTCGGCATCAGCGGCGAGCGCTCGACGGACGACAGGATCGGACATCAACGCCAGCGCGATTTTCCGCTTTGCTTTCGCGCAGACATGTCTCACCTCCTCTTCGCTCGTCTGGCCTTCTTCACGCAGCGTCAGCATCAACGCGATTTTCCGGTAGGAGCGTCGCGCCCGGCGCCGAGGGTGAGGCAGCGCGTCGTCGCCCGCAAACGTCTGATTATTGAAGCCGTACATCAGAGACACCTTCCGAATCGCACAGCCCCGCCGGCGGCCGGCGAGCCTGTATTTGTCGTTCCTCAGAAACCGCGCGGCAGATAGCCCATCAGGAACATCACCAGCACGACGAGCAGCACCACGCCCAGAACGCCCGTCGGGGTGTAGCCCCACTTGCGGCTGTAGCGCCAGGTCGGCATCGCGCCGATGAGTAGAAGGATGACCAAGATCAGCAGAATGGTTCCCATCACGCCCTTCCTTTCATCGAAATAGATTCATGAAGCGCCGACCGGCGTCGTTTCACGCCCGGCGATGGACGCGCGGCCTCGGCGCTCTGGGAAGGAACATCATCCGAGCCGCGCCCCGTTGCGGCTCCCATGATGTCCCGGATCAGCCGCGCGTCCGCCTTAGGACGACGGCCTGTCAGTATCTCGCTGTGCGCACCCGCGCCACTAAACGGCTCTTGCTCTCTCTCCATTTCTGCGGTTCCTTTCTGGATGCTCCCGATCTTTCAGGGTCATCCGCGCCTTCCCTCGGTCGTCCGACTGGTCGGTCGTCCTCTCTCGCCCCGGCTGGCCCGGCTGGCCCGGCTGGCCCGGCCTTTGAGTATTGCCCTCGCCCCGGCACGCATGGACGCCGCCAATCCGCAGCATCAACGACGCGCCGTCGCAAACGTTGATGCTCACACCACATCATGACACGCCCGCGGGCCAGAACCATCGGGAAGTATCCCTAGAACGAGGGGGCGATACCCCGCAGATGGCGCGTTCGCGCCGGGCTCCCACTGTGGGGGTATAATGTTTGTAGCTGGTCGGCAGTACGGGCTACACAGCCGCGAGCAACGACGAATGACGGAGCAACACCACACGCCCGCCGTGCCGGAACTCGGAACGCTCTGCGAGAGCGTCGTGTCGCTTCTCGAACATCCCGCGGCGATCGTCGAAGACGGCGAGACGATCATCGCCCACAACCAGCACTGGGGGCGGATCGCCGGCGACTCGCTTGGCTCGGGCAAACACCTGACGCTTCAGCACTGCCTTCACAACTTCACACAGACTGATCTTTTGATCGAATCGCTGCGGAGCAACACCCAGGCCGTCGGCGTCGCCACGCTCTTTCGCGCCCCGGATCAGGCGGCGCGTGAAGAACAGCCCAGGCCTTATGAGTTCCGCTGGCGTCGGCTCCCTCCGCCGATCGGGCAAGGCTTGCTCGCGATGGTTCTTGCGCGGGATGTCGCGACTGCTGATCGCGCCCTAAAACTTATGGATGTTCAGCCGATCCGGATCAATAGGTCGCTGATCAACCAGACGCTCATCGAGGAGGCGGAGCGCCGCAAAATCGGGCAGGCGCTGCACGACGTGGTCGCGCAGGAACTCGGGGAGATCCGTGCGGCCATCGTCGCGCACGGCCAGGCCATCGCCGACGCGGAGACGATCATCGCGACAGTCGATTCCGTGATCTCGGAAGTTCGCACGCTCTCGTTCGAACTCAGCCCGCCGGTGCTCGAAGACCTGGGGCTGCTGCACGCGTTGCGGTGGCTCGTCGATCATACGATGAAGCAGCGCTCGGCGAACATCACGATTGCCGACGATGCGCGCGAGCCCCCGATGTCGTCGGTGACGCGGACGATCGTGTTCCGCGCGGTCCGTGAACTCGTGCTCAATGCGGTCAAGCACGCGCCCGGTGCGGAGATCATCATCACCTGTGTGTCCGATCATCGCGAGGCCCGGATAATGGTGCGCGACAACGGGCCCGGGTTCGACACGGCCAAGGCGACGCCCGGAGCCGATGACAATGCATCCACGGCGTACGGCCTGCTGAGCGTCGAGCACCGTATCATGGGTGTGGGCGGCTCGTTCGAACTGACCAGCCGCCCGGGCGAGGGAACGCGGGCGGTGATTACTATCCAGACGCGTCAGGACGGGGCAGATGAACACGCCTAACCGCACAACGGTGATCATCGCGGACGACCACGCGCTGATGCTCGGGGGCATCCGAGCAATCCTCGAGCAGATGGACGGGATCGTCGTCGTCGCCGAAGCCGCAGACGGGCTTGAAGCCATCAGGCTCGCCTCAAAGCACGCGCCCGACGTCATGTTGGTGGACATCGGGATGCCCGGGATGAACGGCGTCGAGGCCACGAGGAAGATTCTCGCCGCCGACCCGAAGATTGCGATCATCGCGCTGTCGATGCACTCGGACGAGCGGTATGTGACGGCGATGCTCGACTGCGGCGCGCGCGGGTATCTGCTCAAAACCTGCGACTCGGCAGAACTTGTGCGCGCGATCGCGGCCGTCCGCCGCGGAAATATCTACGTGACATCAAGCCTGACCCATGTGCTGCTCCACCGGGGGCGCACGGGCGAGTCCGGGTCGGGCGGGGTCGGCGCGCCCTCCCATGACGCGCTCACCCCGCGCGAGCGCGAAGTGCTCCAGCTCATCGCGGAGGGCTATACGAGCAAAGAGGTCGGCGCCCGCCTTGGCGCAGCGCTGAAGACGGTCGAGACGCATCGCACCAACGTCATCCGCAAACTGGACATCCATTCGATCGCTGGACTGACGAGATACGCCGTCCGTGAGGGGTTGACGCACCTCGTCGAGTAATACTCCGCGGGCAGCGCTCGGGTCATCCTGTCGGCCTGAATACGTGCTCGACCCGATACCCCGCGGGCCGTACATGATCCATACTTCACCATGAACACGAGGCGCCGACCATCAGTCGCCGCATCCTCGATCCGTTCATGGAAAGTGTGGAACCGATGGAAAGCAGCAAGGGCCTCTCGCCGCTGGCGGCGGCGTCCCATGAGCTCGTGCTCCAACTCTCGACCGGGGCGGACCCCGCCTCGATCGAAGCAGGGTGCCGGGAACTCCTGACCAAGAACACCAACGGCCTTGGCTCTGCGGACACGCAAGTGGTTGAGGTGGCGGGCGAGATCGTTCGCGGCGTGCTGTCGGGCGCGGTGGCGCTCCGCACGTCGGGGATTGCCGCGTCGGCACGCGGCTTGTCCGACACCGGTCCGCAAGGCGAGACGGGTGACGCGGAGCGGTTGAGCATCTCCGAGCGCGCCTGCCGCGACGTCCGCGACAGTGACAACGCGTCCCGATCCGACTACGCAGCAGCGCTCGAAGGCGCGGCCGAGGCGGCGCGGATGACTCCAGATGAGCTCCGTGCCCGGGTCGACGCGATCCCCCCCGGAACCCCCCGCACAGAAGGCTCCCTGAACAATGACCGGACGCCATCACAAACAATCGACGCAAACTCGAAGCCGGTTTAGATGACGGACAAGCGCGTCGCACACGGAGGGTCACCCGCATGACCTCAATTGATCCATGCCCGAAGGAATGCCCCGCTGCGTATGCGGCGATCCCGACGGGCTCACTCGAGAGCACCGCATCGGCGGCGCTCTCATCAACGGAGTCACACCATGACGCAGCAGAATAAACCCGAGCACGCGAAACAGAACCCGTCCGACAAGGACAACAAAGGCTCGAGCATGAAGCCGGACAAGCCCGGCGGGGCCGGCAAGCCCCAGCATGCGCCCGAACCTATCGCCAAGCCCGCGCGTCCCGCTGGAAAGTAAGTGCTCGCGGCGCCTGGTGACATACACCACGCGCCCGACGCAAGGGAGTGAAAGAGCCGCTCGGAAGCCCCAACAGGCCCGAGCGGTCTTCGGGGGCAGCCCCAAGATGATGCTTTTATGTGGAACAAGCATCGGAACGAAAGCGACAGTCACCCGCTCGTAACGCGTTCCGGCGTCGTGCCGGTCGCCGAGCCGTGCTGCAACATCAAGTCAGGAGATATCAAGTGAACAGGACACCATTCATTCTTGCCGCGGGCGCGGCGCTGAGCATCGCGGCGGCGACGGCGTCGGCGCAATATCAGGCCGAGCCGGCACGGAAGTCCATCCAGCTCGCCGAGCGCGTGACGGACATGAAGGCGAGCCTATCCGAGGCGATAACCACCGCGGAGAAGCACACCGACGGCGTGGCCATAGCGCTGCGAATGTCCACCAATCGCGAGCAGTTCCAGATCCAGAAAATGGGCACGCGCCCGGAACACCGATCGACCGGCAAGCCCGGCGATCGCGACACACGCCGGCCGCTGGGTCAGGACGCCGACCGTTCGACATCGCGGGCAGATTCTCTGTACGCGATCGTGACCTGTGTGATCGACGAGGCGCAGGTCCGCGAGGTGGTCGTCGATCTGAAGGACAAGTCGATCGTCGGTGTGTACTCGGTCGCGGCGCTGCGTGACTCTCAGGAGTTCTACTCCGATCGCCACGACCGCGCTAACGCCTCGTATGCATCATTGGTGCGAGCGACAGACCTGATGAACGCGACCGTGAAGAACGGCGAGGACAACACGATCGGGGATCTCGAAAATCTCGCCATAGACCCCGACTCGGATCGTGTGATCTACGGCGTGCTCAGCCGGGGCGGATTCCTCGGAATGGGCGAATCACAATATGCGATCGCGTACAGTGAACTCTCCTCGCTACGCGATGGTCGCATCACGCTGAATCTCGATGACAGCGATTTCAGCAGCCAGAGCGGATTCGACAATAAGAAATGGCCCACGCAGGCGAACCGCGATCTGGTGAGGAGCTGGGACTCCGAGTTTGCCGATCATCCGACGACGAAGCAGGTTGTCAAGGCGTCGGATGTGATCGGCTCGAATGTGAAGTGCTCGGACGGGAAACTGGGCAAGATTGACGACCTGATCGTGGAGCCGCGCACCGGGCGTGTGGTCTACGCCGTCGTCAAGTCCGACCGCGGGATGATGCCGATCCCGATGTCAGCGCTCCAGCGCTCCGGTGACAGTTACACCACGCCGAAGTCGCTGAATGAGATCCGGTCGATGCCGACGTTCGACGAAGACCGTGAGCCGAACTGGAGCGACGCAGAGTGGAATCGTCGCATCCATGCGAGCTACGGGGCGCAGTTGGGGGCGGCAACTACGCCCGCGCGCAATCAGCATAGTCGCTGATCCGCGACAGGCGCTGCCGGCGCGCAGCGAGCGGAAGCCCCGCCCGTATGGAACATCGGTAGTCCAAACCCTGATGAGGTAAACGATCACCACCAGCGTTCACTTTCTTACTCAACTCCCCAGGTTGCAACATGCCTGAGGGGATTTCCCGGCTTCCCTCTTTCTCAACTCCCCCCGGTTCGCTGACTGCGAACAAGGGGGGATTTCCCGATCGGTCCGCGCCGCAACCCGCCGCTCGACGTGCAGTCCCGACGCCGAACGAGGAGCACTTCATGACATGGGGCCAACTCGATGGTGATATTTCGGAAAGAATCCTGGAGTCGATCGTAATCACGGATAGCAGGCTGGAAGTATGGGATCGGGCGCAGATAAACAGGTCGTGCCTCAAAATCTCTGTCGGCGCCGGCGCACAACCCGACGCCGGGGTCCGCCGGGTTCCGCCCGCCGACCAAAGCACTCAGCAACATCATCAATCACTCGGTCATCGAAAAGTGCACAGTCACTGAAAGGCGTTCACTATGCTGTACTGGGCGATCGTATTTTTCATCGTTGCGATCATCGCCGCGATTTTCGGCTTCGGCGGGATCGCCGCCGGCGCCACGACCATCGCGAAGGTTCTGTTCGTCATCTTCCTCATTCTTTTCGTGCTCTCACTCGTGAGCGGCATGATGAGGCGGGGCCACAACTGAGAGTCGGGCGAGACCTACGCAGACGACGCGGTTGCTCCCGGGCTGCTTTGCGGCGATGGCCGCTCGCCCCTGTGAAGGAGAGAGCGCATGAACAGGCGAGTGGTCCTCATCGCGGCAGCGCTGGCGGCGCTGCTGAGCCTCCTGACCTTGCCCGGCTGCTACACCTTGGACGGCTTCGGCAAGGACATCGAAAAGACGGGTGAAGCCATTCAGGACGACGGCGAGTAGAGGCCGATGGATCAGTTCCCATCAAGCAAGAGACGGGTCGGCACACGGGCCAACGGCGATCTGGCTGAGCGCGAGACCGTGGGAGGCGCGCCCAGTTGCAGGTCAAGCGCAGCGCGCCATCGCATTGCGGATGAACCGCCGGCGGCGTCGCTTCTGGCGAGCGGTTCGGCCCATCGAGGCCAACCGCCGGACCATCTGCTGCGCGTCCTACGCCGCCACGCTGTCGAGCGACCGGATCAGACGGCGTTCGTGTGTGTGCTCGATAGCCAGACCGATGACGCCGTCCTGACGTTCGCGCAACTCGATCGGCGGGCCCGAGCCGTCGCGGTTCGCCTGGGCGACATGGGGCTGGCCGGCCAGCGCGTTTTGTTGGCGTACCCGCACGGCCTCGATTTCATCATCGGGTTATTCGGGTGTATCTACGCCGGCTGCACAGCGACGCCGATGCGCCTGCCGCGCCCCCGAACGCTCCGCGACTTCCTTGCGATCGCGGCGGACGCCGACGCGTGCCTCGTGCTGAGCGCCGCCGATTCGATGGCCAGGCATCAGGCGATGATCGCACGGGAAGGCGAGCCGACAGGGGCGGCGGCTGCGATCCCATGGATCGCCACGGACAAGATTACCGATGAGGCCGCCGCGCGATGGAAGGCGCCTGTCATCGCGGGCGAGACGCCGGCCATGCTGCAATACACCTCGGGCTCGACCGACAAGCCAAAGGGCGTCTTGCTAAGTCATGCCAACCTGATGCACAACACGCGCGCCATCCACCGGTCGTTCGGTATGGGCATGGACACGGGCATGTTCTGGCTGCCCATGTATCACGACATGGGCCTGGTGGGCGGCGTCCTGGCGCCGGTGCTCGCCGGCATCACCAACGTGTTGATGTCGCCCGCGGCCTTCCTCCGTGACCCGATCGCCTGGCTTGCGGGCATCAGCAAGCACCGGGCGACCATTTCCGGCGGGCCGAACTTCGCCTACGAGTTGTGCGCTCGCAAGATAACCGATGCACAACGGGCCACGCTCGACCTTTCCTGCTGGAGGGTGGCGTTCATCGGCGCCGAACCCATGCAGCCCGAAACACTCGAGCGCTTCACGGCCGCGCTGGCGCCCTGCGGCTTCGACGCCACCGCCTTCTGTCCCTGCTACGGCCTGGCCGAGGCGACGCTCATGGTCAGCTGCGCCGAGCCAGGCCGCGGTCCCACCGTCCGGGCCTTCCGCGAGACGGCGCTCGCCGAACACCGAGTCGAGCCTGTGCCGGGCGACGCGGCAGGGGCGCGACGAATTGTGTCGTGTGGAACCCCGGTCGGCGATCTGCGCGTGGCGATCGTCGATGCGCACACGCTGGCGGAGGTCAGGTGCGACCGTGTGGGGGAGATCTGGGTTGCGGGCGCATCGATCGGCCAGGGGTACTGGCGCAGATCCGGCCGGACGAACCGATCCTTCAACGCCCACATCAGCAACACGGGCGAGGGGCCGTTCCTGCGGACCGGCGACATGGGCTTCGAGTGTGAGGGCCACATCTACATCGTGGGGCGACTCGATGACATGCTCATCGTCCACGGCTTGAACCATCATCCGCAAGACCTGGAGGCTACCGCCCGTAGAAGTCATCCCTTGCTGGCCGCGGGCATCGGCGCGGCCTTCGCCGTGGACACCCCCGGGAACAGAGGCGGGGGCCAGCGTCTCGTGCTTGTGCATGAAGTCTCGCGCGACGGAGAGAGGAACTACGCGCGGGCGCTTGAAGCGGCCCGCGCCGCGGTGCTCGCTGAACACGACCTGGCCCTGCACACGATCTTGCTGGTGCGCGGCGGCACGGTTCCAAAGACTTCCAGCGGCAAGGTCCAGCGCCGCGCCTGCCGCTCGGCGTTCCTGGCAGGCGAGCTCAAGGAGTTGGCTGTACTTCACCGCGCGGCCGTCCATGTCAATGGCCACGGGCATGGCGATGGCGCAACCGCCGTCTCCGGTTCTGTGTACGCGGGCGTACGCGGGGCCGCCCCATCCGTCGCGCAAGCCGAGAGGGATACGCCGCGATCGTTCGTGCTTGCAACCGTCTGCCAGCATGCCCTGGCGCTGGGGGGCGTCGCATTGTCCGACGTGGCGCCCGACACGCCGCTCACCGCCCTTGGTCTGGATTCGCTACAGCGAGTGGAACTCGCCGCCATGTTGGAGAAGACCTTCGCATGCCGCCTGCCCGACTCGGAGTTCCACCCGGCGCAGACGCTGGGCGAACTGGCCGGCGCCGTGCAGAAGCACATGAACGGTCATGCAGGACCGAGCGCCGTCGCTGTCCCGATTCCGCCCGCGCACTACAACATCGCTCAGTTCCCCGAATACCGTGAGTTAAAGCGGTACGAGCGCATGCTGCGGGCTGTGGCGGGCGACAACCCATACTTTCGAGTTGATGAGGGAGGCGCCTCGTCCGGCGGCGTCGCGCGCATCGAGGGCCGGGATCGGATCACCTTCGGCGTGTACGACTACATCGGCATGGCGCATGACCCGCGGGTCACCGACGCCGCCAAGGCCGCAATCGACCGCTACGGAACCGGCGCGGGCGCGAGCCGGCTGGTCGCGGGCGAGAAGCGGGTGCACCGTGATCTGGAGCGCGGCCTGGCGACATTCCTGGGAACAGCGGCCGCGATCGTATTGGTGTCCGGGCACGCCGCCAACGTCACAACCATCGGCCACCTGATGGGGCCGGAAGATCTGATCGTTCACGACGCCATGGCGCACAACTCGATCATCCAAGGGGCGCAGCTCTCCGGCGCCGCCCGCCGCGTCTTCGCTCACAACGACTGCGCAGCGCTGGATGCGCTCCTGACCGAAATGCGCCACCGATATCGCCGCGTGCTGATCGCGATCGAGGGGGTGTACAGCATGGACGGCGACTACCCGGATCTCCCCCGTTTCGTCGAACTGAAGAAGAAGCACCGGGCGCTGCTGCTGGTCGACGAGGCCCACTCGCTGGGTACCATGGGCCAGACCGGTCGAGGCATCGGCGAGCATTCGGGCGTCGAGCGAACCGACATCGACCTGTGGATGGGCACGCTCTCAAAGTCCCTGGCCAGCTGCGGCGGGTACATCGCCGGGTCGGCCGAGTTGATCGAGTACCTCGGCTACACGGCCCCGGGTTTCGTGTACAGCGTCGGGATGTCCCCGTCCAACGCGGCGGCGGCGCTGGCGGCCTTGAAAGTGCTCCAGCTTGAGCCGCAGCGCGTGACCCGCCTTCGCGAACTGTCGGCTCTGTTCCTGAGTCTGGCCAAAGAGCGCGGGCTCAACACCGGCCTGTCCTCCGGCACGCCTGTGATCCCGGTGATAGTCGGGAACTCGGCCCAAAGCCTCCGCCTGGCGCAGGCGCTGTTCGACCGGGGCGTCTCTGTCCAGCCGATTCTGCACCCCGCCGTGCCCGAGCATTCCACGCGCTTGCGGTTCTTCATCACCGTCAATCACAGCGAGACCCAGATCCGCGACGCCGTCGGCGCCACGGACGACGAGCTGGCCAGGCTGTAGCCGCTTATATGAACAAACACACCATGACCGACAGCAACGATCACGCCATCGAAGTCGAGGGCCTGTCGAAGCGATACGGAGATTTGGTCGCGGTCAACAACATCTCATTCACCGTGCAGAAAGGAGAGGTTTTCGCATTCCTCGGGCCGAACGGGGCGGGCAAGACCACCACCGTCGAAATCATCAACACCGTTCGCGGGCCAACCTCGGGGAGCGTGCGCGTCCTGGGCATGGACGTCGTGAAGCAGAGGCGCGACATCATCCCCCGCATCGGCGTCATGCCGCAGGCCTTCGCTTCATTCGACCGGATCACGGTGCGAGAGAGCGTTCAGTACTACTCGCGATTGTTCGGCCGCAAGGACATTGACATCGACGGGCTGATCGAGCTCACCAACCTGACAGACAAGCGAGATGCGCAGTTCCGGAGCCTCTCCGGTGGTTTGAAGCAACGGCTGGGCATCGCGATCGCGATGGTGAACGACCCCGAGGTCATCTTTCTTGACGAGCCGACCACGGGGCTCGATCCACGAGCGCGACGCGCCGTCTGGGACATCCTCCTTGGCTTGAAAAACAGAGGCAAAGCCGTCTTCCTTACAACCCACTACATGGAAGAGGCGGAGCTCCTTGCGGACACCGTGGCCATCATCTTCAGGGGCGCCATCGTGGCGACGGGCTCTCCCGACGCGCTCATCGAACGCAACGCGAATCATCTGGATGTCTTGCTCAAGTCCGTCGATGATCGAGCGCTCGACACGATCAGGCGACTGGGCTTCGAGCCGATCCATGACGCAAACGGCCGGGTGAGATTTCAGGTGAAGGACGCCGGCGAGGTTCATACGCTCCTCGGCGCCATCATCGCCGCCGGTGCGACGCCGTCCGGCCTCGATGTGCGCAAGCCGAATCTTGAAGAGGTCTTTCTGAGCCTCACGGGCGAGGGGCTTCACGACACCACCCCGGCGGCCGGATGCGCCACATGACGCCGCGCATCGTTGCTGCCAACCTGGTGGTGCGGTTTCGGATGTTCCGGCGGGAGTACTCGGCGATGTTCTTCACCATCGCCTTCCCGGTGGTCCTGGTGCTTGTGTTTGGCGCGATCTTCACCAGACCCGAGAACATGAACTTCGACCTTGCCGTGCAGGATCTGGATGACAGCGCGCAGTCGCGGCAGCTGGTCGATGCGCTGGCCGCCGACGGCGTGTTCCGGACCACGCCGGCGCCGCCTGATGTCGATGCCGTCCGATACGCCCAGGATCACAAGCGCAATCTCGTGCTCATCATTCCCCGAGGCTATGGCGAAATGCACTCGCTGCGGCTTGCGACCGGCGACCCTACGGCGTCGGTCGCCATGTCCTACATCTATGACCCAAGCTCCACTTCGGTGGCGACTAAACTGCAATACCTCGACTCGTTCGTCGCGGCTGCGAACCAGCGCCTGTCCGGCACGCCCCCTTTCATAACGATGACGAAGCGATCGATCCTGGACAAACAGTATCGGTTCATCGAGTTCTTCGTCCCGGGGATTATCGCGATGGCGGTGATGACCTCGTGCCTGTCCGGCGCTCTGAATATGAACGCCGAGCTGCGGCAGAAGGGCATCCTCCGCAAGCTGGCCACCACTCCGATCACGTCTTCGGACTGGCTGCTGTCGAACATCCTCTATCAACTTGCGCTGGCGGTCATTTCCACAACGATGATCCTCCTCGTCAGCTTCGCGGTCTTTGATGTTCGGCTGAGGATCGACGGATGGCTCCTCCTGTTCATCGTGCTCGAGGTGTTCGCGTTCGTCGGCATCGGCATGATGCTCACGCCCATCGCCAAAGAGGCCGAAAGCGCCACCGCCGCCGCCAACGCCATCCTCTTTCCGATGATGTTCCTCTCCGGGACGTTCTTTCCCGTCGAGATGATGCCGGGGTTCCTGCAAACGGTCGCGAAAGTCATTCCCTTGTATTACATCAACGAAGGGCTTCGCGCCTCGATGATCTTCATCGACCACATGGATGCGGCGCGGCACGCCGCGATCATCGCGGGTGTGGCGGCTGCGGTCTTCGTCATCGGCGCCCGCGTGACCAGATGGGGAAGGGAATCATGACCATGCGCCTCGTTCACCGTTCTGGCGCTGACTCGCCAAAGCCCGTCGGTCGCACCGTGCCCGCCCGTGGGCAGCGCCACGGCAATCGAACTGACTCGCCCGGGCGCATTTTGTTCATCTGCGGCTCGATGAACCAGACGACGCAGATGCACCAGATATCGAGATTTCTGACCGGCTATGAACAGGCGTTTACGCCTTTCTACTGCGACGGCGCCGACGAGGTCTTCCGGCGGCTGCGCCTGATGGAGTTCACGATCATCGGCCACAAGCTCGCGAGCCGCTGCCGGCGCTACCTGGACGACCATGACCTTCCCATCGACGACCGGGGCAGGAATGGCCCCTACGACCTGGTGCTGACCTGCTCGGATGTCTACCTTCAGAAAAACATCCGCCACAGCGCTATCGTCCTCGTTCAAGAGGGCGTCACGGACCCGGAGACATTCGCCTTCCGTCTCGTCACGCGCTGTCGCTTTCTTCCTCGCTGGCTGGCGGGCACGGCCGCCACAGGCCTCAGCGACGCATACCGCAAATTCTGTGTCGCCAGCGGGGGATACCGCGAGTTCTTCATCCAGAAGGGCGCGCGACCCGAAAAGATCGCGGTCACGGGCATTCCTAATTTCGATGATTGCGAGCGATATCGCGCCAACAGTGTTCCCCACAGGAACTATGTCCTCGTGTGCACGTCGCCGCTGCGGGAGGTGTTCCGTCGTGAAAACCGCCCGGCGTTCATCCGAAGAGCCGTCGAGATCGCCGACGGCAGGATGCTCATCTTCAAGCTTCACCCCAACGAGAACGCCAGACGCGCGATCCGCGAGATCCGCAGACACGCGCCCGGGGCGTTGGTGTTCACGAGCGGCAGCGCGGAGGCTCTGATCGCGAACTGCGATGTGCTGCTCACGCGCTTTTCATCGACCGCGTTCGTCGGGCTGGCGCTGGGAAAGGAGACCTACTCCGACTTTGACATGGACGCCATGCGCCGGCTGGCGCCGATCCAGAACAGATCGGCGGCGTCCAACATCGCGGATGTGTGCCGCAACTTGCTCGAGGAGCGCCGGCGATGAGCGGGCCGGTGGTGGTCAGGCAGGTGGCGTCGCGGCGAGACCGGCGGCGCTTTCAGCGTCTGCCCTGGTCCATTTACGCCCCATCCGGCGAACGAGACCCCCATTGGGTTCCACCGATGCTTGGGCAGGAGCGCCAACTGCTGGGATGGAGACATCACCCCTTTTACGACAATGCCGAGATCATCACGTTGCTGGCTGAGCGCGACGGGCACGCTGTCGGACGGCTCGCCGTGCTCGTCAACCATGTTCACAACTGCAAGTACAACGAACAGGTCGGCTTCTTCGGCTTCTTCGAGTGTGTGAACGATGCTGCTGTCGCCGGCGCTTTGTTCAAGACCGGACAAGACTGGTTGCAGGAGCGCGGCATGTCCGTGGTTCGCGGGCCGGTGAACCCGTCGATGAACTACACCTGTGGATTGCTCATCGACGGCTTCGATCGCGCCCCGCGCTTTCTCATGACATACAACCCCCCATGCTATGCGGCGCTGCTGGAGTCGTGCGGCTACGCCAAGTCGCAGGACCTCTACGCCTGCGAAATGGACACCGAGCTGCTGGCCAAAGCGACCAGGCGCTACAAGCCCGCGGTGCTGGCCGCGTGTGAGCGGCTGCAACTGACGATTCGGCGGTTCGATCTTGGGCG
Source organism: Phycisphaeraceae bacterium (assembly GCA_039794205.1). Classification (GTDB taxonomy): domain Bacteria; phylum Planctomycetota; class Phycisphaerae; order Phycisphaerales; family UBA1924; genus J020. The sequence goes on from JBDIVU010000001.1 coordinate 551,864, forward strand.
TCGGCGGCGCCGGGAGGAGATCGCAACATATCTGAATCTCTACAATCAGTCGCTGGATGGAACCTGGGGCTTCACGCCGCTCCAGCCGCGCGAAGCGCGCCGCATCGCCGATGAGTTGCGGCGCATCCTCGTGCCGGAGTTCGCCCTGTTTGCGGAGATTGACGGGCGGCCCATCGGCGCGGTGCTCGCCCTGCTCGACTACAACCAGATCCTTCGCACGCTCAACGGCCGGCTCTTCCCCTTCGGCTTCGTTCGCCTCCTGATCGAACGACGACGCATCACGACGGTTCGCACGATGGCCATGACCATGGCGCCCGGACACCAGAGCGCCGGCTTGAGCGTGGTGTTGATGGACACCCTCGTGGATGCAGGGGCGGAATGGGGCGTTGATCTGTACGAGTTTTCGTGGGTTCTGGAAAGCAACGCCAAGTCGCGCGGCACGCTCGAACGACTCGGCACGAAGATCACCAGCACCTACCGGATTTACGAAAAGCCCTTGTAGCAGGCGCCCCGAGCGGCGGACTCTTCGGGATCCCGTTGCGGCACGGGGGCGAGTTCAGAGTAAGCCCTCACGCCGATACCACTGAACCGTCTCGTGCAGGCGATCGTCCAGGCGTAGCGCGGGGGACCAGCCCAGTTGCTCGCCCGCCTTGGCGGACGAGCACATCCACGACCCGGCCAGGGCTTCGGCGATCTTGTCGCTGTTCACCCACGAAGGGCGTCGGCGGATCCGAGCCGACAGATCCGCCACGACGCCGATGAGTCTCAGCACCGGCGCGGGCATATGCAGAATCATCGGGTCGTTCCGTCCCAATGCGGCGGCTATGGCTTGTCCGAGTTCCGCATAGGTCGGACGGGCCTCGTCCGCGATGAAATAGACGCCTTCCCCCGGCGAGCTGTGCCCGGCGTCGCCCGCGGGCAGGCGCTCGCCTTTCTCGGCCGCGAGCAGCAGTCCTTCTGCCAAGTCGTCCACATGAATGAGCGACAGGCGACGGTCGCGCGGCCCGCCGTCCCAACCACCGCCGGGCACAACATGAAATCCCCAGCGCGCGATCGGGCGGACCATTTCGAGCACGCCCCGATCGCCGGGGCCGAACACGATCGGCGGACGGACAATGGTGGTGGGCACAACTGCGGCTTGTCTGGCCGCGGCCCGTTCTCCAGCCAATTTACTGCGCCCGTAGTCAGACACGGGCGCCGCGACATCGCCCTCCACGCGCGCCTCGCCGACGCGCGGACACGTCCCCGCCGCAGCCAGCGAGGACACAACTATCAGGACCGGCGGGTCGGCGCGATTCGCGCACGCGCCGGCGACGGTTTCGACGCCGCCGGCGTTCACGCGGAAGAATTCGTCCCGCATGCGCCACCGCCCCCCGGGTTGCGCCCGGACAAGACCGGCGAGGTGGAACACCGTGCCGGCTCGCGATTGCTCCAGGGCCCGATCAATGCTGCCGCGATCGGTCACATCTCCCGTGATCAGGTTGGCGCCGATCGCTTGAAGCTCCTCAACCCGTGAGTTAGCGCGCACCAGGCAGAATGCGCGGCTCTGCCGCTCGATCAACCGCCGCACCAGCCGTCGGCCGATGAAGCCGCTGGCCCCGGTGACAAGCACAGGTTGTGAATCCGCGGCGTTCATCTCATTTAGGCGTCCTTGGCCGCGGCGATCTTGTCGCGCGTGCGCTCCGAAATGATCTCCCGCTCGAACTGTGCGAACGACAGCAGGATATTCAGCGTCAACCGCCCCATCGAGTGCGTCGTGTTGAACTGCTGGGTGACCGAGACGAACGACACGCCGTGCGTCTCGAAGGTCTCCATCATCCACGCAAAGTCAATGAGCGAGCGGCTCAGGCGGTCCACCTTGTAGACCACGACGCAGTCGATCCGGCCCGCCTCAATGTCAGCCAGAAGCTGCTTCAGCGCCGGTCGCTCCATGTTGCCGCCGGTGAAGCCGCCGTCGTCGTAGCGGTCGGGCAGGCAGACCCACCCCTCGGCCTTCTGGCTGGCGATGTACGCCTCGGCGCTCTCGCGCTGGGCGTCGAGGGAGTTGAACTCGAGGGCGAGCCCCTCCTCGCTGCTCTTGCGCGTGTAGATCGCGCATCGCACGGCCGGGGCGGTCGATCGGGTTGGGCCGCTCGTGCCGGACAACATCGTGTATTACACCACGCATCGCAACTGCTGCTGCGTGCCTCCCGGGGCAGCGGAGCACGTCCGGGCACTGGCGGATAGGGATCGGTAGAATCCGCCTCATGAGTTACCGATCCGAGTCCATCGCCACGGCCATCAACCGGATGAACCGGCAGTATTTCCTACCCGCGATTCAGCGGGAGTTCGTCTGGAAGCCGGATCAGATCGTCCAACTCTTCGACTCCATCATGCGGGGCTACCCGATCAGCTCGTTCCTCTTCTGGGAACTCAAACCGGAGAATCGGGAGAAGTGGCAGGTCTACAAGTTCCTGGACAAGGCGTACCACGGTGGCACGCACAACGAACTGGCGAGCACGGACGGCCTGCCGAACTTGGCGCTGGTGCTGGATGGTCAGCAGCGCCTTACCTCCCTGCTGATCGGGCTTCGCGGCACCTATGTTGCCAAGAAGAAATACAAGCGATGGGACAACCCTGACGCTTGGAGCGATCAGCGGCTACATATTGACCTGCTGGCCGAACCCCGACTTGACGAAGACGGCGCGGATGCGGGCCTCTACTACAGGTTCGAGTTCATGGAGGAAGCGCCGAAGCCAGACGCCGAGCACCACTGGTTCCGCGTCGGGCGCATCCTGGACTTCGATGAGCGAGCGAAGTTCGAGGGGTACTTGGACGAACAGGACGATGAACTGTCGGAGCTGGGGCTGGCGAAGACCGAGCGCCGCGTGTTTGAGCGCAACCTGAAGCGACTGTACGACGCCATCCATGTCGATGAAGTTATTGCCTACTACACCGAGACGGATCAGGACTATGACCGCGTGCTGGATATCTTCGTCCGCGCCAATGAGGGCGGCACGAAGTTGAGCAAGTCCGACTTGCTGCTGTCGATGGTCACTTCCAGCTGGGACGGGGTGAATGCGCGCGAGGAGATCTTCAATTTCGTGGATCGTGTCAACACGGAACTAACCAGACGCAACAACTTCGACAAAGACTTTATTATGAAGTCGTGTCTGGTGCTCTCTGACCTGCCCGTGGCGTACAAGGTCCAGAACTTCAACACGGCCAACCTGACCACGATCCGCCAGAACTGGGCCGCGATCAGGAAGGCCGTAGAGCGCGGCGTAGACCTTGCCAACTCATTCGGCATCGACCGGGACAACCTTACCAGCGCTAACGCCCTGATTCCGATTGTCTATTTCTTCTTCAAGAATCCGGGCGTCACACTACGCGGTTCAACTCCGTTCGATGCCCTGAACGCCGACGCGATCCGTCGGTGGGTCATCATGGCGCTGCTGAAGGGGGCGTTTGGACGGGCGTCGGACAACCTGCTGCGGGACATCCGAGCGATCATCGCAGCGCGTCCGAACCCCGGTGCGGACTTCCCCGTGGACGCGATCAACGCCGCGATTGCGAAGACGGGCCTATCGGTGGGCTTCGATGATTCGGCCGTAGATGAGGTGCTGAACCTGAACTACGGCGGGCAGCAGACATTCCTTGCCCTGTCCCTACTGTACGACGATGCAGCGTGGGGCACGATGCAGCACCATCAGGACCACTTGTTCGCCCGCAACCTCTTTAAGGCCAAGGAACTGTCGGCGTCCGGACATATTGATTGGATCAACCGGAAGGACCGCTTGGGTAACCTCTGCCTTCTGCTGGCGCGCGAGAACGCCGGGAAGTTAGACATGCCCCTGCCCGAGTGGTTGACGTCACGCGATCCGGGATTCCTGAAGCGCCATCTGATCCCAGAGGATCGTGCGCTCTGGCAGTTCGATCGTTTCCCCGACTTCCTGAAAGCGCGGGAAGCTCTGATCCGGAACCGCCTCAGGGCTATGTTCGGTGCGAAGACGGTGTAGCTGGCTCAGTAATGCGACTCTGAATCATCCGTGCATTCTGAGCGTTGCCCAAGGCCCACGAGAGCAACCCTGCTGTTATGACCTGCCCTTGAAATCCTGATCCAGGTTGAGTGAGAGCCTTTGGGGCACAATGTGTCCAAGGAGCTCTCGATGAAGCGGAAGCGTCACGGAACGGGCGAGGTGATTCGCAAGCTGCGCGAGGCGG
>JBDIVU010000002.1:0-367336 GCA_039794205.1 Phycisphaeraceae bacterium
TCGGGAACCTGATCGCGCCGCCGCTGCAGGCGCCCGGCGTGGACCCGGTCCTCAACGGCGCCCCGGTGCTGATCCCGATCACGTTCATACCTTCGCCCGGCGGCGCGGGAGTGCTGGCCCTGGCGGCGCTCGCAGCGACACGACGCAGGCGCTGAAACGAAACCCGGCGCCCCCGCACGGGCCGGCGCATTCAGGAATCCGATGAGCCGAATTCCGAGACACCCCGAGTTGATCCATAACGACCACCACGCCGTGGCCGCTGATTCGTGCTTATTTCGAAAGCAGCAGAGACATGCCACTGTCGGGCGCCACAGCGCGGCGTATATCTTGTAATTCGTGCGTCCTTCTGTTGACGCTCGCGATCGCCGGCGCGGCGAGCGCGGGGACAATGCTGAATTTTCCGTCACCGTCCAATATCATTGACGGTCGTTTTCTGGCCTGGCGCGAGGGTTCCGCGCACTTCATGTCGGAAGATACGAAGGCCATGCCGCGCATCCTTTCCGTCGCGATCGACAGCGGGTTCATGTCGAACCAGTCGGCGTTGACGAACGCGCAGGCCCGCGCGATCGTGCTCGACGCGCTCGAGCAGTGGTCGGCGGCGTCGCGGCTGGCGTTCCGATTCCAGGAGGCGCCGTGGTCCGCGGTGCAGAACCAAGGCGCCGCGCCGCCGGACGTCTGGGAAGGCCCGTCCATAGCGGAATGGCTCAGCGGGCAGTTCCCGGGATCATCCCCCGGCTGGGGCGCGAACATCGACGTATTCAGCGTCCCCGCCGGGTTCACGATCACGTCCCAAGGCCGAACATTTGTGATGGGTTCGTCGGTGCTCGGCTTCGCGGTCGTGAACAACTCCGGGTCGAAATACATCCGCTCCGTTGATCTCTATCTGAACCATTCGCGGGCGTGGTTCGACGCGGCGGCGGCTTCGCTCGGCCCGCCGGCGCCGGGCGAGCCGGAGTCGGCGTCCTTCGATCTGCGCGCGGTGGTTCTGCACGAGCTCGGCCACGCGCTCGGGCTGGATCATCCGAACCAGGCTGTGACTAACGGGAGTTGGAACATAGATCCGATTCTGTTTCAGCCCGGCGCGCCGTGGTCGTCTGCGGATCTGATGCACTCCGTTTACCAGGGGCCGCGTTCGCGCCCGACGTTCGATGAAGTCGGCACGCTGGCGTGCGTGAACGGCTGGCGCAGCCCGGTAGATCTCAACGGCGACGGGCTTGTAAACGGGCTTGACATGCTGCTGCTGCTGAACGACTGGGGCAGCACCGAGCCGGGCATCCGCGCCGATATAAACTTTGACGGCGTGGTGGACGGGATCGACTCTACCATATTGCTCAACCACTTCGAGTCGGGGCCGATACTCCCGTTCGCCGTGACGGCCGCCGACACCGGGCCGGCGTCTACGTCCGTGGAGTCAGTCACCGGGACGGCTTCAATCCCCGAAGAGCAAGACGAAGATCCGGACGCGCCCAGCCCGCCGATCTTCCGCGAGTGCTACGCTGAAGCGCATGGCGAGCACGCGCACGAGCATCACCCAGGCCCCGAATAAGATCAACGTCCTGCTGGTCGGCGCCGGCGGGCGGGAGCACGCGCTGGCGTGGCGCATGAAGCGGTCCGCCCGGATGGGCGATCTCTGGCTGTCCGACGCGACGAACCCCGCCCTGGCGCGGCTGGGTCGCCCAGCGGACGCGCCAGTCAGCGTCACCGACCCCTTCCGAATCCAGCGTTTCTGCGACAGGAACAACATCGGGCTGGTCGTAATCGGGCCGGAGGATCCGCTCGCAGCGGGCCTGGCCGATGTCCTGCGAACGCCGGATCGCGCGGTCTTCGGCCCGGGTAAGGCAGGGGCCCGGCTCGAAGCGGATAAGGCCTGGGCCAAGCAGTTGATGCGCGCCGCTGCGATCCCGACCGCCGAGGGCCGGATCTTCACCGACCCCGACGCAGCGACGGCGTATGTCGAGTCTCGCGCGGACGCGGTCGTTATCAAGGCGGCGGGGCTTGCCAAGGGCAAGGGTGTGATCGTTCCCGATTCACCCGCGGAGGCGATCGCCGCGATCGACCGGATCATGCGCAGGCGTGAGTTCGGCGACGCCGGCGCCACGGTCGTCGTCGAAGAACGGCTCAGCGGGCCCGAGGTGTCCGTGCTCGCGCTCGTGGACGGGCGCACGATCTACGTCCTCGAACCATGCCGGGACCACAAACGCCTCCGCGACGGCGACCTCGGCCCGAACACCGGCGGGATGGGCGCCTATTGCTCCTCAAACATCCTCGACGACGCGATGATGAGCCGGGTCGAGAGGGAGATCCTCGTCCCGACCCTCGACGCGCTCCGGCGTGACGGGATCGAGTATCGCGGCGTGCTCTACGCCGGGCTTATGCTCACTCACGCCGGCCCGAAAGTCCTCGAATTCAACACAAGATTCGGCGATCCCGAATGCCAGCCTCTGATGGCGCGTTTCGACGGCGATCTCGTCGAGACGCTCTGGCGGGCCGCGACCGGAACGCTCGCCGACGCCCGGTTCGGCTGGGATCCCCGCCCAGCCTGCTGCGTCGTCCTCGCCAGCCGGGGCTACCCCGACAAGCCCGAAGTCGGCTTCGAGATCACCGGCGCCGAGGACGCCGAGGCCATGCCTGGCGTCACCGTTTTCCACGCGGGGACCAGGGTCGAGAAGGACGGTCGGCTCGTCACCGCGGGCGGGCGGGTGCTCGGCGTGACGGCTCTCGGGGACACGCTCGACGAAGCCCGTGAGCGCGCCAACAAGGCATGTGAAGTTATCCGGTTCGAAGGCAAACAATGGCGCCGGGATATCGCGGCGACGCCCGCTCCCGTCGGCGTTCAATGAAACCCGCAACAAAACGCTTGATGCCGACTAACTAATCTGCGGGTCTGCCGGCGAACTGGGGATCCAGGATTCGAACCTGGACTAACTGATTCAGAGTCAGTCGTGCTACCGTTACACCAATCCCCAATGGGTTCGGCATGGTATCACGCCGACCGTCGCGGGCAACCCCCGGCGTCGGCCCGATCGCCGGGATCAGCCCCGGCGTTCAACCGCCGCGATCGCCTGCATCACGTCCTTGCAGATAGGGAACAGCCGGTCGAGCCGGGTGAGTTTGAAGAGGTACGACACGCTCTGCCCGGCGTTGACGAGGGCGATCCTCCCGCCCGCGCCCTGAAGCCGAGTGAGCATCTCGACTAGCGCCCCGATGCACGCCGAGTCCATGTAGGTGACGTTCTGAAGGTCGAAGACGAAGTGGCGCACCGGCGCCTCGGCGAACTCCGACAGCAGATCCTCAATCAGCCGATGGGCGGTCGAGCCGGTGAGTTCGCCGACTGTGATCGTGGCGATGGCGGTGTGGTTGAGAACTTCGAGCGTGGCGAGCGGCTCGGTGGCGGGTCCGGGCGCCGCTTCGGGAATGGGCGCAGCGACTGCGGCGGTCGCGCTGCGGGTCGCGCTGCGGCGTTTGAACGAGAACATGGCGGTATCTCCCTCGTGTACCCTCCGAGCACGCACCGGGGAGTCGGCGTTCGGCCACGCGGGCCGATCAGCCGATGCGCTGATCCAGGTCGGACGAACGGCCGGCCCGGTTCTGATCTTCATGCTGGCGCCGATCCGCATCCCGGTCGGCGAGTCGGCGCTGGTTCTCGGACAGTCGCTTCTCGCGCGCCGAGTCGATCGAGTGATCGAGTTTCCTCAGAATGTCACGGATCTGTCCCAGCGAATCGCGCGAGATACCCATGTCTGACGCCTCCTTGCGCATGGTCAGGTATCGGAGGTCGCCGACCTTGACTTTCTCGCCGGGATGCGAGGATCGCTCAACCGCGCGAGTTGGCGCCGATTGTGCCGACTGAATCAACTGCGCACACCACCCGAGCCGCGTTCCCCGGTAGCATGGTCCGTTCGTCATACCTTTTCCGTGACCACGCCGGACCAAGCCATGCCCGAAACGCCGACCGTGCTCGATAAATCCGCGACCGCGACGCTCGCCCGCGACGGCGCCCGGCCGCTGTCCCCGAACCCCATCCCGATGGTCTCAATCGAGATCACCGACGCGGACGTTGACGCTGTCGTCGCCGCTTTGCGTTCCGGGATGCTCGCGCAGGGGAAAAACGTCGCGGCGTTCGAGAACCGATTCGCGGACCTTTCCGGCGCCCGCCGGGCCGTCGCCTGCGCCAACGGGACGTGCGCGCTCCAACTCGCGTACGAGCCGCTCTTCCACCCCGGCGACGACGTGCTCTGCCCGGGCTGGACCTACATCGCCACCGCGTCGATGATCGCCGCCCGAGGCGCCACCCCCATCTTCTGCGACGCCGACCCCGAAACTTATAATATCGACATCGCCCACGCCGAGTCCCGGCTCACGCCCGAGACAACCGCGATCGCCGTCACCCACCTCTACGGCAACCCCGCGGACATCGACGCGGTCCGGACCTTCGCCGACCGCCACGGGCTTCGAGTCATCTACGACGCGGCCCAGGCGCATCTGGCCCAGTGGCGCGGCAAAGGGATCGGCGCGTTCGGCGACGCCGTCACTTACTCCTTCTATCCCACCAAGAACATGACCACCGGCGAGGGCGGCATGGTCACAGTCAACGACGACGACCTCGACCGGAACATCCGCCTCCTCCGCAGCCACGGCGAGACCGTCAAATACACTCACGAAGTCGTCGGCTACAACTACCGTATGACCGACGTCGAAGCGGCGCTCGGGCTTTCGCAACTCGACCGCATCGCGGATGTGACGGCCAAGCGTCGCGCCAACGCCGCCGCCCTCGACGCGCTCGTCGGCGCGATCGACGGCCTGACCCCGCCGAAAGTCACGCCCGGCGCGACGCACGCGTATCACCTCTACGCGGTTCGGCTCGAAGAAGGCGCGTTCCGTGTCAGCCGGGACGAGTTCGCCGACGCTCTACGCGCCGAAGGCGTGCAGTGCGCCGTGCATTACCCGAAGCCGACACATCGCCAGCCGCTGTTCGCGCATCTGCCCCCCGCGGACCTGCCGGTCGCGGATCGTCTGGCGCGGTCGCTGCTGTGCGTCCCGGTGCATCCCGGGTTGACGGGAGCGCAGATCGAGACGATCGGCGCCGCGCTCGCCAAGGTCGCCGCCGCGTTCCGGGCGTGATCGCCTCGGCCCGCCGGCCGCCGCCGCGCCAAGCAAGCCGCGACGGCGCGACAGACTCTCGCTCCCAGCAGGTCGGCGCCGACCGAGCGTCACGCCCGAATCTATGTTTCCGGTAGAATCCGCCCATGCGCATCCGCCCCGCGACGGCTGACGATCTCGACGCCATCTTCGAGATCTACGAGGCCGAGGTGCTCCTCGGCGTGGCGACTTTCGACACCGAGCCGTATTCCCCCGAGCAGCGCCGCGCCTGGCTCGACGCCCACCGCTCGCCGATCCACCCTGCGATCGTCGCGGACGAGGCGGGCGATGTCATCGGGTGGGCCTCGCTCTCGCGCTTCAGCACGCGCTGCGCTTACGACCGCACCGCCGAAGTGTCCGTATATGTCCACGAGAACCATCGCGGCAAGGGCGTGGGCAAGGCCCTGCTCGCCGAACTCATCAGGCTGGGAAGTGCGGCGGGCCTCGGCGTCCTGCTCGCGAGGATCGCCGCAGAGCAGGTGCCGAGCCTAGGCCTGCACCTGGCGCTCGGGTTCCAGCACGTCGGCACCATGCGCCGCGTGGGAATGAAGTTCGGCAGAGTCCTCGATGTCGAACTCCTCGATTACCAGATCGACGGCGAAGGCGGCTGAGCAATCACCGCAGAGACGCAGTGTGCGCAGAGCAGGGGAAGAGGGAGAATAGGAATAGGACGGACGTGGGACGTGGGACGTGGGAAGCGGGAAGTGGGACGGGCGTCTCGCCCGTCTTTCTTAGATAATCTCGCGCCTTGACATAACTTTGTGCGCCGAGCCGTATCGGGCGCCGGACCGGAGCGCGTCTAAGGTCGGCATTCCTGTAGATACGACGGGCGTGACGCCCGTCCCACCAGGCTATAACTCATATTCCTCTCTCGGATTCCCCCCTCTGCGACCTCCGCGCCTCTGCGGTGAACCGCCCCCGATGAACCATCACGCCCCGACGCGCAGGCGCTGGTGCAGAAAATCGGGCAGCCCGCGGGCGCGCATCTTGCGTTCGACCGCGTCGACGTCGTACGCGACCCGATGGAGCCGGAACACCCGCGCGCCCGTGTCGATCAGCCCCCACGCCGCGTGCGGGTTGCGGTCGCGCGGCTGGCCCACGGAGCCGGGATTAATAAGCACGCGACGATCGCCCGGCAGGGGGATGTCAACGCCGGCCGTCAGCGGGATCGGGCCGCGGACCGACCCGGGCGTCGGCGTAACGCCGCGCGGGCATGTCATGATCGAGGGCATATGCGTATGCCCGAAGAAGCCGATGTCGCCCGGCATCCCGGCGAACGAATCCGCCGCGAGTTCGGGCGTCTGCACGTACGCCGTCCGCCGAACGCCGAACGACGCGTGAACCAGCGACAACCCCTTGAAATCGGCCGCGTCATCCCATCCCGCGATAACATCAAGTTGAGAATCCCGCAGCATCTCCCGCGTCGCGCGCCAGGATCCCGCCGCGGTCGGCGTGAAGTTCGCGGGGCATAAATCGAGCAGCGCCGCCTCGTCGTGATTCCCGACCACCGCGGCGTCGCATACACGGTCGATCAGTTCAACGCACGCGCCCGGCTCCGGCCCGTAGCCCACCGCGTCGCCGAGCGACACGACATGATCGACGCCGGTTTCGTCGATGCTGCGCAGCACCGCGACGAGCGCGTCGAGGTTCCCGTGCGAATCGGATATCAGCGCGATCCTCGGCATCGGCCCCTTCCACGCGATACACCCGTGCGGTCGAACAGCGTCCGGCGTTTATCGGCTCAGCGGGACACGTGACGCCCGCGGAACCGCTGCGCGACGGGTCATTCCGAGCGGACGGCGCCGGATTTCGGCTTGAGCGTGTATGGCGCGTCCCGGACGGTCCGAAAACCAACTCCGCAACGCCCAATAACACAGCAACTTGCGTCGTGTTATTTCTCTATCGCAGCAAGGCGCCGGGCGCCTGATCTGAGCGCAGCGAAGGTCAGGGTTGAATCGCAACGCACGGGCGAGACGCCCATGCCACTTGATGCGCCCGTGCCACTTGATGCGCCCGTGCCACTGGTTGCTTACCCCCTCTCCCCCCGGGAGAGGGCAGGGGTGAGGGGGAACCGGCGCAGTGCGTAAATAATATTTATGTTTGCTTCGCGATATGCGCTGTTCCCGCACGGCTCGGAGAGCCGTGCCACCCCTTCGCCCGGTCCCGATTACGACTCCCGCACGGCGCTGACGGCGTCGTCCTCCGGCGTTTCGATCAACGCCGGGCCGGTTTGTTTCTTATCCGCGTCATCGCGTTTGGGAGGGGTTTCCGCGAGGCCGTGCTTGCGCTTGTAGGCGGCGACCTTGTTCTTATCAGGCGCGATGATCATCGAAACCCGGCGTCCCATCTGTCGCGGCGGGGTCTCGACCTTGCCGATGTCAGACAGTTTTTCGACGACGCCTTGGAGCAGTTCCTGCCCGATGTTTCGGTGCTGCATCTCGCGCCCGCGGAACTGCTGAACGATGAGCACCTTGTGCCCGTCGAGGAGGAACTTGCGGGCGCGGTCGATTCGGATCTGCACGTCGTGCGGGTCGATCTTTATGGAGCGGCCCAGGCGGACCTCTTTCATCTCGGCCTGCTTGGAGGCCTGCCGGCTCTGCTGCTCCTTCTTCGACTGCTCGTACTTGAACTTGCCGTACTCCATGATCTTGCACACGGGCGGGCGCGATTCGGGCGCGACCTCGACGAGGTCTAGCCCGACGGACTCGGCCCGGCGCAGCGCGTCGGAAGTCTCGACGACGCCCACCATCTCGTCGTTCTCGTCGATCAGACGGATCGGCGTAATGCGGATCATGTGGTTGACGCGCGTGCGCTTCACGGGGCCGGCGTCGCGGAACATTCTTCCCTTTGCGATCGGAATCACTCCTTATGTGGTCTGTGCCCCCGCGCTGGCCGCGAACGTCGCGGGGCGCGGGAACGGCGATCGACCGCCGCCCGCGGGGCGCCGGTCCAACCTTCTATCGGTGCGGGCAGGGGGCGCGATGATCATGAGCGCGGTCCACGCCGACAGCCGGCGTGTCCGTGTCCCGGGATGTCCGTCCGCCGATGGCGCAGGATCATCGCTCCGATCATCGCTCGCCGAGGCCGAACGCCGGCGCCGGCGACAGGAAATCTACCCCACGGCCTATCTCCGGGCAAGACTCGACCTCAGGAATTTTTACCCGACGCGGTCGCGAACGCATCCAGCACGCTCGATCGCCCGCGTGTCCCGGCCTCGTCACGAAGGGCGGCCACGAACCCGTCCGCGGGCATGGCGCCCAGATCCTGCTGGATTCCACGCGCCCGAACCGAGACCGTACGCCCATCCGCGTCGCGCGGCCCAACCACCAGCAGGTACGGGATCTTCTCCTCGGCCCCGGCCCGGATCTTCGCCTGCACCCGCTCGTTCGAGTCGTCGAGAGTCGCGCGAAGCCCGGCGTCGCGGAGCATGCCCAGCACCTCACGCCCGTAGCCGGCGGACTTCTCGCTGATCGGGAGCACCCGCGCCTGCTCGGGAGCGAGCCACGCCGGGAACGCGCCCGCGAAGTGCTCGATGAGCACGCCGACGAATCGCTCCATGGAGCCGAACGGCGCGCGGTGGATCATCACCGGGCGGTGCGGCGCGTTGTCCGGCCCGATGTAGGACAGATCGAACCTGATCGGCAGGTTGTAATCGACCTGCACGGTCCCGAGTTGCCATTCGCGCCCGATCACGTCGCGCACGACGAAGTCGATCTTCGGCCCGTAGAACGCCGCCTCGCCCGGCTCCTCGGAGAAGGGGACGCCCAGCGACGCCGCCGCGGCCCGGCACGCCGCCTCGGCCTTGTCCCAGTTCGCGGGGTCGCCGACGTACTTCGACGAGTCCGGGTCGCGCAGCCCGACGCGCACGCGGTAGTCCGCCATGCCCAGCGACGCGAATATAAGTTTAACGATCGACAGGCAGCCCTGCACTTCGGCGGCGACCTGCTCCTCGGTGCAGAAGAGGTGCGCGTCGTCCTGAGTGAAGCCGCGCACGCGGGTCATCCCGCCGATCTCGCCGGACTGCTCCCAGCGGTAGACCGTCCCGAACTCCGCGAGGCGCACGGGCAGGTCGCGGTACGACCTCGGCTCCGACGCGAAGATGCGGATGTGGTGCGGGCAGTTCATCGGCCTGAGCAGGTAGCCGTCGATCTCCCCTTCTTTCATTCTGTTAGAAAGATCGGCGCAGGTGCAGCGCTCGTCGGCGAGTTTCTTCAGCGTCTCGCGGTCAACGAGCGGCGGGTACTGCGAGTCCTGGTAGTAGGGGAAGTGCCCGCTCGTGCGGTAGAGATCGAGTTTGCCGATGTGCGGCGTGTAGACCGTCTCGTACCCCTGTCTGCGGAGTTCCTCGCCGATGAAACGTTCGAGTTCCCGGCGGACGATTGCGCCCTTGGGCTTCCACAGGATCAGCCCCTGGCCGACCATCTCGTCGATGTGGAACAGGCCGAGTTTCCTGCCGAGCACGCGGTGGTCGCGCTCCTTCGCCTGTTCGAGTTGTTCGAGGTAGGCGTCGAGTTCTTTCTGGGTTGGGAACGCGGTCCCGTACACGCGGGTCAGGCGGTCTGAGTTCTCGTCGCCGTGCCAGTAGGAGGAGGCGAGGGACATGATCTTCACCGCGCCGATGCGGCCGGTGCTCGGGACATGAGGCCCGCGGCAGAGGTCTTCCCAGTCCTCGCCCGGCGTCCCGGTCGCGTACCACGAAAGTTCGGCTGACCCGGCGGCGATGGCGCGCTCGGCGTTGTCGATCTTATATTTGCTCCCCTCGGCCCGGAGTTTCTCAAGCCCGGCGTCTGCGCCCTTGTCGTACCGCGTGAACGGGCGGTCCTCGGCGATGATCTCGCGCATCTTCGCTTCGATCTTGTCGAAGTCGCCCGAGGACAGGGCCTGCCCTTCGGGGAAGGCGATGTCGTAATAGAAGCCGTGGTCCACGGGCGGGCCGTAGACGAGTTGGGCTTCGGGGTAGAAGCGCTGGATCGCTTCCGCCATGACGTGGGCGGCGGAGTGGCGGATGAGGAAGAGAGCGTCGGGGTCGATGGCGGCCCGCTCCGTGGTGGCACGGCTCTCTTGGCCGTGTTCCGTGGTGGCACGGCTCTCCGAGCCGTGATGCACGGGCGGGACGCCCGTGCCACTGGTCTTGGTCGCGCGCGGCTTGGCTGTGACGATCTCCAGCCGGCAGTCTCTGGTGATCGGCCGGGCGAGGTCGACTAGTTCGCCGTCGATCCTGGCGCCGAGCGCTGCTTTGGCGAGGCCCGGGCCGATGTCGGCGGCGACCTTGGCGGCGCTGACCGTCTCGGCGTAGTCGCGCTCGGTTCCGTCTGGGAGTGTGATTCTGGGCATGGCTTTCTCTGCCCGTGACGATACACGCTGGAGCCGCGCGCGGGGTTGATCGGTTGACGGCGGGGGGGTGTGTGCTCACTATGCCGGGGCTTACGAGGCGTCGGCCACATGATGCGGTGGTCATTCCGGCGTCGCGGGGCGATTTGCGAGGTGGCGACACCGTGCGGTGCCCGTATTGCGGCAAGGACGACGACCGCGTGATCGACTCGCGACTCAGCGAGGGCGGTGCCGCCATACGGCGCCGACGACAGTGCAACGCCTGCGGCAGGCGATCCACAACCTACGAACGCGTCGAAGGCGGCAACCGCCTGACCGTGATCAAACGTGACGGCTCCCGCGTCCCCTTCGACCCCGAGAAGGTGCTTCGCTCGGTCCAACTAGCCTGCGGCAAGCGCCCGATACCCGTCGCCGACCGCGCCAGGATCGCCGAGGAGGTCGACGACGAACTCCACCGCGCCTTCGACCGAGAAGTCGAATCAATAGAGATCGGCAGGCGCGTCGCCGCCAAACTCCGCGATCTCGACGAGATCGCCTACATCCGTTTCGCGAGCGAGTACGAGCAGTTCCGCAGCGTCGGCGACATACTCGACATCGCGCAGCAACTCGCCGGGCGTGTCCGCGACGTGCGCGAACAGCAACGGCTCTTCAGCGAATAGTCGGCATGCGCGGACGAACCCTCGGCATAGCGCGCCTGATCCTCGCCGGTTGTTCGGCGCTCGCGCTCGTCGGCTGCGCGAAGACGCCCGGGCGGGCCGATGAGCCGATCTCGCTCGAAGCGCCGGGCGGCGTCGGACCGGTCCCCGCTGCGGCGCCGACGCCGACATCAAAATCGGTTCAAGCGCAATCTCCTCCGGCATTGACGCAGGAACCCGAGGCAGAGCGGGCAGAAAACCCGCCCGCATCCGTTCGGCGCACCGACGGTCGCCCGGCGTGGTGGCTCGATGAACCCGTCCGCGAGCGCGGCGTGGTGCTGATCACCGCCGAGGCGCTCGCGCCCGATCTCCGCTCGGCCCGGCGGGCCGCGGTCGACGCCGGTTTGGCTCGGCTGCGCGAGGCGATCGGCGCCGAACCCGCGTCGTGGGAGATCCGGCTCTCGACGATCAGCCCCCTGCGGGCCGTGCGCGCCCCGGGCGAGGTCAACCGCTTCGCCGGGTATGTCCTGATCGCCGGCTCACGCGAATAGTCCGCGTCGCGTTATTATGTTCGGTGTCGGCCACTCGCGCACGGGCGGGACGCCCGCGCCACTGGGCGAGACGCCCGCGCCACTTGGAGGGGCGCGGGATCGTGTGACAAGTTTCAGCGTTTCGTCGGGATCGCGGCCTCGCGCGTCTCCGCGGCGATGTACAGGAACGCGCCGCAACTCGAACAGCGGTTGATCTTCCCGCCCGTGATCGCGGACGAGACCACCTCCATCGGCAGGAGCACCTGGCAGGCGCCGCAGCAGTACTCCATAGCGCGGCGGTTCATCTCCTCGATCGGAGCCATCACATCGTCGTCGCGGAGTTCGAGTTCGCCCTCGTAATCACGCAGCACGTCCGCGGGCAGCACCGCGGCGGCATGGGAACGCTGACGCTGGAGATCCTCCAGCCGATCCCGGATCTCGCCGCGTTTGGCGTCGAGATCAGCGGCGGCGAGATCGCGGAGTTTCACGATCTCCTCGCGCTTGGCGTCGAGTTCCGCCAGTTGGGCGCGGACCTCGTCCAGCCGGGCGAGCGTTTCCAGGGCGCGTTCCTCGACCTTGCCGCGGTCGGCTTTGAACGTGTTTAGTTCGGTGAGGAAGGCGGTGTACTGCTTGTTGGTCGTGGCGTTATTAAGCTGCTCGCGGAGTTTCTCGATGCGCGCGTCGAGCGAGCCGATCTCCGTCTCGTCGTTGTGGGCGCCGGCTTCGAGCTGCCTCGCCTGCATGCGCAGCGATTCGCGTCTGGTGTCGAGCGCCGCGAGTTCGTTGTTGCGCTGTGTGAGGTACCGCTCCGCCGACTTCACCCGGCCGTTCAGGCCCCGGATCTGCCGGTCCACTTCATATAGACTCAGCAGTTGGGTCGTGATCGTCATCCGCCCCTCCGCCGCCGAAACGCCATCCCCGCACTCATGCTCATCAGCACAGTCTAGCACTTCCGTCGGGGTTTGGCACGGCGTGGTCAGGCGGCCCGGCGCGCCCGGGCCTGGGCGGCGCCGGCGATCATCAGCGTGGCGATGTGGTCCAGCGCCGCTCGCCAGTCGTGCTCGAGTTCCGCCGTCCAGAGGTCGCCCGCGACCTCCGACAGCGCATCGAGCATGCAATCGCGGACGACGGGGTAGTGCGCGTCCTCGGCGCCGTAATCAGCGTGCCGGGCGCCGAGTTCGGCTACCGCGAGCGAGAGCTGCTCGGGCTTGCGCAGATGCCCCATCACGAACGCCAACGCCGCGATCAGTTTCTTCTTCTGCGACGCCAGATCGTCCGGGAACATCGCCCGGACCCCGGGGGCCGTCTCGAACAGGATCGAGTAAAAGCGGTCAACCAGCCGATCCGCGTCCGCGGCGATCGCCTGGAAACTAGTTTCGATACGGGTCAGTTGCTCGTTTTTCACGCCGCCTCCTTGTTCATGGTCCGAATCGGACGCGGGTTCTATCGGTCGTCGGGGCGGGCGCGATTATGCTGAAATAACAATTTCGATCGGAACCCATGCTCGCTCCGGCGCTTGCGAGGTATTCACCAGCCGCGTCCCGATCGCAGAATTTGGTGAATCTCGCGTGTCCCGGAGTGGTACACTGCGTGCACTCTCTGCGGGAGGATCGATGAACAACGTAGATTCGCGTGTGATCGACGCGGCGTACGAACTGGGCGCCGTCGAGCGGTTAGGCGGCGTGCGCCGGGGAGCCGTGTTCCAGGGCATCGCCGAGGCTCTCGCCCGGGCCACCGGCGCGGAAGGCGTCGGCGTAACTGGGTATCTCAAGAGCGCGCTCGGCCCGGCGTCCGCGGTCGGGCTGGTCGGCCCGTGGAACCGCAGCGAATCGGCCGCCTTCGAGGCCCAGACCAGGTGGGCGCCCAGGGACCGGCCGATCATCGCCCGGCTAGACACCCGCCCCGCGGCGAAATTCTGGCGCACCTACGAGATCCTCCCCATCGACGAGTTCCTCCGCACCAGGCTCTACAACGATTTCCAGCGCCCCCGGGGAATCGGAGATCAGATCAACATGTGCCTGCGAGCGCCCGACGGCGGGCGCCTGTTTGTCGCCATCGCCCGCGTCGGCTCGCACGCGCCCCTCTGCGACGAATCCGTCGAGATCGCCCAGCGGCTCGCTCCCATCGTCGAACGCTGCTGGCTCGGAGCGCATCGTCAACTGCCCGTCTGGGTTCGCCAACTCACGCCCAAACGCCGCCGTGTGCTCGAACTCGTCGCCGAGGGCATGGACGATCATCAGATCGCGCGCGAGATGGGCGTGCGCTACAACACCGTCCGCGCCCATCTCAAGGATCTGTTCCAGGCCGCGGGCGTACGCTCCCGGCTTCATCTGATCCAGTCCCTCGACCCCCAGCGCACGCCGCCGCTGCGCCCGCGTGACGACGCCGATGCGCCGATCAGCCCGACTCAGCATCAAGCGCAAACCGCCAGGGCCGGCGCCGAGCTCTGATGCCCGCCGCTCACCTGATCCAGATGGATATCGCCTGGGAGGACCGGGCCAAGAACTTCGCGCGGGCACGCGCCTTGCTGGCCGCCGCGGCGCCGGCGCCGGGCGATCTCGCCGTACTGCCCGAGATGTTCGACTCCGGCTTCTCGCTCAACGTCGAACGCACTGCGGACATCCGTCACGAAACACGCGATTTCATCGCGTCGCTCGCGCGAGAGTTCGGCGTGCTCCTCTACGCCGGCTTCACCATCCGCCGCGATGACGGCATGGGCATCAACCGCGCGATCATCGCCGGGCCGGACGGCGCTAACCTCTGCGTCTACGACAAACTCCACCCCTTCAGCTTCGAACGAGAACCCGAACGGTTCGCGCCGGGCGAACTAGGCGTGGCCGCCTGTCCCTGGACAAAACACGAAAACAACAACGAGCCTCTTATCCTCTGCCCGGCGATCTGCTACGACCTGCGATTCCCCGAACTCTTCCGCGCGGGGCTGACGCTCGGCGCCGAGGTCTATGTCATCGGCGCGAACTGGCCTCGTGAACGCGCTGCGCACTGGCGCGCACTGCTCATCGCACGCGCGATCGAGAACCAGGCGTACGTCCTCGGCGTCAACCGTGTCGGCGACGACCCGCACCTTGCATACGCCGGAGGCTCGCTCATCGTCGCGCCCACCGGCGAAGTGCTTGTGGAACTCGACGCGACGCCGACCGTCGGCGCCGCGGAGATAGATCCGGCTCTCGTCCGCAGTTGGCGCTCAAAGTTCCCCGCCTGGCGCGACCGCCGACCCCCGGACGCGTACACCTGGCGAGACGCCGACTCTCAGCCATGAATAGTCACGATTATCGGGCGAACCGGACATCGGCCGATGCGGGGAAACCGGGCGAGTTTGCCGAATGTGCGAATTTTTCTTTTCTTGCGGCTTGGGGGTTGACTGGTGGATCAGAATCGGTATGGTGGCATGTGTTGAGTACCGGATGCGCCGTGCGGGAGCGTGCAGCGCGTCTCACTGAGTAGGGGGAAGCAACCTACTCGACAATTGAGTTCCGCCGGGCGGAGGCCCGGCAACCAGGATGACTCCTCCGTGGTGTCGCAGCCTGTCGGCGTTCGCGTCGGCTGCTGACGAACTTGCCACGGATTCCCTGTGCCCGCTTCGTCGATGCTGACGCGTCGGCGAAGCGGTTCCGGCGGTCGGTCTGTTCCCACAGCCCGATCCGCCGAGTCTGGGTTCGCAAGTCCGACGGGGGACGGGCTTTCGGCCCAGTCGGCCCGCCCGCTGTTCCGCAGCGGCGGGTCCGAGAGTATGAGGGACGCCACCGGCGTCGTGGTTCTCGGGTGTTGAGCCGAGAAGATCACGGTCGCCGGCTGGTGTTCATTTTGCGCTTTGGGCTTGCGTCACTCCCCGAGATCGGCTATTCTCACTGCACGTGCGACGCAGCACAGGGTCGCCGCACGGGGAGTCACAGACATCGGCTGGGTCGGCTGACGCCGATCCAGCCAATTACAGGGCATTAGCCCGCCAGCCTGCCACACTTCGGAGGAGTCCCGCCACGCCCGATCCGGCAGGATCGGGCGTCGGCGTTTTTGTGCCGCCCCCTCCCACCAGTGGCACGGGCCTCCCGCCCGTGCGCATACCTCCCAGTGGCACGGGCGTCCCGCCCGTGCATGAAAGCCCAGGGATGAAATCCCTGGGCAATGGCGCGCACGATGAGGTGAGCGCGATCCGCGCAGAGCACCGCCCCTCCCTCTCCCCATCCCTCTCCCAAGGGAGATGGTGTCAGAACCAGCGGCGCCAGCGCGAACAGTGGCACGGGCATAAACAGTGGCACGGGCATAAACAGTGGCACGGGCGTCCCGCCCGTGCAGACACGGCTCGGAGAGCCGTGCCACCCCGATCCCACTGGCACTGTCGTCCCGCCCGTGCGCGGTCTAAGCCGGCATGTCCCGCAATCCCTGCCGCCCCCGACTCTCCGCCGCATAGTGTCACCAAGCGTCGGCTGCCGAGACCAACACCGCTACCCCGCCCCGCCCACTCGCCGCAACCCCGAAGCCGGCAAGCCCCAGAACAAACGCCGTCGCGGCCGGAGTTGACCACCCGCCCCCGCCCCGTGTAACGACGAATAACCTTTCATCCTCAGCGTCCGGGCAATCCGTCCCGGCCTGTGTCGTTCTCCGTGCCGAAAGGATCGAACGATGACACGCCGACTCAGCCTCAGCCCCCGGATTGTTGTGCTCGCCCTGATCGCTTCTGCCGCGGTCAAGGCGGCCGGCTACGACCCCGCAGCCCCGCTGCACGAAGCCGCCCCCCCACGCGAGATCACCATCCACGATCAAAATCGCGGCGCCGATCTCATTCTCACCGTGCGCGCCCCCGCCGACGCCCGCGGACCATTCCCGCTGATCGTCTTTTCCCACGGCGCCGGCGGCTCCGGCGACGCCTTCACGCACCTCAGCGAATCACTCGCCCGGCGCGGCTACGTGGTCGTCCACCCCTGGCACGCCGACTCCGTCGCGCTCGCTAGACGCAACGGCGAACCAGGCTTCGATCCCGCGCTCGGCCTCGAGCAGATCGTCAACCGCGTCAGCGTCGCCGGACGACTCGCGGACATCCGCTTAATAATAAGATCAACCGACGCCATCTCCGCCGCGCTCGGCGCCGAGGATATCATCGACCCCGCCCGTGTCGGCCTCGCCGGACACTCCGCCGGCGCGATGACCACACAAGCCGCCGCCGGCGTTCGTTTCACTCCTCAACGCCGAGCCAACGCCCGCCGCACCATCAGCCTGCCGATCCCCGGCGTCTCCGCGTTCGCGGTCATCTCCGGGCAGGGAACCACCGCGCCAGCGCTGAACGAAAATTCCTGGGCCGAGATCGATCGACCGATGCTCGTCGTCGCCGGCAGCCGCGACACCTCGCCGGTTTCCAATGAAACGCCCGCAAGCCGCCGGCATCCCTACGAGTTCGCCCCCGCCGACGGCGCGAAGTTCCTCCTCTACATCGAAGGCGCCACGCACGATTCCTACCAAGGCTCCGTCAACGCACGACTCCTCCGCGAAGAAAAACCCGAAAACTCCGATTGGATCGAACGCGTCACCACGCTCAGCGTCGTCGCGCTGATGGACGCCTACATACGCCGCGACCCCGACGCCGAGCGCTGGCTCAAAGCCGGCGCCGTGCGCGAGATCCCGGGAGGGATCCTCGAATGGCGCGCGAAATAAACTTGTAGAACACCCCCGCGCGCAGCGATCACCAGTCCCACCCCAGAAACCCGCGCGGCGTCGAAACATACGGCTCCCGGAACGGCCCTCGCGGGAAACCAAAGTTGTTCGGAATAATGTAAGGCATCGGCGCCACCGCGTCCGACACCGGCCTCATCTCCACATGCCCGTCCGCCGCCAGAATATTCACCGAACCGGGCGGGAAGCCGGCGATCCCCGCCCGCCTGTTGCGCTCGTGGTGTGTGCGGGCTTCGACGAGATTCGCCTTGCGCGACGGGTGCGCCACGTCCGCGTGCCGGACGTTCGCCGTCGCGATGTTCAGGTCCACCGTCGCGCCCGGTTCGAACCACGGCTCAGCCCGTGTGAACAAGGCCGGGCTGTGGAGATAGCTCGAGCCGGATATCCCGCCCGGATCTGAAAAGCCCGGGTGATCGACCGTGTGCTCAAAGGTTTGGAATGCACGTAATACGACAGGGCACGAAAATGTTTGCATCGCAATCTCGAGCCGCTCGCCCGCGGCGCTGTTAGGAAATCCGTACCGGTGGTCGTAGTCCGGCCCCTCCCCCGGCAGATAATCCCGCATCGGCCACGCCCATTGATGAAACTGATACCCCGGCCACACCCGGAACGACTGCGAACCCCAGTCAAAGTCAACGAATTCCGGCTCACCAGCGCCCCAGCGCGGCAGCAGATTCGGGAAGAGGTCGTTGTTGTCGTTCGCATACATCCGATAGACCTGCCCGATCGTCATCAGGTTGTTCCGGCACGTAGCCGCATCCCCCGCCCGCTTCACCGATTGCAACGCCGGCAGCGTTATCCCCAGCAGCACAGCGATAATCGTGATCGTCACGAGCGTTTCGATCAGCGTAAAACCACGGACGCGCTCGGCCGACCATATCATCACGAATCGCCCTTTCAGAATATTAAAGATGTCAGTCGAGCGCGTTTGTAGACGGTCCAGGAGCAGACCCACCCGCCGGTGTCGGGATCTTGAAACCAAGAGGAAATCCAGTTGATCGGAATACCATTCGCCATACGCACAAGGATCATGATCTGCACTACGGTTACGCTCGGTTGGTTCTGCAGTACCGCTTCGATTGCACGACGCGGCGTACGGAACTGCTGTGCTCCCGTCGTCATGAGTTCGCCTGTCCAATGTTGGATCAGATCATCCTCGTCATATCCGAAAAAGAGCTCTTCACCTTGCACTTTTGTACGGGCTTTTCGTACAACGATCCGTGTCCCCATCGGTGGAACGCCGATCGCGTCGAATCGGTCGCCCTTCTCGTCGTAGAAAAGCCGCCACACGTTACGAAGGGCGGATTCCACTGTTCCTTCAGGCCCGGCGTCGAGACCCCAGTAACCCATGAATGAAGTGATCGCGGGGTTGTTGACGGGAACCCACTCGTACAACTCCGACTCCGCATCGCATAACGCCAGGTATCTTTCTGGCGAACGCTCCGAACGCGCGAGGGCGTGCTCCTTAATCGTCGCCATCAGCGACTTTAGCGCGCCCTCCGAGAGCAGGTGGTCCGGATCATCGACGGCGCCTCGGATTAAACCGATCGCGCTCTCAAGGCGCTCCGGCACGGTGGGCGCCTCGACGAAACCAGCAGACTGATGCCAATCCTGTTCTTTTGAGATCACGCGTTCGCGCTTCTCGCCTGTGAAGCGATGAAAAATCGCGTCATGCTCGTCCTCGGCGGCAGGGCGAGGGATCAGCAGCATCGCCGCCAGCGCCACAACCACAATCCCGGCGCCCGCAGCGACCAGATTGCGGCGGAGCCTGCCGCCGACAAGCGCGGTTCCGACCTCGCTCGGAGTGTCTTCGGATGAGAAAGTATCTGTCATGTGAGATCCCTCCGGAGCGCCTGCCCGCCGCTCCCCCCGCGCCCGCCGGCTCACCAGTCCCACCCCAGAAACCCGCGCGGCGTCGAAACATACGGCTCCCGGAACGGCCCTCGCGGAAAACCAAAGTTGTTCGGAATAATGTAAGGCATCGGCGCCACCGCGTCCGACACCGGCCTCATCTCCACGTGCCCGTCCGCCGCCAGAATATTCACCGAACCGGGCGGGAAACCAGCGATGCCCGCACGAAAGTTGCGTTCGTGATGCGTCCGCGATTCCACCAGATTCGCCTTGCGTGAAGGGTGCGCCACGTCCGCGTGCCGGACATTCGCCGTCGCGACGTTCAGATCCACCGTGGCGCCTGGTTCGAACCAAGGATCCGCCCGTGTGAACAACGCGGGGCTGTGTAGATAACTCGATCCGGAGAGCCCGCCGGGGTCTGAAAAGCCCGGGAGCGCAACTGTATACTCAAGTGTCTGAAAATCGCGGAGCACTACTGGACACGAAAGTGTTTGCATCGCAATTTCGAGCCGTTCACCAGCAGCGCTATCGGGCTCGCCGTAAGCGTAGTTGATGTCAGGCCCCTCGCCGGGAAGATAATCACGCATCGGCCACGCCCAGTTCATGTGCTGATACCCCGGCCACACTCGGAACGATTGAGAACCCCAGTCAAAGTCGGCGTATTCCGGCTCACCCTCGCCCCAGCGCGGCAGCAAGTTCGGGAAGAGGTCGTTGTTGTCGTTCGCATACATCCGATAGACCTGCCCGATCGTCATCAGGTTGTTCCGGCACGTCGCCGCATCGCCCGCACGCTTCACCGATTGCAACGCCGGCAGCGTGATCCCCAGCAGCACCGCGATGATCGTGATCGAGACGAGCGTCTCAAGCAGAGTAAAACCACGAACGACTCGCATCGTCCATCCTTCAGTGCTGTTTTCAGAACACATACACGCTTCCTCTAGCCCGCTTCTGCGCCGACCACGAGCAGACCCATCGCCCTGTCGCGGGATCCTGGAACCATGACGTGATCCAGCTGATCGGGTAGCCGTTGGCCATACGCACAAGGATCATGACCTGAGCCACCACCACGCCTGGCGACGCGGCCAGCGCGTCCTCGATCGGACGCCGAGGCTTGCGGAACTGGAGCGCCCCGGTGAGCATCATCTCTCCGGTCCAATGGCGGATTATTTCCTCTTCGTCATAGCCGAAGAACTGCTCGTGGCTTTGTTCTTTCGTGCGAACCTTTCGTATGACCACACGCGCGCCCATCGGCGGGACTCCGATCGCGTCGAATCGGTCTCCCTTCTCGTCATAGAAGTAGTTCCAGACATTGATGAGAGCATCGCGTGATGTCCCGCCCGGATCCGTGCTTATGTTCTGCCAGTAGTCCAGAAACATCTTGAGCGCAGCATCGTCAAGCGACGCCCACTCGTACAGGTCCGACTCCGCGTCACACAGCGCCAGATAGCGCTCGGACGATCGTTCCGATCGCGCGAGGGCGTGCTCCTTGATTGTCTCCATCAACGACGTGAGCGCACCGTCCGTCAGCAGATGGTCCGGGTCGTCCACAGCGGCGCGGATAGAACCGATCGCATGATTGATGCGCTCCGGTGCGCTCGCTAGCACCGGGAAACCAGCCGCTGCGAGCCAGTCATGCTCGTTCGCGATCACGCGTTCGCGCTTCTCGCCCATGAACTGTGCGAAAACCGCGTCGTGCTCGTCCTCGGCGGCAGGGCGCGGGATCAGCAGCGTAGCCGCCAGAGCGACTACCACGATCCCCGCGCCTGCGGCAATGAGATTGCGGCGTAGCCGGGCGCCGCCGGCAGACGACGGATCGGCCGTGCTCGATGTGTCGTCATGCGAGTGTTGGTCAGTCATGTCAAGTGCCTCCGTTGTGCGACGCCGCCGAGGACGAGTGACGCTGATGTTGGCAGGATTCAGGGATCTGGCGTCGGGAACGGATCGCCGCCTAGATCACCGAGATCGCCGCAACGGACGGGGAAACACGAGCATAGACCGGCGGCGCCTTCGCACCGACAAAATTCATTAGTCCCGGCTCCGCAGGACATGCCCGCAGTCGGGCAATCCACGGTGGTTGCGAAGCACTTGGCGGGACATTTCTTCGACCCATTCGCCATCGCCGGCGACGCGCCGACCGCGCCGATCACCAGCGCGATCACGAAGCAGATCAGCGGCTCCAGCCAGCCCGGTCGGCGGTGTGTGTTCGATGTGGTTCTCATGGTTCGTTGCTCCTTCGCAACAGGCCGACGGTCCGTTCGGGCACGCCCCGACGGCGGGCCGTCGGGGGTTCACTCGTGGTCGGGTTGTTCATCCGCGTTCGATCCATCCGTGATCGGTGCATCGGCGTCGGGCGCCGGGCCGGCGGCCACACGCTGCACGACCGCGTCGGCGAAGCCCTTGAGCACATAGACGATGTCGAGATCGCCCGTGTGCCCGGGCGGGCGTTCGACGATCAGCCCCGCCGACGCCGCGTCTATCGCTGAGGTCGCTGCGATGTCGCTCGGGTACCAATAGCAAGTGACACGCTCCAGCAGTTCGGGATCGAAACCATCAGTGAACGGCACAAACGCGGCGGCGGGGTCGCCCGTCGTCAGCCAGTTGTCCGCAAAGGGGTTCCGGCAGGTTCCGCTGATCCAGAATGTGACGCCGTCGTCTTCGCCAGAACCGGTGAGCAGGCGGACGAACGCCGTTGTTTTGTCCGGGCAGCTCGGCGTGATCGAGAGCGGGAGGGTGTAAGAGCCGCCCGCCGGGACCGCGAACGACCGCACGCCGGGGACGGTGCAGGCGCAGGATGCGCGGACATCACGAACTGCGATATCGCGGGCTGAGGGGTTGCGGACGACGATCTCGCCGTGGAGTGTCTGGCCGGGGAGGGCGACGCCGAAATCCGCGACGCGTGGCACGACGAGCGGCGGCGTCGAGACCGCCGAGGCGGCGACGCTGTCCCCGGCTCGGCCAGGGGCTTTGTAGGTTGAGTCCGGGCGGCGTTCACAGCCGGGAACAGCCGAAAAACACAGCAAAAACACGGATAGAATGCAGGCTCGGAGGCTCGGAGGCTCGGAGGCTCGGAGGCTCGGAGGCTCGGAGGCTCGGAGGCTCGGAGGCTCGGAGGCTCGGGAAGCCGGGGAGGTTGATCCGCAGCGGGGCGTCTCATGCCGACACAAGTATCGGACCCCGGCGGCGAAGTCAAGAACATTTTTCAAAATATTCGAACACCGCCGGGCCGTCACAGATCCGGGGACGGCGCAGCGGGGACGCCTGACCTGAGCGGAGCGAAGGTCAGGGTGCGGAAGACGGGAGGGACGCCCGTCCCACATATTGTGGATATTTCAAATAATATAGTTAGTTAGACCCGTCGCCCACGACGCGTTCGACTTCTTCGAGCGATGTCTCGCCGCGCGCGACCATCTGGAACCCGGACTGCACGAGCGTCGTGAACAGGTCCTGCTCGATGATCTTCTTCATCGCGGCGATCGTCGGGTTGTTAAGAACGGCGTCGCGCAGTTCGTCGTTGAACGACAGCAGTTCGAAGAGCGCCTGCCGCCCGCGATACCCCGTCCGCAGGCACTGTGCGCAGCCCGTCGCGGCGTACAAGTTATCAACTCCCTGTACGAATCGGCCGAGCCGCGTCGCCTGGCCCGGCGTCAGTTTCACCGGCCGTTTGCAGTTCGAGCACAGCGTTCGCACCAGCCGCTGCGCCAGCACGAGGTCGAGGGCGTTGGCGACGAGATGCCGTTCGACGTTGAGGTCCATCAGGCGGAAAACCGCGCCCATCGTGTCCTTTGCGTGCACGGTGCTGAAGACGAGGTGCCCGGTCATCGCGGCCTGCATGGCGACGCGCGCCGTCTCGTCGTCGCGGATCTCGCCGACAAATATTACATCGGGATCCTGGCGCAGCACCGACCGCAGCAGGGCGCCGAACGTGTTGCCGCGCTCGATGTCCGCGGGGATCTGCGTCACGCCTTCGAGTTGATATTCGACCGGGTCTTCGATCGTGACGACGTTCCGGCGTTCGCGGTCGATCTCGCGCAGCCCCTGGTAGAGCGTCGTGGTCTTGCCCGAGCCGGTCGGCCCGCACACGAGCATCATCCCCTGGTTCTGATGGACCGTCTTGCGCACGCGGTCGACCATGTACCGCGGCATGCCGAGGTCGTTCAGGCTCGCCGGCGCGTCGCGGAGGTCGAGCACTCGCAATACAAGTTTCTGCCCGTGGACAGAGGGCGTGAACGATGCGCGGTAATCGACGCGCCGCGACGTGAACCGCGCGGAGAAGTGCCCGTCGAGCACCGCGTCGCGCGGCGCCGTCTTCAGTTGGCAAGCCGTGCGGAAGAGCGACAGAACGCGCTCGCCCACCCTTGTCGGCATGCTCGTGATCGTGATCATCTGCCCGTCGGCGCGAAGTCGAACCTGCATTACTTCAGCACGGGGCTCGAGGTGGATGTCCGTCGCGTGCGCCTTCGACGCCGCGAGCAGGATCAGACGCGCCGCGACCGAGCCGATCCCCTCCCCGGCGAGCGCGTCGGATTCCTTCCCGTCCGCATCGACAAGCCGGACGCGCTCCTCGCGCTCGTCCTTAGGCGGCAGGTTCCGGATCAGCGACACGAGTTCCTTCGCCCAAGGCGGGGTCGCGCCCTCGGGGTCGCGATCCGAGTTCGTCGCGGCGGCGCCTGCGCGCGAAGCCCCGGCGCGCGACGATTTCGCTGACTTATTTCCAGCCGACGCCGCTACGCTCGAACCTTTGCCTACAAATCTGAACGTGTGCCCGCCCACACGTATCACGTCGCCCGGCGTGAGGTCGCGGGCGTCGATGCGCTCGTCGTTCAGTTTTGTTCCGTTGCGGCTGCCGAGGTCGCGCACGCGGAACCCGCCGGCGTGCGGCTCGATCACGCAATGGAACCTGCTGGCGAGGTCGTCCTGGATAGGAATGTCGTTGTCCGGGTGGCGCCCGATCGCGATGGGGCGGTCGCTCAGCGGGACCGCGCGACGCTCGCCGTTCTCGACATGAAGTTGAAACACCGCCATCATCGGCCTCCACAAAGAATCACAGCCGCACAGTGTAGCCCGCATCGGGCGCCCGGCGCGCGGTGCGCCGACTCGGCCCGATCAGGGGTTGATCAATCGCAGGAACTCGGCGCCGAACTCCTCGAACTTCTTAGGCCCGACGCCTCGGACCCGGAGCATCGCCTCGTTTGTGGCGGGGCGGTCGCGCGCCATCGCCCGCAGCGTGCGGTCGTCGAAGATCATGTACGCGGGGATGCCGCGGTCCTCAGCGATAGACCTGCGCAAGCTGCGCAGCCGGTCGAAAAGGTCGCGATCGACGCCCGCCCAGTCTTCCTCGGCGCGTGCAGTCTCCGCGCGGGCGGCTAGTTTCGGGGCCCGCAGCGTCACCTCGCGCTCGCCGCGGAGAAAATCGCGCGCGTGTGTCGTCAGACGGATAAGCGGGCGGTCGCCGGGCGTGTGCTCGAGCGCGCCCTGATCGACGAGTTGCGCGATGTAACTCCGAAGCAGTTCCGCGGGCGTCGAGCGCATCAGCCCGTGGACGGTGAGCCGATCGTGCCCGTACATCACTATTTTTTCTTTCTTGGATCCTCGTAGGACATCGACGACGTGCGCCACGCCGAACCGGCCGTCGAGCCTCGCGACGCAGGAGAGGATCTTCTGCGATACGACGACGGCGTCCGGGACCGCGGGCGATTCGTTCAGGCACACGTCGCAGGCGCCGCAGGTATCGCCGGTGTAAGTCTGCTCAAAATATTCGGCGAGCGCGCGATGCCGGCAGCGCATCGAAGCGCAGAACCGCTGCACGCCCGCGAGCAGTTCCATCTGGTGCAGCGACGGGCCTTCCAGCCCCGCCTCGGCCGCCGAGCGATCCATGAGTTGGCGCCAGCGCACCGCGTCGGCGGACGAATAGAGCAATAGACACTCGGCATCGAGTCCGTCACGCCCGGCGCGGCCGGCTTCCTGCTGATAATGCTCGACGGATTTCGGCATCGCGGTGTGCACCACACATCTGACATCCGAACGGTCGATCCCCATCCCGAACGCGACCGTCGCGACCATGACGCTGGTGCGATCGGTCATGAACCGGTTCTGCACCGCGTGCCGAACGTTCGGCGTAAGCCCGGCGTGGTAAGCCTCGGCAGAAACTCCCTTGCTCGAAAGCCATTCCGCGAGCGATTCCGTCTCGCGTCTGCTGATGCAATACACGATCGCCGCCTGCCCGGCGTGACGGCGGATCGCAGCGAGCGTCTGCTCACGCGCATCAACCCGATGCGAGACGCGATACAAAAGATTCGGCCGGTCGCAGTCGCCGACGATCAACGCAGGGTCTCGCAATCGCAGTTGCTCGGCGATATCCCGCTGGACGCGCGGCGTGGCGGTCGCGGTGAACGCGTGCCAGGTCGCCGCCGGCGCCGCGGCGCGAAGTTCCGTCAGGCGCCGATACTCCGGGCGGAAGTCGTGCCCCCACTGGCTTATGCAGTGCGCCTCGTCGATGACGATCGCGTCGGGTCTGACCCGGCGTATCAGTTCGCGCCCGCGTGAGGAGACGAGCCGTTCGGGCGCCGCGTATATCAGCCGTGCTTCGCCGGCGTCGATCGCGCGATCGGCGTCGGCGAGTTCGCGCTCGGTCATGCCGCTGTGCAGCGCGACGGCGGCGACTCCCATCCCGGTGAGCGCGCGGACCTGGTCCTGCATGAGCGAGATAAGCGGCGAAATTATGATGGACGAGCCGCCCGTGACCAGCGGCGGGAGTTGATAGCACAGGCTCTTGCCGCCGCCCGTCGGAAGCACGACGAGCGAGTCCCGGCGATCAAGGGCTGCGGCGAGAGCGCGCGACTGCATCGGGCGAAGTTCATCGAAACCCCAGTGCGCGCGCAGCAGGCGCCGGATGGAATCCGCGTGTCCGGCGTGGTGTGGCGCGTGAAGTTCGATCGGCGCCGGGGGCATGCCGGGCATCCTACCGCGGCGTCGAGTCGAGCGGCCCGCCGCCGGGGCATCACTCGGTGTTCATGCCGTAGTCGCAGGTCAGGCAGTACCCGGCGCCCCAGATCGGATAATTGACCTCGCAGCGGTAGCCCACGAACCGCGCCGGATCCCATCCCAGCCGATCGAAGAAATGCGTCAGGAGTTCCACATGCCGGGCGTACGCGGGCGAGCCGCACTGCCCGAGCGAACGCGGGAGTATGCGCAGCGACGGGCAATCCGCGAGACGATCCGTCCACCGGTCGCCGACGCTGTCGGTCATCGCCGGGCTGATGAGGTGCGCGCCGAGCGAGGTGATGCTCTCGCGCGCCAGCGTCTCGTGCAGGAACACGTCGAAGAGCAGACGCCGGGTCGGATGCTGCGACAGGCACCACATCTCCTCGACGGGCGGTGTTTCGACTCTCGGGTCGGTGATCGGCTCGGCCCACTTGTGCGCGACGAAGACATCGACGGGCGCATTGGACTGGCCCGCGGCGTAATCGACGACCTGCACCAGCGAGCCGTGCGGCCCGCGCGACGTGACCATCGGGATCGGCTCGGATGTAAAGTTGCGGAGCACGCCGTCGGTCGAACGGCCTTTCAGCGGCGTCCCGTCGAGTGAGACGAACCTCGCCTGACCCGCCTGGCTGGGCGCCGACCCGGAACGGATGACGAGCGGCGTGGCGCCACGCCGGGCGCTGAAACCCTGGAACCCGCGCACCCGCGCGATGCTCACGCCCGGGCCGTTGGGCGTTGAAACAGGCAGATACGCGCCGACCTGCACGTGCGTCTCCGCCATGTGCCCGACCAGTTCCACTCCCGCGAGAAAGGCCTGCTGACGGGCCCGTTCGTGCCTGGCGTGCGAGCCGTCGGCGTCGCCGAAATGTAATGTCGCTTCGATCCGGCGAGCGAGGTGCGCCTGGCTCCCGCCGAGTTCCTGGATGAGCGATGTGTACTCCTCGGACGCGCCCCCGGCGATAGATATAAGTTCGGGGGCGACCCCCGTGGCCCGCATCGCCGCGATGAACGTGTTCAGCCCCTGCACGCCCGGGGCGCGCTCGAGAGCAAGCATTTCGTCCACACCCGTGTCGAGCCGGATCGCGTTGAGCACACGCTGGCAGATGCTCCGGTCGATCCCGAGTCTGCGAGCCATGCGGCTGCCGCCCTGGTCCGGCGGGGGGAGTGCGCGAACCAGCGTCCGCAACTCGTCCCGAAGCCTTCGGCTGACCCGGCGGGCCCGGGCGGACTCCTCCGAGTTCAGCGGGCGGATCGATTCCTCCACCGACGCCAGACCCGATTCCATCGGAACCCCGAGCCTCAGCGGCGGTTCAATATCCGGTTGGATCGGCCTCGAGCGCGTCACCACGTGCTCCGGCCGGGTTCGGGCGTCGCTCGGCGAAATTGATCTGAGATCAGTCCCATCGCCCAAGAGTGTATTCACCCTCCGCAGCGACGCAATACGAAAACCCGGAATTCATGTATCAGGACGTTCTCGCCGGTGTAGAGCAGGTCGATACACCCGATTTTCAGGGGGTCGGAATGAAACGCTTTCGGGTGTAGTTGGCTCAAATCCGCGAAAATCTCTTGACAGGCTTGGGATGGTCTATACTCTGATCTGAGATCAGTACGCCGACCCGGGAGCCGTTCACGTCGCGGCGTCGGGGAGGCCTTTCGTCCGCGGCTCGCCCGCGGACCACAACTTTCGCGTCACAGACGCTCGAATCAGGAGAGAAGAAACATGAACAACGTCACCAGAAACACACTCGTCGCGGCCGTCACGCTGGCCGTCTCGGCCTCCGCTGCGCTCGCGGGCGGGCCCGGCCGATTCACCGCGCACCTGCTCCCCGCGCAGGGCGAGTTCGGCGGCTTCTCGTTCGACCTGAACCAGGCCGGCGGTGTAGCCGGTGAAATCAACTTAAAAAGCGGCATCGAGGCCGCCATCTGGAACAGCAAGGGCGTCAAATCGCTCACGCCCGGCGGGTTCGGCTCGACGCGCGGACTCAACGACGTCGGCCAGGCCGTCGGAGCCTACGACAACGGCTCTAACTTCGTCTCATTCCTCTACGACAACGGCTCGCTCATCGAGATCATGACCGATGCCGGCTTCGCTCAGGCCAACCGCATCAATAACAGCGGCCTCGTCGCCGGAAACGCCGACGGGTCCGCCGCGATCTGGACCGCCGCCGGCGGCACGCAGATACTCTCATTCGCGGGCGTCACCAACGGGTTCGGCAACGCCAACGCCGTCAGCAACTCCGGCTTCGTCGTCGGTGAAACCGAAGCCAGCAGCGGCGGACCTTTCACCGTCGGCCGCGCCTTCCGCTACGACTCTAACACCGGCACGATGCTCGACCTCGGGACGCTCGGCGGGACGCTCAGCCAGGCCCTCGGCGTGAACGATCACGGCGATGTCGTCGGAACTGCCTCCGACGCCTTCGGAAATGACAAGCCCTTCCTATACCGTGACGGCGTGATGATCGACCTCGGACTCCCCCCCGGAGAGTTCAGCGGCTTCGCCCGCGCCATCAACAACAACGGGCAGATCATCGGCGTCGACGGCGGCGGGTTCTTCGGCCCCGGTACGCCCTGGCTCTGGGAAAACGGCGTCAAGACCGATCTCGCCTCGCTCGTCACGCTCGCGCCGAACTTCATCCTCATCGACGTCATCGACATCAACGACGCCGGCGAGATCCTCGTTCACCTCCGCGACATCGATACGTTCTCAAACTTCGTCGCGCTCCTGCGCCCGAACTCCGCTGTGCCGACACCCGGCGCCGGCTCGCTCGCTCTTATGACCCTCGCGTTCGCCGGCGCGCGCCGTCGTCGCTGAATCCACCCCGAACCGCACTCAAGGAATAGAGCACACACTCATGCAGCACGCATACACACGTTCGGCGATCGCCGCGCTCGCGCTCGCCGTCGGCGCCGCGAACACGCACGCTCAGACAGTCCGCTTCACCGTCAAGGATCTCGGCACACTCGGCGGGCCGCTCGCAAACGCGTTCGAGATCAACAATAAAGGCGAGATCACCGGCCAGGCCGAGGAAGGAACGTTCGGCGCCACCAACGCATTCCTATACCGCGACGGCCAGATGATCGACCTCGGCTCGCTCAACTCATTCAACACCGGGTCCAACGGCATCGACCTCAACGAACACGGGCACGTCGTCGGGAGCGCCCTCGCGCCCGACCCCGTCTTTCCCGGGCTCGCGTCCCGCCCGTTCTTCTGGTCGCCCGAGACCGGCATGATCGACATCACCCCGGACCCGACGGTCTCCTCGCTAGGTCTTGCGAGCGCGATCAACGATCACGGCGTGGTCGTCGGCTACTGGCGCAACTTCGCGTTCCGCTGGACCTTGGAAGGCGGAATGGTCCCGCTGCCCGCGCTGCCCGGCGCCTTCGACACTATCGGCGACCCCTGGGCGATTAACAACGAGGGAACTATCGTCGGTCGATCATTCAACACCACAGGTCAGGTCGTACCTGTCATCTGGCCCGCGACAGGAGGCATCGTGCCCCTTTCCGCGTTCGGTCCGAATCCCAACGGATGGGCCCGCGACATAAACGAACTCGGACAGATCGTCGGCGAGGTCACCAACACGCTCGGCCGCACCGAACCGGTTCTCTGGGAAAACGGCGCGGCTACATTCCTCGGCTTCCTCCCCGAGCCGTTCCTCGACTGGGGAACCGCCGAAGGGATCAACAACCTCGGCGAGATAGTCGGCTGGGACGCCAGCAACAGCGCCAACGGCATCCCAACCGTCGGCTGGTACCGCGGACTCGACGGCTTTAAACTCAAACTCAACGACCTCATCATCGACCCCGACGGCATCTGGGACATCCGCGTACCACTCGCGATCAACGACGCCGGCCAGATCGTCGGCATCGCAGTAAAAATCGGTGACGACGGCTTCCCCATCCCCGGCGTCGCGTTCCTCCTGACGCCCGTCGTCTCCATGCCTTGCGTCGGAGACCTAAACAACGACGGCGTCGTCAACGGTTCCGACCTGCTCCTACTCCTCAATGACTGGGGCGCCGACCGCTCGGTCGCCGACATCAACTCCGACGGCGCCGTCAATGGCTCCGACCTCCTCCTCGTGCTCAACGCCTGGGGAGAATGCCCGAACTGACCGTTCGCGCGGCAATCGCGCCCGCGGTGTGTACAATCTCCGCACCCGGAAAACGGGTCGGTGCTTGTAGCCCCTCGCGCCGACCCACACCCGCGGGCTTCACGCTCGCGGGTGTTTTTATTTATTAGTTTCAGTCTAGACGGAACCGGCTCAGCAGCGAATCCAGCGAGTCCGCCCGCGTCATCAGCCGCGAGACCTCCGCCGAGGCGCTCGACGAGTTCTCGTCCGCCTGCATGATCATCTGCGCGATCTCGGTCACTCGGCGTTTGACCTCGACGCCCGTCGCGCCCTGTTCTTCCGCAGCCGCCGCGATCTGCCCGATCATCGTGACTACCTGCCCGACGGTCGAGACGATGCTGGTCAAGCCTTGTTCGGCGCGGTCGGTCAGTTCGGTCGCCTCGCAGACCTGGTCGGCTCCGCGACTCATCTGCTCTACCGCGAGTTTCGCCCCGGACTGGATCTGCCGGATCGAAGCGCTGACTTCTTCGGTCGCCTTGGTGGTGCGCGACGCGAGTTGCCGGACCTCGTCCGCGACGACCGCGAACCCGCGTCCGTGCTCGCCCGCCCGCGCCGCTTCGATCGCCGCGTTGAGCGCCAACAGGTTCGTCTGATCCGCGATCTCATTGATGAGCACGATGACCTGCCCGATCTGATCCGAAAGCCGGCTGAGTTCGTTGACGCGGTCCGCGCCCTCGCTGACGACGCTGGTGACCGCGCGCATCCCGTCGCGCACCTCGCCGACCATTTTCCCGCCGTCATGCGCGACTGTGCCCGCTTTTTCCGCGTGCACAGCGACTTCACTCGCCTTGGTCGCGACGTCCTGCACGCTCGACGCGAACTCGTCCATCGCACGGGCGATCTTACCGCCCTGGTCGGCCTGCTCGGTCAGCGAACTGGACATTTCTTCATTAGCCGTCGCGATCGAGCGCACCCCGGAGCGGACTTCCTCGGCCATCCCGCGCACCTGAGCGATGGTGTCACGAAGCCGCTCGGCGAAATTGTTGAACGCCTCGGCGGTCTCGCGGATCTCGTCGTTGCCCGTCACGTTCGTGATACGCGCAGTCAGATCGCCCTCGCCCTCGGCGATGTCCATCAGTCGCGCTCTGATCGCGTTGATCCTCTTGGTGAATCGGCCCGTGAACACCCACGCGAAGACCAGCAGGAACCCGCCCGCGACAAGCCCCACCGCAATGCCCGCCTGCATCGGCAGGTTGTGAATCGCACGCTCACGCGCCATCCCGGATTCCACCGCGTCGCGCAACGCGACATTCAGCACGCTCAGGCGTTCGTACAGCGTCGCCAGCGCATCGTCGACATACAGCGAATGTTCCAGAGCGAGGTCCGCGTCTCGCTTGCCGACCGCGGCTTCGAGGTCCGCCCACTCTTTCTCGAATGATTCGACCGCTGCTGCGACCGCCTCACGCGGCTCATCGCCGATCGGCAGCGCGCCGACGCGAGATCGGATCACCCCGAGTTGTTCAGTCAGCGAGCCGTGCTGAACCCGCGCTGTCGCCAGCGCGCCATCAGGATTTTCAGCATCGCCCGCAGCCGTCACCTCGCCTCGCATTCCCTGCGCGAGTTCAATCGCAGCGTAGTTCGCTTCACGCGCTTCCACCGCGGTCGTCACCGCTGCGACAGCGTGCTGCATCATACGGATAGTGACGCTCACTATCCCGATGTTCGCTGCAAGAACAGCGACCGCCACGGCGAACGCAAGCATGAGTTTGGCGCGGATACGCATGGGATGCTCCTCTTCTCCACCAGCCGGGGGGTCGCGGAGCGTCGTCACGGACGCCGACAGGGGGAATCAGCAAGGGTCAGCGGTTCAGCCGCCGAACTCGAACAGGATTTTCACGCCCTCGGCGCCGGACGCCTCGGCCTTGGTCACCACGCCGAACGCGCCCGTGTCCTTCGCCACGAACTTCAGCATCATCGATCCGCTGGAGACCTCGCGCGGCGGGGTCGCGCCCGTCTTCTGCTTCTGGTCGATCCAGTGCTGCGCCAACTGCGCCTCGGTCATCCCGAGAACCTTGTCGCGGAACGCGGCGTGCTCACCGCTGTCGCCGGGCTTCCCGTACGGCTTCGACTCCGCGCCGCCCGGCCACGCCGCCCTCTCCTTGAGGTACAATTGCTTGATCATGTTCTTCGCCGAGTCGCCGGACTCCGCGTACGGGTTCCCGGCGTTGATGATCACAACGTAAGTGTCCGCCTGAGCCGCGACCGACGCTCGCGTCGGTCCGGCGAGCACGGCTAGCGCAACCGCTCCGACCGCCGCCATCAGCAGCGTCAGCGAGCGGGCGCGATGATTCATGAGCGTCTTCATGAGTGTTACTCCTCGCGTTGCCGCTGGTCAGAAGCTGATGGTCGCCGAGAACTGCGCCACGATGATGTCGTCCGAAGGCCGGTCGAGATGCTTGAAGATAAGTTCCGCGCGCAGCCGCACCGTCGGCGTCGGCAGATAGTTCACGCCGAACACGTTCTCGTACCCCCACGTCAGACCCTGCCCCGGGTCGAGGTAGTCGAACCGGTAGAACGCGATCCACTTGTCGGTGATGCGGTACGCGGGCTGCGTGTAGAACGCGACGCGGTCCTCGGCGCCGTCACCCTCGAACGAGTAAAAGAACTCGTTTTTCCAGAGTATTTTGCCCTTGTCATACAGCACGTCTGCGCCCAAGGTGTGATATGAGTTCGAAGTGGCGCTGTTGGACCCGACGATGCTGAGGTTCCCGAACCCGCCGCCGCCGTTGCCGCTGCGCTCGCCGCCGCTGTAGTTCGCGCCGACCGTGAAACCGGAGTCCGCGATGCGCATCGCAACCCGGGCGCCGAAGACGAAGTCGCTCGAAGCCTGCGGCAGGGCGCCGACGTACGCGTTGTACGTCAGCATGCTGCTGTCGTTGGCGCCGACGTAGATCCGGCCGTGCACCTGCCCGCCGATCAGGAAGTTCGGGAAGATCGTCGAGCCGGAGAACGGCCGCAAGAACTGCGGCTGGTTCAGGTTCAGCAGCACCGGCGGGAAGTGCTCGATGTTGATTATGCCGTGCGGCGTGATGAATCGCCCCAACTGAAACTGAAGGCTGTCACGCACGCGATAGTTCGTCCACGCGATGATCTGCGGCACGCGCAGCGCGTTCGGAGCAAACATCGGGTTGTCCGGATCGCGCACGTCAAGGTCCGCCTCGCGGAGGAACCCCTGCGCGAGGAAGATGTCCCAGTTCTCGTTGACTTTCGCCTTGATCAGCAGTTCGAACTGCGTCTGATTGAACGACGCCGTCGATTCGCCGCCGCCGAACGCCGCGGTGAAGGTCTGCGTGATGAAGCCGCCGATGTCGAGCTCGAGCGCGTCGAACGCGTGAACTACGGTCCTGCTCCCGACTCGGCCGTCGATATCAAATACGATGTCTTCCAGTTCATCGAGCCGGGCAGCGATCGAACTGTCCCCGGTCGGGGCTCCGGTCGATCGCTGCTCGAGCGCGGTCAGACGTTCCGACAGTTGCCGGGTCATCTCCTCGTACTGCTGGAGTTGCCGGCGGAGATCGGTTACTTCGCTCGGCTGCGCGATCGCAGTCGCAGAGCCTGCGCTGAGCGCGAGCGCGGCTATGCCCGCGGCATGCGCACCGATAACTCGCTGTTTATGTGTTTGTCGGTGCATTCCGACGCCTCCCGTGTCTTTGCCTGTTGACGTTCCCACTGCGGCAACCATCCCCGACCAGGGGATGCCGCCGGGCAAAGCGATCGGATCGACGCGAACGCGACATTCGCCTGTGATCGATTTAATGTGAAGAATTCAGCGGATTTGGGTTCGGGATAGGGTGTTGGCTCCAGCCGCGGATGGTGGATCGCCCTGTTCATTCCGTGGTTATAAACACGCGGAGAGTCCTAACAGCATTATTTAGTTTTCGCGCGCCCACGGACCGCGATCTCCGCCTTCCACGACGTGAGAACCGGGACGACGAACCATGTCAGCGTCGCAACCACCATCCCGCCGAAGATCGGGACCGCCATCGGGATCATCACGTCCGCGCCGCGACCCGTGGAGGTCAGCACGGGCAGGAGCGCGAGGATCGTGGTCGCAGTGGTCATCGTGGCCGCGCGGACCCTGCGCCGGGCGCCGTCGATAACCGCGGCGCGGACTTCTTCGACAGTCCCGGGCTTCTTTTCCTGCATGTTCTGATCGATGCGCGTCGCCATGACGACGCCGTCGTCGACCGCGATCCCGAACAGCGCGAGGAACCCCACCCACACGGCGACGCTCAGATTCATCGGCGCCACTCGGAAAAAGTCGTTCAGGTTCACACCCAACAAACTTACATCAAGGAACCCCTCACGACCGTACAGCCAGAGCATCAGGAACCCGCCGCCCCACGCCACGAACACGCCGCTGAAAATCATCAGCGACGTCGCCAGGCTGCGGAACTGAAGATGCAGCAGCAGCACGATGATCCCCAGCGACAACGGCAGCACCAGCCGAAGCCGCTCCGCCGCCCGCACCTGGTTTTCGTAAGAACCCGCGAACTCGAACGACACGCCCGCGGGCACGATGAGATCTCCCGAATCGATCCTCGCGCGGATCGCCGATCGCGCCGCCTCGACCGCGTCAACCTCCGCGACGCCGGCGCGCTTGTCGAACAGGACGTACCCAACCGGGAACGTCGCCTCGCTGCGGATCATCTGCGGCCCGCGCCGGTGCTCGATCGACGCAAGTTCACGCAGCGGGATCTGGGCGCCGCTCGGCGTAGGGACAAGCACGTCGCCGATCGTCTGAAGATCGTCCCTCCGCTCACGCACATAACGCACACGCACCGGGTATCGCTCGCGCCCTTCGACCGTCGTGGTCAACGGCACGCCACCGATCGCGACCTCGATCACCGACTGAACATCCGCGATCGACACGCCGAACCGCGCGATGCGCTCGCGGTCGATGTCGATCTCAAGATAAGGCTTGCCCACGATGCGATCCGCGAACACGGCGCCCGGCTCTACCTCGCGCACGCCCTTGAGAATCTCCTCTAATTCCAGCCCGAACGATTCGATCACGTCGAGATCAGGACCGAACACCTTGATCCCCATCGGCGCGCGGAAACCCGACTGGAGCATCACGAGCCGCGTCTCGATCGGCTGGAGTTTCGGCGCCCCGGTCAGGCCCGGCGCCCGCGCCGCACGCGCGATCTCGTTCCAGATGTCCTGCGGCGAACGGATCTCCTCGCGCCACTGCCGATACGGCCGGCCGCGCGGGTCTTCTACCAACTCGCCGCGGTCGTCCCGTTCGAACCCGCCGTCGGCGCCGACGCGAAATGTAAGACGCCTGCCCGCGGCGTCCGTCACATACTCGCTCTTATATTCGATGAGAGTCTCGATCATCGAGATCGGCGCGGGGTCGAGCGCGCTCTCTACACGCCCGATTTTCCCGACGGAATGCTGAATCTCGGGGATCGACATGATAGCGAGGTCCAGCCGCGCGACCATGTCCAGCGCCTCCCCGATCGAAGCGTGCGGCATCGTCGTGGGCATATAAAGAAATGAACCTTCGTCGAGGCTCGGCATGAACTCGCGCCCAAGCCCCGGCGTCGCGTGCGCGATATCAACGACGGTCGAGTTCCGCCGGACCGGCTCGGGCAGCCAGCCCCACACGCGGTCAAACCCGAGCCACACCGTCGCACCGAAAATCGCGATGAACGCCGCGGGTGAGAGCGCGATCACCTTGTGCCGCAGCGCCCACGTGAGCGCCCACGGGAAAATAGCGCGAAGCGCGAGGAAGAACAATAGAGTCGCGCCAGCGATAACAAAGATAAAGAACGCATTCCCGAGCCGGCCCGCGTCGGGACCGACCGGCTCCCACGAATCGGCAAGCGCTATCAAAGCGACGAACACCGCCAGCGCAATCGCCGACCACTTGATGAGGCGCATCAGCGTTGCGCCCGCGAACGCCGCGGCGAGTTGGTACATGCCGAAGACAGCGATCGCCATCCCTCCCGCGGGCTGGATCGTGTACGCAGCGATCACTCCGCCCGCGAGCAGCCCGGCGCCTACGATCGCGCGCGGCGCTCGGCGCCAGGGCTTCATTCCCAGAAGCATGTGCGCCATCACCGGCAGCACCGTCAGCGTCAGCGCGATCGCCGCGATCAGCGCGAACGTCTTCGTGTAAGCCAGCGGGCGGAACAGCCGCCCCTCCGCGGCTTCGAGCGTAAATACAGGCAGAAAACCGACGATTGTCGTCAGCGCCGATGTCAGGACCGCCGGCCCGACCTCCGCCGACGCGCGATGAATAACATCGAGCCTGGGTTCGTCCGCGGGCGCCTCGTCGAGACGGCGGAGGATGTTCTCGCTCAGCACGATCCCCATATCTACCACCGTCCCGATGGCGATAGCGATGCCCGACAGCGCGACGATGTTCGCGTCCACGCCGACCGTCTTCATCCCGATGAATGTCATCAGCACCGCGAGCGGGAGCATCGACCCGATCAGCACGCTCGATCGCAGATGCAGCACCATCAGCACGACGACAATCACCGTGATGAGCGCCTGCTGGCTGATCGCGCGGCTGAGCGTGCCGAGCGTCTCGCGGATCAGGCCGGTTCGATCATAAAAAGGAACAACCGTGACGCGGCTTTGCGTCCCGTCGGCGAGCGTCTTGCTCGGGAGGCCGGGCGCGATCGAGTCGATCTGCTCTTTGACACGTTCGATGACCGCCATCGGGTTGGCGCCGTGACGAACAACCACGACGCCCCCGACGGCTTCGACGCCGGATTTCGTGAGCGCGCCGCGCCGCACGGCCGGCCCGGTCTTCACAGTCGCGATGTCGCGCAGCAGGATCGGGCTGCCGTCGTGCGCCGCGACCGCGGTCATCTCGAGATCTTCGAGGCTCTTAAGAAACCCGAGGCCGCGAACGACGTATTCAACCCGGTTCACTTCGAGCGTCCGTGCGCCGACGTCTATGTTGCTCCGGCGCACAGCGTTGACCACCGTGTCGAGCGACACGCCCGCAGCGCGCATCGCGTCCGGATCTACATCGACCTGGTACTCGCGGACGTGCCCGCCGATCGACGCGACCTCGGCGACGCCGTCAACCGCAGCGATCCGGTATCGCACGAGAAAATCCTGTATCGAGCGGAGTTCGTCGAGATCCCACCCGCCCGCCGGCGCACCGCTTTCGTCGCGCCCTTCGAGCGTGTACCAGAAGACCTGCCCGAGCGCCGTCGCGTCCGGCCCGAGCGCGGGCGCGACTCCCGCGGGCAGTGTCCCCGCGGGCAGCGACCCGAGCCGTTCCAGAATCCGCGACCGCGACCAATAAAAGTCAACATCTTCATCGAATATAAGATAGATTGCGCTGAAGCCGATCATCGACGTGCTGCGCACCGCGACCACGCCCGGCACGTTCAGGAGCGCGACCGTCAGCGGGTAGGTGATCTGATCGTCGATGTCCTCAGGGCTTCGGCCGGGCCAGGTTGTAAAGACGATCTGCTGGTTGTCGCCGAGGTCGGGGATCGCGTCCACGGGGACCGGGTCGCGCGGCAGGCCGGGGATATCCCAGTCGAACGGCGCCACGACAATGCCCCAGCCGATCAATCCGACCGTCACGAGCGAGACGACCAGCCGATTCATCAGGCAGAAGCGGATGATCGCGGCGACGGCGCCGCGCGCCGGCGCGGCTGTGCTGTCTTCGTTAGTCATGATCGTGTCCTTCATGCTCGGCCGCGGGCGCCGGAGCGATGCGCTCGGTTATGTCGCCGCAACGCAGCATCGTCGATCCGAAATACGGGTTGTTGATCGTCACGCCGCGCTGGAGCCACTCCGCCCCGCGATTATCAAACGCCATCGGACAGTTCGCGACGGCCCAGGCGCTCTTCGCATCACCCGCGCCGAAGGCGCGCGCGAGTTCTATCGCCGCACGCGCGCTCGCCTCGAACAGCGTGCGCGCGTCCGCGATGTCCGTCGGCGCGCGCGAGGGGAGCAGGCGACCGCGCACGCTCGTCCAGACCGCAGCGGCGTCCGCGTCCGCGTCCCGCGTGTCCACCAGAGCGATCTCTTTTTCGAGCGCGGGCAGCGACGCGATATAACCTTCGAAATCGTCCTCCGCGAGCGCGTCCTGCCCGACCCCGTACGCGATCAGCACATTCTCGATCGACGCTGCTAGTTCGCGTGATCCGATCGGCCTGATCGTGCGTGACGGCTCGGGCGCGTTCGTCGCGGCGTGCCCGCCGTGATCGTGCATTACCGGCGCACTGCTGCCGTCGGGCGACATCATGCTCGGCTTGGCTTGGATCTGCATCTCGCTGTCGAGGCGGAACGCGCCTCGGACGACCACGCGCTCGCCTTCGCGCAGGCCGCAGCGCACGATGTAATAATCCCCCGCGCGCGGCCCGAGCACGACCTCGCGCCCTTCAAATACAGGCGCATCGCTGTCGGAAGCCTGCACATACACCACCGCGCGAGCGCCGGTCACAAGCGCTGCGGACCGCGGTATGACCAGGGGCGCCTCGCCGTCCTTGTCGCGCTCGACGCGGAGCGTGTCGGCGCGAACGAGGTCCATCCCGCAGATAGCGCACGCGCCCGGCTCGTGCGTCACTTCCGTCGGATGCATCGGGCACACGTGCAGCCCGGCGAGGGTGTCGCCGGTGATCACGCCGCGATCCGACAGCGTCACATTGACGATCGCGTTCGCGTACATCCCGGGTTTGAGCCTGCGTTCGCGGTTGTCCACCGCGACGCGCACCACCGCCGTCCGCGACTGCCGATCCACGACGGGGTCGATGAAAGAAACATCGCCGGTGAAAGTTTCGCCGGGGATCGCCGCGACTGTGAACGACACGTGCTGCCCCCATCGGAGCATCGACAGATCGGACTCGTACGCGCGGAGGTCGAGCCATAGCCGATCGAGATCTGCGACGGTCGCGATCGGCGTGCCGGTCTTAATGTAATCACCTTCGCGGGCGGATAGTTGCGTGACGACGCCCGACATCGGCGAAAAGATCTCGAAGGCGTCCCCGGTTGTGTCGTCGCGCTCCGCCGCGGCGATCTGAGCGGGCGTCAAGCCGAATAACCGGAGTTTCTCGCGCGCCGCGCGGAGCAGGTCCGCAGACGTTTCGCGCATGATCCCAGAAGCGCCCGAAGACGCCCGGCTAGCCTGACGCAGTTCCTCGAACGCCGCGAGCAGTTCCGGGCTGTAGACCTCCGCGACATGCTCTCCCGCAGCGACCGGGACTCCCGTGTAGTTCACGAACAGCCGTTCGATCCGGCCCGGGAAGTACGCGGTGATGCGGGCGATCCGCGTCTCGTCGTACGCAACGACGCCGAATAGCCGGACCTCGGCGTTGATGAATCGGCGTTCGACCGGCGCGGTCTCGATCCGCGCGAGCGCCATCGCCGCGGGCGTGAGCGTCACGGTCGCTGCGGACGTGTCGCTCCCGCCGGCGCCGGTCTCCTCGACGGGTATCAGACTCATGAAGCAGATCGGGCACTTCGCGTCGGGGTCGGTGAGCCGGACCGAAGGGTGCATCGAGCAGGTATAATATTGATTCTCAGCGTCGAAGATCACAGGCCCGTGGTCGGCGTGCTCGTCGGCGACCGTCGGCCGCGCCGGCGCGGATGAAGACCGCCCGAGCGACCAGCCGAGCGCCAGCGCCCCGAAGATCAGCGCGAGCGTGACTACGGCTGATGTCCGCGCCCACAGCCAACGAAGGATTCGGACGCCCGCCGATCGTGCGTCAACGGTTGCTTTGTGTGCCGGGCGTGTCATCGCGCGACCTCCGTGCTTTGCGTTTGCGGTGCGACTGAGTCGGCGGCGTCTTCGATCGAGCCGCCCGCGAGTGATTCGAGCCGAGCGCGGGCGATCCCGCGGTCGGCTTTGGCTCTCTCGACCGCGAGCGCGAACTCCAGCAGCGTCCGCTCCGTTTCGAGCAGATCGAGAAAACTTGCGTCTCCCGCCCGGAACGCCGCGAGAGAGGCGCGCAGCGATTCGTCCGCCTTGGGGATCAGGATCTCTTCGTACAGCCGCA
This sequence comes from Phycisphaeraceae bacterium, assembly GCA_039794205.1. Lineage (GTDB taxonomy): Bacteria > Planctomycetota > Phycisphaerae > Phycisphaerales > UBA1924 > J020. The sequence continues at coordinate 40,254 of JBDIVU010000002.1, forward strand.
CGCGGCGCTCGGCGTCGGTGTGATCGAACCATGCCCGATGCACAGCGGCGGCGATGCGGTTCGATTCGTCGGCGCGCTCGTGCGAAACCGCCAGCCGACGCGCGACAGCCTCGCGGACCCCGGCGTCAACCCTCGCGCGCCAGATGGGAAGATTGATCGAGAAAGTAAGCAGCACGGGGTCGTCGCCGCTGCCGGGCGTCGCGGGGTTCACCGCTTCGCCGGTGAAGATGTATTCAAGCCCGACGGTGAGATCGGGCAGCCCGTCCTTGCGCGCCGCGTCGGCCAGCCGACTCTGCATCTCGCGTTCTTCGTCGAGGGCGAGCAAGCCGGGGTTTCGCTCGACGGCGCGCGCTGCGATGGCGTCCGCGTCGAGCGAGACGGGTTCGTCGTCGAAGCCGGGCGCCGCGGGTATCGGCGTCGTGGCCGGGCGGTTGAGCGCCGCGTTGACGCCCGCGACGAGAGCAGGGCGGAGTTGCGCTAGCCGACGCGCGCGATCTTCGAGCAGGCCGAGTTCGACCTGGGCCCGGATGACTTCCGCGTGCAGACCGGCGCCGACCCGGTAGCGGGCGCGGACAACTTCCTCGAACTGCCGGAGCAGCGCGATGTTCTCGTCCGTCACCGCGATCGCGCGGTCGAGGTAGCGGAGTTCGTGCAGTTCAGCGAGGACGCGCTCGCGCAGCGCGAGCCGGGCCGATTCAAACCTTCGCCATTGCGCCATCGCGCCGCGCGACGCAGCGTCGGTCCTGTCCGCGAGCCGACCCGGCCAGGGGATCGTCTGCGACACGCCGAACCTTGCTTCCTGCGGGCCGGTGCGAGTCTCGATTTCTTCGAGAAATACGCCGAACGTAATGCGCGGGTCCGGCGGGGCGGCTGCCTGCGGGATTCTTTCCGCCGCGGCCCGCCAGCGCTGGTACGCCGCCTCCAGCCCGGGATTGTTCAGCGCCGCGAACAACACATAATCAATCGCCGACGCGTGCTCGTCGAGCGCCGGCAGTTCAGCGTCGGCGCCCTCGCGCAGCGTCGAAGGCTGGACCGCAGTCGCCCCAGCGGGCCGAGCGCGGTCCGCTCGGCGTTCGGGCGAATCAATCAGCGGCGAATACGGCGAAGCGCAGCCCAGCGCCGAGCACGAAAGCCCGACAACGCAGACAACGCGCCGGAATCTCTGTCCGTTCATGAGAAAGCCTCTCGATGTCAGTGATCAAACCGCGATAGCGCATGCAGGAACAGGCGTGGCGCCGTCGGCGCGCACCGCTCTCCCGGAGGCACTTCGCTAGTTTCGCCAGACGCCGAATAAGGCTTGCGTCGCGGAGTGGGAACGCGACGGCCGCGGCGGATCCGCTGCGACGAGCCGATTTCGCGCGCCGCTCCAATCTAGTTCGCCCGTCGGCGGCGGATCGGCGAGCGCGACCAGTGCCGCGATATGTTCGGCGCGAGGGTGGATCGGCGCGGTTGGGGCGGGCTGATCGTTCGTCGGCGCCATGCCGCAGGTGCAGACCTCTTCGCCCGTCATGGGGCAGCCGATCGGGGCAATCGGGGTCGGCGCCTCGATGGAAGTAGGGCAGCAGCCGGCGGGGACCGGTTCCGGCGCGGGCGCCGGTTCTGGGACGCAGACATCGCTCGCCGGGTCGTGGCAGATCGGCGCCGACCACGCCGCTAGCACGGGCCAGGGCGATTGGCCGAGAATCAGCGTCAGAATGAGGAAGAGCCTTGCCATGACGCGCCCGAAGTATACCAGCGGGACGCCCGCATTATTCGGCTTGTTCGACGGGCCGATGCAGGGAACCTCAATCCCCGCGCCGGCGCCCGGCCGAGGCGTCCGGCGCCAGCGCGCCCGTGTACCGCAGGAACGACGCTGCGTCGTCCGGCGTAGGCTCCGCGTGCCGCCACGCCGCGACTATGAACCCCGCGAGAGTGCGGCCGGCGTCCAGCAGCCGATCCTCTATAAAGGCTTTGCCGCGATCCCGGTCCAGTTCGCCAGATTTTTCCAGTTCGTACAGCGGGCGAACCTCCCGGAACGACCGCGCGATGTGCGCGATCGCGTCGTCCCACGGGTCGGCGGCGTTCACCGGCCGCGGCGATCCGACCCGGCCGCGGAGCGAGAGAAAGTTAATATCGTGATGTTCGAGCACGCCGCCGTCGATCCGCGCATGGAACCCGCGATCGGTCGTGAATCCGTCGGGGTTGTCGCCGATCCAGCCGTGATGATGCACCGTCGTGTGCAACGGCTGGGCGGCGTCGCCGAGGAAATGGCTCAGCATCCCGAGGTGGTAGATCGCGTTGGCCCGGGCTTGTTCTAGGTGCGCATCGCGCGTCGGATCGTTCAGTGTTTCCAGGATGCGCACGGTGTTGAACGCCGAGCGTAGTTTCGTGTAGTGCTCCATCGCGGCGTACGGCAGGAAGCCCGGCCATTCCGACGCCCCCGCGGGGTCGTTGGCGGGGTCGTACGGCGAGACGCGCTCCGGGTTGTCGTGCTTGGCGAGGATCATCGTGCGGAGGTAGTCGCCGCGGAGCCTCGGGAGAGTGCGCGTGGTCAGGCCGAACTCTTCGAGGAGATCGAGGTCGATGTAATGTTCGGGGTTGTTCTCGTGGGAGAGGTAGAGCATGCGCGTGCCGCGGAAGCGATCGGCTTCGCTGGCCTGAAACGCGGCCCGGCGTGACCCCGCGTCCCCGGCGAGCCACTCCGGCAGTTCACCCGAAGCCGATTCGAGCGCGAGATACGTGATCAGAGCATGCCCGTGCGAGTCCCACGCGACCGCCGATCGGGCCGCTACGCCCAGCGCGACGAGAAGCAACGCAATTGCTCGAAAAATCGTACGGTTTCGCTGACTCATCTGAATTCCTCTCGCGTTACGCTGCGTCTTGCGACTTTGAGGCATACAGTATCCGCGCGCGATCCGGATCATGTGCGGATTGCGCAAAGTTCGGGCTTGTTCGTCGGTCGGCCGCGACACTGGCGCGGGGTTCGCTAGCATTCCCGACGGGTCACTCCCGGGAGCGTACAGAGATGCGGCTGTCGGCATTATTCATTGTTGCGGCCCTGGCGGCGCTCGTCGCGCTCCCGGTCGTGCTCCGGCCGGTGGGGGAATCACCCTCGGCGGACTCGGAACGGCTAGTCGTCATCACGCCGCACAACGAGCAGATCCGCCACGAACTCGGTCGCGGTTTCACGCGCTGGATGCGCGAGACGCTCGGCCGAGACGCTGTGATCGAGTGGCGAACGCCCGGCGGGACCAGCGACATTCGCAAACTTCTCGAATCTCAGTACGCCGCGGCGGTCGAGCGCGGCAGGATCAGCCCGGACACACAACCCCCACCCGGCACGATGCCCTACGACATAATCATCGGCGGTGGAACGTTCGAGCATTCCCGGCTGGCGCGCGGCGTCGAGGCGACCATCGCCGGCGAACGCGTGCGCGTGCCGCTCTCTACTCCCGCCGATATCGACACGCACACACTTGAAGAAGTCTTCGGCGAGAACCGCGTCGGGCCGAGCCGGCTGTACGACCCGGATCGGCGATGGCTCGGGACGACGCTGTCGAGTTTCGGGATTCTTTATAATGTTGAACGGCTGGCGGAGCGGGGCGTGGCGCCGCCGGAATCGTGGAAAGACCTGACAGACCCGCGCCTCACGGGCTGGCTGGCGCTCGCGGACCCCAGGCAGTCCGGCTCGGTCGCCACAACGTACGAATCCATCCTCGACGCGCACGGGTGGGACGACGGCTGGCGAATCCTCCGCGCCATGAGCGCCAACGCCAGATACTTCTCCAGCAGCGCGACGCTGCCCGTTCTCGATATAAGTTCCGGAGAGGCCGCGGCGGGGCTTTGCATCGATTTCTACGGGCGATTCCAGGCGCAGGTCTTAAGTTCCTCGTCCAAGGGCCGAGCCGGCCCCGATCGGCTCGGGTATGTCGAGCCGGCCGGGCAGACGCGGATCGACCCCGACCCGGTTTCGATTCTCGCGGGCGGGCCCAATCCGGAACTGGCGCTGCGGTTCGTCGAGTTCATAATCAGCGAGTTCGGCCAGGCGATCTGGCAGTACCCCGCTGTCGGGCTGGATGCGCCGGCGGGCGCGCTCGGGCCGGAGAAGTACGAACTCCGCCGGCTGCCGATCCGGCGCTCGATGTATGAGCCGGATATGTTTGCAAGATTCATCGACCGGGTGGATCCGTACAGCGTCGCGTCGGATGCGCCGCCGCGGGGCTGGCGCGGGTTGATCGGGCCGATCTTCGGCGCCGGGATGATCGACACGCACATTGAACTGGTCGCGGCTTGGCGGGCTCGACGCGACGCGGTCGAGCGCGGGGCGTCGGCGGAGTTGATCGCCAGAATCGACGCGCTGCTATTCGCCGTGCCCGAGCATGTCTTCGCCGACGGCAGGCGCGTCACGCTGACACCCGAGACTTACGCCGAGGTCGCCGCGGACTGGTCCGACCGCGAACGGGCGGCGGACCTCGCGATCGAATACACACGGTTCTTTGCGGCAAAATACCGTGAAGCGGCCCGGCTCGCGGGTGATTGAGCCGAGGGTTTCGGCCTGGTTGTGATCTGACACGCGCGATCCGAAGTCAGATAAGAGATATATTTAGAATATGGGCAGGACGCCCGTCCCACTATTTATGCTCTGAAGACCGCGCCCATCTTCTTGCCCAGCAGCAGCGATGAGCCGAGCAGCGTCAGCCCGAGCAGCGCCATCCCCCACACGCCCATCGCGGACGCGGCGCCGACACCGTCGCCGAGACGTTCGGACAGCGCGAGCATCGCCTTGGTGATGGGGAAATCCTGCTCGCGCTGCGCGAGGATGAGCGAGTCGCTAACTTCGAGCATCGAGAAACTGAACACGAGCAGCCCGCCGGCGATGATGTTGGCGGCGACGAGCGGCGCGACGATTCGGACGGCGGTCGCCACGCGACCGCGGCCGAAGATCCACCCGGCTTCTTCGAGATCGATCGGCGCCTGCTCAAGCCCGGCGACGACGGATCGGACCATGTAAGGCAGGCGCCGCACCGCGTACGCGAGCGCCAGCAGCGGGAACGGGTTCGGCGACACACCGACCACGTCGATCACGCCTTCGAGCGGGTCGCCCGGGCCGAACGGCCAGCGCAGCGTCACCGCGACGTACCCGAACGCCATCACAAGCCCCGGCACAGCGAGCGGCGTCATCGCGAGCGCGTCGAGCGCGAACCGCCCTCGCAGAGTCGTTCGAGTTATGAGATAAGCGACTACGAAGCCGAGCAGCGTTGAAACTAATAATGCAGCGAGCGACAGGATCAGGCTGTTGCGTATCGCGCCGAACGCGAGCGGGTGCCCGAGGGCGGCGGCGTAGTTGGAAGTCGTCCATTCCTGAGGGACAACGGTTCGGCTCCATGAACCCGGCGCAGCGAGGCTCTGCATGACGACGCCGATATGCGGGATCACCGCGATCAAGGCGACAGCCGCGAACAGCCCGGCGACGGCCCAGCCCGCGAAGCCGGTGATCCGCTTTGGTTCGACGTGCGAAGCGGCGCGGGTGACGCCGCCCGCGACGGGCCTGCCGAGGGCGAGTTTCCCGACGGCGTACGCGAGGATGGAGAATATAAGGAGCAGGACGGTCAGCGCGTACGGCCGAGCGGACACGTTCATCTCTTTCACACCGTTGTAAATCTGCACGGCGGTGACGCGGGAGTAATCAAAGATCAGCGGTGTGCCGAGTTCGGTGAAGGACCATATGAAGACGATCGTCCCCCCCGCGAAGAGGCCCGGCCGGAGCAGGGGGATGGTGACGGTCCAGAGCCTACGCGCGCACGAGGCGCCGAAGAGATCGGCGGCCTGCTCGAGCGCGGGATCGGTGTTGGCGAGCGCCGCGGCGGCGTTGAGGTACATGATCGGATAAAGGTGCAGCGCGAGCGCGACAATCACGCCGACCATCCGCGCAGAGCCGAGGATGTCCCAGTCCGTACCTAGCAGCGCGTTGAGCGATCCGGACCGGCCCAGCAGAGATTTAAGCCCGATCGCTCCGACGAACGGCGGGAGTATCAGCGGCAATAGCACCGCGGCGCTGAAGAGATTCTGCAACGGGAACCTGCGCCTCGCCGCGATGACCGCCAGCGGCAGGCCGATGATCATGCTCAGCGCGGTCGTGGCGACGGCGATTATGAGCGCGTTGCGAAGCCCGGCGATCGCGACGGGGTCTCTCAGCGCGCGGATGATGTGGCGAAGTGTCCACCCGGAGCCTGTGGCGATGTCGTCGGCGAACCCCGCGCGGACGGTGAGCGCGATCGGGTAGACGAGGACGACGGCCAGCAGCGAGAACGCCGCCGCCATGAGCCACCATCGCGCGACGAAGTCGAGCGTCTTGCGGAAAGGGGGGTTCATGCGAGCGTTGTAGCGGCCCGGAGCGTACGCCGCGCGGCCGGTTGAAGGCTTAGCGCGAAGTTCACGGATCGCTCACAGAACCGGAAAGTCGGCGATCTATAACTCTGCCCGTCGGTCGTCGGCGCTCTGTCCCGGCGTGCGGATCGACGACGGTGCGTTTCACCCTTCATCTGGAACATCAGGCAACGGAGTCCCTCCCAATGACGCCGAATCAGAATCGGCCCGCCAGCGTGCGGGGTTTCACTCTTATCGAGTTGCTGGTGGTGGTGTCGATCATCGCGCTGCTGCTGGGTCTGTTGCTGCCGGCGCTGGGGTCGGTGCGAGAGGCGGCGCGCGGCGTTGTCTGCGGCGCCAACATGCGACAGATCGGGCAGGGGATGTTCGCGTACACGGTCGCCAATCGGGAGCAGATCCCAGGCAGCCCGTCGACAACCGCCCAAACCCTGTTGAATGACTCGAGCGCGCGGTCGGATGTGATCGGGCAGAACTACCAGCATGACGCGACGCAGCCGTTCGACTGGGCCGGGCCGCTGGCCTTCGGCGGCTACATCGCGGGCGATATTGATGTGCCGAACACTCGAGCCGAGCGATTCCGCCTGCTCAACGGCACATCGGGCGACGAGTTTGACCCGCTTCGCGAAGGGCCGATCGGCGTGCTGCGCTGCCCGTCGAATCACAAACTCTCGCTGGTCTGGCACAACGGCTCAGTGCACCCGGGCGGGATCGAAGGGTTCCCGACCTCGCTCTCGATGAGTTACACCTCGGCGCGCGACTTCATGTGGCTGCCCACGCAGCCGTTCGCCTGGCGTCCGAACTGGGCGCGTGAGGGCTACTGGGGCGGCAGCGGGACGATTACGGTGCCCGGCAACTTTTCCAACTCGCTGGTGATCCCGAGTTCCTACTCTCCGGTTCTGCACAGAGTCGATTTTCAGGATAAGAAAGTTTTTCTCGCGGACGGGATGCGCTTCCAGCAGGCAGCCCTCCGCACGGTCGATCACGACGTGTCAGCGGACGCCGGCTTCGGCGGCGCGTTCGCGGACCCCGGCGCGTGGGAGACAATCAACACGCGGGCCTGGCCGCTCGGCGACAACGTCGGCGGAGAGAACATGAGCGGTCTTGCGTTCCGCCACGGCGGTCGCGGCGCCGACGACGTCGGTCGCGGCGGCGCCAACCCGATAGGCAATGTTCTGTTCTGGGACGGGCACGTCGAGATGAAGACCGTCAATGACATGCGCGCCCCGGAGCCGTGGGTTCCGTCCGGCGCGTCGGTCGGGCTTGCGCAGCTCTGGGCTCCGCTGCGCGCGGAGTACCAGCAACAGGCGACCGGCGGGCTGTACGCACAGTTCGGGCAGGGGCTGATCACGGTGTGGTGAGCGAGCGCGCCGGGTCGTCGCCCTGCTGATCGTTTCAGTTTTCGGAGTCGGAAGAGTCACGTGTCGGCGCCAGTCGCGCCGGCAATCAACACCGAGGAGACAGAGAGTATGAAGATTTCCAACTGGATGGCGGCGGCCCTGGCTGCCGCAGCGGGGCTGGCGACGCCGGCGCTCGCGCAGGACAGCGTTTCCAACACGCCGGGCCTTCCCGGCGACGCCCTCGACGCCTACACGCCCGCGACGCAGCGCGTCGCGTACGCGGTCGACCTGGTCCCGTTCCAGACCTCCAGAGGCACGATCTTCGGCGTCGCGCCGCTCATCAAAGCCAGCAAGGGTCAGCCCGACTTCTTTAATCATCTTATGAGCGCCCAGGCGATCAGCCGCACGCAGCGTTTCGGCGTCGCGTTCCCGGCGGTCAACTACGCCGTGTGGAGCAACCCCGGCCAAGGCGTCAACGCGACCACCAACGACGGGACCGGCTTTGTGTCGCTCACGGGTGAAGCGAACCGTTTCGCGGTCGCCTTCAATGAGTTCGGCGGGCCCGCGGAGAACGTCATCGGGGGCGTCGTCCATTACGACCCCGCCGACCCCAACCGACTCTACGTCGAGCGGGTCGCCGGCGCGCAGAACGGGACCGCGTTCGGCGAGGGCGCCTCGGCGCTCGGCGGTGTGTCCGTTGATTCCGACGGGAACGTTCACTTCCGCGCGGATGATTTCGGGATCACAGGCACGACTCCCGCGGGCTCCGCGAGGATCGTCGGGAACAACGTGTTCCGCACCGATCTATCAGCCCGCGGCTCGGTGGTGAACCTGATCGACAACTTCGGCGGCGCCGACGCGACCACGCGCCTCGTCAGGAGCTCGGGAACCGGGCACACCGTCCCGAGCATCATCCCGGCGCAACTCGCCGGCCGGCCGGTCTACACAGGTCCGAACTTTGCCGCCACGCTTATCACAGAAACATCTCCGGGTGTGGTCAGCGGTTCGTCCGCCCACCTCGCGGGCGGGACCGACCACCGCGGCGCGATCGGTCTGAGCGAAGCGCAGATCTTCCCCGGTAGCGTCGCGACGCTCGGCGTTCTTACTAAGTCCGTCCCCGGCGGCGGCCAGACCGACTCGATCTCCGTCTGGGGCGCGGACGCCAACGGCGCCGTCGTAGGCGCGCGCCAGCTCACCGTTCCCGTCGGCGCGGTCAGCGACCCTGTCGATCCGTTCACGCTTAATCTCTTCAATGAACTCGGCCACTACCGCAGCCAGACCGCGTTCCGCGGCGGTGTCGGGCAGGTCGCACTCGGGCAGGACGCGAACGGTGACGGCCTGGCGGCCGGAGTCGCGTATCTCATCGGCGGAGCGAACGATCCCTCCAACGCGTTCGTCGTCGCGCGGTTCCGCGATTCGGGACCGGCCGCGTGGAGCGTCGCCGCCTGGGTTGACGCGACCGTGCTCGGGCAGTGGCCCACGGGCAAGCCGATCCGCGACGCGGCCGGCGATGCGATCGGCGAACTTACAACACTGTTCCAGGTGACGGGCGGCGCGCCGTTCGGGCCTTCGATCTCCGCGCCCGCTTTCGATTCCGCGGGGAACGTATGGTTTGTTTCCGCTGTTCAGATCTTCGTCGGCGACAACGACGACCTGCTCCCGTTCTCCGGGCTTGACGTGGTCCCGCCAGCAGGCGACGACATCTACACCAACGCCCTGATCCGAGGCGTCTACGACGCGGGCACGTTCAGTTGGGATCTCGAACTCGTCTTCCGTCTCGGCGATACGTTCACCGGCGCCAACTCGGGCACGGACTACACCATCACCTTCCTGAGCATCGCCGACAACGACTCCGTCAGCAGCGGGACGTTCTTCTCGGGCAATGTGCTCGAATCCACCTGGAACGGGACCGACACCACGGGCCTGCCCACGTCCGACCCGCGGCACACCGGCGGCGTGGTCGTCAGCGCTCAGATCGCCTACAACACCGCACCGGTGGAGGAGCAATACAACGTTCTTCTCTTCGTCAGCCCGGTCGCGGAAGACGCCACGCCTTGCCCCGGCGATATCAACAACTCCGGCGCGGTCGACGGCGGCGACCTCCTCATTCTGCTCAACGACTTCGGCAACGGGCCCAACGGCAACGGCAACCCGATCGGCAACCCCGGAGCCGACCTCAACGGCGACGGCGTCGTCAACGGGACGGACCTGCTGATCCTGCTCAACGGCTTCGGCCTCTGCCCCGAGTGATCGCAACCCCGGCGTAAACATAAGCCGGGCTGATTCACGCATCAGCCCCGAGGCGGGCGCGTCGGTCTGAAGGGGTCCGACGCCGCCGCCGGCCGCGGAAACGCGGCCCAGCCGACGGGCGATTTGGGACGAGCGATCGTCCGGGCACGATCCCGGGCGATCGCTCTTTGAAGGTCGGCGCCGGTGTTCGCCGACGCGGCCGGGTACGGAAGGAGTGATCGTGCGGAACATTCAGAATTCATTCGCGTGCGTGGTTGCGATCCTCTCGCTGCTGACAGCGTGTGCGGTGCGCGCCGACGCGCAGTTCAACCCGCTAGCGGGTCAGTGGGGCAAGGTCGAGCCGACCGACATGCGAGTCATGACGTGGAACGTCGAGGACGCGATCTGCTCGACGAATATCAAGGACGAGGCGATCAACAACTGGACAGCGTGCGCGGTGATCATCGCGTCGATGCAGCCGGACATCCTCGTGCTTCAGGAAGCCGGGGACAACGTCGGCAACGGGACGGGCTTCGCCGTAGACACAGCCCCCGCGCTCGCCGCGGCGATCGACATGCTCTTCAACGGAGGGACCGACATATTCCGCGGCGGCGCGCCGGTCGGCGCTTTCGTTCAGAAGTACGCGCCGGGCTACACGCTCGGGCATGTGTTCGTCAGCGCCGAGACGGACGGATTCAACCGGAATGTGATCATCAGCCGCTGGCCGTTCACCGACATCAACGGCGACGGGCGCGCGACGATCAGCGACATCCCGTTCCTGCCTCAGGTCTCGTACGCTGCGGGCGGCGACGGCGGGGTCCGCGGGTTCCAGTTCGCGGAGATCGACCTGCCGGACTCGCAATACCCCGGCGATTTCGTGATGGGCAACGCGCATCTCAAGGCGTTCGGCGACGCATCGAGCATGGCCCAGCGCATCACCGCGGCCCGCAATGTCGCCTTTTATATCGATCACATATTCAACGGCGCCGGCAGCGGAGCGCCCGATCCGCTCAACGTGATCCCCGACAACCCGCCCGTGACGATGATTCTCGATATGAACACTCCCGTCGTCATCGCGGGCGACTGGAACGAGGACGAGCAGACCAACGGACGCAAAGGCCCGGCGGAATGGCTGGTGCAGGCCCAGACCGCGGGCGGAACCGACGGAACCGACCGCGACCGCTCGGACGCGACGTTCGATGATGCGCGGAATCCCTTCACCAACAGCAGAAACACCCGAGGCGGGAGCAAACTGGATTACATCGCGTGGCAGGACAGCGTCGCGACGCTCCGCAACGCGTGGATCTTTAATACCGCGTCCGTGAACTCGCAGACCGCGCCAGCGGCGATGCTGGCTTTCCCGGGTTTTTCGGGCGGGCTGAGCGGCGCAGCGTCGGACCACCTGCCCGTCATCGCCGATTTCGTCGTCCCGGTCGGGGCGAAGTGCGTCGGCGACATCAACGGCTCGGGCGCGATCGACGGGGGCGACCTTCTCGTCCTGCTCAACGATTTCGGCAACGGGCCTAACGGAAACGGAAGCCCGATCGGAAATCCCGCTGTGGACCTCAACGGTGACGGCGTCGTCAACGGCACGGACCTGCTGATCCTGCTCAACGGCTTCGGGCCTTGCCCGTGAACAACCTGATTGAAGGAAAAAGAACATGATGTCACGTATGCCGTCGCTGCTCGATGAGGAAACCGCCGGGCCGACCGGCGCACAGCCGAAGAAAGAATCATCCGGCGGCCGGTCGGGTTTTCTCGCCTCGCCGACGGGCCGTGTCGTCTTGGGCGCGTTCTTCGTGCTCGCGATCGGGTTCGGCGTGTTCCGGATCCTCGGCGCCGTCGGCGGCGACGCGGCGGAGTGGCCCGAGGTGCGCATCATGGACCCCGAGACCGGCGACCTCTGCTGGATCACAGCGAAGCCGGGCGAATACATGCCGTTCCTGAACCCGAAGACCGGCGAGCGCTCCATGTATCCCGCGGAGTACTGCTTCAACAATGAGTGCGGCCCGGCGGGCGGGACGCCGGTCGTGCTGAACATCGTGCGCGGGATCGAGGGTGAGACACGCTGCCCGCGCTGCGGCGATCCGGTTAAATCTCACAACCCGAGGCCCGACGAATATATGACGGCTATTCCCGCGGACTGGTAAGCCCGGGGGACGCCGCGAGCAGGATCGCGTGCAGGTTGTCGCGCATCAGGCGCGACCAGTCTTCGCGCGTGATCGGGTCGATGCGCGCGATGTGCACGCCCGGCGTGTGTTCGAGAAGCGCCGCGAAGCGTGGCGGCGCCGCGCTGTCGATGAGAACGATCACGCCGCCGGGCGTCGATCGCGCCCGGTTGAGCGCTTCGTGCAAGGCTCGCGGCGAGGGTTCGGCGGCGTGCCAGATGAGGAGCGGCCGGGCGACCTCGGCGCCCGCGCTGCGGAGATGCGCGTCCAGGGCGCCGTGGAGCGACACGACCGGGCGCCCGCGCATGATCGGGAGCGACACTTCATACGCCGACGCGACCGCGGCGACTTCGCGCAGGATCGCGCCCTCGGCGGACGCGATCCGACGCCGTTGTGCGTCGTCGAGCCGGCCCGCGGATTCGAGCGCGGCTTCGATGGCGGCGCGGGCGCGCGGGATGAAGTCTGCAACGAGCGCCGGGTGGAGCCAGGCGTGCTCAAGAATCGCGGCGTCGTGGTCGTGGTCGTGATGATGATCGTGATCGACATGTTCGTCCGCTCGTAGAACGGTGACGGACGGCGCGGCATGTCGGCGTCGTGCAGCGGCGAGCGGGGAGGCCGCGGGATCGGCGGCGGCGCCGACGTGGAAGAGGATGTCGGCGGCGAGCGCGTCGTGCACTACCGAGGGCGTCAGTTCCATGCCGTGCGGCGAACGCGAGGGCGGCAGCAGCACGGTCACTTCGCTGCCGGCGGGGAGCATCGGTTCGACGAGGCCGCGCAGCGGAGCGATCGACACCGCGACACGCATCGGCGCCGCGTCGGTCGGCGCCGCGGCCGAGTGTGTCGCGGCGGGGGTGATCGCGGCGATCGCGCCTAGTGATATTGATCTTAGATATCGGGCGCGTCGGCGCATGCCGTGCATCGGTTCAGCCCCAGGCGGAGAGGAGGATGAGAAGATCGACGCCGTCGACCGCGCCGTCGCCGTTGAGGTCCGGGCTTGGCGCAACGCCGGCGGGCGCGTCTCCCCAGGCGGAGAGAAGGATGAGGAGATCGATCCCGTTGACTACGCCGTCGGCGTTGAGGTCGGCGGGGAGGGCGACGGTGAATGTGAACACTGCTTCGCCGCCGGGCGTTCCGTCGCCGCCCAGCGGGCCGGCGGGATTGGTGAGGCTGGTTTCGCCGTCGAGCGCCAGGGCGGCGCCGATCGAGGTGATCGTGTCGCGCAGCGTGAGGGTCCACGCGCCCGCTTCGAGCGGCGCGTTAGGCGTGATTGACGCGGTGAGCGTTGCGGGGTCGTAGGCGACGGACACGGGCGCCGGGCCGGCCGGGCCGAGCAGTTCCGCGTCGGCGCCGGTGATCGTCACGGGCTGGTGGAATGTTATTTCGATCGCGGCGTTCGGGCTGAGCGTGCCGAGCGTCGCCGGACCGGTCGGAGCGGGGGTCGTGGCGACGATCTTCGGCGGGCCGGGTGTGAACGCGGCGCCGTTGACCGTCTGCGCGAGGACCCACGTCTGAGGATCGAACTCGAAGGAAGTGAGCGGGCCGTCGATGGGGATGAGAAAGTGCTGCTGATCCGCGGTGTTCCAGACGCGCGCGTCGGTAGTCGATGTTGTCGTCGTCAAGCGCAGCGGGATCGGCATGGTGAAGGTCGGGTAGGCGCTCGGGTTGTTCTGACGGACGAGGACTTCGGCGAATCGGGCGCCGTTGATCGTGTGCGTCGTGAACGCGTGCTGGTAGTTCGGCGCGCCTATGCCGAACACCCACTGATCGAAGTACCAGTCGAATGGTTCGCCGGTCGCGGCTTCGACGGCGAAGCGGAAATCGTCGGTGATCGCGGCGCCCTCGGCGCGATCGGCGCGGTAGCGGGCGAGGGAATCGAAGAACGCTTCGTCGCCGATTACGCCGCGGAGCATGTGCAGGATCCACGCGCCTTTGCGGTAGGTGAAACTCTGGGAGAAGATTCGGCTGGGGCTGGTGGGGCTGGGGATATAAGTTGAATCGTCGAACGCGACGGGTCGGCGGGCGGCCATGGCGCTGCGCAGGGCGGCTGCGGTCCCGCCGGGTTTGTGCTCGAACCAGAGGGCTTCGGAGTAAGTGGCGAAACCTTCGTTGAGCCAGATGTTGTTCCAGTCTGCGGTGGTGACATCGTCTCCCCACCACTGGTGTGCGAGTTCGTGCGCGGTCAGAGATTCGCCGAAGGAGCCTTGGCCGGACATGGTCTGGTGCTCCATCCCGCCGCCGAAGTTGAACTGATAAACACCGTATTTTTCGGAGAGGTACGGGTACGGGCCGAAGAGGTCGCCGAATACGTCGAGCATTGGTTTGATGACGGCGAGTTGCGCAAGCGAGTTCGCGGTGTTGGTTTCGGGGTAGAGCATGTAGACGAGGGGCATGACGCCGGTGTCGTGGACGTATGTGTCGGTGAATCGGACATAGTTGGTCGCGGCGATCGAGAGGAGGTAGGTGGTCATGGGCTGGTTGGTGGCCCAGTGTGTGGTTTTGAGGCCGCCGGGCAGGAGTGTTTCGCTCTGGAGTACGCCGTTGGACGCGACGGACATCCAGTCGGGGGTGGTGACGCGGATGTCTGCGGTGGCTTTGTCGCGGTTGTTGTTCTGGCCGTCGTCTTTGTGCGGCCACCAGGTGTATGCGAACCAGGGTTCCGAGAGCGTGGCGACGATTGGTGTGCCGGTGTGCGTGCCGAACTCGATGGAGCCGAACCCGCGTGAGACCGCGACGCCGGAGTATGCGACGGTGACGGTGAAGATTTCGCCGGAGTTCTTTGGTGTGGGGAGCGTGATTTCTATGGTTGTGATGTCGAGGCGGGTCCAGTCGGCGGTGGCGCCGTCGACGAGGACGGCTGGCAGCGAGAACTGCTCGCGGATCCGCACTCGGAACTTTGTAAGGTTGTCGGCGAGGCTGCGGAGGGTGATGGTGTTGGAGCCGGTGAGTGTCTCGTTGGCGATGTCGATGGTGATGAAGAGGTCGTTGTGCAGGGCGTCGGTCTCGGCGCCGGGATCGGCGGCGCCTTCGGTCGTGGTGAGCAGCGGTGGGAGCGAATCACCGAGCCGGGCGATCTTGCCCGCGGCGCAGAGATCGCAGCCGAGCGGGTCGTCGATCGGGGATGTGAAGTGTTGAGCAGATGACGGCGCCGCGGTTACGGCCGCGATCAGCAGGGCGAGCAACGCCGGGATCGGTGCGGGGGATGCGGTGCGCGGCACGCTCGGCCTGGGGTCGGGCATCGGTGGATCTCCTCGCGCGAGTGTCGGGACGGGAGGCGGCGGCTCCATCCTACGGCGGCGCGGGGCAGGATCGAGAAAAAAATCCGAAACTCGGCGTTCGGCGGGCAAGCGCGGGCCAGGCACGGCGGCGCGATAGCGGACCAATAATGATATTCAAGCGGAGAGGGGGGGATTCGAACCCCCGATGCCCATAAGGGCATACCGGTTTTCGAGACCGGCGCATTCAACCACTCTGCCACCTCTCCGGCGTTCGAGCGGAGGGGCATTGTTGCGGGCGAGCGGTCGGGGATCAACCGGGCCGACCGTGGGCGGTTCGGCGTGTGCGTATCAGGCGGCGGACTGATCGGCCTCGGCGGGGTCGAAGGAGACGGTGTCGACCAGCGGCGGACCCCAGCCGTGGAGCCGTTTGTCCTCGGCGAGTTCGTCGCTGAGTGTCTTGCCCCACTGGGGCAGGCGCGTGTCGTGGGCGGCTTTGGCGAGCATGTGGCTGCCCATCGGCGTAGCGACAAATATGAATACGATCGTGATGAAGGACTTCATAATGATCGGCGCCGCCTGAATGTGGAAGCACGCGGCGACGAGCATCGCGGTCAGCCCGAGCGTGACACAGATCGACGCCGCGTGGATGCGGTGGTACGCGTCGGGAAGGCGCACGACCCCGAGCGCGCCGACGACCATGAAGAACAGCCCGCTCACCAATACTCCCGCGGAGATGAAGTCGAAGACCGCGCGCGCGGTCAGCCCGGTGAGATCCATCAGGCGGCCCTCCTTCGTCCGATGAACTGCGCGAACGCGACCGTCGAGGCGAATCCCAGGATCGAAATAATCAGGACCGCGTCGAAGAACATCAGCGTCCTCATGCGGATGGTCAGCAGGATCGCAAGCCCGACGACCTGCATGGCGAGTGTGTCCGTCCCGAGGCCGCGGTCGGCGAGCGTAGGCCCGCGCAGCACTCGCCAGAGGCACATCACGAACGCGATCGAGAGCAGCACGATGCCGGCGTCGACGACGATGAAGAGCGTGTGCTCGGCGGCGAGTTCCCAGTCAGTCAGCGGTGTCGCGGGCGTCGCGGCGGGCTGTGCTTCAGTCGATGGAGCGGCGGCGAACGCTGGAGCGGCGGGAAGCGCGGCGGACAGAGCCGCGGTCAACGCCGCCGGTGCGCGGGCGATCGGGGGGACCAGCGGAACGCGGTTCATGCGAACATCCCTTTCTGAACAAGCCGGGCGACGGCGTCGAGATCGCTCACGGCGCGGTCGCAGTCCTCGGCGTACATGCAGTGGATGTATAGGAAGCGGTTGTCCGGGCTGACCTCGACGACGAGCGTCCCCGGGGTGAGCGTGATCGCGCTGGCGAGGGCGGTGCGGTGCGCGTCGCTAAGCCCGTCTACGGGGTAGCGTATGAGCCGCGGGGTCTGGTGCATCCTGGGTGTGAGGATCTCGTATGCGACGGTAAAATTTGAATGCACGATGGCGCGGAGGAAGCGGTAGACATATGCGAGAAGTTTCAGCCCGCGTCCGAGGTAGGACGGCTCCCCGGTCGCGCCGGAATAGACGGTGATGATGACCGCGCCGACCGCCATCCCGGCGAGGAAGTTCCATTCCGAGACCGAGCCGGTCAGCGCCATCCACGCGACGGCGAGGCCGAGGTTGAGCATGAATCGCTGCATCAGTTGGTCCTCCGGTCGGCGGCGGCTGCGGCGGGTTCGGCGAGCGAGACGGGCGGGCCGAGCGGCTCGGGCGTCGCGGTGTCGGCGGTCATCTCGGGCCAGGCGTTCGGGCCCAGGACGCCGGCGACGTAGTTGCGCGGGTGGTTCAGTTCGCGCGTGGCGTCGCCGGTGCGGTTCTGCATGAACTCGGCGCCGAGGCCCATCCCCAGCGATGCGACGACGAGCATCGCAAGCCCGGCGCGCATCGGCCAGGCGGCGGCGTCGGCGCGGGCGGGCAGGCGCTCGGCGATCGCGCGGTCCGCGGGCGGGTTCCAGAACGTCCTGCCCCAGACCCGCGCCAGCGCGAGCAATGTCAGAAAACCCGTGATCAGCCCGAGCGCCGACAGCAGCCAGTATCCCTGCCCGCTCAGGCGGAAGCCTTCGCGCAGGATGAGGAACTTGCCGAAGAAGCCGGAGAACGGCGGGAGGCCGATCAGGCTGAGCATCGCGATGAAGAAGTACACGCCCAGCCACGGCGCGCGTGCGAGGAGCGCGCCGGTCTCCGCGAGGTCGCTGGTGCGCTGATGATGCTCGATCAGCCCGCAGCCGAGGAACAGCGCAGCCATGACGAGCATGTGCTGGACCATGTAAAAGAGCGCGCCGGAGAGGGCGTCTGGCGTCATCACGGCGAGGCCGAAGACCATGTACCCGATGTGGCTGATGAGGAGCATCGCGAGGATGCGTCGAGTCTCGCGCATGGAGAGCGCGGCGAGGGCGCCGAGGATCATCGTCAGGCCCGCGGCGAGTGGGAGGATCGTCATGATCGGGCCGGCCTCACGGATGTTGGGGGCGGCGAGCGCCATCGGCGCGAGGCGGATGAGTGAATACACGCCGACCTTTGTAAGAAGCCCGGCGAACAACGCCGCGACGCTGATCGAGCAGGCGTGGTATGTGTCGGGGAGCCAGAACCACAGGGGGAAAAGCGCGGCTTTGACAGCGAACACGAATAGGAGCATCGTGGCGACGGCGGGGAAGCCGGGGGGGAGAGGCTGACCGCCGGGCATGGTGGATTCGGCGACCCGGACGGCGAGGTCGGCGTAGTTGAGGGTTCCGGTCATGCCGTAGACGAGGGCCGCCCCGAGGACGAAGAGGGTCGAGCCGACGAGGTTGAGCATGACGTACTTGTAGGTCTGGGAAAGTTGTTTTTTGGTCCCGCCCAGACACATCATGGCGTACGAAGCCATGAGCATGATCTCGAATGCGACGAAGAGGTTGAAGAGGTCGCCGGTGAGGAAGGAGAAGTTAACTCCCATCATAAGGAGCGAGTAGAGGGGGTGGAACCAGCCGCGGCCTTCGTCCTGATCGCGCGACGCCAGCCCGTACACATAGACCGCCAGGGCGACAAAGGACGCAGCGACGAGGAGCAGCCCGCTCAGCCCGTCCAGGACGAGCGAGATGCCGAACGGCGCGGGCCAGTCGCCGGCCTGCGAGACGAGCATCCCGGCGCCGTCGAGAGGCAGGTAGAAGATTGCGGCAAGAATAAAGGTCGCGAGCAGCGAGAGGAAGGTGACGGCGCGCTGCGCGGGCGACCAGCCCCGGAGCAGCGTCGTGGCGACGGCGGACCCCATCGGGATCGCGACGAGCAGGACGATCAGGTTCGGCGGGAGTGTCGGAAGCATGGCGGTGTTCCCGGTCGCGTCAGGGCGTGGTGAGGACTGTGGGGCGGTCGTCGTTTGCGAGTTCGTCGGCGCCGAGATGGTCGGCGCGGCGGAACGTCGCGACCAGCAGCGTCAGCAGGAACGCGGTGACGGCGAACGAGATGACGATCGCGGTGAGTATGAGCGCCTGCGGCAGAGGATCTACCGGCTGGGTTGCTTCGGTGAGCACCGGCGGGCCGAGCGGCGTCGGCCCGGTCGCGGTGAGGCGGACGGGCTGCCCGCTCATCGCGAGGATGCCGAGGTTGGCCCCGTGGGACAGGAGGAAGATCCCCATGGCCATGCCTTTGAGTTCGCGTCCGAGGAGCAGGTAGACGCCGACGGCGAAGATGACTGTGACGATCACGGCGAGTAGCAACGTCATGTTTCGAGTTCCTCGGTGAGGCGGTTGATGACGCCGACGCTTACGGCGATGACGACGATCAGGACGCCGAGATCGAAGAAGACGACGGTGGAGAAGTGGAAGGGGTCTGCGCCGGCGAGGGGGATGTCGCCGGTGCGTGACGTAAGCACGGGCAGGCCGAAGGCGACCGGCGCGACGGCCGTCGCGAGCGCGATCATTAGTCCGGTGGCGGCGAGCGCGCCGGGCTTGATGGGGAGCAGGCGCCGGAGTGCTTCAGGCCCTTTCGCCATGCGGTATGTGGCGAGCACGACCGACGCGACTAGGCCGGCGATGAACCCGCCGCCCGGCTCGTTGTGCCCCTTGAAGAAGAGGTACGCGGCGAAGAGCAGGCCGAGCGGGAGGATCAGGCGCATCGACGTTCGGAGCAGAGAGCTGGTCAGCCATTCTGGGTTGACGGCGTGCGCGCGGTCTCGGCGTCGTCTGGGGACGGCGGCGATGAGCGAGAATATTCCCATCGCGGCGATGGCGAGGACGGTTGTTTCGCCGAGTGTGTCGTAGCCTCGGAAATCGACGAGTATGACGTTTACAACATTGTCGCCGCCGCCGCCGCGTCCGTTGGTCTGTTCCGAGCCGTAGTGCGCGTGGGTGAGGAACCAGTCGCCGAGTTTGGCGGGTCCGGGGGAGGAATCGGCGTGCGCGCCGGCTTGCAAGACGGTCCAGCCGATAGCCAGCCCGACGATCATGCTGAACGCGGCGCGGCCGATGCGGCCGGTGACGGGGGCGAGCGGCGGTTCCTCGGGGATCATGCGCAGAACCAGCAGGAAGAGGATGATCGAGATGATCTCGAAGAGTAGTTGCGTCAGCGCGAGGTCGGGGGCTTCGTAGATGAGGTAGATGCCGGTGACGCTCATGCCCACGGCGCCGAGCATAAGGACGCGGACGATGCGGCTGTTGACGATGGGCAGGGAGAGCGAAGCGGCGATGACGAGCGCGACGAGGCACAGGGATGCGATGATGAAGCCGGTCGGCGCTGCCCATAGCGAAGCGAGCGCGGGCCATTCGAGGAACGCCGGGTCTTTCAGGGCAGCGGCGATCATGCCGAGCAGGAACGCGGTGAGAGTGAAGTAGATGTAATGCCGGAGGTTGCCGGTCTGTATCGAGGAGAACACGCCCCACCCGGTGCGGCTGAGGAACGAGACGCTCGCGGGGAAGATCGAGTCGTGCGGGTCTGCGACGGGTCGTCGGAGGACGGGGAGGACGCCGACGAGGACGCCGAGCAATACGGCGACGCCGCTCATCGCCAGCGGTGGTGATGGGTGGGCGATCGCGTCGAGCACGGTCGGGAGGTGCGACCAATAGAGCGCGTGGGTTTCGACGGGGAGGATGAAACGTTCTATGAGTGACGGCGCGACCCCGCCTGCGAACTGCCACGCGACGATGAAGAGCGCGGGCAGCCAGAGCCAGACGCTCCAGCCGTCGTGCGCGTGGTCGTGATCGTGGTGATGCTCGGCGGCGTGCTCGGCGTCGGGTCGTGCGAGGAATGTTGTAAGGAAGCGGACGAAGATCGCGACGTTGCAGACCGAGGTGAGGACGGCCATGCCGGCGACGATCCAGAGCAGCGGCTCGTGCTCGATGGCGTGATAAATCTGATAGAGGAATGCTTCCTTGGCCGCGAATGAGAGTGTGAAGGGGCCGGCGGCCAGGCCGTAGGCGGCGGCGAGCGTGATCCACGCGAGCAGGGGGTTGGTGCGGGCGAATCCGCGGAGGCCGGTGAGGGACTTGACATGGACGGCGTGTGCGATCGCGCCGGCCATGAGGAACAGCGGGGCTTTGTAGAGCGCGTGGTTGAGGATTTGCGTGACGGGCCAGACGAGGTTCGGCTCGTCGTGGTAGGTGAAAGCGCCGAGGCCGAACATGCATGTGAAGAGGCCGAGCTGGCTGACGGTTGTGTACGCGAAGATTTTTTTAAGTTCGGTGGAGCGAAGGGCGAGGTAGGCGCCGAGGAGCATGGTGAGCGCGCCGACGGAGATGAGCGTGGCGGCCCAGAAGTCGACGCCTAAGAAAGCGGGGGAGAGTCGTCCAAAGAGGTAGACGCCGGCTTTGACCATGGTCGCGGAGTGGAGGTACGCGGAGACGGGCGTCGGAGCCGCCATCGCGCCCGGGAGCCAGAAGTGGAACGGCCATTGTGCGCTTTTGGTTGCGCCGCCGAGGAACATGAGCGCGAAAGCCCAGGGGATGAGGTTCGCGGCGGGGAGCGATTCGTGGGGGCCGGCGAGCGCGGGGATGGCTGCGGAGAAGGACCATTCGCCGGTCGCCAGTGCGAGGAGGATGATACCGCCGAGGAGCGCGAGTCCGCCCATGCCGGTGACGGCGAGGGCCTGGAACGCGAGCCGGACGGCTTTGCGGTCGTTGCGTTCCCATCCTATGAGGAGGAAAGATGAGACGCTCGTAAGTTCCCAGAAGAGGAGCATCGCGAGCATGTTGTCCGCGAGGACTACGCCGAGCATCGCGGTCGCGAAGAAGCCGAGTGTGGGGTAGAAGCGGAAGAGTGAGTCGGGGTCATCGCCGAAGTATGCGCGTGCGTAGAGGACGATGAGAGTTCCTACGCCTGCGACAAGGAGGGCGAAGAACATGCCGAGGGGATCGGGGTTGAACGCGAGGTCGAGGTTGAAGCTCGGGACGAAGGGGATGGTGAGGGAGGCGGGTTCGACCGCTCCGACGCCGAGTGTCTGCGCGAAGTAGAGGAGCGCCGCGACGGGGAGCGCCAGGCCGACGAGGGCGATGAGCGTGCGCGGCGTTGTGCGATCGCGCGGGAGGAAGAGCGTGACGAGGCCCGCGATCGCCGGGGCGAAGACGGACATCATGATGAGGGCGAGTGGTGTCAGTTGCATGGCTCGGCGTACGCCTCCGTGGCCGACGGGTCGTAAGACTGTGTGGTTCTATCGGTCGTTCGGGCGTGAGGATGAGCGGATCGGCGGGTGTGTGCCGGGAAAACGGGGGTGTAATAAGGATCGGACGTTTGGGTGGGGCGGGTTCAGCCGTCGGCTGAAGCGTCGTCGGCGGTCTGGTTCTGGCGCTCGGCGTCGGTGAGGCGTTCGAGGCCGAGGCGGAGGATGATGGGGCCGACGAGTTCGTGAATCGCGATCACCGCTAGGACGAGGGAGTAGAGCGGGAGCGCGAACGCGTGCTCGCTGAAGGTGGCGGCGACGATGGAGACGAGGGCGACGGCTACGCCGGCCTGCGGTATGAAGGCTGTCCAGAGCCAGGTGCGCATCGGCGGTTCGACTCCCGCGAATCGGCACCCGAGATGCGTCGATCCCCAGACGATGGGGAATCGGACTGCGACGATCGCGAGTGCCGCGGGCCACATCGAGGCGAGCGCTCCGAGATCGACCTTGGCGCCGGCGACGGCGAAAAACACGCAGTAAACGGGCAGGCTGAGGTGCTCCATGGTGTGGAACAGCGGGCCGACCTGTTCGCGCCAGACGTTGCGCATGAGGATGCCCGCGACGATCGCGACGATCAGCGCTTCGAGGTGGAGGACCTCGCTGACGACGGCGATCGTGACGCACGAGACGATGACGAAGATCGCCAGGTGTTCGCGCACCGCGTGCATATACCAGGCGAGTGCCAGCCCGAAGATGATGCCGGCGACGAGGGAGCCGACGAGGTGGACAGCGAGGTCGGTCGCGATCGAAGCGGCCGACGCGCCGCCGCCGAGCGCGTTGCCGGACACGCCGACGACGAGCAGGAAGAGGACGATGAGAGAGAGTTCCATCGCCATCATCACGGAAAGTGATGCACGAACGGATGCGCCCCGCGCTTCGACTTCGTTCATAACCGCGATGAAGACCGCGGGCGAGAGCGCGGTCGCGATCGTCCCGATGATCGCGGCGGCGACGATGCGGGCGGTGGGGTCGTCGGCGGTTGCGAGTCCGATCGCGGGCGCGAGCGTGTATACGACGCCGGATACGGCGAGGAACACGCCGGTGAGTTGCATGGCCGCGATGGAGAGGACGAGTTTTATGGAGCGGATGAGGTAACCGATGTCGATCTCGCCGCCGGCCATGAGCGCGATGAGGGCGATCGCGAGAGTTTCGACTAGGCGGAGGTACGGGAGTTGTTCTTCGCCGACTACGCCGAGCATCCCGGGTCCGACGATCAGTCCGAAGACCAGGTAGCCGGAAAGTTTGGGCAGGCCGATGGAGTTGAAGAATCGTCCGAACATCCACGAGCCGAAGAGCAGCAGGCCGATGAGGATGGTTGCGCTGCGATCGGGGGCGGCGTCGTGCTGAACCACCTCGGGGAGCGTGGCGCCCCAGCGCCGGGTCAGCGCGACGAGCGCGACGATCGTCGCCAGAGCCAGCAGCATCCGGGCGGTGCGCATCACGGCGAGGCCCCTTCTTCTGTCGACGGGGCGGAGTCGTTTTCGACTGGTTCTTCCGGTGTTTCGATCTTGACGGCGCGGGCGCGAAGGACGGCGTAGAGGTCGCAGAACAGGCCCGCGGCGGCGAGGACGGTCAGCGCCTGCTGGTTGACCGGTGAGGGGTCGGTGAGGACAAGCCCGACGCCGAGCACAAGCGCGAGGGGGGGCTGGCGGACGGCGCCCAGCCTTGCGATTTTTCGGCTGCGCTGCGTCGGCGAATCGGGGGATAGAGAATCGGGCGCGAGCGTCGGTTTTACGATGATTCGAAAAATTGTGATCGCGGCGAGCAGGCCCAGCGTCGCCGGTCCGAGCGCGACATCCATCAGCACGCCCGCGACGATGGCGAAGATCACCGCGACGACGTGCTCGGCCTGGAGGATGAAACGTTCGAATCGGCGGAGTTCGCGCCCGGCGAGGTTGGTGACGACGACGCCGGCGAGCATGGCGGCGAACAGCGGGCTGACGCGGAGTTCGACGGCGGCGCCGGTGATGATCGCGACCACGCCGAGGAACACCGCGAGGAGGTCGGCGCGGCGATCGCCGGCGCGTCTGAGCGCGAAGCGAGCGACCACGCCGAGCGTCACGGCGATGAGCGCCATGCCGCCGATCCTCAGGAGGGCTGCCCAGTCCGGGCCGTTGATCGGTGGTTCGCTTATGCCGGCGAGCGCGTGGGCTATTGCGAAGAGAGTTATGGCGATCGGGGCGGAGAGTCCGGAACTTGCGCGGAGCGCCATGGCGAGGCCGGATTCCGCGGCGGTCAGGCGTAGCGAGCGAGTCTCGGCGGGCCAGCCGATGGTCGCGGCGCCGATGAGCGCGGCGAGGGGGATCACGCTGTTCGCGGGGGCGATCGGCGCGTTCGATAGCGCGAGCCACGCGATCGCGCCGGCGAGCGTGAATGAGATCGAGGCGTCGATCGCGGTTCGTCTGGCGAGATTCGCGGGGACGAATCGGAGGACTTCGGGCCGGAGTTGCAGCCCGACCATCAGGCCGATCCATCCGAGGCCGATGGTGAGTATGGGCGTGCCGGTGGGGGCGAGATCGTGGCTTACGAGCGCGAGGCCGGCGGGGCCGATCGCGAGTCCGACGAGGACGCCCAGCCAGCCGCCGCTGACGAGGATGCCGACGACGGTCGCGCGGCGAAGTTTGAGGAACTTCGGGCTGGTGGCGAGGATCGCCAGCCCGATCATGAGCAGGATGCCGAGTGCGATGCGCATGGCGTTGCTCGTCAGCGTTTGAGGCCGGCGATGTGCGTCACGGGCAGGACCGCGGCGATGGGGCGCTTGTCCTCGCGTAGATCGGTGTCGATGAAGTCGAGCACGCTCCGCGCGGTCGCGAGGTTGGTGATCGAGATAAGAGTGCGGCTGCCGGTGGCGCCCGGGAGCAGTGAGACAAGCCCGGCGAAGATCGGCATCTCTTCGCGGAGAACAGCGGCGAGTCCTTTGCTTTCCAGGACGGTCGCGCCGGTCACGCCGAAGTCGAGCAGCGCGGTCAGGAGGTCGTCCATCACGGTCGGGTCGGAGGCGATGATGAGCAGCAGGACGCGCTCGGTTGATTGTTTGGCGTTGTTTTCGGCCGAGTCGTTGCGGCTGGGATCGGTCGTGTCAGCCATGGGACCGGTCCTCTTCGAGGAGCCGGGCGTAGAGGCTCTCGGCGGTGTCTGCGGCGCGGAGGCGGTCGAGGGCGCCGGCGGCGCGGGCCACTCGCGCGAGACGGGCGAGAAGCCGGACGTGCTCCCACGGTTTCGATGCGGACCCGACCATGCAGAAGACGATGTCTGGCGCCGGCATGTCCTGCCCGCCGAATTTCACAGCGGGCTTGAGCCTGGCGATCAGCAGAACCGTGCGTTCCACGTCCGGCAGGATCGCGTGCGGGAACGCGACGCCTTCGGGCGTGGTCGTCGGCATCTGGTTCTCGCGCTCGACGAGGGCGTTGAGGATCCGGGTCCGCCAGTCGTCGGCGGATCGCTCGCCGGCGAGATTCCGCCCGGCGGCGTCAGCGAGCCGGGCGAGCACTGCGTCTCGATCCGGCGCGTTCTCGATCACCAGGGCGGACTCGGGCTGGAGGATCGGTTCGAGGCGCATCAAAGGCTCCCGGGGGTCGAACGGAGACGATATCGGGCCTGTCTCGCGGATGCGAGCGCGAGGCGGCGTGTCCGAGAGGTATCATTTCAATACGGAAGCGCGGGGCTGAAACTCCGCGGCCGAGGCGCCCAATCAGTGACCGGGCCGATCTGGGAGGACCGATCATGTTCACGCTCGCCGGGGTGGATGACCAGATGTTCTGGGTTGTGGGGGGGACGATCGCGATCGTCGCGATACTCGCGGGGACGGCGTCGTCGATAGTCAAGACACGCTCGCGGGAGAGGTCCAGGCGCGAGATCGCTGCGTACATCGCGGAGGGGTCGATGACGCCGGAACAGGGCGAGCGGCTGATGCGCGCCTCGCCGGATGATGATAAGGATTGACAACAGCGGTGGCACGGGCGTCCCGCCCGTGCGGAGTAACTGTTGTTTCCTTGATTTAGGCACAGCACTGTTTTCCCCTCACCCCGGCCCTCTCCCGGGGGGAGAGGGGGGCGGAATCAGCGGCTCGGGCGCTGATAGCGGCACGGGCGCGAACAGTGGCACGGGCGTCCCGCCCGTGCGGGGGCGGTGTTAATCAGATTATTAGGTCTATCAACTTGCCCGTCCGCGGCAGCCATTCGATCGCGTAGACCCGGGCTACGGCGGGCGGGGGATCGGACGGGTTGGGCGGGAGGTTCGTCTTCGGGCGATCGGATTCGAGCCGGGCGTGCTCGGCCTTGTCCGCGGGTCGCGGCGCCGAGATCAGGTCTACGCGGTCGAGGTCGGCGCGGTGGGCCTGCTCGCGGTTGACCTGCTCTAGGAATCGCGCGAACGGGATCGGCCCGTGCGCGTCGTGCACATGGCGGTGGTGCGCGTGATGTGAGCCGGCGTCGATCCGCACGCCGGTACAAGTGCAAGAAACCAGCCCGCTCGGCGCCGATGGTCATCGCCCATAACATCAGGTTCGCGGGCGGGCGGCACGGGTATTTTCCGGACAGTGCGCGATCGTGCGGTCCGTTTGTGCCGGGTGTTGCACAGCGGGAACATCGGGAGAGGGTCGGACGCGACATGCTTCGGACGGATGCGCTGGATTACAACCTGCCGGAGCGTTTGATTGCGACGGCGCCGGTGTCGCCGCGGGATTCGTCGCGGCTGCTGGTCGTGTCGCGGACGGATGAGAGTGTGCTCGAACACCGGGTTGTGAGCGATCTGCCGGGGCTGGTGTCGCCGGGGGATGTGATGGTGTTCAACCGGTCGCGCGTGCTGCGGGCGCGGCTGGTCGGGGAACGCACGGACACGGGCGGGCGTGTCGAAGGTTTATATCTCGAGCCGGCGACGGGTTATGAAGATTGCTGGCGTGTGATGCTCAGGAGCAACGGTCGGCTGCGCGCGGGGATGCGGGTCGCGCTGCGCGACATCGAGGGTCGGCCGGCGGCGCAGCGGCTGGTGCTGATCGGGCGCGACGCGGAGGCCTGGATCGTGCGTCCGGAGCCTGGGATTCATGATGTTCCGGCGGCGCTCGAGGTGCTGGGCCGGACGCCGCTGCCGCCTTATATTCTGCACGCGCGACGGGCGCGGGGGGATGCGTCGGCGGACGACAGCGATCGAGCGGCGTATCAGACGGTGTACGCGTCGGAGGAATGTAAGAACACGGGTTCGGTCGCGGCGCCGACGGCCGGACTTCATTTCACGGACGGGCTGCTGAGGCGGATCAACGAGCGCGGCGTGCGGCGTCTGCACGTCGAACTGCACGTCGGCGCGGGGACGTTCGCGCCGGTGAAAACCGGGTTCGTCGAGGAACATCCGATTCATGCGGAATGGTGCGCCGCGGATGCTGATGTCGTCAGAGCGCTCGCCGGGCGTTACGGGCCCAGCCGGTCGCGCGTGATCGCTGTGGGAACGACTACGGCGCGGATGCTCGAGAGCATCCCGGCGCCGACCGAACGGTGGGCGGAGAGCGGGTGGTCTGGTTCGACGCGGCTGCTGATCACGCCGGGGTATGAGTGGAGGCATGTGGATGCGCTGGTGACGAACTTTCACCTGCCGCGTTCGACGCTGCTGGCGATGGTGGCGTCACTGCTGTCGGGCGGCGTGGAGCGGCTGATGGAGATATACGCAGCGGCGATCAAGGCGGAGTATCGGTTCTATTCGTTCGGGGACGCGATGCTGGTGCTGCCTTGATTTTGGGATTCACCGCAGAGGCGCAGCGGGCGCAGAGGGGGAGAGGGGGAGAGTCAGGCATCTGGCATCGGGCATCAGGGGCCGGGGGGCAGGATCCAGGCGCGGGGCATCTGGCATATTGCTCCCGGCTTCTGGTCGGGATGGGACAAAGATCGTTAAGTTGCAGCGGCGTTTATTCACACGACCGCGGTGCGCTGATAGTTGATGATCAGTCGGACGCGTTTGGGGACCAGCAGGGCGGTGCGGGGCTGGTCGGCGGCGGGAGAGACTGAGATCGAGGATGGGCCGTGGGCTGTGTTGTCGCGGCCTAGGTCGGTGATCGGGGCAGAGCCGATGGTGATCGCGGCGGCGGCGTATACCGCAGCGGCGATCGCGGCGGGGGGTCGTCGTCTTTGATTGATGCGATGTTCCAAGGCACAGCAAGTGTGCCCCGGTTTTTCGCGGGTGCTGGAGCAATTCGGCAGGATTTTGTGTGTGGGGGGCGGACGTCGGCGTCATAAACGGCGCGGTTCGTCCGAGAACCGGCGTCGCGGTCAGACCCTGCCGCGGAGTTCGGCGAGTTTGAGGACGCGTAGTTCGGTTTTCGGGTGTGTGGCGAAGAGGTTGACGAGGCTCTGCGAGCCGCCGAAGGGTTCGACGATGAAGAGGTTGTTCTGGGCGGGGTTGGGCTGGATGAGTGGAATGCGCCGTGAGTAGGCGTCGAGTTTCTGGAGCGCGCCGATGAGGCCTTCGGGCGTGCCGGCGATCTCGGCGCCGCCGGCGTCTGCGGCGAACTCGCGCGAGCGTGAGATCATTGCTTTGATCATCGCGGCGGCGACGGCGGCCATTATTACGGTGACGATCATGACGATGGGGTTGCCGCCTTCGCGGCGGCCGCCCATCATGAAGAAGCCCCACTGCGCGATGAACGCGAGCACGCCCGCAATCGTTGCGGCGACGCAGGAGATGAGCGTGTCGTGGTGGCGGATGTGGGCGAGTTCGTGGGCCATGACCCCTTCGAGTTCTTCGTATGAGAGGAGTTCGAGCGCGCCGCGCGTTGCGGCGACGGCGGCCTTGCGCGGGCTTCTGCCGGTTGCGAAGGCGTTGGGGGCGTCGTGCGGGCAGACGTAAACTTTGGGCATGGGGAGGCCGGCGCGCTGGCGCAGGCGGTCGACCATTTTGTAGAGTTCGTGGTCCTCGTCGACCTGCCGGCCGCGCATCGCGGCGATGGCGATTTTGTCGGAGAAGAACCAGGCGACTAGGTTCATGGCGCCGCCGAAGATGAGGGCGATGATCATGCCCTCGCGTCCCCATTGCGCGCCGACGAGGACGAAGAGCGCGGTGAGGGCGCCGAGAAGGAACACCGTCTTGATGTTGTTCTTCCAGATGGTCATGGGTGCGCGGGGGTCGTGAGGCGAATGCCGGGGGTGCGTTGTGCGGCGGACCGTCCGCGCGCTGTATCATGATACGCGGTTGCGCCCCGTCGGCCAGCCGCCGAGGGGCATGGAAACGAACCGGAGAGCGACACAGATGAAGACACGGACATGGCCGATGCTGGCGGCGCTGGCCTGGGCGGGCGTCGCGCAGGCTCAGAATGTGGCGGTGGAGGAGTTCAAACTCCCCAACGGGATGACGTTCCTGCTGGTCCCCCGGCAGGATCAGCCGAACGTGATCGCGGCGGGCTGGCTGGCGCGGGTGGGGAGCGTCAACGAGCGGCCCGGGATCACCGGGATAAGCCACTTCTTCGAGCACATGATGTTCAAGGGGACGACCACGATCGGGACGAACGACGCCGCCGAGGACCAGAAACTCAGCGAGCAGATAGCGACCATCGGCGAGCGCCTGCGCACGATGCACGTCACCGAGCAGTACGACCGCTGGCGCAACGGCGAGATCGCCGACCCGTGGGATCCGGCCAACGACACGCCCGCGATGCAGAATCTCCGGATGCACCTCCGCAACGCGATGGAGGAGCAGCGGCGGATGACCGTCAAGGACGAGTTCGACCAGGTCTACACCCGCGGCGGCGGGTCGGGCATGAATGCCTTCACCAGCGAGGATGTGACGTTCTACTTCATCAATGTCCCGAGCAATAAGTTCGAGTTGTGGGCTTGGATGGAGTCGGACCGGCTGGCGGACTCGACGTTCCGGGAGTTCTACTCGGAGCGTGACGTTGTCCACGAGGAACGGCGGCTGCGGACGGAATCGACGCCGACGGGCAAGTTCCAGGAGCAGTTCGATTCGATGTTCTGGATGGCTTCGCCGTACAACTGGCCGGTGATCGGATGGCCGTCGGACCTGAACTCGTACACGCTGGAACAGGCTCGGGAGTACTTCAGGACTTATTACGCGCCGAACAACCTGGTGGGCGTGATCGTGGGTGATTTCGCGCCGGAGTACGTCAAGCCGATGATCTCGGCGTATTTCGGTCGGCTCGAGCGTGGCCCGGAGCCGCCGGCGGTGGTGACGCTCCCGATCGAGCCTCAGGCCGAGATGCGCATGAACGCGGAGTGCGACTGCCAGCCGGCGGTCGAGGTTCGGTATCACACTGTCCCGTTCGGGCATGAGGATTCGTACGCGCTTCAGATTCTGGCGGAGATCCTCAACGGTCGGACGGGCCGGCTTTACAAGGGGATGGTCGAAGGGCGGGAGATCGCGTCTCAGGCGGGCGCGTCGCCGGACGAGCGTCGCTACGCGGGCGCGTTCAGTTTCTTCGCCGAGGCGAAGGGCGACGCTACGCCCGAGGATCTCGAACGGGCGTGGTACGAGATCATCGAGGAGATCCGCACGGGGACGATCAGCGCGGATGAACTCCAGAAGGTGAAGAACCGTGTGCTGGCGAACTCTTACCGCAGGCTTCAGAGCAACTTCTTCCTGATGATCCAGTTGGCCTTGTACACGGCGCGGGGCGAGTGGACATACATCAACGACCAGCCGTCACGGCTCCAGCGGGTGACCGCGGCGGATGTGCGCCGTGTCGTTGACACGTATTTCAAGCCCGAACGCCGCGCGGTGGCGACGTACGTGCGCAAGGCGGGGTCGGAGCCTGAGGATCCCGCGCTGCTGGCGATCGACCCGCAGTTCCGCCCGATGGTCAGGCAGACTGTCGAGGGGATCGAGGCGAATAACAGCATCGAGCAGTTGCTGGAGATGCAGGCCCAGATCTCCGCGCAGGCGAGTCAGTCGCCGCCGCAGTTCCGCCCGGCGATCCGGTACATCCTCGAGAAACTGGAATCGCGGATCGAGAGGCTCCGTGCCGCGGGCGGGGAGTGATCGGGGTCGCGTTCGCGTGTCAGAGACAATCCACACGAAGGAGTGAAAGCCAAATGAAATATTTTCAATCTGCGATTCGGCTGGGTATGACGTTGATGGTGGCGGCGGGGGCGGTCGCGGTCGCGGCGCCTTTGCCAGAACGGCCCGAGGACATCGTGTTCCAGCCGCTGAGTTTCGACCCGCCTCACGCGGCGGACTATCGGCAGGAACTGGCGTCGGGCGTCCCGGTGTACCTGGCGCCTAGCTCGGAACTGCCGCTGGTCACGATCACGCTGAGTTTCAAGGGCGGGGACTATCTCGATGATCCCGGCAAGGTCGGGCTGGCGCGGATGACCGCTGCGATGATGCGTCGCGGCGGGACGGCTGCACGCTCCGCGGAGGAACTCGACGAACGCTTCGACTTCCTCGCGGCGAATGTGACGGTCGGGTCCGGGGGGACGCAATCGGTCGCGACGCTCAACACGCTCGCGAGCACGCTCGACGAGGCGTTCACGCTCTTCATGGAGATGGTCCGCACGCCGGGCTTTCAGGAGGACAAAATCGGCGTCTACCGCGCCGAGGCTCTCGAACAGATGAAGCAGCGCAACGACGACGCCCAGAACATTCTCAACCGGGAGTGGGCTGCGTTGATGTTCGGCGAGGATCACTTCGAGGCGCGCCAGGCGACGGAACGCTCGATCAGGTCGATCACGGCAGACGATCTGCGGGCGTTCCATGCGAAGGTGCTTCAGCCGGGCAATCTCATCATCGGTGTGACGGGCGACTTCGACCCCCGCGCGATGCTCGATCGGCTCGAACGTGCTGTATCAGGCTGGGCGCACGGCGAGCGCATGCCCGACCCGCCGGCGCCCGACGCGCCCGCGCGCGTCGGCGTCTACCACGTCGAGAAGGACATCCCCCAGGGCAAGGTCAACATCGGGCATCGCGGCGTCACCCGCGATCACCCGGACTTCATCCCGCTGATGGTCATGAACGACATCCTCGGCGGGGGCGGCTTCACCAGCCGGCTCGTCAGCCGGGTGCGCAGCGATGAAGGACTCGCGTACTCCGTCGGGTCCGGGCTTACTACGCCGGTCTGGTACCCCGGGCAGTTCCGGGCTTCGTTCCAGTCGAAGAACCGCACAGTGGCGCTCGCTGCGAAGATCATCATGGACGAGATCAACCGCATCCGCACGGAGCCGGTCTCCGCGCAGGAACTCGAAACCTCCAAGAACTCCTTCATCGAAACCTTCCCGAGGCGGTTCGAGTCCCGGCAGGCGATCATCGGCACGTTCATCGACGACGAATGGACCGGGCGCGACCGCAACTACTGGGAGACATACCGCGACAAGGTCAACGCGGTGACCGCAGAGGACGTGCTGCGCGTGGCGAAGGAGCACCTGCACCCGGATCGCGTGGCGATAATGATCGTCGGGAACTGGTCGGAGATCGCCCCGGGCGACCTCGAAGGGCGTGCGTCCATGAAGGACTTCTTCGGCGGGTCGGTCATGCGGCTGCCGCTGCGCGACCCGATGACGCTCGAACCGATGAACTGAGCGTGTGTCCGGACGGACGATCCGATTATTCGATCGGAACTCCGTGGATCGAACATCAAAGCCCAGGGATTTCATCCCTGGGCTTTTTTACTGAACCAGGGTCAGCCCGGGCGGGGGTGTTTGAGATCGGGCGCGGGTTCGGTAGGCTGTCGGGCCAATCACTGCCCCCGGAGGCCGCATGTCGAAGACCGGATCTGCACCCAAAGGCGCCGCTCACGGCAAGTACCGCACGTCCCCGGACCACAAGATCACGGGTATGCCCCCGGGCGTCCCGTACATCATCGGGAACGAAGCCGCGGAGCGGTTCAGTTTCTACGGGATGCGCGCGATCCTGACGGTCTTCATGACGAAGTACCTGCTGGACGCATCGGGCAACGACGCGAACTTCAGCGACGAGCAGGCCAAGAGCGTGTTCCACCTCTTCGTCGCGGCGGCTTATTTCACGCCGTTGATCGGCGCGATGATCTCGGACATCTTCTGGGGCAAGTACCGGACGATCCTGATAATCAGCCTGATGTACTGCCTCGGGCACGGGTGCCTGGCGCTGATGGACCTCGGCCCGGTGACGGGCATGTGGGACATGAAGCCGTTCCTCTATGCCGGTCTGGTGCTGATCGCGTTCGGCGCCGGGGGGATCAAGCCTTGCGTCTCGGCGAACGTGGGAGACCAGTTCGGGTCGGGGAACAAACGGCTGCTGCCTCAGATCTTCAACTGGTTCTATCTTTCGATCAACGTCGGCGCGGTGGCGTCGCAGTTGTTGACGCCGATCCTGCTGGACAAGGTCGGCCCGTGGCTGGCGTTCGGGCTGCCGGGCGTATTGATGGGGATCGCGACGTTCGTGTTCTGGCTCGGCCGCAAGAAGTTCGTGCACGTCCCGCCGGCGGGCTGGCAGCGGTTCAAGGACGAGACGTTCAGCAAGGACGGCATCCGGGCGCTGGTGAACCTGTCGCCGCTGTTCCTGCTGTTTGTACCGATGTTCTGGGCGATCTTCGATCAGACCGGGTCGGCGTGGGTGCTCCAGGCGGACCGCATGGACCGTGACTTCCTCGGTATTTCCTGGCTCCCGTCGCAGATACAGGCGGTGAACCCGTTCCTCATCATCGTGGGCATCCCGTTCTTCACGCTCGTGCTCTACCCCGCGGTGAACAAAGTCATCCCGCTGACTCCGTTGCGAAAGATCGGCGCGGGATTGTTCATGACCGCGATGGCGTTCGGGATCAGCGCGTGGATCGAGATGGGGATCCAGGCGAACAGCGCCGCAGCAGCCGCGGCGATCTGGGCGGACTCGGGCCTCGCGGGCGATGTGCCCAGGCTAATAGATGCAATAAGACAAGCCCGCGCAGGCGGGATGACGGAGGCCGCCCTCCAGGGTCATCTCGGCGGGATGCCCAACGTCGGCTGGCAGTTCTTCGCGTACATAGTCCTGACCGCTGCGGAGATCATGGTCTCGGTCGTTTGCCTGGAGTTCGCCTACTCGCAGGCGCCCAGGCGGATGAAGTCGTTCATCATGGGCGTGTACTTCCTCGGCGTGTCGCTGGGCAACGTGTTCGTGTCGGGCGTGAACTTCGTGCTCGAAGCGATCAAGGACGAGGAGACAGGTTCGACGCCGCTGGACGGAGCGAACTACTACTGGTTCTTCACGGCCATCATGGCGGGCGTGTCGGTGCTGTACGTGGTCTGGTCTCAGTTCTACAAGGGACAGGTCTACATCCAGGGCGAAGAAGAAGAGCAGGTCACGACCGCGATGGCTGAAGCGGAAGGAACCGAAAAGGGCTGAGCCGGCGCCCTCTCATCGCGTCGCGGCTGAGTTCCATGTCAAGCGAAGTTCCGAACTGCTCTGCGCCGGGACCACTCGAGTCATTCGCGTGCGCATGGCGTAGAGGGGCGTCCGGAGCGTCGCATGGGGGCGATGTTTGTGACCTCATCTGAATCCGACCGCGCTCGTCGGCCCCGCCATCGGACATCCGGCGAGCGGGACATGCGTCTCACATAAACGGCGCGGGGAACGCGGAGTGGGGGAGTCGGGGAGTGGCGCTGTAGTGTAGCACAGTAATATGTGTGTCGTCACATAATCTTACATGTGGCGAAGATCAGGGCCGTTCAGCCGCGGATCGGCGCCATGCGCGGAGGTTCGCGTATTCGCTGCAAAGCCCGTGGATGCAGCCCCCGGGCTTTGGGCGCCAGATACAATCAAACTCAACATCCCGACTCTTGACAGCCGATCCACCCACGCGCACGGGCGGGACGCCCGGGCCACTGAACTTTGCTTTCGCTCGGGCGGGCCGGCCGTACCGCCGCGATTTCATTCTTTCTTGCCGCGCTCCCCTCTCTTCCCCCCTCTGCGTTCACTGCGTTTCTGCGGTGATCGCTCCCCCGGCGTCGTCACATGCGTTCGACCATTTTCTCGATGAGGTAGCCGGACTCCGCCATGGCTCGGGCTGAGAAAACGTCGAAGTACCCGGCGATCTCGCGGAACTCGCTGATGAAGGCTTCGCGGTCCCCCGCGCGGACGACGCGCGCGATCGCGGCGGCGGCGCGCTCGAGCGTGTCGG
The DNA here is from genome assembly GCA_039794205.1 of Phycisphaeraceae bacterium. Classification (GTDB taxonomy): domain Bacteria; phylum Planctomycetota; class Phycisphaerae; order Phycisphaerales; family UBA1924; genus J020. The sequence goes on from JBDIVU010000002.1 coordinate 75,301, forward strand.
CGATCTCCGCCCGGTTGGCGTTGCCTAAGCCGAGGTCGGCGTACAACTCGGGATCCTGGCTGAAGAGCCGGCCCGTCATGATAAGTTCCAGCCGGTAGATCGGGCTGCTGAATCGGAGAGAGTCTTCGATATCTACGCCGAGGTCGCGAAGGGCGCGCCCGAAAGCCATCGTCGCGGCGTGACGGAGCACTTGGATTACAGCCATGGCGCGGTCGTGCTCCGAGGGCGAGCACTCGACGATCTCCGCCCCGGCCGAGTGCAGCAGGGCGCGAAGCCAGCCGAGCCAGGACTCGCCGCGCCCCGGGCAGATCGCCACGACCTGTCGATGTATTGTGCCGACCGCGGGGCTGAAGAGCGGGTGGGCGCCGACGACCTCGGCCGCAGTCGCGTCGAGCATCGCGCGGACGGGCCAATCCTTCAGGCTCGTTACATCCATGAGCGCGCCGCCCGGGCGGATGCGCGGGCCGACTCGTTCGATGATCTCCCGGGTCGCGGCGATCGGGACGCTGACGAGCACGGCGTCGGCGCGCTCGGCGGCGGCTTCGGGCGCGAGTTCTGTATTTATGTCGGATATAAGGACGGTGTGGCCGAACTCGCGGAGGAGCCGGGCGAAGAAGGAACCCATCGCGCCGGCGCCGCCGATTATGGCGATGGTTCTTGTTTCGGTGACGGCGGCGTCGCGGATGACGGCGCTCTGGGCTTGGTGGCTCGCGAGGATCAGGCGGCGGAAGATGTCCTCGGTCAGTTCCGGATCGACGCCGAGTGACTCGGCGGCTTCCCGGCGTGCAGCGACGATGCGCTCCTCGCGGTCGCGGTGGAACAGCCTGGCCCCCGACGTAGATTTAAGTTCGGCGACCTCCGTCGCGACCGCCAGCCGATCGGCGATCAGACGGGTCAGGGCTGCGTCGATCCCGTCGAGCCTGGCGCGGAGCGCGTCGAGTTGGTCTTCATCCGGCATGGCGGGGCGGGTTCACCGCAGAGGCGCAGCGGGCGCGGAGGGGGATTTGTTGCAGAGGGGGATGGATCAGGCTTCGATCTCCGGGGAGTGTGCCGGTTTCTTGATTCGTCCGGTGAATCACGTTATTTGCGCGAAGCCGGGGACGCACAGGTCACAAAATCATCGACGCTGCATCTCAGTACGACTCCCGACAAACTTGACGCCGATTCAACGTCTGTCTCTGCGTCATGTGTGTTTCTGCGGTGAATGCAAGATCACTGGCTGTCGGGCGCGAGGGCGAAGGACGGGCCGGGCACTTCGCCGAGGGCGCGGATGCGCTGTCGGATGGTTTCGTCGGCGGGGTCGATGTAATGCGCCATGCGCAGGCGGCGCATGCCGTTCTCACTATCGCCCGCGGCGAAGTAGAAATCCGCGAGCGCGAGTTGCGGCGCCGAGGTTGCGCCGGCGTCGAGACGGGCGGCGGTCAGCAGGGCGCGGAGCGCCAGGTCCGCGTCGCCGATCTCGACGGCGTACCAGCCGAGCCGGAGATAGTCGCCGACGGTGCGGGTGTCTTCGGCGCGACGCTGAAGGTAGGAGATCAGGCGATCGTGCTGGTCGGCATCGAACATCGCGCGGGCGTAGCGCTCGGCGATCGCGTCGTCGAAGGGTCGGACGCCCGAGACGATCGCGTACTGGGCCGCGGCGCCGGCGTGGTCGCCGAGCGTGCCGAGTGCCTCGGCGAGCCGGACGCGGTAGGTCCAGTCGTTCGGCGCCCGGTCCACGACTTCCTGATAATCCGCACGCGCCTGCTCAAACCTGGCGTAATACGCGTGCTGATCGGCGTCGGCGCGGACACGGGCGATCGACCGCTGGCCGGTGCAGCCGGCGGATAGCGCGAGGACTGGGAGCATCATCAACATCAGGCGGGTCGTGCGCATCGGGTCGGCTCCTCGATCGGGACTGTCGCTGGGTCAGTCCCGGGCAGTCTACCGCGCAGCGGCGATCGAGATAGGGCGGCTATCACACGGGCGGGACGCCCGTGCCACTGTGTCTGAGGTGGCACGGATCTCCGAGCCGTGATCGCACGGGCGGGACGCCCGTGCCACTGGGACCGGGGCGGCACGGCTCTCCGAGCCGTGATTGCACGGGCGGGACGCCCGTGCCACTGGGACCGGGGTGGCACGGCGCTCCGAGCCGTGATTGCACGGGCGAGACGCCCGTGCCACTGGGAGTGTTCGTGCACGGGCGAGACGCCCGTGCCACTGGGCGCGCTGGGGAGATAGCATCCGGGCGATGCTTCGGGCGGCGGTTCTTCAGCATGATCTGCAGGACGGGTCTTCCCATCTTGACCTGCTGATTGAATCCACAGCCGGGGACGACCCCGACGAGCGGGCGCTCGCGACATTCCGAGTCGCCGCCGGCGCCGACGCCGAGGCTCTGCTCGGGATAACGCGGGGCAGCGGCTCGGCGGAGTTCGACGCGGAACGCTCCGGCGACCACCGCAGATTGTATCTGAGTTATGAAGGACCGATCCCCGGCGGGCGCGGCAAGGTAGCGCGGCTGGCGACCGGTGTTGTCCCGGAACTGTCGCTCAGCGATCTGCGATGCGATGCGGTCATAGACTTCGGCGCCGGGTCTATCGCGCTGACGGGAGTCCGTCTAGGCGCCGGGCCGATCTGGCGATTCGAGTGTCGGGACAGGAAGTGACAGGTCGAGCCGCGGCCACGCTCGGCGTGACGTGTTCGCCGCGGTCCCACGGAAGTTTGGCATTTCCGCTGTGTCCGGTGCGACCATCGACCGATAAACCGTGGCATGTGCGGCATATTCGGAGTTGTGGCGCCGGTCGGACGGGCGCCTTCGATCGACGACATTACGGCTCGCCGACTGCGCGACTTGCTCGCGCACCGCGGGCCTGACGGCGCCGGGCTTTGGCGTCGGGATAACGCTCTGTTGGCGCACCGCAGGCTCGCGGTGCTCGACCGCACGGACGCCGGCGCACAGCCGATGATTTCGGACGATGGGATGACGGCTCTCGTCTACAACGGCGAGGTCTACAACCACGCCGACCTGCGGGCCGCGATCCGCCGGATCGATCCGAGGCCGTTCCGCTCGACGTGCGACACGGAGACCGTGCTGCGCGCCATCGAAACCTGGGGCGTAGATGCGCTGACTCGGCTGCGCGGGATGTTCGCGCTCGCGTGGTGGGACGCGCGCCGGAAGGCGTTGACGCTGGCGCGCGACCCGCTGGGGATCAAGCCGATATATCACGCGAGTGTCGCCGGCGAAGTGATCTTCGCGTCCGAGCCGGCGCCGATACTGCGGCACCCGGCCGTGCGGTCGGCGCCGAACCTCGCGATGATCAGCGCGTACCTTACAACCATCCGTACGACCCTCGGCGCGGACACGCTCTTCGACGGCGTTCACGCGGTCGAGCCGGGGACCGCTGTGCGATTCGACATGAAGCGCAACGGACGGCCGACAATCGAGCAATATTACAAACCCACGGTGACGGACGAGATCGAAGAAGGCGCCGGCGAGCGCGTCCGCGACGCGGTGACGCAATCCGTGCGGGCGCACCTGCTCTCGGACGCGCCGGTGTGCGCGCTGCTGTCGGGCGGGCTGGACAGCACGATCACCGCGACTCTGGCGCACGAACGTATCGCCGGGCTTAGGACCTATGTCGCCGGCGCCGAGAGCGGCGCGGACGATGACGATCTCGCGGTTTCCGGCAGGGTCGCGGCGGAACTGGGGACTCAGCACGGGCGCGTGGTCGTGACGCGCGCGATGTTCCGCGAACGCTGGCCGGAGATGGTGCGCGCGATGGGGACGCCGCTTTCCACGCCGAACGAGGTCGCGATAAACGCTGTGGCGACCGGGCTTCGCGCCGACGGCTGCGTGGTGACGATCAGCGGCGAGGGCGCGGACGAGTTCTTCGCGGGTTACGAGGCGCCGATGCTCGCGGCGTGGCGGTTCTCGCGGATGGACCCGGCCGGCGTCGCGGGCGGGAGGTTCGCGCTCGACGCGAACGCGTGGACGCCGCTGAACGCGAAGCGCGCGATCCTGCGCCCTGACATCGCCGCTGCGGTCGGGGACGACCTCCCGCTGGCCGAGGCATTCGATGAGTGGTTCGCCGAGTGCGCCCGCGAGGCCGGTCCGTTCGCGGACCCCGTTGAAGCGCATCTGCGGATGATGCAGAGGATCAATCTTACAGGTTTATTGCAGAGGCTGGACACCGCGACGATGCTCGCGGGCGTCGAGGGGAGGACGCCGCTGGCGGACGTGCGCGTCGCGGAGGTCGCGCGGGCGTTGCCGATTACTGCGAAGTTCGACCCGGGCGAATGCGACGATCCGGGCGACGGCGGAGTGGCGGTGCGGGCGGCGGTGCGGTCGAAGATCGCGCTGCGGGCGGCGTTCCGGGGCCGGGTCTGCGCCGAGGCTCTCGACCGAAAAAAGGCTAGTTTTCCCCTGCCTTTCGAGGGCTGGCTGGAGGATCAGTCGTCGTCGCTGCGGTCGTCGCGTTTCGCGCGGGCGGTCTTCACCGACGAAGCAGTCGAAACGATCGCGGCGGACCCGGCGACGCACTGGCGCTTCGCGTGGCCGATGATGAACGTCGCGCTGTGGGGCGATCTCTGGTGGGGGTGAGATCGCGCCGGTCAGGGTGAGAGTGGGATCATTTTATAAGTTCTGCCGTCGTGAGCACGGACGGCGCCGGCGCCGGCGGCGACGTGCTGAGTGCGGACCTGCGCGAGCGCGACGGCGTTGGCCCCTCCGACGCCCGCCGCGGCGGACGTGATAACTCCGACGGCGTCGGGACGGCTGTCCGTGTCGGCCTCGTCGCCGCCCGGGTAGAGAAGATCGCCGACGATCGGCGCGACGGGGCTGTCGCACTCGAGCGCGACGAGAACCTGTTTCGGCTTACCGAGCGATTCCATGCGCGCGACTATCTCCTGCCCGAGGTAGCAGCCCTTGGTGAACGAGACTCGATCGCGCAGCACGCCGGTCTCGTGCGGCAATGACTCGGCGCCGAAATCAATCAGATGCGCCGGGCGGGCGGCGTGGACGCGGAGCGACTCGAGCGCGTCGATCCCGACGGCGCGGACGCGCGGGCCGTTGACCTCGTCGGGCCCGGCGCCCGCTTCGAGGATGTGCCGATGGATGCGCGGGAGCGAGTCGCGCGGCGTTATAAGTTCGTAAGCGGGGATCCCGAGTGAATCGTCGCGGAAGACGGTGCAGTCGGCGTCCGCGAGCCGGGCCTCGGCGACAGCGCCGGGCGAGAGATCGGCAATCGTCCGGGCGTCGTCACCGACGGCGAGCCGGGAGAGCGAATCGACGGCGAACGGGCCGACGATAGACAGCCGGGCGGTGTCCGGCCGGGCGTCGCGGAGTGTGACGTCGTCGGCGATGACGAACTCGGCGAGGGATTCGATGGCGCCCGGGATCGCAGCGTCGTCGGTTTCGAGAAGAATCCGTCCCGGGAGGGCGAGCACGCGCAGGTCTGCACGGATGCGGCCCTTGCGATTGAGCCAGAACGCGTTGGTCCATCTTCCGGGCGGGAGGTCGCGGACGGCGTTGGTGAGCATGCGACCGAGGAATTCGAGACGGTCGGCGCCGAGGGCCTCGATCACGCCGCGATGCGGGGCGTCGAACAGCCCGGCGCCGAGCCTGAGGGCGGCGAGTTCGCCGTCGGGGTCGCCGAAGTTCGCGACGACCTCAGTCGGGTCGGCGCCGGAGGCGTGGAGCGAGCCGGGCGGTGGGTAGGAGGTGAAGGTCGCCTCGGCGAGTGCGTGCAGGTTGCGGATCGGGCTTGGTCGGCCCATTGTGTGCGCTCCGTCAGTCGGTTGCGGGCGTCGGGACGCCCGGGTGGGTGGAAGGATAGGAGCGCGCGTGAACATCGATCTGCTCAAGCGGTTGTGCGAGACGCCGGGCGTCCCCGGGCGCGAGGAACGGGTCCGGGCCCTGATCGAACAGGAGGCGGCGGGCCTCTTCGACGAGTTGCGCGTCGATCCGATGGGGTCGCTGATCTGCACACGGCATCCGCGACCGCGTGGCGGGGCCGCGAGTCCCGGCGCCGACGCGACGAACGTCCTGCTGCTTTGTCATATGGACGAGATCGGGTTTTATGTCCGGCATATCGACGACAAGGGTTTCGTGCGCGTCAACGCGGCGGGCGGGTTCGACCCGCGCAACCTCTTCAGCCGGCGCGTCCTGGTGTGCACGAAGAGCCACGGCGACATGCCCGGCGTGATGAACGCGGGCGGCAAACCCATCCACACCGCATCGGAAGAAGAAAAGAAGAAGATCCCCGACGTCGCCGAGTTCTTTATTGATATGGGCATGAACGCTGACGCCGTGCGCGAGCGTGTGCGCGTGGGTGACATGGTGATCTGGCATGAGCCGTTTGTTGAGGCGGGTGATAAGGTTGTCTCCAAGGCGCTCGACAACCGTGTCGCGTGCTGGGTGGGGCTAGAGGCGGTGCGGGCGATAGAGAAAGCGGGCGTCGGGCACGACTGCCGGCTTACGGTCGCGTTCACGGTGCAGGAGGAGATCGGTCTTCGCGGCGCCCGGACGGCTTCGTTCGGCGTGGAGCCTGATATTGCGATCGGCATCGACACGACGCTCGCGTGCGACACGCCGGGCATCGCCGAGGAGGATCGGGTCACGGTGCAGGGCGCCGGCGTCGGGCTGCACATCATGGACTCGTCGATGATCAGCGATTACCGGCTGATCGACGAACTCGAAGCGATCGCCCGCGAGCGGGGCGTGCCGGCGCAGCGGACGATCCTGGCGCGCGGCGGTCAGGACGGCGCGGGCGGTCAGCAGGCGCGGGCCGGGGCGCGTGCCGCGGGAGTGGTCATCGGGACGAGGTACATCCACACGGTGACGGAGATGGTGGACAAGCGCGACCTGGCCGCGGCGCGGGACCTGCTCGCGGCGTGGATCCCGACGGCGGGGTGATTAACCATTAAATAAAGTTGTAGGAATCTTCGCGAACCGGATTCACCGCAGAGGCGCAGCGGGCGCAGAGAGATCAACTCCTAGGCTGCTTCTCTGTGACCTCTGATCCTCTGCGGTGAATTCAGCGATCGGCGTTCGGCGCCCGGCGATCAGTGGATGACCGAGGTCGCCTTTTCGATGGCTTCGACGAGTTGGCGGAGGGCGAAGGGTTTCTTAAGAACCTGATCGAAGCCCTGCGTGCGGAGCTGGGCGATCTGGCCGTCGGTCAGTCGGCTGGTCATGGCGATGACGCGGGTGAGTTGCATGTCGTCGCTGGAGCGGATGAGCTCGGCGATGCGCCGCCCGTCCTCGCCTTCGACGTGCAGGTCGAGCACCATGACGTGCGGCTTGAGGCGGTGGCATGTAAGCCCGGCTTCGAACGGGCTGCCCGCAGCGTGGATGTCGTAGGTGGTCTGCTCGCTGAGGAGGTCGCGGAGCGTCCCGCGGATCTCGTTGTCCGGCTCGACGATCAGCACCCGCGTCTGCCCGCTGGACAGACCGTCGAGAGGGATCTTGTGATCCTTCATGAAACGGATGAGTTGCGAGACGGGGATTCGGCGGTCCTTTGAGCCGGGGATCCGATAGCCGTTCAACTGGCCCGAATCGAACCACTTGCTGACCGTGCGCGGGGCGACATTGCAGATCTTGGCGACCTCGCCGGTGGTGAGAACTTCTTTTTCGTGCTGCATCTATCGCCTCCGGACACCGCCGACGGCTCCACGTCGGTCGGTGTGTGACGGATCGGCGGATCGTGCGCTCGGCTGAAGCGGGCGCCCGCGTCGCGGCGTGAAATCCCTCTATCTGGACGTGTTATGCGGCGGAATCGCGCACTCGCGCGCATGATCGGACCAGCCCGGCGCCGCGCTATCGGTCGTCGGAATCGGCGACGGGCGCGAGGCCCGGGATCGGGCAGGATCGGGCCCGTCCCGGCGACGTTGACCGCCCGGCGATGGGACCGGTACAGTGGATCGCCGGGCGGTGGGATCCGAGCCGTGTTCCCCTGCGTATGGGAGACCGGCAGGTGAGAGCCGACGTGTGTCGGTGCGCCCGTTTCCGGGAGATGACTGTCCCCGCCGACGGGGTTTGCCCGGGGTGATGGCGGCGTAGAACGAGCGAATTCTTCCTTCGATACGTGAGGATCTGACCGTGCCGAGCCTGCTCCGATCGTTCCTTCTGGGGCTGATTCTGTGCCTCCCGCTTGTCGCCTGCGATCCCGCGATCGGCCAGGCCCAGCAGCCGGCGCCGACCCCGACCGCGAGTGAACTGCTCGACGACTTCCGCCACTACGTCATAACCCGGCAGGACACGCTGGCGCGGGCCTCGGCCCAGGCGCTGATCGACCTCGCGCTCTCGCCCGAGGAGTTCGTCGGGATCGTGGAGGACTCGCGTTTCGGCGAGGAGGGGTTCGAGCAGTCCGTCCGCCGTGGGCTGTTCATCAGCACCGTCGAGGCCGTCGCCGCGCAGCTCCAGGCTCTCTACGAGCAGGGTCGGCGTGACAAGGCCCGGAACCCGGACGAGATCGCGCGGAACATCAATCTCCTCGCGGGCGGGCAGAGAGGCCGAATCCTCGCGACGCAGCGGCTGATCGCTGCGGGCGAGTACGCCGCCCCGCAACTGCTCCAGGTGCTCACGGCGAAGCGAAGCCCGGCCCTCGAAGCCGAGGCCGAGCGCGTCCTCATCGCGCTCGGCGCGAACGCCGTCGCCCCGCTATCCGCCGCCCTTCTCGAAACCGACCCCGCCACTCAGGAACGGCTGTCGGTGATCCTCGGCCTGACCCGGCACCCGTCGGCGCTCGCCCCCCTGCACGAACTCGCCGCGACCACCCCCAACCCCGCGGCACGGGCAGCAGCGCAGCGCGCCATCGAACGCATCGCCGGCGAATACAACCCCAACCTCGCCCTCGCGGATCTATACCGCCTGCTCGCGGAGGATTACTTCGGCCACTCGCAGAGCCTGACCCGTTTCCCCGGCGAGCCGCACCAACTCGCGTGGAACTTCGACCCGTCGCTGGGCCTCTACCCGACGCCGATCCGGACGGAAGTGTTCCACGAGACCCGGGCGATGCAACTCGCGGAGAAGTCGCTGTCGCTCGACGCGGCGAACGAAGCCGCGGTTTCTCTCTGGATCGCCGCGAACATCAAACGCGAGATAGATTCCCCCGAGGGTTACGAGAACCCCGTCTACGGCTCGGACCGGCGCGACGCTCTGTACTACGCCGTCGCGTCCGGCGCCGGGACTATGCAGGACGTGCTGGCGCGTGCGCTGGCGTCGCGCGACACGCCGCTGGCCCGTCGGGCGATCGAGGCGTTGCGAATCAGCGCCGGGGGCGCCGGGATCTGGTCCGGCCGCACCGGCGTGCGGGCGCTGCTCGATGCGCTCGCGTACCCCGACCGCCGGGTGCGGTATGAGGCCGCGCTCGCGATCGGCGCCGCCAATCCGTCCGAGCCGTTCGACGGCGCCGAGCGCGTTACGCCGTTGCTCGCGTCGGCGATCCGCGACGCCGAGGCACGCTTCGCCGTGGTGATCGCGCGTGACCCGGAGATCCAGCAGACCTGGGCCTCACTCCTGCGCGACGAGGGTTACGAAGTGCTGCCCCCGTCGGGTTCGCTGGCCGACGCCGCCCCCGCGATCGCCGAGGCGCCGGGTATAGATCTGATAATCATCCAGACCGGGACCGCCGACGCCGAGGGAACCATCAACGCCGCCCGCGACGATGCGCGTCTCCGCGCGACGCCGATCCTCGCGGTGCTCCCTGTGTCGGGCTGGAACGAACTCCGGTTCCGCTACCAGAACAACCCGCTGACGGACGTTCGCCGCGAGGGGCTTGACTCGTCGCAACTCGTTGAATCCGTCCGCGCCCTGACGCACGCCGCGTCCGGGCCGGCCATCACCGCGGACCAGGCCCGGCGTTACGCGCTCGACGCGCTCGGCGTCCTACGCGATCTTTCGATCAGCGGGAGCGCATCGCTGAGTGTTTCCGACGCGAGCGGGCCGCTCATCGCAGCGCTTGGTTCGACCGAGGGCGACGTTCGTCTCCAGGTCGCGGACGTGCTGGCGCGGATCGGACAGAAACGTTCACAGGTCGCGCTGATGGAAGCCGCTCTCGACGCCGCCGGCGCCGAGCAGGTCGCCTTGCTCGACAAGGTCACGCGCTCGGCGAAGACATTCGGCAACATGCTCGAATCCCGCCACGTCCGCCGGCTGTTCGAACTTACGGAGGCGCCGGAGAACAGCGTCGCGACGGCCGCCGCCGCCCTGATGGGCGCGCTCAACCTCCGAGGCGGGGAAATCCGCGACCTCATCCTCGTCACACGCTGAACAGGTTCCTCCTAAATCATATACCCGCGAGCGTCGGCGCGTAACGCCCGCCGGCTCGCCGGAACTTCAGCGCATCAGATCACGGGCGGGACGCCCGTGCCACTGGTTGCGCTGTCGCACGGGCGATTAATATAATATATAGCGCAGTCCCGTCCCGCGCATCTCACCAGTTGCGCATCGGCACGTCGGCGCCGCGCTCGTCGGCGCAGCGTTGTGCTTCTTCATAACCCGCGTCGGCATGGCGGAACACACCCATCGCCGGGTCGTTGGTCAGCACTCGCCTGATCCTGTCCGCCGCCTCGGGAGTTCCGTCCGCGACGACGACCTGCCCGGCGTGCTGTGAGTAGCCGATCCCGACGCCCCCGCCGTGATGGAACGACACCCACGAAGCCCCCGACGCGACGTTCACCATCGCGTTGAGGATCGCCCAGTCGCTGACGGCGTCTGTGCCGTCTTTCATCGCTTCGGTCTCGCGGTTGGGCGATGCGACCGAGCCGCAGTCGAGGTGATCGCGCCCGATGACGATCGGCGCCTGCACCTGCCCGGACGCGACAAGATCATTAAACAACAGCCCCGCCCGGTCGCGTTCGCCCAGCCCGAGCCAGCAGATCCGCGCGGGCAGCCCCTGGAACCGAACCTTCTCGCCCGCCATGGTCAGCCAGCGCCGCAGCCCCGCGTCATCGGGAAAGAGATCCATCAGCGCCCGGTCGGTAGTCTCGATATCGCGCGGATCGCCCGACAGCGCGACCCATCGGAACGGCCCCCGCCCGCGGCAGAACTGCGGGCGTATGTACTCCGGCACGAAACCCGGGAACGCGAATGCATCCCGGAACCCGCGCTCGAAAGCGCGCTGCCTGATGTTATTTCCGTAATCAAACGTGATCGCGCCGTTTTTCTGGAGCGCGACCATCGCTTCGACGTGCCGGCGCATGGTGTCCAGGCTGCGGGATTCATACTCCGTCGGCTCGGCGCCGCGCAGAATCTCGGCTTCGTGCAGGCTCATCCCCGCGGGCACGTACGAGAGCGCGTCGTGCGCCGAGGTCTGATCAGTCAGTGTGTCCGGCGTGATCTCGCGGTCGAGCAGGCGTTCGAGCAGGTCAACCGCGTTGACCGGGACGCCGACGGACACCGCCTGACGTTTCTCCGCGTAGTCGAGCGCAGCGTCGATCGCCTTATCAAGATCGTCGATTGTCTCGTCGAGGTACCCGTCGTGCATCCGGCGTTCGAGTTTGGCGCGATCGACGTCGGCGATCAGGCACACGCCGTCGTTCATGGTGATCGCGAGCGGCTGGGCGCCGCCCATCCCGCCGCAGCCCGCCGTGACGGACAGCGTCCCGCGGAGCGTTCCCTTGAAATGCCTGCGGGCGCACTCGGCGAAGGTTTCAAACGTTCCTTGCAGGATGCCCTGCGTCCCGATGTAGATCCACGAGCCGGCGGTCATCTGGCCGAACATCATCAGCCCGCGGGCGCAGAGGTCGTCGAAGTGCGCCTGTGTCGCCCAGTGGGGGACCAGGTTGGAGTTCGCGATCAGCACGCGCGGCGAGTCCTTCGTGGTCCTTACTACGCCGACGGGCTTGCCGGATTGCACGAGCAGAGTTTCGTCTGGTTCGAGCCGGCGGAGCGTCGCGACGATCGCGTCGAAGCATTCCCAGTTTCGCGCCGCCTGCCCGCGCCCGCCGTAGACGACCAGCCGGGCGGGATCCTCGGCTACCTCGGGGTCTAGGTTGTTCATCAGCATGCGCAGGGCGGCTTCGGTCTGCCAGGTGCTGCACGTGCGGACCACGCCTCGGGGCGCGCGGATCGTGCGCGATGCGTCCGCGGTCGGGATCAGCGGGGTATTAGAAGTTTTCATGCTCTTTCCCCTCCGGATGTGTCGGACGAACCGATCCATAATACACTCGCGGCGCGATCCTGTTCGTTGCGATCGAATAAAAAGCCCAGGGATGAAATCCCTGGGCTTTGGTTGAGTGAGATTTTACGTATACCGGCTCAGTGGTGCGCGTGGGCGAGTTTGCGCACTTCCGCGATGACGGTGTCCGGGTCGGCGCGTTTCTTATAGTCCCAGTCGTTGAACGCCCAGCGGACGACGCCTTCCTTGTCGATGATGAAGGTCGAAGGCGCGGGGAGTTCGTTGCGTCCGGTCGCGTTCTGCCGCGCGAGCATGGGCGCGTAACGCTGGTCGCCGGCGAAGCCGACACGGAACGCGCGGAGCGCGGCGCCGTCGGTGTCGACCAGCGCGTTGTACGACCAGCCGATCTTTTCCTTGGCGGCGACGGTGTGCTCGGCGGTCTCGGGTGTGATCGCGATGAGCGTCCCGCCGGCGCTCTCGAGTTCGGCGATCTTCTCGCCCCACGCCTTGAGCGCCTGATTGCAGAACGGGCACCACCCGCCGCGATAGAAGGTGATGACGACGGGCGCTTTGGTTTTGTAAAGTTCGCCGAGGTTCACGTCATTGCCGTTGACGTCCTTGAGAACGAGAGCGGGCGCTTTGGCGCCGACCTCGAGGCCGGGCTTGTCCTTGGCGGGGTCGAGGAGTTCTGTGTTGTGCTCCGGGCCGGCGGCGAACGCCGCGGGCGCCAGGAACGCGGCGCCCAGAACGAGCGATCTGCCCAATGCCGTCAGTGATGTGCGGTGATTCATGCTGGTGTTCTCCTGAACAATGTGCTTGCGGGATGGATGCGGGGAGGTCCGTCGGCGTCACGCGCCGGGCTTGCCACGACGCGTGGCTTCGGAATCATAGTCGAGTCACCCTTCCAACCGGCCCGACGCGATCAGGGTTGCGATCGCGGCGATATCCGGGGCGGGCGGGCGGTCCGCCGTGAGCCTCGGGACCGCGGACCGCACCGCGGCGTGGGCAGCCTCGACCCCGGCGCCCGACCGCAGCGGCCGCTGGTATTCGAGAGCCTCTGCGGCGCAGAGGAGTTCGATCGCGACGACGTATCGGCACAGTTCGATGGCGCGTCGGGCTTTGGCGGCGGCGCGCGGGCCGAAGGAGTTGAAGTCCTCCATCCCCGCGCTCGTCGGGACGTTCACCACGGACGCCGGCGCCGCGAGGGTCGCGAGTTCGTTCACGCACGCCGCCGCGGTGTACTGCACGATCATCAGCCCCGAGTGCAGCCCGGGCTTCGGGGAGAGGTGGGCGTTGAGCGGGTTTTCGGAATCGGACGCCGCGAGGATGTAATAAACGCGGCGCTCGGCGATGCCCGCGATCGCCGCGAGCGCGATCGCCAGCGCGTCCATCTGGATCGCCAGCGGCATGCCGTGAAAGTTGCCGGCGGACACGACGAATCTATCCGTGTCGCCGGGATCGTCGAAGACGAGCGGGTTGTCAGTCACGGCGCCGAGCTCGCGCTCGACGACGGCCCGGCAGCAGCGGATCTGATCCAGCGCGGCGCCGAGCACCACCGGCGCGCACCGCAGCGAGTACGGATCCTGCACACGCGGGTCGTGATGCAGATGGCTGGGGATGATGGAACTTCCGTCGATGAGGGCCGCGATCCGCGCCGCTGCTTCTCGCTGGCCGACCTGGTTGCGGAGGTCGTGGACGCGGGGATCGAGGAACGCGTCGGTCCCCCGGCAGGCGTCGATGCTCATCGCGGCGGCGGCGACCGCAGCGGGGATCAGGCGGTCTATATCCGCGAGGGCGAGCGCCGCCTGCGCCGCCATCAGGTGCGTCCCGTTGATCAGCGCGAGGCCTTCCTTCGCGGCGAGTTGGAGTGGTTCCGGGACGGCCCGCTTCGGGGTGGCGCCCTCCGGGGTGGCCCCGCTCTCCGAGCGGGGTCCGCTGTGTTCTGTTTTGTAAGTGAGATTCTTTTGATCCGATTCTTGGCTGCGCACGGGCGGGACGCCCGTGCCACTGGGGGCTGATCGGCTTGTGATCGTGTATTCGCCCTCGCCGATGAGCACGAGCGCGACGTGAGCCAACGGCGCCAGGTCCCCCGACGCGCCGACCGAACCAACGCTCGGCACGATCGGCGTCACCCCCGTATTAAGAAACTCCACCAGCCTATCCACGACGATCGCCCGCACCCCGGAGCGCCCCCGGCTCAGCGACGCCGCCAGCAGAAGCATCATCGCGCGGACGGTCTCGGCGGGCAGCGGTTCGCCGACGCCCGCGGCGTGGGATCGGATAAGATTATGCTGAACCTCACTCAGGTCGCCGTCGCCGATGCGTTTCTTCGCCAGCGATCCGAACCCGGTGTTGACGCCGTAGAGAGTGCGCCCGCTCGCCATCGCGGCTTCGAGCGCCGCCCGGGAAGCCTCGATCCGGCGTCGCGCCCCGTCGCCGAGCGTGACGGGCAGATGGAGCCGGGCTACGGCTTCGACCTCCGCGATTGAGAGCGGCGCGCCGGTCAGAACGAGTGCTGAATCATGTTCGGGCATCCGTGCGAGTGTCGCGGGCGATCGACCGACCGGCAAGCCGAACGCTTGCTCACCCGCAAGCCGAACGCTTGCCCGCCCGATCCCGCCCGGGTATCACGCGGGGGATGAAGAACGCACTGGTCCGATGGGGACTGATCGCGGCGGCGACGCTCGCCGTCGGCCCGCTGCTCGATTCGCTCATGGCGCTCGCGCGCGACGGCTCCGGCGGGCGGAACGTCACGCTGCTCGTCTCGCAAGCCCCGGGGGTCAGTCTCGCGCTCGGCCTGATCGTCATCGCGGCGGCGGCGGCGTTCGGGTACGCGGTGCGGCGGGTGACTACGATCGGACTCGGACTCTTCTGCGCCGGCGCGATTGTCGCTTGGCCGGCCTTCAACGGCGCAACCGCTGAGGGCATCGTGCGCGACGCTCAGTCCGCGGGCCCGTTCGCCCGGCTGGCGGTCGAGATGGCGCTGCTGGGCGTGTTAGGTGTTCTGGGGACGCGGTTCATCGTGGGCAGGATCGAGCCGGACCCATCGGGGCGAGAAGACCCGGAGGAATTGATCGGGCCTCGTGCCGCGCTCGGGGCCGGGGTGTCGTTCGTCGTCGCGGGGATCGCGGTCTGGATCCTGGCGCGCGAGGGCACTCCCGGCCAGAACACCGCCGCCGCCGGACTCGCCGCGATGGCGGCCGTCGCGGCCGGTCGGAGCGCGGCGCCGAAAGCCTCGATCGTCGCCTGCGTCGCCGGGATATTCGCCGTCGGCCTCGCCGGGCCGATCCTCGCGCTGGTCACACAAGGGAGCGACATCGTCGTCGCGGCGTATTCGAACAGCCTCGCGCCGCTGGCCCGCATCACGCCGTTGACCTGGCTTGCCGGGGTCTGGCTGGGGGCGCCGATCGGCGCTTCGTGGGCTTCGTCGATGATCGAGCACAAGGAACAGGCCCAGCCCGCCCGGGCCTGATCCCGACCTTGGTCGGCCCGGAGCGGTATGAAGCCGCCTACCATCGCGGGTGCATCCGCCGAGTTCCCGTCGGCGAACCAGTCCGGCGAGATTGCCTTGTTCTCCCGAGTTTCCTGTTCGGAGCGATGATGGAACGATCGACTGTTGAATCGGCCGCCCGCAACGCCGCAGCGCTCCCCGCGGGCATGCCGGACGTGCAATCCGAGCACGACCGCCGCCGCGTGGCTATCGACAAGGTCGGCGTCAAGGACGTCACCTACCCCATCACACTCCGCACGCCGGACGGCGGCTCGCAGACCACCGTCGCCTCGATCAACATGTATGTGTCTTTGCCGCACGATCAGAAGGGCACGCACATGAGCCGCTTCCTGGAAGTTCTCAATGAGAACTCCACGTGCATCACCCCTGAGCGCATCCCCGCGATCACCCGCGAGATCAAACGCCGGCTCGACGCCGAGAACGCCCACCTCGAACTCTCGTTCACATACTTCATCCAGAAGAAGGCGCCCGTCACCGGCGCGCCGGGCCTGATGGACTACCGCGTCACGTTCGAGTGCCACTCGAACTCGCACGACGATTTCGTGATGGGCGTCGCCGCCCCCGCGACGAGCCTGTGCCCGTGCTCGAAAGAGATCAGCCTCTTCGGCGCCCACAACCAGCGATGCCTGATCTCCGCCAAGGTCCGCACCAACGGCTTCATGTGGATCGAGGAACTCGTCGCCCTGCTCGAATCCGCCGCGTCCAGCGAGGTCTACGCGGTCCTCAAACGCCCCGACGAAAAGTTCGTCACCGAGGAGGCGTACGAGAACCCGAAGTTCGTAGAGGACATCGTCCGTGACCTGTCGCTGGCGCTCGACGCGGAGGGGCGGATCGCGTGGTACTCGATCAACAGCGAGAACTTCGAGTCGATCCACAACCACTCGGCGTACGCGCAGATCACGCGCGACAATCGAGCCTGACCGCCCCCGCAGACCCGCTCAAGAAACCCGCTCAGGCGGCGGACCCATCGACCCGATAACGTGCCAGCGCGAGCCGACGCTCGCGCACCACCGGACGGAGCCGAGCGGGCCGCGTGAAGACCCAGCGACTCATCCCGAGCATGTTCCATCGGCGCCTGACGCTGCTGCTGATCTTCTTCCTGATCGGTGGCGCCGGGCTTGCCGCCCGCGTCGGTCGGCTGACCATCATCGACCACGAAGCCCTGCTCCGCGAGGCCGAGCGCCGCCTCGAATCCTCACGCTGGATCGAGACCACCCGAGGCCGCATCCTCGACCGTCGCGGCAGAGTGCTCGCCACGGATCGGCCCGCGTTCGACATCGCCGTTGACTACCGTGTGATCACCGGCGAGTGGGCGGTTATCGAAGCCGCCCGATCCGCGCGGCGTTCCGCCGGCGATCGCTGGGCGGAACTGTCGCCGGCGCAGCGTGACGCGCTGATCGACGCCGCCCTCCCGGAGTTCACCGCTGAACTTGAAGGGCTTTGGGCGGACTTCGCCGCGACCGCGGGATTGACGCGGGTGGAACTGGAAGAACGCCGCAGCGCGATCATCGCCGACGTTCAGCGCACCGCGAACAGCATCTGGGAGCGCCGCCGACTCGCCCGTCAGGAGGAACTCTCGCGACAGCGCGAGACGCTCGTCGAGGCCACGCTCGCCGACGTGGCGCGCCCCATCCGCGAGCAGCGCACGCCGCACGTCCTGCTCCGAGGTGTCGACGACCGCATCGCATTCGCCTTCCGCAAACTCGCCGAGCGCCGACCCGGCCTGCACATCAACGACGGCGTCGCCCGCGCGCATCCCTTCGATGTCGTCGAAGCCGTGATCGACCTCTCGACCTTCCCCGCGAACCTGCGCCAGCCCGGCGAGCGCTCCGTCACCGTGCGAGGCGCCGTCGCGGGCATCGTCGGCTGGACCCGCGACAAAGTCTTCGAGGAAGACATCAAACTCCGACAAGAAGCCACCGGCCTCGCCCCCGCCGAAGATCCCGGCCGATATCTCCCGGGCGACACCGTCGGCTCCTTCGGCCTGGAAAAACAGCACGAACTCACACTCCGCGGCGAGCGCGGCCGCGAGGGCCGACGCCTCGACACCGGCGCGATACACCGCGTCGAACCCAAACCCGGCGCCGACCTTCGCCTGACCATCGACCTCGACCTGCAAACGCAGATTCTCGCCGCCCTCACCCCGGAACTCGGTCTGACCGTAGTGCAGGACTGGCACGGCAACTTCACAGTTCCCGTCGGCGAGACCCTCGCAGCCGGCGTCGCGGTCGTCGATGTCCGCACCGGCGAAGCGCTCGCCCTCGTAACATCGCAGACCTTTACTCAGGAAGAACTCACCACCGACGCCGGGCGGATCTTCGGCGACCCCGTGCTCGCTCCCGCGTTCCATCGCGCGTTCGACCGGCCTTATGAACCCGGTTCGATCGTCAAGCCGCTCGTCCTCGCAGCCGCCGTCGGCGCGGGCGCGCACAGCCTCGGCGCCCGCATAGATTGCCCCGGCCACCTCCTCCCCGGGCGCAACGACATCTACCGCTGCTGGATCTACCGCGACCGCTTCGGCTTCCTCACGCACTCGCAGCAGGTCGGCGGCCCGCTCGACGCCGTCGAAGCCATCGCCCGCTCATGTAATATTTATTTCTACACCCTCGGACGCGCCCTCGGCGCGGACCGGCTCGCCGCGATGTACCGGGATCTCGGCGTCGGGGGGAAGTTCGGCGCCGGGCTAGAGGCCGCCGCTCCCGGCTTCATCGGACGACTCGACGGGACGCCCATGGAGCCGACCGACGCGATCTTCATGGGGATCGGGCAAGGCCCCGTCTCCTGGACACCGCTCCACGCCGCGAGCGCCTACGCGGACCTGGCGCGCGGCGGGCGGCACATCGTCCCGCGCATCATCGACGACGGTTCTCCGCCCATTCAGCGCGACCTCGGCTGGAACAAGGCCGCGATCAACGAAGCACTCGCCGGCCTTAAGAAAGGCGTTAACGACACCGTCGGCACCGGGCATCACTACACACTCCCGACCGGTCAGCAGCGGATCTTCGACGTCCCCGGCGTGCGCATCGCCGGCAAGACCGGCACCGCGCAGTCCGGGCCGATCTTCGGCGACGCGCCCGAAGGCTCCGCCCGACCTGTCCTCCGCTCGGGCGATCACGGCTGGACCGTCGTCCTCGCCGGCCCCGAGAACGGCCCGTACACACACGCCGTCGCCGTCGTCGTCGAATACGGCGGCAGCGGCGGCCGCGTCGCCGGACCCATCGCCAACCAAGCCGTCCACGCCCTCAAACGCCTCGGCTATTTCGACGGGGTTTCGCCGTGAACCACGGCGCGCCGGGCGTCATCCGCTGGAACGACGCGCGCCTGCACGAAACCACCCGGGCGTCGCGCACGCCGAACGTCCTCTGGCGTCACCCCGCGTGGATATGCCTCGGCGCGTCGCTCGGGCTGACGACCCTCGGCGTCGTCAGCATCAACCTCACCGCCGGGACCAACGCCGTCGGCGTCGGATCCTACGCGCTCAAGCAACTTATATTTCTCCCGGTCGGGCTGCTCGCCGCGTCGATCGCCGCCGCCCCGCATTACAAGTGGGTAGGGCGGATGACGCCCGCCCTCGTCGCCGCGACGATCGCCATGCTCCTGCTCGTCCTCGTCCCTCTCGTGCCCGAGTGGATCGTCAAGCCCCGCAACGGCGCGCGGCGCTGGATCAGCCTCGGCGTCGCCGACTTCCAGCCCAGCGAGATCGCAAAGATAGTTTATGTCCTGATCCTCGCCCGCTACCTCCGGTTCCGCAAGAACTACCGCCGGCTCCGCGGGCTTGCCCCGCCTCTGGCGCTGACATTCGTCCCCATGGCGCTGATCGTGATCGAGCCGGACCTCGGGACGGCGCTCCTCTTCATCCCGACATTCTTCGCAGTACTCGTCGCCGCCGGCGCGAAACTCAGACACATGGCGCTGCTGGTGCTCGCCGCGGCGATGCTCGCCCCCGCGATGTACCCCGTCCTACGCCCGCACCAGCGCGACCGCGTCCACGCGATGTGGAACCAGATCCGCGGCGACCGCCGCAACGCCGACTCCATCAACTATCAGGGTTTCCAGGCCATAACCCTCATCGGCGCGGGCGGCGTAGTCGGCCAAGGCGCCGACAAAAGCCGCGCCATCATCGACTTCAATAACCTCCCCGAAGATCACAACGACATGATCTTCGCGGTCATCGTCAACCGTTTCGGCCTGGTCGGCGCCATCGCCACGATCTCGCTCTATCTCGCATGGATCGCCGGGGCGATGCTCGTCGCCGGCGGTTGCAAAGACCCCTTCGGCCGGCTCGTGGTCGTCGGGCTTGCCGCGATCCTCGGCACGCAGGCTTTCATCAATATCGCGATGACCGTCGGCCTCGCGCCCATCACCGGCATGACCCTCCCCTTCGTGTCCTACGGCGGATCCAGCCTCGTCGTCGCCTACGCCATGGTCGGACTCGTCTGGAACGTCGCCATGCGCCGGCCCGCCTACCTCGCGCGCAAAAGCTTCGAGTTCGGTGATGACGATTAGCCGGAACCGCGCGCTCTAAGATCAGCGCGAGCCTTCCCGCACAAGCCGCGCGACCTCGTCCGCGCGCTCGTTCGGGATCAGCATTGTAAGGTTGTACTGCTCGATCTTCCACGCGCCGCCGACGCGCCGGAGCACGCCCGAGCCGCGCGTCTCCCCGAGCCGATCGTTCCACAGCCGTTCGTCGAACCACGCGACGGCGCCGCCCGGATCGAGCGTCACATGCCGATCGAGCACGCGGTACACCCAGGCGGATTCCCGCTGGAAATACGGCTCGGCGAACGCGCGGAACTCCGCCATTGTCCACCGCTCCGTCCCGTCCGTGCCGAGGAAGATCGCCTCGGGCGTGAAGAGATCGAAGTACACATCCTCGTCCGCTGACGCCGCGGCGCCGTGCAGCGCATCGAGCACAGCCGACACGTCGGCGGCAGATGCGCGTTCCGTTGCCGCGTCGATGGCGCGACCCCGGCCGCCCGCCGAGGCGCAGCCGCCTCCGAGCGCCGCCGTCACCCCCAGCACGACCGCGGCGAGAACACTTACGGCATGAGCGCGTGTTTTCATGCGATGATTATGATGCCCGCCGCCCGCGAGTGCGCGGCGCCGGAGCCGACCCCTCATGCCCGCACCGCCCGAAGAGTTTTTCATCCTCGCCGAGGAGATCGGCGTCGCCTTCGATCCCGGCGATGTCGATCGCTTCAGCCAATATCTCGAGCGCCTGCTCGACGCGAACACACGCTTCAACCTCACCGCCATCCGCGACCCCGACCAGGCCTGGACCCGCCACATACTCGATTCGCTGACGCTCATGCCCATGCTCGCGGCTCTCGACGCGGCCGAGCCGATCGCGGACGTGGGCAGCGGCGGGGGGGCGCCCGGGCTGGTCCTCGCGATCGCGCTGCCCGAACTCCGGTTCACGCTGATCGAGTCCACGGGGAAAAAAGCGCGGTTTCTGGAGGAAACCGCCGACGCGCTCGGGCTGTCAAACGTCGGCATTCTTACATCCCGGGCCGAGGACGCCGGCCGCGACGCTGCGCTGCGCGATCACTACGCCGCGGCGACGGCGCGGGCGCTCGGCCCGCTGCGCGTCGCGCTCGAACTCGTCATGCCCCTGGTCCGCCCGGGCGGGGTCGGGCTATTCATCAAAGGCGAGAAGGCCCAGGCCGAAATCCGCGACGCCACCTCCGCACTCGATCGGCTGCGCTGTTCGGTCGCGGACCTCGTCGCCACGCCGACGGGCACGATCGTCGTGATCGAAAAAGAAGCGCCGACCCCGCGCGACTTCCCCCGTCGCCCGGGCGAACCCAAACGCGACCCGCTCTAGCCGTCCCCCGCGCGGAACACGTTGCGACAAAACCTTACTATCATAATTAATCTAACCCCTCCCAGTGGCACGGGCGTCCCGCCCGTGCAAAACAAAGCCCAGTGGCACGGGCGTCCCGCCCGTGCGCATACCCCGAGTGCCGCCAGCGTCCCCGCGCTTGCCCGCCGTACACTCTCCCGATGCCGACTGTCGAGTCATGGTTCGAGCCGGGCGGCCCGATCGCTCGGGTTCTTGGCGGTTCATACGAGCCGCGACCCGAACAGCGCACGATGGCCGACGCCGTCGCTCGCATTCTCAGCGCGCGCGGCAGGATCCTCGTCGAAGCCGGGACCGGCGTCGGCAAGTCCTTCGCATATCTCCTGCCCGCCGCGCTCGCAGCCGCCGATCGGCACGAGCGAGTCGTCATCGCGACCAACACGATCGCGCTTCAGGAGCAGATCATGAACAAGGATCTGCCCGCGATCCGCGCGGTCCTCGAATCGGCCCTAGAGCCGCGCTCGTTCCGAGCCGCGCTCGTCAAAGGTCGCGGCAACTATCTTTCCATCCGTCGGCTGAAACTCGCTTCCAAGCGTCAGGACCGTCTTATCTCCGATCCCGCCGAGCGCCGTTCGCTGCACGTCATCGAAGATTGGGCCTACGACACGGCCGACGGCACGCTCGCGACGCTGCCCCCGCTCGAACGACCGGCTGTATGGGAGCGCGCCCACTCCGACGCCGGCAACTGCATGGGCCGAGCGTGCCCGACTTATAAAGCCTGTTTCTTCCAGCGCGCCCGGCGCGAGATGGAAGGCGCCGATCTCCTCGTCTGCAACCACGCGATCCTGTGCAGCGATCTCGCCCTACGCCGTCGCGGCGTGGCCCTGCTGCCAGAGTACAAGCACGTGATAATCGACGAGGCTCACGCGCTCGAAGACGTCGCTTCCGACCATTTCGGCGTGTCGCTGAGCGAGTGGCGCGTGCAACGGCTCCTTACATCTCTTTACGAGGAGCGTCGCGGCCGGGGGCTGCTCGCGTCGCTGGGCCTCGCGCCCGAAGCCGAGCCGGTCCGCCGCGCGATCGCGGCGACCATCGCCGCGGGTGAATCAGCCCGCATCTTCTTTGATCGCGTCGCCGACCTCGCGCAGCGCGGCTCGTCCCGTGACGGCGCCGGGCTTACACGCCGGCTCCGCGACGACGACGAGATCGACAACCCGCTCACCCCCGCCCTCCGCGATCTCGCGCTTCACCTCAAACACCTGCGCGAAGACGCCACCCGCGAGGACGATAAGTTCGAGATCGCTGCGTTCGTCGATCGCGCAGCGACGATCGCAGACGATGCGGAAGCCCTCACCGACCGTGCGCTCCCGGGCTGCGCATACTGGGCCGAGGCCAAACGGCAGGATCGCGGCGTGCGCGCCACTCTCGCGTGCTCGCCGGTCGAAGTCGCCCCGGCGCTCCGCGAAACTCTCTTCGACGGCGAACGCTCCGTCGTCCTCACGAGCGCGACACTCACCACCGCGGGCGGTTCGTTCGCGCACGTTGCCGGCCGGGTCGGTTGCGTCGAACCCGCGACGCTCGCACTCGGAAGCCCGTTCGACCTCGCCCGTCTCGTCCGGCTGATCGTCGATACGACCATCCCCGAACCCGGCGTCCCCTCGTTCACGGGCGCGATCGCCGACGCTGCGCTCGCGCACATCGACGAGACCGACGGGGGCGCGTTCGTCCTCTTTACAAGTTATGTTCTGCTCAACCGTGTCGCCGATCTCCTCGCGCCCGCGCTCGCCGAGCGCGGCATGCCGATGTGGGCCCAGGGACGCGACGGCCCGCGCGGCGAGATGCTCGACGGGTTCCGATCCGCCCAACGCGGCGTGCTGCTCGGCGCGGCGTCGTTCTGGATGGGAGTCGATGTCCGCGGCGAGGCCCTGCGCAACATCATCATCACGCGCCTGCCGTTCGACCCTCCCGACCGGCCGATCGTCGAGGCGCGATCGGAACTCATCCGCTCGCGCGGCGGGGATCCGTTCAAAGCCGACTCACTCCCGCGCGCCGTCATACGATTCAAGCAGGGATTCGGGCGCCTCGTCCGCAGCGCGACCGATCGCGGCCGCGTCGTCGTGCTCGATCCACGCATCGTCACCAAGCCGTACGGGCGGGCTTTTCTCGCGGCTCTCCCCGCGGGCGTCGTCGATGCGATGCGCGTCGATCGCGATTCGAGCCGACGCGCCGCGACGGTCGATGACTATCCTGTCGAGTGAACCCGGCTCCGGTCGCCGGCAAACCTCCAGACCAACCCGCCGACAACCCGCCTATCGAGGAATCATGTTCGAGTCGATTTTCAAAGCGTACGACATCCGCGGCATAGTCCCCGAAGCCCTCGACGAACCCGCCGCCGAACGCATCGGCGCCGGGTGCGCAGCGTATTTCCGCACACTCGACGACGGCCCCGTCGTCGTCGGGCGGGATATGCGCGCCTCAAGCCCGGCGATCGCCGATCGCCTCATTACGGGCCTGCGCCGCGGCGGTCGGCACGTCATCGATGTCGGCCGCGTTGACACGCCATTCGTCACGTTCGCCATCAACCACCTCAGCGCGACCGCCGGCGTGATGGTCACCGCGAGCCATAACCCGCCTCAATACAACGGATTCAAGGTCTCCGGCCCGGGCGGTTCGCCCGTCGGACGCGATAGCGGACTCGAAAAAATCCGCGCACTCGCCGCCGAGGCGGACCTCTCTACGCCCATCGCCGGGCATATCGAGCAGGCCGATCTATGGAGCGCATATCGCGCCCACGTCGCCCGCATGATCAACTCCGCGGCGATCGCGCGCAAGCCCGTCACCGTCGTAGTGGATGCTTCCAACGGCATGGCCGGGACGATGGTCCCGAAGGTCTTCGGCGGCCCCGGCGCGATCCCCGGCTTGAATATCATCCCGATCCACTTCGACAACGAATCCGGCGTATTCGCGCACGAGCCGAACCCGCTCGTCGCCGCTAACCTGCGCGATCTGCAACGAACGGTCGTCGAGCACAGCGCCGACCTAGGCGTGTGCTTCGACGGCGACGCCGACCGCTGCGTCGTCGTCGATGAGCGGGGGGCCGTCGTGGGGTGCGACATTCTGACCGCGTGGCTGGCGCGCGAGTTTCTCGCCCGATCGCCGGGGTCCGCGATCGTGTACGACCTCCGCTCGAGCAAAGCCGTGCAGGAAGAGGTCGAACGCGCCGGCGGCGTGCCCGTCCGCGGCAAAGTCGGTCACGTCTTCATGAAGAAATCTCTCCGCGAACATCGCGGCGCGTTCGGCGGGGAACTATCCGGCCACTTCTATTTCCGCGACAACTTCTACGCGGACTCGGGCGCGATCGCGATGGCGGTCGTCGTCTCGGAACTCGCCCGCAGCCGGGCGCCGATGAGCGAGATCCTCGCGCCGATAGCGCGATACGCGCAGTCCGGCGAGATCAACTTCGAAGCGCGGGACAAGGACGCTTCGCTCGCCGATGTACGCGCCGCGTTCGCGACGCGCGGCTCGATCGACGAACTCGACGGCGTCACCGTCGATTGCTTCGACACCGAGGGATGGTGGGCTAATATCCGTAAAAGCAACACCGAACCACTGCTGCGGCTGAACCTCGAAGCGCGATCGCCCGAACTCGCGCAGCGCATGACCGACGAAATCGCGCCGATGCTCGGCACACGCGTCGAACACTGACAACAACCCGGAGCGCCAGCACAAGTGAACGTCGCGCGATTCTTCGATCATTGGGGGCTGACGGAAAACCCCTTCAGCGCGGAGGAAGCCCGGCACGACGGAGTCTTCGCGCGCCTCGCGCCCGACGCTGCGACACATCCCGACTTCGAGAAAATCCTCGGCGATCTCGCACGCCCCGCCACGAGCATCGTCTTCGGCGAGAAGGGCAGCGGCAAAACCGCGATCCGTATGCAGATCGAGCAGCGCGTCGCGGCGTGGAACGCGAAAAACCCTGAAAAAGCAGTGCTTCTCGTTCCTTTTGATGATCTTAATCCCGCGCTCGACCGCTTCGTCGCCAGGCAGCGCGCCGAGGGCGCAGGCGGGACCGCCGAGGCGCTCGCGCGCTGGCGCCTGTCCGACGCGATGGACGGGATGCTGCACGCCGCGACCGCGCCGCTTGTGGATTCTCTCCTCGCGCGCGACGCAGATTCTCGGGCCCGGCTGAAAGCCGTCCGCCGATCGGCGCCCGCGACACGCGCGGACATGGTTCTTCTCCAGGCTGTGTACGACCGACCTCTCGAAGCGACCGCGCGAACGAGAAGGCTGCGTCGGCTGCTCGCGGCGCCGGGGGATCGCTCGCGCGGCGCGTGGACGGCTGCTGCGGCGCTGGGCTGGATCCCACCGGCGGCGCTCGGCGCCTGGCTTCACTTCGAACGCGCGGTTCCGTTCGATGAGCCGGTCTGGACATTCGGCGTGGGCTCGCTCGCCGCCGCGTGGCTTCTTACGATCATCGCGCGGTTCGCGCTGTCGCCCTGGCTCGCGGCGAGATTCGGCAGGCGGGTCGCCAGACGCGTGCGCGTGATCGAAAGATCGGCGTCGTCGTTCGCGTCATCGCTCGCGGCCTTGCCGCGCGGCTGGAGGGCGCTCGCGCCGATGACGCCCAGCGAAGAGACGAGATTCGAGATGTTCGACCGACTGCGCGCCGCGGCCCGCGCATTCGGCTTCGACAGCGTGCTCATCGTCGTAGACCGCATCGACGAGCCGACGCTCGTCAGCGGCGACCCCGACCGTATGCGCTCGATCGTCTGGCCGATGATGTCGAGCAAGTTTCTTCAGATGGACGGCGTGGGGCTGAAACTCCTCCTGCCGATCGAACTGCGCCACCTGCTGTTTCGTGAATCGTCCGCCTTCTTCCAGGAAGCAAGGCTCGACAAGCAGAACCTCATCGAAAACTTATCCTGGACCGGCGCGACGCTGTACGATCTCTGCACCGCGAGGATGCGCGCCTGCAGGGTGCAGGACAACCGCCCGCTGTCGCTGGGCGATCTCTTCGATGAAGACGTGCGCCGACAGGACGTGGTGGATGCGCTCGAGCAGATGCGCCAGCCGCGCGACGCGTTCAAACTTATATATCAGTGCATTCAGGAGCACTGCGCGACCGTGACCGAGGACCAGGCCGAGTCCGACGGCGCCTGGCGCATCCCGAGGCTTATCCTCGAAACCGTCCGCCGGCGTCAGGCCGACCGCGTGTTGCAACTGACCCGCGGCATGCGCCCGGCGTGAAAATACATATCAACCCGTGGGGCAGGCGTCCCTGCCTGCCCGTGAACAGCGTTCATAAATACACCCATTCAGGCGGGCACGGAGGCCCGCCCCACGGCTCAGAGCGCGGGCGCGGCGGCCCGCCCCGCGGTTCGCGGATTTACTGCATGTTGCACGGCCAATCGGGATATGCCGAAGCATCACAATCGCATGATATTAAATGCACTCAAGCCATCTCACTCCCCGGGGATATGGCTTACAACGCCTTCCCACGGCGAGGACGCGCTCGCGTACCTTTTCTTCTCGATCCGCCCAGCCCGAGCCGCGTGATAGCCCGCGATGCACGCGAGTCTCATCGCGTGGGCCATGCGTTCCGCGTCCGCGGCGTGCGCGATCCCCGTGTTCAGCAACACCCCGTCGGCGCCCAGTTCCATCGCGACGGCGACATCGCTCGCCGTCCCGACGCCCGCGTCAACGATCACCGGGTACACCGGCGCATCTTCTCTGAGAAGTTCCAGGCATAGGGAAATATTCGCCGGGTTTAGCACGCCAAGCCCCGACCCGATCGGGCTGCCCGCTGGCATCACGCTCGCGGAGCCCGCGTCGCGCAGACGGACCGCCGCGATCGGATCATCGCTCGAATACGCGAGCACCTCGAACCCGTCGGCGACGAGTTCGCGCGTCGCTTCGAGCGTTCCCGCGGGGTCCGGGAGCAATGTCTTGCGGTCGCCGAGCACTTCGAGTTTGACCCACGACGCGCCGGGGTTTTCGAGTTGTTCAAGGATGTCCCGGCCGAGCCGCGCGACGCGAACCGCGTCCTCCGCGCTGAAGCAGCCCGCGGTGTTAGGCAGGATCGTGAAACGGTCGAGGTCGATGAAGTCGAGCAGGCTCTCGCCGCGTTCGTTGAAGAGACGCTCGCGGCGCACGGCGACGGTCACTACATCCGCGCCGGACGCATCGAGGCAACGCCGCATGGTGTCGAAGTCGGCGTACTTGCCCGTCCCGACGATCAGGCGCGATCGCAACGCACGCCCGCCGACGGTCAGCGGCTCGGGCGCCGGCTCAATGATGCGGACAGGCTCGGCTCGGTGGGTGGTTGTCATGAATCTTAGTTCAGCATCAGGAACGTCGGCTCAGCCCCCGCCGACGAGTGTGACTATTTCGATCCGGTCGCCGGGCTTGATCGGCGTGTCCGGGCGTTCGTTCTTGCGGATCAGTCGGCGGTTGACCTCAGTAGCGCACGCGGCACGGGTCAGCCCGCGATCCTCGATCAGGTCCGCAAGAGTCGCACCCTCGGCGACCTCGATCTCCTCGTTATTCAGCGTGATCCGCATCGCGATCATTGTACCCCGGGCCGGCCCGATGAATCCGCGTGCGGGGCGCGTACGATCACGTATACGCGCGGCGTTCGACGGGTCACGGTCGAGGGCATCACATGGCGAAAAACACCGGTTTGATCTGGGCGCTCGGCGGGCTTGGCGTCGGCCTGCTCGCGGTCGCGGCGGGCGTGCTGACTTCGCTGCGCCCGGAGCCGACGTATCAGCGCTACCGACTCGAAGACCCGCAGAGCCTGGTCGAGATCGCCTGGGAGTTCGTCGAATCCGGCCGCCCGGACCGCCTGCCCGAACTCGTCCATGCCGAATCGCCGGAGATGGAGTCCGTGCTGGCGCGGGTCGGCTCGCTGCTGGCGTCGGCGCAGGAACTAGCGTCTGCGGTCGCGGCTCGGTTCCCAGCGGAGGTCGCCGAGATCCGGACGAACGCCGAGAGCGTGCAACTCGGCGCCCTCGCCGGGCCGGGCGGGCCTGACGGCGCATCGCTGGGCAGGCTCTTGGCTGACCCCTTCGCGTGGATCGAGCGCGCTCGCGAGAGTGTTCGGATCGTCTACGTCGCGGACGATGTCCGGGCGGTGCTGATCGACGGCAGGCCGGCCTTCGGCGTGGGGATGACCATCAGGCAGTTCGACGACGGCTGGCGCATCGTACCGCCGACCGCGCTCCCCGGCGTCGCAAACTTCATGCCCCGCTCGAACGAGGAATGGCAGGTCGTCGCTTCGATGGTCACGGTCGTCGATCACGCTGTGCGCGACCTCGCCGGCGAGGTCCGGGCCGGCAACGTGCGGTCCGTCGGGGACACCGCCAGACGCGCGGGCGAGATGGCCTGGGGGCCTCTCGTCATGACCGTTGTCGCCTATCAGAAAGCGCTCGAAGCCCGAATAACAGATCGCAGCGGCGGCGGCGGCGGCGTCTGATCAGACCCGGAAGTTGGCCCACGCCAACTTCACCGAGTCGAAAAACCCCGATGATTTCACGGGTTATCTCTTGTTTTCCACCCCGGCTTCCGGGTAGATTCATACCTAGGGAGGCCGTGAGGGGCCGGCCTCCCGGTACGGCGCGTCGAGCGCCCCGGGGCAAGGACTATCGGGAGGCGGCATGAAGATTTTAGTCTCGCGTGGTGCGATCGGCGCCGGGTTGACGGCGATTGTGTGCGCCGGTGTCGCGGTCGCCGGGCCGGACTGGGTCGAAGGCGGCGGAACCAACTTCCTCCCCGACGCCGGGCCTCTGCCCGGTTCCGCCCAACGCATCCCGCTCGGCTCGCCCGTCGAATCAATCAACGGCCTGCTCGCGGGGCCCGGTGACACCTTCGCCGCGGAGGGCGGCTTCAGCACCGGCGATCTCGAAGATATGTACCTCGTACGCATCGACGATTTCAACACATTCTTCTTCTCCACCGAACTTACGTTCACCAACGGGTCAGAAAGCGGCAACCCCTGCACATCCCTCTTCCTCTTCACCGGACCGGATCACCCTGCCGGTCAGGGGCTGGGCATCGTCGCCAACATCGACGCGCCCGGCGGTTGCGGCGCCACGATCACAGGATTTCCGACCGACGGGAGCAACACCCCCGCGCTCATAAACGGGCAGACATACTTCATCGCGATCGCCGCAGACGGAAGATTCCCGGTAGACGCGCAGGGGCAACCAATATTTGATTTCACTTTTGAATCCACAGAAGGCTCCAAGTACCCGACCGAAATCTCAGGCCCCGACGGTCCCGGAGGGATGAACCCAATAGCGGGCTGGAACGGATTCACTTTCAATATAGGACAGTACCTGGCGCCCGACATTCGCTCTGTCCGCGGCGTGCCCGACGGGTCCGGCGTCGCGTTCGAGCCGGCGGAGTTCAACGACGTCTGCGTCGGTCCCTTCGGCGGGCAGTCGATCGATATCGAGCAGGACTGCACGCTCGTCACGGGCAAGCTCGAAAAACGCTACATCCCCGGCGCCACGCCCGACACCTGGCTGTGCATCGTCGACAAGTTCGACAACGTTATCTTCTCCAACGACAACGGCTCGACCCTCGGCAACGGCAAGGCCTCCGGCGTCTGGAGCGAGGACGGCGACAACGACGGCTACGCCGACATCCTCACCAACAACGGCGACGGCACGCGCTCGCTGCGCATGATCGTCACCGGCTTCCCAGACGGGTTCGACGGCAACTGCAACGGCTTCTTCCAGAACGCCCCGCACGGCCAGATCGGCGAGTTCACACTCTGGGTAACTTATAAAGACTCCGGCGGGAACACCCTCCGCGAGGACCACTACGTCGCCGAGTTCGTCACCGGCGCCGAGGCGTTCCGCATCAACTACACCGCGCCCGCCGGCTCCAAGACCGTGCACGTCGAGATCGACAACACCACCGGCCGCGAAGAAATCTGCAACGACGTCGACTACATGTGCTTCACCGGCCTCGAGCCCCTCGAGTCATACTGCATCACCGTCGTCGGCGGGCTCGACTACGACTGCAACCCCACCGACACGCAGCTCCTCTGGCTTGATAAGGACTGCAACGTGATCGCGACCGACAACGACTCCGGCCCGGCGCCCGGATATTCCGAAATCTGCGTCATCGCCGACATCAACGGCAACATCTGCATCAAAGTCTCCGGCGGGGGCGACTCCGACGGCGACGGACTCGTCAACGGCGCGCCCCACGGCGTGTGCGGCACGTACACCCTCAAGGTCGCGTTCAACGGCGGGAACATCTCCAACGGCGGCGGCGACGACACCTGCACCGCCCTCAACGAGATGGCCGCCCTGGGCGACATCAACATGGACGGCGTGGTCGACGGCGCCGACCTCCTCCGCCTCCTCTCCAACTGGGGCGCGGTCACCATCCAGCCGTGATCCGATCCCCGGCGACTTGACGCAAGCCCGCCCGGCTACACTGCTCGCTCATGATTCGAGCGAGAGCAAATCCGACGTTGAAGGCGCGTGACGCCGCGAAGCGCATCACGTCTATCGCTGTGGCGATCGCGTCCGGGTTGTACTTATGCGCCGCCGTGTTCGCGCAGCCGGCGCCGACAAATCCCGCGGGCGTCCCGGCGGCCGGGGATCAGGAACAGACCGCCGCCGACACCGAGCGGGGCTGGCCGTCGCTCGAATTGCTTCGCGCCACTATCGCCGCGGTCGAGTCGGCTCCTGAATCGGAGATCGGAGACCGGGCGCGCATCCTCACCGCGTATCGCACGGCGATCGCGGATCTCGAAGCCGCCGCCCAGGCGCTGGCGCAGGCCGAGGTTTTCGATTCCGATCGCGCCGAGGCGCCGCGCCGACTCACCGTCATCCGTGAAGAACTAGCCGCGCTGACCGCGACGCCCAACGGCGAGCCGCAGCAGGCTTCTCTGGAAGAACTCGAATCACAACTTACTAATGCGAGAGCCGAACTCGAGCGTCGTCGCGCCGAGCGGGACGCCCTCGCCGCGGAGGCTTCCCGGCGCACTGCGAGGCTGGCGGAACTGCCCGCGCTGATCACCCAGCGAAATGAAATGTCGCGTTCCGCGCCGGAGTCATTCGCGCCTCCGGCCGACGCCGACCGGCTTGCTTATGAGTACGCGTCTCAGGCGCAGGCCGCGGCTGCGGCGCGCCAGGCACGCGCGGAACTGCGACTCTTCGAATCCGAGCAGGCCAGTTATTCCGCACGCACAGAGTTGCTCACTGCGCGCCGAGAGCGTGCCGACCGCCTGGTCGCCCGCCTGACGAGGCAGGTAGAGCAACTCGAGCAGCGCGCCGTTGCGTTGCGCGCCGAAGCAGCGCGCGTCCAGGCCGAGCAGACCCGCGCTCAGGCGGAGGCGCTGCCGCCCGAACTCGCCGAAGCGGCGGAGGCCGTCGCGACGCTGGCGGACAGCCTGGAGGAACTCCAGCGGCAGATCGGTGTTGATCGGCGCGATGCGGACGCCGCCGTCGAACGCCGAAGCAGAATCGCCAGGCGGTTCGACGACGTGCGCGATCGCGCCCGCGACATCGAGTTCGGCCCGTGGCTTGGCGTGCAACTCCGCGCCGAACTCCGGCGGCTCCCAGAAGTCGGCCCGATCGCCAGACAGTCGCGAAGGCTCGCGCAGGAGATCAACGCTGAACGACGGCGCGGGTTCGAAGTCGGCGCGGCGCTGCGCACAGTGAGCGCCGAGATCGACGATGAAATTCAGTTTCTGCTGGGATTGGTGGCCGACCGCGAACGCTGGCGCGACGACGCCACCGCGATCATTCGACAGCGACTCGATATATTGCGCGGCTTAGACGTCGCGTCGAGCGAACGGCTCAGCGCGCTCGTCCGGCACGACGCCGCGCTACGTGAAACAATCGCGGTGACGCGCGAGATGTCACGATTCATCGAGGAGCGCGTGCTGTGGGTCCGCTCGGGCGAGCCGATCGGCGGCGAGTCCATTGATCGGATTCGCGTGGAAATCGCCGGAAGTCGGGCCATATGGCGCGACGCTATCGCGGCTGTCCGTAGCCAATTCGTCGCGCAGCCGGTGCTGAACACGGCGGCGATGCTGCTGATGCTCGTCGTGATCGCCGGTTCCATACGTTCCTGGCGCAAGTCAAGGGATCTAGCGGGCGTAGCAAAATCAACCAGCAGATCGGCCTCATGGCACATGCTCGGGTCGCTCATGTTCGCCGTTGTCGCGGCGCTCGGTCCCGCGGCGCCGATGGTGTTAGTCGGATGGTACTTTTCCTCCATCGCTGAAAACTGGGCGCCGGCGTCGGGTGTCGCTGCGGGGGCGTATTCGGTCGCGCTCTTTTTCTTCAGCGTCCGGCTCGTGACCCTGATCTGCCGGGACGGATCGATCGGCGATCGGGATTTCAACTGGCCCGCTGATGCGCGTCGGATGATGACGCGCACTATCCGCTGGTGGTGGGCGCCGGGCGCTGTGACTCTGTTTGCGATGCGCGCCGCGGGAGCGACGGCGAACGCGGGCGGCGCGAGTGAAGCCGAGCGACTGCTGCTGATGCTCTGGCTTCTCGGTCTGGTCTGGATCGCGTGGCGATTGCTCGGGCGTGACAGGCCGTTGATGCGCGCGTTCTGGGGCGCGGACCGCACGGCCTGGCTCTATCGACTCTGGCCGATCGTGCACGGGAGCGCGCTGCTGGCGCTCGCGACGCTTATCACCGCAGCGGGAGCGGGTTATATCTACACCGCGTCACGGCTGTCGGACAGAGTAGGGATGACGGCGGGCGTGATCGCCGCGGTCGTGGTCGCGCGGGCGCTGCTGCGCCGATGGGCGATCCTGCAACGGCGCCGACTCGCCGTCGAACGGCTCCGCGCCGAGCAGCAGCGCGATGTGGGCGATTCGGCGCGCGATCTCCCTTCGATCCCCGAGCCGGATTCACTGGACATCGGCTCCGTCGGCGAGCAGACCATGCGGCTGCTGCGCGCGACGCTATTCGCGGCGCTCGTAGTCGGGATTCTCGTAGTCTGGATGGACGTTGTCCCCGCGCTCGGCGTGTTCCGGGACGTGCGTGTGCCGGGCGTGGGGCTCACACTCGGTGATATGTCCGCTGCGGTGATCGCGGTGATCGTCACCGTCGTGCTCGCGCGCAACCTGCCGGGGCTTCTCGAAGTGACCGCGCTACGCCGGCTCCCGCTCGACGCCGGCGGGAGGTACGCGATCACGTCTCTCCTGCGATACACGATCGTCGTCGTCGGCGTTCTCGCGGGAGCGGCGGCGATGGGCCTCCGCTGGCAGCAGGTGCAATGGCTCGCGGCGGCGGCGACGGTCGGGCTTGGTTTCGGATTGCAGGAGATCTTCGCAAACTTTGTTTCGGGACTGATCATCCTATTCGAGCGACCCGTCCGCGTCGGCGACACCGTCACGGTCGGCAACCTCACGGGGACCGTCACGCGCATCCGCATCCGAGCGACGACGATCCTCGACTGGGACCGCAAGGAGATCATCATCCCGAACAAGGAGTTCATCACGACTCAACTTATAAACTGGACATTGACGGACGCGGTCCTGCGGATCATCTGCCCGGTCGGGATAGCGTACGGCTCCGACATCAAGAAGGCGGAGATATTGCTGCTGGAGATCGCGGCGGAAACGCCGCATGTGCTGGCGGACCCGCCGCCGCGCGCGGTCTTCATCGGCTTCGGCGACAGCACGTTGAACTTTGAACTCCGGGTGTTCATCGAGAGCATAGATTACTTCATCGCGACTCGGCACGGCATCAACAACGCGATCGACGCGAAGTTCCGCGAGCACGGCGTCGAGATCGCCTTCCCGCAGCGCGATCTGCACATACGCACCGTGTCTGATTCTCTGGCGGAGTCGATCGCCGCGGCCGTCACGCGGCGCAAGGGCGCCGGGGCATGAGTTCGAACGGAGGTCACATTTTCAGCGACGGTCGTCTCGTGATCGGGTGGAAGGAAAGAGTCGCGCTGCCGGACTGGGGAGTCCCGCGACTGATCGCCAAAGCCGACACAGGGGCGAGAACCAGCGCGATCGATGTCGCGCACATCGAGGAAATCTCGTCTGATGTTGTGCGGTTCGATATGGTCCTGTCGCGCTGGGCGCGAGGCGCCGGGCATTCGGACCATGTGACGATCGAGACGCCGATCATCCGCCGATCGGTCGTGCGCAGCAGTCTCGGCGTCGAGCACGAGCGCCTTTTCGTCGGGACCGAGATCGAGATCGGCGGCGTGCGCAAGCGTATAGAAGTCGGACTCGTGAGTCGTCGGAACATGCTGTGCCGGATGCTTCTGGGGCGGGCTGCGCTCGAGCCGGAGTTTCTCGTCGATCCCGGGGCGCACCGTCTGTTGTCGCCGCCGCGACGCCGCCGGGGCGGTCCCGGCAAGGAGTGAAAATGAAGATAGCGATACTATCGCGCGCCGCCCGTTGTTACAGCACGCGCCGCCTGCGCGAAGCGGGAGAGGCGCGCGGGCACGCGATGCGCGTGCTCGACACTTTCTCATGCTCGATCGGGCTTGAGACGGGCGCGCCGGAATTATATTATAAAGGACGGCGTGTCGGCAGGTTTGACGCGATCGTCCCGCGGATCGGCGCGTCGATCTCCTTCTACGGGACCGCGGTTGTCCGGCAGTTTGAGCAGATGGGCGTGTACTCGCTCGCGGCGTCGCACGCGATCTCGGTCGCGCGCGACAAACTCCGCTCCATGCAGATCCTCAGCCGGCACGACATCGGCCTGCCGGCGACAGCGTTCGTCCGCGACCGGCGGGAGATCCTGCCGGCGATCGAGCGCGTCGGCGGCGTCCCGGTCATCATAAAACTCCTCGAAGGCACTCAGGGCATCGGCGTCATACTCGCCGACAACGTGAAAATCGCCGAGGCGATTATCGAGACGCTCCAGGGCGCCCGGCAGAACGTGCTCATCCAGAAGTTCGTCGCGGAGAGCAAGGGGCGCGACGTCCGCGCGTTCGTCGTCGGCGAGCGCGTCGTCGCAGCGATGCGCCGTACCGCGACCGGGCAGGAGTTCCGTTCGAACGTTCATCGCGGCGGCGCGACAGAGGCGCTCACGCTCGATCCGCTCTTCGAAAGGACCGCCGTGTACGCGGCGCAGATTCTCGGCTTGCGTGTAGCGGGCGTGGACATGCTCGAATCGTCCGACGGGCCTCGCGTCATGGAGGTCAACGCATCGCCGGGGCTTGAGGGGATCGAGCGGGCGACCGGCGTCGATGTCGCCGGCGCGATAATGGAGTATCTCGAGCGGCAGGCGCAGTTCCCCGAGATCGACCTGCGCCAGCGGCTGACGTTGGCGCGTGGCTACGGCGTGGCGGAGTTCACCGTGCAACCCGGGTCGTCGCTCGCGGACAGAACACTCGCCGAACTCGATCTCCGCGGCCGGGACGTGCTCGTCCTGAGCATCACGCGTTCGGGCATCGTCATCCCAAACCCGCACGGAGAACAGCGCCTCCTGATCGGCGATGTGCTGCTGTGCTACGGCAAGCAGATTACGCTCGAAGGATTGCTCCCGACGCCGAAAACTCCGGCGCGACGCAAGAAAAAGACAACCGGCGCCCGATGAATCAAGCATTCGAACAAGGCGCCGACATACATGTCCACCGCACGAACAAGATTCACAATCGCCGGCCAGCGGATCCGTTCCGGAGAAACGCGCACGCTCGATCTGCCGATCTCCGAGACATACCACGGCGAGCCGGTCGTCACGCCGGTCCGGGTCGTGCGGGCGAAGAAACCCGGGCCGAGGCTTCTAATAACCGGCGCGATCCACGGCGACGAGATCAACGGCGTCGGCGTCGTCCGTGAACTTATGTTCGACGACACACTGTCGATCAGCGCGGGCACGCTGATCTGCGTCCCGGTCGTGAATATGCCCGCGTTCGAGAGCCAGTCGCGTTACGTGCCGGATCGGCGGGACTTGAACCGTTCGTTCCCAGGGTCGGCTGGCGGGAGCATGGCGTCGCGGATCGCGCACACAGTGTTCACGGAACTGGTGACCAAGGCGGATTACTGCATCGACCTGCACACGGCGGCCGTGCAGCGGACGAACTATCCGAACGTGCGCGCGGACCTGCGAAACGCGGGCGCCAGACGGCTGGCGTCGGCGTTCGGTTGCGAGTTGATAGTCAACGGGAAGGGACCTGAGGGTTCTCTCCGTCGCTGCGCATGCGACGCCGGGGTTCCGACGATCATCCTCGAAGCGGGCGAGGTGTGGAAGATCGAGCCGGATGTGGTCGAGATCGGCGTGCGCGGGATTCGTAACGTGATGATAAATCTCGGCATGATCGCGGGCGAGCCGATCAAGCCGGTATATCAGACACGGGTCGAGAAGACGACGTGGGTGCGGGCGACGCTGGGGGGGCTGCTGTGGTTCCACGTCGCGCCGGGCGCGCTGATCGAAGCGGGCCAGCCGATCGCGACGAACGCGGGAGTCTTCGGCGAGGGGCGTGCGGTGCTGATCGCGCCGAGCGACGGTGTGGTGCTGAGCATGACGACGCTGCCCGCGGTGCGCCCAGGGGAGCCGGTGTGCCACATCGCGGAGCCGACACGGTCCTTGTCGAGCATACGCCGGGCGATCGAGCGCGGCCGGGATGCGCTTTCGAGCCGGCTGCGCAGCAATCTCGCGACGAGCCTGCACGTTACATCGGTCGAATGATCGGAACGGATGCGACAATCACGGGTTCTTTTTTCCGCCTCCGATCCAGCCGGCGCGCCGGGCGACGTATAACATAGAACCCGCAAGAACGACGCAGAACACCCAGAACGCGAGGTAACCGAAACGCCAGCCGAGTTCGGGCATGTTGAGCGGGTGCGACGTGTCGAAGTTCATGCCGAAAACGCCCGCGACGAAGGTCAGCGGGATGAAGATCGTGGCGAGCACGGTCAGCACGCGCATGGTCTCGTTGGTGCGATGGGCGACGCTGGACAGGTACACATCAATATAACTCTGCGCCAGTTCCCGGTATGTCTCGGTCACGTCCGCGAGGTGCACGGCGTGGTCGTACACATCCCTGAGATACGGCGTCGTCGCGGGCGTGATGAGCGGATGCCCGTCGCGCAGCAGGCGAGTCAGCGTCTCGCGTTGCGGCCAGATCGCCCGGCGGAAACCCATCAGTTCGCGCTTGGTGTGAAATATGGTTGTAAGAAGATCGGCGTCCGGGCGTTCGATGAGGCGGCGTTCGATCGTGTCGAGGTGCTCGCCGAAGGATTC
This sequence comes from Phycisphaeraceae bacterium, assembly GCA_039794205.1. Taxonomy (GTDB): domain Bacteria; phylum Planctomycetota; class Phycisphaerae; order Phycisphaerales; family UBA1924; genus J020. Next base: position 112,903 of record JBDIVU010000002.1, read on the forward strand.
GAGCGCGGGGAAGTAGGCGTCGACGATGGCGTCCACGACCATCGTCGCGAGGTAGCCGGCGTCGCTGCTGCGGATTCGCGAGCCGTCGGTTCGGATGCGGCCACGGAGCGGGTCGAGGCAGTCGCCGGGCTTTTCCTGGAATGTGACGACGAACCCCGGCCCGGCCCAGAGGCTGACCTGCTCCCAGTCCGGCGTGTCCGGAGCCGGCATGCGGACCATGCGCACGACGACGAACAGGCGCCCGTCGTAATCCTCGGACTTGGGCCGCTGGCCGATGTTCACGATGTCGGCGAGAGCGAGCGGGTGGATGCTGAACACTCCCGCGAGCCGACGCAGCAGGCTCTCGTCGCCCAGCCCCTGGACATCGATCCAGGCGACCTTGCCGGGCTGGATGATCGACGCGAGGTCGTCGCTGCGGGCGTCGAACTCCTCGGCCCCGGCCGGGTCGTAGCGCATGACACGGATGAATGTCCCGCCTGGCTTTGCGGGGAGGGCGAGCGTGCCCGGCGGTGAGCCGGCGGCGGGTCGGCGTTTGTGCACCAGCCCTCGCACCCCGTGCCCGGTGTGCCTCTGTCGAGTCATCGGCGGACCTCCCGCATCGCCCAGAAGGTAGCGACGAAACGCGATCACGGTGTGGCGATCGGCGGCGGAGCCTCGCACACGCGGTGGCCGCGAACGGGTAGGATCGGCGGTGTGCCGACCCCTCGGAAGAATCACATCAAGACGTTCGACCTGGCCCCCGGGCGGATGCTCGCCGGGAAGTATGTGGTGGTGGCGCGGCTGGGCGCGGGGTGGGAGGGCGAAGTATATAAAGTTGTTGAGAAGAAGACCGGCGCGCCGCGAGCCGCCAAACTCTTCTTCCCGCAGCGGAACGAGCGCGACCGCGCCGTCCGCGCCCATGCGCAGCGGCTCGAGCGGCTTCGGCCTTGCCCGATCGTGCTCAAATATCATCACTCCGAGGAGGTCGAAGCCGCGGGAGTATGGACGACCGCCCTCATCAGCGAGTTCATCGATGGTGAACTGCTCGAACGCTTCATCAAGCGACATCCGGGCGGGCGGCTTCGGCCGTACGAGGCGCTGGTGCTGCTGCACGCGATCGCGGTCGGGCTTGAGTGCGTCCACGCGATGGGCGAGTACCACGGCGACATGCACGTCGGGAACGTACTGGTCCGGCGGGTCGGGGTCCGCTTCGACGCGCGGCTGGTGGATCTTTACGACTGGGGGAAGCCCAACGCTGCGAACATACGCGAGGATGTGTTCAACCTTGTGCGCATCCTCTACGACATGACCGGCGGGGCGAAGTGGTACGCGAAACAGCCGGCGCAGGTGAAGGAGATCTGCCTGGGCCTGAAGCGCACCTTGATCGCAAAGAAGTTCCGCTCGACGCGGGCGCTGCGGGACCACCTCGAAAGTTTCGCCTGGCGCGACGGGGTTTGACCGTTCGTCTGCGGTTCGAGGCGCGATGAAAAACCCCGCCCGGATCGGGCGGGGCTGCTGGGTGGTTTAGTGTCGTGTGTGTGGGATCGCGTCAGGCGCAGTCGCCGAAATTATTTAGCAGCAGCAGCAGGTCCACGCCGTTGACGACGCCGTCACCGTTGATGTCGGCCGCGGGATTCCCGATCGGGCCGCCGTTGCCGTTGGGCCCGGCGCCGAAATCGTTGAGGATGATGAGCAGGTCGAGTCCGGTGACGGAGCCGTCGCCGTTGAGATCGCCGGTGCAGACGGTGATCGGGATTTCGCTGAGGGTGATGTTGTCGAGAAGCCAGCGCGAGCGGGGGAATGTGACGGGCGGATCCCAGCCGTCGTTAGGATCGTCGGCCCACTCGGCGAGGAGGATGGAGACCTGGACGGCGACTGCGAATCCTGGGGAGTCCGTCGGGATGCTGGATATGTCGGTATAGGCGACTGGTGGGGTTTGGGAGGGGCCGTCGACAACTTGAATCCCGCCCGCGGGGATCGGTTCGACGAAACGGTTAAAGCCTACGCCGCCGGCACGAGCCCATCGTCCACGGAAGGCGATGTTCCCGCTGATGGAGTCCGCGAGTTCGACGATGTTGCCGCTCGCGCCGATGCTCCACGGGCAGTGTTCATGGACGCGGGATCCGACGACGGATCCCTGGCCGTCGGTGCGGCGGTTGAGAACCGCGATTGTCGTGCTTTGATTAATCGACGCGGTAACGCTCTGGAATCGGGGGTCAAATAGTGAAGGGGCGATCGAGTTATCGAGCGTTTCTATATTTGTGACCCGGTAGAAACAATAGTCTTCGGTGGGGTCCGCGTTGGCGGGAGCGATCGCGGCGCCGCCGCCTGGGAGTGTGCGGATTCGCGCGGCGCCGGGCATGGGCCGACCGTCCGAGCCGGCATCGCGGCCTTCGGCGACGATGATACGCTCGATGCTGGGAAGTACTTCGCTGCTGATCGGCGCGCCGGTCGCGATCGTGACGGGTTCGGCGGGGCCGTCGCGATCCTCGTCGATCGCTGCGGACCAGTTCCCGTCGCCGTCGACCTCGAAGATCACGGTGATCCAGCGGTTGACCAGCGGGCCGGCGATCACGCCGTCGGCGCCGACGCCGCCCGTGAGCACGGAGATTCCCGTATCAGCGAAGTAGGCCAGAAAGCTCGTGCTCGGGATCATTTCATAGGAAATGTTGTCCGCGGGTACCACAGGCGCAGAGGGATTTGAGTTGCCCGCGTTGATGTCCGGCCCGCCGAAGTTAATTCTCGTAAATCTATTGTTGAGTATAGTTGTCGGTGAGAACCTGTCCGGACTGAGGACCGAAATAGAGAAGCCGGAACGCGGGGCGATGGTGTCGTCCGGGACGCCGAGCACGTTCAGGCTCTCGATATAGATATCGTAAGTGAGCCGGGAGATAGTGTCCGAGTCGCTCGACGTCGCCGGGAGGATGGCGCGGAGGGTGTCTTCGAGCACGATCACGGGATCTTTGCTGGAGTTCGCTACGAATTCGAGGGCGTTGTTGTCGGCGCCTTCGGAGCCTGGCAACGCGTCGGCGAGTCTGCGGACCCGGGTGGAGTCCGGTGCGCCGAGCACGCTGAATCGGCCGGCGTCAAAGGTTTCAAAGCGGAAGCCGGTGCGGTCGCCGAGTTCGGGGTCGAATTCCGTCGGCGTCGGGAACGTCGAGAATGGGTTCGGCGACTCGCCGATCAACCGCCAATCGCCCGATTCCACGCGGGGCTGATTAGTCCCGGCGCGTACAAGAAAAGTTGTATTCGCGGTAATGCTCCCTATGCAATTGGTGGGAGTGGAGACGCCTGGGGGCGCGGTTGAGATTCCGGAGAACGGGATGGCGACGATCTCGCTGGGCGTGAAAACACCCGAATCGAGAACCGTGGCCTCGATCCGGTATCGGCAGACGAGTTCGCCCGGCGCGGGTTGAGCCAGCGGGTCGATCAGGATCGTCCGCGTGGGTGTGAGTGAAAAAAAGCCGATATTCGTATGGTCGTTGCGAGATTTGAAATTCGTGGCGCCGTGCCGCGTTATTGACGTGTCGAGGAGATAGCCGTCGAACTGTTCATTGAATGGGAGCGAGAAGGGCGCTTCGCCGGGTAAGAATGTCTGCGGGCCGGTGAAGATGACGTCGTCGACGCTCATGAGGTCGCCGTCACCGCCGGGGTTTGCGCCGGAGTAGAACTCGACGGAAGTTGTCGTGCGTATGGGTGCGCGGAACGACCGTGCGGGGTCGCCGAATGGATGCAGCGGCGCTCCGTCGACGGTGAGGCGGATGATCGAGAGCACTGCGGGATCGGCGGGGTCTGGCTCGATCTCGATGGCGATGTCGAAGAAGCGACCCGTGGGGAATGCGACGCCGGTGGGCACGAGGGTCATGCGCGTGTTGAAAGCCGGTGCCGGCGGTTCCGTCCATAGCGCGGATGGGAGCCAGTGGCGCTCCACGAGATGATCCTGTGCGTCTAGGGCGGGGTTGAAGGCCGGGTTGGCCTGGCGCACCCAGATCTGCGAGCCGGCGGCGCCGATCCCATCGGTGGGATCGACAGGGCCGAGCACGATCGAAAATGCCGAGGTGTCGGGGAGCAGGCCTTCGTTGAGATCAAAGGACGAGAAAGTGGAATCTCCGCTCTGACGGATCAGGATCTCGCGCGAGGTGACGCCCGGCGCCGACGTAAGCCGGGCGCGCATGTTAATAGAGGTCGGCTGGCCCGGCAGCGGACGCGGGAACGGCGTCACGAGGGGGAAATTCGCGGAGCCAATGCGCTGGAGGACGCTACTCCAGAGCGTGCGCGACGCCATGTTGACGTGCAGAGTGTCGCTCGACGGCGACGATATTAGTGTCTGCGCCAACGGGATCGGGGTGGACCAGTGCGGCTGATTCAGGCTTGCGGACGTGTTCGGCTGGGATTCCTCGAAGTCGTTGGAAAACGGGATGATGTTGTCGGGGCTGAGCGGCGGGAAATCGAAGAGCGTCCCGGACGCTGTGAAATTATCAAAAAACACATCGTTCGCAGCAAACCCGGGCATTACGGATTGGGGTGGGTCGGTTCCGATTCGGAATTGAGACTGATCGGGTGATGAAGAGAACAAATCTATATATTGCCCGAGGTGGCCGAGCGCCGGGAAGGGTTGGCCGAACTGGTTCGTCGCGACGCCGATGCCTTCGGGCTGTGGCGTTGCGGGGTCGTCGTCGATGCCCGGGGCGATGTTCAGCCAGCCTAGGGGGGCGCCGTCGTTGGGGACGATCTGCCCGGACGCGAGGCGGGGATCGAGAAAGCCCGCGGCGACAGTTTCATCGCTCTTGAGCCAGATGCTCTTGCCCGGGATCCCGTCCGGGCCGACGGTTGAGACGTACATAAGCGTGAACCATTGCCCGATCGGGAACGGCGCAAGTTCGGATCTCGGCGGCGAGAAAAAATCCCCGATCGGGCCCGAGGCGGGCCTTGGACCCAGAATAACGAAACGATCGAGTTGGTCGGTTACAGGGTCAGAGAAAGCAGATAATATGCCGGTTTGATTAGTTCCCCCGAACATTACGCGCATGCTCGTAACTCCAGCGAAACTCGAATACATCTGCCATAGGGTGAAGGTTGACGCATCGAGCAGTTGCCAGTCTTTAGAGATCACGAGGGGGGCGTCGATGCCGACCAGGCGTGGAGAAAATTGATACTCGAACGCGGCAAATAAGCCTGTTCTTCGCGGATCCTTCCCGCTGCGGCGGGCGATCACGCCGTAGGTCCCCGGCGGGAGGCCGGTCGAGCGGAGGACGCCGACGGGGGCTACTCCTCCCGGGGAGCCGGGCGGGACGCTCATCATCGCGGCGTCGGTCGCGGCGCCGACGATCGAGAGCGCGCCCATCGGCAAGCCGTCAGCGCCGATCTGGTTGTGCAGCGACACCAGAGAACCGGGCGGATTTGAAAAATTTGTAAGCGGGAAACCGGAGAATGTTTCCATCACAGTGGAGAACGAACCCCCCGACATCGCGAACGGAGTATCGGCGCGTTGTTTTTCTGACAACCGCCAAACCGGGATCGGCCTGACACCATCGCTCGATGAAGGTGTCGGCGCTAGGACTGTGGAACCGTCGGTGGGGTCAGCGGTTTGGGCGAGCGCGATCGCGGCGCATGGCGATACCGCTGCGCACGTCAGCAGGAGGCGGGGGGGCTTCTTCATGGTCTGTCTCCGTGGCCGGGCCGAGGGGGGACGGGGGACGCTCCTCAATATGAATCAAGATAACGAGGATAATGGAAACCCATAATCAAATTCCGGTCGGAACAGCAGAAAATGTTCCTATATACGGGTATTGGTCGGGTCAGCCGCCGCCGGGGCGGGTCTGCAGCGCGTTCAGGCGGGCCGCCAGATCGGTGGCGCCGGCTTGCTGGAGCGCCGCGACGCAGGCGCGCACGGCGGCGATCGCGCGTGTGTCGCCCGTTTCGATGCGCGGCCGGAGGAGTTCGACAGCGTCAGTGATCAACGCCTCGGCTTCGTCCGCCGAAGTGTCGTGGATCGCTGCGGCGAGCGCAGATGAAACGTGCGCGATCGCGGTCTCGCTGCGCGGCGTGGCGGCGCGACGGAGCGCGAGCGCCTCGCGCAGCGGGGGGGCGGCGTTCGTGCGCTCGCTGCGCATGAGGTGGATGCGACCGAGTTGTGTCAGCGCGTCGCCGATGAGCGGGTGACCGGCGGGCAACTTCTCGCGTCGGATGGCCAGCGCGCGGTTTATAAGAGAGAGCGCGTCGTCCGTCTCGCCCTGCGCGGCCCGGCTGCGGGCGAGTTCGTAGATCGCTGTCGCGGTCGATGCGTTGTTCTCGCCGAGCCGGCGTGTGTAGATGTCGGCGGCGCGGCGGAGAAGAGGCTCGGCGTCGGCGGCGGCGCCGAGTTCGATCAGGCACTCCGAAAGATTCGTCAGCACGGCGCCGACACGGTGATCGTCGGCGCCTCGGATGGACTCGATCAATGCGAGCGATTCGCGGAAGTAAGGCTCGGCGTCGGCGGGTTTGCCGCGGCTGAGATGAAAAGCGCCGAGATTGTTCAGGCTCGCGGCGATCGGCTCCTGCGATGAAGGATCGCTGGTCAGGATCAGGCGCCGGACGCGGAGGGCTTCGCGGTACAGGCGTTCTGCTTCGTCGTCGCGCGCGAGGCGGTCGAGGCATGCGGCGAGATGGTTGGTGGTGTCGGCGGTTTCGAGAGATTCGGCGCCGAAGTGCGCGACGCGCATCGCGAGCGCCTCGCGGTACAGAGGTTCGGCGTCGGTGTACTCGCCTTTCCACCACAGAGTCGCGGCGAGGTTGTGGATCGACTCGGCGAGCGCGGGGTCGGCGCCGCGATGGACCCGACGCAGGATCTCGACGGCGGCGCGGTGCTGGCGCTCGGCCTTGTCGAAGAGCCGGAGTTGTAAGTAATTCCTGCCTACGAAGGAGTGGACCGAAGCGGCGACCTCGGGCCGACCGGGCGGGTCGGACGCGAGCCGATTCGCGTGCGCGTCGTTCTGCTGTTCGAGGGTAAGTGTCTGATTGAAGTAGCCGCTGTCGGGCGAGAGTTGGGAGAGGGTCTGGCTGAGCCAGTCGGTGGTCTGCTGCTGGAGTTGGGCCTGGTCGAGCCGGGCGCGCGAGGCGCGGACGATGTTCACCGTCGCGAGCGTCGAGATAATAAGAACGAGCGCCAGCGCCACAGCGCCGACACGCGCCGCGAGCCGGTTCCGCCGGAGCCAGCGCGCCGCTTTGACCGCTGCGCCTACACGGCGCGCGAGGACCGGCTCGTCGCGCACGCACCGGCGCAGGTCGGCGGCGAGTTCGCCGGCGGAAGCGTAGCGGCGCTGAGGATCCTTCTCGAGCGCTTTGAGCAGCACAGCGTCGGCGTCCCGGTTGACGCCCGGGCGGATGGTTGAAGGCGCCGGGGGGTCGATCTCTTCGATCCGGCGGAGGATGTCCGAGAGCGTGCCGTCCATCGCGCACGGGAGGCGCCCGGTGACGAGTTCGTAGGCGATCGCGCCGAGGGAGTAGACATCGGTGCGGACGCTGATCTGGTCCGCGCGGCCGCGCGATTGCTCGGGCGGCATGAAGGCGAGCGTGCCGAGGATCTGTCCCGGTTCTGATAGAGAAGCGTCGAGCGAGATCCCGCCCGCGGCGCCGGCGGTCGAACCAGTGACGGGGTCGATGTCCTTGGCGAGGCCGAAGTCGAGCAGGCGCGGCTCGCCGCGCGAGTCGATAATAATGTTAGAAGGTTTGAGGTCGCGGTGGAGCACGCCGCGCTGGTGCGCGTAATCGACGGCGTCGGCGATGCGGGCGACGAGGCCGAGCGCGTCACGCACGTCGCACTCGCCGGGTTTCACCGCGTCGTCGAGGGGAGTTCCGTCGACGAACTCCATGACGTAGAACCAGCGTCGGCGGTGTACGCCGGAGTCGATGATGGAGACGACGCCGGGATGCTGGAGGCGGGCGATGAGTTCGACCTCGCGTTCGAAACGTCGGCGGCCGGCTTCGGTGGCGGCGGCGGCGCCGAGCATGAACTTGATCGCCACTCGTCGCCCGGTGGATTGCTGGTAGGCCTCGTAGACGATGCCCATCCCGCCGCGGCCGAGCACGTCGATGAGGTCGTAGCCCTCGATCTCGGGCAGGTCGGCCCAGGGGTCGCCGGCGGTCTCGGCGCCCGGGTTCGGGCCGATCGTCTCGGAAGCGCTCAGCCGGTCCGACATGCTGAGGCGGACGGCGGATTCGCGGGCGATCTTAGATATGACCTCCGCGCGGATCCGGGCCGGGTCGGGCAGGTTCGCCGTCGCGAGGACATCGTCGATCGAGACGCGCTCGCCGGACTTCCGGCGTTCGAAAAATTGCGAGACAGCACCGTCGACAATGATGTCGGTCGGACGATCCATAAGCCCCCCGCGGAACGTCGGTTCCGCCGATCGGTATGGTACCCTGATCGGGCCTTTTTCGTATCCCCAGCCGCCGTGGACACATCGAACGACAAGCCGGGCATAGAGAGCGTCGAGTCGCTGTGCGTCAAGGCGTCCGCGGGCGATCTCGACGCCGCCGAACGGCTGCTCTGGCTTCATCACAAGCGGCTGCTGGTCCACGCGGCTCGCAAGATCGGTGTTGACTGGCAGGGGAGGATCGAGCCGGAGGATCTGCTCCAGGAGGCTTACATAGACGTGATCCGCGGAATCAGCGGGTTCGAGGCGCGCGACGGGGAGGGGTTTTATCAGTGGGTCGCGCGGATCGTGGATCATAAGTTCATAGATCAGGTCCGGCGATGCCGTCGATCGAAGCGCGACGCCGCACTCGAGGTCGGCGCCGGGCGTGAAGCATTGCTCGACCGCCTGTCCGACGGCGGCTCGACGCCGAGCCGGATCATCCGTCGCGCCGACGCCGAGGCTGCGATGCTGGCGTGCATCGCGGGCCTGCCGGACGAGCAGCGGGAGATCCTGACCCGTCACTATTTCAGGCATGAGCCTTACGCCCGGATTGCTGAGAGTCTGGGCAAGAGCGAGGACGCGGTCCGGCGTGCGTGCGGCCGTGCGGTCGAGCGAGTTCGGGATCGGCTGGGGCGAGCGTCGTGGTATCTGAGCCGGGGTTCGTGAAAGTTTGGTATTTTTCGGGATTTGCGCGCCGGGCCGCGGCCCGTTTGACGCTGTATTTGATAGAGAGAGAGTGTGTCCGCGGCGGATGTACGGGGCCGGCCCGCCGCGGGCTGAGATAATCTCGCTCGGGGTCGATGCGGAGGGGCTTCGACCCCGTCACCGCCGCCGGCCCGCCGGTACGATCCACGGATGACATCTGATCATCCTCATCTGGATCAACCGACGGGCCGGCGGCGTGTGCTTTTGCACTTGGTGATGAGTCTGAGTCTCATATTCGCTGCGCTAGGTGTCGCGGGCGGCTGTGCCGGGGGCGGCGGTCGGCTCGCAGGCGGGGACGCCGGTCGCTGGCCGGACGAACTCTTGCTCGCTTCCGAGATGTCGGGGTATCGCGCGACGGAGACACACGCCGAGGTCGTGGCGGTGCTGGACGAACTCGCCTCCCGATCTCCGCTTGCGAGGCGCGCGACGCTCGGCGTGACGAACGAAGGGCGCGAGATACCCCTGCTGATCGTCGCGGACCCGCCGGTCGCCACTCCCGCCGAGGCGCACGCCGACGGGCGGCTCGTCGTGTACCTCCAGGCGAACATCCACGGCGGGGAGGTCTGCGGCAAGCCCGCGTACATCCAACTGGCCCGAGAGATCCTGCTGGATCCGAAGTCGCCCGACCGCGGGCTGCTCGACGATCTTATTCTTATCTTCGGGCCGATCTACAACGCCGACGGGAACGACCGCATCGCGCCCGGCAACCGCGGGCCAGCGCAGAACGGGCCTGAACTGGGGATGGGCGAGAGATCCAACGCGCAAGGCCTCGACCTCAACCGCGATCATGTGAAACTCGCAAGCCCCGAGGCCGTCGCGCTGGCGCGGTTCCTCAATGAATGGGATCCGCATCTCACGATCGACGCGCACACGACGAACGGCTCGCGGCATAAGTTCGCGCTCACATACGCGGCGCCGCAGAACCCGTCGGGGCATCCCGGGCCGATCCTCCTGACGCGCGACGCGATGCTGCCCGAAGTGACGCGGCGGCTGCACGCCCGCACCGGCCATCGCACATTTTTCTACGGCAATTTCGACCGCGAGATGTCGGTCTGGGCGACGTACTCGCACGAGCCGCGATTCGCCACGCCGTACCGCGGGCTGCGGAATCGGATGTCGGTGCTGTCCGAGGCTTACGCGTATGACACTTATGAAGAGCGGGTCGCATCAACGCGGGAGTTCGCGCGCGAGTGCCTGCGCTGGGCAGCGGCAAATCGAGCGGTGATCGCGAAGACGATCGCTCGCGCCGACCGCGAGACGATCGAGGCGCCGAAGGGGCACGAGGGCGAACTCTTCGGCGTGAGATATCAGATGATCGCGTTCGAAGAGCCTGTGGTGATCCCGGCGCTGGTGGCGAACGGGCGGGACGCCGGTTCCACTGGGGGAAATGGTGAAGGCGGTTTCTCGCCGCGGGATGTGACGGTCCGACATATGGGCTGGTTCGAGCCGACGCTCCGCGTTACGCGACCGTTCGCGTATGTTCTGCCGCCCGAGGCGCGCGGCGTGGTCGAGAAACTTATTCAGCACGGCGTGCGCATCGAGCGGGCGGAGCATGACGCCGCGTTCGACGCGGAGATTTACACGGTGACCGGGCTGACGCGGGCCGAGCGCGAGTTCCAGCAGCGGCGGATCGTCCGTGTCGATGTCGAAGCGCAGCGGCGCCGGGCCGCGATCCCGGCGGGTTCGTGGATCGTGCCGATGGATCAGCCGCTGGCCAACCTTGCGATCTATTTACTAGAACCGGCGTCGGACGACGGCCTGGCGACGTGGGGTTTCTACGACGAGTGGCTCGTTGAAGGTGGCAGGCTGCCGGTTCTGCGCGCGTTGCAGCCGCGGGATTCGTGGACCGTGGCGAGCCGTTGAGCGTGTTTGACGTTCAGGTCGCGACGGGCTGCGCGGGCGCAGAATCTAATGCTGCGTCGGCGTCGCGCCAGCGCTGCGCGATCTCGCCGAGGGCGGCGTCGAGCCGATCGTGCGCGTCTCTGTCGAGCGGGCGCCGATCCGCGGGCTTGTACCCCTCGATCCGGGCGAGGTAATCGCGGAGCCGGGCTTCATATTCATCGGTCCAGGGCAGGCCGAGCGCGTCATATATAGATCGCACGACGCGGAGCGGGTTCGCGGCGAGGTCTTCGTAGCGGACCTCGCACACGCCGCGCCACTGCCGTGCGTCGGCGTCGGCGTAAAAGCGAGACTCCATGCCGTGGTATAGGGCCGGGAAGCGGTCGGAGTAGGCCGCGCCGGGGGTCTGGTCCTGCAACTGAAAGAGGGCGTGCGCTGTTTTTTCAATATTAATATTAGAACAGTACACCTTCGCGGGGTCGCGGCGGATGTGCACGAACCTGGCGCCGGGATACATCGATGAGAGCAGCGCGTGCCGGCCCGTGTTGTGCGGGCTTTTCAGCAGCGGCGCGCGACGCGACAGCAGGCATAGCGCGCGGATAAACCGGCCGTGCGCCCTGACGAATGTCTCGCGCTCGCGGTCGGTCATCAGATCGGGAAAACAGAAGCGGTCGTAGCGCGCGTGCATGCGGGGCAGTCGGAATGACCAGTCGGGCGACACGCCGGACATGTTCGCGACGGCGAACTCTTCCTCGGCGGGTTCTGAAAGTCCGAACGCCACGGCGTCCATGGGCCGACGCCACGGCGCGAATAATGAAAAGATCGGTCTGAGCAGCCAGCCGGACAGCAGGAAGCCGTGCGGGTTGAGGACTTGCCACGCGGTCGGCGCGGCGAACGCGCGGTCGAGCGCGAGCATGTTATGAAGATGCGTGGTGCCGGATCGGTGTGCCCCGAGTATAAAGATCGGCGGCGGGACAGATCGGCGCCGGGCGATGATGGGCACGATGATGCGTTCGGGCAGTGAGATGATGGTGTTGATCGCGGACAGCGCGAGGGTGACGACGAGGCGGAGGATGTAGGCGCCGCCGATCTTGAAACGGGCGCGGGCGAGTTCGCGCAGCCAGATGTCGAGCGGCGCGAGAGCGCCCATCGTGGCGAATGGGTATGCGCGTAGAAACGAGGGATTAATCCTCGCGGCTGATCGTTCGCGCGGCGCCGATCGCGCGGCGAGCGGCGCGAGCGCTATCACGCCGACGACCGCGGCTGCGATCAGCGCGGGAGCTGGCAGCAGCATGCGGTCGATGGTCAGCAGCGGCGCGAGCGCAGCATCGCCTGCTTCGTGCAGGACGGGGGCTTTTCGGATGAATCGTTCCGCGGTGAAGACGCCCGCGAGCAGCGATGCGCCCAGCACGATGTCGCCGGAGATGAAGCGGAGTTGGGCCGCGACAACGGCGAGCACCCCGAGCGTGACGGCTGCCTGATGCGGGTCGCCGCGAGCTGACGGGTCTGCGTAGATGAGGTGGAACGCGGCGCACACGGCGCCGGCAAATATCGCAGATAGATTGGGGCCGACACGTTCTCGGGCTGAACCGGCGATGAACCCCGCGTAAACGACGGCTGCTGCGACAGCGAGCGGGAAGCCGGCGAGCGATTCGAAAACCGACGCGAACCATCGGAAGTGGTCCGGCGTGCGCAGCGATGCTCCGCCGACGGCGACGGCGAGGGAAGTTTGTAAGATCAGTGCGCCGGCTCCGACGCCGACGCCGATCTTGATGTGCCTCCTCCAGTCAGCGCCGATCGCCAGGCCGAAGTCGGCAGGCTCGCGTCCGCTGCGCCGCATCACCGCGAGCGATCCGGCGAGCAGCAGCATCCCGGCGATGGATCGTCCCGACCGCGGAGAGGTCATGTCGAGGCCAAGCCCGGCGATCCACGAAATGAGTTGCAAGGCTCCGGCGAGGAACAGCACGAACGCCGCCCAGCACAACAGGCGGAGCACAGGTGCCGCGCACATGTCGCTTATGAGCGCATTGTCTGATGTTGTCTTCGTGCGGGTCACGGCCGCCGTCACGGTACACGATCGACCGAGGTCGGCGGTGAGGGAAGATCAGCGCCCGCCGGGCTTGCGCTGCGTCGGCGGGAACACGTCGTCGGCGGGGTCGTGCTGCTGCACCAACGGCCTCCGGACGAGATCGACCGCGGCGCCGTCTGCGGCTTGCGCCAGCCCGAGCGAGCCGTTGCCGGTGACTGTGACAACCCATCGGCCCGGGCCGAGACTGCGGTAGACGGCCTTGCCCAGGCCGGTCGGGCGCTGATCCCAGTCGATGTCCGCGATCACGGGGTCTATGACGAGGGCGCTGTCGGGGGGCGTGAAAGAATCGAAGATCCGCCTGATCCAGAGCCGACCGTCGAGGACGGCGTAATCCACGTAGATCTCCGCGGCGGGGTTGAACGGCGTGGGGATGCGTCGGAGGACGCCGTCGGCGTTGCGTATGACGACGGTCAGGGCGCCGTCCTGCACGAGAAGTTCTGTCACAGCGGTGCGGCGGACGACGTCCTCGTGCCGGGCGAGGAGCGCCGAGTGCTCGGAGCGGAGGATGTCGAGTTGCGATTCGAGCCGGGCCCGCTCGGCCGAGAGCCGGGTCGCGGCGGATTCCGAGCGCACGAGACGATTGACGCCGACCGATCCTGTCACGGCGAGGATTATGATTACGATCAGGGTGAAGGCCTTGGCGATTTTCATGCGCGTGCTCCGTACCGACAGAGTATCGGCAGGCAGTTGAACGGTTGTTCACAACGCTCATAGACGGGGTGTATGGCTTGTTTTTATTGAGAAGTCATCACAAATCCGATGAAGAATGAGTCCTGTCGGGAAGTTCGGGCGGGGTCCGGGCATAGGATCGTGCGGGAGTGACCGACATTGGTGCTTATGGCGCAGCCGATCGCTGAAGGGCTGACCGAGGCGGTGGCGGTGTTCGACGGCGAACTCGCCCGCCCGAGCGTCGTCGTCGCCAAGGCCGGCGTCGCGGCGATCGTATCGGTCCGAAGCCCGGCGAAGGAGTCTCCCAACGAGGACGCCGCGGCGGTGATCCCGATCGCGGGCGGTGGGGTGGCGATCGCGGTCGCCGACGGCTGCGGCGGGCACTCCGCGGGCGAGCAGGCGGCGCGCATCGCCATCGAAACATTATATGAAAGATTGTGTGCGCGTGTCGGCGCCGACAACGGCGCGCGCGAGGCCGTCATCGACGCGTTCGACGAGGCCAACCGGCGCATCGGCGCGCTCGGACTCGGCGCGGGGACAACGCTCGCCGTCGCGCTCATAAATCACGGCGAGGTCCGCGCGTTCCACGCGGGGGATTCCGAGGTGCTCGTCACGGGGCAGCGCGGGAAGATAAAACTTCAGACGATCGCGCACGCGCCGGTGGCGTACGGGGTGGAGTCGGGATATCTCGACGAGCACGCGGCGATGCACCACGAGGATCGCTCGTTGATATCTAATCTTCTGGGTTCTGCAGAGATGCGGATCGAGATGAGCAGCGCGACGCCGCTCTCGACGAGGGACACCGTGCTGGTGGCGTCCGACGGTGTGACGGACAACCTGTGGGAGCGCGAGATGATCGAGTGCGTGCGCAGCGGGCCGATCGAGGAGGCGGCTTCGCGTCTGGCGGAAGCGTGCCTGTCGCGCATGAAGACGCCGGGCGCCGGCGAACCTAGCAAGCCGGACGATCTTACATTTGTGCTGTACCGCCGCGCCGACTGATGGCCGGCGCCGTGTGAAGGACGCCGGCGTCATGCGCGGCGATACGGCACGTGCATGAACTCCTGCCAGTTTCCATCACCGTCGAGCAGCAGCGATCGCAGCGCTCGATCATCGCCGCGGATTTCGATTACATCGCGGTATCGTGCGGTTTTCATCGGATCGCTGAAGTCAGGGCCGGTGGTTTCGAGCGTGAGGATTTCTCCCGCGTCGTCCAGCACGCCCTCGTAAACGAACATCTGAGACATCGGAGAGCCGACCCAGGAGCCGACGAATCTCTTTCGCTGGGGGTCGTATCCGAGGATCATAACATAGGACATTGTCCCGCCGTCGGGGGTGTCGCCCGCGCCTTCGGCGATGATCCAGAGATCACCGAGCGCCCGGACGGTCTCGCGGCCGTGCATTCCGACGGGGTCTGCCCCGGGTTCGATCGCACACTTGCTGGTGAAAGACCAGTCTCCGAGTAGTTTGTGCAGCCAGCGATGTTCTTCGTGCGGTTCGATGTGCGACATTGTGCCTCCCCTTGCACCAGAGTACATGATTCGGACGGAAAATGTGTGATCCCGTAGCACCCTGCTTCGGGCACACGGAACCGAAACACATAATAGCCCCGGTTGGATTCGAACCAACGACCGCACCGATTATGAGTCGGGCGCTCTACCGCTGAGCTACGGGGCCGATGTTCTGATGGTACAGCGCGCGGCCGGGCGGGTCGATCCGGCGGAACCGGTTTACGTTGATCGCGTCGGCGGTCGGTCGGCTGAGCCGGCTCACTTGATGAAGAGCATCTCGCGGTAGGTCGGGAGCGGCCAGAGGTCGTCGGCGATCTGGGTTTCGAGCCGATCCGAGAATTCGCGCACGTCGTCCATCGCGGGGCGGACGATGGTCTGCATCGCGGTCGCGTGAGCCGCGGGTTCGTCGGCGTGGTTCGCTTCGACGACGCGTTCTTCGAGGGTTCGGAGCGCGTCGAGGAATCGGCCGAAGAGTTCGACGTAGTCGTCGAAGCGGGCGCGGAGTTCGGGGCACTCGCGGTCGATCGCTTCGGTCGCGCCGATTGTCTCGGCGATGGTCTGCTGATGGCGGGTCGCGGCGGGGAGGACGAACCGCCGGCACATGCTCGCGAGTGTGTTCGCCTCGATCTCGACCTGCTTGCTGAACTGCTCGAGGAATATAACTCTGCGGGCTTCGAGTTCCGCTCGGCTGAGGACGCTGAACCTTTCGAACGCCAGGATCGCGTCGGGATGTGTGAGGAGCGGGAGAGCCTCGGCGGTGGTGCGGAGGTTGGGCAAGCCGCGGCGTTCGGCTTCGGAGTGCCAGGCGGCGGAGTAGTTGTCGCCGTCGAACACAATGCGTTTGTGAGTGGTGATGATCGAGCGGAGTATGGGCTTGATGGCGGCTTCGAGCGAAGCGGGGTTCGAGTCGGCGCCTAGTCTCGCGTCGAGTTCGTCGGCGAGATCGGCGAGGGATTCGGCGACGATGGTGTTGAGCACGGTGTTGGGCCAGGCGACGCTGCGACTGGCGCCGACGGCGCGGAACTCGAACTTATTGCCGGTGAACGCGAAGGGGCTGGTGCGGTTGCGGTCGCCGGCGTGGCGCGGGATCTGGGGCAGAGAGCGGGCGCCGAGGTCCAGGCGGGCGCGTGTGCGGGTGTTTGTGGCTTCGCCGGATTCGAGTTGTTCGAGGATGTCCGAGAGCATCTCGCCGAGATAGATGGAGATGATGGCGGGGGGCGCTTCGTTGGCGCCGAGCCGGTGGTCGTTGCCGGCGCTGGCGACGCTGGCGCGGAGGAGTCCGGCGTGGCGGTCTACGGCGCGGATGACGGCGCAGAGGAATGTAATAAACTGGAGGTTCGAGTGCGTCTCCTCGCGCGGGTCGAGGAGGTTGGCGCCGGTGTCCGTGGCGAGCGACCAGTTGTTGTGTTTGCCGGAGCCGTTAACGCCGGCGAAGGGTTTTTCGTGCAGCAGGCAGTGCAGCCCGTGGCGCGGGGCGATCCGTCGCAGCGCCTCCATCACCAGCATCTGGTGATCGACGGCGATGTTGGCGGTTTCGTACTCCGCGGCGATCTCGTACTGCCCGGGGGCGACCTCATTGTGGCGGGTGCGGACGGGGACGCCGAGGGTGTAGAGTTCGCGGTCTACTTCGGCCATGTAGGCGAGGACGCGTGAGGGGATGGCGCCGAAGTAGTGATCTTCGAGTTGCTGGTCCTTTGAGGGCTTGGCGCCGAGGATCGTGCGTCCGCAGAGCACGAGGTCGGGGCGTGAGAAGTAGAAGCGTCGGTCGATGAGGAAGTATTCCTGCTCGGCGCCGACGGTCGGGGTGACGCGTGTGGCGCCGTCGGGATTGCCGAAGTGTTTGAGCACGCGAAGAGCCTGCTCGCTGAGTGCTTCGACGGAGCGGAGGAGCGGAGTTTTCTTGTCGAGCGCCTCGCCGGTCCAGGAGACGAATACGGTGGGGATGCAGAGCGTGACGTTGCCGGCGGTTCGAGTGAGGAAGACGGGGCTGGTGGCGTCCCAGGCGGTGTAGCCGCGGGCTTCGAAGGTTGCGCGCATCCCGCCGGAGGGGAATGACGAGGCGTCGGGTTCGCCCTGGACGAGTTGCGAGCCGGAGAACTGGACCACGGCGCCGCCAAGCCCGTCGGGGTGCATGAACGAGTCATGCTTCTCGGCGGTGAGGCCGGTGAGCGGCTGGAACCAGTGTGTGTAGTGGGTGGCGCCGCGCTCGATGGCCCAGTCCTTCATCGCGTTTGCGATGGTGTCTGCGGCGGCGTGATCGAGCGGCTCGCCGTAGCGGATGGTGCGCTGGAGCGAGCGGAAGACGTCTTTGGGCAGGCGTTGCCGCATGGCGCGTTCGCCGAATACATCGACGCCGAAGATTGTTTCGATGTCGGCGCGGGCGTGGTTCACGCCGATGTGCTCCTCGGGTGTGTCGGCGATGCGGGTGACGGCGGTGTGACGCGGGGTGACGGCCGCGACTGCGGCGCTGTCGGTGCTCATGGACGCTCCTCGGCGAGCCGGGATTGGGTCGTGTCACGGGCATCCCCCCGTGGCTGACTTGCCGGCGCTGGGGGGTATTGTCGCGTGCGGCGCACGCCTTGCAACTTGAATAATCAGTCGGCGTTCGGGAGGCCCGACGCGAGCGAGCGGACGAACGACGCCGCCTCGGCGATCGGGTCTGCATTTGTGTCGAGCGCGGCCTCGATCCGGCGTACGAGGGCCGATCCGACGATCGCGGCCTCGGCGTAGGCGACTACGGCGCGGACGTGGTCGGCGGTCGAGACGCCGAAGCCGCAGGCGATGGGGAGGTCGGTCAGGCCGCGGAGCGTCTCGACGCGGGCGGCGATGTCGGGGGCGGCGGCTTGCTCGCCCGTGATCCCGGCGCGGGCGAGGAGATAGACGAACCCGCTGCAGGCGGCTGCGATGCGGCGGGCGCGGTCGGGCTGCGTCTGCGGGCCGACGAGCAGGCTGAGTGTCAGGCCGGCGTTGTCGGCGGCTCGGCGGATTGGGTCCACGACCTCGACGGGGGCGTCGGGGACGATCAGGCCGTCGAGGCCGGCGTCGGCCGCCCGGGATGCGAACTCGTCCGGGCCGATCCTGTGAACGATCGAGACGCTGACCATCGCGATGAGGGGGATCGAGACATTCGGGCGGGCGGCTCGGATCGCGTCGAAGACGCCCGTGGGTGTGACGCTGGCTTGCAGGGCTTTGTGCATCGCAGCGGCGATGACCGGGCCGTCGGCGATGGGGTCGGAGAATGGAACTCCGATCTCGACCATCGTGGCGCCGGCGTTTTCGAGCGAGACGAGCAGACCGCCGAGCCGGTCAAGCCCGGGGCGACCGGCGACGACGAACGGCGCCAGGCCGCGCTCGCCCGACATGCGCAGCGACGCGAACGACTCGATCACACGGTTCGTCGGCGGCGTCACGGCTTGACGCCTTTGACACGGTCGCGGTCGGTGTACTTGGTCAACGCTGCGGCGAGGTCCACGCCCGCGACGTTCGCCAGCGTCGTCAGCCAGGCGAGGACGTCGGCGAACTCCTCGGCGAGGTTGGCCCGCTGTTCGGGAGTGGGCGACTGGTCCGGCGCGTTCTCGTGCAGGGCGGTGGCGAGTTCGCCGACCTCTTCGATCAGCCACATGAACGTGCCGGGCACGCCGCGGGCGGCGTCGGTGGCGTGGTAGCGATCGCGGATAAGCCGCTGGAGTTCGCGGATCGTGATGTCGGGGGCGTCGTGATCGCCGGGCATGGCGGTCAGGATAGCGTCGCGCGGGCTATGGCTCGCCGAAGAGTGTGTTCGAGTCGTCGGCGCCGAACCATCCCAGCCCGACGGCGGCGGAATCCACGCCGAAACCGAAACCCGCGTACGTCCGTGATCGCTGCTCCGCGGAGACGTGCCCGTCGAGCCAGGCGACGTTGCCGGCGCCGGCGTGGCGGAAGTGGATCGAAGGGTTCGGGCGGGCGCCGGGGAAGTCGGGCCAGAAGTTGGGTTCGGCGAAGGAATATTCGATAAGGTTGTTGACGCCGCGACGGTCTGCGAACGCGGCGTCGGCGAAGGCGATGGTCGATGCGGGGCGGGTGAAGCGGTCGTTGCGGGCCCCGAGATCGTCGCGTTCGACGGTCCATACGCCGCCGGGCGCGGGAGAGCGGACCACGCCGACGAACGTGTTGTTATATCCGTAGCCGCCCGCGCCGGATTCGAACCCGGCGCCGGTTTCTTCGAGCGCTGCGAGCACGGGCGCGAACTCCGGGCAGGCGCGGGCGCGGACGCTGGTCGCGCCGTCTTCGAGGTACGGCGTGATCGGGGCGTTGTCGGGGAGGAACGGCTCGGCGGTCGAGGCGCGCACGCCGTGCCAGCGGTGGAGGTTGGCGTCGCGGATTCCGACCGCGCCGGGGATGTATCGGCGATGGTCGTTGGCGAAGAGTTCGTTGGCGAACTGGATCTGCCTGATGTTCGAGGCGCACACAGCCTGCCGGGCGGCGCCGGTCGCGGACGAGAGGGCCGGGAGCAGCATGCCTAGCATCCCGGCGATCAGCGAGATCGTCACGAGGATTTCGATCAGCGTCAGGCCGGGGCGGGGTTTATAAGTTTGTAGACGGGGCGTGGTCACGGCGTCGGCCCCCAGTTGTTGAGAAGGAGGAGCAGATCGACGCCGTCGACGAGGCCGTCGCGGTTGATGTCTGCGATGGAGACGGCGCCGCCCCAGTTGTTGAGGAGGATGAGCAGATCAAGGCCGTTGGTTTGCCCGTCGGCATTGAGGTCGGTGATCGCGGCGTCGTTGCGGACGCGCGCGACGGCGTCGATCTCGGGGGATAATTCGCCGAGGGGGCCGACCGCGTCCACGGCGTTGGTGATGCGGATGAAGTGGAAGCCGAGGAGGTTCGCGGGTGCGCCGGTGGTTGGGTCGATCGCCCATGCGATGTCGAAGGCGTCCCCGCCGCCGGAGCCGGGATCGACGCCGACGGTGAAGGGGTCGTCGGGAGTGGTGTAGAAGATCGCGGGGTCGATGGAGGGGTTGTCTTCGGGATCGGCGGCGCTGTTATCGCCGGGTGCGCCCGTGGCGCCGGTCATGTCGCCGAGGATCAGCGTCGGGCTGAGGTCGGCGTAGCCGAAGTAAGTTTCCCGGCCGTCGGATCTCGCGTTGATAAGAACGATGGATTCGAACACCGCGGGCAGGCGCGGCGCCGAGGTTGTCATCGTGCTTGGCGCGCCGGCGGGGTACCAGGCGATGTTTGCGGGCGGCGTCGGCGTGGCGGGATCGTTGTCCCAGTTCCTGGTTATGTAGTTGATCGGGGGCGTGAGGTGCGAGCCGGGGATCAGATACCAGGGATCGTCGGCGAGGCCGTTGTTGTTGGCGTCGAGGGCGATCTCGATGATCGCGGCTTCGGCCCAGCGGGCGTCAGGGTCGCCGCCGGGCCAGAACGCGTTGCCGAAGACGATGAAGTCGAGGCCCATCGGGTTGCGCGGGTCGTCGAGGACGGGTGAATCGAAGGCGAGGGTGATTGAGCCGCCGAATCCTCCGAGCGTGACGAGGCTCGTGTTGATCGGCGAGATCGTCCCGCCACCGGTCGGCGGGCCCAGGGCGCGGCTCGGGTCGTTGAACGCGGCGTTATTGACGAACTGCCCGGGAGCGGGGGTGTAATCGACTACTCGCGACGCGAACGGCTGCGCGAATGTAACGGCGGCAAACGACAGGAGCGTAATAAGCAAGAAACCGTATATATGATATTTTATGATGAAGCGCATTATGATTTTCCTCCCCAGTTGTTGAGGAGGAGGACGAGGTCGGCGCCGTCGACGAGGCCGTCGGCGTTGAGGTCGGCGAAGGGGTCGGGTGATCCGAAGGCGTTGAGTAGGATGAGGAGGTCGGCGCCGGTGACTGCGCCGTCGCCGGTGAGATCGCCGACGCGGCGTCCGGATGTGGCGAACCAGGTCGGGGCGCCGGTGATGATGAGTTCGCCGGTGGCGGAGTTGAAGAATCCGCCGAGGAAGCCGGACTGATCGCCGAGCGGGTCGATGCGGCGGACGAGGGCGGGGTCCGAATCGTCGATCGGCGTAGCGTTCGCGATGGAATCCTCGATCGCGGACGCGCGGACGACGGCTACGGCGCCGAGGTCGCCCGCGCTGAAGTCGCCCCCGCCGACGAGCATCGTGCCGGCGGTGTCGAAGCGGATCGGGGAGGCGGAGAGGATGTCGGCGATGAGTAGGCCGTCGGCTTCGAAGTCGGCGCCGGCGGTCCATTGTGAGAAGGAGAAATATTTGATCCAGCCGGTCCGGCTGGCGGTCGGGTCGCCGGGCGAGAGGGTGAAGCCGTTGCCGGTGTAGAGGGCGCCGGTGTCGTCGAACGCGATGCCGGCGGGGGCGCCGAGGATGTTGGTGATGACGACGGGGTTGATCGGCGCGGCGGGGTCGCTGGTGACGTCGAGGAGCGAGACGAACGCTGGGGCGCCGAAGTCGCCGGCGGTCAGCGCGATGTGATCATCGTCGAACCAGGCGGCGTCGAAGTGCGGGGCGTCGAAGCGGGCGGTGTTCGCGGCGGTGAGCGTCGCGGGCGCGGCGGGGTTGAGAAGAGCAGAGTCGAAGATAAGAATCGGTTTGGCGAAGCCGGCGCCGACGGCTATTCGCGCGCCGGACGGGCTGACGCGGACGAAGCCGGGGTCTGCGGGGCCGGCGAGCAGGGAGGCGTCGAAAATCGCTGCGGGGGAGAACGAGCCGGCGCCGGGGGAGGTTTCGAGGAACACAGTTGAACCAGTGACGGCGACGATGCGCCCGTCCGGGAGCGCGTCGCCCGCCACGCCGAAGGAACCCGCGCCGACGGGCGGCGGCGTGATCGGGCGGAACGATGAGCCGAACTTGTCGAAGGGATCGGCGGCGGGCGCGGTGGCGGCTAGGGCGAACGCCAGCACGACGGCTGCGGGGCGCGCCATGCGGCGCAGGGGCGAGAGGTTCATAAGAAAGGGACTCCGATTCGCTCCGAATCGCGCGGAGCGGCTCCCGCCGAAGACGGAACCCCGCGGCGGGCCGGCTCTGTGAAGCCGATGGACCGACGCGTCGGGGCCGCGGGGAGCGCGCGGAGACGTCGCCGGCCGCCCCGGTAGCCGCGGGGGCGACACAACACACGTCAACGGCAGGTCTTCCGGCTTCAGGCTCGGCGGGCCGGCCTTCCCATCGCACTCGGGCGACAGTGGCTTTGATGGCCCGCGTCAACGCCTTTCACGGCGGCGCGTCCGCAGCGGATTCTCACCGCTTTCCCTCTTCGCCTCGGGTGTGGAGCACACGCGAGGAACCTTTGACTCGCGCAGCGTACACCTCGGCGTGGTACATTGTCAATCCATGAAGATCGTGCCCGCCGACGTGGGGGATGAGAGGCGGGGCGCGCGTCGCGCCCGATGACAGGAACGGCGGGATTGCGGCGCTCGGCGCCGAGGGAGATCGACATGGGCTTCATCACAGAACTGTGGGCGGCGATCCTTCTGTCTGCGGTGTTGGCGTGGATCGTGTGTGCGATCGTGTGGACCGTGATGCCGCATCGCAAAAAGGAGTGGAGCGCGATCCCCGAGCAGGACAGGTTCCTCGGCGAGGTCCGGGGGCACGGGCTGAAGCCGGGGTATTACATGTTCCCCTACACGTGCGACATGCAGGAGATGAAGACCGAGGAGTTCGCGCGGAAGATGAAAGACGGCCCGGTCGGGACGCTGCACATCTGGCGGCGCCGACGACCGATGGGGCTTTGCATGGGGCTTTCGTTCGTATTTAATCTGATCGCGAGCGCGATGATCGCGTATATCGCGTGGAACGCGCTCGAGGGTCGGCCGGGGGTTGATTATCTGAAGGTGTTTCAGATCACGGGGGCGACGGCGTTTGCGGCGTATGTGTTCGCGCTCGTGCCGGGCGGGATCTGGTTCGGCAAGCCGCTGCGGAGCATGGTCTATGACATCGCGGACGGGCTGGTGGTCGCGCTGTTGACGGGCGGGGTGTTCGGTTGGCTCTGGCCGAAGGCTGCGAACGCTGCTGAGGCGGCGGGGGGGATCCCGCTGCCGGGCTGAAAGGGGTCTTCGGCGGAGCGGCCATGGACGAGGGCGGCGCGAGGCATAACATCGGGCAGTCACTGGACTATCCGCGAGCCTCCTCCGATGACCGCACGACAAGTTTCGTTCACTGTGATCGGCCGCTGTGCGACCCTGATGTTCAGCGCGATGCTGCCGGGCTGCTTTGCCGCTGGCGGCGGCGTCATTGATGCGGATGCGCTGAATCTCAAACGCCGTGTAGTTGAGGTGCGTGCGGGCGAAGGCGGGCGTATCTGGACTACGGCGGCGTACAGCGCAGGCGAAACGGGGGGCAGACGTGTTGTGTTCGTTCACGGTACGCCGGGGAGCGCTGCGTCCTGGCGGCGGTATCTCGTCGAGCCGACGAGCGGGTATGAGTTTGTTGCGATTGATCGGCCCGGCTTCGGCGCATCGGAGCCGCGACGGGCGATGATCTCGCTTGCGGATCAGGCGCGGGCTGTCGAGGCGCTGCTCGGGGATGCGGATGAACGGGCGATTCTTGTCGGGCATTCGCTGGGCGGGCCGATCGTGGCGCGTGTCGCGGCGGAAAATCCTGATCGTGTCGGCGCGATCGTAATAATCTCGGGGTCGCTGGACCCGGGGCTGGAGCGCGTGCACCCGGCGCAATATTTCGGAAATGTATTTCCGGTTTCGAGCCTGCTGCCGAGCCATCTGCGGGTGGCGAACCGGGAACTGATCCCGCTCAAGCGGGAGTTGCGTGAGCTCGAGGCGATGCTGGGCCGTGTGACGTGCCCGGTAGTGATCGTGCACGCGACGGATGATTCGCTTGTGCCTTATGCGAATGTTGCTTTTATGGTGGAGCGGATGTTGAACGCAGCGGCAATGGAAGTTATGACTCTCCAGGCGGGGGATCACTTCCTGCCTTGGAACAATGAGGTGACGGTGCGGGAGGCGATCGAGCGGGCGGCGTCGCTGGCGGTGTCTCATGTGTCGGCGCTGGCGCCCGGGTTTTGAGCCGACGACGGGAGGGCATGGATCGCTCTCTTGGTTGAGTTAACCGTGGGGGAGGTGTGTTGCGCACGGGCGAGACGCCCGTGCCACTGTGGTTGGGGTGTTGCGCACGGGCGGGACGCCCGTGCCACTGGGGGAGGTGTGTTCGCACGGGCGGGACGCCCGTGCCACTGGGCGCCCGGCGCCACTTGGTGAGGGGGCGGGGTTACTCGCCTTGTTCGAGGACGGCCATGAAGGCTTCCTGGGGGACTTCTACGGAGCCGATGTTTTTCATTCGTTTTTTGCCTTTTTTCTGTTTGTCGAGGAGTTTTCGTTTTCGGCTGACGTCGCCGCCGTAACACTTTGCGGTGACGTTCTTGCCCATTGATTTGATGGTTTCGCGGGCGATGACTTTGCCGCCGATGGCCGCCTGGAGGGGGATCTCGAACTGATGGCGTGAGATTTCTTTTTTGAGTCGGACGAGGAGCGCGCGGCCGCGTTTCTCGGCGGAGTCGCGGTGGCTTATGAACGAGAGCGCTTCGACGGGCTGGCCGTTGAGGAGGATGTCAACCTTGGCGAGGCGGTCGGTGCGGTAATCGATGACCTCGTAGTCCATTGTGCCGTAGCCGCGGGTCATGGATTTAAGTTTGTCGTAGAAGTCGTAGATGATCTCGGCGAGGGGGAGTTCGTAGACGAGGATCTGTCGTTCGGGGCTGATGACGGTTTGTGACTTGTAGACGCCGCGACGGTCGCCGCAGAGCGTCATCATGTCGCCGATGTATTCGGTGGGGATGATCAGATCGACACGGACGATCGGTTCGCGGAGTTCTTTCCAGGTGGAGGGGTCGGGGAGGTCGGCGGGGTTATGTATTTCGAGCGTTCTGCCGTCGTTTGTGAGGAGTTGGTAGGTGACGGTGGGCGCGGTCTGGATGATTTCGACGCCGCCTTCGCGTTCGAGCCGTTCCTGGATGATGTCCATGTGGAGGAGGCCGAGGAACCCGCATCGGAAGCCGAAGCCGAGGGCTTCGGAGTGGACTGCCTGGTATGTGAACGAGGCGTCGTTGAGCGAGAGTTTTTCGATGGCTTCGCGGAGTTCCTCGATGTTGCCGCCTCTGCCGGCTTCGGTGGTGGCGGGGTAGAAGTCGCAGAAGACCATCTGGTGCGGCTCTTCGTAGCCGGGGAGCGGTTCTTCGGCGGGGTCGAGGTCGAGCGTGACGGTGTCGCCGACGCGGACGTCTTTGAGTGTTTTGATTGCGGCGATGAGGTAGCCGGTCTCGCCGGGGCCGAGGCGCTGTACTTTCGCGGGTTTTGGCGTGTACTTGCCGAGTTCGGTGATATGGAAGGTTCGGCCGGCGCCCATCATGCGGATGCGGTCGCCGACGTTGAGTTCGCCGTCGAACATTCGGACGTAGACGATCACGCCGCGATAGTCGTCGTAGTGGGAGTCGAAGATGAGTGCGCGGGCTTTGTCGGTCAGCGGGGCGCGCGGTCCGGGCAGGCGGGCGCAGATGGCGTCGAGCAGTTCGTCGATGCCCTGGCCGGTTTTGGCGGAGCAGTAGATGCAGTCCTCGGCGGGGAAGCCGAGGGCCTGCTCGATCTCCATGGCGATGTCGTCGGGGCGGGCTCCGGGGAGGTCGATCTTGTTTACGACGGGGATGATTTCGAGGTTGTTGTTTACTGCGAGGTAGGCGTTGGCGACGGTCTGGGCTTCGACGCCTTGGGTTGAATCGACGACGAGGACGGCGCCTTCGCATGCGGTTAGGGCGCGGCTGACCTCGTAGGCGAAATCGACGTGGCCTGGTGTGTCGATGAAGTTGAGCATGTACTCCTCGCCGGTGTAGGTGTGGCGCACGGTGACTGAGGAGGCTTTGATGGTTATGCCGCGTTCGCGCTCGAGGTCCATGTCGTCGAGGAACTGCTGTCGGGCCTCGCGGTCGGAGACGGCGCGGGTTGACTGGAGCAGGCGGTCGGCGAGTGTGCTCTTGCCGTGGTCTATGTGGGCGATGATTGAGAAGTTTCTGATGGGCATGGCGGTTGTGCGGGCGCGGTGACAGCGGCGGGCGACGCCCGCGGATCGAGCGGGGATTCTAGGGCGGGTCGGGGCGAGCGTCGCGGGATCAGCGGTTGGAGCCGCGGCTGATCGGCTCTCGGGCGGAGAAGTCGAGGCGCTGCTCGATGACGGGTGCTTCGGGCAGGGGGAGCCAGCCCCAGATCGCGGGCGGGCCGGAGTTGGTCACCGTCGTCGGCGGGTGGAAGTGGAATGAAAGTGGCGCGACATTGACGAGGCAGACGTGGTTGCCGAAGAAATCCCACGCGCGGTCGAGCGCGGGCGGGCGCGAGGAGACGCGGCGCTGACGGTAGGGATCGACGGGTATCCACTCGCCCGCGCCGTCGGGCCCGGCGCCGGTGGGCAGGTAGAACTCGACCCATGCGCGGACGGTGGAGATGGAGCGGCCCGGTCCGATGTTGCTGGCGTGCTCGCACTGTGGGTGCGTGTCGATGATGCCGAGCCGGTCGCCGAGCGAAGCGGCGAGGTCGTACCCGATCACGACACGCGCGGGCAGGCCGGCGGCGCGATAGACGGCGCAGAGAGTCGCGGCGAGGTCGAAGGGCGTGCCCTGACCCGTGCGGAGAGTCTCGGCGGCGCCTTGGATCTCGAAGCCGGAGAGTTCGCCGTTTCGGCCGTGGACATAGCCGAGGTCGGTGGTGGTGCGGACTGATTCGATGACACGCGCCATGAGGATTTTGGCGAGCGTCGCGGGCCTGTAGGCGCCGGGGTTTTTGTTAGTCCATCGGGCGACGCGGTCGCGGACGATGTCGCTGTCGGACTCGACGAAGAGTTGCGGCAGGAGCGCGCTGGCGACGAGGGGAGGCCAGGGTTCTTCGGGCCATTTGATCTTGCCGGCGCGGGCTTCGTCGAAGGCGACGCTGCGCGTGGTCATGGGGATTTCAAGTGAGAAGCGGAGGAGGTTGCCGCGGAGCGCGGGGAGATCCCACTTGCCGAGCCGTTCGCCGGCCTGGTAGTCGGGGAGGAGTTCGGCGGTGGTGTCGTGGACTATGCCGTCAACGGAAAGGGATGAGACGACGGTGTCCGCGGTCATCTCGTGGGTGGCGCTCGATTGGAGGACGGGGTAGACAAAGGTGGCGGCGTCGAAGGCGAATGATGTCGAGACACGGAAGCCGGGCGTTTTGCCGTCGCCGATGATTCGGCGTATAGGGAAGGATTGGCCGTCGAACTTAACTGTGACGATCCAGTCGCGCGACTCGGTGGTGATGAGGACGGGTTCGGCGGCGCGGGCGCAGATGTTGAAGAGGAAGCACGCGACGGCGGCGATCAATGCCGGCAATGGCGGGTGCGTGTTGAGCCGCGTCATGATGGGAGCCTCCGTCCGAGCCGCACGTCGATGAGAAGGGTACGCAGCGTGCGGAGGTGTGGTTTCGGATAAGCGGTCGGCGCGGGTCGCGGCGGGCGCCAAAAGAAGCAGGGCGCCGTTCAGAGAAGGCGCCCCGCTGGAGGAGAGAGAGATCTGGTTGAATGTACCGGTTATCGGCGAAAATTCTTCAATGCATCACAGAAAATAAAGAAAATCCTTGTTCCCGGAGCAAAATTCAAACTTGCAGAGCGGGCTTCGCTAGTGTGGATAACGTGTCGCAGACGCGCAGATTTGTGCGGTTTCGGATCGGGGTGTCACGGATTGCGCGGCGGTCGGCTTTCGGACGGGCCGGGCCGCGGCTTTTGGTTCTGTCGTAAGTGTTGATGCGGGCGATACGTGCGCGTTGGCTCGGGCGATCGGGGGTCAACGTGCAGCAGGGGGGCGGTCGAGGCCGAGGTCGGCGATCGCTGCGATGAGGTCGGTGTGCAGGGGGGGCGGTGCACAGACGACGCCGAGGTTTGTTTCCAGGCCTCTCCCGCGGGAGAAGTCGAGCGGCGCGCCGAGGATGTCGGTGACGATGCAGCCGGATTCTGTGGCGACGATCGCGCCGGCGGCGTGGTCCCAGATGCGTTCGATGTAGCCGGGCTTGGTGGGCATGCGGAGATAGGCGTCGGCCTGGCCGCGCGCGACTACTGCGTATTTGCACTGGCTGTCGAGGCGGGCGGGGTCTGCGTGTCGGCGGAGGTGGTCGAGGATGCGCGACGATGCGTCGTGGCTCGAGTGGGCTTTCTCGACGGACTCGCACAATCGCAGCGGGCCGGCGGGGTCGTGATCGGCGCGGGAGACGGTGCGCGGGTTCCCGGTTGTGTTCGCGGGAGACCATTCGATCAGCCCGGCGTCGAGTGCGGCGAGATAGATCGTGCCGGCGGGGTCGGGTTGATCGAGATCGGCGTTGAAGGAGGGAGATAAGTTCGGGCAGCCGAGGACGCCGAGCGTCGGCGCGCCGGCTTCGATGCGCGCGAGGCTGACCGCGTACTGCTGATTGCGGAGGAAGCCCTTTGTGCCGTCGATGGGGTCGAGTGTCCAGAATGAGCCTACGCCGCCCGGATGCTGGGCGAGGTCGATCGCGGCGAGCACGTCGTCGGTCGTCGCTTCGGGCCAGACCAGGCGGACCGCAGCGAGGACTTCGTTCAGGAGCGCGGCTGAATCGCGGAGGGCGTCGCTGGATTCCTCGCCGACGAGCGCGAGATCGGGATCGGCTTCACTGAGGCGGCGCGCGACGACCGCCTGGCTGGCGAAGTCGGCGACGGTGACGGGGCTGCGGTCGTCCTTCGTCACGGAGCGGACGCGGTCGATCTGGTTCTGCACGTGTCGGCAGACGACGGAGGCGTCGGCTACGGCGCCGCGGGCGAGTTCAGCGATCGCGGGAAGGTCGGCGGTCCGGCTCACGAATCGGACCCGTCGCGGAGGACGCCTTCGGACTCGAGGTAGTCGAGCACCTGCCGGACTGAGTCTTCGATGGATTGCTCCCCGGTGCGGAGGACGAGTTCGGCGGCTTCGGGGGCTTCGTAGGGATCGTCGATGCCGGTAAAGCCTTTGATCTCGCCGGCGCGGGCTTTCTTATAAAGGCCTTTGACGTCGCGTGATTCGCAGACATCGAGGGGTGCGTCGACGAAGATCTCGATGAAGCGGAGGTTGTCGGCCTCGTGGAGGGCGCGGGCGGCGTCGCGGTCGGCGCGGTAGGGGCTTATGAATGATGTCAGGGCGATGACGCCGGCGTCGGTGAAGAGTTTGGCGACTTCGCCGATGCGGCGGATGTTCTCGGCGCGGTCCTCGGCGGAGAAGCCGAGGTTCTTGTTAAGCCCGTGGCGGACGTTGTCGCCGTCGAGCCGGTAGGCGAAGACGCCGCGGTTGATTAGGGCCTGTTCGAGTGCGCAGGCGACGGTGCTCTTGCCCGAGCCGGAGAGGCCGGTGAACCAGAGGGTTGCGCCGGTGGTTGACAGGGCTGCCCAGCGCTCGGCGCGGGTGATGTCGCCGTCGTGCCAGACAATGTTTGTTGCTTTCTGCTGTGTCATGGTTAGTTCTCTCGCTCGCTCGTGACGTGTTCGGGAGAGCGAGCGTAGGAAGCAGGTCGCGGCGGGGCAAGAAGCAGGGGTGAATGCGCTGAAGATGATGTCCCCATCCCCGTGGGACAGGCGTCCCTGCCTGCCCGGGGACAGCATCCATATCCACACATGACAAGGCGGGCACGGAGGCCCGCCCCACGGTGATTGTGTCTTCATATTGACCCGGCCCACGGTTGATGTGGCCCGCCCCGCGGGAAGTGTTGCAGCGTGGTCAGATCCGCCCGGCGCCGGGCGGGAGGTGGCGCTGGAGCCAGTCGGCGTCGAAGCCGCGCTGGGAGAAGAATGTCGCGGCGGGTTCGGCGTCGGCGCCCGGGTTGGTCCAGCGGAAAAGGAGGACGCCTCGGAGGGATTTGGGCTGGGTGGCGAGCCAGCGTGCGACGGCCTCGCGGAACTGGTCGTCGAGTTGCGGCGGGATGGAGCCAAGTTCTTTCCGGGCCTGGGCGATGGCGGTGTCGGCGTCGGGGCTGTCGCCCGCGCGGATGAGGCTCAGGCCGAGGCCCGCGAGGGCTTCGGCGATCGGTTCGACGTAGCCGCGACGGACCTCGGGTGCGGCGTCGCGGAGTTCGTCGAGGACGAGGATCGTGCCGACCCCGCCGGGGGTCGCGGCGGGTTTGGGCGGGACGGGGGCAGCGGGGGCCGACGCGGCGGCGGAGCCAAGCCAGGACTCGAACCGGGCCCGGGAGTCGTCCGGCTTGATCCCGTCGAGCGAGTCGATAGCGACCATGATTGACTCGAGCGATCGGCGGGCGGAGTCGTTGTCGCGGAGTTTGGCGATCGCGGCGCGGATGTCCTCGCCCGGCGCGTCGATCTGAATGTTGAGCGGGGCGCCGGTTTGCGCCTGCGCGCGTCGGATCATGTCGTCGATTTTGTCGCGGTTGGAGTACGCGACGATTCCAACCGCGCCGAGGATGCCGAATGTAAGACCGACCGCCAGGCCGACGCCGGCGTTTGGATTGTTGCTGAACGAAGATGATCGCGTTCGGCGGCGCATGCGGGCTTCGACGCGGTGGCGCGCGGAATCCACGCGGGCGCGGGCCCGGCGGAGTTGCTCCTCGGCGCTTGGGCGCGAGCCGGGCGGGGTCAGGCGTACGGGTCCGGCGTGGGCATGGACGCCGCGTGCTCCGATTGAGAAGCCGTATGCATGCACGCCGCGGTCATCGCGTTCGGCGCCGACGGGCCGGGCGCCGGTGACTTCGTAACGGCCTTTCCACCAGTCGGTGACGCGAAGGAGCGGGCTAGGCCGATCTGGCTCCGGACGCGCGGGCGCTGCGGGCGCTGGTCGAGCTTGACCGACCGCCGCTGCGGCTGGGGGCACGGGGGAGGCGGCGTGACGGACTTCTTCGACGGCTTCGGCGATTCGCTCGGGCGACTCCCCGCGCATCGACGGGAGATCGGCGGGTTTGACGGCGTAGGGGTCGGCGGCGTCCATGACGACGCGCAGGTCGGCGAGCATCGACGGGACGTGCTCGTACCGCGCGTGATAATCGGTCATGGCGCGGCGGATGATAAGTTTAAGAGCGTCCGGGCACTTTTTAGTGATCTGCGAGAGTCCGCCGTGGGCCGGGAAGGAGTTTTCGATGACGGAGTAAAGGACCGCGCCGGCGGCGTAGATGTCGAACTTGGCGCCGTCGACCTCGTGGACTTTCACGCCGCGGAGCGCCATGCGGACCATTTCGGGATCGCGGAAGTACTCCGTGCCGTGGGTCGTGAGTGTCATCGCGCTGCGGATGGGCGTGACGAGGCCGAGATCGACGAGGTGGGCGCGGCCGTCGTGGACAATGATGTTGTCGGGTTTTACGTCCTTGTGCCACAGGCCGCCGGAGTGGTATCGGTCGAGCGTGGTGAGGAGGTCTGCGGCGTATGCGAGGGCTTCGTCGAGTTGTCTGCGTCCGAGGCCGTCGGGGCCGGCGGCGTCGTGGAGGGCGCGTGTGGCGGTGGTGAGGTCGCGCCCGGGGACGTAGGGCATGACGTAAAAGAAGCGGTTCTCGTCGAGTTCGTGGTCGAGGACGAGGCCGAGCCGACGTGCGGCTTCGAGGGATCGGCTCTCGCGGATGATCTGCGGGAGGCTGGAGCCGTCGTGGACGCTGAAGGATTTGATTACGACCTGTATTATGTCGGCGTGGCCGGAGCGGGAGAAGATGGCGAGTTTGCGCTCGTCGGGTTCGGCGACGAAGATTCGCGCGCCGGACCCGCCGCCGGGGAGCGAGCCGACGATTTTGTAGCCGTCGAACTGGCCGGTCCGTCGTGAGGGTTTGTCGGAGCCGGGCGCTTTGGCCATGGCGTCGGGGACGCGGTTTTCGATGCCTTCGGTCAGGGCGCGCAGGCCGAGAAGCCGGGCGGGGTGGCCGATCAAGACTCGGTAGATGCAGAAGAAGCACACGCCGACCTCGCGCTGGACGGCCCGGCCGAAGTGCGCGGCGGCCGACCAGCGCCCGATCACGATCGTCCCGACAACCAGCGGCGAGAGCAGTATCGCGGTGAGCAGCGCGCCGATCGCGCGGAGCGTGTCGGAGAACATCCCGCCGATGAACCGGGCGACGTGGGCGATGAGTTTCCCGATGATCGCGAACAGCGGCACGAGCACATAAATGACGAGCAGCACCGCGACCGAGACGGCGAGGATCGAGATCAGGATGGCGACGAACATCGGCATGGCTGCGTCCCCGGCGGGCGGCGTGTCGCCCGATTATGCCCCGGCGCCCCCCGCTCAGCCGGCCGCGTCGTCCAGTCGCTGAAGTTCCGCGAGCCGGTGATGGATGTCGGCGACGGCTTCGTCGAAGAGGGCGTCGTCGGACTTGGTGGGATTAAGGACCAGGCCGTTTCGCTGGGGTTCGTCCATCTCTTCTGAAGTGAAGGAGTATGTTGCGACGACCTCGCTGAGCCGGATGCGGAGAAGATCGCGGACCTTAGCCAGGCGCCGGCTGACGGTCGGCTCGCTCGTGCCGAGAGCCTCGGCGACGGCTTTGCCGTTTTCGCCTTCGAGGACTCGGCGTCGGAAGATCTCGAAATCGAGGAACTCGGACTCTCGTTCGACGAGGCGGATCGCCTTTTCGACCTTGGCGCAGAAGACGGCGGCTTCGTAGTCGCCGTCGGGGCTGACGCCGTTGTCCCGGGCGGATTTCATCCAGGTTTCGTCGAGGTTTACGCCGCGTGAGCCGGCGCCGCGTTTGAGGGCCATGCGGCGGTCGATCTCGTCGCCGAGGGTGTGCTTGGCGATGGCGAGCAGCCAGGTGCTGAAGCGGGCGCCGCGGGCGGGGTCGTAACGCTCGATGGAATCGGAGAGGGCTGCGAGGGTTTCCTGTGAGAGATCCTGTACGGTGTCTGGTCCGATGCGACCCTTGCCCCACTTGGTGAGTTGGGCGCGAAGGACCGGGCCGAAGGTCTCCCAGAGTTCGTACCAGGCGGCCTCGTCGCGGTCTTTGAGTCGGCGTATGAAGCCGGTGGTCAGTGTGTTGAGCATCGGCGAACTTGAACCCCCACGTCGGCGGGCGCGTCGTCGGCGGCAGCCGTGACAACGCCGGGCAGGGTAAAGCATAGACGGTGAACGCCGGGCTGCGTGTCCGGAAGCGGGTGTTCGGGGACATCCGCGCGGGGGGTCGTGTCAAGGGTTTCCGGGCGTGCAGGCCCAGGGATAAATCCCTGGGCTTTATGCGTCGGGGAACGGATTTGTGCAGTGGCGATTGATCCGGCGCTGAAATCGTGCGCCGCCGGCTCCCAATGAGGCTTGCAGCAGAACGCGAGCGCCCGGATCAAGGAAATCGGGCGGCGTCCGGCAAGCAACGCCAGTGCGAGAGGAGCCAGCCATGGCAAGTCTGACCAAAGGAATCATTAGAGTCGCCGTGATCGGTGGTCTGACCGTCGGCGCCGGCGTGCTGATCGCCGGCCCGCAGCGCATGCACGCCATCGGGCATCAGATCAGGTCGAAGATGGTCCACGCGATCGACAGCCGGATCGACGACCCGGTCGCGATGCGGCAGCAACTCCGCGACCTCGAAGGGAAGTACCCGCAGCGGATCGCCGAGGCCCGCGCGATGCTCGGCGAACTCAACGAGCAGATCCGCCAGGTCGAGCGCGACAAGGCCGTCAGCGAGCGCGTCGTTGCGCTGGCGCAGGCGGACCTCGATGAGATGAAGGATCTGCTGGCGCGGGCGGAGGAAGTCCGCACAGCCGGCGATCGTCGCGTCGTTCGGATCGCGTTCAACGAACAGAAGTTCGACGTGCCCGAGGCGTACGCGGCGGCCAACCGCATCGCGGACACAGTCGCAAGTTACAGCGCACGCGTGGCGGAGTGCGATCGTGAACTCGCGCACCTCGAACGCGACGCGCGGCAGACGGGGTCGCTGCTCGACCGCCTGAGCGCCGAATACGCGGATTTCCAGACTCAACTGGCGAATCTCGATCGGCAGATCGACTCTGTGGCGCGCAAGGAGCGGATGGTGAAACTGATGGCCGAGCGTCAGAAGCGGATCGACGATCTCGGCAGGTACAAGGCGGCGAGCCTCGACCAGTTCAAGTCCTCGCTGGCGAGCCGGGTCGCGGAACTCGATGCGAGGCTTGAGACGCTCGCCGGCCGCGAGGACCGGGATTCGTACGAGGATCGCGCCAGGATCGAAGTTGACACGGAGACGAGCGCTCGGCTGCGGCTCGAAAGCCCGGCGACGGTGACCCCGGCGCCCAGGGATGAGACCGTGGTCGGCGCGAAGGCGACAGCCGGTGCGCGAGGCGCCGTCGCGGCCCGCTGATCCGGTCGTCACGACCCGATCGGCCGACAATGCCCGGCGCCAGGACATAAGCCCAGGGATCGAATCCCTGGGCTTTTTCTTGCGCACGGGCGGGACGCCCGTGCCACTGGGTTTGGGGTGGCACGGCTCTCCGAGCCGTGAGCGCACGGGCGGGACGCCCGTGCCACTGTTGGTGATGGTTTAGTACGCTCTGAGCGTGCCGAGGATCAGGGACGAAGCGTTGGCGCTGAGGCGTTGGGACTGGTCGGAGACGAGCCAGGCGGCGTTGTTGTTCAGCCGAAACCACGGGCTGATCCGTGTGCTCGCAAAGGGAGCGCGGCGTGACCGGGCGCCGTTCAGCGGGGGGGTCGAGCCGCTGACGCTCGGCGAGTTCGGCGCCATAGTGAAGCACACGACGGATCTCGCGACGCTGACGGACTGGGATCTGCGTGAGGTGTTCCGCGGGCCGAGGGAGTCGGCGCGGGGGTTTCTTGTCGGACATTACATCGCCGACGCTGTGCGGTCGTGCGTGCATGACGCGGACCCGCACGAGTCGCTGTGGGATGAGACGGTGCGGGCGCTGCGGGCGCCGGCGGGGGAGATCGAGGCGGCGCTGGCGCGGTTCCAGTGGGCGCTCCTCGTCGAGACCGGGTACGCGCCGGAACTGCCCGGGAAATTTGACTCGGCGGGGGCAGATTCTTCGACATGGGCGTACGACCCTGCGGCAGGTGTGTTCGTCGCGGGCGGGGTCGGCGGTGAATCCTGGCGCATCCGGGATGAATCGCTCGCGGCGTTGATCGCGCTGGCGGGCTGGAGAGAAGGGCAGGCGCCTGGGGCGGATACGAGGACTATCGAGCGGGTGAACCGCTTTCTCGCGGCGTGCGTGGCGCGGACGCTGGACGAGCCGCCGGGGACGTTGGTCCGTCTGTTCGGGGAGGCCGGGGGCGGACCGGGCGCCGGGGGTGAAGCCGGGCGTGCGGGCGGTCGATAACGAGCGCAGCGGGGGGCGGCGCGCACGGGCGGGACGCCCGTGCCACTGGGGGTCGGGGTGGCACGGCTCTCCGAGCCGTGGACGCACGGGCGAGACGCCCGTGCCACCATTTTCGCGCACGGGCGGGACGCCCGTGCCACCATTTTCGCGCACGGGCGGGACGCCCGTGCCACCATTTTCGCGCACGGGCGGGACGCCCGTGCCACTGGCGCGTGGGAATGCGGGCGGGACGCCTGTTGATCGAGCGGCGGAGCGGCCGCGACGGACTTCTGAAGCAAACATCAGAAGAGAGGGTCGCGGTGAACGAGACGCTCCTGCAACGTGTGTTGTCCTGCTCGAAACTTCCCACGCTCCCGGCCGTCGCGGTGCGCGTCATCGAGATGACCGGCGACGAGGACGTGACGATGCGCGAACTCGCGCGCGTCATCGAGAACGACCAGGGACTCGCCGCACGCATACTTAAAACCGTCAACAGCGCGTTCTACGGCCTGCCCAAACAGTGCTCGACGCTGACGCACGCGCAGTCGCTGCTGGGGCTGCGCGCGGTCAAGACGTTAGCCCTCGGGTTCACGCTGGTTTCGAGCCTGAAAGACGGCGCCGGGGACGAACTGGACTACGACGCCCACTGGCGCCGGGCTATCTACTCGGCGATCGGCGCGAAGTCGATCGCGTCGATGGTCCGCTGCGGGGATGTCGAAGAAGCGTTCCTCGGCGGGCTTCTCCAGGATGTCGGCGTGGTCGCGCTCGCGCGCACGCTCGGGCAGGAATACAGCGCCATAATGCGGCTCGCGGGCGACGACCATCACACGCTCGTCAAGCACGAACTCGCCCATCTAGAACTCCAGCACCCCGACGTCGGCGCGATGCTCGCGGAGCGCTGGCGCCTGCCGGGTTCGCTGGTGATGCCGATCAAATATCACGAGCGTCCGACCTCGGCGCCGTTGTACGCGCGGCATGTCGTGCGCGCGGTCGCGCTCGGGAACCTCGTGGCGGACATACTTATCCGCGAGGATCGGGCCCACGCGGTAAGCCAGTATTACCAGCGCGCCGGCGAGTGGTTCTCGCTCACGCCCACACAGTCCGATGAGATCATCGAGGTTGTGACGGGCAACGCGCGCGAGGTTGCCCGGATGTTCGAGATCAGCGTCACCGCGACGCCGAACATCGAAGACATTCGCGACATCGCTTGCGAGCGATTGGCGATGATCGCGCTCGAGGAAGGCAAGCACGCAGCCGAGACCGCTGCGGAGAATGAAGAGTTCCGCCGGGCGCTCGACACGGACTCTCTGACCGGGCTGGGGACTCGGGCGCGGTTTGTCCGCGAGGTGTCCGAGCGTTTCGACGACTGCCGGGGCGGTGAGGAGCCGCTCTCGGTTGTGTTCTTCGATGTGGATAACTTCCGGCAAATCAACGATGAGTTCGGCGAGGACGTGGGCGACATAGTTCTGGCCCAACTCGCGCAGCGGTTGGCGAAGGAAGTCGCTGCTACCGCCGCCGAGGCGCATCGTTACGGGGGCGAGGAGTTCGGCGTGTCGCTCCCGCGGACTGATCGCCCGACAGCGACGCAGATCGCCGACTCGGTACGCCGGAGCATCGCGGAAAAGCCGTTGGACCTCTCCAAGGTGATCCCCGGCAGTGTCGGCGAGATCCGCCTGTCTCTGAGCGTCGGGGTGGCGACGGTGGATCGTGAGACAATCGGGACGCTGATCCGAGCCGAGCGTCTGATCCACGCCGCGGACAAGGCCGTCCACGCCGCGAAGGAGGCGGGCGGTGACTGCGTTCGCGCGTTCACGCCGTCGCGGCGTCGGGCGGCGTAAGGCAAGGCCCGCTGGCGGGCTTGGGCGGACACGACTAGGCTAGTGGGTCTGTACCGGAGGTCGCCGGACCGGCCCGTGATATGGTCACGCGCGGGGGTATTCGGCGTCCGAAGGCCCCGCGTGGAGTGCCGAGTGAGCGAAAGACCGTCCTCCGCTTCATACCAACCGCCCTCGGTCCTGGATGCCGACGACGGCCGCCTGCCGCCCGTGGTCGCCGACCGGGTCGGGTCGGGAGCGCCGGTCGTGTTCCTGCACGGCTTGCTCGGCGTCAAAGAGCACTTCATCCCCTCGGCGGAACTGCTCGCCGACCGGGCAGAGTGCTGGCTCGTCCAGGCGCCGCTGCTCGATCTGAGAGGCGGGCAGTGCAGCGTCCGCGGCGCCTCCGAACTCGTCGGCAACTACCTCGCCCGCGTCGTACGCGAGCCTGCCGTGCTCGTCGGCAACTCGCTAGGCGGGCACATCGCGCTGCGGATCGCCCTCGAACACCCCGAACAGGTGCGGGCGCTAGTCCTGGCCGGCTCGTCCGGGCTGTTCGAACGGACATTCGAGAAGGACGTGCAGCACCGCCCGAGCCGGGAATGGCTCGAACGCAAGATCACCGATCTCTTCTGCGACCCGTCCCGGATGCCCGAAGGCGTTGTCGATCGCGCCTACGAGGAACTATCTCAGCGTAAGGCGGCTCGCGCCCTCGTCCGCCTCAGCCGCACCGCCAAGGCCGACCACATGGGCGATCGTCTCGGCCGGATCCCCCACGAGACCCTCCTCCTCTGGGGTCGGCAGGACACCGTCACCCCGGCCTCCGTCGCGGAGGAGTTCAGCCAACTCATGCCCCGCGCCCGGATCACCTGGCTCGAACGCTGCGGGCACGCCCCGAACATCGAACGCCCTGTCGAGTTCGCCGCGGGCATCCGCGCCTTCCTCGATGAGATCGGCGTCGAAACCCCGGACGCACGCCCGGCTCGCGGAGCGGTCTGAACCCATGCCCGGCGGATCGTGGACAGCGGCGGTCGGCGCGGGGCTGCGCGTGCTGCTCGCAAGGCGCATCGCTCAACTTTCCGATACCGATCGCTGGACGAGCCGCGCCGGCGCGATCCAGCGCGCCCAACTCCACCGGCTCGTCACGCGCGCCGCAGCGACGGAGTTCGGCCGGGCGCACAGCTTCGCCGCGCTCGCCGATCTACCCGACGCCCAACTCGTCCGTGCTTTCCGCGACGCCGTACCGATCCAGCAATACGCCGATCTGCGGCCGATGCTCGAACGCATGCGCACCGGCGCCGAGCCTGATGTTGCCTGGCCGGGCGTGGTCATGGACTGGGCCCAGACCAGCGGCACGACCGCAGGCGACAAGTACGTCCCCATCAGCCGCGACCTGCTCCGCCACAACATGCGGGCCGCGCTCGACATCTACGCCCACGCCGCTCGTTTCGGCATGTCGCTGCCCGACCTATTCGCGGGCAAGGCGCTGTTCCTCGGGGGATCGAGCGACCTCGCTGTCAACGAGCACGGCGTGCGCACCGGCGATCTCTCCGGCGTCGTCACACGCATGATCCGCTGGCCGATGTCCGCCGTCTGGCTCCCCGGCAAGGACATCGCGCTCGAATCGGACTGGCCCAGGAAAATCGACCTCATGGCGGCGCGATGCCTCGATGAGGACGTCCGCTGGATCAGCGGCATGCCGTCATGGTCCATCGTCCTATTTGAACGAATGATCGAACTCGCCCGCGCGCGCGGCGGGGCTGTCTCCTGCGTCCGCGATATCTGGCCGAACCTCCGCCTCTTCGTTCACGGCGGAGTCAAGTACGACCCCTTCGACCGCCGGGTCCGCGCCATGTGGACCGGCGATCCCGCCGGCCCGGATCTGCCCAATCGGCTCGAGGTATACGCCGCGAGCGAAGCCTTCGTCGCGATACAGGACACGCCCGGCGATCCCGGCATGCGCCTGAACCTCGATCACAACGTTTTCTACGAGTTCGTCCCCGCGTCCGAGGTCGGCGCGCCCAACCCGCCCGCCTTCACCTGCGACACCGTCGAACCCGGCGAGCGTTACGTCGTCGTCATGAGCACGTGCGGCGGGCTTTGGCGCTACGACATCGGCGACGTCGTTGTGTTCGACACCGTCCCCCCGGCCGGCCCGCCGAGGCTTCGCATCGTCGGTCGGTCGAAGCATTTTATGAACGCCTTCGGCGAGAACCTCATCGCCGAGCATGTGGAACTCGCCGTGGCGGACGCGGCGCGCGAGGTGGGCGTTGAAGTGGGAGAGTTCACCGCGGCGCCGATGTTCCCGGAGCCGGGCCGATCCGCCCGGGTCGAACTTATCATCGAATGGCCGGGCTCGACCCTAGACCCGGGCGCGTCCACCGAGCCGGGCCGACCCCGGCCCGGTCGATCCGACGAGGTTGACGCGAGCCGCCTGACCCGCTTCGCCGAACTGGTCGATCGCGGGATGCAGGCTCGGAGCAACGACTACGCCGCCAAGCGGGCGGGCGATCTCGGGATGGGGCCGATGGAACTGACCCCCGTCCCGCCGGGCACGTTCCACCGCTGGCTGGAGTCGCGCGGCAAACTGGGAGGTCAGCACAAGTGCCCCCGCTGCGCCATGGACCGCGCGAACGCCGATGCGATACTCTCCGTCGTCACGGTCCCGGCGTGATTCCGGCGTGCGCGGCCGATATGCTTGCCCACTGTCTCCCAACCAAGAGCGCGACGCCCCACGTCGGCGTGCGCTCCATTCCACTCATCTACACACCACGATCCTCTGACGCTCTGTGCCGACTCGAATCACACGCTGGCTGAACGCACGTAAAAGCCGGTGGCTGTTCGTTGTCTACGCGCTCCTGCTGATAGCCTCGAACATTACGCAGTTCATCGACGGCGGCGCCCCCTTCGAAGGCACGCCCGACGACGCCCGGCGATCCGACATCACCATCCCGCGCATGAACCACGCCGGCCCCGTCGCCGGTGAACCCATGCGTGTTTCGTATCTCGATTGGCAGCCGGAAACGCCCGACCCCGCCGCCGTTCCCGTCCTGATGCTCCACGGCAGCCCGGGATCAGCGAACAACTTCCGTCGGCTCGCGCCGATCTTCACCGCCGCCGGCCGCCGGGTGATCGCGCCGGATCTCCCCGGTTTCGGCGAATCCGAAAAATGGATCCCAGATTATTCGATCCTCTCCCACGCGCACGCGGCCATCGCGCTGATGGACGAACTTAATATCGACCGCGCCCACGTCCTCGGCTTCTCGATGGGCGGCGGGGTCGCGGCCCACATGATCGACCTCGCGCCCGATCGCGTCGCGTCGATGGTCATGCTCGCGTCGATCGGCGCGCAGGAAGCCGAAGGCTCCGGGAACTACTGGTTCGAGCACGCGAAGTACGCCGCCGGGTATCTCGGGCTGGTCGTGATGCCCGAGGTTGTGCCGCACTTCGGGCTGCTGGGGCCGCGCTGGTTCCGCCACGGGTGGATCCGCAACTTCTGGGACACCGACCAGCGGCCCGTGCGCGCCATCCTCGAACGCAGCGACACGCCGACGCTCATCGTCCACGGCCGCGACGACGCCCTCGTCCCCGCCTGGGGCGCAGAACTGCATCATAATATTATTAAATCGAGCGGGCTGGTGATGCTCGAAGCGGGCCACTTCCTCCCGTTCCTCGGCGATCAGCCCGCGCTCGTCGCCGAGCACACGCAGCCGTTCCTCGCCCGGCATGATGAGCCTGGCGTCGCGCCGCTGCGCTTCCATGCGGACTTCGATCCCGCCGAGCGCGCCCGTCGGCGTTCTGTTGATCTCGGCCCGTTCGAGGTGCTCAACACCACGCCGTGGTGGGTGCTGTTCCTTCTTATAATATGCGCCACCTGGATCACCGAGGACGGGACGGTCATCGCTGTCGGCGTGCTGATCGCCCACGGGCAGATCGACTGGGGTGTCGGTCTTCTCGGCTGTTTCATCGGAATAGTGCTCGGCGACGGCGGGCTGTGGGCGCTCGGACGCTTCGCCGGCCGACGCGCGATCCGCTGGCCGATCGTAAGGTCATGGGTCTCCGAGCAGTCGCTCGATCAGTGGGGACGCTGGTTCGATCGGCATACGATCAAAGCGGTCTTCGTCGCCCGCGCGATCCCCGGACTGCGCCTGCCGACTTACTTCTCCGCCGGGCTTCTATCCAATCACACGCACGGGTTCCTCTTCTGGGCGGCGCTCGCGGCGTTCCTCTGGACGCCGATCCTCCTCGGCCTCTCCATCTTCCTCGGGCCTCGCGTGCTCAGCGCCCTGCACGATTACGTCGGCGGGCCGATCGGCATCGTCCTGAGCGTCGTCGTCATTCTCATCGCCTGGCGGATTCTCACGGAATCCTTCACATGGAGGGGCCGCCGGAAGATCGCTCGCGATCTTAAGAAAATAATCAGTATCGAGTTCTGGCCCCGCTGGGCCTTCTACACGCCGATGGTCCCCGGGATGATCTACCACGCGGTCCGTCGCGGACCGATGACCTTCACCTGTGTCAACCCCGATATCCCTCGCGGCGGAGGCGTCGTCGGCGAAAGCAAAGCCGAGATTCTCGAAGGGCTGCGCCGCCGCACCGGCGACCGCGTCGTCCCTACACACCTCATCCCGCCGAGCAAGGACGCCGACGCCCGCGCCGACGAGACAGACCGCCTGGTGCGTGAAGATCCCGACTTCGGCGCCTACCCCGTCATTCTTAAGCCCGACGAATCACAACTCGGCCACGGCTTCAAGGTGATCCGAAGCCGCGATGACGCACGCACATATTTCGCGGACATGACCCGCGCCGCGCTGCTCCAGACTTTCCACCCCGGCCCGCACGAGGTCGGCGTGCTCTGGGCCCGCGACATCGTCGGCGATCGTCTCGGCGAGCGGGGCAGGATCTTCTCCGTCACCCGCAAAGAGTTCCCCACACTTGTCGGCGACGGGAAAAACAATATCGAACGCCTGATCTGGAAAAATCGCCGACGCCGGCTGCAGGCCGAGGTCTTTCTCAAGCGTCTCGCGGACCGCCTCGAAGAAATCCCCGCTGCGGGCGAAGTGCTCCGTGTCGGCGTCGCGGGGAACCACGCGCAAGGCTCCGTCTTCACCGACGGCGCGGACCTTGTTACCCCGGCTCTCGAAGCGAAGATCGACGAGATCGCCCGCAACTTCTCACGCCGGGATCACGCGACCGGCGAGATCGGCGGCCTGGACTTCGGCCGATTCGACATCCGCTATACCTCCGAAGAGGCCCTCCGTCGCGGCGAAGGGTTCGCAATTGTCGAACTCAACGGCACGATGAGCGAGTCCACCAACATGTACGACCCCCGCAAGTCGGGGATCTGGACATATAAAATTCTATATCGGCAATGGTCGACGCTGTACCGGCTCGGCCTGGCCCGCCGCCGCGCCGGGGTCAGGCCGATGTCGCCGATGGACCTCGTCCGAGCCGTCCGCGACCACTTCCGCGGCCGCCCCGGCTCGTCCGTCGCGGACTGAACACACATCAACCCATCAGTGGCAGAGGCGTCCCGCCCGTGTGAATGAACCCAGTGGCACGGGCGTCCCGCCCGTGCGAACCGCCAGACCCCGGCTGGTTGGCTAGAACATGACGGGCGGGACGCCCGTCCCACTAGTCGCCTTTATGACGGGCGGGACGCCCGTCCCACTGCCTGCTCCAATATTATATCCCCGCCGATTCGTTCATTCCGATTCGTCGATCGGCCCCGCCAGGCGCCAGACCGCCCCCGCGATCGCCCGCACCGCCGCCGTGTAGCGCTCCGCGTCGAGCGTCTCCCAGGTGTCGCTGGGCAGGTGATAGTGCGGCGTGCGGAACTCGCTCGTGTCCGTCACCAGCAGCGCCGGCACACCGATATCCCAGAACGGCGCATGATCAGACCGCCTGACATCGCCGAACGCTTCGCCCGCGCCGGGGATGAAGTCGATCGAAAATATCGGCAGTGAATCCTCCGCCTCGCGCATCGCCGCGACGAACTCCCGCGCGAACGGCGCCGAGGCCTGAGTCGCCACCACGCCGAGAAAGTTCCCGACGGTCGGCGGGCTGAACACGCCCGGGATCGGCGGGATCGGCGAACGCTGGCTGTTCGGCTCGTCCGTGTAATACCCGAGCATCTCCAGGCTCATCATCCCGACGACGCGCTCGGCGCCGGCGTCGATGCGCGCCTTCGTCCACGCCGCGTGCTCGCGCGAGCCGTGCAGCCCGATCTCTTCGAGATTGAAGAACACGATCCGCACAGTGCGGCGCATCGGACGATCCTTCAGCACGCGAGCGATCTCGAACGCCGCTGCGGTCCCCGTCGCGTTATCGTCGGCGCCGGGTGTTTGCTCGCGGGAGTCGAAGTGGGCGCCGACGATTATCACTTCGTCCGGCGTCTCGCGTCCGGGGATCTCGACGTAGATATTCCGCCAGGTCCGCGGCTGGGGATCGGGCACAGCGTCCCATCCGGTCTCGGTGCGAATCGTCGCTATGCCGCCGGTCGTCCACTTCAGTTCTTGCTCGATCGGCGTGTGCCCCATCTCGCGCAGCGTGCGGATGACGAGTTCCTCGGTGTCCTTGAGAACCTGCTGCTCCGCGGGCGTCACCCACGCCGACCTGTTCGCGGGCAGGGCGCGGATGTGGTCGAAGAGCCGATCGCGGCTGATCTCCGTCTCCGGACCCGCGAACGAGAGCAATCCGACCAGCACAGCGGTGAGTGTGTTTGTCATGCTGAAAACTTAGCCGTTCCAGTCGCGCTGCGTCCATCACGGGCCCGCCGACTAGAGCGGCGCCCGGCTTGCGACTGAATCGTCGCCGCGACGCTGACAATCGGCGCGCGAAAGGAGCCGACATGAACACACACTCGATCGGACCACTGGCCGGCAGCCCGATAAACACGCTGCTCGGGAACAATCTCAAGGGTCTGACGCCCCGGGCGGTCGCGGCGAAGCACTTTCTGAACGTGCAGAACAAGCAGGAAGCCCGCGCGGACACCTTCGAGCAGTCGTTCCTGAAGCAGATCGAGGCGAACCGCGCTGCGCACAGTCGGCGC
Source organism: Phycisphaeraceae bacterium (assembly GCA_039794205.1). Classification (GTDB taxonomy): domain Bacteria; phylum Planctomycetota; class Phycisphaerae; order Phycisphaerales; family UBA1924; genus J020. Next base: position 157,123 of record JBDIVU010000002.1, read on the forward strand.
GCCGCGGCGCAGACCCCGGCGCCGATTCCTGCGCGTGCAGAGACCGGAGCGCGCGCGGTGTCGCCGACACCAACGCCGATTCAGGCGCCGGCGCCGACACCATCGCCGACGGATTCAGCATCGCGCGTCGCCGACACTGCCGCGGAAATCCCAGCCGATCCCGCCGTCACACCCGCGGCAGTCCCTCAGCAGGAAATCCCCGCGCCCGAGACTCCCGCCGCTGCGGAGGCTCGCCGGACCGCCGACCAGATGACGCGGACCGAGTTGATCGAAGGCGTGCTCCGAGTGTTCGGCAACACCTTGGACGCCGACCACGCCGACGCGGTCTACGACCTCGACGGCAACGGCCGCGTCGACGGGACCGATCTTCTGATCGCGCTGAACCGCTCGGAACAGGCGCCCGCGGCCGAAGAGCCCGGCGCCGGCCCGACCCCGAGCCTTGCGACCATCCGCGAAGCCTTCGGCGCCAAGGCCGGCGACGCCGGTTACGCCGCCACGCTCGATCTCAACGGCGACGGGATAATCAACGGCACGGACCTTCTCCACTTTCTCAACAACGCGTGATGCCCGCCCGTTCGGGCGCACCACCGCCGATCGTCTCGGCGGGCATAGCATTCCCGCGCCGCCCGGCGTGACGGGCCGAACCGCGTGAGCGCGCCATGACCGTCCTGATGGAACTCTCCCGCATCCTGATCCGTGAGTTGAACGACTATCAACTCATCGAACTGCGCGAGATCGACGGCGATCGCGCGTTCCCCATCGTCATCGGCCTGCCCGAGGCGCAGGCGATCGAACGCCGACTCAAAGGCGTCGAGATCAAACGCCCGCAGACCCACGAACTCCTCGCGAGCGTCATCGAAGCGCTCGGCGGCGAACTCGTATCCGTCACCATCAACGACCTCGCCGATCAGACCTTCTTCGCCAATCTCGACGTGCGCTCCGCTGCGGGAGAGTTGCTACACATCGACGCGCGCCCGAGCGACGCGATCGCCCTGGGCGTTGCCCGCGATGTGCCCATCTATGTCGAGGAGCACGTCCTCGAAGGCGCGCTGTCCGATGACATCTGATTTCGGCGACGACGCTGCGGGCATAATCGGCGCTCCCGGTGTAACGTTAAAAGCCAGGCCGGAGGATTTTCTCGTCGAGGAAATCCCCGCGTACGAGCCGACCGGCGACGGCGAGCACGTCTATCTCCTCATCGAAAAACGCGACGCCACCACCACAGGCGTAGCACGCGCCATCGCGCGGACACTCGGCGTCAAGCCGGAAACCGTCGGCTTCGCGGGGCTGAAGGATCGGCACGCGATCACACGCCAGTGGTTCTCCGTGTGGGATCCGACCCGACGCATCGACGACGACGCGATCGCCCGGCTCGACGCGGATTTCATGGCTGTGCTCGACGCCTCGCGCCACGCGAACAAACTACGTCGCGGCCATCTCCGCGGAAATAAGTTCACCATCACCGTCCGCGGCGTGGGGATCGCGTCGGCGCCCGGCGCGCTCGCGACACTGCGCGAGTTGCATGCCGTCGGCGTCGCCAATTTTTTCGGCGCGCAACGCTACGGCTCGCGCGGGAACAACCATCTCGTCGGGCGGGCGGTCGTCCTCGGCGATCACGCCGGGGCGCTCCGGCTCGCGCTCGGCATGACCGAACCCGGCGACGAAGACCGCGCCGACGCCGACGCGCGCAGGCTCTACGAACAGTCCCGCTACGCGGAGGCGATCGAGGCTTTTCCGTCCTCCGCTGCGCCAGAGAGGGCGATGCTCGCGGCGCTGCGCGCGGGGTCGCCGCCGAGCGCGGCGATCCGCGCCGCCGGCCGAGTCCAGCGCGATTTCTGGATCTCCGCGTTCCAGTCGGCGATCTTCGACGACACGCTCGCTGAGCGCGTCGCATCGGGCCGGCTCGCGGCTCTCGATTCGGGCGATCTCGCGTTCAAGCACGACTCCGGCGCCGTGTTCTCCGTGAATGATTCCGACCTCGGCGCGGAACTCGAACGTCGGCTCGCGGCGCTGGAGATCAGTCCGTCCGGTCCGTTGTGGGGGCCGGCGATGAAGCGCGCCGCCGGCCGCACGGAAGAACGAGAGATCGCTGCGCTCGAACGGTCCGGCGTCAGCATTGAGCAACTCGAACGCTACGCGAAGAAATCCGACGATCGAGGCCTTGGCGCCAGACGCGCGATGCGCGTCCGTGTGGATTATCCCGACATCGAAGCCGGCGCCGACGAGCACGGCGAATACATCCGATGCAGGTTCTCGCTCCCGCCCGGCTCGTTCGCCACCGTGGTCATGAGCAGCGTGTTCGACGGATCGATTGCCGACGGCGGGGCGCCACGCCACGATAAATCGAAGGGAGAGTGGCGATGAGCGCATCGCGTCTTGTGTGCTTCGATCTCGGCGGCGTGCTCGTGCGCATCTGCCGATCGTGGGAGGAAGGTTGCCGGGCCGCGGGTGTGGATATGGATCGGCCGTGGTCCCCGGAGGATTCAGGCGGCGCGCATCATAAGATCGTCGGCGCATACACAATCGGCGAGCTCGACGACGCGGCGTTCTTCGATTCGCTCGAATCTCTCGCGGGCGGCGTCTACACCGCGGCCGAGTTCCGACGCATCCACGACGCGTGGATCATCGGCGAATATCCCGGCGCTGAGCGTGTCGTGCGCGATCTCGCCGGCGCCGGGCATGCGCTCGCGTGCCTGAGCAACACCAACGCCGCCCACTGGCGGACGATGCTCGAGTGGCCGACGCTGCGCGGTCTGCACCATCGGCACGCGTCGCACGAGATGGGCCTGGCCAAACCGGACCCGGCGATCTTCGCGGAGTTCACAGCGCGGCGGGCGGTCGAGCCGGGCGCCATTTTATATTTCGACGATCTCCCCGAGAACGTGGATACAGCCGATCGCGCGGGCTGGGACGCGGTGCTGATAGACCACGCCGGCGACACCGCCGGGCAGATACGCCGGGCGATCACGGCTCGGGGATTGATCTAGAAAACCAACCTGACTGTGCTTATTCAATCTTAAGTCGATGCGTCAGCCTGCCCAGGCCGACGGCTTCGATCACCCCGACCTGAACGTCCGCGCCGAGGAGTTCCTTCGCGGCGCCGGGGAAGACGAAGCGGCGCACGGCGGCGGCGCGCGGCTCAAGCCCCGAGATCGTCGCCTGGAGCCGTTTCTGCCCGGGCGCCTGCGCGTATGACGTGAGCGTCGTCGGTCGATCGCCGGTGTTGATTATGAGAGCAGTGACGACGAGATCCTCCCTGCCGTCTTCGCGCTGCACCTGATAACTAGGAAGAAGTTCGACGCCGGTGAGAGCAAGGTCTATCGGCGCGTCGAGCGTGATGGTCGGGTAGCGCTCGCCCGCGACGAGCCTGGTCTCGGCGCGCAGGCGCAGGCGCCCGGCCTCGGCGGCAAGCCCGAACGACACCGCCACCGGCAGGCGGATTTCCTCGCCCGGCCCGAGCGCGAAGACCTGCGCCCGCGGCGTGAACGACCAGTCCGCCGGCTCGACGATGCGCAGATCGCCGTTGATCGCGATCGTCCACGGGTTGCGGAGGATGAGTTCGATCGCGTGCCGTTCCGCGGTCGATTCGACCCGGCTCGGCGCCACGCGGAACGCGGCGCGGAAGCGCGCGAGTTCAGCGTCGACGCCTTCGATGAATATCGGTTCCGGGCCGAGTTCGACGATGTGCCCGAGGTCGGACCGTTCGACCGTGCGCTCGTTGCCGAAGAGATCGACGACGCGCACCGGACCCTCGGCGAGGTGAGCTTCGATGCGCGCTTCGCTCACCGGCGCCGATTCGTTCCACGCGATGATCGCTCCCCCGGCCGGCCCGTCTAGAACCAGCGCGACCGCGCCGTCGGCGATCGGGAGCACGCCCACCACGCGGCGATCTCCCAGCCCCGCGGTCAGCGTCCGCCAGACCGGCAGCAGCGGCGACGGCCGTGCGCGAAGATTTGCTGCGTCGTCGTCGATAGATGACCAATCCCAAGGCTGACGCAGCATGATCCTGCCCGCGCCGGCCTGCCACGCGCGGGCCGCACGCCGGGCCAGGTCCGCCGCGACGATCCTGCCGCCGCCGCCGGGCGCCAGGTCCGCGGCCTCACCGATCGGCTCTATGAGAACCGCAGCGGCCGAATATCCCGGCCAGATCGCCGCGTGGTCGAGCGCGGCGTCGGGCGGCGTCCCGTTCGTCCACGAAAGTAATGTTTTATTGCCGGTGAGCGTCGGCGGCGGCTCGATCTCCGTCGGCCAGATCGTGATCGGGCGGGGGTTCAGCACACGGTTGCGCAGCGGTTCGGCGGCGGATTCGAACAGGGCGGCGCGCCTCGCTGGGTCGTCGATCCGCCGCGTGTCGATCGAGCCGAGCCGCCATCGCGGGACTCGCTGGCCGAATCGCGACAGCGCGTCCTCGACCCAGGGCGTCCATGTGTTCGGCGACGCCGCGAGAGCGTCGAGCAGCGAGACCGGATCGACTCGCAGTTCACGCGCCAGCGCCGCGGGCAGCCGTTCCAGCGAAAAACCTATCACCAGCGATCGCAATATCAGATCTTCGAGCAGCGGCGTGATCGCGACCGCCTCGGCGCGCGCGTCATCGCGCGCCGGCCCCGCGCGCCACAGCGGGACTTCCACATCTCCCGCGCCGGTCGCGTCTATCAAGCCTAGCAGCGCGTCACGCGGCGCGCCGACAGCGCGGTCGAGGATCACGCCGAACTTCGCGCGATCGGCGGTCGGCGATGTCTGTCTTATCCACGCGATCGGGCGCGACTCAGCCGCGACGACTGTCTCGCCCGCGAACACGTCGATCTCGACATTCCACCAGCCGAGCGCGGGGATGTTCGGCTTCCAGGCGATCTCCTGCCCCGGGCGAACCGGGTCAACCGTAAACGAATCAACCACGTCGCCGTCGATCGAACGAACGCGCAACTCGGTGCGGAGCGGGTCGCCGGCGACATCGTCGATGACGGCGCGGACAGCGGTTTTCTCGGGGAATATGACGATCCCCGCGCTGTCCCCGGCGTGCAGCCGCGCCACCGGGACAATGCGTACGACTACATCGTCGAACCACGCGACGCCGGTGAAATCCTCCGGCGCTTCTGTGACGGCGCCCGCCGGTTCGTCCGAATAGTCCGGCAGCAGGTCGGGCTGGAGGAGTTCGAGGTCGATCGTCAGCCACGCGGCTTGCGGGAACTGTCCCGGGATGCGCACGCGGGTCTCGACCCATCCGGACGCCGAGACTACGGGCGGTCCGGCGCGTTCGGAGTCCGCGATCGGTTCGAGACGACCGTCGTGCAGCCGCGCGACGAGCCTGGCCCGCGCGTGCCGGAGATCGCTGGTTCTTACATGCGCCGAGACCTCGTACGACCCGCCGGGTATGACGGGTATTACGCCGGGCGCCAGGCGCAGCGATGCGCTCCCGCCACGGACGGGCAGGCGCACGGACGCTTCGCCGGATCGCGCGACGGCGAAATCAAACTCCGCGCGGTTCCACGACGGGAACCCCGCGCGCGGCCGAGTCGGCGCATCCTGCCCGCGAACCCAGCGCATGGGGACAGGTTCGTTGTTCACGCCGCGCTCTTCGAAGTCGAAGACATGGACGACGCGCGCCGCGGCGGCGGGCTTGCGGATCGCGGCGTCAGTCTGCGCCTGAGCGGTCAGCGCGGCGGGCGTGATCGCCGCGATAGCCGCGCACACTTTCAGCGCCGTCAACAGCCGGGTGATCCTCACGCTCTTCTATCGGCCAAGCCGGCGCCGATCGGCCAATGCCTCAAGGCTCGATGATGTGCGACGACGCGAAGCCCGGTCCGAAGACGACGGCGTTGAGGAAAAGCCGGGTCGGCCCCATCGTCGCCGCCCGGAACGTCGGCCCCGACGCGAACAGCACCACCTGCCCGCGACCACGCCGCTCGACCGTCGCGTACGCCGCGTTGGCGATCCGGCGCGAAGCCTCCGGCCAGAGCAGCCCGCTCATCCGCACGCGGAGTTCACGCCCGGGCGGCGTCGGTCCCCAGCCGATCCACGTCGGTTTCGGTGTCACTTGTGAAGTGTCCGACTGATCAGAATCCTCGCCCGGGGTCGGCTCGGAGCCGGCTTCTTGTAAAGATATTGCATTGCTCCACACACCCACGCGCACCGCAGCGGCGGCGTCGCCCGCGGTCATAAGGATCGGGTCGTTCCCGAAGATCACCGGCACGACATCGCCGGCGCCGAACGTCAGCCAGTGCTTGTCGTCCGTTCGACCCGCGACGATCGCGCCCTGAGGCATGAAGATCGAACGCCAGCGGTCCTCGCGTTCGAGTTCGTCCTTGCCCTGCTTGGGCGCGTCGAAACCGGCGAGCGGGTCGTCGCCCGTCGGATCCGGCGTTGTGGACCACAGCGTTTCCATATCAATTTCATCAGATCGGCTGCGCCATTCGCGCACGAGGCCGACGCGGTAGTCCGTGAGATCGCCGAGCACGTCGGGGAGTTGGCGTACGGAGGACAGGCCTGAATCCTCGCGCGCCAGCCGCCGGGCCGAGGAACCGGACGCGACCAGCGTCCCGCCGGCGCGGACCCACTCGTTGAGCCGATCGAGCGTCCGCCTGTCGAGCGCGGCGCCGAACGCGGACGGGAGCACTATCACGTTATATCTACGCAGATCAGCGCCCGCAACGGACGCGGAATCCAGCAGCGTCGCGCGGATCCCGAGCCGATGGTCGATAGTGAACCACGTGCTCCCGGAATCTGTCGTGCTGACGCCGGTGCGAGTGATGATCGCCACGCGAGGGCGATTGAGAAGGATGAAGTGCGACCCGCCGAGGTCCGCGAGATCGCCCGGCGCCAGCCCCGACGCGAAGCCGGTCGCGCGAAGACCGAGTTCGGCGCAGACCGCCCGTAGAGATTCGAGCATCGCCGGCTCATCCCCACGATTGTCGGCGCGGGCGATCACTATCGAGCCGCGCGGATAGTCCGTGTCGTCAAAGCGGAACGGCTCGTCCGCGACGCGGACTTGCGCGCCGCGTTCGAGAAGCCGCGCCGCCGCGACGACCGCGCGGTCGTCAACGCCGGGGATCACGAACCCGACGGGCGCATCGGGCTTGTCCACGCCGCCGACGCTCGGCGCCGGGGTTTCGAGACGAACCGCGTTCGCGGGCATCGGCTGTTCGAGTGTGAACGCCTCGACGCCGTGGAGCATCGTAAGGTTCCACCCGGTTATGTCGTACAGCCGGGATCGGCCGAAGCGGAGCAGTTCCCGGCGTTCGGATTCGAGGAACTCCGCAGTCATGCGCGGGTCGAACTCGAGCAGCGCCCGCGCGAGCGGCGCCTCGGGCTGCGCAGCGGGGATCAGCACCGTGCCCGCGGGGATCGCGTGATTCTCGAAGGTTCTGCCGAGTTGATCGGTCGCGCGCGGCGCGGTGAACCCATCCCGCGCGACGTGCATCTCGATCCCCTGCACGCGCAGCGTGTCGAGAAGCGCGTCGCGGCGGCCGGTGTTTTCAGACGGGGGGATCGCCCAGACGGTCGGCGTGGCGCCCGGTTCACCGCCCGCGACGTTGCGCACGCGTTCGCGGAGAAAGTCGCGCAGGATCGCCTCGCGGTTCGCCGCGAGTGTTCTTACATTCGCCACCGACGACACAGCCTGCTTGTGCACGGCTTCGCGGTAGGTCATGGTCCGGCCTTCGGGGCGCAGCACGCCGTCCTCGGTCAGGCCGGCCATTTCGTAGAGGATCCCGACGGCGCCGCGATACGTCGCCCATGCGTCGGAGTAGCCGGGGTACCAGTTCTCGCTCCACTCGCCGGTGTAGTAGCGCCAGCCGCGGGAGTCGAACGCGGCGGCCTGATCCTTAGAAAAAACGTCGAGCCACCTGCCGCGCGATTCGGGGATGTTCGGGTTGATAGGCTCGCGCGCGGGGGAGAAAAGATAGGTGTCCTGCGGCCCCATCTCGTGCGCATCGACGAACAGCATCGGACGCCACGCGCTCACCGCGGCGATCCTGCCGCGCGATTCGGGTTGTGTGGCGAAGATCCAGTCGCGGTTGAGATCGAAGAGGTAGTGGTTGCCGCGGCCGGCGGGCCAGTACCCGCCGTGGAGCAGCGATTGATCGTCAACATTGGGGTTGGCGGCGCGGTGCTCGGCGACCATCTGGAGATAACGGTCGCGCCCGTCGGGGTTCATCATCGGGTCTATTACGACGACGACGGAATCGAGCAGGCGCCGGGTGGCGTCGTCGGTCGCGGCGATGAAGTGGTGGGCGACGGCGAGCGAGGCGTCGGCGCCGGAGGTTTCGTCGCCGTGGATCGAATAGGCGAGCCACGCGACAGCGGGTGTGGTCGGCGCGAGCCGATCGCCCTCGCGCGGCCGGAGCGTTCGCGGGTCGGCGAGTTTCGCCATGTCCGCCTTGATCGCGTCGAGCCGGCGGATGTTGTCCGGGCTGCTGATAGCGAGGTGGTAGAGCGTGCGCCCCTCGTGGGTGACGCCGTGGGTGAAGAGAGTCGCGCGGTCGGAGGCATCGGCGAGCGCCTTAAACACTCGCTCGATCTCGGCGTGCTTGGCCGCGCGATCGCCCGGGCGGAAGCCGAGGACGGAATCCGGCGTCGGGATCGCCGGGTTGTAGGCGACGCCCGGGAAGAACGGGCTGTCGTAGACAAGGTCGGCAATCGGCGTCGGGCTGAGCGCGGGCTGTGCGGCAGCGCACGAGGCGATCGGCGCCGCGAGCGCAGCGGTGAGGAACATGAGCGGGATGGAACACATGGGGGGTCTCCTCGGTGATGGTTCGGCTGCTGAAGATATCGGCGGCGGGGACGTGGGGACGCCTGAACTGAGCGAAGCGAAGGTCAGGGATAGTGTCAGGAATGACGGGCGAGACGCCCGTGCCACTGGTTCATCCTCACGGGCGAGACGCCCGTGCCACATGTTGCGCCCGTCCCACTGGTTCCCGTGGCGTCGGCGGATCGCGTAACCTGTTTCGTCGCCCGTCGCGTCAGGCGGGAGTATTGAGGAGCCTAGCCGGATGACCACAGTTGTTCCGCCGTGTCAGACGACACCGCCGAGGTCGGTGCATATTCCCGCTGCGGGCGCCGCTCGCGCGTCGATTGATGAACGGGCGAGTCTCGCCCTCGGCGCCGGGGTCGAATCGCTGCTCGCCAAGCAGCGCGAGGACGGGCACTGGTGCGCGGAACTCGAAGGCGACTCCATCCTCAACAGCGAATACCTGCTGATGAAGGTGATCCTCGGCCAGCACGCGCCTGGCGCACCCGAGGGCGCGACCGAGCGCGACGCCGAACTTCATCGCAAGATGTGCGAGTACATGCGGATGCTCCAGCGGGCCGACGGCTCGTGGGGGCAGTACCCGGGCGCCGGGATGGACATCTCCGCGACGGTCAAGGCGTACTTCGCGCTGAAGATCTGGGGCGACGACATCGACGCGCAGCACATGCGCAAGGCGCGCGAGGCGATTCTTGCTGCGGGCGGCGCCGAGAAGATCAACACGTTCTCGATGTTCTATCTAGCGTGCCTCGGGCAGGTGTCGTGGGACGCTTGCCCGGCGATCCCGCCGGAGATCGCGCTATTGCCGCGGTGGTTCCCGTTCCACATGGACAAGGTCGCGGCGTGGACGCGCACGATGATCCTGCCGCTGGCGATCTGCACGGCTCTGCGGCCGGTCCGCGCGATCGAAGAGGAATATCACATAAATGAACTGTTCGTAGATCATCGCGCCCGGCGCCGGCTGTGCAAATCGTGGGACGCGGAGAAGCCGGTCTCGTGGACCAACACGTTCATCGTGGTGGACAAGGCTCTGAAGGTTGTCGATAAACTTGGGTTGTCGCCGCTGCGGCGGGCGTCGCTCGAGAAGGCGGAGGCGTGGCTGGTCGATCGCATGCGCCCGGAGACGACGGACGGGCTGGGGGCGATCTTCCCGCCGATGGTTTACATACAGGTCGCGCTCCAGGCGCTCGGGTACGCGCGGTCTAACCCGGTTCGGCAAACCGCCGAGCGCGAACTCGACAGGTTCATCGTCGAGGAGCGGGACCATGTTCGGATCCAGCCTTGTTTTTCGCCGGTCTGGGACACTGGGATCGCGCTGTACGCGCTGACCGAAGCGGGGCTGAACGTCGAGAACGAGCCGCGGCTGGCGCGGACGTGCCACTGGCTCTGCGATCACGAAGTGACGATGACGGGCGACTGGGTTCGCAACCTGCGCCCGGCGGATCGTTCGATCCGGCTCGGCAAGGACGCCGCGGCGTGGGCGTTCGAGTATCGCAACGACTGGTACCCGGATGTTGACGACACGGCGATGGTCGCCAAGGCGATGCGCCGGGCCGTGGAGCATCAACTGGTGGGACGGGCGTCCCGCCCGTCATCAGCCGAGCGTGCGCTAGATGCCTCCGAGCGGGCCATCCGCTGGATCCTTGCGATGCAGAACGATGACGGCGGCTGGGCCGCGTTCGACCGCACGAAGGACCGCCGATGGATGGAGGCGGTCCCGTTCGCCGATCACAACGCCATGCAGGACCCGTCGTGCCCGGACATAACCGGGCGCACGATCGAATCGCTGACGACCTGTGGCGTGGCGACTGATCACCCCGCCGTGCGCCGCGCTGTTGATTATCTCTGGCGCACGCAGCACGCGGACGGCTGGTGGCGCGGCCGGTGGGGGGTCAACGCGGTGTATGGAGTATGGCAGGCGCTCGGCGGGCTGCACGCGGCGGGCGAAGCCGGCGATCCACGATTGCGCAAGACCTCGCGCTGGCTGCGTTCGATCCAGAACGCCGACGGCGGGTTCGGCGAGTCGGCGGATTCTTATATTGATGACCGCCTGATCGGCGTCGGGCCGTCCACCGCGTCGCAGACCGCTTGGGGGGCGGCGTCACTGATGTATCTCGCGGGCGCGCGGGATAAAGCCGTCGAACGCGCGATCGCCTGGCTCTGCGATCTTCAACTCGACGCGGATCAATCGCCGGAACCGCCGGGCGAACTGGATCTGTCGTCGGTTGAGCCGGGCGAGATCACCTGGGCGACGGCGGGCAAGCCGCCGGCCCGCGCGAGCCATCCGGTCGCAGAACCAGCGGGCGCGTGGCGCGAGGCGTGGTTCACCGGGACCGGGTTTCCGAAGGTGTTCTACCTGCGCTATCACTTGTACCGGCATTACTTCCCGGTGATGACGCTGGCGCGGTTCGTCCGGCTGCGCGGCGGGTAGAGGAAGTTCGGCGGCGATCAGTCAGGTCAGCCGGTCCAGGAGTTGAGCAGGATCAGCAGGTCGGCGCCGTTGACGACGCCGTCGTTGTTGAGGTCCGCCGCGGCGTCAGCGGTCCCCCATGCGTTGAGAAGAGTCAGCAGGTCTGATCCGTTGACGGAACCATCGCCGGTGATGTCCGCGGGTATTCGCGTGGTGAAGGCGAACGGGCCGGCGTCGGGGGCGGTGGCGCCGTTGCTGTTGGTCGCGGCTATGGTCCAGTAGTAAGTTGTGTTCGGTTCGAGAAGCCCGGCGGGGATCTGAAAATCGGTCAGCGCCGGCGGCAGGCCGGTCTGCGTGAATACGAGATCGAGCATGCCGGGGTCGGTCGCGACGGTGACGGTGTACGCGGTCGTGAAGCCGGCGGAAGCCCATCCGAGCGTAGCTTCGACTGCTACACCCATGGCGCCGTCGGCGGGCGACTCGAGCGCGAAGGGGTTGGGCGGTACGAACTGGCCGAACCAGGGGAGGTACCCGGTGACGAGGATCCCGCCGCCGACGCTGCCGAAGACGGAGAACGGCCCGACGCAAGGCCCGCCGAAGGTGTTGACACCCCAGACGTACATGCGTCCGTCGGCTTCGATGAAGGCGGGGCCGCCGGAATCGCCCTGAGCGACGACGCTCTCGATGTCGTTGCCGAGTGTGCCGGCGCCGAAACAGTTTGTGCTGAGTGTCGGCCCGTCGAAATCGTACTGGAAGAGTTCGAGCGTGCCGGAGCCTTCGTCGTCGGCGAAGAACTGCTCGGCCCGGTTCCAGCCGACACGTTTGATGTTCGAGGCGCCGTTTATCGTGGCGCCGACGTCGCCGAAGCCGGTGCGCCCGTAGCCGACCATGGTGATCAGGTCGCCCTGCGCGACGACGCCGGTGTAGATCGGCGTGACGGGGATCGCTGCGGGGATGTCCTGGTTAAGCGTGATGATTATGAGATCGTCGTTGACGGTGGGGTTGAGGAACCCGGTGTAATCCGGGTGGACGGTGACGGAGGCGACGGCGGTTGAACCGATGATCGTCGAACTCGATCCGTTGATATTGAAACGGATGACGACGTTGGTTCCGATGTTGTTCGTGCCGTTGTCGTCGAGGTCCACGCAGTGCCCGGCGGAGAGTATGTGCCGACGTGAGATCGCGACGCCGGTGCACGCGGAGACCCCGCCCAGCGTCAGGTGCGCGGTCCCGGCGTACGGCGAGCCCGGCGTGTTCGGATCGATCCGGTTCGTCGGGCTGTCGCTGGGCGTGCCGGTCTGAGACCCGGCGAGGATGACCGGGATGACGTCACGGAGCCAGAGGTCTCGGTCGGCGACCAGGGGCGGATTGATGGGGCAGAGGAGTTGCTCCGTGCCGATCATTTCGTGGGCGATTTGCAGGCCGTTTTCACCGGCGACTCGGGGCGGCTGCGGGAGGTCGGGTCGGTCCGCCCGCTGGGCGAATGCCGATGGCGCGGCGCAGATGAGGGCCGTTGCGACCGCCGCGGGCGTCAGTCGATCGAGTCTTATGTTCTTCACGCCGATTCTCCCGGGGGTTGGCCGGTCCGAACAAAAGGATACCCCAGCGGTGGGTGATCCGAGAGAAAAAAACCCTCGGTTCCGCTGGGGTTCGTGTGAATGTGGAGAATCGACGCCGATTTTCCGGGCCGATTGTTGTGGTCAGCCTTCGATCCGTTCGAGTTCGATCTCGGCTTTGACGCCGGAGTTGGTCTCGACCGCGGTCCCGGAGAATTCATCGCCATCGAGTTCGAGTTCGATCTCCCAGTTTGAGCCGTCCTCGGGCGTGACCGAGCCGGTCAGGAGCGCCGTTCTCGGGTCGAAAACCCCTTTGAAGGGGGCTTCGCCGTCGGGGATGACGAACGTTCCCAAGACCTCGTGCTTCTCGTTCATGGAGAACTCGACGACGAGGGGTAGCGGCTCGGGGAAGGCCTCGCCGGTGACTTCGCCTTTCCAGTCGCCCGAGACGGGGTCCGCGGGTTGCATGGCCCGCGGGCCGACCGTGTGGATCGGCTGCGCGCCGATCGGCGCGATCGGAGCCGCGACCGAGGTCGAGGCGACCGCGACGACCGCGGCTGTCGTCACGCCGAGCAGACCGCACAAACACTTGCACGTGATGCAATTCATGGTTCCTGCCTCCTCACAGTTCGCGCTCCGGCGCGCGGCGCCCCGGCTCCGTGATGATTAGGAATTGATCGCGCGGGATTTTGATTCGGGGTCGGCGCTGGAAGATCACTTCGCGCGCTTCGCAGTGATACTCAGGACGAGCGACAAGTCGCCGGCTTCGATGGTCATCTCGCCGGTCATGGAGTCGCCTTCGATCTCGAGTTCGGTGTCGATTTCCTGGCCGGTGTCGGGGTCGGTGACGACGCCGGTGATCGTGGAATCCTCGGCGTCCCATTCGCCTTCGAAGTCGGCGGTGTTGCCCATGACGGTGAACTCGCCGGTGACCTTCGTGCCGTTTTCGAGCTTGAACGAGAGGGAGACCGGGATCGCCTGAGGGATTTGCTCAGCGGTGATCTCGCCTTCCCAATCACCCGTGACAGGATCAGCGGGCTGTGCCGCTACGATCGGAGCGGCGTGCATCGCAGAGTCCGCTGCGATTGAGACGCCCGCGACCGCCAGTCCCGCCGCCGCCAGCGCCACGAGCGCCGTTCCGTTCTTGATGTTCATGACCTGATTGCTCCAAAGAGGGATGTGACGCCGGGCGCCCACGCCCAGCAGTGGGATTATTGCAGGTTGGCGCAAAAAAGTTTCAGCCCCCGGCCGGGATGGGGCCAACGCAACGGGCGTCCCGGCGAGACCGGATATCGGCGGGACGGGCGTCTCGCCCGTCCTTGCCGCTGAAACCTGACCATTGCTCCTCTCAGGTCAGGCGTCACAGGACGCCGGGTACACAATCACAAAGCCCAGGGATAAATCCCTGGGTTTCGCGGAGTAAGCGCGAACCACGCACAGAGCCGTTAGTCCCTCCCCGCGGCCCTTCCCAGGCGGATATCGCGGGGGGCTCCAGCCGCACGCGACCCCCGGCTGTGCGTCCTCGTGATCCACCCGCCGCCGAGACACCGCCCCGGCTCATCCGGGTCGTAGCACACGACCGCCTGCCCCGGCGCCACGCCCGTTATCGGCGAATCGAACACGATGGAGAACGACTCCCCGTCGGGGGCGAGTTCGAGCCGACCCGCCGTCGCGGCGCCGTGGGCCCGATGCTGCGCCAGCACGCCGCTGCGATCGGCGATCTCCCGCAGCCGATTCGTCGGCACGAGCCAGTTCGCCTCGGCGGCTTCGATACGTGCCACCGCTAGATCGTCCGCGTCGCCGACGACGATGGTGTTGGAATCGGCCCGTTTCTCGACGACGTAGATCGGCCTGCCGAGCGCGACGCCGACGCCGCGCCGCTGCCCGATGGTGAATCTGTGATGCCCGCTGTGCTCGCCGATCGTGCGTCCGGAAGTGTCCACGATCGCGCCGGCCTTTCTAAGCCCGGGCGCCCGCCGCTCCACAAAGCCGGCGTGATCGTCGTCCGGGACGAAGCAGATCTCCTGCGAGTCCGGCTTGTCAAAGGTAGGCAGACCGAGCCGCTCCGCCTCGGCTCGCACGTCAGACTTGTTCATCTCTCCGACGGGCAGCAGCATCCGGCCCAGCCGCTCGCGCTTCGACCCGAAGAGCACGTACGACTGATCCTTCGCCGTGTCGGCGCCGCGATGGAGTTCCGGCCCGTCCGTTCCCGGGACGATGCGCGCATGATGCCCGGTGGCGACGAAATCCGCTCCGATCTGAGCCGCGTACTCGTGCAGCCGGCCGAACTTCAGCCAGTCGTTGCAGCGGACGCAGGGGTTCGGAGTTCGGCCCGCCTCGTGCTCGGCGACGAAGTAATCCATGATCCGCCCGAACTCACGCCGAAAGTTCACGACGTACATCGGCATGCCCAAGGCGCCCGCGACCGTCCGCGCATCGCAAGCGTCGCCCACCGAGCAGCATCCTCTCCCCCCCGGTGGCACGGCTCTCCGAGCCGTGTTCTCCGTGCAGGCCGATCCTGTTGCTTGATCTTCATCGAGCATGAGCCGGTCCGGCTCCTCGTCCGGCGAGCCGAGCCGCATGAAACAGCCGACCGGCTCGTACCCTTCGCGCAGCAGCAGCGCCGCAGCGACGGACGAATCCACACCGCCGCTCATCGCGACCAGCACCTTGCCCTTGCGACCCGGCATGGCGTGATCGTAGCCTCGCGCGACCGCGACGGCCCCCCAGCGACGCTACGATTCCGCGCCCGGCGTCGCATCGCCGGCGCACCCCCTTGAAAGGACCGTTGTATGGCGATCTTCTCCCGCAAAGCGCCGGGCCGACCGTCGCCCGCCGAGCGCCCGTCCTCCCCCGCGTCGTCCGTCGGCGCCGCTGATGAATCGCGCATCCGCGCCATCGGCGCGGACATGCTCGAACGCGCCCGAGGCAGAAAATCGGGACTGCTCTCACGCCAGTTCTGGTCCGACAAACTAATGGACTGGTCCATGAAGGACCGCGAGTTCAAGGTCCAGTTGTTCCGCTTCGTGGACGCCTTCCCGACGCTCGCCACGCCCGAGCAGGTCTACGACCATCTCGTGGACTATCTCTCGCAGCCGGGCGTGACACCCCCGCCGGGCTTCGCAGTCGGGATGAAAGCCGGCGGCGTCGCGAAGACGCTCTTCGCCAATCAGATGTCCAAACAGATCACCGCGATGGCGTCGCGCTTCATCGCCGGGACCAACGCCGAGAGCGCCGTCCCGATGCTGAAAAAACTCTGGACCGGCGGGGTCGCGTTCAGTGTCGATCTTCTCGGCGAAGCCTGCATCTCCGACGCCGAAGCCGACATGTACCGTGATAAGTACCTCGATCTCGTGCGCGGGCTGCCCGCGGCGGTCAGGGACTGGCCCGCGAGCGATCGGCTGGAGCGCGACCATCTCGGCGCTGTCCCGCGCGTGAATGTCTCCATTAAAGTTTCATCGCTGTCCGGTCGCCTCGACCCGATCGACCACGAAGGCTCAATGCGCGACCTTATGAGCCGCCTGCGGCCGATCCTCGAACTGGCGCGCGACACCAATGTGCTTATCAACTTTGATATGGAGCAGTTCGAACTCAAGGACTTCACGCTCGACCTCTTCGAACGCTGCTGCGAGGAGGTCGGCTTCCACGCGGGGCTGGCGATGCAGGCGTACCTGCGCAGCGGTGACGCCGACGCCCGGCGCATCTCCGCGTGGGCCAGGCGCACCGGCCGCGTCGTCACGGTCCGCCTTGTCAAGGGCGCGTACTGGGATTACGAGACGATCCACGCGGAAGAGATGGGCTGGCCGTGCCCGGTCTGGCCGGTCAAGCGCGAGACGGACGCCTGCTTCGAGCGGATGACGGACATCTTCCTCGACTCGGCGCCGCGCGCCGCCGGCGAAGGCGGCGTCAGACTCGCGCTCGGGTCGCACAACGTCCGCTCGATCGCCTACGCGCTCGCCGGACTCGAGCGTCGCGGCCTGCCCACGGAATCGCTCGAACTTCAGATGATCCACGGCATGGCGGACCAACTCAAGGACGCCGCCGCCGACATGGGACTCCGCGTGCGCGAGTACGTCCCCGTCGGCGAGATGATCCCCGGGATGGCTTACCTCGTCCGCCGATTGCTAGAGAACACCTCGAATGAGTCCTGGCTCAAAGCCGGCTTCCTCGACGACGCGAGCGCCGACGATCTCTTGCGCAGCCCGCACGAACCGACCGGGCTTGCGGCGCACGCCCCGCCCAACCCGGTGGGAATGGCGCGTCTGTCCGATCTAGCGCCGGCCGAGCGTCACATGCTCACCCCCGCCGTCCCCGGCGTGGGCGACGGCGCGCCGTTCATGACCGAGCCGCTGCGCGACTTCGCCGACGCCGATCAGCGTTCGCGCTTCGCCGCCGCGGTGGGGAAGGCCACTGTCCCGCGCGTGGCGAACGATTCCACTGTTGATGACGCCGCCGATGCCGTGCGCATCGCGCAGGAATTCTTCCCGACCTGGCGCGACTCGGATCCGCGCGAGCGCGCCGCCGTCCTCACCCGCGCCGCGGCGATCATGCGCGAGCAGCGTGACGGCCTCGCGGGCGTGATGATCCGCGAAGCCGGCAAGACCTGGCGCGAGGCCGACGCCGACGTGTGCGAAGCGATCGACTTCTGCGAGTACTACGCCCGCCTCGCGGTCGGGCTGTTCGAGCCGCAACGCCTCGGCAGGTTCATCGGCGAACTCGACGAAGTCTGGCATCAGCCGCGCGGCGTCGCCGCCGTCATCAGCCCGTGGAACTTCCCGCTCGCCATCTGTTGCGGCATGACGACCGCGGCTCTCGTCACGGGCAACACCGTCGTCGTCAAGCCCGCCGAGCAGACGCCCGGCGTCGCGCGCATCATGGCGGACATCCTCTATGAAGCCGGCTGCCCGCGCGAGGCTTTGCGGTTCCTCCCCGGTCCGGGCGAGACGGTCGGCGCCTCGCTCGTGCGCGACCCGCGCGTCGCCGTCATCGCGTTCACAGGGTCCAAGGCGGTCGGCCTCGACATCATCAAAGCCGCGGGAGTGACGCCCGAAGAGCAGATGCATGTTAAGAAGGTCGTCTGCGAGATGGGCGGCAAGAACGCGATCATCATCGACGCCTCCGCCGACCTCGACGAAGCCGTCCTGGGCGTGCGGCAGTCGGCGTTCGGGTTCCAGGGGCAGAAGTGCTCGGCGTGCAGCCGGGTGTATGTGGTTGAATCGGCGTACGACCTCTTCGTACAGCGCCTTGCCGACGCGACGCGCACGCTCGTCGTCGGCGACCCCGCCGAACCGGGGACGGACATCGGCCCCGTCATCGACGCCGACGCAAAACGCAAGATCCATTATTACATCGAACTCGGGAAGAAGGAAGCCCGCCTCGTCGCGTCGCTGGACGTTCCCGCTGGTCTTGAGGATAAGGTCGGCATGCCGTTCGTAGGCCCGCACGTCTTCGCGGACGTTCCCGCCGACGCGGCGATCATGCGCGATGAGATCTTCGGCCCGGTCCTCGCGGTGATGAAAATCCGGGACTTCGACGAGGCGCTCCGCCGGGCTAATGATTCGCCTTATAAACTCACGGGCGGCGTCTTCAGCCGCAAGCCCGCGAACCTGGCCCGCGCACGGCGCGAGTTCCGCGTGGGCAACCTCTACCTCAACCGCGGCTGCACGGGCGCGCTCGTCGGCAGGCAGCCCTTCGGCGGTTTCGGCATGTCCGGCGTGGGCAGCAAAGCCGGCGGCGCCGAGTACCTGTACCAATTCGTCGAACCGAGAGCCTGCTGCGAGAACACCATGCGACGAGGGTTCGCGCCGGAACTGTGACCTATGGGTATTCGCAGTCGATTTCGTTCGCTTGATCCAGATGAAACTTCGCTTGTGAGCGAGGTGCTCCTCGCGGGCGATAATTATATTCAGCATTTAATGTCACTGAAGCACAGACGTGCGGATACATTCTGGACGATCATGTACGACAGGCTCGCAAAGCTAGCGATATACGGGCCGCGACTGATCTGTTATGCGCCGCCAATTCATCATAATGAACCTGGATGGGCCGAGAAGAAATTTGACGCACTAAGAAGACCCACGGGCGAATTTATATCGGGACTTCACGCGGTCATCAGGGCATTGAGTGAGGACACCGATAGGCTCGCATCAAGCTATCAAGAAACGGATCATCAAACCGAAGCAGACGATGCGTTCCTCGTGTGTACAGATTTGGCAGAGATCGCTGAAGACATCTTACATTGTCGAGCGGGCTGGGCAACCGGAATACCCGAAATTCAAGCGGTTGTATACTCAGAATTATGCTTTGGATATACTATACACTGGGGCGATCACCTGCTGCGGGCATTGCTGACTACGCATCGCATGATCTGGGTCGGTAAACTAGAATGAATTAATCAAGTCTCTTAGTATGTCGCCGTCCGCAGACTCGATCAGGTTGTCATGTTTAGGGAGGCAGGTACAGGCAAAATCAGACCGTCGATTGTTCGTTCACCAGTTCTATCTTCCGCCACGGACCGTGGGTGAAGCGGAGGAGCATCGTGACTCCCATCGCGATGATGTAAGCCGCGGCGGCGATCCACGGGCCGACGCTCTCCAGCCCGGGCGCGAAGCGCACGAAGAGCCAGCCGCCGAGGACGATGATGACCCATGATTGCAGCGCGCTTACAACGCCCGGCCAGACGGTGTCGCCGGCGCCTCGGAGGGCGCCGAGCATCACGATCGCGACGGCGTCGAAGACCTGAAAAACCGCTGCGAGGATCATCAGCCGGCTGCCGATGGATATAACCGCCGCCGCCTGTTCTTCCGTGTAGTTCCCGCCGAGCGCGAAGAACGACACGAGCGGCCGGCGGAAGACTACGAACGCGAGCGCGAACGCGCCCATATAAAGAACAGCGAGGCGCATGCCGACCCACGCGCGTTTCTCGGCGCCCGCGCGATCGCCCATGCCCACCCGGCGTCCGACGACTGCGGTGACCGCGATCGACATGCCGACGGCGGGCATGAACGAAAGTTGCATGTAGCGGAGCGCGATCCATCCCGCGGCGTTGTGCTCTGCGCCGAATGACCCGACGAAGACCGCCATGAATATTCCCCAGCAGCCGAGTTCGTTCACCCACTGAGCCGCGCCGGGCCAGCCGAGCCGGACTATGTCGCGGACGCGGTCCATGTTGAATCGGCGGTTGAAGCGCGTGCCGAAGGCTCGGTGATAGGCGGGCGAGAGGAAAACGATCATGGGTATGGCGAACTCGACGGCGGCGCCGATGATGGTCGCGTAGGCTGCGCCTTCGACTCCGAGCGCGGGGAAGCCGAGTTTGCCGAATATAAGAACCCAGTCGAAGCCGAGGTTGACGACGTTGCCGACGATGGTGGCGACCATGACGGTCATTGGCCGGTGGACACCGTAAAAGAAGTGGCTCAGGCCGCGCGACGCGATGGTGAAGATCGAGCCGAACAGGAGTATGCGCGCGTAGACGATCTCGTTGTGTTCGATCACGGGGGCGTGTCCGAGCGATCGGAACATCGGGCCGATAAGCCCGGCGAGCGCGATCATGCCGATCCAGCCGAGGATGCAGATCCAGAGCGTGTTCCATGCGTAGGCGGCGCCGCGCTCGGGCCGCCCGGCGCCGAGGTGCTGCGCGACCCAGGTGTTCACAACGGTGAACAGGCCGAGGAAGAACGAGATGGGCAGGAACGCGGCGATTGCGCCGTTGCCCTGCCCGGCTAGGTGCTCCGGCCCGAGCAGCCCGACCATCCACGCATCGACGAACTGCTTGAGCGGGTACGACATCATCGTCACCACAGTCGGGGCTGCGACGACGATCAGTTCCCGCGCGGGCGAAGGCTCGACAGGTGTCGGCATGGAGGTTTTGTTTATTAGCGACATGCCGACGGACCTCGCGCGGGCGGAGTCTACGCCGACATGTAGTGGAACGGGCGTCTCGCCCGTGCGGGCGCAGCCGGTGGCACGGGCGTCCCGCCCGTGCGGGGAGGAATGAACGCAGAGGGAGACAGAGGGGAGCAGAGAGGCGGGGGGATGGATGCGGGGAGGGGCTGCGCGCGGTCAGCGGGGAGTAGGCGGTTGGCGGGATGATGGTCGGTGTGTTTAGGGCTGCTGTTCCCGGGCATGCAGGGACGCCTGCCCCACGGGGTGGAGATAAACACAACACCGTGGGGCGGGCCTCCGTGCCCGCCTCGTGGGACGGGAGTGGGGGTTGCCGGATAGGATGGTCTGCATGGGCGCGACTCGGGCACAGGTTGAAGATGTTGACGGGCGAGACGCCCGTCCCACTGGGGACGCCCGTCCCGCCGCTGTTGACGCCGATCTTGCCGGGGCGGTCGAGGCGATCCTGTTCACCGCTTCGAAGCCGGCCCAGGCGAGCCGGATCGCCGACGCTGCGGGTCTCACTGGTGAAGGCGTCTCGGCCCGTGTCGAGGCCGCGATCGAGCGGCTCAACTCCGAGTATGACTCGACGGGCAGAGCGTTCCGGATCGAGCGGGTAGCGGGCGGCTGGCGCGTGCTGACCCGCCCGGAACACGCCGACGCGGTCGCCTCGTTCCTGAACCTGGGCGCCGGCGCCAGGCTCAGCCGGGCCGCCATCGAAACTCTCTCCATCATCGCCTATCGCCAGCCGATCGCCCGGGCGGAACTCGAGTCAATCCGAGGCGTGGCGTGCGGCGAGGTTCTCCGCTCCCTCCTCGAACGACGACTGATAGAGATCACCGGCCGGGCGGAGGAGGTCGGCCGGCCGATGCTCTACGGCACGACGCGAGCCTTCCTCGAGCAGTTCGGCCTGGCGTCGGTCAAGGATCTACCCCCGGTCGAGAGCATCGAAGTCGCCCCGCCAGCCGGGCCTATCGGCGACGCCGGCGTAACCTCGGCGGGTACAGAAAGCGGCGCCGGTTGAGGCGGAACGCCACGAGCCGTAGTATGAACAGTCTGTTCCCGGGCAAGACTTGGGCTTACGCCCCGGCTGAGCGGTGACCTTCGCGATTGCATACGATCGAAAATGGAGCACAGCAGCAGATGACTCAGGATGTCCTTGACACCGTGATCGGCGCCGCGAACCCAAGCCCCGCTGAGCAGCAGGCCGCCAAGTCGGCGTTCGATAGCGGGCAGAGGCTCGAAGCCGACGGAGATCGCTCGTCGGCGATCGCCGCGTACCGCAAGGCCGTCGCGTCCGACCCCACGAACACCGACGCGATCTTCCGCCTGGCTTATCTGCTCGACCTCTCGGGCGACGACGACGAGGCGCTCGTGCTCTATGAACGACTTGCGGGGTTCAAGCCCGCGCCGATCAACGCGCTCCTGAATCTCGCGGTGA
The DNA here is from genome assembly GCA_039794205.1 of Phycisphaeraceae bacterium. GTDB lineage: Bacteria > Planctomycetota > Phycisphaerae > Phycisphaerales > UBA1924 > J020. The sequence continues at coordinate 179,154 of JBDIVU010000002.1, forward strand.
TGTACGAGGACCGCGAGGAGTACGGCCGGGCCGAGCGCGCCCTCCGCCAGATCCTCGATACCGACCCAAATCATCCCCGCGCCCGGCTCTTCATGAAGGACGTTCTCGCGGCCCGCGAGATGTATTACGACGAAGACCTCGACCGCGACATGATCAAGCGCAACGCGCTCCTCGACACGCCGGTGACGGATTTCGAGTTGACCGTGCGGGCGCGGAACTGCCTGAAGAAGATGAACATCCGCTCGCTCGGCGACCTGCTTCGCGTCAGCGAATCGGAACTTCTCGCGTACAAAAACTTCGGCGAGGCGTCATTGCAGGAAATCCGCGACATGCTCACCAGCAAGGGGCTTCGTCTCGGGCAGCGCGCGGAGGAGGCGCACCGCCACATCCGCCGGGAGATCTACGATCGTGCGCGTCGCAACGGCGCCGAGGCTTCGCTGGAAAAACCGATCAGCGATCTCAACCTCACCGTTCGCTCGCGCAAGGCGCTTCAGACGCTGGGCATCCGCACGATCGGCGAACTCGCCGCGCGGACCGAGGCGGAACTCATGGGCGTCAAGAACTTCGGGCAGACCTCGCTCGAAGAAGTGAAGGAACGGCTCGGGCTGATCGGGCTTTCGCTGCGGACTCTCGAATACGACGAAATCGCCGACGAGCCGCTGGTCGAATAAACACCCGCGAGAATGCGGGCGGACGTGTGTCATGGAAGACGACCGCCGCGAGAAGATCGAAGCCCGCCGCGACCGACCGGGAGCGCCGCGCGCGATGCTGGTGATCGTCGCTGCGCTGATGCTGCTGGTTTCGGGCGCGGCCCGTCCGCTCGATGATGCCGATCGCCCGTTCCGTACTGCGGATTCCGCGAGAACGGTTGCTCCGACTCTCCGCGTTCGACTGGCTGCTGATGTGAAAGAAGTGACACTCGATGCGCCGCGCGGCGTACGCGCGGTCGAGTCAGCCCGGCGTCGCGGGGGCCGGGATCTCATCGGGCCGGTGCTGATATACAGCGTCGGCGAGCGAGTCTTCGCGCGCGACACTCGCGGCCGGACACGCTCCTGGCCGGTCGGCGCCGTGGTCTCGTTCGAGCCGATCGCGGAGCGGCTGTCGATCGAAGGCGCCATCTACCCCGGAGCCGCGGTTATACATCCGAAGCCCGGCGGGGCGTTCGATCTCGTCGAGCATGTCCCGATCGAGGAGTACCTGCCGGGCGTGCTGACGCGCGAACTCTACCCGGGCTGGTCGGACGCGGCGTACGAGGCGCAGGCGATCGCGGCGCGGAGTTACGCGCTGCACGAACGCCAGCGCCGGATCGCGCTCGGCTCGCACTTCGACATCGAATCGGACACGCGCGACCAGGCCTACGGCGGGTTCGAAGCCAGCGATCGCGCACGCAGAGCCGTCGAGCGGACGCGCGGCGTGACCCTGACGTATCTCGGCTCAACTTTACGCGCGTATTATTCGAGCACGTGCGGGGATCGGCCGGGATCGGCGCGCGACACCTGGCCGACCGGACGGGGGTTCGAGTTCAATCTCGCGGGACCGATCCAGGCGGCGCCGCGCGAATGCGCCTGCACGTTCTCGCCCAGGCACAGGTGGTCGGTAGAACGCGATCACGACGAACTGGTCCAGCGGCTGCGCGCGTTCGGCTCCGACCAGCGGATGGCGATCCGCTCCGTCACGTCCACCGCTTCCATCGAACCCGAGCGTCGCAACACCGCCGACCGACCCGCGACCTATCGCGTCACGGACCGCGACGGCAAGCACTGGCGCCTCAGCGCCGAGGAACTGCGCCTCGCGCTCAATCACGCCGGCTCGTCCGGGCTTGATCGGCCCGGGCGCGAAGCCGCTGTGTGGTCGGGCGATGTGGAGGTCAGGATCGCGGACGGCCGAGTCAGCATCACCGGTCGCGGGTTCGGGCACGGCGTAGGGATGTGCCAGTTTGGTGCGGAGGGGTACGCGAGGCAGGGATGGTCCGCGGAGCAGATCCTCGCGCACTTCTACCCGAACGCCGAACTCTCGAACGCATCGCCGTGAACAGGTTTCCCGACAATAACAGGCGATTCATGCGATCCGCCCGGCTGCACAGCCGTACAATGTGCCGATGAGCGGCCCCATGAACGCCCGGATGAAAGTCCGCCGAAAGTATCACGTTCATGCCCCCGGGCTGGCGGCGATCTTCGTCGCAATATTGATGGGTGTCGGCGCCGTGAACAGTCAGAACAATCTGCTGTTCATCGCGTTCGGGCTGGCGCTCGGACTGATCCTGGTGGCCGGGTTTGTCAGCGGCTCGACGCTGATGCATATCGAAGCGGTGCGCAGCGAGCCGCCGGTCGGCCGCGTCGGCGAGCCGATGCAGATCGTCTACCGCGTTCGCAGCACTAGCCGCTGGATCCCCGCGTTCGGGCTTGTCGCGGAAGAAGTCGGCGGCCGCGGCGCGAAGGGCCGTCGCAGCAGACTCGGCCGCGTTCGCGCCGCGATCACGCACATCCCGGCGCGCGAGACGCGATCGGCGCACGCGCATGTCGTCCCCGTCCGTCGTGGTGAAGTGAAACTGCAAGCGGTGCGCGTCTCGACGACGTTCCCGTTCGGCGTGCTGAAAAAATCCGCGACGTTCACGCAGCGCACGACCGTGCTGGTCCGGCCGGCGCTCGGACCGGCGCCGACGGCCGTGCTCGATCAGGCCCTCGCCGGAGCGGGGCGGACAGAGACTGTCTCGCGGCGCATCGGTCGCGACGACGAGTTCTACGGCCTGCGCGAGTACGCCCCCGGAGACTCCGTCCGGCGCATCGCATGGCGAGCCTCGGCAAGATCAGAATCACTCATGATCCGCGAGTCCTACGCGACCATGAACGCGGACGTGGTCGTCGCGATCTCCTTCAGCGGCGGGTCGCACGACGAATCACGCGCCGACGACCGCGACGAACAGGCGATCAGCCTCGCGGCTTCGCTGGTCGAAATCGCTCGGCGTCGCGGCGCCCGCGTCCGGCTCGTGATCCCCGCGGCGAAACTAGTCGTCGACAGCCATGTCGGCGGCGACGAGGCGGCGTCGTGCGAGCCGATCCACGACGCGCTCGCCCGGCTCGATCTCGACGCGATCGAGAACCTTCGCCGACCCAGACCCGTCGATGATCGCAACGAGCGAACTTCCCGCGCCGTCATTGTCGTACATGCGCGCGAGGTCGATCCGTCGGTGGCGCCCGGGATCGCGGCGCACATCACCGCGGCGCGCGCATCTAAGAACGCCGCGAAGCGCGATTCGGCCAGAATCGGCAAGGGGCGCGCAGCGTGAACCAGCCGCCGCGTCAGGTAGAGCGGCTCGTCTTCCTCACCGTAGGCGCGGGGATCGGCGTCTACACGCTCGCGGAGAGCGATCCGCTGTTCGCGCTGCTCGTCGGGACGGTGTGGGCGCTAGCCTGGCCGGTACGGTTTTCGAAACACGGCAGGCCGCTGCCCCGCGCCGTGCTGAGCCTGATCGTCCTCGCTGCGCTCGCGTACGCCGTACTAAGAACGCTCGGCGACATTCAGAACCTTGTCACTTCTGTATCGAGGCTGATAATCTGGCTTCAGATCGCGCTCCTCTACGACCGCTGGCAGGTGCGCGAGCGCGGCGTGCTGCTGGTGACGAGCGCGTTCCTCGCGGTCGGCGCGGTCCTGACCAGCAACGACCTGCTCCTCGGGATGTCGATGCTCGTCTACCTCCCGCTGCTGCTGTGGGCTTCGCTGCTGCACCAGTTGTCCGGCATCGAAGAGCGCGTCACCGGTCGCGCGTCGGCGATGCGCCAGCCGTCCGAACGCAGGCGCAGAGACCTTGTGCGTCTGTCCCTGGCGGTTGTTTTCGGCGCGAGCGCGGCGGCGACGGGAGTGTTCCTGCTGATCCCGCGCGGCGTGGGGGAGGGGTTCCTCGGCGACTGGGGCGCACCGACCGAGGCGCGCGTCAGCGGGTTCAGTGAGACCGTCACGCTCGGCGACGCCGGGCTTATCAGCGAGTCGCGCACGCCGGTGCTGGAGGTCGTGCTGCGCGACGCGTCGGGTCGTAATATTGGCTCTGCGAACAGGCCGCTGCTGCTGCGAGGCGCCGTGCTGGAGGAATACCGCGACGGACGCTGGTCACGGCGCGACGATCGCGGGGACAGATACCGGCTCGGCCCCGGGCAGACGGCGAACCTTACAACGAGCACGCCGCGCGGCTCGATGCGAACTCTCGATGTGACGATCCGCAGCCGGCCGGGCGATCATCTCTTCACGGCGCTAAGCCCGGTCACGATCACCGTGGATCGCGGCGCGGAACTGCTGGTCGGGCCGGAGAATTTAGAGGTTCGCGCTTCGTCGGGCGTCCAGCGCTACACCGTGCGTTTTCAGGATTCGCAGGTCGCCCGCCCGGACACGCGCGACCCGGCGTCGGGTGGGATCGCCAGCGAGCGGATCGCGGAACTCGCCGCGCGGCTCGTCGCCGAAGCCGGGCTTGATACGGACCCGGCCGAGCGCGACGCGGACGCCGACGAAGCGGCCCTGCGGTCGCTGGTTGATTATCTGCACCGCAATTACTTTTATACGACCGTTATGACCGCGGCCGATTCCGGCGAAGACCCGATCGAGATGTTCCTATTCCGCACGCGCGAGGGGCATTGCGAATATTTCGCGTCGGGGCTGGCGGCGATGAGCCGGTCTATCGGAGTGGCGGCGCGCGTCGTTACGGGGTACCTCGCAGTCGAGTTCGACGACGCGCTCGGGGCTTACATCGTCCGCGAGAGCAACGCGCACGCGTGGGTCGAGGCCCGGCTCAGCGACGGGCGCTGGGTCAGCCTGGACCCGTCGCCGCCGGACGATCTCGCGACGATCCACACGCCCCCGACCGGCATCACGTGGGCGATGCGCGGCGCCTGGGAGCGTGTGACGCGGTGGTGGGTGGAACGTGTCGTCGCGTTCAACGAGGATCGGCGCCGGGCAATGGTCGGGCGCGACCCGCTGCGCATCGAGCAGGCACTCCAGGAAGCGGTGAGCAACTCGTTCATGCCGACTGAGGCCGGCGGTCGGCCGATCGTTCTTATCGCGCTGGTTCGTGGCGTGATGGTCTTCGCGATCGTCGCGGCGGCCGGCTTCGCGGGAGTGCAGTTCGCAATAATGTTCTCAGGGATGATCGCTGCGCGTCGGCGGCGAATCCGCGAGGCGGGCACAGATCCCGAGGCGCCGATACGCGCGCAGCAGCAGGGGTTCTATCACGCGACGCTCCGCGCTCTTCGCAAGGCTGGGCTGGGCAAGCCGCCGGGCCGGGGGATGAAGGATCACGCACGCGATCTGGAGGGAGTGGACCTGTCGCTGGCGGAATCGCTCGACGAGATCGCGGATGTATATTACGCATCGCGGTTCGGCAGAATGATGCTTACCGATGAGCAGCACGCACGAGGCGCCGCGAGCCTGGAGCGGGTTCGGACCCGTCTGGATGAGGTCCGCCGATCGCGGCGATCTGGCGCCGTGCGCGTCCGATAGCCCGTTGAACGGCTCTCCCGGAACGGTCAGTGCGGGTTGTCCCGCGGGATTGTCAAGCGGCGAAGACTATGGGTCGATGCTCGGCACGAAAGCACAGTCGGCAGCGGCGTTGTGCCTGCCGACTGCGCTCGGAGAGCGCGAGGGAATCCGTGCCCGCATCCAGATCCAGAACCGAGAACTGGCGCCGATCGCTCGAACAGGTTTGCGAGCGCAACGGCGGGCTGGAGATCGCAATCCCCAGACCCGGCGACGCCGCGTGGCCGAACGTCGGCGGTGTCGGCTCGGAGACCGTCAGCCTGATCTGGCGCGTGCGCCTGCTCGACATCCGCGAGACGGAACTGCTGATCGAGGCGCCATCGACTCTCGGCCAGCATGTCGATCTGCACGACGGGTTGCATCTGATCGTCGTGTACTCGCTCGGGCAGAACCGCTGGATGTTCCGCTCGAAGACGCTCGGGCGGATGAAGTTCAAACTTAATCATGCGCACAATGTAATGGCGATCCGGCTGTCGCTGCCCGACATAGTTGAGCGCTGTCAGCGGCGTCAGTTTTATCGCGTTCCCACGGTCGGGCTGCTGCTCCCCCGCGCCGAGGCGAGGCCGATCCACGACCCCCGGACGGTTATCCCGGCGGAGACGGCGGTGCAGACCCGGATCGAGATGCTCCGCGCGGGCCAGATCGCCGGATACGTCGGCGCCGAGGAGCCGTTGCTGAAGCCGGACGCCGGGCCCCCGGTCGAGGCGAGGCTGGTGAACCTCGGCGGCGGCGGCGCGGGGCTGATGGTCGAATCAGACGCTGCGGGCGTGTTCAACCAGCACCGGCTGTTCTGGGTGACGTTCCATCTGTCGCCGCACGTCCCGGCGCCGTTGTCCGTACTGTGCAAACTCGCGCATATAAGAATCGACAGCGAGCAGCGCCGGTACCTCGGCATGTCGTTCGAGTTCGAGCACAACCCGCGGTATCGGCAGTTCGTGACGAACACGTTGTGCCGATGCATAAACGAGATCCAGCGGGACCAACTCAAGCGGCGGACCATGGTCGAGTAGGCGACCCACCTCGCGCAACAGTGGCACGGGCGTCCCGCCCGCACCCATCAGAAACCCTGACCTTCGCTTCGCTCAGATCAGGCGTCTGATAGGCGCTGCTCCGCGGTCGGGATCAAGCACCGGGTTTGGGCTCGTGCCCGAGCAGTCGCGCGAGCGCGGCGCCGGGGTCTTCCTCGCGCATCAAAGACTCACCCACGAGCACGCAGCGCACCCCGACTGTCCGCAGCCGGTCTATATCCGCCTTGGTTCTGACGCCGGATTCACTGACGAGCACCTTGCGGTCCTCGACGAACTCCGCGAGGCGGATGGTGTGCCCGAGATCGACCTTCATCGTGGTAAGATCACGATTATTAATTCCCAGGAGCATATATGATCTCGCCGGGAATCCGACGTGCGGGCGGAGGCGTAGCAGGTTCTCGGCGGAATGGACCTCGACGAGCGTGGTCAGGCCGAGTTCGTGCGCGAGGATCATGAGATCGAGGAGTTCGGAATCGTTGAGACACTCGGCGATGAGCAGGATCGCGTCGGCGCCGAAGGCGCGGGACTGCCAGACCTGCCAGGGATCGACGATGAAGTCCTTCCGGAGGACGGGGAGTGGGCAGGCGTCGCGGACGCGGTGGATGTACTCGATGGAGCCGCCGAAATACTCGGCGTCGGTCAGGCACGAGATCGCGGCGGCGCCGTTGGCGTGGTACCGTTTCGCGATGAACGCCGGGTCGAACCCTTCGCCGGCGTACTCGGGGCGGATCAGGCCGGCGCTCGGGCTTCGCCGTTTGATCTCGGCGATGACGGCGGTCCGGCCGGACCGTGCCGGCGTCGTCACCGCGCTGAAGAAGTTCCTGGGTCTGCCCAGTTCGGAGATCATTTCTTTGAAACGCTCGACGCTCGTGAGCGATTTTGCCTCGGCGACCGCTGCCCGCGTGTGGGCGACGATTTCCTCGAGTGTGATTTCCGGGCGTGGGGCGTCGGTCGGCATCGGTCGGCTCGGGGGTCGGCTGGTCGCGGTCGGGGCGCTCGTGATGTACCCGGCGGGGCTTATCGCGGACGATACCCCGCCGACGCACACACCGCAGGGAACTTCGGCTGATGCGCGCGGCGTCTTTGTCTGGGCCGTCATCGCCGCGATCACCGCGATTGTTCTGGCCAGGCGGGGCGTGTTCTCGATCCGATCCCTGGAGCGATCGCGGGCGCGGAGCGTCGATCGTCTGCCCGGGCCGGCGTGGCTGACGCTCGGGCTGGGAGTGTACGGCTTGTGGATGATCGCGTCGGCGGTCGGCGGGGGGATCGCGGCGAGCCGGGAGGGCGATCTCGGCGAACTCGGCGTGAGGGCGGTCATGCTGTGGACCGGTTATTTGCCCGTCGTCGCGATCGGGTTGGCGATGTTGATCGCTGCCGGGGCGCGCCGGGGGAGGATCGGACGCGATCTCGGAGCGTCGGGCTGGCGGTTGAATCTCGGGGATTTATGGAGAGGCGGGGGGGCGCTGCTGCTGACGATCCCGATTTACTTCGTTGTTGCTCTCGCCGCCGCGACGGTCGCGGATCGGATGCGCGGTGAATCGGGCGATCCGATCACGCACGATCTGCTGGGTCGGCTGGTCGAGGCGCCGACGGGGCCGGCGTGGTGGGCGGTAGTCGCGGCGGTTGTGATCGCGGCTCCGATCGTTGAGGAAGTTATCTATCGCGGATGCGTGCAGACCGCGGTCGCGGGGCTGACGCGGTCGCGCGCCGCAGGGGTTGTTCTGACAGCGGGTATATTCGCGGTCGCCCACGCCGGCGCCGTGCGGCCGGAGGCGCTCGCGGGGCTGTTCGTGCTGGGACTGGCGTTCGGGCTGGCGTTCGAGAGGACGGGTCGGCTGGGGGCGCCGATTGTCATGCATGCGTTGTTCAACGGGCTGAACCTGGCGCTCGCGATGTATACGACATAAACCCGTGGGGCGGGCCTCTTCAACCGTAGGGCGGGCCTCCGTGCCCGCCTGGTTGTGCGTGTTTATGGATGCTGTTCCCGGGCAGGCAGGGACGCCTGCCCCACGGGTCGGAGCCTGCCCACTAGTCGGGGACGCCTGCCCCGCGGATCGGCCGGCACGCTAGCCTGTTCGGCTCTCATGGAACAGTCACCGCAGACACCTCCCGCGGACCGCCCGCGCGTCCTCACCGGCGACACCCCGACCGGCCGCCTGCACCTCGGCCATTACGTCGGCTCGATCGAGAACCGCCTGCGCCTTCAGGACGGCTACGACTGCTACTTCCTCCTCGCGAACATGCACGCCTTTACGACCCGGGCCGACAGACCCGACGACATCCGCCGCGACACCATCGAGATCGTCAAGGATTGGCTGGCCTGCGGCATCGACCCGAGCCGATCGACCATCGTCCTTCAGACCGAAGTCCCCGCCATCGCGGAACTAACCTGGTTCTTCGCGATGCTGATCCCCTTCAACAGGGTGATGCGCAATCCGACATTAAAAACCGAGATCGAATCAAAGGGCCTCGGCGATCAATACCCCTTCGGCTTCCCGATGTACGCCGTCGGGCAGTGCGCGGACATACTCGTGTTCCGCCCGGAGTTTGTCCCGGTGGGCGAGGACCAGGTCGCGCATATCGAGATGTGCCGGGAGGTGGCCCGGCGGTTCGATCAGGTCTATTGCGGCGTGGATCCCCACGCCGAGGACAAGGATTACCCGAATCTCGGCGGGGTCTTCCCGATCCCCGCTGCCCTCGTCGGCAGGGTCGGCCGGCTCGTCGGGACGGACGGCAGGCAGAAGATGTCCAAGAGCCTGAACAACGCGATCCTTCTTTCGGACACGCCGAAGGAAGTTAAGAAGAAGATCGGCGGGATGTACCCGGGCCAGAGCCGCGAGCCGAACGAGCCGGGCGATCCGGATATTAACCCGGTTTTCTCGTACGCCGAGATCTTCATCCGCGACGCGGCGGCGGTCGCGGAACTCAAGGACCGCTACCGCCGGGGGGACAATCTGGGCGACGGGCACGTGAAGATGGCCGTGACGGACGCGGTTGATGAGCTGCTCGAGCCGATCCGCGCGCGCCGGGCCGAATACGAGAAGCCGGGCGGTGACGACCTTGTCATCGACATAATCCGGGCGGGGACGGCCCGGGCGAACGCCGTCGCCGAGGAGACATTGTGGCGGGCCAAGCGGGCGATGAGGCTCGGCTTCTGGGAGCGGGAAGTTTTGGCCCGGCGGTGACCTCGGGAGGTCTGCAGGGGGCCGATTCGTTGACGGCGGGCCGAGCGGGGGATAGTCTCGTGCGTCCCCGGATCGGCACGAGCCGGGAACGCCGGGCTTGTAGCTCAGTTGGTTAGAGCGCACCCCTGATAAGGGTGAGGTCGATGGTTCGAATCCATCCAGGCCCATTCTGACGCCGGGACCGACCGCCGACCCGATTCCGGGGGCCGAGTCGGGCCTCCCGGCTCGTCACGCCGAGGCGTCTGATCAATCCGGCGAGGCGTCATGGGCAATTTCGGGCGATTTTTCTTGCGGCCCGGCGGATATGTGGCATGATCTCTTGCGAGCGGCCGAGTCGGCCCCCGGAGCGGGCGAGAGGAGGTTGCATCAGCGATTACCGGACGTTATACTCTTGGGCATCGCTGGCGCACGTTCAGCAACAGGGAGAGAGATTCAGTGAAGACTCAAGGAATCGTGACACTCGGGGCTGTGGTTGTGCTCGGATCTTTGGCGGCTGTCGCCGTTGCGGATCCGGGCGATAAGCAGATCGATCTCGGCGGCATTTCGTCGCCGGCGTCCGGCGAATCGGCGCCGAGCAACAGCTTCCTCGGGCCTGATCTGACGGATCAGATGATGACGTCCAACGATCTGAGCATCCCCGTGCTCCCGTCGGACACCGAAGGCAACGACAAGCCGACGCCTCCGGATCCCAGCATGGTCCCGCTGCCCGGCCCCGGCGCGATGGGGCTGCTCGGCCTCGGCGTCCTCGCGGCCCGGCGTCGTCGCCGCTGACCCGGCCGAGATCGCCCGATCGGCTCAAAACAACTTGATACGCTCAGCCGCCGTCGCCCCGGCGTCTGCGGCGCCGTAGGTGCGAATCAATAAAAGATCAGCAGGGCGAACGCGATAGCAACAAGCGCCGCGTTCGCTGCTGCCACGCGCGCTCCGAGCGAACGCCCGCCCAATGCTGTCGCCAGCGCTGTCTTGAACACGAGGTTTGACACGAGCGCGATGAACACGACGCGCCAGCCTGTGTCCGCGTTTATGGTCCCTTCCCGTTCGACCAGCCGGGACGTGGACAGCGTGATCGCGTCCATATCAACCACGCCGGATAGCGCAGCGACCGCGTACACGCCGCGATCCCCGACGAGGTCGTGCCCGGCGGCCACCGCGAGGAGGATGATCGCGTAGAGCGTCCCGAAGATCAGCGCCGGCCGGAGTTCCACCGGGTTGTCAGGCTCGCGGATGCTCGCTGACTCTCCCTTGGTCCGGAACCAGAAGAGCGCCGCCACCGCGACGCCCCCGGCGATCATCAGCGCCAACGGGATCCATGCCCGGCTGAGCAGCGTCGGCGAAACCACCGCGATCTCGACGCTCACACGGACGAACGACACCACCGTCGCGAGCATGATCGCCACCACCGCGATCGACGCGCCCTGCCTGGTTCGCTCCGCGCGCTGAGAGAACGAGACCGTGGCTGCGGTGCTAGATATCGCCCCGCCGATAAGCCCGGCTGCGACGGTTCCCGCGCGATCGCCGAACGCCTTGTGCAGCAGGTACCCGGCGAACCCGATGCCCGACACGAGCGCGACCATGAGCCAGATGTTCGATGGGTTGAGGACGCGGTACGGGCCGTACTCCTCGTCGGGAAGCACTGGCAGTATCACTAGTGTGATGAGCGCGAACTGCATGACCGCGCGGATGTCGCGTTCGCCGACGCGCTGAACGAATCGGTGCATCGGCGCCTTGAGTTGCAAGAGCACCGCGACTCCCGCCCCGACCGCGACGGCCGCCGACCGCGGCCCTTCGACAAGCATCGCCCCGACGAGGAACATCGCCAGCACTGCGATCTCCGTCGTGATGCCGACCTCGGCCTCACCACGGCGGATCTCCACCGCGACCCCGAGCACGAGTATCGCGATCACGCCCGCGAGCGCCGCTGCGAGTATCCACCCGCCGTACATCCCCGCGAGCATCGCGGCGAGCGTCCCCGTCACCGTGATCAGCGGGAACGTGCGGATCCCGGCGATGTGCTTGGCGACGTGCTCGCGCTGCAATCCCACCAGCAGCCCAAGCCCCAGTGAAATCCCCAGCGTCTGAAAGATCGGCGGGATGTCCACAGAATCATTCTACGGCGTGGCAACGGGGATCACTGATCCGCACGCCGACGTCTCGCACCGACGGCGACCCCCGCGAGCAGAAGAGTCGCGCCCGTCCCGGGAGCGGGTACCGCAGCGCTAACGCGCATCCGGAAGATCGTGCTCTCGCCGTCCACGTTCGCGAATCCGACGATGAACCCGTTGTCCGTGATGTCGAGGGCAGCGATGATGTTCACGTCCGCGCCCTCGGGCAGGAGCGAGTTCAGATCGATCATGCCGAGCTCCGGCGTCCAGAGGAACCCGAAGCGGTCGCTGAAGTCGTCGCGGTAGGCGTCGCCGACGACCCATCCGGAGTTATTGATCGCGATGGCGTAGGAGAAGAGCGACGCGTCGTCCAGGAGCGGGCGCATGCCGCTGGTTTCGTCATAGATGAAGGCTTGTTGTACATCGCCGTTGATTGTGCCTGATGATCCTACGATGACGCCGAGGTCGTTGATGTCGTTCGCGCTGCTGAATCGAGTTCCGATTGCGCCGTCCCCGGCGAGGACGCCGAGGTCGATCATCCCGTCCTGTTCGGTCCAGCGGAATGCGTGCTGGACGCCGTAACCTTCATCAAAGCCGACGACGGCCCCTCCGACCACTTCGCCGAGATTGTTGATCCCCCGCGCGTAGCTGTCGTGCCCGGTCAGCCCGCCTAGAGACATGAATTTGCCGTCGGCAGATTTTTTGAATGCCATTGGTGTCGATACATGCCCCGTATTCCCGACAAATTCTCCTTTTTGATTCACCGCCGCGATCGAAATCAACTCGAACCCCGGCGCCCCGAGTTGCGTCACAGCGCCGTCGGGGGACAAGAGGAACGATAGTTCGTCGCTCCCGATGAGAACGTTCGCGTATACGTTCCCGTTGTCGATGATGCGCGTACTGATCACGTGCATAGTGTTCGGAATGATCGGCAGCGTTTCGACCGGCCCACCGGGACGCTGGATCGCCACGGCTTCTATGATGTGGGATCCGTCGCCGGGATCGACATGAGTTTGACCGACCACCACGCCGAGGGAGTTGATCCCGAACGGCCCGGGCCGGATGCCGACAGCCTCGAAATCGGCTCGGATCGGGCCGGCCGCTGCGTAGCCCGCAGCGAACATCAGGCACAGTGGGGCGATCAAGGCGATAGCCAGGTGTAGGCCGGTCGGGCGCATACTACAGTCTCCGTGAGGTGATGCGGTCGTTCACGCTCCATCGGCCCATGGATAAGCGATTCGTGAATTATCGAACGCTGTCGCGGTCGTCGGGCCGGCGATACGGCGAAAGATTCATTTCAATAAATCACACAAAGCGCCGCGCCGACCCGGCGCCGTATGATGCCCGCCAGTTGACCAGCAGTGAGGAACCGCGTGCTCCCGAATCATTTCATCATCGGCGCTATCAAGGCGGGGACGACGAGCCTCGCGTCACTGCTCCGGCAGCACCCGGAGGTCTTCGTCTCGAACCCGAAGGAACTGCATTTCTTCAGTAATCCTAACAACTTCGCCAAAGGCCGTGCGTGGTACGAGTCCCACTTCGCGTCCGCCGGGGGGAAGAAGGTCGTGCTGGAAGCCACGCCGAACTACGCAGCGATGCGGACATATCCGGGCACACTCGATCGGCTAGGCGAAATGATCCCGGACGCGCGGCTGATCTTCATGGTCCGGCATCCGCTCGAACGGATCATGTCGCACTGGTATTTCGGTTTCGGCGCCGGGTGGGACGTGCCCCCGTTCAACGAGGCTGTCCGCACGCGGAGCCTGTTCGTCGATCCGAGCCGCTACGGCGAGCAGGCCGAAGCGATGCGCGCGAAGTTCGGCGCCGGGAATCTGCATGTAATATTTCTAGACGAGTTCAAGGCAACGCCGGACGAGGAAATGGCGCGTCTGTGCGAGTTCCTGCGCATCGACCCGTCGTTCCGGTTCGCGGACGCGGATGTCCCTCGCAACGCGATGGCGACCGCTGGGGCGTACCGGTGGATAAACAAGAACTTCCCCTATCTGCACAAAGTAAGAACCATCATCCCGACTCGCGTTCGTCGGGCATTGCGCGAGAGCGTGCTGAAAAAGGTCGAGCGGCGTCCGGAATGGGACGCGGAGACGAAGCGGTGGATCATCAGCGAACTGGCCGATGATTCCCGCCGGTTTCTGCGCTCGTGCGGGAAGCCCGAGGATTACTGGCGATTTGATTGACGCCGAGTGAATTCCTGCTCAGGGATCGCAAGGCCCGAAGGCGTTCAGGAGGATGAGCAGATCGACGCCGTTGACGGTGCGGTCACCGGATATATCACCGGCGCACGGCGAGCCGACTGCGCACGGCCCGAAGTCGTTGAGGAGGATTAGCAGATCGACGCCGTTGACCACGCCGTCGCCGCTGATGTCGCCGGTGCAGGTAGGTTCTTCCTCACAGGAATCGAGGACGCCGTTGTTGTTATCGTCGAGCGACGGGTCGGCGGCGATCTGACATTCGTCGAGGACGCCGTCACCGTCGCAATCGAGAAGTGGGTTCTGCTGGATTTCGAAGTCGTCGTCGAGTCCGTTGTTGTTGCAGTCGTTGGCCGGGCCGCAGTTGACCCTGCGGTAGGTGACGCTCATTACCCAGTCGCCGGAGACGCCGAGAATGCAGGCGTCGAACCAGAGCGCGCCGTTGACGAGGACGGCGTTTTTGCCGGGCTGGCAGCCGTTGGCGTCGTGGATGGGCGCGGGATCGCCGGGCGACTGCGAGTTCGCGATCGCGAGGCTGACGGTGAACGGTCCGCTGTTGACGATACGCGAGCCGGTCCCCTGAGCGAGCGTGAGATCGAACTCGTTGATCCCGCCGTCGGTCAGCAGCGGTCCTTCGATTTCATATTGGAAGGGTCCGGGGTTGGGGAGGCCGGCGGGGTAGATGCGGATGGCGTCTTCGAGTGATTGAGGCCCGCCGCCGCCGGGCGAGGACCAGCCGATGCGAACTTTCGTGATCTCGATGGGGTAGTGGCTCGCCGGGGCGTTGAGGATGACGGCGCATTCCTCGCCTTGGGCGAAGCCGGGGACGGAGATCGTCGAGCCGGTGATGACAAAGTTCTCGAGCGGCGGCTCGGCGGGGCACGACCCGAGCGCAAAGGAATCGAGTGTGAATTCCTCGGCGTGCGGTTGCGCGATGCTCTTGCTCGATTCCTGGGCCGGTGCGAACGTCGCTACGCCGCCCGCGACGACGGCGATCGCGGCGATCAGCAGCAGGGAGAGAAGGCCCCCGGGGGTGGTTTTGTCGCCGACGCGCGAAGACTGATTCGTTTTGTCGCCCATCTCGTGTCCTCCCTGACCCGGCGAAGTAGTGCCGGATTAGAAGCACTATACGCGAACTGGGAACGCATGGAAGGCGCGTTTATGAATTGTGACGCACAGAGTTGGCCTGCTCCCCGCACGCCCTGCAAGTGCTGACACCGATGAGCCGGTAGAGCGGGCAGTACCCCGCAAGCCCGGTCCCGATCAGGACAAGCCCTATAAGCCCGGCGACAAAGCCGAGGATCGAACCGCCGATCGCGTCGAGCCAGACAAACGCCGCGATGAGGGCGAGCAGCCCGATCGTGATCCGAGCCGTCCTGTCCGCTGAGTTCTCGTTCTTTTTCATGTTCGGCCTCCGTGTAGTCCACGCAGACCAATAATAGCCGTCGGTGTCCGTATTGTCTTCGTGCAAAATCCCGGATCGGGCGTCCCGGCGAACGCAGCGGTTTCTACACTTGTGCCATGACCAGCACACCCGCCCATGCCTCCCAGTCTTTCACCGGCCCGGGCCTGACCGGCGTCGACCCCCACGCGGTGACAATCAGCGGTGTCGTTCTCGACGCTGTGTACGGCCCGGATATGGGGATCGCGTCCCTGGCGAACCACAGCCGGGATATCGCCGCCCCGGGTGCATATCCGTTCACGCGCGGACTTTTCCCGGAAGGATACCGCACGCGATTCTGGACCATGCGCCAGTTCGCGGGGTTCGGCTCGGCGGACGACACCAACCGGCGGTTCAAGTATCTGCTCGAAGCCGCGAAGGGGACGGCAGCCAACACCGGCCTTTCGACCGCCTTCGACCTGCCGACACTCATGGGGCGCGACTCCGACGACCCGCTCAGCGTCGGCGAAGTCGGCAAGTGCGGCGTCGCCATCGACACCATCGAGGACATGCACCGCCTCTACGCCGACATACCCATAGATAAGGTCACAGTTAGTCAGACGATCAACGGCCCCGCCGCGGTGATATGGGCGATGTACCTCGCGATGGCCCAGCAGCGCGGAATCTCCTGGGACACGCTCGGCGGGACGCTCCAGAACGACATCCTCAAAGAGTTCCACTCGCAGAACGAGTTCATCTATCCCCCCGAAGCGTCCGTCAAACTCGTCGTCGACACCATCGAGTTCCAGACGCAGCGCGTCCCCAGGTGGCATTCCGTTTCCATCAGCGGATATCACATCCGCGAGGCCGGCTCGACCGCGACGCAGGAACTCGCGTTCACGCTCCGCGACGGGATGGAGTACGTCGAAGCCTGCATGAAGCGGGGGCTGGACGTGGACGACTTCGCCCCGCGCCTCTCGTTCTTCTTCAACAGCCATAACGAGTTCTTCGAGGAGATCTGCAAACTCCGGGCAGCCCGCAGAATCTGGGCCAGAATGATGCGCGAGCGCTACGGCGCAAAGAACGAACGATCCTGGTTCATGAAGACCCACGTGCAGACCGCCGGGTGTTCGCTGACGGAGCAGCAGCCGATGAACAACATCGTCCGCGTCGCCTACCAGGCGATGGCGGCGGTGCTCGGCGGGTGCCAGAGCCTGCACACGGACTCGATGGACGAGACGCTCGGCCTGCCCACGGAACAGGCGGTGACGGTCGCGCTCCGCACGCAGCAGATCCTCGCGCACGAGACGGGCGTGACGCGCACGGTCGATCCGCTCGGCGGGTCGTGGTTCGTCGAGAAACTCACCGACACGATGGAGGCCGAGACGCTCGACTACATCGCCGAGATCGACGAGATGGGCGGCGGGCCGTGGCCTCGCGCGACCGGGGGCGTCGTCGCCGGGATCAATAAAGGTTACTTCCGCAGGCAGATCGCCGAGGCCTCGTACCGCTACAGCGAGGAGGTCGAGGCCGGCGACCGCCTGATCGTCGGCGTCAACGCCTACCGCGACGAGAACGAGAAGCGCGACATCGAGATCCTCTCGATCCCGCAAGAAGTCGAGGAGACGCAGGTCGCCGGGCTGACGGAGTTCAAGAATCGCCGAGATTCCGCCGGGGTTGAGAGTGCGCTCGACGCGATCCGAGCCGCGGCGAGGAACGATGAAAACGTGATGCCCAGCCTCGTCGCCGGGGCGCTGGCGAACTGCACGCTCGGCGAGATGGTGCAGGCGATGGCGGATGTGTACGGCCGCTACACGGGCGGGCCGGAGTGGTGAGCGATCGTCGGCGCTCGGCGCGTTGATCCGCGCGATATTTGATTAATAGTCCCGGCCGTCCACGCCGTCGCGTGTATCCACGAGCCTGCGCGCCTGTCCAGTGAACGGGTTGAGCACAGGCGCCGACGCCGCGACGAGGCTCATCGTGGCGGCGTGGCCGTCGGCGAAGAGCATCGGCCGGAGGTCGAGCCGGGCGGGCGAGCGGTTCGAGAGGTGCGCCATCTCGTTGTCCCAGAACATTACTTTGTTTGCGGGGTGCTTCACTTCCGAAACCCGCACGGGGCGCAGCAGGGCGGGGTCCGCGGTGGCGCTGCCGCTCCAGACCTCCGGGCTGGCGACGAACGAGTGGGAGTAGTTGTATGACGACATAAAGCTCGGAATGCCGTGGCCGTTCGGCAGTCGGCCGTCGCCCGGGAGCCAGGGCTTGTCCGGGTCGCGCTGGGCGCCGGGGCACAGCCAGGACGCGAAGTGCTCCTCCCACGGCGAGGAGTTGAAGAGCATCACCGTCCACCCGAGTTCCAGCGACCAGGGGTCGGGGTACCTAATGAAACCGCGTCCGTCGCGCGTTGTGGGGAGCGAAGTGCCGCCCAGCCCGATGAACGGGTACTGCCCCTTGTGTTCATCGGCGTAGTGTCCGATCGACAGGCCCACGCCGCGGAGGTTGGAGAGGCACACGAGTTCCCGGCTCTGATCCCGCGCGTTCATCAGCGCGGGCAGCGAAATCCCGAATAATACAGCGATGACGCCCAGCGCGACCATGAGGTCGATCAGCGAGAAGCCGTCGCTGCGGTTCGTGCGATTTTTCCGGATTGTGACAGCGGGCGCGCTCACCACATCGGCCCCGCGTAGGCTTCGCTGCCGTCGCATTTGATGCAATAGATCCAGGAGCGCCAGGGGAACCATGCTCCGCGGTCCGGATCCCAGGCGTAGGCGAAACTGAGAATCCCCTGAACCGGGACAATCTTGTCGCCGGAGGTGGAGAGGCTGGTCCTGAGATCGAATGTAAGCCCCGGGATCATGGCGGGCACGCGGACCTCGTACACAGTCAGGCCCGCGCGCTCGGCGTCATCGGGCATGCCGAAACGCGGCTCCGCCGGGATCATCGCAACGGTCGGCCCCATGTCCCAAGGCTCCAGCCGTCCGTTGCGGTAACGGGGCACGATCTCGGCGTGACCGGGCGCGAAGGGGATGAGCGCATAGTCTCTGTTATGAGATACGACGCTTTCTATGAATGCGTCGCGTTCGCCCCTGGCGGTCGCGTTTTCCAGCCCTGACACGCCGCCCAGCGACGTGTGCCATTCCTCGAACGCCTCGATGCCCAGGCCCGACAGCGCGTGCAGGAAATGATCGCTGAACCGCTCGATCAGCAGTTCGGTCTGCTTCGCGGACAGGAATGTGTCTGCGCCCGGCGCGGCGCCCGCTGCGCGCAGCCGATCGGCGGTGCGGGATACCAGGTCGGGCAGCGTCTCTGATGTAGGTTTCGTAAAGTCCTCCGCGGGGAGACCAGCCGCGGAGTCCGGCGAACTCGACGGCGCTTCGTGCTGCCGATCGTGTTCGGGCGGGAGCCCGCGTGGCGGCCGGGCGTCAACCAGCCGCCACGCGATCAGCCCGCCGCCCGCGAGCAGCAGCACGGCTGCCAGTATCGACTTGTGCGTGTCTGTGATCATGGGATTCGCTCGCGTACATTACAAGCGGATGTCTCACTGAAGGACGACGGGGTGAACGTGTTGGCGCTGCGGCTCGCGGGTCGGCGGGGAGAGTGATTTATGATATAGCGCGACGTTGTGAACTTGCGACTGCGCGCCACACTTCGGGGCGATGGTGTGCGCAGGCTCACGGAGCGGGCGCTGGCGACGGGGGTTCCTCATCGCAAGGTATTAGTGAGGCTGGATCGCAGCCGCCGTCATCGATACTGCACGGGCCGCAATACGCCCGACAGATCAGTGTGCTGCCGACTTTCTTCTCGTGAGTCCGGCAGCAGTTCCCGGAACCGCAGCCGCCCTGAGAGGCAAAGCACACGCAGCACATCATGTCACCTACTGGATTCACGTTGCAGCAGGGGTAACCGGATGATGCGTACGAGAAGTTGAACACGGCGGCGAACAGGAACAGCATTGACGCAGCAGGAAGGAAGAACCGTTTCGAGAATCCGGCTTGCAGACGCATGAGGAGGCCTCCGGTGCATGGGTGCGCGACTACCACCAGACCGGCCCACACGGACCGGCCCGATATTGTCATGTTTTACGGAGATACCAGCACAAGTCAAGAAAAAAATCAGGAATCTTCAAAAACCACCTAATCAGTGGACCCGCCCACAATCCTGTGTCTCAACAGGCGTTCTTGCATGCCTTCTCGTCGGCGTCAGGCGGCATGTTGCTCGCTGTGGCTACCGCAGCGCCCGCTGCGTTCGCTCCATGAAGCGCTGCTCGAATGCGCCGCTCGAGGCGCAGTCGGTCAGCGGGCCGGCGCCGGTGTTGCGGATCATGCGGAAGCGGGAGTCGAACGCGAGGGTGGCGCCGGCGTCGCCGGGGACGACGCGGATGGTGTGGCGCATTTCGAGCCGGGCGTCGGGGAGGACGCCGGCGCAGGCGCCGTATTTAAGGTGGGCGCTGTAGGTCTGCCACTCGGTTGTGATGACGCGTGCTTCGGGGTCAGCGCGGGCGATCATAAGATCCATAGCCTCGGCGGCTTCGACGACGGCGGCCCACACACGGTCCGCGTCGGCTTCGAGATCGAACGACACGACCGGCGCCGACGGGCGTGCGGTCTCGCAGCCGATCGGGGCGAGCGCAGCGAAAATCGCGCAGGCGAGCGTCAGACAAACGGATATCAGCCGGTTCATGCGTTTCCTCGCGGCGGCAGGGGGGATCAGGATTCACGTGACCGCTGTACCATCGGCGTAATCACGACGGGCGCATCAGACGCGGGCGCCCGGGCGCGGCTGCGGAGGATCCTCGATCATGGCGTCGCGGCTCATAGAACTTGTCGTCCCGCGGGAGCACGAGCAGAGGGTCTCTTCCCTGATCGACGAACTCGGGGTCAGCCGACTCATGCGGCTCGAAGACAACGGGCGCGTGCTGCTGCGGCTTCTGCTGGACTCGGAATCGACCGAGGTCTTCGTCGAGCGAGTGAGCGGCCGGCTGGCGCTCGCCGACGGGTATCGGCTGGTGGTCACGCCGGTCTCAGCGGTGTTCCCGCCGATCGAGTCGGAGATCGAGAAAACGACCGGCGATGGTGAGGCGGAGGCCAAGTCGGCCCCGCCCGGGCGGACGGTCGGCCGGATCGGGCGCGAGGAATTGCTCAGCGACATCAGTGACGCCTCGCACGTTTCCCGCAACTTCATAGTGTTCACGATCCTGGCGACGATCGTCGCCGCGGTGGGGTTGGCGAAGTCAAGCCCGGCGATTGTGATCGGCGCGATGGTGATCGCGCCGCTGCTGGGCCCGAGCATCGCGTTGTCGCTGGCGACGGCGCTCGGGGATCGGCGTCTCGCAACGGACGCGATCAGAGCGAACCTGGTCGGTTTCACGATTGCAGTGGCTCTAAGTGTGGCGATCGGCTTGACGGGGAAGGTCGATCTGAGCACTGCGGAGATCGTGTCGAGAACGTCCGTCAGTTGGGGTGATCTGACGCTGGCGATCGCCGCGGGCGCCGCGGGCGCGATGGCGTTCAGTTCCGGGCTGGGGACGTCGCTGGTGGGTGTGATGGTGGCTGTGGCGCTGCTGCCCCCGACGGTTGTGGTGGGGCTGTTGATCGGCGCCGGGGCGTGGGATCGGCTTCTCGGGGCGTCGCTGTTGCTGGCGATCAACCTGGCGTCGATCAACTTTGCCGGGGTTCTCGTGTTTCTCTGGCAGGGGCTTAGGCCGTCACATGTGCGCGGGTCGGGTGGCGGGCGTCGTCTGTCCGGATGGGGCGTGATGTGGGTCTGGGCTGCACTTATAATAAGCCTCGCGGCGATGATCTATTTCTCACGCACGATATGAGCACGCCGCCGATCGCTGGGCGGGCGGGCGGGCGGGCGCGAAGCGATCTCACTCGATGAAGAACAGCCTTGAAACGGCGATCCACGCAATCAGGTGCGCGATGATTATCGCAGCGGACTTGAGGCGGTACGAGGTCTTCGATGTCTTATGCCGGAGCAGTCGCCGGGCGAGCCAGGCGCCGGGCCAGCCGCCCGCGAGTTCCGCGAGGTGGAGGCTGCGTTCGGGGATTCTGCGGGCGCCCCGCTTGGCCTTGCGCTTGTCGGCAAGGTGCATCAGGCCGGCGGCGAGGCTCATCCCGGCGTACCACATCAATAAGAGGCCGAACCAAGGCATAGTCAGGGCTGAGGAACGGGCCGGGGCGGGCAGGTTCAGGCCGGGTGTGCAGACTTGACACGGAGTGTATACACTATCAGTGACGGCTAGGCCCGCGTGGGTCCAGCCGTGTGCGCCGACGCGGATCCGGGCCCGAGGTGGTCAGCGGACGGACGCTGGTCAGACTCTCGGGCTGAAGATTGGAACGCGTGTGATGCGCATCTACGTCGGTAATTTGTCGTTCAACGTGAACGACGCGGAGCTCGAATCGGTTTTTTCCGAGTTCGGCGCTGTGCAGTCCGCCCAGGTCATCATCGATCGTGACACCGGCCGCTCCCGCGGCTTTGGTTTCGTCGAAATGGCAGACAACGATGGTCGGACCGCGATCGAGGAACTCAACGGCCGTGAAGTCGGCGGGCGCTCGCTCGTCGTCAACGAAGCCCGCGAACGTCAGCCACGCACCGGCGGCGGTGGGGGCGGCGGCGGCGGGTATCGCGGCGGCGGGGGAGGCGGCGGTGGCGGCGGCGGCCGGGGCCGCTGGTAAGCAACGCTCTCGCGCTCGCTGAAGCCTTTCCCGGTTGAAACCGGGCGAACTCAGCGCTCGCGGCGGATTCCCTCCGCGAACAACACCACGTACCACAGCGAAGCGTCGGGCAGCAACGCCCACGCGCGCAGGTCCGCCATCGCGCGCTCGAACTCCTCTTCGCCGAGGAGTCCCAGTCGCGCGATGGTTTCGCGCGCGCTCAGCACGATCCCGATCAGATTCTCGACCAGCGGCTCGAAACGCGATTCACCCGCGCACGCGCCGAAGTCGATCACGCCCGATCTGCGCGGCGAACAGCCGGCGCCGTGCAGCAACGCGACTAGTTTCCTGCCGATGTACGGGTCCGCCCCGATGGCGCGATAGGCTTCGATGTACGCTGACCACAGCCGATCAAACGATTCGACACGAGGCCAGAGCCGTAGCAGGTCGTGATCGTCGTCCGCGAGGAAGACCCTGCCTCCCGGTCGGACGGCGTTCGCCATCGCCGACACGACAGCCGGGGGATCCGTGACGTGTTCGAGGAGGAATCGGCAGTGGGCGAGATCGAACGTGCCGAACTCGGTCGGTTCGAGCGGCGGTTCGGCGGCGTCTCCCAGCCGGTACTCGATCGGCGCGCGGGCCGAACCGGCGTCGGCTGCTGCGCCTGCGATCCGACCGGTCGCGTCGGCGATCTGCTCGGGCGAGCGATCGACGCCGACGACCGCCCCTGTCGGGCCGAGGCGTTCGGAGAGAAGCCGGCTGAAAATCCCCGGCCCGCTGCCCACGTCTAGCACGCGCTCGCCGACCCTCGGCGCCACGGCGTCGAGGCATGACGGGTTGAGCAGATCGTTGAGCCGGGCGAGTCGGCGCTGTTCATCGGGCGCTACGCCGTGGATGTAGGCGCCGACGGATTGAGCGGGCCGATTCGGCATGGCGCGAAGCGTATACGACGGCGAATCCGCCGGTGTGAGCCGCTCCCGTCAGACAACGCCCGCCATGCGCCGGATGGTCGCGGGGTACTCGGGCTGCCCGGTCCTGGCCGAGAGCAGCGCGGCTTCGGCCAGCGCGTACGCGGCTTCGACACGAACATCCGGGGTCGCGACGATTCTGCCTTCGAGCCTGCCCCGGACCTCGCGCGCGAGCAGCCCGGCGAGGCCGACCTGCATCGCGCTGTCGGGCGTTGATTCGTCGATCTCTTCGCCGGCGGAGTCGGTTCGTGACATGGAGCGGTCGTCGGCGCGGATGCAGCCGCCGGCGCCGAGGATCGTGGCGCCTCGGAACCACACGCCGCCCTGATCGGACAATGAGACGGCGGCGGATCTTCCGTCCGCGAAGCGAAGATGAGCCGACAGATCCCCGGCGATGCGGTCGAGCGTCTCGCCGGGCGCCAGCCGAAGCCCGGCGAGGGCGTCAAGCCCGCTGATCGAGGCGTCGATCGATTCCGGCTCGCCCAGCGTCAAGACTACGAACTCCATCGCGCCGAGCAGCAGCCCGCCGAGCGAGATCGAGCCGCGCGCAGCCCGGCAGGCAAGGTCCAACGAGCGCGGGCCGCCGAATGATTCGAGCGACGCGAGAGTCGCGGCGAAGCCCGGCGCCGCGGCGAACGTAGGGATCCGGTGAACCCTCGCGGAGAATTTCGGATGATCCCCGTGCAGCCGGGCTACGGCGTTGAGAGTCCCCGCGAGCGGTTCTGTTGTAAAAATCGGCGCGTATGATTCCGCGACCCCTCGAGCCAGCGAGTCCGGATGCGTCAGGGCGTCGCGCACGTCAGCGTCGGCGGCGAGCACCAGCGTGGCGGCGTCGGGGTGATCGGCGATCGTGCGGCGGAAATCGTCAGCCAGCGAGACGCCGAGCAGCGACGCGGGCGCCGGGGCTCGTCTCGCTCCCGGGCAGCCTGCGGCGATTACATCTATCCCCGCGGCGCGGACGACATGCTCTGCGAGGGATTCCTGCTGCGGGTTGAGCCAGACTACGCCGGGGACGGGATCGGCCGAGTTTCGCGCTTGGCGGGGCATGCGGCTGACCATCATCGGGACTTCGTGCGTATCATCAAGCCGCAAGACATGGACAGGCGGCCGCCGGCCGGGTCAGACGCGTGTCGTCTGGTTCGCGCCGGAGGAAAGTCCGAGCACGAAAGGGCGCCGGCGGTGGGAGAAATCCCACACGGTCCCTCGATCGGGACCGCGGGTAAGGAGAAGAAAATAACCGCCGATGGCCCGTAAGGGATCAGGCAAGGGTGAGAAGGTGCGGTAAGAGCGCACCAGTCGGCGGGCGACCGCCGTGCTGTCAGACCCCCGCCGCGTGCAAGGTCAAGCAGCCCCCTCCCGCGAGAGCGGGACGGCCGGCCCGGCCGATTCGGGGGCGGGTGGACCGCTGGTCCGCGATCGCAAGGTCGCGGCAAGAGAAATGGTCGCCGCCCGGGATTACCCGGGAACAGAACTCGGCTTATCGTCCATGTCCGATCGAACGCGGGCGCCGGCAACCCCGGCGCCCGCGTCCATTTTGTGTGCGAGCCGCGATCGCGTTGATCTCAGCGTTTCGTCGCTCCGCGGTGCATCATGGAGCCGATCGGCGCCTGGACCGGGCCGCCAAATGGTTCGTTGTCCACGACCATCGCCTGGGCCTGTCGTTCGTTTTCGAGCCGACCGCGGAGGTTGTCGTCTCGCTCGTCCTCACGCTGCGCGACGCGGATTGCCCACGTCCCCGCGACGGCGAGTTGGAACAGATGCCAAAGCCCGAACATCACGGAAAATAAGATCATGAACGCCATCAGGGGGACGCCCTGGCCGAATGCGTAGAGCAGCGGCAACGGGATCGGCACGCGCAGCCGCAATCCCGCTGCGAATAGCACGACAAGAATCACGAGCACCGTGGCGATCCAGGAAAGCCGAGACCCGCGGTCGGGATCGCCGACGTACTCCGCCTGGCGTCCGAGGAGGTACATGGTGGGGACGACGCCGAGCCCGGCTATGACCCCGGCGCCGATCGCCGCGTCGTACGCCGCGGGCGCGCTGGTAACCAGCGACAAACCCGCAGCGACAAGCCAAAGCGACTGCGACCCGAGCGCGACGAACCTCAGCACGAAACTCTCCCGGGGCGACTCGACCGCGTCGATCCGAGTCGCGGGTCTGGGCAGGCAGACGAGCGCTACGCCGGTTGTCCAAAATCCGCCGACGAGCGCGAGGCCCGCGCTCGACAGCCCGTTATCGTCCAGCCATTCCCAAAGACCGGCTAGGATTGCGAGCGACACCGCGCCCGCGAAGATCACCCACAACGCCGCGCTCTGAAGGCGGATGTACCAATAAGGGGCGTCTGAAAGCCCGTGCTCGGCTTTGGTGGTGAAGCCGAAATAGATCGGACTGCCGCACTCCGGGCAAGGCCGACCGACCGCCAGCCCGCGGACGTTGTACCCGCACTTCGGGCACGGGCGGTCCGTATCGATGACCATGCCGGGAACTCGGCCGGGGTTATCGCTGCGGATACCGACTTCGGTCGCTGCGGCTCGCATCGCGGTGCTCCGGTGTTGACTTCGGGGAACAGAACCCGGCCCCCGATCTTATTGCATCGGCGCCGGGCGGGCGGTTCCACCTGTCTTCGGCGCCGGGCGGACTCGGGCTACACTCCCGCATCGTGGCCCGCAGAGCCGTATATCTCGAAACCTTCGGCTGTCAGATGAACGAGCTCGACTCGGAACTCGTCGTCGGGCAGTTGTCCTCGCTGGGATACCGCATGGTGTCGGACCCCGCCGAGGCCGGTGTAGTCCTCTACAACACGTGCTCGGTGCGCGATCTCGCGGAGCAGAAGGTCCGATCCCGCCTGGGCGAGATGGCGCAGCGGAAACGTGCCGAGCCGGGGCTGGTCGTCGGCGTGCTGGGATGCATGGCCGAGCGTGACGGCGCCGCGCTGATCGCGCGCATGCCCGTAGTGGACATCCTCTGCGGGCCTGCCGAACTCGACAAACTCCCCGGACTGCTGGACAACGCCGTTCGCACACGCGATTCGCTCCTGGCCGACGCAGAAACAACTTCAATCCCAACCAGTGGCACGGTCGTCCCCAGTGGCACGGGCGTCCCGCCCGTGCGATCACGGCTCGGAGAGCCGTGCCACCCCGATACCAGTGGCACGGGCGTCTCGCCCGTGCGAGTAGCAATCCGCTCAGCCAATCAGATCGCCCTGCAAGGCGCCGCCTCCCGCCGCACCGCGACGCTCGCCGCTGCGGCGGATCGGCTCGAACTTCTCGATCTTTCCCGAGCGATCTCGCCCACGGATCACAGCGGTTCCGCATACGTAAGAATCACCCGGGGCTGCAACAAGTTCTGCACATATTGCGTAGTCCCGCACACGCGAGGCGCCGAGGTCCACCGCCCGCCCGACCACATCGTCGATGAATGCAAGCGGCTAGCCGACGCCGGCGTGATCGAAGTCACGCTGCTCGGCCAGACCGTGAACCACTACCGTTTCGAGCACGGCGCCGCGGTCTCGATCGGCGGGATCACCCAGCCTCAGAAAGGCCGGGCGCATCGCGGCCCGGGCTTGAACTCCGCCGTTGCTGCGCTCGGCCGCGTCACGACCTTCGCCGATCTTCTAAAACGCATCCATGACGAAGTCCCCGAGATCCGCAGGCTTCGCTTCGTCACCAGTTATCCCCGCGATTTCGGCGACGACGCCCTCCGGGTGATGCGCGAATCGCCGCGGATCTGCCGGTACCTGCACGTGCCTGCGCAGACCGGCTCCGACGCTGTGCTCAAACGCATGAACCGCGGGTACACGGTCGGGGAGTATCTCGATTTCATCGACCGGGCCCGGGCGCATCTCGACCAGCCCGAGATCGGCCGGCCGCTGATGATCGCCGGCGACATGATCGTCGGTTTTCCCGGCGAGACCGATGATGATTTCGCCGCGTCGGTGCGGCTGCTCGAACGTGTGCGATACAAGAATTGTTTCATCTTCAAGTATTCGCCGCGACCGGGCACGGCCGCGTTCGACCGCATCCCGGACGACGTGCCCGAATCGATCAAACGCCGACGCAACAACGACCTGCTCGCGGTCCAGCACGACATCAGCGACGAGATCGCGCAGTCCCAGGTCGGGCGCACGCTCGATATCTTCGTCGAAGGGGTCAGCGCGCGGGAGCGCAAGCGCAAGCCGATTCGCGCGGCGGGCGGCGTGGCGCTGACGATCGGCGGGCGCGATCAACTCGAAGCGTCGAGCGATGACGCCGCGGGCGAATCGGTCCAACTCGCCGGGCGGACCGACGGCGATCTGATCGTGCTCTTCGACGCGCCCGCTGCCGCAGCGGCGGAGATGATCGGCCGGATCGTCCCGATCAGAATCGCACGGGCGAACACGCTGACCCTCTTCGGTGCGCGGTTAGTGTGATGCGATCCTAAATAAGAATCGGCGCCCGCTGGGAAGCGGACGCCGGCTCTCTCTCCCTATCTTTCTCTCCCTCACTCCCTCTGCTGGCGTGAGGTCGAACAAAGAGCGCGCGGGCGTGCGGTGAGTCTTCAGAGATAACGGATCATCGGCGCCGACGGGCCCCGAGCATCCCGGCGAATCCCGCGAGAACGAGCGCGCTCGGCGCGGGGATCAGCATGGTCCCGGCGTTGCCGGTGAACGCGCTGTTGGCGAAGAACGAGGAGATGTAGCCGTCCTCTGTCATGAACACGCCGGGCGCGCCGTCGAACCCGCGGATGTTGGTGAGAGTGAATGAAACGTCGAACGTGGGCGCGAGCGTGAGCGCACCGAGCATGGGCTTGAGCGCGGCGCCTTCGGTAAGTGTGAGCGCCGCGCCGGTGCTGGTGGCGAAGAGCGCGCCCGTGGTGTTGAGCGTGACAAGCCCGCCGTTGAACGCGTCGAAAACAAAATCCCCGCGGAGCAGCAGCGATGCCTCAGACGGGGCGCCCTCGGTCGCGTCGAAGAAATGAAATGAGCCTCCGATGATCGGCGCGGTGAGGATGGAGCCGAACTGCGACTCGACCTGCCCGATGAGGATGTTCATCGTAATGAAGGCTGGTTTGGCGACCAGTCCGACGCCTTCTTCCGTGCCGTCAATCAGAAGATTGACGAGCGAGCCGGAATAAGTGATGACGCCGGCGTTGTTCTTGTCACCGGCGAAGTGAGTGATTTCGGGGCCCGCGCCGGGGTCGTCAAACGTAAAAAACACTGCCCCGTGGCTGGGTGCGCCGATCGCTGCGCATAGCGCGCCGACGCCGAGTGTACGCCACATCATGTTCTCATCTCCTCGCGCGGCTGTGCGGGCCGCGGTTTCCCTGCGATTGGTGTCGCGCTCAGCCCCAAGCGCGACGGACTCTCTCACCCTGTGCGGGGGTGTGCGGGGCTTGATTGGATCGGAACTCTCTGCCTGTGCTGTCTGGATCTTACCATCAGTACGCCGGGAACTCAAGCGTTTCGTGCGTGTTTTCGGACATTCAGCGGGTCCGCCGGGCGGCGATCAGTCCCGCGAGGGACATCAGCGTGAGCGCCCCGGGAGACGGAATCACCGCGTTGCCGGTGAATGCGCTGTTGGCGGTGAAGCTTGTCAGGAACCCGTCCTCGTTAAGAGACACGCCGGGTGTGATGTTTGTGAGCGTGAAGTTGGCGTCGAAGATCGGGAGCAGATTTTGCCCGCCCAGGAACAGATCCAGCGCTTCGCCGGCGGTCCAGATTAATCCGCCGGGCGAGCCGTCGCCCTGAGCGATTATGTTTCCGGTCGTCCCGAGCGCCAGCAGCGCGCCGGCTTCGATGCCCAGCGTGGCGAACAGGATATTTGTTTCAGATCCGATGTCGGAGAACGAGATCGTCCCGCCGAGGATCGGCGCGATGAATATGCCCCCTTCTTCGCTGAGCACAGCGCCGACGGTCAGTTCCATCGCGATCTCAGCGGTGAACTGAACGATGCCGAGGCCGTTCGCGGTTCCGTCGATCGTGAGCGTGACCGGCGTGCCGATCCAAGTCAGAACGCCGGGGTTCTTTGCTTCGTCCGTGCCGCTGAGATGTTCGATTTCAGGTCCGGTCCCCGGATCAAAGAAAGTGAAGGTTACGGCGGCCCGGGTTCCCGCTGCGATCGCCAGACCGGCGAGCGCGCCCATCAGGTTTGCTGTTCTCACGTCTCTCGACTCCTCACCTCGTTCAGACGCCGCCGGGAGCCGACGCGCCGTGTAGCGCAACGACCGCCCCGATGGAGCCTGCCCCTGGTTGTGTTGCGGTCCCTGTGCGTTGGACCAAGTGCAATGTACCCGATCGCGTCCCGGAAACAAGGCCCCATCACACGAAAATCCGTGAGGAAACAGAAAAGTCGCCCGATTTGAGCGTCCGATCACATTTTCCCAACCAAAAC
The DNA here is from genome assembly GCA_039794205.1 of Phycisphaeraceae bacterium. Classification (GTDB taxonomy): domain Bacteria; phylum Planctomycetota; class Phycisphaerae; order Phycisphaerales; family UBA1924; genus J020. Next base: position 208,569 of record JBDIVU010000002.1, read on the forward strand.
AGGGTGAACGCCTAGGATAACACGCCGCGCCGCATTGAAGGTACGCTGTTGCGATGCGAGCGGCGATACTCAGCGAGCAGGCCCGTCCCGGGGCCGTGGCAGGCGTGGTCCGGGTCGTCGAGGATTGGCCCGAACCGGGCGAACCCGCCCCCGGAGAGGTCCGTGTCCGCGTCCTGACATCCGCCCTCAATCACATGGACATCTGGGTCGCCCTGGGCATCCCCGGCGTGGAACTGACCTACCCGCGGGTCTCGGGCTGCGACGCCTGCTGCGTGGTCGAGGCCGTCGGCCCGGGTGTCAGCGATTCCTGGCTTGGTCGGCGGGTGATCTTCAACGCCGCGGTCCGCCAGCCCGAGCGCGTTCTCCCCGACGACCCGCCCGGCGGCACGCTCGCCCCCGAATATCAACTGATCGGAGAGCACACACAAGGCGCCCACCGCGAGCGACTCAACCTCCCCGTCGCCAATCTTCAGGATGTAGGCGTGGCGGACCCCGTCGACGCCGCCGCGTTCGGGCTGGTCGGCTTGACCGCGTTCGGCATGTTCCGCAAGGCGGGCGTCAGACCCGGGCAGGTGGTGCTGATCACCGGCATCGGCGGAGGAGTCTCCACGGCGCTCCTGTCGCTCGCCGTCTGGGCGGGATGCCGAGTCGCGGTGACTAGCCGACATCAGTGGAAACTCGACCGCGCCATCGACCTCGGCGCCGAGCACGCGGTGCTCGACACCGGCGCCGACTGGTCCAAAGAATTACGCGCCTGGACGAACAAGCGCGGCGTGGATGTTGTCTTCGACTCCGTCGGCGCCGCGACTCACATGCCAAGCATCGCCAGCCTCGCCCGCGGCGGGCGATTCGTGACCTGCGGCGCCACCAGCGGACCCGTCGCGCAGACCCATCTCGGCAGGGTCTTCTGGAATCAGTTGCAGATTCTCGGCTCGACGATGGGGACCAATGACGAGTTCGCCGAGGTCGTCTCGCTGTTCCGCGCCGGGCACGTCGCGCCGATCGTCGACTCGGTGCACGACTGGAAGGACGCGCCCGCGGCCTGGCGCAGGCTCGAGGACGAGGCGCAACTCGGCAAGGTCGTCCTTCGCTGGGAATGAACTTTACACGCGTGAGAGGGTTCCATGCCGCTGCTCTCTGGAAAAACCGGACTTATCTTCGGCGTCGCGAACGATCGCTCGTACGCCTATCACATCGCGGAATCACTCGTGGCGCACGGCGCCCGGTGCGCGTTCACGTGCCTGCCCGGCGAGAAGAACGAACGCCGCACTAGCAAAGCCGTCGAAAAACTCGGCGTGACTGACGCATGGGTCCGCCCGTGCGACGCGGGCAGCGACGCGGATCTCGACGCCGTGTTCGACGCCTACACGCGCGATCACGAACGGCTGGATTTCCTGATCCATTCGATCGCGTTCGCCGACCGTGAATGGCTCGCGCCGGGCAAGTTCACCGACACGCCGCGCGCGTCCTATCTCTCCGCGATCGACATAAGTTCATATACACTCGCGGCGATGGCGCAACGCGCCCGCGAACCCATGGCCGCGTCCGGCGGCGGGTCCATCCTCGCGATGTCGTACTACGGCGCCGAGAAGGTCGTCCCGGGCTACAACGTCATGGGCGTCGCAAAGGCGGCCCTCGAATGCACGGCACGCTACCTCGCCGCCGAACTCGGTGAACGCAATATCCGCGTCAACACCATCTCCGGCGGGCCGTTCCGAACACTCGCGTCGAGCGCCGTGGGCGGGATCGACACGATGCTCGAGCACACGCCGACACGCGCGCCCCTGCGACGCAACGTGGAAGGCCCGGATGTCGGCGGCGCCGCGGTGTTCCTCGTCTCAGACCTCGCGTCCGGCGTGACCGGCGAGAACATCTACGTTGATTGCGGCGTTAACACAATCGGCGCATAAAATCGCACGCGACTGCAAAAACACTTCCGCCACCCGATCTAATTTAGTGGGACGGGCGTCCCGCCTTGTCAATCCTCAGAGGAATCCTGACCTCCGCGGCTATCAGATCAAGCGTCCAGAGAGTTCTGATTCAAAGCGTCGAGCGACCGGAGCGCATCAACCCCGCCGACGGCGGACGCCGAGCGCCGCGAGCAATCCTGCCGCGCCTAGAGCGCCAGGCCCGGGTAGCGGGACGATCGGCGTGCCGCCGGTGCTGACGAACGAATCGCTGTCCTCGTCCTCACCGATCGAGCGGACATGGAAGCCGATCCGGAGCGAGCCATCCGCGAGGGCGTCCGCGACATCGTCAAACATGACGCCGCCGAGCAGCGCGAAGCGGATGCGCACAAGGTCCGTCGCGGCGTTGACGCCGTTGTTCGGATTGCCTTTCGCGTCGGCGAGGAACGACGCGGTCACCTGGAACGGCTGCGCGAGAGTGTTCCCGCCCGGCAGGTTCCCCGGGGACGCCGAGCCGAACACGAAACTTGTCCCAACCTGCTCGACAATCGAACCTGTTGAAAACAACGACGACACTAGCCCGTTGTCAAAGTAGATCTCGCTGATCGAGGATGCGACGCCGACGTTGTTGCGGATGATGAAATCAACAACGGACGTGTCGCCCGCCACGGTGGTGGCCGTCGCCACGAACTGAGACTCGACGTTCACGCTCGCGTTGCTGGATATGCGCGTGAACGACACATCGACGCTCGCCGCGTGCGCGGCGCCGACGGCGAACAGACTCATCGCCACAACCGCGGTCTTGAAGGCTGCCATGTCTTTATCTCTCTCCCGTGTCGGGGCTCCGGCCCCGGACGACGGAAGTTTACCACGTGGGCGTGACTCGGCAAGAGTTTTCCCGCTTGCCGGCGTGTCAAAAATGTTCTGGGAGAGACAGGATGATCCCGCCGGTCCGAAAAACTACGGAGAAAGCGTCCTGGACGCCTTCAGGACGCCTTGTGGACGCCTGATCTGTGAATCGAACTGCTGAAAGCAAGTTGACTCGCGGGGCGCCTGTCCAGCCGAAGGTCACTAGTTGAGGCTGAAAGAGACCGATATGTCGTCATCGGTGTCGGGCGAGCCGTCCGGTCCGTCGGATGTCACCGTCAGCCTTCTCGCCTCCGGGTCGATCTCGATGCGGTACGGCCGATCCCAGCGGTCGAGCAGTATGTGCCCGTCGAGGCGCGTGAGTTCGTCCGGCCCGGTCGGCCAGGCGCCGGTCTCCTGATAGACCGCGATCGCGGCGTCGCGGATCAGCCAACCTTCGATCGTCGTTTCAAAGTGCCCGCGACCGGCGATCAGCCCCGCGACGACGCCCCCGACCACCGCCACACCGATCACCGCGACGACGAACACCATCCACAGCGTTCCCACCAGCCCGATCACAAACCCCGCGATCGCAAACCCTCTAGGCACGCGGAACAATGCCACGAACGACAGGATCAGGCCGATCGGCGACAACGCCCCGCCCGAGCACAGCCCGACCAGCGATACGATGAACCCCGCCAGCCCCAGCCCGTTCGTCTCCGGCGCCGACGGCTTCTCCGGGTGTCTCGCTCCGTGTTCATCGAGCGTCATAGCGTCCCCTCCGCGCTTGGTGAAGACCGGTCCTCGCGGCGATCAATCTATCTTCATCGTTGGCCGTGCGTCGGGCCGCGTTTCACCATGCCACGGTCTCCCGACCCGGCGCCCGCGAACCTATCCTCAACGCCGATCTGAACCGCCCGCCCGATCCGCACGAATAACGCCGACGACGAAGCCATGTCGAGAACGCGCACGCAGAACCACGTCTCACGCCGACTCGCGACGCTCCTGACGCTGACCGCCGCTGCGCTAGCGCTCGCGTCCTGCGGCGGGTACACGCTCCGCGGCAGGGTCATCGAGGGCGATATCTCCTACGCTACGGTCGTCGGGGCCAACGATGAGCGACTCTCCATGCCCGGTGTCGGCGGCGTGACGGTCTCGCTCGAAACCGACCCCGGTCGCGTCAAACGCGAGTTCATCGGCGAAGCCGTCAGCAACCCCGACGGCGAGTTCGAGATCCGCGTCCGCAAGCCCGGCGCCGGCTTTCTTATGTATGACGCCGGGATCGAGGCGCGCCGACGCGGCTACGAAGGAGTCAGGCACATGTTCCCGCTGCCTTCATCCTCGAAACGCCTGCTCATCATGCTCCGCCCGGGGACCGACACGCTCCCCGATCGTGAAGGCACGCTGATGGAGCAGTACGAGCGGTACCGCAACCGCTGAGCCGCGCGCGTACACTGGCTCGCATGACCGTTCCCGCAGTAGAGACCGGCACGGCGCGCCTCGCCGCGCTCGACCACGCCCACGTCTGGCATCCGTTCACGCCGATGCGTCAGTGGCGCGAACGCCGACCGATCATCATCGAGCGAGGCGAGGGCTTCGAACTCATCGACACCGACGGGCGTCGATACATCGACGGCTATTCGTCCCTGTGGTGCAACGTCCACGGGCACCGCGTCCCGGTGATCGACGCGGCGATCCGCGATCAACTCGAGCGCATCGCCCACGCGACGATGCTCGGCGCCGGGACCGTCCCCGCGATCGAACTCGCCGGGAAACTCGTCTCGATCTGCAACGCCGTAGAACCGGCGACGCCGAGCGCGCCGCTGAACAAAGTTTTCTACACCGACGCCGGGGCGACCGCGGTCGAGGTCGCGCTCAAGATGGCCGCGGGATTCCACTATCACCGCGGCGAGCGCGGGCGCGACACGTTCCTCGCGGTTTCAGGCGGGTACCATGGCGACACGATCGGAGCCGTGAGCGTCGGCTTTCTGCCCGCGATGCATGCGCCGTTCGAGCGGTTTGTGTTCAACGTCAGGCGGGTCGCGGGGCCGGACCCGCGCACTGCGCAGGATAATGAAGACGATTTCAGGTCGGATCATAAGTTGCATGGCGGCGCTCAGCATCACGGCTCGGAGAGCCGTGCCACCCCCGACAGCGGCTCGGGCGTCCCGCCCGTGCATGAACAAAGCGCCAGTGGCACGGGCGTCCCGCCCGTGCATGAACAAAGCGCCAGTGGCACGGGCGTCCCGCCCGTGCGAAACCAATGGCCGACATTGAACGAACGCCGCCTGCTCGCAGCCCGCGATCGCGCTCTCGAATCACTCGACGAAGCCCTCGAAGAAGTCGGCGGCAGAGCCGCGGCGATCATCATCGAGCCGATCATGCAAGGCGCCGGGGGGATGATCGCGCACCCGCCCGGCTATCTCGCTGGCGTCGTCGAGCGATGCCGATCGCGCGGCGCGCTCGTCATCGCCGACGAAGTCGCCACCGGCGTCGCGCGCACCGGCGCCTTCCTCGCCTGCGATCACGAACGCGTACGCCCGGACATTCTCTGCCTCGCCAAGGGTTTGACCGGCGGGTATCTCCCGCTCGCCGCGACGCTGTGCACGGACGAGATCGCCGCGGCGTTCGAGGGTGAACTAAGCGAACATAAGACGCTCTATCACGGACATACATACACCGGCAACCCTCTCGCCGGCGCGGCTGCGATCGCGTCGCTCGACCTCATCGACAAGCGCGGCGTGGTCGCCCACGCCAGCCGGCTCGGCGGGATCATCCGCGCGCGTCTTCGCCGGGAACTCGCCGATCATCCGAACGTCGGCGACGTGCGCAGCCGGGGCGTGATGACGGGGATCGAACTCGTCGCGTCGCGCGATCCGTGGACGCCGTTCGAACCGGCTGCGCGCATCGCCGCCCGTGTATGCGATCATGCGATCCGTCGCGGCGTCATGATCCGACCGCTCGGCGATGTCGTCGTGCTAAACCCGGCGCCCGCGATGGACGAGGGAACGCTCGACAGGATGCTCGGCGTGGTGATCGAATCGATCAGGGCAGCGGTCGCGGAGATTCGCCCGCGCTCGGGCCGATCGATATGAACCGCGCCCGCCCCGGGCCTATCATGCGGACTACCGTGCCACGGCTTCGAGGAGGAACCGCCATGACCACCACCACGACCAGATCCGCCGCTGCCGGCGCCCGCACGACCGACCCGCTCCGCCTCATCGACGTGGACCACGTCCGCTTCTACGTCGGCAACGCCAAGCAGGCGGCGATGTATTACGCGCACACCTTCGGCTTCAAGGTCGAGCAGTTCGCCGACCTCACCACCGGCAGCCGCGACGCCGCGTCGTACCTCCTCACGCAGGGGAACATCCGTCTGGTCCTCCAGACGGGTCTGAACGCCGACCACCCCGCGAGCGCAGAGGCCCGGCGATTCGGCGACGGCGTCAAGGACATCGCGTTCACCGTCGCCGACGCCGAGAAGGCTTTCGAACAGGCCGTGAAGAACGGCGCCGAACCCGACGCCGAGCCGGACACGCAATCCGACGAGCACGGGTCGGTCACGTCCGCATCCATCAAAACCTACGGCAGGGTCACGCACTCATTCGTGTCACGCACCGGCAAGTACGACCTCGATCACGTCCGCACCGGCGCCCGGTTCAGCCCGCTGTTCCAGCCGATGCGCCCGCTGAAGATCAACGACTACAACGCCGCCCACCCGTGCGGTTTGCAGTGGGTCGATCACTGCGTCGGCAACGTCGAAGAAGGCAAGATGAACCACTGGGTCGCGTGGTACGAGAACGTCCTCGAATTCAAACTCTTCAAGCACTTCGACGATAAGGACATCTCCACCGAATACTCCGCCCTGATGTCCAAGGTCATGGACTCCGGCTTCGGCGTCATCAAGATGCCTATCAACGAACCCGCGGAAGGTAAGAAGAAGAGCCAGATCCAGGAATACCTCGAATGGCACGACATGACGCCGGGCGTGCAGCACCTGGCGCTCCGCACGAACGACGAACTCGCCAGCGTCGCCGAACTCCGCAGGCGCGATGTCGATTTCCTGAGCCTGCCCGATTCTTATTATGAGATCGTGTGGGACCGCGTCAACGCGACGCTGAAGGAGCACGGGCACGAGATGGTCAAGGAGGACCACAAGAAGATCCGCGACCTCGGCATCCTTGTGGATGCGGACGACCAGGGGTACCTCTTGCAACTCTTCACGAAGCCGTTGCAGGACCGCCCGACGCTGTTCTTCGAGATCATCTGCCGCCGGGGGAGCCAGTCCTTCGGCAAGGGGAACTTCAAGGCGCTGTTCGAGGCACTCGAAATCGAACAGGACCGGCGGGGGAATCTGTGAATACGCAAAGGCGATGCGCTGGGATATAGTATGCCACGAACGGGTCGATCGGAATTACGTTTCAGTCGAAAGGGGGCAGACAATGAAGACTTGACTACATAACACTTTATGAGTCAGATTATTTATATATTGTATCGGGATTGGAATGCGTCTAAATACTAAGTAGTTGTTAGGCGGCAACCCACTAATATGTTATAACGCATGGCATCCGCCTAGAGTGGTGCGCTTGCAGCACCAATTCGGATTGGCATCAACATCATAATTAAAGGAAAATCATGTCGACCTACACAGGCTCTTATTCTTGGTTCTGTCTAATGATTGCGCCGTTGCTTCGGAATTGCGACGGCGCCGATTCGGTATACCGCGATATCAAGTATGTCAATAAGTACGGGGGCGTTCCGGCACTATATTGCCTCTGTAGTAATCATGGTCTAAGGCATTATATCACGCCCTGGCGTGTGTATGTATACCGGACTGATATTCTGTATTTCATGCTGACTATGCGTATTTGAATTAATTGAACATATTTGATGTAGTTGCACGCGTGGGGGCTGGCGACGTAGCCAGTCCCCATTTATTTATTAAAGCCAGAATCCCAGAACCTACGGGCCGATCTCGGTGGTGCTGTCCAGCGCGCATGCATTTTCCATATACAATAATCACAATGCTATATGTCGTGTGCATATTCCACTATATCCTGAGGGCAAAAGTCGTATCTACGTGTTTTGGTATCATCCCGCCATGCCTGATCCATTCCATCTCGCGTTTCCGGTGCATGACCTCGCTGCGGCGAGGGAGTTCTACGGCGGGCTGCTCGGGTGCCCGGAGGGCCGCAGCAGCGATCGCTGGATCGACTTCGATTTCTTCGGGCATCAACTGGTGGCGCATATGGTTGACGGGGCGGGGGGCGGGGCGCCTGTGTCGCCTGGGCGGCAGCGCACGGGCGGGACGCCCGTGCCACTGGGGGGAGACACGGCTCAGAGAGCCGTGCCACCAGGAGCCGTGCCACTGGGGCGGCAGCGCACGGGCGAGACGCCCGTGCCACTGGTGGGAGACACGGCTCGGAGAGCCGTGCCACCGGGAGCCGTGCCATCTTTGAAATCGAAAGCAGCGTCGAACGTGGTGGACGGGCACGACGTGCCTGTGCCTCATTTCGGCGTGGTGCTGCCGATGGGGGAGTGGGAGCGGCTGGCGGCTCGGCTGCGGGCGGCGGGGATCGCGTTCGTGATCGAGCCTTACATCCGCTTCAAGGGCGAGCCGGGCGAGCAGGCGACCATGTTCCTCCTCGACCCGTCGGGCAACGCGCTCGAGTTCAAGGCGTTCGCGGATCTCTCTCAGATGTTCGCCCGCTGATCGGCAGGATCGCCCGCTCGACCGGGTCGGGCAGGTCGGCGAGCGGCGTCGCACGGTCGATCGTGAACTCTCCCACAGCGGTCCGGCGCAGCTCCGTGAGCATCCCGCCGACGCCGAGCGCGCCGCCGAGGTCGCGGGCGAGGCTTCTTATATAAACGCCTTTGCCGCAGCGCACGTCGAGCGTCAGCGCCGGCCAGTCGTACGAAATAATATTTATCGAATGAACGACGACCCGTCGCGGCTCGGGCCGCTCCGTGAGGTCGCCCCGCCGGGCCAGCCGGTACGCGCGCTCGCCCGCGATGTGCACAGCGGAGTAGATCGGCGGCCGCTGGTCGATCTCGCCGACGAAACCCGCGAGGGCGCCTTCGATCGTCGCGCGTGTCGGCGGCGTCAGCACGGGGAAGTATTCGATCTCGCCTTCGGGATCGTCGGTGGTCGATCGGCGGGATAGGTCGAGCGACGCGGTGTAGCGTTTGTCCGTCGCCATGAGTGAGGCGATGTGCTTGGTCGCGGCGCCGACGGCGAGGACCAGCACACCCGTGGCGAAGGGGTCGAGCGTGCCGGCGTGCCCGATCTTGGCGCCCGCGGTTCGGCGGCGGACATCGCGGCAGACCGCGAAGGACGACATCCCCGCGGGTTTGTCTATGACGATCAGGCCGTTGAGATCCGGCCTGAGGTTCTTCGGGCGACGGGGCATGGGGCGAGTGTAGGTCGGCGCGGGGGAGCGGCCGCGGGTTCGGCTGACGCGCGGGCGAGCCGTCGATACACTGCCCGCCCCCGGAGAGGTGTCCGAGTGGCTGAAGGAGCAGCACTGGAAATGCTGTATACGGGTAACCGTATCGGGGGTTCGAATCCCCCCCTCTCCGCTTTTCTTTGATTTACGTTTCTAGATTTTCGTCGGCCGGCGCGGGCGGGATCAGCCTGCCGTGCGGGTCGAGCCGATCCGGCAAGTCCGGCGAGAGCGGGGCTGCGGACGGGAGCCGCGCGTGTTCAAGCAGTTCCGCCGGGGCGTGAACGTGGTCCGGGCGGAGGCCGACCGTCCTCACAAGATAGTTTTCCCACAGCCTATGGCTTCGCACGATCGAGCGACCGGCGTCGCGGCCGAGGTCTGTGAGCCGAACGGCGTTCGCGGTCGCGCTGATCTCGCCGAGACGACGGGCGCCGCGGACGGCGCGGCGTGCGAGCCGGGGTGATTCGAGCGTCGCGGCGATCTCGGCGGGCGAGAGGGCGTCCGTGCCGAGTTCTGCGGCGCGGTGGAGAAGCCCGAGCAGATCTTCACGAGCGACGCGGGCGGCGAGTCGATTGTTACGGACTCTGCGGGCGATCATGCCGTGCGCGGGCGCGAGAAATATCGAGAGCGCCAGCGCGACGCCGAGCGCTACAGCGACCGACCCGGCGGCGTTCAGGGAGGTCTCAAAACCGATCCACATCGGCGCGAGCGCACCGCTGACATAGCCGGCGACGCTCGCCGCGATCGCCACGGCGACGCTCACCCACAGTTGCGGCCCGAGCCGATCCGTCAGCAGCCGGGCGCACGCGGCGGGGCAGATCAATAACGCGATCACGAGGATGGATCCGACGGCCTCGAACGCGGCGACGGCGGCGATCGCGACGACGGTCATCTGCGCGTAGTGGATCAATCGAGACGAAAATCCGAGCGCGGTCGAGAGGGCGGGGTCGAACGAAGAGATTCTCAGTTCTTTATAAAATAGAACGACCAGCAGCACGACGAGGACAGCGACAATTGCGAGCGTGCCGACCTGCCGCGGCGCGCCGGCGAGGGCTCCCAGCGTCAGCATCCCGCTCAGCGACTCGGGCGGGAGCCAGAAAATGGTTTCGATCTGCCCGTAGAGGACGCAGTCGGCGTCGAGATCAACGCGGCGGGCGGCGGCTTGCTCGATCAGCACCACGCCGAGCGCGAACATAATGGAGAACGCGACGCCCATTGCGGCGCCGGTCTCGACACGGCCGAGGCGCCGGATGGTTTCGATCAGCAGAACGGTGACAACGCCGCTGATCGCGGCGCCGAGCATCATGATCAGCGGGTCGCGGGCTTGCTCGGGCCGGCCCATCGCGGCGGTGATGAGAAACGCGAGGACAAGCCCGGGCAGGACGGCGTGCGCGATGGCGTCGCCCATGAGGCTCAGCCGTCGGAGCACGAGGAAGTTGCCGATCAGCCCGCAGGAGACCGCCGCGAGGACCAGCGCGAGTAGTGCCGGGAGGTCGAGTGAGATAAAGTTGTATGACGCCGTGCTCACGCGGCGACCTCTTCTGCTGTATGCGCGGAGTCGAGCGCGGCTTCGAGGTCGCGCACCAGGTCGGGCGGGAGCACGTGCTCGATGAGGTCGGCGGAATAATCGACGTGCGATGGCGCGACGTCGGCGCACCGCGTGAGATACTCCTCCCACAGGGCGCGGGTGCGGGCGACTCGGCGGGCGGCGTCGAAACCGGTCGCGGTCAGGGTGAGGGAGCCGTCATGCAGTTCGCCGTGGCCGGTGCGGGCGAGCGTCCACGCGATCGCGCGGGCGGAGTTCACGCGCCAGCCGCGGGCGCGTGCTAGATCGTTGATCGTGACGCGTGCGCCGTGAGAATCGTCGCCGAGGCGGAGGGCGGCGAGGAGCATGTGATCGCGCGCGATCTTGAGTCTGAGCCGCGCGGACCGCGCCGCCGAAGCGAGCACGCCTCGGGACGGCGCAAGAAACATGCTTATAATAAATATGACTCCCGAAGCCAGAACGATTACGGCGCCGGCGGGCATGCGCGGCATGAGCGCCGACGTGACCGAGCCGAGATACCCGCTCGCCGCGCCGATCGCGCCCGCGAAAACGGTCATGCGCCAGAGGCTTTCCGTCCAGAATCTCGCCGCTGCGGCGGGGATGATCAGGAGCGCGACGACGAGTATCAGACCGACCGCGTGCAGCCCGGCGACAGTGACAAGCACCACGAGCGACATCATCAGCAGGTCTATCACGTTCACCGGCCGGCCTTGGACGCGCGCGAAGGCGTCGTCGAAACAGACGAGCGCGAACTCCTTGAAAAGTAGCGCCGCGGCGAGCGCCGCGACGAGCGCAACGGCGCCCATGAGCGTCGCGTCCGCGACGGTCATCGCGGCGGTCTGCCCGTAGATGAATGTCGCGAGGCCGGCCTGATCGCCCGCGGGCGACGCCTGCACGACCGAGAGCAGCACGACCCCGGCGCCGAAGAACACGGAGAGCACCGCGCCGATCGCGGTGTCCTCGGTGAGCCGTGTGTTTCTTACAATGAATTGCACCGCGAGCACACCGAGGACGCCGGTGATCGCGGCGCCGGGCAACAGAACCGCGAGGCTTTTTCCCGCCATTCCGAGGGTTACGGCGATGAGAAACGCGATCGCCACGCCGGGGAGCGCGGCGTGCGCGAGCGCGTCGCCCATCAGCGCGCGTCGGCGGAGCAGCGCGAACGTTCCCACGACCCCCGCGGCCAGGCCGAGCATCGTCGTGCCGACCACTACCACCGCGGCGTTGTACCCGGCGCGGAGTGTGAGCGTGCGCACGAGTTCATCGAGGGTAGGCCAATGGAGTGCGACGTCGGTGATGGACTGGGCGCTGTGCATGTTCAGGTCGCGCTCGTGTCGGCTGCGCGTGCGAGTGCTTCGGCGGCCTCGGCGAGGAGTGTGAGGCGCCCGCCGTAGGTTTTTACAAGGTTGTCACGTGTGAAGACTTCCGCCACCGGCCCGTGCGCGACGACGCGCATGTTGAGCATCAGCACGTGGTCGAAATACTCCGGCACGGTCTGGAGGTCGTGGTGCACGACGATGACAGTGCGGCCGGCGGCGCGGAGTTCGCGGAGGACATCGACGATCGCGCGTTCGGTCGCGGCGTCTACGCCGGCGAACGGCTCGTCCATGAAATAGAGATCGGCTTCCTGAGCGAGGGCGCGTGCGAGGAACACGCGCTGCTGCTGACCGCCCGAGAGTTGGCTGATCTGCCGGTTCGCGTAGTCGGCCAGGCCGACACGGTCGAGGCATTCGAGCGCGACGCGTTTGTGCGATGCGCCGACGGGTCTGCACCAGCCGATCCGGCCGTAGCGGCCCATCGCTACTACGTCGCGGGCGCTGACTGGGAAATCCCAATCGACGCTCTCGCGCTGCGGCACGTAGCCGATCCGAGCGCGGACTTTGCGGTACGGAGAACCCCAGAACTCGACGCGGCCGGTGGCGGCGGGGACCAGGCCGAGACACGCTTTGATGACCGTGCTTTTGCCCGCGCCGTTGGGGCCGACGATCGCGATGAGTGCGTTGCGCGGCGCGTCGTAATCGACATCCCAGACGACCGGCTTGCGCTGGTATGCGACAGTGAGCGCGTGGATCGAGAGCGGGCTTTCGGCGCTGTGCTCGGGCCTGGCGGAGAGCGGGCCTGGGTCGTGGGCGCGGGCGTGGTGGGGGATTGTGGTAGGCGTCACGGTGCGGCTCCGGCTGTAGCTGCGAGCCGGCCGGTCATGCCTCGTTCGGGGGCTTCACCGCCGAGGGCGCGAGCGATGGCCGTCACGTTGTGATCGATCATGCCGACGTAAGTTCCTTCATAAGTTCCCGGCGCGCCCATGGCGTCCGAGAAGAGGCGCCCGCCCAGGGCGACGCGATGCCCCCGGGCGCGGGCGCCGGCGATCAGCGCCTCGATGTTGCGCGTCGCGATTGTGGTCTCGGCGAAGACCGCGGGGATCGAGCGTTCAACGAGCATCGCCACGATGCGTTCGATGTCCATGACGCCGGCTTCGGACTCGGTGCTCAGCCCCTGGATGCCGACGACTTCGAAGCCGAAACGTCGGCCGAAGTAGTTGAACGCGTCGTGGGCGGTGACGAGCATTCGGCGATTTTCAGGGACAGTCGCGAGCACACGCCGGGAATACTCGGCGAGATCGGCGAGGTCGCGCTCGTACGCCGCGGCGTTGGCGGCGTAGATTGTCGTGTTCTGCGGGTCGATCTCGGAGAGTTTGTCGCGGATGACCGTGATGACGCCGGCCCACGCGATCGGGTCCATCCAGAGGTGCGGGTCGAAGAGGCCGGCGAACTCGGCGGGTTCGAGGAGGTCCGCCTCGTCGACGAGTTCGGTAACCGCGTAGACCTTGCGACCGGCTACGGCGACGCGGATGAGCGCGTCGGTCATCTTGCCTTCGAGCAGCAGCCCGTTGTAAAAGACAATATCGGCGGCGGTCAGGCGGGCGATGTCGGCGCGGGTCGGCTTGTAAAGATGCGGGTCGACGCCGGCGCCCATCAGGCCTGTGACCTCGGCGCGATCGCCCGCGATGCGTCGGGCGGCGTCGGTGATCATGCCGGTGGTGCAGACGATCTTGAGCGGCGCCGCGACGGCGGTCGCGGCTGACGCCAGCGTCAATGTCGCGAGCGCCAGCAGGGTCGAGATCAGAAATCGGGAACGCGGCATGTGTGCCTCCGTGCGTGGGTGCGATGGGCGTGACGCGCGCCTGTGAGGTGTTTGTAGCCGCGACTACATTAGCCGGCGCGCGCGCGGCTGTCCAGTCGCGGGGGGAACGCCAGTCCTTCGCCAGGGAACCCTGACCTTCGCTGCGCTCAGATCAGGCGTCCGATACTGCTCTGAATACGAGGAACGAATCGGCTTGAGACGCTCTATCCGCGCCGAGGCGCGGGGTGAAAACGGTGGAGCGGTTAGGGAGCGCTGCGTGGACAGACGGGGCGGCGGTCAGACAGCCATTACTTCGGCGCTCTTGGCGGTGACGAGTTCGTCCACGACCGTCTCGTGCTTCTTCAGGAGATCCTGGATCTCTTCCTTGAGCGTCTCGATCTCGTCCTCTGGGTAGTGCGAGGAGGAATCCTTGAGCAGGGCGTCGGCGTGCTTGTTGGCCTCGCGGCGGACGTTCCGCAGCGAGACCTTGGTCTCCTCCGCGACCTTCTTCACGTGCGCGACGAGTTGCTTGCGTCGGTCGGTGGAGAGCGCGGGGATGTTGACGCGGATCTGCTTGCCGTCGACCTGCGGGTTCAGGCCGAGGTCCGATGTCTCGATCGCCTTGCGGATCTCGCCTATGGCGCCGGCGTCGAAGGGCTTGATGAGGATCTGCGTCGGCTCGGGGACGCTGATCGACGCGAGGGCTTTTAGTTCGGTGGGCGAGCCGTAGTAGTCGGCTTTGATGTACTCGACGAGGGCGGTGGAGGCGCGGCCGGTGCGCACGCCTCGCATCTCCCCTTTGAGGTGCTCGATCGCCTTGTCCATGCGGTCCTCGGCGTCGAGAAGGATTGAATCGGGTGTCATGGCGCAGAACTCCGTCGCTCGTGCGTCGCGGCGCTAACTGCGGAGCGACATCGCACGGTTTCTCGACGGAATGATAGTGAATCGTCGGCGGTATCGCCCGGGAGAGGATTCTTCGCTCACCCGCGCTGGCGGGCGCTCGCCTCGACGATCTGGCGTAGGAGGGCTTCCGTGAGTTGGTTGGGATGGCCCTGGAAGCGGACGATCCCGTCCGGGCTGACGACCATCATGTGCGGGATCCCGCGCACGCCGACGGCGGCCTGCATCCGGCCCATCGGATCCGTGGCGATGGAATAACGCATCTCACGATTACGCATGAACTGGCGGATGTCGCCCGCGCCTTCGTTCGACAGCCCGACTATCACGACCGAATCGCGGAACTTGTCCGCGAGGGCGTTCGTGTGCGGGATCGAAGCGATGCACGGCCCGCACCAGGTCGCCCAGAAATCAACCACAACTACTTTCCCGAGAAAATTCGGCTTGTCGGTAAGCCAGGTCTGGGCGTAGACGGGCGGCGACTGCCGGCCGCGGATGTCGCGCGCGGTGGTGACGACGTTCGAATAGGGCGGGAATCCGTCGGCGTCGGCGGGCGCGGGGGCCTGGGCCGGCTCGTTCGCGTCGACGACGGTGGGGCCGGCGGCGGCGCCGGCGTCGAATTCCTCCGGCGCCTGGGTGTCGGCGTCGAACGGCTCGGCGATAAGTTCCGCGATCGCCACGTCGATCCCGCGGCCGTTGAGGCCGAAGTGACGCACCGCGCCCTGACGATCAATGACAATGTTTATGGCGCGATCGCCGCCGCTGAAAAATCCTGATAGTTCTCCGGCGGCGTCGAGCGCGGTCGTCACGCCGAACCGCTGGCGAGCGAGGAATTTCTCGACCGCGTTGCGGTCAGCGGGCGGGTGGACGGTGATGACCTGTAAATCATCGGCGCCGAACTGCTGCTGACTGGCTGCGATCCGCTGATGCCAGGACTGCGCGCTGGGATCGCCGATCTTCCAGAACTGGATCACGACAACCTTGCCGCGAAGGTCGGCGGGCCTGGTCGGTTGGCCGGAGAGCCAGATCAGCCCGTCGAACAGCGAGCCGGGCGGCGAGTGATTCTTCATCGCGGACAGGCGTGCCGACTGTTCGGGAAGAATCCCGCGGTCGTAATGCCCGCTGTTGAGTTTGGGGGCGGCGGCGTGGGTGTGCGAGATCATTGAAGCCGCGAACAGAGTCGGCGCGATCACGAGCAACGCTATCAACCGATGCGCCGTACTGCGGCAGGGGGGCACAGCGGGGAGGATGTTCATGGCGTTCTCCGGGCTAAGAAATGGTTCTCGGTCGAACATTCGTCAGTCACTGTATTCGTCATCGGCGGCCGAGGGAAGACCTTTGCTGGAAAGATAGGCGCAACGGGCGAACGAAACCCGAGCGCATGATTCGATGAAGGTCCTATCATGTGGCGGTGTCGGCCTGCTTGGGCCGATGCGGGTCGGCGTGTGCGGGTTTTTCGGAGCAGCGCGTCGCGAACATGATCGAGAGGCCCACCCGTGAACTCCCGCAGATCAGGCATGATCGTCCTGAGCAACCGGCTCCCGGTGCGTCGCGTCAAACGCGATGGAAAATCGGTCCTGGAACAAAGCCCGGGAGGGCTGGTGACGGCTCTTGCGCCGATCCTTCAGGCCGAGAAGGGCGCGTGGATCGGCTGGGCCGGGAACGTGGGGAAGTCCACCGAGCCGATCGATCTCGGCGGCGTCCGGCATCAGCCGGTGGCGCTGACGAAGGCGCAGATCGAATCATATTATTACGGTTTCTCGAATCGCACTCTCTGGCCGCTCTATCACGACGCTGTGCGGGCGCCGGAGTTTCATCGCCGATGGTGGTGGCCGTACAGGGACGTGAACCGGAGATTCGCCGAGGCCGCCGCCGAGACCGCTTCGCGCGGCGACATCGTATGGGTCCATGATTATCACCTCCAGCTCGTCCCCGGGATGCTGCGTGAACTCCGGCCGGATCTTAGGATAGGTTTCTTTCTGCACATACCGTTCCCGCCTGAGGAGTTGTTCGCGCACCTTCCCTGGCGCCGGCAGATCGTCGACGGGTTGCTGGGCGCGGACGTGGTGGGGTTTCAGACCCCGGCGGGAGCGAAGAACTTCGCCGCAGCCGCCCGTCGGTACGCCGACGCGCGCGGCCCGGCGTCGGCGCTCCGGCACGGGGGTCGCACGATCCACGCCGCCGCGTTCCCGATTTCGATCGACGTTGAGAGATTTGAGAATTTCGCGTCGATGCCGGACGTCATAACCCGCCTGCATCGGCTGCGCTCGAGGCTCGGCAGATCGCGTCGTGTGCTGCTCGGCGTGGATCGGCTCGACTACAGCAAAGGCATCGACGCCCGGCTCAAGGCGTTTGAGGAACTGCTCCGCGCGGGCAGGTGCAACGCCGCCGACACTGTGTTTGTGCAGATCGCCGTTCCCAGCCGGGAGGAAGTGGAGGAGTACGCCGAACTCCGCGACGACATCGAGCGTCTGGTCGGTCGGATCAACGGCGAGTACGGCGAGCCTGGGCTTGCGCCCGTGCATTACATCCATCGCGGGTTGCCGCAGGAGGAACTTGTATCGCACTATCTCGCTGCGGACGTGATGGTTGTCACGCCGTTCCGTGACGGGATGAACCTGGTGGCGAAAGAGTTCGTGGCGACTCGGCTTGATAATACGGGCGTGCTCGTTCTGAGTGAGTTCGCCGGCGCTTCGCACGAACTCCGCGCGGCGCTCATGGTGAACCCGCATGATGTGGACGGGCTTGCGTCGTCGATGGACGCGGCGTTGTCGCTGTCTACGGAGGAGCGGTCACGGCGTATGGCGTCGCTGCGACGCGCGTTGCGTCAGCGGACGGTTTTTCAATGGGCCGATCAGTATCTGGAGGCGCTTCGCGCGTGAGTGATTCGACAGAGATGACGGAACGCCTCGAGCGCCTGGCGCGAACGCCGGTCCTGCTGGTGGCGACGGATTACGACGGCACGCTGGCGCCGATCGTCGAGAACCCCGCCGACGCGGTCCCCGATCGCGAGGCGATCGTCGCGCTACGCGCGCTCGCGGCGCTCCCGCAGACGCACGCGGCGATCATCTCCGGGCGCGCTCTCGCGGAACTTGCTTCACTCTCGGGTGCGCCCGATGAGATCCATCTCGTCGGAAGCCACGGGAGCGAGTTCGACGCGGATTTTCTGCGTTCGCTGACGCCGGAACAGGATCGTCTGCGGGCGCGGGTGCTCGATGAACTCGAGTCGATCGCGCGTTCGGGGGACGGGTTCTTAGTCGAACGCAAGCCCGCGAGCGTGGCGTTCCACTTCCGCAACGCGACCGATGCCGACGCCGACCGCGCGATCCGTGAGATCGCCGAGGGGCCGGCGCGGTTCGAAGGAGTGCACGTCAAGGACGGCAAGAAGGTCGTCGAACTGTGCGTATTGGAAACTAATAAAGGACGCGCGCTCGAAGCGCTCCGGCGTCGGTGCGGGGCGTCGGCGGTCCTCTTCCTGGGCGACGACGTGACGGACGAGGACGCGTTCGTCACGCTGACCGGGCCGGATGTCGGCGTGAAGGTCGGGCCGGGCGAATCCGTCGCGACGCTCCGGCTCGGTGACACGCACGAAGTGGCGCGAACGCTGGCGCAACTCGCTGATCTGCGAGAGAAATGGCTCGCCGGGTCCGCGATCGTTCCGATCGAGGAGCACGCCATGCTGTCGGACATGCGCACGGTCGCGCTCGTGACGCCCGACGCGAGGGTGGTCTGGCTTTGTGTGCCTCGGATTGATTCGCCGGCGCTTTTCGCGGAACTGCTGGGCGGGCCTACGGCGGGACGTTATTCGATTTCGGACGCGTCGGGCGCCGCGCCTGTGGCGCAGAGATACGACGATCATTCGCTGGTGCTGGTGACGGACTGGCCGGGTTTTCGCGTGATTGATTACCTCGACTGCTCGGGCGGTCGCTGGCGCCAGCGAGCCGGGCGATCGGACCTCGTGCGTGTGATCGAGCACGCGGGCGAGGCGGGTCGGCCTGTACGGGTGCGCATCGAGTTCGCGCCGAGGCTGGATTTCGGCCGGGTGCAGACGCACCTGTGTGCGCGTGAAGGCGGGATAGAAGTCGAGGACACGCACGATCCGATCGTCCTCCGTTCGCCGGGCGTTGAGTGGGCCGTCGCTGACGAAGGGCAGCACCAGACTGCGGCCGCGGAAGTTGAGATTAAGCCGGGCGAGCCGTTGATTCTCGAACTGCGTTGCGGGACGGGCAATCTTCGTCCGAGCGTGCTGCCGGAATCGAGGCGTCGTGAGGAGACCGAGCGTGTGTTCGGCGATTGGGCGCGCGGGCTGGCGCTGCCGGAACTCGCGCGCGAGGATGTTCGCCGCAGCGCGCTGACGATCAAGGCGCTGACGTACGGCCCGAGCGGGGGCATATCAGCCGCGGCGACGACGAGCCTGCCTGAACATATGGGGGGCGTGCGGAATTGGGATTACAGATACTGCTGGCCGCGCGACGCGGCGATGGGCGCCGCGACGCTGGTGTCGCTGGGATCGACCGCCGAGGCGCTGCACCTGCTGGACTGGATGCTGGGCGTGCTCGAGGATCTGCCCTCGCCGGAACGGCTTCAGCCGATCTACACGGTGACCGGGCATCACCTCGGGCCCGAGGGTGAGATCAGCGAACTGTCGGGCTACGGCGGGAGTCGGCCCGTGCGAGTCGGCAACGCCGCGAGCCGGCAGGTGCAACTCGACGTGTTCGGCCCGATCGTCGAACTAGTGCACAGGCTGATCGCGGTCGGCGCGCCGATGTCAAACGAGCACTGGCGCCTGGTCGAAGCGATGGTCCACGCGGTCGAACGGCGCTGGTCCGAGCCGGACCACGGCATATGGGAGATCCGCAAGCCGCGGCGGCATCACGTGCATTCTAAAGTTATGTGCTGGGTGACGATAGACAGGGCGCTCTCGATCGCGGACCAGTTCCTCCAGCGTCAGCCGAGCGGGTGGAGCGATCTGCGCGACACGATCGCCGCGGGCGTGCTCGAACACGGGTACAAGGAATCGGTCGGCGCGTTCACTGCCGCCTACGACGGGGAGGATCTCGACGCGGCGGCGCTCGAGATCGGGCTGCGCGGGCTGGTCCCGCCGGATGATCCGCGGTTCCTGGGGACGGTCGAAGCGATCGAGCGGGAACTCCGGTTCGGCCCGACCGTGTACCGCTATCGGGCCGACGACGGGCTTCCGGGTTATGAGGGCGGATTTAATATCTGCACGACGTGGCTGATCCGGTCGTACCTTATGATCGGGCGCGAGGAAGACGCGCGCACTCTGTTCACGGCGTACCGGCAACTCGCGGGGCGGACCGGGCTGATGCCGGAGCAGTACGGGCCGAAGTCCTGCCGGGCGCTCGGGAACCATCCGCAGGTTTACTCGCACCTCGGGTTGATCGAGTGCGCGATCGCGCTGTCGGACGGGCGCGATCAGTGATCGCGCGTCGCGCGGATCGGCACGACCGCGACCGTGCAGACCGAGTTGCCGATTCGGTCCGTGATGGCGAACCGCTCGACGCTCGGCGTGCGGATCGGGAGGTCGCGGTCGAGGCAGCGCCCGAGCCAGACGGCGAGATCGTGCTCCGCGGTCGGTTCGTCTGTGTTGAACATGACCAGCAGGAGGGCGGCGAATGTCAGCACGCGGTCGCGCGCGAGTTTGCGCAGATCGGCGATCGCCGCCGTGAGTAGTTGCCCGGCGTAGGCGCGGCTCGGGCCGGCGACGCCGTCGGTCAGCGCGTGCTGGTGCGCGACTTTGACTTCGATCCAGCAGGCGTCGGCGGGGTCGGCGCCGCGATCGCCGAAGAGCGTGTCCGCGGCGAGCGGGTCGAGAAGGTGCGCAGCAGGGTCGCGGATCAGGACGATGTCGCAGCGGTCGCCCTCGCTGCGGCGGGGCCGGGAACGGTGGTCGGGGTAGCGCTGCTCGGAC
Source organism: Phycisphaeraceae bacterium (assembly GCA_039794205.1). Lineage (GTDB taxonomy): Bacteria > Planctomycetota > Phycisphaerae > Phycisphaerales > UBA1924 > J020. The sequence goes on from JBDIVU010000002.1 coordinate 229,260, forward strand.
AGGGCGAGATAGCCCGCGTCAGCAAGCCCGTCGGCCAGCACGCGGTGGAGTGAGAGTTCGTCGAGCGCGTCTACGCCGTAGGGCGCGTGCTCGGCGTCACGCTGTTCGGCGAGCGCGCGGATCGCGACGGCGCCGGCGTTGCAGATCGAGGCGAAGTCCCACATGAGCCGCGGCGGATCCTCCGGCGCGTCGGCGTTGCGCTGCGGTCACTCGATGTCGCGGCCTTCGACGACGTCAGTGATCGACGGGGCCGCGTGCGGGTGCATCTCGCCGGCGCGGAGTCGGCGGATGTAGTCGTGGTAGGCGCGCATCGCTATCCCGCCGAAGATAAGCATGATGGGGATGTTGGCCCAGAGCATGACGCCGGTGCCGAGCGCGGTGAGCGAGTCGAGTTCGGCGTCGGTGCGTATGAACCCGGCCGCGGCGACGACGATGAGCAGGCAGTAGATCAGTTTATAAGGCAGGACCAGTTTATTTCCGAAGAGATAGACGACGCCCTGCTCGCCGTAGTAGGACCACGAGATCGCGGTTGAGAGCGCAAAGAGCCACGCCGCGAGCGTGACGAGCCACTTGCCCAAACCGGGGACGGCGCGGTCGAAGGCGTGTCCGGTCAGCGATGGTCCGGGGTATTCGACGAAGAGATCGCGCCCTTCGCCGACGAGGACGGGCTGTGTCTGGCTGGCGAAGTCTTTCTGCCATTCGATGGTGCGGTTGCCGTTGACATCGACGCGGACCTGGCCGGCGATGCGGTGGAGGTTGAGTCCGGTGTTGGGGTTGTGATCGCCTTCGACGAGGAGGAAGACGCGTTCGCCGCCGGTCCAGTCGCCGGCGACGGTGCGGGCGTCTTCTGATCGGTCTGGAGTAAGAGCGCCGGCGACGGTCCAGAGCGGGACGCCGGAGCCGTTTGTGTCCTGAACGCCGTCGCCGTTGGCGTCGGCCATGATGATGGCGGGGAGGTTGGCGTCGGGATATGTGGCCTCGGCGCCGCGGTTCCAGGCGCCGGTCGAGAGGATGACCAGCGAGGTGATCGTGCAGACAACGATGGTGTCGATGAACGGCTCAAGCCCGGCGACGATGCCCTCGCGCACGGGTTCGTCGGTCTTGGCGGCGGAGTGGGCGATGGGTGACGAGCCTTGCCCGGCTTCAGATGAGAAGAGGGCGCGCTTCATGCCCCAGAGCAGGGCGTAACCGGCGGTCCCGCCGAGGAACGCGCCGGAGGCCTGCGAAGGTGTGAAGGCTTCGACGACGATGAGCCTGAGCATGGATGGGATTGAGCCGAGGTTCATCGCAAGCACGACGAGGGCGGCGAGTATGTAGATCGCGCACATGAAGGGGACGATGCGACCGGCGACCGCGCCGATGCGTTTGATCCCGCCGATGATGACAAGCCCGACGATAACGGCGAGGACAATGCCGCTGACGATGGAGGGGACATTAAAATAATTTTCGGTTATCTCACCGACGCTCCAGGCCTGGAACATGTTCCCGCCGGTGATGGTGGAGATCAGCAGCGTGACGACGAAGATGCCGCCGACGGCTTTTCCGACCGCGGGCAGGCCCATCTGCGCGAAGGCTTTGTGGGCGACGAACATTGGTCCGCCGTGGGGGTTGTCGGGGTCTTCTGTGTTTCGGTATAGCATGGAGAGTGTGACTTCGGTCATCTTTATTGCCATGCCGAAGATGCCGACCATCCACATCCAGAAGACGGCGCCGGGCCCGCCGAGTGCGACCGCGACGGCCACGCCGGCGATATTGCCGAGTCCGACGGTGGCGGAGAGTGCGGCGGAGAGGGCCTGGAAGTGGTTGATGGCGCCGGGGTCGTTCTTGTCGTCGTACTTGCCGCGGGTTACGTCTACGCCGTGGGTCAGCGCTCGGAACTGGCCGAAGCCGGTGCGGATGGTGAAGAGCACGCCGACGCCGAGGACTATGTAGAGCACGTAGTTGTGCCAGATGACGCTGTTGGCGGTGTCAAGCGCGTTCATGAACCCCTGGAAAAGACCGTTCATCCCGTTCATGCGGCGTTCCTCGGTGGCGGATTCGGAGCGAAGAGGGCCGGGCGCCCGTCGCGCGGGAGCGGCGAAGGCCCGGCGTGGATTCCGAGCAACCTATCCGACAGCGGCGGGCGTGTCATGCAGGCTGATCGCACGCCCGGCCGGTGCGCGCGCCCGACCGATCAGGTCTATGATTGAGCCGATGCCCGGTGGCGGGTCCAGCCGATGGAGTAGGGCAGGGTCGATCACGCCGGGACGAGCACGCATGGAGCCAGACGCGCCGGAGAGTTCAGTCGATCGGGTGATCGTGGACGGGTTCCCGTTCCCGCTCGGTGTGTACCCGGTCGAGCGGTCGCACCCGCGGTCGGGGTACACGGTGGACTTCGAGCCGGCCGACGGCGGGGAAGCCGACAGCGACTGGGAAGAATGGCCGGACCGGTACATGTTCGACATCGTGGCGCCGGCGGATCGGATCAGGCCGCTGGTGCGGTCGCTGTTCGCGCTCCTGCCGCCGCGGGTGTACCCGATCCTCGACGTGCTGGGCGAGGACGCCTACCGCGAGGTGGATCCGTACATCGCGTACGACCCGGTCCCGCTGGATCGGTTCCTCGACGCGACGCATCGGCACAAGGAATGGCTCTTCGAGGACGGGCTTGTCGGCTTCGGCGCGATGAGCGAAGACCCGTTTCTATATATCTACGTCGATGAGCACAAGATCGTGACGGTCCGGGCCGCGGGAGCGGCGCGCGAGCGTGTTGAAAAGGTTCTCGAAGCGTTCGACATCGCGCCGGTGGCCGAACTCGCGGGCGTGGACGCGACGGCGCACGAGCATCGGTCGGTTCTGGGCGCCGGGCGGGCCGGGCCGAGCGAGGAGGAAATCCTCGAAGAACTACTCGTCGCGTGGCGGCTTCAGATCAACATCGACCGCGAAAGCAATATAGACGACTCGGGCGAAGATCTCGGCGTGACCGCGTGGAGATGCCTGGTCAGGCTAGAGGAAGCGGACGGGCCGGCGCATTACGGGGATGTCTGGCTTCGCGCGGAGTGCTACGACGACGCCGAGCGATTCGCGGTGGACGCCGCTGCGGACGCTGCGGGGTTCGACATCGACGCCGAGGGGGCTTCGGTCCTGGTGATCATCGCCGACCGCATGACGCCCGAGGATTTTACGCGAGCGATCGAGCGCTTCGCCGAGGAATCCGGGCGGGCCCGGCCGATCCCGGGCGAGGTGGGCGTGGTCGCGGTCCGCGTCGAGCGGGCGGAATGAGTTTGAGTTAAGCGGGTTCGCTTCAGTCGCCGCCGGGGCTGTAGCGCATCGTGACGCGGCTGCCGCGGTTGTTATATTCGACGCTGGTCATGTAGGCGCGCATGAGTAGCAGGCCGCGACCGCTCGGGGCTTCGAGATTTTCGTCGGAGGTCGGATCGGGGACGGCGTCGGGATCGAAGCCCGGGCCGGGGTCCTCGACGATGATCGTGACGAGATCGGGCGTGACGGACCAGGCCACGTCGATCGGGAGGTCGGTCCGGCCTGAGCAGCCGTGGACAAAGGCGTTGCGGACGGCCTCTTCGAGGGCGAGACGGAGGGCGAACGCGGCGGATCGGCCGTGTCCGGCGAGTTCGGCGTCGGCGATGAGCGTGTCCTGGAGATCGCGAATCGCCGCCGGGTCGTTGACAAGGCGGACCGATCGTGTCGTCTCGTTTGACGCTTGTTCGGTCATCGTGTCGCCGGGGGCCGGCGGTCGGTGCGTCGGGCCGAGCGCGGCCGGGGCGGACGCCGTCATGACGAGAAGCTCGCCAGCGCTTCGTCCGCGGATTCGTGGATCTGGAAGAGTTTGTTGAGTTTGGTGATGACGAAGACCTCGTAGATCTGGGGGTCGATGTCGGTCAGGCGGAGTTGTCCGGCCTTGTCGCGGATGCGTTTGTTGATGGTGATGAGTGTGCCGAGCGCGGCGCTCGAGAGGTGCTCGACGTTGGCGAAGCTGATGAGAATGCGCGGGGCGTCGCGGTCGTCGACGAGGTGGAGGATCTCGTCGCCGATCTGCTGGATGTTGCCCTCGTCGAGGATGTTGCGGTCGACGAACTCGATGCGGATCACGTCGCCGACGGTCGAGATGTTCAGGCGGGAATCGCCGGGCGCCATGTGGGTCTCCTGGTCGCGGCGGGGCCGGGTGGGCCGCAGCGTCACAACGCTAGCGGGCGGGTTCGGCGCCTGTCAACCGCGCAAGGGGATCGCGCGTCGAGCGATGCGGGCGAATGCGCGGGGACGGGCGAAGTCGGCCGAGTGTCAGAACCCCACGCCGAAACGGTTCTCGAGGCTGTCTAGCAGGCCCGGGAAGTTCTTTTCTTCTTCTTCGCTCTGGATGAGGATGGTCGGCTTGAGGAGGATGAGCAGCGTCGACTCGGAGCGGTCCTCGATGCGGTTGGAGAAGAAGCGGTTTAGGACGGGGATTTTGCTGAGGACGGGGACGCCGGTTTCGATGGTGGTTTCGCGGGCGAGGCGCTGCCCGCCGAGGAGGATCGTGCCCTGGTCGGGAACGGTGACGCCGGTGCGGATCTGCGTGGTCTGGAGGACGGGCTGCTGGATGTTGCCGGAGACGATCTGTCCGCCGCCGACGGACCCGCCTTGCCCGGCGGCGACGGCCTGAGATGCGCCTGTGAACGTGATGAGATCGAGGACTTCGGCGAGTTGGGCTTGGACCTCCATGGTGACGTAGCGGCGGTCGGCGGAGACCACGCCGTCGAGCAGCATGACGAAGCCGGAGGAGACGCGGCCGATCTGCGGCTCGAAGCCGATGCCGCCCGTGCCGGTGATGATGTTGAGATCGGAGATGAATGCCTGCTCGGTAAGGACGGAGATGGTAGCGGCGGCGCCGTTCGTGAATGTGAGTCGCGGCGCGGTGAGCGTGACGGATCGGCGGTCGGCCTGGGTTGCTTCGACTAGGAAGTCGACCTGGATATCGTCGAGGAAAGTGCCGGCGAGTTGCAGGGCGGGGTTGGTGGCGAGGATTGACTGCGCGAACGCCGAGCCGGAGAGCAGGGTTTGCGACAGCCCGAGGCTGTTCTGCTGGACCGGGATCATGCTCAGGCGGTCGGGACGGCTGACGACGAACGGGATGTTGGCGTCCTGCCCGTTGGGGAGGCCGAGCTGGACGGTTGGGATCTGCCCGGGCTGGAGGTTATCGAGATCGAGGGTGAAGTCGGGCGTGCCTCCGATGCGGGAGTTCGAGAAGAACGGCCCGACCAGGTCAGACGGGAGCAGCGTGCTGGTGCCGAGCGGGCTTGTCGAGACGAGCGGCGCGATGGCCTGGTTCGCCAGTGCGTCGTCGAACTGGTTGTTCATCGCGTTGAAGATGAGGTCGATGTTGAAGCCGATCTGCTCGAAGAAGTTCTCGTTGACGAGGAGGAAGCGGGTGTCAACTGAGACCTGGATCGAGCGGACCTCGCGGAGCTGGCTCAGCAGGCCGGCGATATCGCGGTGGTTGCGAGCGGTGTTGGTGATGATGAGGTTGCCGTTGAGTTCGGAGACGTCGCCGGTGTCACCGCCGGCCTCGGCCCAGCCGGTCGGGTCGATGTTGCGCTGGATTATGTCGACGATGCGCTCGAGGATCTGCTGCTCGGTGAGGCTTTCTCTATCAATTTCATCGAAGTCGGACTGCTGCGAGCCGCCCTGGCCCTGGGTGATCTGGCCGAGGCCCAGGTTGGGGATATCCACGAAGTCATTGACCGTGAAGAGCAGGTCGCGCACGTCGTAGATCACGACGAATCGGTTGCGGCGCAGGGCGTCGTCAGACGCGATCACAAGAACGCCGTCTTCGACGGCCCAGTTCGCACGGCTGAAGAGGTCCGGGCTTACCTTGCGGAGCACGCGGTCGAGGACGGTCTCCGCGGGCAGGGGCTGGAGGCTCAGCGAGACCAGGTCGTCGCGGCTGATGCCGATGTCCGCGAGCGACTCCCAGTCGACATCGACGTTCAGCGTCGTAACCTGCGCGAAGAACGCGAGCACGTCCTCGAGGCGGGCGTCGTTGAACGTCGCGGGGATCCGGCGTGTGCGGAGTTCCGCGAGAACCCTGCGGTCCACGGGCGATTCCTGGAACGCGATAGGCTCGCCGCGACGGAACGAGATCTCCGGCCAGTCGGCGGGGTAATCGAGGATCGCTTCCGGGATCACCAGCGACTGCTGGATGCGGACGGATTCTTGCGCGTAGCCGAGGGATTTGTCGCGCTGCGCCAGTGTCCAATCGCGATAGATCTTGAGATCGTGGAGCGTGTCCTTCATAAGAAGGGCAGCGGGGTTGAGCGGGTCGAGGAACAGAACCTGGTCCACGACCTGGAGCGCTTCGTCGTACTTCTGTTCGAGCTGGAGCGCGCGGATGCGCGAGAGATTTTCCGAGATCTTCTGCCGACGCTCGGCCTCGCGGCGGGCTTCCTGCTCCGCCGCCTGGCGTGACAGGGCGTCGGAGCGCTGCTCGGCTTCGGTCCGGCGGATGGATTCTTCGGACGAAACGATCTGCTGGAGGAGCGACCGCTGCTGGCCGAGACGCTGCTCGAACTCCTGCTCGGAGAAGACCTGGCGGGCTTCGCTGAGGCGCAGGCGGGCCTCGCTGGCGAGATCGCGGGCGCGTTCGGTGTCGCCGGCGGTCAGGGCGGCCCGGCTCATGTTCAGCAGGTTCTCGAACTCCGCGATCGCGCGGTCGCGGACTAGTTGCGACCGCTGGATCTGGTCTTCGAGGGCGCCGGCGCCTTGCTGCTGGAGGATCGCGCGGATCTCCGCGATGCGGGCTTCAGCGGCGCGGATCTCGTCGGCGGTGAACTGGTCCCGGTACTGCCCGATCACGAGCAGGTAGTTCTCAAGGGCGGTCGGGTACCGTCCGTCCTCGAACGCCTGGAACGCTTCGGCTTGACGCCGCTGCGCTTCGAACTTGACCGCCTGGCGGAAGACTTCTTCCTGCGCGGGGTCGGGCTGGGGTTCTTCCTGAGGCTGGAAGACCGCGAGCGCCGGGGGGGTCGGCGTGAACGCCTCGCCGCGCTCGGCTTCGATCTCCATGATAAGGATCCGGTGCCGATCTATGACGCGGAGTTGATCGGGAGTCAGCGGGACGCCCGAGCGGTAGACCGCGTCGAAGCCGGCCTTGGCCTCGGCGTGCCGACCCGTGTCGAAGTCGATGCGGGCCTGGTCGAGCATCGACCCGATCGCGGGCGTGAGTTCGGTACGGAGACGATTTATATCGTTGATGATGTCCGCAGCATTGGCGCGCTGCTCGTCGGTCGCGGATCGCGCTTTATCAACGGCGACGGCCTGGCGCTCGGCGTCGCGGAGGTCGCCGTCTTGCAGCGCGAGCGAGGCTTTTTCAAGGCTGATCGCGACAGGGTCGGCCCGGCGGAGCGAGCGATCGACTCCCGCGATCAGGCTCAGCAGGCGCTCGCGCTGGTCGGCGTTGAGCGACTCGCGATCGACACGCAGGAGCGTTCGGCGCGCTTCGACGAGCCTGCCGGCGTCGTACAGCGCGTCGGCGGTGTCGAGCATCATCGCGGCGCTGGGGGGCGTCGCCTGGGCCGGGGTCAGCAGCGCGCTGCACCCGAGCACCGTGATCGAAAACCCGCGAACGAAAGGATTGTTTCGGTGCAGCATGGAGCCGGCTCTCCTCGGCGCCGGGCTAGCGGCGCGTAAGGCTTGTGGTGTCTGCGTATGGTCCGGACGGCGTTGCGACAACGACCCGTCGCGGATCAGCGGACCATAACTCCCCCATATAGCCCCCGCAACCGCCGGGCGGTTCCGGTCGTGTCCGGTCTTTTCCGCTGACGGATTTCCGCGGGCCGATCAAGTCCCGAACGTCGTCGGCGAGCCGGTCCGCATCATCTCGATGAATGCGTCGAAGGCGTAGCCGGCGTCGTGCGGGCCGGGGCCGGCCTCGGGGTGATGCTGAACCGCCAGCACCGGACGGTCGACGAGACGGAAACCCGCCAGCGTCCCGTCGTTGAGGTTGACGTGGGTCTCCTCCGCGCCGAGCGAGGCCAAGGCCCCCGAACGTACCGCGAACCCGTGGTTCTGGCTGGTGATCTCGACCCGTCCGGTGATGGTGTTGCGGACCGGGTGGTTGGCGCCGTGATGCCCGAACTTGAGTTTGTACGTCTCCGCGCCGAGCGCGAGGGCCAGCAGTTGATGCCCCAGACAGATCCCGAACATCGGGATCGGCGCATCGCGATCGGCGAGCAGTTCGCGCAGCGTAGCGATCGTCGCGGTCACCGCTGCGGGATCGCCCGGCCCGTTCGAGATGAAGACGCCGTCGAGGCGACCCGCGCGGCGCAGTTCGATGATCTCGCCGGCGCTGATGGTGTTAGGCGCAACCGTGACGGCGCAGCCGCGCGACAGCAGGTTGCGGAAGATGTTTCGCTTGGCGCCGCAGTCCATCGCGAGAACCCGCCACGGCGAGCCGTCGCGTCGGCCGGTCAGCGCGGGGTGGAGCGCGTCCTCGCCGGGGAGGAATGTGACGCCTTCGGTCCATTCCGTCGGCGCCCGGCAGGCGACGAGCGAGGCGAGATCCTGCCCGGTCATCTCGGGCGCCGATCGCGCCGCTGCGACTAGATCCGCGTCGGAGACAGCCGGGTCGTCAGTCATCGCGCCGCGCAGCGAGCCGTTCTCGCGGAGCATGCGTGTGAGGGCGCGCGTGTCCACGCCGGCAACGCCGAGGACTCCCTGCTGCGCGAGGTATTGGTCGAGCGACGCGGTGGCGCGATAGTTGGACGGCCTGCGGGCGAGATCTCGCACGATGAAGCCGGCGACGTGCACGCGGCCGGATTCGACATCGTCCTCGTTTACCCCGTAGTTCCCGATCATCGGGGCGGTCATTACGAGCGCCTGGCCGGTGTACGAGGGATCGGTGAGGATCTCCTGATATCCGGTCATCGCGGTGTTGAAGACGACCTCAGCGGTCGTGACGCCGCCGCGACCGACCGCGCCGAAAGCCCGGCCGGTGAACACCGCGCCGTTCTCGAGCGCGAGCCGGGCGGGACGATTCAGCCTCTCGCGGTTTTCGTTGACCATCAGAGGGGAGTGTACGCCAACCCAGCGGCCAGTGGCACGGGCGTCCCGCCCGTGCGAAGGTAAACAGTGGCACGGGCGTCCCGCCCGTGCGAAGGTAAACAGTGGCACGGGCGTCTCGCCCGTGCGCTAGCGACTAACCCTGACCTTCGCTTCGCTCAGATCAGGCGTCGCGGATTATTCGTGCAGGAGGAATTCTGAGTGTCTGGATCTTTTTATGCACGGGCGAGACGCCCGTGCCACTTATTTGTTGCGCCGTCCGTTTGCCGGACCGGGCCGGGGACGGCCCGGCTCGCGGGATCGGCGTCATACGTGGGATCGACCCGGCGTCCGCGGCGACTCGCCGACGTACTCTGTGCCGAGTGTCGCCGCGATCGCTATTTCAATCTGAAGCCGAGGCCGGACCTCTCGTCCGTGTCGCGCTCGAGCGCGGCTTGGACGCGCCCGAGGGCCTGACATACAGCGTCCCGCGCGATCTCGGCATTGTGGAATTAGGAGAGCGTGTCGAGGCGCCGCTGGGTCGGCACGACCGGCGCGCGACGGGTTATGTGATCGAACTCGGCGTCGCAGCGGACATCGACCCCGACAAGATCAAACCGATCCGCCGACGCACGGGCATGAGGCTCCCGCCGAACCTGATCGAACTCGCCAAGTGGATGTCCGGCTACTACTGCTGCCCGCTGGGGCTGGCGTTGTCGGCGATGGCGCCCGGCGCGGTCAAGCACGAGAGCCGCCGACGCACGGTCACACTTATCCGGCCGACGGGCAAGCGCCCGGTCGAGCCGTTGCCCGCGAAAACTGATGAAGCCTGGCGCGCCGTGCTTGCGCTCCCCGCGGGGTCATTCCCGATCGAGCCGACCGCGCTGAAAGACGCGATAAATGCTGCGAATCTGGGGCCGATCAACAGGCTCATCGAGCGCGGCCTGCTCGAACGCTACACAGAAGTAAAACGCACGGAACTCTTCCCCGGGCCGGCGCCGAGCAAACCCGCGCCCGTCAACCTCAACGCCGAGCAGCGCGACGCCGTCGGCGGGATCACCGCGACGCTCGGCTCGTTCGCGGCGCACCTGCTCTTCGGCGTGACCGGCTCGGGCAAAACCGAGGTCTACCTTCGTGTTCTGGAAGAGGTCGTCGCTCGGGGAGAATGCGCGATCGTGCTCGCGCCGGAGATAAGCCTCACGCCGCAACTTGTTTCGAGGTTCCACGAGCGTTTCCACGCCGCGGGAGTGGCGGTTATCCATTCCGGGCTGTCGCCGGCGGTTCGGCGTGAGCACTGGATGCGGATATCACGCGGCGAGGCGCGCGTCGCGGTCGGGGCGCGCTCGGCGGTATTCGCGCCATTCGACGCGGCCGCCGGGGTGAAACTCGGCCTGATCGTCGTCGATGAAGAACACGACGGCGCGTACAAACAGGATGACGCGCCCCGGCACAACGCGCGCGATGTGGCGATCCGCCGGGCGCAGATGGAAGGATGCCCCGTAGTGCTCGGGTCCGCCACGCCGTCGCTCGAATCCTGGCGCAACGCGACGCTGGGGAGAAGCCGGCTTCACACGCTTCGATCCCGGCCAGCCGGGGCCAGGCTGCCGCGCGTGCGAGTCGTCGATCTCGCCGATGAACTTCGCGCAGACACTTCTAATTCAGCGAGACTGTCATTCGTCGGCCCGACGCTGCGCGAGGAGATCGCACGCACACTCGACGCGGGCGGGCAGGTCATCCTCCTGCTGAACCGGCGCGGCTGGGCTTCTTATATCTGCTGCCCGGACCACCGTTGCGGCTGGACGCTGCGCTGCGATCAGTGCGACGTGACCATGGTCTATCACCGCGACCGGGCGCTCCCCGCGGGCGGCGTCGTGCGCTGCCATCACTGCCTGAGCGAGCAACTCCTACCCGGCGCTTGCCCGGTCTGCGGCAAGCGCGTGACGACCTTCGGCGCCGGGACGCAGCGCGTCGAAGACGAACTGGCCCGGCTCTTCCCCGAGATCGCCCTAGCCGGCGCTATACGCCGAGTCGACAGCGACTCCATGCGAGGCGCCGGGATGTACCACGACGTGCTCGACGCGTTCAGACGCGGCGAGATAAGAATCCTCCTCGGTACGCAGATGCTCGCGAAAGGGCACGATTTCCCGGGCGTCGAACTCGTCGGCGTGCTCAACGCGGACACCGCGATCAACCTGCCTGACTTCCGCGCGGCGGAGCGCACGTTCCAACTCGTCGCGCAGGTCGCCGGGCGCGCCGGGCGCGGCGAGCGGCCCGGGCGAGTGGTGGTGCAGACTTTCAACCCGCATCACCCGGCGATCGTCCACGCTGCGAACCATGATTACGAAACCTTCGCAGCGGGAGAGTTGCGCGTGCGAGATCGGTCGGGCCTGCCGCCGATCGCGCGGATGGCGCGGATCGTCGTCCGAAACGAGCAGCACGAGCGCGCGTTGCGCGACGCCCGGCGGATCGCGCGTGAACTCGAGCGAATCCGGGAGAGTTCGCCGACGCTGCGGGTTCACGGGCCGATGCCTTGCGCGATCTCGCGGATCGGCGATCGCTACCGGATCGCGGTTGAGATGCTCGCGCCAAGCCCGGCGCCGATACAGGCGGCGCTCGCCGCGCTGCGCAACGCCGGTCTTGCCAAGAGCGACGCGGCGACGGCGATCGACGTTGACCCGATCGCGCTCCTGTAAGCGGGCGCCGTCGCGGCTACGCGAAGGCTTTTTCTTTTTCGTCCTCGATGTCGGGCGCGAGCCGGGTCATTATGCGGGCGCCGACGGAATCGCCCCAGACATTCACGACCGTTCGCATCATGTCGAGCAGCCGATCGACCGCGAGGATCAGCCCGATCGCCTCGAGCGGCAAGGGGTCTATCCCCGCGCCTCTGAGCGTTGTGTTCACCGCCGTGACAATGATGATGATCGTAGCGAGCGACCCGCCGGGCACTCCCGCGGCGCCGATCGCCGAGAGCGTCGCGGTCAAAACGATCGCGAGGTACTGCGCCGCGTGAAGGTCATACCCGAACGCCTGGAACATGAAGACCACGGCGATGCCCTGATAGAGCGCCGTCCCGTCCATGTTGACCGTCGCGCCGAGCGGGAGCACCAGCCGGGCGGAGCGTTTGGACGCGCCCGCTTCGATGGAAGTCTCGATCGTGACGGGGAGCGTCGCCATGCTCGACGCTGTGCCGAACGCCATCAGAAGGGCCGGCTTCATCCCCCAGAGATACTTGAACGGATTGACGCGCGTGAACAGCCACAGCGCCGCGGGCAGCGTGAGGAAAGTATGTATCGCCAGCCCGACGGAGACGACGAGCACATACTTCCCGAGCGACTGCGCGAGCGAGCCTAGCCCGAACTTCCCGACCGCCCACGCCATCAGGACCAGCACGCCGATGGGCATCATCCAGATGACCCAGAGGACGACGCGCATGAGCGCCTCGTGGAGGGCTTCGATCGCCTCGATGAACGGCTTGCCTTTGTCCTTGATAGCGATCAGCCCGACGCCGAGGAGTATCGTCGCGGAGATGACGCTGAGCGCCTGCCGTTCGACTGCGGCTTTGAGGAAGTTATCGGGGATGAGTTGCTGCGCGATGGTCAGCCAGGCTGCGGCGAGGCCGGTCCCGCCGCCTGGTGGCGCGCGACCCTCGGCGACGCTCGCGCCCTGAGCCGCCGCCTGCTGGACGAGTTCCTGCGAGACGTTCGCGCCGGGAGTGAAGATCGACGCGAGCGTGACGCCGACCGTCACGGCGAAGATCATCGTGACGATGTAATAAACGAGCGTGGCGCCGCCGATCACGCCGAGCCGCTTGGGATCGCCGATCGAGGTGATGCCCGTCAGCACGCTGGTGAAGATCAGCGGGATGACGATGAGCATCAGCGGGCGTAGGAAGACGAGTTCGCCCGCGATGCGCCAGCCGTCGACGCGTTGCTCCTGCGCTTCCGGCGTCGCGCTCGCGTCCCACAGGACGAAGTGCCCGATGAGCGCGCCGAGGATGAGCGCGATCACCACGAGCAGTGTCAGCAGGTTGGTCCGGGTCTTCATCGCCGGCTCCGGGTCTGGGCCGAGTTGCGTCGGCATGGCGTGCGGTCGGCGTTGTTTGTCACGCCGACACGCTCCACGCGAGGACGCGATCGAGCGGGGCGGGTTCGACGCCGAGATCCGCGCGAGCCTTGGCGGGCGAGCCGGTGTTGTCCTCGATCGCCATCAACGGCTCGCTCGGGCCGAACGGCAGCAGCGTCCCCAGCCCGGCCTTGCCCATCACGAGCGCGAGATAGTGAGCGAACACGCCCGGCACGCCGCGGGGCTGGATCTTCGGCTTGGCGCCGGGCGTCGCGTCGCGGATCAGGACAAGCATCTGCGGCCAGCTGTACGCGACCGGACCGACCAGCGGGTACACCTCGCCGATCGCTGAATCGCGCTCGATCGCAGCCGCGATCGCCGACGCCACATCCGCCACCGACACCGGCTGGACCGACGCCGAGTTGTCGCATGTATCGGGGACCGGCTCGCCGACACTCGGCGCGGGCTTGCAGAAATAAGGCATGAAGCGTTTGGGCGGCTCGGTCCCGCGCGCCCAACCCGTCGCCATCTGCATGAACTCGCCGCCCGGGCCGAGGATCAGCGACGGGCGGACGATCGTCCACGCCAGCGCCGAGCCGCGGACGATCTCTTCCGCTGCCCACTTGGTCTGGTGATACTTGCTCGCCGCGTCCGGGCGGGCGCCGAGCGCGGACATCTGGATATATCGGCTGACGCCGGCGCGCTCGGCGGCTTGCACCGCGTTGCGCGTCGCTTCGACGTGGAGTTTCCTGAACGTGATCCCGCCAGGAGTCTCCCTGCGGATGCCCACAAGGTGAACCATCGCGCTCGCGCCAGCGGCGAGTTCGTCCATCGAATCGGCGTCGAGGACATCGCCGGTGACGAGTTCCACGCCTATAGCGGGGAGGACTCGGGCGGCTTTACGCGCGTCGCGCACGAGCGCGCGAACAGGCAAGCCGCGCGATTGCAACTCGCGGACGACGAATCGTCCGACGAAGCCGGTCGCGCCGGTGACAGCGACGACTGCGGCGGCTGGTTGCGCGTGCTCGGTCGCGGGCATGAAGAGGCTCCCGTCGGAGTGGTCGATCGGGCGACGAGTCTACGGAGGCCCGGCGTGCGCGGCAACGCGGCGATGGGCTACCATTGCCGCGATGCTGTGGACCGGGCGCCGATGCTGGGAGTATGTTCGTCGCCCGGGACCGATCGGGGCGGTGCAGGACGACGTGTGACGCCGATGGAATGGACGCCGTTCGCGACAGTCGGGGGGATACTGGCGGTCGCCGCCGCAGTGGCGGCTGTCGGTCTTCGCCTGAAGCAGCCGCTGATTATCTCGTTCATGTTCGCGGGGATCCTGGTCGGACCATCCGCATTCGGGCTTGTCAGCGACGCGCACGATATCGAGCTGCTTGCGAGCATCGGCATCTCACTGCTGCTCTTCGTCGTCGGGTTGAAACTCGACGTGAGCATGATCCGCACGGTCGGCCCGGTGGCGCTCGCGACGGGGCTTGGGCAGGTGTTTCTAACGTCGCTGGTCGGTTTCCTGATAGCGATCGGCTTCGGGCTGGCCGTGGTCCCGGCGGTCTACGTCGCGGTGGCGCTGACGTTCTCCAGCACGATCATCATCGTCAAACTTCTGTCGGATAAGAAAGAGATCGACTCGCTGCACGGACGGATCGCGGTCGGGTTCCTGATCGTGCAGGACATCGTCGCGATTCTCGCGCTGATCGCGCTGACGGCGTTCGGCGGCGACGAAGTCGGGCCGGGCTTCATCACACACGCGGTTTGGATACTGGTGAAGGGCGCACTGATGCTGGGCGTCGTCGCGGCGATGATGCGATGGATACTGCCCGGGATGGTCAACTATCTGTCTCGCTCCAGCGAACTACTGGTGCTCTTCGCGATCACCTGGGCGGTCGCGCTTTCCGCATCCGTGGAGATTCTCGGATTCAGCAAGGAGGTCGGCGCATTTCTCGCGGGGGTATCGCTTGCGTCGACGGCGCAACGCGACGCGATCGGCGCGAGGCTCGTAGTGCTCCGGGATTTCCTGCTCCTATTTTTTTTCATCAACCTCGGCGCCGGGCTTGACCTGTCTCTGCTCGGCGCTGAACTCGGCAAAGCCGCGGTTTTTTCCGCGTTCGTGCTGGTGGGCAACCCTCTGATCGTCATGGTCATCATGGGGTACATGGGTTACCGCAAACGCACCGGTTTCATGTCCGGTCTGGCGGTTGCGCAGATCAGCGAGTTCTCGCTGATACTCGCTGCGCTCGGCCTGAGCCTCGGGCATATAGATGCGTCAGCGATGAGCCTCATAACGCTTGTGGGGCTGGTGACGATCTCTGTTTCAACATATCTGATTCTTTACTCCGGGCTGCTGTACGCCAGGCTGTCGCCGCTGCTGGGGATGTTCGAGAGATCGCGCCCGTTCCGCGAGGCCGTGCCTCAGGATTCCGTCCCTGTCGCATCCCCTGATCGGCATCTGATAATAGTGATGGGGCTTGGCAATTACGGGAGTGTGATCGCATCCCGGCTGCGCGAGTACGGCTGGCATGTGCTGGCGGTCGATTTCGATCCGCAGGCGCTCGGACGCGCGCGGGACGCGGGCATGCCCGTGCTCTACGGCGATGTGGGCGATCCCGAGATGATCGCCCAACTCCCGCTCGATCAGGCAAGGTGGGTTCTGAGCGCCGTGCGCGATCATGACATGAACCTGACCCTGTTCAATCATCTCAAAAACTCCGGATTTACCGGGCGCATCGCGTTGACCGCGGCGCACCCGTCGCACGCGGTTCAATACCAACGGCTCGGCGCACACCTGGTGCTCCAGCCGTTCCGCGACGCGGCCGAGCAGGCTGCCGAAGCCGTCGCCGGGGCTGTGCACTCGTTGCCCGGGCTTGGAGATTGGCCCGCGACTCTCGAAGAAGTCACCCTTCTGCCAGGGTCCGTATTCACCGGCAAGACTCTGCGCGAGCTCGAACTTCGGCGGCAGATCGGCGTGTCGGTCCTCGCCGTCAGCCGGGCCGGGAAGATTCACTTCAACCCAAGCCCGGATCTGCGGATATATCCCGGCGACAGGATTGTGCTGCTATGCCCGCCCGATATCGCCGGCCGAGCGGTCGAGCATCTCAGGCAGCGCGAGTTCGGCACGCCGCAGGAGCAGGCCGAATCCATCGGCGCCGAGGAGATCGACGTGCGGCAGGCGGCCGGGTGGAGCGGGCGCACGCTCGCAGAACTTGATTTCAGCAACAGATTCGGCGTCGCGGTCGTCGGCATCAGGCGTGGCGAAGAAAGAATCATCTCGCCGCAGGCGACTGACTCGATCCAGCGTGACGACAGCCTGCTCGTCGTGGGCAGCCCGGTGGGGATAGCCGCGATGAAGCAAGAACTCGAATCGCTGGCGGTCGGTTGATCCGGTCGGTGACGACCCTTCAGTGCACGCCGTTGGCGCCCAGCCAGCGTTCTGCGTCCAGCGCCGCCTGGCACCCCATGCCCGCGGCGGTGACGGCCTGGCGATACATCGCGTCCGCCACGTCGCCCGCGGCGAACACGCCTTCGATGTTCGTCGCGCTCGACCGGGTATTGAGTTTTACATAGCCCTTGTCGTCGAAATCCAGGGCCGTGTCGCGGATGAAATTCGTTGCGGGCGTGTGCCCGATCGCGATGAACACGCCTTTGACATCGAGGTGGGATCGCTCGCGGGTCTGGGTGTTCTCGATCTCGACGCCGGTGACGACCTCGTCGCCGAGCACATCGACGACGACGGAGTTCCACACGACCTCGGCGTTGGGCTGCGACAGCAGTCGGTCCTGCATCACCTTGCTGGCGCGGAACTCCTCCCGGCGGTGGATCACATAAACTTTGGAAGCGAACTTTGTAAGATATGTCGCTTCCTCCATCGCGGTGTCCCCGCCGCCGACGACGGCGAGGGGCTGATTGCGGAACATGGGGAGCGCGCCGTCGCAGACCGCGCAGGCCGAGACCCCGCCGCCGGATTGCGCGAGCCGCTGCTCGTTGGGGAGGTTGAGCCAGTTTGCGGTCGCGCCGGTGGCGATGATGACGGCGTGGGCGCGGATCTCGGCGCCCGCGCTGGTGCGCATCACGAACGGCCGTCGGGTGAAATCGCAGGCCTCGATGTCCTCGCCCACGACGCGCGTGCCGAAACGCTCGGCCTGCTTCTGGAAGAGGCTCATCATCTCGGGGCCGGTGACGCCTTCGGGGAAGCCGGGGTAGTTCTCGACGTCCGTCGTGAGCATCAACTGCCCGCCGGGGAGAACGATCGACGGGTTCTGCTTGGGCACGCCGACGTACACGACGGGGTCGAGATTGGCGCGGGCGGCGTAGATCGCGGCGGTCCAGCCCGCCGGGCCGGAACCGATAATGACGAGTTTGTGCGTGTCGGTCGGTTGTGTCATGTGATGATGTCGGCGTATGGTGGGGGCAATGAAAGGGCGGCGCCGCCCGGCGGCGGGAGTCTTCGACACCCGCCAGCCCGACGATGTTTCAAGAGTACGTCTTCAGCGGCCCGCCTGCTCGCGGACGAGGCTGAACAACGGGGGCCAGATGAGGTGATCGTTCCCGCCCGGGCCTACGTTCGTCGCCCGCCCGGGTGTTTCGTCGCTCCCGACGGAATAGAGGACGAAGACGCTGTCGTCGAAAACTCCTTCGAATGAAGGGATTTCGTACAGCGCGGAACCCGTCCCCGCGCCGGGGCCGTTCGCGCCCGAGCCGAGCATCCGCAGGACAACACCCGCCAGAGCCACGCGGATGTCCTCCATCGACGGGTTTTCCTGATCGGCTAGCGAGAGCAGGGTTCGGCGGTAGTCCGGCGAGAGCGTGATCCGCAGTATCGCGTCGGCCTGAATCTCTGCGGGTGAGCGTTGGTCGCCCGATCGCGCGCCGGCCAGTCGGGACACCCACTCGGGCGCCTCGCCGGCGCCTGACTGTTCGATCGCCCGCGCGATCGCGGTGCGCAGCCGATCGCGCATCTGAGGCGGAACCTGCTCGGGTATGGATTGCGCGGCCTGGCGGAGCATCTGAGAGTTAGTCGGAAGTTGTGTCCCGCCGCGCGACAGCCAGGAGAAGACTTCGGCCTCCGTCGGCGGCTGAGGTCCGGCGGGCGCGTCGCCCGCGCCGACGATGTTGATCGTGTGAGGTCTCGGCGTGGCACGCTCGTCGGGCAGCGGCTCGCGCATGGGAATGAAATATCGGTACGGCTCGATGCCCGCCGGATCCCACGGGTCCACGGGGATCTCGGCGATAAGCCTCGGCCTGACCGCGAACACGGGGTCCGGCCAGGCGCCCGTCCACGCGCGATACCCGGCGACCGCGAGCGCCAGCCTGGTCCCGCCGAGTTCGACTCGCAGCGCGAACCGTTCCTGAAGGAGTTCGCCGACATCGGGGACCGACGCCGCGATCAGCATGAATCGTCCGCGGTCGAGCCGTTCGAAGTCGGTCGCGGTTTGCAGCACGATGTCGCGCGGCCCGAGGCCCCAGCGCAACTGCCAATCGCGGAAGACCGCTTCGATGCGATCGCGCGTCGCGAAGAAATCCGCGTGCTGTTCGCCGATCGTGCGCCAGCGTGAAGCCTCGGCGAAGAGTCTGAGCGGGCGATCGCCGCTCTGCATGCGGGCCATGGTCGGGCCGAAGGTTTCGGGGTTTGGTCCGCCGCGTTCGAGGAAAGTGAGGGCGAGCAGTTCCTCAGCGGCGAGACGGTCGCCGCGCGGCAGGAGCATGCGGTCGAGATTGAGTTCTCGTTCTTCGAGGCTGCGTATGACGGCGCGCATCTCCTGATCGTCGGCGCCGCTGGGGAACAGGTACGCGAGATCGCGCAGGCGTTCGATGCCGAAACGCATCCAGCGATATGACTGGCGTTTCTCGGCGAATAGTTCGCGGTCGCCGAAGGCGCGGGCGAGCCTGATCCAGCGGAGGACGAGGTCGAGCGCGTCTGCGCCGGCGCCCGAGGCGGCGAGGCGGGTCGCCTCGATGTTCGCCAGCGCGCCGAGACGATCAAGCCCGGCGATCCAGCCCGAGCGGGCGTTGGCGATCAGTTCCGGCTCGCCGAGATCCACGTAAAGCCCCGCGGCGATCGCGGATTCGCCCGCGGCCCGGCCGTACGGCTGCGCGAAAACGAAGCGAGATCGGCGCTCGCTAACCTGCTTGAGCGCTTCGAGCGCCGCCCGCTGCCCCGGAGCGTCGGCCCAGGCCAGCGCGTCGGACCACGCGCCCGCATCGGGTGTGAGCCAGGCCGCCTCGACGGTCGAGCCTGCCCCGGCGGGCGCTTTGTTCATCGCCGCGAGCGCGGGGACGAGCACGTCCTCGATCCGGTCGCTCTGCGGGATGTTCGACCAGGTGTCGTTAAGTTGCCGGAGTTGCCGTGTCGGCTGCGCAAACGCCGCAACGCACACGGCGAGGCACAGCAACGACGCGAGCGGCGCGGCCGGGAACCGACGCCGGCGGGGGGTGATTAAGCACTTTCGATCCGACATGGGGACGGCTCCTTGCGTGCGGGTCGTCAACGATACCTGACGCCGCGGCGGCGGGGTCTGACGCCCAGACGACGTACGCCCGGGCACAAACTACACTCTCCGCCCCGGCCGGGCATAGACCGGCCACGCCCCAGCTAACGCACCTTCCAGGAGAGTTTCGAGATGATCGTTGGCGTCCCCCGTGAAGTGAAATCGGATGAATACCGTGTCGGCATGCTCCCCGTCGGCGCGGAGATGCTTACCCGTGAAGGGCACACAGTCCTTGTAGAGACGCACGCCGGCGAAGGCTCCGGCTACCCCGATGATCTCTACGTCAAAGCCGGGGCGAAGATCGTCCCGACCGCCGCGGAGGTCTGGGGCGGCGCCGACCTGATCGTCAAGGTCAAGGAGCCGCAATCCTCGGAAATCCCCATGATGCGACGCAGGCAGGAAGTCTTCACATACTTCCACTTCGCCGCCGACCGCGAACTCACCGAAGGCTGCCTCAAGCAGGGCATCTGCGCCGCGGCGTACGAGACTCTCGAAGCCCCGGCGCCGGGCGGCAGGATCACGCTCCCGCTGCTCACACCCATGTCCGAGGTCGCCGGCAAACTCTCCATTCAGGAGGGCGCGAAGTTCCTCGAACGCCCGCAGGAGGGCCGCGGCATCCTGCTCGGCGGCGTCCCGGGCGTCGAGCCGGGCGACGTGCTCATCCTCGGCGGGGGGGTCGTCGGATCGAACGCGGCGAGAATGGCGTCGGGCCTCGGCGCCAACGTCACCATCATGGATATCGACCTCGACCGCCTCCGCTACCTCGCCGAGGTCATGCCCGCGAACGTCACGACGATCTACTCCGACCCGCACGCGATCCGGGAGTACCTGACCCGGGCGGACCTCGTCGTCGGCGCCGTACTTATCCCCGCAGCCAAGGCGCCGAACCTCGTAAAACGGGCGGACCTCAAAACCATGAAGCCGGGCGCCGTGATCGTCGATGTCGCAGTCGATCAGGGCGGCTGCGTCGAGACCACACGCCCGACCACCCACGCCAACCCGACCTACATAATCGACGGCGTGGTCCACTACTGCGTCGCCAACATGCCCGGCGCCGTGGGAAGAACGAGCACGCAGGCGCTGACCAACGCGACGCTGCCCTGGGTTCTGAAGGTCGCGCGCGTGGGCGCCCGCGCCCTCGCCGAGGAGAGCCGCTGGTTCCGCCCGGCGATCAACATGGACGACGGCAGACTCCTGAACAAACCCGTCGCGGAAGCGCACGGGCTGACGTATTCAGGCTGAAAGGTGAACCCGAGCCGGGCCGTCCCCGGCCCGGTCTATCGAGTCGGGGGGCCGTGAGCATCCCCCGTTGGGCGAACCTCCGTAGGTGGATCTCACCAGCCGTGGGGCGGGCCTCCGTGCCCGCCGGGTTGAGGGTGTTTTTGGCTGCTGTTCCCGGCAGGCAGGGACGCCTGCCCCACGGGAATGGGGATAACCTCAATATAAGAATGTGGGGCAGCCCTGAGAGCGCCACGCGCGGAGGTCCGGGTTCGGAAGGTGTTATAAACTCGACGAAACCTGACCTTCGCTGCGCTCAGGTCAGGCGTCTGCATGCTGTCAGCGAATCCGGTTGATCGGATAATTAGATGATCAGATGAATAGTTCGTTGTTGTGTTCGTGTTTGAGGAGCCAGTCTTTGCGACTGGTTCCGCCGGCGTAGCCGCCGCGGGCGCCGTCGGATCGGACTACGCGGTGGCAGGGGACGACGACGGCGATCTGGTTGGCGCCGTTGGCGCTGCCGACGGCTCGCACGGCGCCGGGCGTTCCGATCGCGCGGGCGATCTCGCCGTAGGACCGGGTCTCGCCCGGCGGGATCCGCAGCAGTTCCGTCCAAACCGCGATCTGGAACGGCGTCCCCGACAAGCCCAGCGGCGTCGTGAACACCGTCGCGGCGCCGGGCGCACTGAAATACGTGTCGAGTTCGGATTCGATCAGATCGAGCGTTGGGCACGAATCGGCGTCGGCTCCATTGTGGGCTTCGATCGCGCCCGACGGCGTATCGTCCGGCGTGAAACCCAGCCGGATCAGCCGCCCGCCCGCAACGACCGCGATCATCCCGCCGATCGGCGTATCTATCAGCCGAGACGCGCGGCCGACGCCGGCCGCATCTTCACCGGCTGCGGAGGGGTACACGCGAGTGGTCCCTGCGGTCATATCAATCATGATACACAGCGAACGACAACACTGAACCGCATCACTAACAGGAGCGGGCGATGAAGGCTTACACCGGATCGAAAGAGATATTCGTGCTGATCCTGTCGGCGTGCGTGATCGCCACGGGCGTTGCGTTCGCGCAGCCGGGCGACGCCGGGCCGGCGGAATCTCCCGCGCGGGCGGCGCTCGAGAGCGCGCTCGCCGCCGAGAGGGCGTTTGATTACGAATCCGCCGCGACTCATTATCTGGTCGCGCTCGCGCTCGACCCTCGGGCGACGGGGGCGAAGGAGGGGCTGGCGCGTGTGGCGGGCAAGTCAAACCGTGACGGCGCCGTGCTCGCGGACGTTTCGCTGCGCGAGTCCCTCGCGCGGGAGAAGCAGCGTGCGGACGCGCTCGAGGATCAGGTGCGGGTGTTGGAACAATCGCTCCGCGCCGAGAGCAGCCGGGTCGATTCGCTGGAACGCGATCTCCGGCAGTCAGTCCCGCAGGCCGAGCCGTTCGGGCAGCGGCTCGATCGGGAGATCGCGGAGGTTCGACGTATGCTGTCGTCGATCGAACGTGAGACGAGCCGGCTCGGGCGCGAGATCGACCGGATCTGGTCGCGCATCCGGTGATGCAAACCCGTCGCACTAAGAATCGAAAGGGCAGGCGATGCAGAACGAATCCGCGGGATCAAATGAAGATCAGACTATGAATCGGCGTGCGGCTATGGGTGTGGTCGGGGCGCTCGGCGTCGCGGCCGTGGCGGCGCCTGGGATTGCGCAGCCGCTTCAGCGCGAGCGCGTGTCGAACCATCTCGCGGGCGCGTGGGACGACGCGAAGGGCGAGTACGTGCTGCCGCCACTGCCGTACGCGTACGAGGCGCTGGAGCCTCATATCGACGCCGAGACGATGCGAATCCATCACGACCGCCACCACGCGGGATACGTGCGAGGCGCCAACGCGGCGCTCGCGCGACTAGCCGAGATCCGCAACGGGTCCGGAGACGCGTCACTCATCCAGCATTGGGAGCGGCAACTCGCGTTCCATGCGTCCGGGCACATCAACCACGCGATCTTCTGGGCGACGATGGCGCCCGCGGGTTCCGGCGGCGGGGGCCGACCGGGCGGCGCGCTCGGGAGCGCGATCGAGCGCGATTTCGGGTCTTATGACAAGTTTGAAACACATTTCAAAGCCGCCGCCGCCAGCGTTGAGGGCAATGGCTGGGGCTGGCTTGTGTATGAACCCGTGTCGCGCCGGCTTCGCGTTACGCAGACGATGAACCAGCAGAACGACGGGATCCAGGGCGCCGTCCAGCTGCTCGGCGTCGATGTCTGGGAGCACGCTTACTACCTGCGGTATCAGAACCGGCGGGGGGATTACATCTCCGCGTTCATGAACGTCGTCAACTGGCCAGCCGTCGCGGCGAGGTTTGAAAAGGTGGAGGCCTGAACATGGCGGCGGACTCGGCCCCTCGATATGTAATACGCCGGAAGATTCTCAAACTCGCCGGCGCGGCGTTCCATGTGTACGACGCGCAGAACGCGCTGGTCGGCTATTGCAATCAGAAGGCGTTCCGGCTGAAGGAGGATCTCCGGCTCTACACGGATGAGACGAAGTCCGTCGAGGTGCTGCGGATACTAACGCCGCACATCATTGATTTCTCCGCGACTTACAACGTGTCGCTCCCTGACGGCGGCGGGATCGGCTCCTACCGGAGGCGCGGCGGGAAGAGCATCCTGCGCGACACGTGGGACGTGCACAACAGCACCGGCGCGAAAATCGCTGAAATCAGAGAAGATTCGGCGCTGAGAGCGCTCGCCAGGCGCGGGCACGATCTGCTCGCGATGCTTATGCCGCAGTCCTACAGCGTGACGGCGGTGGACGGCCGGCTGATCGCGGCGCTGCGCACGCACATCAATCCGGTCAGGCATTCGATCAGTGTGTCGGTGGTCGAAGACGACGCGGAACTCGACGACCTGATGCTGCTCGCGGGCGGTTGCCTGCTCGCGGCGATCGAGGGGCGGCAGTAGCGCGCATTTTTCTGAGCAGAGTCATAAGGGTGCGCCGCCGCGGCTTTCGATGTTGCGGAGAGCGATCGCCGCGTTGCGCCGGATCATGCCGAGCGTGGCGCGCGTCAGGGCGGCGCCGGAAAAGTGATTGATGCGGTCTTCTTCGGTCCAGCCGAGGATTTCGAGGAGGTTGAAACTCTCGCGGGTCGGCGTGTAGGCTGGGTTCGGCGCGCCGGTGTCGGCGCCCGCCGGCCGCGGCGAGTTGTGCGGGCAGACTTCCTGGCAGATGTCGCAGCCGAAGAGCCAGTCGCCGATCTGCTCGTGAAAATCGGGTTCGATCGGATCGCGGCGTTCGATGGTCAGGTACGCGATGCACCTGCTCGCGTCGACGGAGTGCGGCGTGATGGCTCCCGTCGGGCACGCGTCGATGCAGCGCGTGCATGTGCCGCAATGATCGGGGACGGGCTGCTCGGCGGTCGGCGCGATGTCGAGGGTGGTGATGATGCCGCCGAGGAAGAGCCAGGAGCCGAGCGACGGGTTTATAAGAAGAGTGTGCTTGCCGATCCAGCCGAGGCCGGCGCGGGCGGCGTGCTCGCGCTCTAGGATGGGGGCGGTGTCGGTGAAGGCGCGGAAGGCCTCGCCGGGGTGCTCGGCGCGGAGCTGGTCGCAGAGGGAGTGCAGGCGTTTTTTTATGACTTTGTGATAGTCCCGGCCCTGGGCGTAGCGGGCGATGCGGCCCAGGGGGGCGGGGGGCGGTTGTTTAGTTTGGTCTGGGTTGGTGGTGGGGAGGTTGCGCACGGGCGGGACGCGCGTGCCACTGTTGATGTTGCGCACGGGCGAGACGCCCGTGCCACTGGGGGGGGCGCCACTGGGGATAGTTTCGCGGACGGAGTATTGATCAGCGACCATGATGATCGACCGGGCGCCGGGCAGAAATGCGCTCGGGTCGAGGCGGAGTTCGACGTTGCGCGCGAGATAATCCATCGAGCCGTGACGCCCGGCGTCGATCCACGCGCGGTATGCGTCGGCGTGATCGCTGGGCGAAGCGCGGCAGACGCCGGCGAGCGCGAAGCCCGCTTCGGCGCAGCGCGCGGTGATGGTGTCAGGGGGGATCGCCACGCGGGATCTTATCGCGCGGCGCCGGTGGCCTTGTACGCCCACTCGACGAGGCGTTGTTCCGCGATCGGGAGGATCTCGTCAGGCGGCGCGAGGTCGGGCATCCACAGGCGGTCCCACTCGAAGACCGCCCAGCGCGGGCGTGTCGGCGCCGGGACATCGCGGAGGGAGCGAACGAAATCGGCGCAGGGGATGTGTCCGTCGCCGGGCGGGCAGGGTCGGCCGTCGTTGAGGTCTTTAATTCGTCCGACGTGGAGGCGCTCGCCGAGTGTGCGGGCGGCTTCGTCAGCGTCGTCGCCGGCGTTCGCGCCGACTGCGATCGAGTAGGACGCGACCAAGTGTGGATCATTCACGGCGTCGATGATGTCGGCGATGTGGCGGGCGCGGGGGTACCCGCCGCCGTTCTCTAGCGCGACGCGGACGCCGGAATGCCGGGCGTGATCGCAGACTTGTCTGAGCCGGCGAGCGATGCGTTTGACGGCCCGGCTTGGGCGCTCGCCGGGACAAGGCTCGAAGGCAAAGACTCGGACGTAGTCCGCGTTGAGCGCGGCGGCGAGGTCGATGTGGCGTTTGGCTTCGCGGACGTCGCGCTCGGTGTCGCCGATCGCCCAGCCGAGGACCGGCGGCGTGATGGGCGAGTCGAAGCGGGTCGAGGCGGCTAAGCCGGCGATCTCGACGCCGTCGTCATTGAAGAGTTCGTCGATGATCTTGGCCGGCGCGGTGAGCGCGGGGTCGCAGGCGAGGCGGGCGGACCCGGCGCCGAAGGTGCGGAGTTCGACCCCCTCGAATGAGGAGTCGATCGCGGCCCGGGCGATGCGGGTGAGGGTCCAGTCCGGGCATGCCAGCGTGGAGAAGGCGAGTCGGATCATGCGGGCATCGTACCGTTGGGGCGGGTTCGGCGCTGGGCGGTCGGATTGCGGCGTAGGCGGGTCCGCCGCTATCGTGCCCGGTTCGGTTGAACACTCAGCCCGGCAGGCCGATCCGCCTACGAATCACGAGAACACCATGCCCGAAACCGAAACGGTACAGACCGCGACCAGCACGATCGAAGACGCCGGCGCCTGCCGGAAGAAGGTGACGGTGGAGATCCCGGCGTCGCGCGTGCGCGAGCAGATCGCCGAAGCGTTCTCCCATGTCGCGGAGCAGGCGACACTGCCGGGATTTCGGCAGGGGAAGGCGCCTAAGAAACTTATCGAGCGGCGTTTCGGCAAGCACGCGCGCGACGAAGCCAAGCAACGGCTGGCTTCTGAGGCGATCCGTGCCGCGATCCAGGAGCATTCGCTGCGGATCCTCGGCGATCCCGAGGGCGGGGACGAACTAGCCGACGCCGATCTGAGCGGAGAAAGCCCGATCCGGTTCACGTTCGAGGTGGAGGTCGTGCCGGAGTTTTCGCTGCCGGACCTTTCGGGGCTTGAGGTTTACAAGCCGGTGATTGAAATTACTGAGAAGATGGCGGCGGAGGAGATCCAGAAACTCTGCGTCAACGAGGGCGATCTTCAGGCTGTCGAAGGAGCGTCCGAGCCGGGCGATTATCTCGTCGGGCAGGGCGTGATGACGCTCGACAGCGATTCTTCGGTAGTGCACGACATCGAGGGCGCGGTGCTGCGGGCGCCCGCGGCGGGTGAGAATACAGGGATGGCGCTCGGGGTTCTCTTCGAGGGGTTCGCGGACGCGACTGTCGGGCGGCGCGCCGGCGATGAGGTCGTTCTCAAGACCACGGCGCCGGACGAGCACGAGGTCGAAGCGATCCGCAATCAGCCCGTGACAGTCACGTTCACCGTGACGGACGTGCACCGCATCAAACCGCTGGAGCCGATGGCGCTGGTCGAGCGATTCGGGCTTGAGAGCGAGGATCAGTTCCGCGATGCGGTGATGCTGCGGCTGAATCAGCGGGCGCTCATCGAGCAGCAGGCGGTGATGCGGCAGCAACTGGCGCGGGAACTGATCGAGATGGTCCGGTTCGACCTGCCCGAGAAGATCACGGCGCGACAGACAGAGCGCAACATCGAGCGGCGCCGACTGGAACTTCTCTACCGCGGCGTGGATCAGGAGGAGATCGACCGCTCGATGGACGAACTGCGGTCGTCCGTCGCGGGGGCGTCGCGGAATGAACTTAAACTGTTCTTCATCCTGGGCAAGGCGGCGATGGACCGCCAGACTCCGGTGAACGAGCAGGAGGTGATGGGGCGGATCGCGCAGATCGCCGCCGAGGCCGGGCAGCGCCCCGAGCAGGTCCGGCAGGAGTTCATCCGGACCGGTCGGATCAACGCGCTGGCCAATCAGATCCGCGAGCACAAGGTGCTCGACGCGATGCTCGGGGAGGTGAAGATCATCGAGAAGCCGCTCGATGAGTTCAACGAACTGATGCGGGCCCGGGCGACAGCGAAGCGCGGCGGTGGCTCGCCGGCGGACGAGAAGCCGGCGGAGTCACCGAAGAAGAAGACTTCGAAGAAGACATCCAAGAAGGCCGGCACGAAGAAGGAAGGCTGAGCCGCGGACCAGCCGGGGGCCGCGATGCACGGAGACAGATCGGACGCCAAGCGGGACGTGGTCGGTTGGGCCGGTCGGCTGGGGGCGCCGATCGCGGCGGTCGTGGTGTACCTCGCCCTCGGGGCGTCGTCGCTCGATGATCCGGCGCGGTTGACGGCGGCGGCGGGCGTCATGATGGCGGTGTCGTGGATGACCGAGGCGCTCCCTCTGCCGGCGACATCACTGCTGCCGATCGTGCTGTTCCCGGCGCTCGGGATCATGCCGATACGCGACGCGGCGGCGCCGTTCGCGCATGAACTTATATTCTTATTCATGGGCGGGTTCATGCTCGCGCTCGCGATGGAGAAGTGGGGGCTGCACAAGCGGATCGCGCTCCTGGTCCTGCTGATGGTGGGGACGCAGCCGCGCCGGCTCGTGGGCGGGTTCATGCTCGCCGCGGCTCTCTTGAGCATGTGGATCAGCAACTCGGCGACGGCGGTGATGATGCTCCCGATCGGCGCGAGCGTCATCGGGCTGGTCGAGCGCAAGGTCGGCGAGAGCCGGGAGGTGATCGAACGGTTCGGGACTTCGCTGATGCTCGGGCTGGCGTACGGCGCCAGCATCGGGGGGGTGGCGACGATCATCGGGACGCCCCCGAATGTTTTCATGGTGGGGTATCTTAAGAACACCTACGGGATCGAGATCGGCTTTGCGCAGTGGATGATGATCGGCGTGCCGTTCTCGGCTGTGTTTCTGGTGATCGCGTGGGCGC
The DNA here is from genome assembly GCA_039794205.1 of Phycisphaeraceae bacterium. GTDB lineage: Bacteria > Planctomycetota > Phycisphaerae > Phycisphaerales > UBA1924 > J020. The sequence continues at coordinate 257,324 of JBDIVU010000002.1, forward strand.
TGCTGACGTTTGTCCTGCACCCGCCCGCGATCGACCGCGTGCCGGGCGGGCGCGAACTCATACGCGAGGAACTTCGCGCTCTAGGTAAGGTCTCGCGCGGGGAGTGGACGGTGTTGGCGGTTTTCGTTCTGACCGCGAGCCTGTGGGTCTTCCGCGAGCCGGCGCTGCGGATCGGCTGGGTGCGCGACAATCTCGGTTTCCTGGATCGGCTGTCGGACCCGGGTGTGGCGATGCTCGCGGCGGTGCTGCTGTTCGCGATCCCGGTGGATGTGAAGCGCGGCGTGTTCGCGCTCGACTGGAAACGCGCCGAGGGGCTGCCCTGGGGAGTGCTGCTGCTCTTCGGCGGCGGGCTTAGCCTCGCGGGGGCGGTGACCGGGACCGGGCTTGACGCTTGGATCGGCTCGGGCGTCGCGGGGCTGGGGTCGCTGCCGGTGTGGCTGCTGATCGCGGCGGTGGCGGCGATAGTAATTTTTCTTACTGAACTAACGAGCAACACCGCGACCGCGACGACGTTCCTGCCGATCCTCGGCGGGGTGGCGGCGGGTATCGGCGTCGAGGCGACGATGCTCGTGATCCCGGCGGCGATCGCGGCTTCGTGCGCGTTCATGCTCCCGGTCGCGACGCCGCCGAACGCGATCGTGTTCGGATCCGGGCGTGTGACGATCGGCGCGATGGTGCGCGCGGGAGTGGTGCTGAACATCGTCGGCGTCGTGATAATCACGGCGCTGGCGTTCACGTTCGAGCGATGGGCGTTGTCGTTGTGAGCCGGAGCGTATTCGAGCTATCGGCGCCGGGTTGATGGTTCAGGCGGACTTTGAGGCGGAATCCGGCTCGCTGTAGATCGAGGCGTCCTCGCCGGCGAGTTTTTTCTCGATGTAGCGTTTGACCCAGTTCTCGAAGGTTTTGCCGTGGGCGGCGTCCCTGCCGGTGAAGGCGATCGCGGCGATCTCATCGAAGCGGACGACCACCGGCGCCCGGTCGGTCGGCGTCATCAGGCGGATGACGGAATCGGCGAGCGAGGCGCCGCGACGGCGGTCGAAGAGATAGCCGGTGATCTCGGAGTCGGTGGTGGTGGTGATTGTGACGTCGCCGCGATAATCGAAGGCTTTTTCGAGGGCGTCGAGGAGGGCGTCTTCATCCGCGCGCGAGGCGACAAGCCCTTGCAGTGTCCGGGCGTCGGCCTCGTGCCGGGGGGCGGTTTTGGTTTCCTGCGGCATGGGGCAAGGGTATCCCGGATCGCGGCTTATTGCGACCGGCGAGTTCGAAAGCCGGTGACGGCGAGCGCGATCCCGCCCAGAGCGACCGGGCCGGGCGTGGGTATGACGGCCGCGGCGGTCGGCGCGACGGAGGGCGCTGCGAGGGCTACGGAGCCGATGGCGATGTTGGCGTCGTATGACCCTTTCTTGTAGGAATCATTACGCCAGTTGAGCGTGATGTTGGTTTCGCCGGATTGGGCGCCGAGGTCCAGCCAGGATGTAGACCAGTTGGTGTCGGAGGCTGGGACGGCGAGAGTGTTGGTCAGGGAGCCGTTGACGATGACATCGACGCGGAACTCCTTGAAGTTCGGCGGTATGACCAGGTCCGTCAAGTTGATCGCGGTGACGCCGAGACGGTAGTCGCTGAGAGTGTCGGCGAGGTCGAATGTGAATGTGATGCGCTCGTTGGCCCAGTTGGTCGAGCGGGCGCCGTTGTCGTGGTCGAACCATCTTTTGTCGTTCTTGGCGACGCCTTCGACGCCGGGGAGGGCGGCGATGACGCTGAACCCGACGCCGGGATCGGTGACCGGCTTGACCAGGGCGGCCTCGGCGGCGCCCGCCGACGCCAACACTGCGGCGAAAGTCAACGAACACGCTGCGGCTCTGTGAAACGGCATCTCGATACTCCTCCACGACAGGCCCGGTGACGACACGGGCGACTCGGCGTGAAAAGTACGATTCGCCGGGGTGATGAGGCGGCGGGAGAATTCACAAGATTTGCGGGCCGGGTCTGGTCGCGCCGGTTGTGCGGCGGGCGCAGCGGCGAGCGCGCATTACGGGACGAGCGGGCTGGTTCTCGGGCGGGCGGCGGGATATCAGACGCCGAAGGTTCGGCCGGTCTGGGAATCCATAAGTCGCCAGTTGCGCTCGCGGCACATCCTGAAGAGGACGGGCCAGGCGTTGTCTTCTTCGGTGATTGTTATGAGCGCCTGGTTTACGGGGTCGCGGTCGCCGACGAAGGGCAGTTCGACGCGGAAGCCCGGGCCGAAGGCTACGCCGAGGTTCTCGGGCGAACCGTCAGGGGAGGTGTTGTAGCGTGCGAGATCGTCGAGGAGCCGGGTGCGCTGTCCGAGCGTGCCGGTGTCGCCGGTGTCGGCGGGGGCGGGGAGGAGGACGAGTTGTCGGGTCTGGGCCACGGCGGGACAGACTAGCGAATCCGCGCTGTTTCAGCGGGCGCCGCCGACGCGGCGATGATGCGGTCGAGCGACGACGGGGTCATCCAGGGGAGTCGTTCGATCTTGGCGCGGAGGGATTGAGGGAACGGGCGGGCTTCGCGTTCGAAGAGCGGTCGCCGACGCCAGGATTTGTGCATCCAGAGGTGCTGCTCGGGGGCGATGCGGATGAGTGATTCGATCGCGCGTCGGCAGCGGGCGGAGATGGTGAACAGGGGGTCGGGTTCGTCGCGCCATTCGTCGGGGCGGATGATGTCGGTGACGTGTATGCGGAAACTTAGCGGGCCGGGGTCGAGGCCGGGGCGTGCGATGCGGATCGCGCCGCCGCAGAGGACGGGGAGGTTCATGCGCATAGCGAGCAGGCCGACGGATTTGTGTGTAGACGCGAGGCGGTCGAAGTAGGGGACGAACACGCCGCGCTCGCCGGCGTCCTCGTCGATGATGAAAGAGACGTGCCCGCCTTGCTTGAGGATGTCGGGCAGTTGAGCGACGGCGCCGAACTTGTTGATGAGTGTTATCCCGAGGCGTGCGCGGGTGGCGCGGACCCATTCGTCGATCGCCCGGTTCGGGAGCGGGCGGTAGACGGAGTTGATGGGCAGGCCGAGGCTCCCCATCCACGCGCCCATGATCTCCCAGTTGCCGCAGTGGCCGGTGACGAGGATCGCCGGCTCGCGGAGGAGGATGCGCACGGCTTCTGGGTTGTCGGGCGGCTCGATCCAGTCCGGCCAGCGGTCGAAGCGGTACCGCGAAGGGCTTAGCGAGACCTCCGCAGCGAGCATGAACAGATGGCGCCAGGCTGAGCGAGCGAGTCCCCGGGCCGCGGCCTCGTCGAGATCGGGGAAGCACCAGCGGATGCTTTCGACGGCGAAGGAGAAGCGTCGGCGGTTCATCGGCGCCCGGGCGTAGAGATCGCCTAGCGCCGCGAGCGGGGGTCGGCTGATTCGCGGGCCGACGGCGCGGAGCACGCCCGTCGCGCTCAGGAGCGCGGCGAGTGCGGCGCGATCGCGGAAAGTGACGCCGGCTTGCGGCGTGTTCATGCGTCGGCGCCGATTCAGCGGATCGCGTGCTGGCCGGTGAGCGTCATCAGCCGGTTCTGGTTGAGGACAGGGATGCTCGCCTGCACCGCGGTGTTGAAGAGCCGGTCGTACTCGTCGACGATCTGCGACTGGCGGATGAATTCGAGGATGACGGGGCTGGGCGCGTCGACAGGAGGGGCGGGCGGCAGGATCGGGCGCTCGCCGAGGACTACGAAGTCGGTGCGGCCGGTGATGTCGTCGGAGATAATGCCGCCCCACTGGGAGATGATCGCTTTGACAGTGGTCTGCTCCTCGGCGCGGGAGATGCCGTCGCCGTTGGTGTCGAAGTTTCCGAAGACTACGAAGTGATAGATCTTGGAAGGGTCGTAGACGGCGTTGGCGATCACGTCGCCGTCGACGATGGGGTTGCCGCGGGAGGTGCGGACGACGCGGGCGACGGAGGAGCCTTCGTTGATGCGGATGACCTCGATCGTGGCTTTGCCGGGCGGGTAGTTGCCGTCGGCGTCGGGGCGGATCGCGGCGGCGTTGGAATAAACCTCGAAACTCATCCCGAGTGTCACGCGGTCGCGCTGCCCGAGGTCAATAAAGACGGAGTTCTCGGCGGAGTTGGAGCCGATGATCCGCCCGTCGACCAGGGCGAACTCATCCGTGGCGCCCAGGGTCGAGCGGACCTGTGTCTCGCGTAGTGAAGCAAGTTGGCCGGCGAGGCGGAGGTTCTCGTTCTCGAGCCGGGCGAGGTCGGACTGGAGCGAGGCTTCGCGACCGGCGGACTCGCGGCGGATGTTGTCGACGCGCGCGTTGTTGGCGCTGATAGTTTCATCAACGAGCGAGCGGAAACGGTCGAGTTCGCCTTTGTAGAGTCCGACTTCCTCATTTAGGGCGGCGACGGTCGCGCTGTGGTTCGAGTCAAGCCGGCGGACACGTTCGACCTCGGCCTGGAGATCCGCAGCGGCGGCGGTGACGGCGGCGTTCGCGTCGGCTACCTGCTTTTCGAGCGTGGCGATCCGGTTGGCGCGCTGCGAGGCGACCTGGAGCAGCGACGCGGTGGACGCGCCCTCGACAGACTCGAGGTTGGACTGGAACTGGGCGAGCGAGATGCGGGGATCGCCTGCGGTGCGGCGCATGGCCTCCTCCCATGCGGAGTTCATATATGCGATGACGGGCTGGCGGGCTGCGCGGGCCTGCTCCTGCCAGCGGGCGGCCCAGGGGAGGTCGGTCTGCCCGCCGAGGAACTCGCGCGAGGCGTCGAGTGAGGCCTGGAGGTCTTTCTGGGCCCGGCTGGCCTGGCCGTAGAAGACGACCGTGGTGACGAAGAACCCGAGCGCCAGGACGCTGACGATGACGAGGGTGACGAGTAGACCCGAGCCGTTGCTTCCGCGAGATGCCATCAGGGGTGACTCCGGCGTGAGAATGTCGAACGAGCCGCCCCGGCCGGCGTTAGCCGACGATCCGGGCCGACCGCGCGCGAGGCGCGCATCACAACGAGAGCCGACGCCGGCTCCTGATCTGGGCATACGCCCGGGAGCCGACGGCGGTTCCCGAGTGTCCCGGGGCAGAGGCCGAACGTCAACCGATCGCCGCCGACCCGCCCGCGAGGAGCCAGTCGTGGAGAATCCAGGCCAGCCCGAGGAGCGCGGCGAACGAGGTCGTGTCCGTGATCATGGTCAGGAAGATGGTCGAGGCGGTGGCGGGGTCGGCGCCTAGCCGCTGCATGATGAGTGGTATCGAGACGCCGACGAGCGTGCCCATGATGAGGGCGCCGCACATCGCCGCCGCCGCGACCAGGCCGAGCCGCCAGTCGGAGTCGATGAACCCGAGCAAGTTCGAGACGATGATGCCGGTCGCGATCACGGCTCCGGTGAGCAGGCCGCTGAATACACCGACGAGCATCTCGCGGAACACCAGCGGCACAATCCGGTTTCTGCGGACCTCGCCGAGGACGATGCCGCGGAGCGTTACGGCGAGGCTCTGCTGCCCGGCGTTGCCGGCCTGATTGGCGATCATGCCCATGAGGGCCGCGAGGATCGCGAGCGATTCGATCACGCCGGCGAACATGAAGACGACGAGCGCCGCCGCCTGCGATGTTATTAGATTGACGAGAAGCCAGGGCGCCCGCCCGCGGAGTTTCTTCCCGAGCGGCGCGTAGACGGACTCCGTGCGACCGGCGCCGACCTGCTTGAGGGCGTCCTCGGTGTGCTCGGCGCGGATGATGTCGATAACGTCGTCTACCGTCACCACGCCCAGCACCCTGCGGTGCTCGTCCACGACCGGCAGCGCGAAGAAGTCGTAGCGGTCGAACGCGCGGGCGACCTCCTCGCGATCGAGGTCCGGGCGGAGCGCGTCCACCTCGCGGTCCATGATGTCGCCGATGCGCTGCTCGGCCTCGGCGACGAGCAGCGTGCGGAGATCGAGGACGCCTTCGAGGCGCCCGTCGTCGTCGATGCAATAGATCGAATATATGTCGCTGCCTTCGAGACGGGTCCGGCGCTGCTGGAGATACGCGCGGGCCTCTGCGACGGTGCTCGACGAGCGGAGTTTAAGGAACTCCGTCGTCATGATCCCGCCGGCCGTCTCGGGGTCGAAGAGCAGGAGTTTGCTCAGGACGGCGGCTTTCTTGCGTGAGAGCGCCGCGACGATCGAGTCGAGGCGGGCGCGGGGCATGATCTGGAGGATGTCCGCCGCGTCGTCGGGGTCCATCTTACCGATGAGTTTCGCAGCGTCGCGGATTTCGAGATCGGCGAGGACGGAGGCCGCCAGACGAGGATCCATGTGCGAGAGCGCGTCCGCGGCGGCGCTGACGTCCATCTCGTCGAGGACTTCGGTGGTGGCGCCGAGGGCCAGCGATTCGAGCGCGTCGGCGGCATCGGCGGGCTCGGCGTTCTCGAGTTCGCGCGCGAGATCCCTCGGCGAGGCGTCCTGCTCGAGCATCGCAGCGAAACGCGCTTCGGAGCCGGCGACCGGCTCTTCCGCGGCGTGTATGACGGTGCTCTCGCCCGAAGGCTCGGCGCCGCGCTGCTGATCGTCGATCCGCTGTTGTTCGTCCGGCGGGGCCATCGGCGCCATGCTAGCACGGAAGATCGGCGCATCCGTGCGTGACTACGCCGCGACGGGCCGGCGTTTGTCACCGCTCGTTCATCGGGACGTAGGGCAGATCGTGCGGGCCGGTGTACTCGGCCTTGGGGCGGATCAGGCGGTTGGCTTCGAGTTGTTCGAGGGCGTGCCCTGTCCAGCCGGAGATCCGCGAGAGCGCGAACATCGGCGTGAAGAGGTCGAGTTTCAGCCCGATCGCGTGGTACGTCGTCGCGGAGTAGAAGTCCACGTTCGGGTAGATGCCCTTCGCGGCGACCTCGCGCTCCATTATCTGCTCGACCCGGCTGGATTTCTCGTAGAGCGCGGCGTTGCCGGTGTCCTCGGCGAGTTGCTTCGCGAGGGTTTTCAGGTACGTCGCGCGCGGGTCGTAGGCTTTGTAGACGCGGTGCCCGAAACCCATGATCTTGTCTTTGCGGGCGAGTTTGTCCATGACGACGGACTCGACGGCGTCAACGGAGGGGATATCGTTGAGCATGACCATGACGCCCTCGTTGGCGCCGCCGTGCAGCGGGCCTCGGAGCGCGCCGATTGCGCCGGTGATGGAGGAATAGATGTCGCTGAGCGTCGAGATGATGACCCGGCAGGTGAAGGTCGAAGCGTTCAGCCCGTGGTCGGCGTGGAGGATCATGCAGGCGTCGAAGGCGCGGGCCATCGTCGGGGTCGGCTTCTCCCCGTTGAGAAGCCAGAGGAAGTTCTCGGCGAAGGTCATCGTCGCGTCCGGTGCGAGAGGGTCCAGCCCCCGCCGGCGCCGGTCGAACGCGGCGACGATCGCGGGAGCCTTGGCGAGGATGCGCAGCCCCTTGGCGCGGACCTGGTCGAGATCAGTCGCGTTCGGGGACGGGTCTTCCAGCGCGAGCGCCGAGACGATCGTCCGCAGCACGTGCATCGGCTGGGCGCTCGTCGGCATCTGGGCGATGAGGTTCATCGTCGCCGGGCTTAGCGCGTACTCCGAGCGGAGGCTCTTCTCGAACGCGGCGAGTTCGTCGCGTCTGGGCAGGCGCTTGTTCCACAGAAGAAAGACTGTTTCCTCGAAGGTTGAATGCCGGGCGAGGGGGTCGATGGCGATGCCGACATATTCGAGCACGCCTTTGACGCCGTCGATGAAGGACATCTGAGTTTCAGCGGCGACGATTCCTTCGAGTCCTTTGGCGGCTGTGGACATGGAGAATGAGCACCTTTCGTGTTCGCTTTGCTTAGGGCGGGACGTATTCGAGATTGAGTTCGGCACGGCGGGGGGCGCCCGGGCGGGCGAGCCGGGCCGATCTGTCAAAGTCGTCACAGACTATAACGGGCCGGTTCGTGGAGACAAACTTCGTGGTGATACAAGGCCTAATCCTGCTCGATCCCGCCGATCCCCCGGCGCCGGGATGGCTCCGTGTCGAAGCCGGCCGGATCGCGGAGTTGCGGCTGACCGGATCGGCGCCCCCGGGCGACGACGGGCCGATCCTCGGCGGGCCGGGCCGACTAATCTCGCCGGGGTTCATCGACGCGCACACTCACCCGCCGCAGTTCGGCGTGGTCGGCTGCGACGGGATGCCGCTGCTCGACTGGCTCGCGCGCGTCGTGTTCCCGGCGGAGGTCTGGTGGGGGCGCGGGGCGGCGTCGGTGGAGATGCGCCGCGCGATCGCTGCGATGCTCCGTGAGGGGACGCTCGGCTTCGCGGGCTGGCTCACCAGCCACGCCCGGGCCTCGCACGAGGCCATCGCGGAACTCGAACGGGCGCCCGGGCTGAGGGCCGTCGTCGGGCGTGTCGCGATGGATCGGATCGGGCCGGACGAGTTGCTCGCCGAGGACCGCTGGCGGGCCGGGCGATCGCCGACGCCTTCGGTCCTGATGCCCGAGTCGAAGTCGCCGCGGGTGACGATCTCTGCGAACCCGCGGTTCGCGCCGGCGTGCTCGGAGGCGCTGCTCGCGGAGGTCGGGTGGACGCTGCGGGATCGACCGGGCCTGTTCGTGCAGACTCATCTTGCTGAGTCGCGGGCGGAGTGCGAACTTGTCCGCGAACTCTTCCCGGACGACGAGCACTACACCGGCGTGTACGACCGGCTCGGGCTGCTCGGGCCGACGACCCAGCTCGCACACTGCGTGCATCTGAGCGGGGAGGAATGGCGCCTGATCGCGCAGCGCGGATCGGTCGTCGTCCACTGCCCGACAGCGAACACGTTTCTCGATTCGGGGATGTTCGATCTGGATGCGGCGCGGGAATCGGGCGTGCGGCTGGCGCTCGGGTCGGACCTCGGCGCCGGGCCTGACGTCGCGATGCCGCGCGTCGCGCGGGCGATGATCGAGACGGCGAAATCTCGCCGATCAACGGTCGCGCCGAACGCGCACGTGCCGACCCCCGCCGAGGCCTGGCGGCTTATAACACGCGGCAACGCCGACGCGCTCGGCTGGACGGACGCCGGGCGGATCGAAGTCGGCGCCGCGGCGGACCTGCTGGTTCTCCGCGTCGCGGAATCGTGGTTCGACGAGCATCTCGTGGGCCGGCTCATCTACAACTGGTCGCACGAACTGATCGAGACGCGCATCGTCGCGGGCCGGGCGGTGTGAACGCGGGGCGGGTTGAACACAGAGGAAAACAGAGGGAGTCGGAGGAAGAGATGGGGGGATCACGGCCGGGGCGGTTTCGATTGCATCTGATGTTTTGAAAAAGGCACTAAGTCTATAAAACTCTATAGATTGTAACTGCTTCTTCCCCCTTCTCTGTCTCCCTCTGTTTTCCTCTGCGTTCGATCTTTCCCCTCGTCGCGCGGGGGGTGGGCGTTGTCCGCTAGGATCACGCCGTGCTTCTTCCTCTGGGGACAGACCGACCGCTCCGGCGACCGACGCTGCTCACGCACGTGCTGATCGGCGTGAACGTGGCTGTGTTCCTCGGGCAGCTGATCCTCGCACGGTTCGAGCCGGAACTCGCCGAGAAGGTGTATCAGACGCTCTGGCTGCACGGGAAGAACTTCACGCCGTGGTCGCTGGCGACGTATCAGTTCGTCCACGGCGGGTTCATGCACATCGCGGGGAACATGCTGTTCCTGTACGTGTTCGGGCCGAACCTGGAGGATCGGCTCGGGCGCTGGTGGTTCCTGCTGTTCTACCTCGTGGGCGGGGCGGCGGCGGGCGCGGCTCACGCGATCTGGGAGCCGGGGGCGCCGGTCGTCGGCGCGAGTGGGTCGATCTCAGCCGTCACCGGCGCGTTCATCGTGTTCTTCCCGCGGACGGTGGTACGTGTGTTCGTTTTCTTCTTCATCATCGGCGTTTTTCACCTGCCCGCGATGTGGTTCATCGGGTTCCAGATCTTCATGAACCTGGTCTTTCAAGGGCTTGGCGCGAACGACGGCGTCGCCCGGCTGGCGCATATCGGCGGGTACGCGTACGGGTTCGTGATTGCGTGGGCGCTGCTCGCGGCGGGGGTCATGCCGCGCGAGCCGTATGACTTATTCAGCATGGGTCGGCAGGCGAAGCGTCGGCGGGCGTTCCGTGAACTGACCTCGCGCGGGCACGACCCGTGGTCGGCGGACTCGCCGAAACGCCGCGGGCCTCGCGCTCCCGCCAAGGCTGATCCGAAGGCTGAGGAACTCGCGCGTCGGCGGGCGGAGATCAGCGCGATGATCGCGGAGAAACGGCTCGACGATGCAGCGTCGGCGTACCGGGCGTTGCGCGCGGATTTCGAAAAGCCGGCGCTGAGCCGGGACGGGCTGCTGGCGCTCGCGAATCATTCCTTCGCTGCGGGAGAGCACGCTGACGCGGCGGCGACTTATGAAATCTTTCTCGCGTCGCGGGGCAGGGATCCCGAGTCGCCGCGCGTTCGGCTGATGCTGGCGCTGCTGCTGACGCGGTATCTGGGCCGGCCCGGTGAGGCGAGGCCGTTGCTCGATGGGCTGGCCGAGTCGCTTAGCGACGAATCGCAGAGGGCGTTGGCGTCGGCGCTCGCGGATGAGATCGGCGCCGGGAAGGCGGCGCGATGACCGGTTCGAGGACTCGGATCAAGATCTGCGGCGTGCGCGACCTCGATGCCGCTGAGATCGCCATCGACGCGGGGGCCGACGCGCTCGGGTTCGTATTTCATCCCGGCTCGCCGCGATACGTCGAGCCGGCGTCGGCGTGGGGGATCATCGGTCGCCTGCCGCCGTTCGTCACGACGGTGGGGCTGACGGTTGACCTCTCGGTCGATGAGTTCGAGGAACTGCAATCGGCGTGCCCGACGGACTACGCGCAGATCCACGGCGCCGAGTCGCTCGAAACGATCGCGGCGTGCGGGCCGAGGCTCATCCGCGCGATCCGATTCGACCCGGGAACCATCGCGGATGATCTAGCGACGCTCTCGGCGATGGACGCGGTTGACGCGATCCTGGTTGACGGATCGGCGGGCGGGCGGGGCGAAACGTTTGACTGGGACGCGCTTGCGCGTGTCCGGTCGAGCGCGACAAAGCCGCTGATCCTGGCGGGCGGGCTGACGCCGGGCAACGTCGCCGAGGCTGTGCGCAAGGTGCGACCTTTTGCGGTGGATGTGTCTTCGGGGGTCGAACGGGAGCGCAGCGTCAAGGACGAAGGGCTGATCCGTGCGTTCTGCGCCGCGGTGCGCGACGCGGACGTTTGACGCGCGGACACGCCGGGGAAAAATTCGTGATATTTCGGAAGGAATCCGCGCGGATTCTCCTTGACATTGCCGACCGACGGTGTTGAATGCGCTGGTTGCGATCATGCAACGGTGGCGGCCGCCGGGACAGGGCCGGCAGGGGCGGCACAAGGAGGTGGGCGATGGTCACGACGCCGCCGGAAGGGCGTGCCGGTCATCTTGTCGGCTCAGTCGAGGAACAGCGAGCGAATCAACCCGCAAAGCCGCTGCCACGACGCACGCGCGTCGAGTGGAACGGTCTGTCGGGCGTGCGGGAAGTTCGCGTCAGGCCGGCTAAGAAGCGCACCGAGGACACCGGCGCGGAGCGCGATCCGGGCGCTCGGAGTGAGCGGCTGATCGGGGAGGTCTGCGAGCCGTTCTCGTGAGGCGCGTAGCCGTGGTCAGTTCGCGTTGCGGAGTTGCAGGGGCGGGCTGAGTGTGACCTTTACGGACCCGCCCAGGCCGAACGTCGCTATCTGCACGCCCGCGCTGGGCGTGAAGAGCAGTGTAAGTTTCTGATCGGACCGGCTCCGGCTGAGGGTGGGCAGTTCGGCAAGCCCGCGGATCGGCTGGCCCGGGGTGAAGCGGATCTCGTAGGTTGATTGATCCTCGTAAACATATCCCACGGCCTGGTACTGCTGGCCGAGCGTGTCGGTGAGGATCGGGGGGAGCACGCGCTCGGCGGCGTCGAGCGATCGGCCGAGCAGCGACGCCCGGCTCTGCGGGCTGATATCCACCTGCACCATCACCGTGCCTTGCGGCTCGCTGAACTGGTCCACACGCAGGACGTTGGGGACGTTGGTGTCGCCCATGCGGCGTCGGTCGAGGGTCGCGCGACCGTTGGTGATCATGTTGTTGTCGTCTACGTCAAGCCCGCCGCGGTTCTGCTTGTTGAATGTGATGCCGAGGGCGCGGGTCGGGCGGATTTCACGCATGCCTTGCCCGGGCAGCGCGCGAGGATCGGGTGAGAGCGTCACCGGACCGGTGTCGCCGGTGATGACTTCCGCCGCGGCTACGGATTCGGCGCGTTCGCCGATGATGTCGCCGGAACGGACGAGGTCGTCGCGCTCTGAGATCGAACCGAGTTCGCGCGGCGGGGGTACGCGGTCAACCGGGACGCGCACGTTCTTTATAAGAATGTCCGTCGCGGTGGCGTTCGGGGGGACGACGAACTCGAATGCCATGGTGGATTCCGCGGCGCCGCCGACACTAGCGGCGTAGACCTGCGGGCCGTCGAAGCGGTAGCGGTTGACCTGTAGAGACGCGCCGCTGGCGCGGGTTATGAAGGCGATCGGGCCGAGGCTCATCGCTGATCCGTCGGCGGTGGTGACCATGAGGCGGATCTGCCCCGGGCCGATGACGGTCTGGCCTTTCTTTTCCTTCGCACCGGGGCCGAACTTGACGGCGTAGCCCTCGATGCGTGAGCCGGCGGGGGGCGGCGAGCCGTCGGGCAACGTCACCGGCTGCGCGACGGGAGAGCCGTCGGCGGTGACGATGAACGTGTCGGTCAGCAGTTCCGCCGGCGACGCCGCCGAGACGGTGTAGCGGCTCACCACGGAAATATCTTCGGGTGTGAGCGTCGTTCGGCTCTTGCCTTCGTAGGTTGTGCGGAGCAGCCCCGCCTGGATGTGAACATCGGGCAGGCGGTGCGCGAGCGGGGAGGCGGTCCCGAGTGTTCCGAGGCTGAGCCGTTCGTAGACCCGCGCGGTGATCATGTCCGCCGGCGCCCAGAGGTTCGAGCCGTTGCGGGCATCGACCGAGCCGGTGTTGTCCCAGTCGGCGGGTTTGTAGCCGAGGAAGTCCGGGGGCAGGCGGAGGAAGCCGATGGATATCACGAGCAGGCCCGAAGTCAGGACGCCCGAGAGCAGGCCGAAGAAGCCGCCGCCGACGAAGTTGGTTGTGTCGTCGAAGTCGAGGTTAGACGCGATGAGTTTGTTGGTCGCGACGCGGAGGACGGCGAGAGTGGCGGTGAACGGCGCCAGCAGGCCGAGCGTCCACGCGACATCGTCGCGCATCCCGAGGAGCAGGCCGTAGACCAGCGGCTCCCACACCGCGAACGCCACGGCGCCGGCGATGAAGACGCATACAAAGTGGATCAGCGACGAGAACAGCCCCTGCCCGGCCCAGTAATAGGCAAGGCCGAGGATTATCGCGATCACGGCGAGATTCATCAGAGGCATGGGTCTGACCCTCGGTCGAGTCCCGGAGTGGGACAGTGGATGAAAAATTCAGCCGGCGGGCGCGGGCTTGGGAGTGGCGGCGGGCTTGGACGCGGGCTTCTGAGCCGACGCTGTCAGCCGCGCCACTTCCTCGACGCTGGTCACGCCGGATAGCGACTTGCGGATCGCGGCTTCCTGGATCGTCGGCAGTTGCTTTTTCTGTAGCGCCGAGCGCAGCCCGACGAGATCCTGCGCCGAGATCAGGGCGCGCTCCTCTGGGCCGATGCGGAAGATCTCGAATACGCCTTCCTGGCCGAAGTACCCGGACCCCTGGCACATCGGGCATGTGTCTGGCTTGTTCTTGATGAGCACCTGCCCGCCCTTGCGGAAGAGGCGATCGACGGCGCCGGGCTTGACGCCGAGTTTCTTGAGCATCTCGGGCGCGGGCTGATATTCGACCTTGCAGTTCGGGCAGAGTTTGCGGAGCAGTTTCTCAGCGATCACGCCGTGCAGGCACGCGCCGACGGCTTTGGGATCGCCGACGGCTTTCAGATATGTCTGGATCGCCGCCAGCGCGTTGTCCGCCTTGAGGCCGACGTACACGCGGGTCCGCTCGTGGTCGGCGCGGACGCTCTCGGTCGCGGTCTCCTGATCGGGCAGTTCAGCGATGGCGAGCACGTCCGGATCTCGGCGGAGGATCGAGCGGACGGTGGTCGAGTACTCGGCGCCTTCCTCGGTCGGATCGAACTTGTTGTGCCGGACGCCTTCGATCATGCCGACAGGTTCGAGTTCGATGGTCTGCACGTTGGTCGTGTAGGCGTCGTGCATGCGGAGGATGGCGTAGAGCGTGGTCGTCCGGCCGGAATATGGCGGGGCGCCGATGAGCACGACGCCTTGCATTTCCTGCACGAGGGCGTCGAGTTCGGCGCGCTGGTTGTCGAGCAGGCCGAGTTCGTCGGCGGTGAGTTTGACCTGTCCTTCGGGGTCGAACTGGCCGCGGAGGTAGACCCCGCCGGCTACGCCGCTGGTCGTGATCCGAGTGACGACCCTGCCGCCGGCGCGTTCGACGGCGAGGTCCGCCTGCTGTTTGCGGCGGATGTCCTGCACGTCGAGTCCGGACGCCGCCTTGAGCAGGCTGAGGATCGCGACGGCGCGATCCTTGGGCAGGGTGGGTCCGGCCTGAGGCACGCCGTCAACTGTGTAGACCACGCCGTAGTTTTGCGCGTCAACGGGTCGGATCTCGAAGCGGCTGGCTCGGCCGTCCATCGCGTCGATGAGGATCTGCTCGAGGGCGAGCCGGATGTCGTACTCGGGGGCTTCCTTGGCGGGCGCCGGGACCGGGCCGGACGGGCCGCGGAGTGTGAGTTCGACGTTTTTCTGGAGTTTCGCCGCCTTCTTCGCCTCGGCATTCTTCTTCATCGCCGAGAGGTCGAAGGTCCATTTTTCGTGCTCGGGGACGCGGTCGTCCTTGTTGCGCAGGATCGCGTACGCGGCGAGATCACCCGCGAGGATCAGCACCGCGACCGGCCAGCCGACGAGAAACATCGGCGAGAAGAAGACCGCGGCGAGGGCGGCGACGGCGGCGCCGATGTGGCCGAGGTTCCAGGCGCGGCGCTTGAAGTACCAACGCGCCGCGTCCTTGTCGTAGATCGTCGACACGACCCACGCCCAGCCGACGAACGGCAGCAGCACCAGGATCGGCTTCCACGGCGAGAGAAGAAACAGGCCCTGCATGGGTCAGCCGATGCCTCCGCACGCCCGAAGTCCGACCGACTCTGTGACGACCGAACAAGCCGTCACGCGATCCCCTTCAGACGCATCTTGAGTTCGTCCACGTTCGGCGAGGTATCCATCGCCACACGCATGTGAATGTATTCCTCCTCCACCAGCTTCACAAGCGCGGCGTTGAAGTCCTGCATCCCCGCCTTCTCCGCCTCCTGGCTCTTGAGGATCGCCGGGATCTCGCCCTCGCGGCCCTCCAGGATGTACTTGCGCACCACCGCGTTGTTGATCAGGATCTCTAGCGCGGGGATTCGCGGGATATTCTCGTGCAGCGTCGGGAGCAGTTTCTGGTACACGATCGCCCGCATCTGGTACGCCATGATCTTGCGGACCTGCTCCCGCTCCTCCGCCTGGAAGAGGTCGTAGATGCGGCTGAAGGTCTCCGCGGCGCTCGAGGCGTGGATCGTCCCGAACACCAGGTGCCCGGTCTCGGCGGCGTGCAGCGCCGCTTCGAACGTCTCCGAGTCGCGCATCTCGCCGACCAGCACGATGTCCGGGTTCTCACGCACTAGCGCGCGGAGCGCGATCTTGAAGTCCATCACGTCGATGCCGATCTCGCGCTGATGGATCGTCGCTTTCTGGTCTTCGAAGATGTACTCGATCGGGTCTTCGATCGTGATTATGTGCACGGGCTTGCGCTCGTTCACATAGTTGAGCATAGACGCGATCGTCGTCGATTTGCCCGAACCCGTCACGCCCGCCAGCAGCACGATCCCCTGCGGCTGCATGGCGATCTCCGCCATCACCGGCGGGAGGTACAGATCCTCGAAACGCTTGATGTCGCTCGTGATGAGCCGGCAGGCGCAGGAGAGTTTGCCGCGCGCCTGGAAGAGGTTCACGCGGAAACGATTGCGGGCGTCGTAGTCGTACGCGAAGTCGACCGAGCCGTACTTGTGCAGGTCCGCCTTCTGCTCGTCGCTGAGGATGTGCTCGACGATGCCGAGGTATTCCTCAAAGGTGACCGGCTCGGTGTCGAGTGTCTTGAGGGCGCCTCGCAGACGCACGACCGGGGGCTTGCCGGTTTTGACGAGCAGGTCCGACGCGCCGAGTTTGATGCAAGCCTGGAGGAACTTGCCGAAGCGCGTGGCGTGCGGATCGTGCTTGGTGTCCGGGTCGAGTGAGACGTGCGCCTGAATCGGCGCCGGGGTCGTGGTGTCGGAGTTCAGGCTCATCGTCGCTTCGGTCCCTGAGGTCATGGGAGGCTCCTTTCGAGTCGCGGGCAGGGGCGCGGACAGACCCTCCGCCCGGACCGTCGGGAACCGCCGGCCGGCTCGTCATACGCACGCCGCGGGCGCCGGGTTGCTCCGGTCACGCCGCGACGGGGGAGGGACATCGTACCCTACCGCGCGGCCCGGCGGCGCTATTCCGGTGATTCGCCCCTTCGGCGCGATTCGATCAGAAATCCGCGTTCTTCGGCGTTCGCGGGAAGGGGATCACGTCGCGGATGTTTGTCATCCCCGTGCAGAACTGCACCAGCCGCTCGAAACCAAGCCCGAAACCGGCGTGCGGGACCGTCCCGTACCGCCTGAGGTCGCGGTACCACCAGTAGTTCTCCGCGGGGAGGCCCATCTCGGCGATCCGGAGGTCGAGAACGTCCAGCCGTTCCTCGCGCTGCGACCCGCCGATGATCTCGCCGATCCTCGGCGCCAGCACGTCCATCGCCGCAACCGTCCGGCCGTCCTCGTTCATCCTCATATAGAAAGCCTTGATGTCCTTCGGATAATCCGTCACAACCACAGGCTTCTTGAAAATAGTCTCCGTCAGATACCGCTCGTGCTCGGACTGCATGTCGGCGCCCCACCCCACCGGGAACTCGAACTTCTCCTTCGATTCCTCCAGCAGCCGGATCGCGTCCGTGTAAGTCACACGCTCGAACGCCGTCTCGATCATGTGCTCGAGCGTCGCCAGCACGCTCGTGTCTATACGCTCATTGAAGAACGCCATGTCGTCTGGCCGTTCCTCCAGCAGCGCCCGGAAGCAATGCTTGAGAAAAGCCTCGGCGAGGTCAGCGTTCGCCGAGAGATCCGCGAACGCGACCTCCGGCTCGACCATCCAGAACTCCGCCAGATGCCGGCTGGTGTTGCTGTTCTCCGCCCGGAACGTCGGGCCGAACGTGTAGACCTTCGACAGCGCCAGGCAATAACACTCGACGTTGAGTTGCCCGGACACGGTCAGGTGCGCCTCGCGGCCGAAGAAGTCCTGAGAAAAATCCACACCGCCTCGCTCGTCCCGGGGCGGGTTCGCCGCGTCGAGCGTGCTAACCCGGAACATCTGACCGGCGCCTTCACAGTCGCTCGCGGTGATGATCGGCGTGTGGATCCACGCGAACCCCTGCCCGTGAAAAAACCGGTGGATCGCCTGCGCCAGGCAGTTCCGCACCCGCGCGACAGCTGCGATCGTGTTGGTCCTCGGCCGGAGGTGCGCGATCTCGCGCAGATACTCGAACGTGTGCCGTTTCGCAGCGACCGGGTACGTGTCCGGGTCGTCCACCCAGCCCACGACGCGGACCGCGGACGCCTGCATCTCGATCGCCTGCCCCTTGCCCGCGGAGGGCGCGAGTTCGCCGTCGGCTTCGATCGCGCAGCCGGTGGTGAGCCGTTGGACTTCACCCTCGTAGTTCTTCAGCGACACCGGGGCGACAATCTGGAGCGTATCGAAGCACGACCCGTCCGAGAGCGCGATGAACGACAGCCCGGCTTTGGAATCCCGCCGAGTCCGCACCCAGCCCTTGACCGTCACCCGCGCGCCCACTTCTGCACGCAACGCCTGCGACACCGACATAAACGCCATCACTGTCCCTTCCTCGACCCGCTCGACACAATCCAGTGGCACGGGCGTCTCGCCCGTGTGTGAGAACCAGTGGCACGGGCGTCCCGCCCGTGCGATCCATGTATAGCAGTGCCCAGTGCTTCCCGCCCGTGAATCACTCCACCCACCGTGGGGCATGCACAAGCAAATCGTGGGGGCAGGTACAGAAATAATCGTGGGGGCAGGCGTCCCTGCCTGCCCGTGAACAGCATTGAAAAACTCACACAGCCGAGGCGGGCACGGAGGCCCGCCCCACGGTGTAGAACGCGGGCACGGAGGCGCCCTACGGTCTTTCAAGCATCTTCCTTCACCTGCAAGGCAGACCTCCCTCCGAACCCCGCCCGATCTCCTCTTCCCCTCTGCGTCCGCTGCGCCTCTGCGGTGAACTCCGGTGAACTGCGGTGAACCGGGAGGCCCGTACAATCCCCGCCGCATGGACCACTTCGCATATCAGGCCGGCACGCTGCACGCCGAGGGCGTCGCGCTCGACGACCTCGCCGACGCCGTCGGCACGCCGACTTATGTTTATTCCGCCGCGACACTGACCGGGCACTTCGACCGCCTGACGGCCGCGTTCGCCGCGCTGGCGCCGACGGTGTGTTTCAGCCTGAAATCGTGCAGCAACCTGCACGTCGCCCGGCTGCTCGTCGATCGCGGCGCCGGCCTCGACGTAGTCTCCGGCGGGGAGATCCACCGCGCCCGCCTGGCCGGCTGTCCCGGCTCGCGCATCGTCTACGCCGGCGTCGGCAAAACCGCTGACGAAATGGCCTACGCCCTCGGCGCCCCGGCCCGCGGCCATCTCCTCGGCGCCGAGCCGGGCGATCCCGTCGGCCTCTTCAATATCGAGTCCGAACCCGAACTCGCACTCCTCGCCGGGGTCGCCCGCGAGGTCGGCGTCACCGCACACGCCGCCCTCCGCGTTAACCCCAACGTCGATCCCAAAACACACCGCTACACAACCACCGGCAAACGTGAAAACAAGTTCGGCGTGGACCTCAAACGCGCCCGAGCCGTCTTCCGCGACAGACCAGACGAACGCGCCGTCCGCCTGACCGGCCTGCACGTCCACATCGGCTCGCCCGTCTACGACCCGGCTTCTTATGTCGAAGCCCTCGAACGCGTCCTCGCCCTCATGGACGATCTCCACCATGACGGCGTGCGGATCGACACGCTGGACCTCGGCGGGGGTTTCGGCGCGGATTATGAAACCGGCCGCTCGCCATCCGCCGCCGATTACGCCGCCGCGATCGCGCCGATGCTCGAACCCCGCGTCCGCGACGGCCTGCGCCTTGTCCTCGAACCCGGCCGATCGCTCGTCGCCAACGCCGGCGTCCTGCTGACACGCGTGCAGTTCGTCAAAGACTCCGGCGACAAACGATTCATAATATGCGACGCGGGGATGCACACATTGATCCGCCCCGCGCTCTACGAGGCGTTCCACTTCATCTGGCCCGTGCGTGTCGGCGCCGATCACGTCCCGCCCAGACGCGCGAAAGACCTGGAAATGCCGGGCCTGGCGCTGTGCGACGTGGTAGGCCCGATCTGCGAGAGCGCGGACTTCCTCGCGCTCGATCGACGCCTGCCCCCCGTCGCGCGCGGCGACCTCCTCGCCGTCTTCACCGCCGGCGCCTACGGCTTCACCCTCGCGTCGCAATACAACGGTCACCCGCTCCCCGCCGAAATCCTCGTCACCGGCGCCGACGCGCGCGTCGTCCGCACTCGCGAGACCGTCGCCGACCTGGTCGCGCGCGAATTGACGCCTGCTTCAGTGTGACAGGCGCTCGAGAGAGGCTTCAGCCGCTCGGATATTCGTACACCCCGCGACCGGACTTATCGCCGAGCCGACCCGCCGCGACCAGTTGCCGCAGCAGCGGGCACGGCGCGAATCGCTCCTCGCCGAGTTCGCGGTGCAGCACGTTCATGATGTGCTCGCAGGTGTCCAGCCCGATGAAGTCGGCGAGGCGCAAGGGGCCCATCGGATGATTGCAGCCCAGCGTCATGATCCCGTCGATCGCCTCCGGCTCGGCGACGCCTTCCATCCACGCGCGAAAAGCCTCATTAATCAGCGGCATCAGCACGCGATTGGAAACGAACCCCGCGCGGTCATTCGCCTTCAGCGGCGTCTTGCCCATCGCCTCCGCAAGCGCGACCGTCCGCGCAACCACATCATCGCTCGTCTGAATCCCCTTGATGACCTCGACGAGTTTCATCACCGGGACGGGGTTGAAGAAGTGCATCCCGACGACGCGAGACGCCGCCGATCCCGCCGACGCCGCGAGCGCCGTGATGCTGATCGACGAAGTATTAGACGCGAGCACGACGCGCTCGTCGGTGAACATCCCGGCGAGTTTCGCGAAGAGTTCGCGCTTGACGCCCAGATCCTCAACGATCGCCTCGACGATCCAGTCGGAGCCGGCGAGAGCGTCGAGCGACCCGGCGTAGGTGATCCGCGCGAGGGCAGCGTCCGCGTCGTCGCGGGTCATCTTCTGTTTCTCGACGGCGCGGCCGAGCAGTTTCTGATGCAGCGATCGGCACTTATCGAGCGCGCCCGCAGCCGCGTCGTAGACGATCGCGTCGAACCCGGCGACCGCGGCGACCTGCGCGATCCCGCCGCCCATCTGCCCGGCGCCGACGACGCCGATCTTCTTCACTCCGTGCAACATAACATGCTCCTTATATGTCGGGACCGCGGGCGCCGACACCGTGCCGCGACCCCTCAGCGACACGCGAGCACATCGCGGAAGGCTGATTCAGGCGAAGTGAGCGAAGGCGCGGTTGGCCTCGGCCATGCGGATGGTCTGGTCGCGGGTGGCCATGGCTTTGCCCTCGCCGCGGGCGGCGTTGTAAAGTTCGTCCGCGAGGCGATTGGCCATCGGTCGGCCGCGCTCGCCGCGCGCCGAGGTCAGGATCCACCGGAACGCCAGCGACTGCTGCCGCCTGCGGTTGACCTGCATGGGCACCTGATAGTTTGCGCCGCCGATACGCTTCGAGCGGACCTCGACGGGGGGCTTGACGTTGTCGATCGCGCGGTGGAAGAGTTCGAGCGCGTCCTTAGGCGCCTCTGGATTGGTCTCTTTCTTGAGCCGGCCGTCGATGACGTCCATCGCGTCGTAGACGACGCGGATCGCGGCGGTCTTCCTGCCGTCGGTCATCACGCAGTTGATGAACTTAGACAGCGTCTTGTCCCCGTACCGCGGGTCGGGGCGTAGTTGATCTTCGGATTTGGTGATTCGACCGGCCATGTCTGTTCCTTTCGGCTCATCCGTCGCGGCACGCCGCGACATTGTTCACCCCCGACGCCGACCGAGCGAATCGAGGATTACTTGCCCTAATGAAGGCCCCGGGCCCCGGGCGTCAGGCCCCGGTCCCTGGATCCTGGTCCCTTGACTTACTTGCCTCTCTTGGCGCCGTACTTCGACCGTCCCTGCTTGCGTCCGTCGACGCCAAGGCAGTCGAGCGAGCCGCGGACTATGTGATAGCGGACACCCGGGAGGTCGCGGACTCGTCCGCCTCGGACGAGGACGATCGAGTGCTCCTGGAGGTTGTGCCCCTCGCCGCCGATGTACGCGGTGACTTCCTTCCCGTTGGACAGACGGACGCGGGCGATCTTCCGCAACGCGGAGTTCGGCTTCTTCGGCGTCATCGTCCTGACCTGCAAGCACACCCCGCGGCGTTGCGGCGAGCCGGCGAGGTCGCGCACCTTCGACTTCGCCTTGGGCGCTCTGCGAGGATTGCGTACGAGCTGATTAATCGTGGGCATCGGCTGTTCGTTCCCTGGATTCCACCCGGACCGCCCCCCGGCGACCCGACCTGTCGAGCCGGGCAGTGTAGCGACCCCGCCCCGGCGGGCAAGCCGGGGGGGAGCCTCCATCGGGCGCGACCACCTCACGCCGCTGCGGCGCTCCTTCGGATCGGGATGAGCGATTGCGCGGGCTATATACTAAGGCGTTCGGACTGTTCGCAGATGGGCAGCGATATGCCGATACCTTACGAATGCGATTGCGGCGAGCGTTTCAACTTCAGAGACTCCGCCGCCGGGCTGAAGACACGCTGCCGATCCTGCGGCAAGGTGTTCGACGTGCCGGGCGCATACGCGGTCGATGGGCTTGGGCACGATGAGGCAATCGCTCCGCCTTGGACCCCGGCGCCTCCGCCCGTGGAGATTGACAATACGCCACGCCTGTCGGCGGCCGAACGGGCGCGCCTCGCCCGCGTGAGGCGTCCGTTCTGGCGCGATGCGCTGGCGTCGTTCGCGATATTCACCGATCCGAGCAACGCCGCGGTCCTGGTCGGATCGGTAGTCATCGCATTCTTTATCGATCCGCCGTTCGATTTTCCTTACTATTCTGTTATATCCTGGTTATTGTTCGGATTGCTCAGCGCGTTTCTCATGGATATCACCCGCACGGTCGCCAACGGCGAGGATGAACTGCCGATATTGGAATACAGCGGCGATCTTTATGAGGGAATTATCCTTCCGATTCTCATGTTCTACGGCGCCGTAATGGTGTCCGCGATTCCCGTCTATTCTGTTATGTTGGCGGATCGCATCGTCGGCTTGGATCCGCGGGTGGCGCAGATCGCCTACCCGCTTGCTTCGGGTATCGGAGTGCTGCTGGCGCCCGCCGCGCTTCTGACAGTGGCGATCGGGGGCTTGTCCGCGCTAGTGAGGGTCGATCTGATGCTCGTGCTGATCGCGCGGACATTCGTGCCTTACATCGCGATCGTGGCGCTATGCGCCGCCGCGGTTTCGATTGATTATGTGCTGCTCGTCAAGCCGACGGACATCTGGGCCTGGATGTGTCGGTCGTTCAAAGACGAGGTGGTCGCTACGCTCTTCGCGTCGATTGTCGCGATGTATATCAACATCGTCACAGCGAGGCTGATCGGCCTGCACTATCGCCACTTCTCTCACAGATTCCCGTGGTCGGCCGGCTGACCGCCGCTGCCGCTCTCAGTCGATCGTGCCGCGGAGGCTGAGGGCGAAGTCGTTCATCGCGGCGATGTCCGCCGGGGTTTTCGCCGCCAGGCCGGTGAACCGCGCGACGAGGGCCTCGGGGTTGTCGCTCGCCAGGGCGCCCAGCAGGCGGAACTTGTGGGCCAGGATGTCGTCCAGCGGCGCCGACGTGTTCCGCGCGTGCCCCGCCGGGTACATCACCAGGCCGGAATCATAAGTTTTCCCGGCGGAATCGGTGACGACGACGCTGGTGGGGATGCCGTCGGGGTATCGGCGGTCGTAGTCCGGCCCGCCGTGGCGGAACTCGATCTTCGCCATGAGGGAGCGCGTGAGGGGATCGACGATCGCCTCGCGGGAATAGTCGGCGGGTTCGAGCATGAGTTGTGTCCAGCCCACGATGGGCGTGACGCCCGTGCCACTGTGGGATCGTTGCAGCGCCTTGCGGACCAGCGTGGCGACGATGTACGCCATCGAGTGGTCGGCGGACTGGCGTGTAGTGGGGTTCTTCTTGGCGGGGTCACCGATGATGCCGAAGGCGGGTTCGTACGCGAGTATCTCGATCTTATTAATAGAGCCGCCGCCGGCGTCGGCGAGCAGGCCCGGGTTGGCGCCGAGCATGTCGAGCATCGCCTGTATAGCCCCGGCGGACTGGTGCTCATACAGCCCGAGTTTGAAGTGCATCCCCATCACCATGAAGCCGGTCCCGGAGTGCGCCAGCACAAGGTCGAACGGGCTTGGCGCGGGCTGATTGATCGGGCCGGTCGGCTCGAAGAGGCGGAAGATCGCCTCCGGGTTGCGGAAGATGTCGCGCGGGCCGACGAAGCCGCGCTTTGCACGCTGCATCGCGGTGATCGCGACCTCGGTGCTGATCGCAGCGGAGGCGCCCTTGCTGTCCGAGAGTTGCTTGCCCGCGCGGATCGCGCGGAAGGGTATGTAGTGGGCGACGACCATCCCGATGGCGGACTCGATCTGTTCCGGCGTCGCGCCCGTCATGGCGCCGAACGTCGCAGCGGACGCGATGGCGCCGTGGACCACGTGGTCGATCTTATAAGTCTTCAGGCTGAACACGCTGGCGAGCCGGCCGCGGATCTCGTCCAGCAGGACCATCCCGCGCAGGGCCGCCGCGCCGTCAAGGCCAATAATCTGCGCCGCCGCAATCGGGACGGCGTAAAAATCGTTATGCCCGAACTCGCCCGCGGTGTGCCCGAGCGTCGGCTCATAACCGAAGTTCGTCCCGTTGCTGTCCCACTCGCGCACCGCCGAGCAGTTGGCGAGGATGGCCTTCTCGGGGTAGCAGCGTTGCGCCGAGCCGAAGACCGTGGCGCCCGGCTTGCCCGCGGGGGACGGGTAATCGAGTGCCTCAGCACGCAGGATCATCGGGGCGTTGGTCCCGAGCGCGAGCGCCGACACGCCGCACAGGCAGGCGTCTACGAAGAAACGCTCCGTGCGAGCAAGCACCGCAGCGTCGGGCTTCCCGATCCCGCCCGACATGAACCGCACAGCGAACTCGCCGATCCCGAGCGCCTGATTCGTATCGGCGGGCAGCACAACAGTCTCAGCGGTCACAGCGGGGGGGATGGCAGCGGCGGTCGGCATCTCGGTCCTTTCAGTTCATGGGGAAAAGGATCGCTACTATACCGACCCGCCGATGCCCGCGGTGGGCGCCGATATCGCACTACTATGATTGTGTGAAGACGGGCGAGACGCCCGTGCCACCAGTTCTTTCGCACGGGCGGGACGCCCGTGCCACTGATTTAACGAATCATTTCTGAGGAGAGTTCCCATGTCCGCCGACCGCACGCCCGTCATTGTCGCAGCCAAGCGCACCCCGATCGGCAAGTTCTTCGGCTCGTACAGCCGGACCCCCGCTACTGCGCTGGGCGCCTTCGCTGTGGACGCCGTTCTGAAAGAAGTCCCCGCGCTCCGCGACCACGCCGAAGAGGTCATCATGGGCTGCGTGCTCCAGGCAGGTCTCGGCCAGAACCCAGCCCGGCAGGCGGCGATCAACGCCGGGCTTCCGACAACCATGCCTTGTTTCACGGTGAACAAGGTCTGCGGGTCGGGCCTCAAGGCCGTGATGCTCGCGGCGCAGGCGATCCGCGCCGGCGATCACTCCGTCGTCATCGCGGGCGGGATGGAGAACATGACCATGGCGCCTCACTTCGCGAACGTCAGGCAGGGCGTGAAGTTCGGCGCCGCGGAACTCACCGATCACATGATGCACGACGGGCTGACGTGCCCCTTCGAGTGCTGGGGCATGGGGAACGCCGCGGAGTGGATCGCCGGGGAGTTCAAGGTCTCGCGCGAGGAGCAGGACCGTTTCAGCGTCCGCAGCCACATCCTCGCCGCCGAGGCGACGAAGAAAGGTTATTACAAGAACGAGATCGTCGCTCTCGAGGCGGACGCCATCAAGCAGAAGCAGGGGATCGACGCCGACGAGGGCTTCCGCGCCGATTCCAGCGTCGAATCGCTCGCCCGGCTCCGCCCCGCGTTCACCAAAGACGGCAGCGTGACAGCGGGCAACGCGAGCCAGATATCCGACGGCGCCGCCGCGGTCGCGGTCTGTTCAGCCGCGAAAGCCGAGGAAATGGGCGCCAATCCCATCGCCCGCATCACCGGCTATTACACATCGGGCGTCGATCCCAAGGAGATTTTCACGGCGCCGGTGCTGGCGATCGGCGAACTCCTCCGCCGAACCGGCGTCCATCGCGACCAGGTCGATCTCTACGAGATCAACGAAGCGTTCGCAGCACAGGTTCTCCAGAACATCGCGAAACTCGAACTCCCCGAAGATAAGGTCAATATCACCGGCGGAGGCATCGCCCTCGGGCACCCCATCGGAGCGTCCGGCGCCCGCGTCCTCACGACCCTCATCCATCAGATGATCCGGCTCGACAAGAAGCGAGGCGTGGCGTCGCTGTGCCTCGGCGGGGGCAACGCGGTCGCGATGATGATCGAGAGGTGAGGGGCAGGCACTGGGCACTGGGCACTAGGGCTGATTGGATCGCTGCTCGGGCGGCGGCGGCGGGCCCTGGTGCCAGTGGTTGTGCCCGGGGGTCGGGTTCCAGTGCTGATTGTTCGCCTCGTCGTAGAACCAAGGCTCGGGCGTCGGGCCGGTGTGTTCAGCGGCGGGCCCGGCGCCGGGCAGTGTAAAGGTCGGAGCCGAGGCGGGCGTCGTCGCGGCGATGTCCGCGATCAGAATCGCAATCAGCGCCAGCGCCAATACGAACGCCAGCGTCAGCGACAGGTACGACTTCAACTTCGCGCCGGGCGCGGGCCGTGGAGCAGCGGGCGGAGGAGACTGGTCGGCGCCTGGTTGGTGTCGTGTGATCCTTGCCATGTTCAAACAATGATACAGCGCGATGCGCCGGATCGAGCATGATTTTCGATCAGCCTGAGTCAGCGGCGAGTTCGTCGCGGATCTCCGCGAGCACGGCGAGATGTGCCCGCGACCAGCCGGACCGGCCGGGTTCTCGGGCCTCGCGGTCGTCGCCGAGGCCCGCGGACTTCGACGCGCGGACCCGGCCCATGATGAAATCGCGGATCTGCTCGGCCTCCGCGACCCCGACGAGTCGACCCTGGCTCGCCGCGCCGGTCTGACCCGCCGGCGCCGCGGACCCGCCCGCCGTCTCGATCACGACGTTCTGGACGCCGAACATCCGCTGCACCGGGCCGCTCTGCACCGATACGTTCTGCACGTTCTCGAACGTGATCGTAGATTCCGTGACCGTCCAGGCGCCGTGACGGATGCGCACGGCACGGTTGTTCATCACGTACCACGTCATGTCGTACCGCAGGTGGATGCCGATGTAGGTCAGCACGGCCGGCACGATCGCCACGAACAGGAACACGGGCAGGAGCGCCAGCGCCGGCCCGGGGTGCTCAAGGAAGATCAGTATCCAGACCAGCGCGATCACGCTGTCGATCGGGAGCAGCAGGATCCAGAACCACAACTTAAGATACGACAGATACCCCGGCGCCGGGTGAAAAACGCGCGGCTCCTCCCCGGCGGTCGCGGGCAGCGTCGGCGCGGGCGGGACCATCAACCAATCGACCACGGCGCGCCACACGCCGCGATAAATCCACGCCGTCGCGCGATCTGTCGCCCGGCTCACGGCGTTCCCCCATCTTTGCGCTTCGCCCGCAGCAGATCCCGTATTTCGACGAGCAGCCGCAACGCCTCGTCGTCGGCAGTCACAGCGTTTTCGCGTTGGTTGTCGGGTTGTTCGTCCGCGCGGGCGCCTCGCATCTGGGAATAGAGGAAGTCGCGGAGTCGTTCGGGGTGTCGGACCCCGACGATCGTCATCTCGGCGCCCGCGGACCCGGACGCGGTCTGCACCGCGAGGTCGGCCAGCCCCAACCGCCGCTGGATGATCCCGCGCTTGACGTGGATGTCCTGGATCCGCCGGTACGTCAGCAGGATCTCCTTACGCACGAGCATTCCCCACGCCATCGACACGCCCTCGTCGTCGAAGCGGTACCGCAGCGTGCGGTACTTCAGCCACAGCGGGATCAGCACGAACGGGAACGCGATGAGCGTCAACGCCGAGACGATCAGGTAGTACGTCATCAGTGCCGGGTCCGGTCGTGTGATGGCGCGCGGGTCGCCCGCGTCATCCCGATCGTCGGCGCGAGCGGTGTTCGAAGTTGATTGTGTCATGCGGCAGCCTCCCGGGGAATAAGTATGACATCCCGCAGCGGGAATTGCGCCTCGATCCGGACGGGCGCCGGATTCCCGTACAATGCCCGGAATGGCTGAGACAGTGAATCAGAATCTCCCGGGAGTTCGGCTCCGGCGGCTGATGGACTCCGGGACGGTCGCCGCTCCGGGCGCCTACAACGGGCTGGTCTCGCGGGCCGTCGCGCGGGCCGGGTTCGACGCGGCGTATGTGTCGGGGGCAGCGGTGTCCGCCGCGGCTGGGCTGCCCGACATCGGCCTCGTCACGCTCGACGGCTTCTGCTCGATCATCCGTCAGGTCACCGCGGCGGGCGGGCTGCCGGTGCTCGCCGACGCCGACACGGGTTTCGGCGAGGTCGAGATGATCGCGAGGACCGTGCACGCCTATCACGACGCCGGCGCCGCGGGATTGCACATCGAGGACCAGGTCTTCCCCAAGCGTTGCGGGCACCTCGAAGGCAAACGACTCATAACTATAGATCACTTCCAGGAGAAGATCGCCTCGGGCGCCCGCGCCCGCGACGCCATCGCCGCAGCGACCGGCGATCGTTTCATAATCTGCGCCCGCACGGACGCCCGCGGCGTTGACGGCATGCCCGCCGCGATAGAACGCGCGACCGCTTACGTCGCCGCCGGCGCGGACATGATCTTCCCCGAAGGTCTGACGAGCGAGGCGGAGTTCGCCGAGTTCTCCGCCGCGATGTCGGGGCTTGCCGGCGCCTCCCGTCGCGGCGGGCCGTACCTGCTCGCGAACATGACGGAGTTCGGCAGGACGCCGATGATCCCGCTCAGCCGCTTCGCCGAACTCGGGTGCGACATCGTGATCTATCCCGTGACGACGCTCCGCATCGCGTCGCGCGCGATCGGCGACGCGCTCGCCGCCATCCGCGCCGACGGGACCGCCGAGGGCGTCCTCGGACGGATGCAGACCCGCGCCGAACTCTATGACCTCCTCGGCTACACTCCGGGCGAGGAATGGACCTACCCCAGCCCCGCGCGCGTCGGCTGACGAACGCCGCCGCGCGATCACTCGAAACATCCGCTCGAATCCGAAATAAAAAGGAGCCTGTTGTGAGCACCGCGACCGTCGAAGCAAAGAAAGGTCTTGAAGGAATCATCGCCGGCGACAGCGCCGTCTGTTCGGTCGAGCAGGGGGGGCTGTTCTATCGCGGGTACGACATACAGGACCTCGCCGAGAACGCGACGTTCGAGGAGGTCGCGTTCCTGCTGCTCGTCGGGCACAAGCCGTCGGCGGCGGAACTCGCCGCCTTCAATAAAGATCTCGTCGCAGCCCGGGCGATACCCGCGGACGCCGCGGACCTCGCGCGCAAGGTGGCGACAGCGCCGCACGTCCACCCGATGGACGCGCTGCGCACGGTTGTGTCGTACCTGTCGCACTTCGACCCGGACTGTCAGGACAACTCGCCAGACGCGGGGCTTCGCAAGGCCAAGCGTCTGACGGCTCAGATCCCGACGATCATCGGCGCGATGCAGAACGCGATCGACGGGCGCGCGACAGTGGCGCCGGACCCGTCGCTCGGGCACGCCGCGAACCTTCTCTACATGACGACCGGCGCCCGGCCGACGGATGAAGAAGCGCACATCGTCGACGTGTCGCTCATCCTCTACGCCGAGCACGACTTCAACGCCAGCACCTTCACCGGCCGCGTCATCGCGGGCACGCTCTCCGACATGCACGGCGCCGTCACGGGCGCCATCGCAGCGCTGAAAGGGCCGCTCCACGGCGGCGCCAACGAGCAGGCGATGGAGATGCTCAAAGAGGTCGGCACGCTCGACAACGCCGAGCCGTTCATGAAGAACGCGTTCGCCACCAAACGCAAGATCATGGGCTTCGGCCACCGCGTTTATAAGTCCGGCGACCACCGCGCGTCGATCCTCCACGCCCTCGGCCGGGCCTACGCCGAGAAGAAAGGCGGCGAGCCGCTCAAGTGGTTCGAGATCGGCGAGCGTGTGCAGGCGATCATGGACCGCGAGAAGAAGATCTTCCCGAATGTTGATTTCCCGTGCGGGATGACGTACTACGCGATGGGCATCCCCGTGCCGCAGTACACGCCGATCTTCGTGGCGTCGCGGATCACGGGCTGGTGCGCCCACATAATGGAGCAGCACGCGGACAACCGCCTGATCCGCCCGCTGTCGCGCTACACGGGGCCGAGCGGGCTTACGTGGAACGGGTGACACGTCAGCCGGTGGGACGGGCGTCCCGCCCGTCATGGTCTGTGTCTGTGGGACGGTCTTCCCGTTCGTCGCTGGATGTGTGAGCGAATAAAGCCCACGGATACAATCCGTGGGCTTCTTTGATAAGAACAAACCCGATCAGGACGGACCATGAGCACGACTTCCGCGAAGCCCGAGACGACCATCAACCCTCTCCGCGAGATCGCCGAGGAGTTCCGCCGGATCGAGGCGGAGATCCGCCAGGGCGGCGGGCTCAAAGCGATAGAACGGCAGCACGCCGCGGGACGGCTCACAGCGCGCGAGCGCATCGAACGACTCATCGACCCGCCGACCGCTCGCTGGCCCGGCGGTTTCGTCGAGATTGGTTTATGGGCGGCGCACGGGATGTACAGCGAGTTCGGCGGGGCGCCCGGCGCGGGCGTCGTCACCGGCGTCGCGCCCGTCTCCGGTCGGCTCAGCATGATCATCGCCAACGACGCCACCGTCAAAGCCGGCGCCTTCTTCCCGATGACTTGCAAGAAAATCATCCGCGCACAGCGCATCGCCGAGATGGCGCGACTCCCGCTGATCTATCTCGTCGATTCCGCGGGCGTGTTCCTGCCGTTGCAGGAGGACGTGTTCCCCGACACCGACGACTTCGGCAGGATTTTCCGCAACAACGCGGTCTTCAGCGCGATGGGCATCCCACAGATCGCCGCGATCATGGGCTTCTGCGTCGCCGGCGGCGGGTACCTGCCCGTGCTGTGCGACACGCTTCTTATGACGGAGGGCAGCGGGCTTTACCTCGCCGGTCCCGCGCTCGTGCGCGCCGCGATCGGGCAGGATGTCGGCAACGAAGACCTCGGCGGCGCGCAGATGCACGCCGAGATTTCAGGCACCATCGACTTCCGCGAGCCGGACGACGAATCCTGCATAGCCCGGTTGCGATCGTTGATGGACGCGCAGGAGCGCGTCGCGCCCGTGGACGCGCCGCCGCATGACGCCGCGGCGCCGATGCGCGACCCGAGTGATGTTTATTCGATCTTTAAAGCGTCGCCAACGGAGCAGTACGACGCGATCGAACTGCTGTCGTGCGTCGTCGACGCCGGGTCGTGGAACGAATACAAGGCGGAGTTCGGGCGGTCGCTCGTCTGCGCCTACGCGAGGATCGGCGGGCGGTCGTGCGGCATCGTCGCAAACCAGCGCAAACTCTCGCAGCGGAAGTTGCCCGGCGGAAAAGCAGGCCCCACCGCGAGCGTCAACATGCCCGGCGTGATCTACGACGACTCCGCGGATAAAGCCGCGCGGTTCATAATGGATTGCAACCAGCGCGGGCTGCCCATCGTCTTCGTGCATGACACCAGCGGATTCATGGTCGGCCGTGACAGCGAGCAGGGCGGGATCATCCGCGCGGGCGCCAAGATGGTCAACGCGATGAGCAACTGCGTCGTGCCGAAGATCTCGCTGATCGTCGGCGGGAGTTACGGCGCCGGGAACTACGCGATGTGCGGGCGCGCGTTCGACCCGTTCCTCACGCTAGCCTGGCCCGGGTCGCGCTGCGCCGTGATGGGCGCGAAGCAGGCGACCGGCGTCCTCGCGATGATCGAGGAAAAAAGCCGGGAAAGAAAGGGCGAAGCGATCGACGCCGAGACTCATCGGCAGATCCTCGCAGCGGTCGAGGCTTCGTACACGGAGCAGCAGGACATCCGCCACGGCGCCGCGCGCGGCTGGGTGGACCGCATCATCGCGCCGGAGAAGACACGGGAAGAACTCGCAGCGGCCCTGGCGATGACACGCGACTGGCCCCGCGAGGGCGAGTTCAGGACAGGGGTATTGCAGGTATGAGCGAAGCGCAGCCACCCAACCCGCCGCAGGAACGACCGCTTGCATGGAATGACCAGTTGGAACTCCAGGCGCTAGCGCGGCGGTTATTGAAGCATCAAGATCCGCAAGATAATGAGGATTTGCCTGATGTTTATGAAAAGACTCCTGACGCATGGATCGAGCGTAAGATAATTCCAGACCTGTGTGACTTGATCGAAGTGTTCCTCGAAGAAGCCAGAGTTGGCTCAGACGTAGAAAAGTTCGACGCGGGACGTGCCGCGGGTGAAAGCAAACCCGTGGATACGTCGTATCTCGTGCTTAGAATGCGCTACTGCAAGATCGAGGAATACAACTGTGAACGACTAAGCATCGCTTGCGGTCTTGTCGCTGTGGGCTGTGAATTCTCTGGTCGCGCGAATTTTACAGATACAGAGTTCAATAAACGTGCAATATTTCGTGAATCGAAGTTTTCCAGCAAAGCAGATTTTAGTGGTGCGGTTTTCACTGGCAGATCGTCGTTCTACAGAGCGGAATTTCACGATTACGCGAGATTCGACTGCGCGAAGTTCGCCAGTGGGGCGTCGTTCAAAGAAGCAACATTCTCCGGCGAAGCATCGTTCTATAAGGCTGAATTCTCCGACTATGCGCATTTTGACTGTGCGAAGTTTTCCGGCGTTGCGTTCTTCAGTCAAGCCCAATTCTTTCGGGATGGCTTGTTCGATCGCGTAACATTCTCCGATATGGCGGATTTCAGGGCGGCAAATTTTGGTCGAGTCGCCGCCTTCACCCATGCGTCATTTCGCGCTCAAGCGCAGTTTAACTGGGCAAGATTTGGTATTTTAACGAAATTCGAAAAGGCCACCTTCTCTTCGGACGCTTCGTTCATGTCTACCAATCTTGGTAGTCATGCGTCGTTTTTCGAGGCTACTTTCTGCGGCGATGTCCATGGGGATCTACGTCGGGCAATTGTTCGCTCGGCTAGATTCGGCAGGGACCGGACCGGCGCCGAGAAGGCGAAGGATTTCTTCAACTGGGTCCGTATCCGTCGGCTTGGTGAGCGGGACATTCTGACTCGGGTGTCGTACGCGGCGTTGATCGTGGCGCCGGTGCTGGCGGGGGTGTGGCCGGCGGTTCGGGCGGGGGTCAACGCGGCTCGGGAGGCGTGGGAGCCGGGGGCGGGATCGGCTCTCGATAAGCCGTACTTTCCGCTGAGCCTGGCGCTGGCGTTCTTCGCGGCGGTGGCGGTGACGGTCGCGCGGGCGATCTACGAGAGTCTGGCGCCGGAGGCTTTGCAGGCCGACGACGAGCGGGGTTTCATCGAGCGCAAGGTGGCGCGGTTCGAGTCATTACGGGCAGCGGGGAAGGACGGCGCCGCGGCGAACGACGCGCTGCGCGACTCGACGGAGAAGATCGCGGCGATCGCGCGGACGCGGCCGGATCGGCACGCGAACTTTGTGTCGCGGTTCGGTGAGTCGGTGTGGATTCCGCCTAGGGACAGGATCGAGTGGTTTGAGGAGCCGGAAGTGGTGAATTCGGGACCATCGACGGAACCCCTCACCCCCCGGCCCCCTCTCCCGGGAGGAGAGGGGGAGGCGGCTCCATTCACTCCCCGGCCCCCGCTCGCTGGGGGAGAGGGGGAGGAGAAGCGTCCGACGAAAGGGGAGGAGAGGCGGCCGCCGCGTGTGGGGGATCCGGGGATCATGAGCGGCGCCGAGCGGGCGCGGGTGGCGATCGAGGAGGGGGCGCGGGCGGAATATCTGATGCTGGGGGAGGAGAAGCCGAGCGCAGCGTGGGCGTCGGGGCTGCTGTACACCGTCGCTGTCCTGATGATTCTGGCGATCTTCCTTATTCAGTTATGGCGAGTTGCTCTGGAGTCGTCGGCGTGGGCTTGGGGGTTCCTGGGGCTGAGTGTGATGATTCTCGTGAGTGCTCTGGTGTGGAGATTTGGCTTGATTCGGAGAGTTGCGTTTTTATTAAGGTTGGAAAAATCAAATACAGGAACTAAATCTAAAACGAAAGATGATAGCGATGTCTGACCGCGTTTACATCACGGACGTTTCGCCACGGGACGGGTTGCAGAACGAGGCGGGGGTTGTGCCGACGGCGGACAAGGTGCGGCTGATCGGGGCGCTGGTCGCGGCAGGGGTGGACGAGATCGAGGCTACTTCGTTTGTTTCGGCGAAGTGGATCCCGCAACTCGGCGACGCGGCGGCGGTGCTGACAGCGGTGCGCGACGCGGGGTGGTTCTGGCGCACGACGGCGGACGGCGCCGAGGACGGCGGCGGCGGACCCCCTCTCCCCACGGGAGAGGGCAGGGGTGAGGGGGTTGAGCAGCCGGCGCGGAAGTTGGATCCGCGCACCGCGGCGTCGAGGGATCGTGCGCGAGGACTCCGGTCACGTGCGACTTTTCCGGAACGTTTGATGTGGGGGCGTCTTCGCAATCGTAGATATTATGGACTGAAATTCAGAAGACAGTCACCGATCGGGCCATATGTCGCGGATTATTTCTGTGAATCTCTGCGACTGGTGATCGAACTCGACGGGCGGTCGCACGTTGGGGCTGAGGCGATAGCGCAGGATGCGCGGCGGGACGCCTACATGCTCGACCGAGGGCTGCGCGTTGTGCGGTACTCGAATGATCAGGTGTTGATGGATATTGATGTTGTATTGTGGGATCTTAAGAGGAGAATTGAGGGTTTCAGTGGGAAGCCCCTCACCCCCCAACCCCCTCTCCCGGGGGGAGAGGGGGAGGAGAAGCGACGCTGTGTTTCGCAGCGGTCGATAAGGCGAAGGTTGCCGGGCGCGCCGCCGGCGATTTCGGCGCTGGCGCCTAATGAGGTCGGGTTTGAGCGGGCGCTCGCGTTTCACTCGGCGGAGTTCCCGCTGAAGATCTCGGTGTTCACGGCGGCGTCGGAAACTTTCAATAGGAAGAACACGAACGCTTCGATCGCGGAATCCGTCGAGCGGTTCCGGGTGTTCGTGCCTCGCGCGATCGGGATGGGGATGCGTGTGCGGCTGTATGTCTCGTGCGCGATCGCGTGCCCGTACGAGGGGGTCATCGCGCCGACCGCGGTCCGGCGGGTTTGTGATGAGTTGCTGGAGATGATCGACCCGGACGATTTTGATAATGGTGATGTTGAGATTGATTTGGGCGACACGATCGGCGCCGGGACGCTGGAGAGCGTGCGGGCGCTGATCGGCATGTTCGACGAGATCGAGCGGATGTCGCTGGTGCTGCACCTGCACGACACGTTCGGGCGTGCGGCGGAGTGTGTGCGGGCTGCGCTTGATATGGGCGTGCTCTCGTTCGATGGTTCGGTCGCGGGGCTGGGCGGGTGCCCGTACGCGGGGACCAAGGAAAGGCCGGCGCCCGGGAACATCTCGACGGAGACACTGGTGCGGACGGTGCGCGAGGCGGGCTTCGAGACCGGCGTCGATGAGGACGCGCTCGCGGCGGCGGGGGCGATCGCGCGCGAGATCGTCGGCAGGGCGCGCGCGTCGGCGGTATAACCGGATCGTGATCCGGGTCGAGCACATCGAGGTCGCGCGGGCGCCCGGGCGGCGTGTGGCGCTGGTCGTTCTCGATCGCGCGGAGAAGCGCAACGCGCTTACGCCTGATTCACTGGCGAATATAGAAGCGGTGGCGCATGAGGTTCGTGCGGGAGAGGGGCGGGCGGATGCGGTGGTGCTCGCGGGCGAGGGGCCGATGTTCTGCGCGGGGTTTGATCTCTCGCTGTGCGTCGATGACCCCGCGATGACTGCGGCGCTGATGACGCGGCTGTCTCATGCGGTTCGGGCGTTGCGGCGGTTGCCGGCGCCTGTTGTTGTGGCGGGGCACGGGGGGGCGATCGCGGGCGGGTGCGCGCTGCTAGGCGGGGGCGATGTCATCGTCGCGG
Source organism: Phycisphaeraceae bacterium (assembly GCA_039794205.1). Classification (GTDB taxonomy): domain Bacteria; phylum Planctomycetota; class Phycisphaerae; order Phycisphaerales; family UBA1924; genus J020. The sequence goes on from JBDIVU010000002.1 coordinate 292,770, forward strand.
ATCGGGCGGCGAAGATCGGGTACCCGGTGACGCGCTTGGGGATGAGCCCGGCGGTGTCGGCGCCTACGGTCGGGCGGGCGGTCGCGGGCGGGGCGTTGCGGCGATTGATGCTCGACCCGGGTTTAATAACAGGGGCTGAGGCGGCGAGGATCGGACTCGTGCACGAACTCGTCGAACATGCGGCGGATGTGCGCGGGCGCGCGATAGAGATCGCCGAATCGCTCGCGTCCAAGCCTACGCACGGGCTGCACGCGACCAAGCGCTGGCTCAATGAAGTTGATGGCACGGACCGCGATGATGAGTTTGACGCGGCGCTCGCGGCGTCCGTCTCGATCGCGGGCGGCGCAGAGGAACGGGCCATGCTCGCCGCGGCGTGGAGGGCTTGATTATGAGCGATCTTGCGACGCTCGAATATAACAACGGCCTGGCGACGATCACGCTGAATCGGCCCGATGCGCGCAACGCGCTGTCGCTCGAACTGATCGAAGCGCTGCGGGCGCGCGTGCGCGAGGTCGCGGCGATGCAAGATGCGCGGGTGTGCGTGATCACCGGCGCCGGGCGTGCGTTCTGCGCGGGGATGGATCTCAAGGCGATAATCGACGACCCCGGCGCGCCGTCGCGGCTCTTGCGCGGCATAGCGGAACTTACTATCGAGGTTCGGGCGCTGCCGATGGTCACGGTCGCGGGTGTGCAGGGGGCGGCGATCGGGGGCGGGTGCGGGCTGATGTGCGTGTGTGACCTCGCGGTGACTCACGCGGACGCGAAGATCGGGTATCCGGAGGTTGATCTGGGCGTGTGCCCGGCGGTGGTGACGCCTTGGCTGGTTGAAAAGATCGGGGCGGGTCGGGCGCGGGCAATGCTGCTCCGGGGCGGGCTGTTGACGGGGGCCGAGGCGCACGCTGCGGGTCTGGTTACGGATGTTGTCGATGACGCGGCGGAGGTCGGGCCGGCGGTTGAGGCGGTGGTGGGGCGTCTTCTCGCGGCTGGGCCGTCGGCGCTCCGGGCGACGAAGGGCTGGCTGAACGAATCCGCCCGGGCCGGGCTTAGCGAACTGGTCCGGCGGGGGGCGATGGTCAGCGCGGAGGTGCTGTCCGACAGCGAGACTCGGGCGACACTGGCGCGCGCGTTCGCGGCCCGGTAGCGGTATTCGGACCGACTCACGACGATCGGCGTCGCGGGTCGCAGCGGGCGCAACCGTCTATACTGGCGTGTCCGCGCGGGTGGGCGCGGCGGGTGGGAAAGACGGCGGACGCCGGCGCCCGCGCACGAATGTCGGACGATATTATCCTGAATCAGCCGCCCCGAGCGCGGTCGCCCCGATCGACGACTAGACATGACCGATACGCTGCGAATCCTGACCGACGACTCCGGCCCGACCGCGGGGGTCGTGACGATTTTCCTCGATGATGAGTCGAAGCCGGTGACGGTGCTCAATCGGGCGATGCTCGCCCGGCTCGACGCGGCGCTCGACGGGGTCGAGCGAGCCAACCCGGCGGGAGTGGTCCTCGCGACATCGCACGGCAGGGTCTTCGTTGCCGGCGCCGATCTGAAGGAAATCAGCGAACTGCCCGACGGCGAACTCGATGAATACCTCGCGTACGGGCAGCGCGTGCTAGGACGGATCGCCGGGCTTGGCTGCACCACGGTCGCGGCGATAAACGGCGCTGCGCTCGGGGGCGGGCTTGAACTGGCGCTGCACTGCGATGTGCTGCTGGCGATGGAGCCGGAGAAACCGGACAAGCCGTATCGCGTCGGTCTGCCCGAGGCGTCGCTGGGTTTGTGCCCCGGCTGGGGGGGGACAAACACGCTGCCGGCGCGGATCGAGCCTGGCGTGGCGATCGGGGCTACGGCGTGCGGCTCGACGTTCACGTTCGACGAAGCGGTCGAATACCGTTTGTTTGAATCGGTTCACGCCGGGCGAGAGTCATTGCTGGCCGCGGCGAGGTCGCGGGCGTCGAAGCGCAAGGTCGGTCGCAACGGCGGGCCGAACGAGCCGATCAACGTTTCGATGCCGGAGTATTCGCCATCGGTGAGGACGGCGCTTGCGCGGGTTCGCGGTGATGTGCCGAAGGACGACGCCGCCGAGGCTGTGCTGACGTGCGTCGAGGCCGGGCTGCAAGGCGGGTGGGCCGGGGCGCTCGAGCAGGAGCGGAAGTCGCTGATCGCGTTGCGTGGGTCCGAGTCGGCTCAGGCGAAAATCAAGGCATTCTTCGACAGGAACACGAGCAGGTGATCCGGGCGGGCCGGCGGCGTCCGAAGCCGCGATGCGCCCGGTGCAGGTCAAATACGAAAGGCGTCCAGTCATGGCCGATCTCAAGAATCTGAAGAATGTGTCCGACCGTGACCGCAGGATGATCGCCGACGCGGAGACGATGCTCGGCCCCGAGCCGGACTCGATGGGCCTCATCAAGAACATGTTCTGGGGCCGGGTCCGCGAGGATCTCGTGTTCCCGTACCCGAAGGTCTCCGCCGAGGAGACGGCGAGGTGCGATCAGTTGCTCGCCGAACTCGACGAGTATCTCCGCACGGAGCACCCGGCGACCCTGATCGACCAGGAGCAGGAGATCCCGCGCTGGGTCGTCGATCGCCTGTTCGAGATCGGCGTCCTTGGGATGACGATCCCGCGCGAGTACGGCGGGCTGGGCCTGGGGATCACTTCTTACAACCGCATACTTGAGCGGATCGGGCAGTCGTGCGGTTCGACGGCGGTGATGGTGTCGGCGCACCAGTCGATCGGGTGCAAGGCCGTCATGCTCTACGGGACCGATGAGCAGAAGCAGCGCTGGCTCCCGAAACTCGCGACGGACTGGCTCAGCGCGTTCTGTCTGAGCGAGCCGAACGTCGGCTGCGACGCGGGCGGGCAGGAGACACACTGCGAGAAGGCCGCCGACGGATCGCACTACATCCTCAACGGCGAGAAAAAGTGGGCGACCAGCGGCGCGCTCTCCGGCATGTTCACCGTGATGGCCATGCAGAAGATCGCCGACCCGAAGACCGGGAAGGTGTCCGAGCGCGTCACGGCGCTCGTCTGCACGCCCGACATGGAAGGCGTCGATATCTTCGAGAAAAACCGCTCGAAGTGCGGCATCCGCGGGACGTGGCAGGCGCGCATCCGCTTCCGCGATGTCAAGGTGCCCGCGGCGAACCTGCTGCACACCGAGGGCAAAGGCCTCAACGTCGCGCTCTCGTGCCTGAACTACGGGCGCTGCACGCTCAGCGCCGGGATGCTCGGCGGGGCCAAGCGCGCGATGGATCAGTCCATCAAGTGGTCGCGGACGCGGCACCAGTTCCAGCGACCGCTCGCCGACTTCGAACTTGTTAAGCAGAAGATCGCGCGGATGGCGGCGTACACATACGCCATGGACGCCATGCTCTACATGACCACCGGCATGCTCGATCGGCATGACGAGGACATCATGCTCGAAACCGCGGCGTGCAAGGTCTTCTGCTCGGAGTACGGCTGGCGCACCGTCAACGACGCGGTGCAGATCATGGGCGGCGAGTCGTACATGACCGAGAACGAGGTCGAGCGGATATTCCGCGACAGCCGGATCAATCTAATCGTCGAGGGCGCGAACGAGGTCATGCAGGCGTTCATCTTCGCCTACGGCGCCAAACAACTCGCCGAGCAGATGATCGGCGTGCAGGAGGCGGTCGTCTGGTCGAAGGAGCAGGCGTTCGGCGAGAACATCGGGAGGATCGCGCGGAACCTGACGCGCGGGGTCGTGCTCGGGCGGGCTGTCCCGCTGGCGATCGAGTTGTACCTCGGCGTTCGCGGCTCGGCGCCGAGACTCACCAAGGTCCACGCGACCCTGGCTCCGAGGGCCGATCGCTGCGGGGAGCTTGTGCGAGAACTGTCGCATCAGTTCAAGGTCGCGAGCAAGCGCCACAAGGAAGACATCATCACCCGGCAGTGCGTGCAGGCGCGGCTGGCGGACCCGGCGCTGCTGCTCTACGCGATGCTGTGCACGCTGAGCCGGCTGGATCGGCAGTTGCGCGCGGGCGAGGACGGGGCGGAGTTCGAGCGGGACAAGGCCGCTGCGGAGCACTTCCTCGATCTGGCGGAACTGGAGATCCGTTCGCGCCTGCGGGAGTTGACGGAGCACGCGGACTCGACGATGCTTTCCGCCGCCGAGGCCGCGATCCGGCACAACGACTCGCTGCCGGCGGGCGAGTTTGTGATCCCCGAGAAGTCCCCGGTCGCCGCGGGGACCGGCCGCACCCCGAACCAGGACGGCGTCAAGCAGTTCCCCGGCGACGCGCACGCCCATACCCGTTCATCGGGTCAGGGCTGATAATCGAGTCCTCCCCGTCGGCCGGCCGCCGCGTCCGACATCACTGATCTTTTTCCCGGAGAGAACCGCGCATGATTTTCGAGCACATCACCGAGATGGGACACGAGCAGGTCGTCTTCTGCTACGACCGTGAGACGGGCCTGCGCGCCATCATCGCCGTCCACAACAGCACGCTGGGTCGGCTCCAGCCGTCGGGCGTGCGGGCGTCGCTGGGCGGGACACGCCGCCGGGCGTACAAGAACGAGGACGCGGCGCTGAAGGATGTGCTCCGTCTGAGCGAGGGCATGACGTACAAGTCCGCCGCGGCGGAACTGGAACTCGGCGGGGCCAAGTCCGTCGTTCTCCTCGACTCGAAGGACGACGAGAAAAACCCGACGGAGCGTGAAGCCGTCGCGATGGGCAAGTTCGTGCATCGCCTGAGCGGCCGGTACGTCGCCGCTGAGGACATGAACGTCACAGAGCAGTACGTCGATTGGATGGCGGAAGTCACCAGCTACGTGATCGGCGGAAAGAGTCGGGCCAAGGGCGGCGATCCGTCGCCGTACACGGCGCGCGGGGTGGTGAACGCGATCAAGGGCGGCCTCGCGTACGCCAATGGTTCCAGCAGCGTCGCGGGCGTCACCGTCGCGATCCAGGGACTCGGCTCAGTCGGGGAGAAGGTCGCGCGGATGCTCGCCGACGAAGGGGCGAAACTCATCGTCACCGACACCCGCAAGGAGAAAGTTGACGAAGTAGTCGCGGCGATCGGCGCGACCGCGGTCAACCCGGATGACATACTCGCGGTCGGGTGCGACGTGCTGTGCCCGTGCGCTATCGGGCAGGTTGTCAACGACGACACCATAGGCGGGCTGAACTGCAAGATCGTCGCGCCCGGCGCGAACAACGTGCTGGATAAGCCGTTCGATCACGCGGCGGACCTCAAACGCCGGGGTATCGTCTACTGCCCGGACTTCATTAACAACGCCGGCGGCGTGATCCGTCTCGGCGGGCTTTATATCGGCATGAGCGAGGCGGAGATCAACGCGAAGATCGAGCGGATCGAGCCGCGGCTCATCGAGATTCTCAAGAACGCGGAGTCGATGGAATCGACCTATCACGCGGCGCTGGAGTACGCGCGAGAGCGGATCGAAGCGGGCGTCGAGCGCGGCCAGGCCGGCCCGTCCGCTCAGAATCGCGTCGGTGAGAGCACCACGGCGCAGGCGATCAGGGGATTGTGAATGCCGAAAAAAACCGCGTACAAAGCGCAGATCGAGCACATCCAGATCCTCGATGAAGCGGGGAAACTGGACGCGAAACTCGCCGCGGGCGGTCTGCGCGACGAGCAGGTCGTGGCGCTGCTCGAGCACTTCATCCTCTGCCGGCAGTACGATGAGATCGCGTTCAAACTCCAGCGTTCCGGGCGCATGGGCACCTACCCGCAAAACAAGGGGCAGGAGGCGATCGCCGCAACCGCCCTCGCGGTGACCCGCGAGGACTGGATGGTCCCGTGCTACCGCGAGAACCCGGCGCTCTTCCTGCACGGGCTGCCGATGGAGCACATCCTGCTGCACTGGATGGGCGACGAGCGCGGCAACCAGATCCCCGACGGCGTTAACATCATGCCGATCTCGATCCCGATCGGGACGCACATGCTCCACGCGACGGGGATCGCGTGGGCGCAGAAACTCCGCAAGACGGGGAACGTCGCGCTGACGTTCTTCGGCGACGGCGCGACCAGCGAGGGCGACTTCCACGAGGCGATGAACTTCGCCACGGTGATGAAGGCGCCTTGCGTTTTTATATGTCAGAACAATCAGTGGGCGATCTCCGTCCCGCGCGAGAAGCAGATGGCGTCGGAGACGGTGGCGCAGAAGGGCCTGGCCTACGGCGCCGAGTGCGTGCAGATCGACGGCAACGACGTGTTCGCCGTCTATCACGCGACGAAGACCGCTGTGGACAGGGCGCGCAAGGATGGGACGGTCACTCTGATCGAGTCGCTGACTTACCGACTGGGCGATCACACGACCGCCGACGACGCCCGGCGTTACCGCGACGCGAAGGAACTCGAAGCCTGGCAGAAACGCGACCCGATCATCCGCATGCGCGCGTACCTGACGGGCAAGGGCCTGTGGGATGATAAGAAAGAAAACGCGGCGGAAGAGAGCGCGAAGGCGCGCGTGGCAAAGGTCGTGAAGAACGCCGAGGGGATCGAGAAGCCCTCTACGGACGACATATTCGATTACACGTTCGCTACGCTGCCGGACGATCTGCGTGCGCAGAGGGACTCGCTGCGTACGAACTCGCTGGCGCTCGAGCCGGGGCAGGAGACGCTGCGCCGCTCGCCGCAGCCGGCGTAGTGAGAAGGGGGATTAGGCGATGACCCGGGACGAACTGCTCTCGCGCATCAGCGTCGATCCCGCGGTGTGCTTCGGCAAGCCTTGCGTCCGGGGCACGCGGATCTGGGTGTCGCTGGTGCTCGATCTCCTCGCGGGCGGGATGAGCCTGGATGATCTGCTCACGGAATACCCGCAACTCTCGGCGGACGACGTCCGCGCCTGTCTGGCCTACGGCGCCGAGATGAGCAGCGAGCGCTGGATCGACATCCCTCCGGGCAAGACGGCGTGAGGTTCAAACTCGACGAGAATCTCGGCGCCTCAGCCGAACGGCTGCTCCGGGACGCCGGGCACGACGTGGAGACCGTGCACAGCGAGGGTGTCAACGGCTGTGAAGATCAACACCTGGCTGGGCTGTGCGAGGCGGAGACGAGATGCCTGGTGACGCTCGACAAGGAGTTCGGGAATCCGATGATCTACCCGCCGGAGCGGTTCAGCGGGATCGCGCTGCTGCGGCCGCCGGGCGCCGGCGGCGCCGGGGAGATGCTCGCAACGATTGATACATTGAACGGGGCGGTTCGATCGCTCGATCAGGCTGCGGGACTCCGCGGCAGGCTCTGGATCGTGCAGCCCGGGAAGGTTCGGGAATATCGTCCGCTGGATACTGAATCAGACTGAACGACGGGAACATACATGGCCAATCTAACATTAGTTCAGGCGATCAATCTCGCGCTCGTGCAGGAGATGGAGGCGGACAGCCGCGTCATGCTCCTGGGCGAGGACATCGGCAAGAACGGCGGGGTGTTCCGCGTCACCGAGGGCTTGCAGGAGCGTTTCGGCGGGGATCGCGTCGTTGACACGCCGCTCGCGGAGTCGGGCATCATGGGGTCGGCGATCGGGCTTGCCGTGGGGGGGATGAGGCCGGTCGCGGAGATCCAGTTCGAGGGCTTCCTCGGACCGGCCTACGACCAACTGGTGAACCACGCGGCGCGGTACCGCACGCGGAGCCGCGGCGCCGTAACCGTGCCGCTGACCGTGCGCGTGCCCGTAGGTGGCGGCATTCACGCGCCCGAGCTGCACTCGGATTCACCCGAGGCGATCTACGCGCACACGCCGGGGATCAAGGTGGTGATGCCGGCGTCGCCGTACGACGCGAAGGGTCTGCTGATATCGGCGATCCGCGACCCGGACCCGGTGCTGTTCTTCGAGCCGAAACGGATCTATCGAGCGTTCCGCGAGGAAGTGCCCGAGGACGAGTACACGATCCCGATCGGCCAGGCGAAGATCGTCGAAGCCGGGGACGATGTGACGGTCGTGTCGTGGGGGGCGATGGTGGTGGACTGCCTCAAGGCGATGGACGAACTGCCGGAGGACCTGTCGGTCGAACTGATCGACCTGCGGACGATCTACCCCTTGGATATCGAGTGCATCGTCGAGAGCGTGAAGAAGACGGGCCGATGCGTGGTGGTGCATGAGGCGCCGAAGACGGCGGGCTTCGGGGCGGAGATCGCTGCGCTCGTGATGGAGCGGTGCTTCCTGAATCTCGAGGCGCCGGTGCAGCGCGTGGCGGGGTTCGACACGTTTATGCCATATTACAAACTCGAACTCGAGTACCTGCCGAGCGTGCAGCGGATCGCCGATGCGATCGGGGCGTGCGCGGCGTACTGATAATCGCGCGCCAGCGCGGTTCATGTGTAAATAAATAAAGCCCGGGGATTCGATCCTCGGGCATTTTTATTAGTTTGGGATTGATTCAGGCCGCAGCGGGTGTCGCGGTCGAGTTCGCCCGGGCGGTTTCGACGAGTTGGTCGAACGCCTTGGGGTCGTCGATGGCGATCTGGCTGAGCATCTTGCGGTTGAGCGTTACGCCGGCGCGGGTCAGGCCGTTGATAAAGAGGGAGTAGCGCGTGCCTCTCATGCGGCAGGCGGCGGTGATGCGGGTGATCCACAGGCGGCGCATGTCGCGCTTGCGGGCCCGGCGGTCGCGGAATGCGAAGACGCCGGCGCGGGTGAGCGCGACTTTGGCCTGTTGGAAGTGACGGCTTTTCGTGCCGAAGTACCCGCGGGCTTCGCGTAGGACTCGTTTGTGGGCGCGTTTGCGGGCGGCGCCTTTGCGTGCGCGGGGCATGGTGCGGTGCTCCTTCTGCGCCGGACGGGGCGGCGTTTCTCAGCGGGTCGGACTCGCTGTGCCGCACTGTGCGGCGACGCCGGCTTGGATCCCGGACAACGGCAGGTTGATTATTGGATCAGGCGGCGTCGGCCGCGCGGGCAGCGGCGCGCTCGGCGGGGCTGGGGCTGCGACGGATCGCGGCGCGGGGCTGAGTGCGCCCGCGGATCCGGCGGTTGAGCATCTTGCCGGCCCGGCGGGCTTCGTTGTCGGCGATGATGGTGTCCGAGCGGAGTTGACGCAGACGCTTGCCGGTCTTGCCGGACTTGAGGTGGCCGGTCCCGCAGGACTTGTGCCTGACCTTGCCGGTCTTGGAGATCTTGACACGTTTGAGGAGGCCCTTGTGGGGCTTGTTCTTCGGCATGGCGTTACGGCTCCGCTTGCACTGCCCCGGACGGGGCGAGCCGGGGAATGTAGCGGCGATCGGGCGTTCAGGCAAGCCGTGCGGGGGCGGGCGCCCGGCTTTACGGGCCGACGAAAGCGTCGTCGTGGCCGGCGGGGAGTTCGACGCCGCGGAGGGTCGGGGTGAGGATCCGTTCGAGTTGGCGGGGGAGCCAGATGTTGTCGCCCCAGGGCGTGACGGGGGATTCGAGCCAGCGGACGGAGCGGTCGTTGAAGAGGACGTGCTGTCCCATGCCGCGATGGAGCGTCGAGTTCATCAGCGGGTCAGCGGCGTACCCGGCCCGGGCCAGTTCGATCACCGGAGAGCGGGTAGCGAGAACGACGTGCCGACTCGGGGCGGACCAGCGGACGCTGCCCGGCCCGAGGAGTTGATAGGAGAAGGACACCTGCTCGGGCGCGTCCCAGTCCTGGGCGTCCGCTTCGATCCGGATCGGAGCGTAGGGGTTGGCGGGGGACGCGAGATCCTCGGGCGTCGCGTACCCGGCCCGGACGAGGACGAAGAGGTTGGCGGCGTGCGACTGCCCGGGCGAGCCGACGTTCCACCAGACTACGCCGGGCGTGCGGCCGGCGCGGGTCATGTCGGCGGCGGGCAGCCGATCGGCGTGATCGTTGGCGTACATCGAGAAGCCCAGGCCGGCGCTCGCGAGCCGGGCGGATTCCGTGACGCGCATCTGATGGTGACGGACGCCCGCGACCATCGGCCAGAGGATCGCCGACGCGATCACCAGCATCGCCGCCACGCCGAGGAGGTCCGCGACGTGAGGCAGGGGGAACCGGGCGGGCCTGGCTTCAACAGCAGCGGTGGACCGGCGCGAGCGTTCGATCCGCGCCAGCGTCGCGTCGAGCAACGCGTCGTCGGCGCTCGGCGGGGTGTTGAGTGCAGCGACCAGTGCGCCGATGAGATTCGAGCGTTGCCGCAGGTGGGCGGGCGCACCCGCAGAGGACCAGCCGTTCTGCACCAAAGCGTCGAGGGCGGCGGCGTCCGATGGGGACAGCGACACCGGCTCGCGCGTCGAGGCGCCGACTGATTCGGTCCCGGCGCCGATCGCTTGCGGCGACTCCAGCAGACCCATCAGCGCGGCGAGCCGGGCCGAACGATCGCGCTGGAACGGGGGGACCGCGTCGAGATCAAACTCGGCGTCGATCAGGGCGTCGAGCGCGTCCGCGTCGGCGGGGCTTAGTCGGGCTGTGTCCTTCGGATCGGTCATTGGCGTGCTGCGTCCGTGCTTTGATGAAGGCGGAGATTCAGGGAGGATTACGGGGGGATCAGACGTGGTCTTCGCCGCGGGCCTCGGCGGCGGCTTTCCAGTGGCGGGCGAAGAGCGCGACCGCGGCGTGAAGCCGGGATTTCACTGTCCCGATCGGGATCTCCAGCGCGTCGGCCATCTGCGCGTAGGTAAGTTTCTGAAAGTACGCGAGAAGCAGGATCTCGCGGTGATGCTCGGGCAATGCGTCCACGGCCTGCTGCACCAGACGGTCCCGCTCGGCGTCGAAGATCGCGTCGCTGGGCGAGGGGATGTCGAGTTGCATCAGATCGACGTAGGTGCGTTCGCCGCTGGGGTCCATCGGCGCGGAGAAGCCGACCGTCGGCCTTCTCGCGTTTCTACGATGGTGGTCACGACCTTTGTTCGCGGCGATGGTGAAAAGCCAGGGTTTGAACCGCCGCGTCTCGTCGAACGACTCCGCTGAGATGTGAATCTGGAAAAACGTTTCCTGGAACACGTCTTCCGCGGCCTGGCGGTCGCCCATGAAGCGCGTGAGGAAGCGCAGCAGATCGTCGCGGTAGCGGCCCATGAGCGTGCGGAACGCCGCCGGGTCGCCGGAACGGTGCTCGGCGAGCAGCTCCTCGTCCGTCCGATCATCCACGAGACGGAGGCGCGCGGGGGGGGTAGGCGTGGGGTCGGCGATGGCTGGCTTCCTTGCGGGGTTAGGCATGGAGAATGAATACCCGGGAAACTCTAGGCGCTCGCGGACCGCCGACCGGCTCGACGATTCCAGTGTGCTACGCCGGGTCGACGTCGGAAGTTCGGGGATATTTCTCGACCGGGCGGGGCTGCACCGCCCGCCTGCCGGGGGTAGGATCATCGAGATCGGCGCGATAAGCCCGAGAATCACCCGGAGTTTCCCGGTCGGCGCCGACGGATCGCCTCCCGAACCGCCGCCGACGTTTTCGAGAAGGAGCCGCCCCCGTGGGAGTGCCCGTAAGCCAGATGTGGACCGTCGCGACGTATGTCATCGGAGAGCGACTGCGCGGCAATAAGCGTTATCCCCTAGTGCTTATGCTCGAGCCGTTGTTCCGCTGCAACCTCGCGTGCGCGGGCTGCGGGAAGATCCAGTACCCGGCTCACGTCCTCAAGCGCGACGTCCCGCTTGAGGACTGCCTGCGCGCGGTTGATGAGTGCGGGGCGCCGATGGTCTCGATCCCCGGCGGGGAGCCGCTGCTCTATCCGCACATCCGCGAACTCGTCGATGCGCTCGTCGCGCGCAAAAAATATATTTACCTCTGCACCAACGCGCTGCTCCTGAAGGAAAAACTCGAAGCCGGCTGGTTCAAACCGAGCAAGTATCTGACCTTCAGCATCCACATGGACGGGCAGGAGGAGCACCACGACTTCGCCGTCTGCCGGGAGGGGACGTATCAGAAGGCCGTCCCCGGGATACGCCTGGCTGTCGAACGCGGCTTCCGCGTGACGACGAACACCACCATCTTCGACGGCGCCGACCCGAACTCTCTCCGCGCGTTCTTCGACGAGATGATGGACCTCGGCGTCGAGGGCATGATGGTCTCGCCCGGCTACGCCTATCCCAAGGCGCCCGATCAGAAAACATTCCTCCGAGAGCGGGCCAACACCAACTCGTTCTTCGACACGCTGCTGTCTAACCGCAAGAAGCGGTGGGTGTTCAACCAGTCGCCGTTGTTCCTCGAGTTCCTGATGGGCAAGCGGGAGTACGAGTGCACGCCCTGGGGCAACCCGACGTTCAACATGTTCGGCTGGCAGAAGCCGTGCTACCTGCTCCAGGACGGGTACGTGGACACATTCAAGGAACTGATGGAGACGACGGCGTGGGAGAACTATGGCCGGGCCAGCGGCAACCCCGCCTGCCAGCAGTGCATGGTCCACTGCGGGTACGAGCCGTCGGCGGTCGATCACACCTTCAGTTCCTTCGGCGGCATGTGGGGCACGATCAAAGCGATGATCTTCAACCGCTACGCCAACCCCGCGGCGGCCCGCCGGCTCGAAGAAGAAAAGAAGAAACCCCACGGCCCGCTGGCGCAGCTCGGCGTCACCATCGAAGGCAAGCCGGTTAATAAAGAAGAAGCGATCGAAGCGGCGTGACGCAAAAGTAAGTGCAGGCTCTCACCAGTCGCGCCCGTTTGAGCCGAGCGATGTCGAGACGTAACGAATGCCCGCGTCGCGATGCTGATCCGTCCGCTGCGGCGGGTTCTCCAGGCCGGTGTAGAACGCGGTGAACCCGGCAGGCTCTGCGGATTGGTCCGCCGCCCGGCGTTCGACGTGCCCGTCCGCTGCCAGGATGTTGAACATCTCGAAGCCCGCGCCCTCGTCGATGCGCGTCTCCCGCGCATCGTGATGTGATGCCTTCTCGATCAGAGCCGACTTCTGTGACGGGTGGGCGATGTCGCTGTGCGCGACCGGTGCGTGGATCGAGTTGATTTCGGGTGGCGCCGTCCCCGACCAGCCCGACGCGGACGTGAATAGCGCCAGGCTGTGGTAATAACTCCGCTGCGGGGCGCGCATCGGATCGAAGGGGACAGCGTCGTTGTCGCGCTGCTCGCTGTCGAGGTCGGCAAGCCAGCGACCGTGCACCACGGGGCAGGAAAGCGCCTCGGCGGCGCGGTGGATCTCCCGCTCGGGGTCGTCGGTTGCATAGTCGCGGAGCAGATAGCCCCAGAACGTCATCTCGTTTATTGGGAGGATGATCCAGCCGCCCCCGGCGCCCCATTCGGGTATGCGTAACGGATCCGGCTGCCCGTCCGAGCGGCGCGGGTATTCGAACGTCGCCCAGCGCCCGCGGTGCTCGGCGGCGTAGATCTCGTACATCCCGCCGATCGACGCGAGCCTCGCCCGGCACTGCTGATCCACCGCCGACCGTCGCGCCGATCGCAACGCGGGCAGCAGAATCCCGAGCAGCACAGCGATCACGGAGATTGTCACCAGCAGTTCGAGCAGTGTGAACGCCGATCGAAGGGATTGCGACGATTGTCGCACCGGGCGGCGGTTCATCAGAACACAACCTGCCAGTTGCGGCTGCCGGACTTGCCCATGATCTCGCAGCGCCACTCCTGTGTCTCGGGGTCGAGGTGAAATAGAAGTTGCCAGACGAATATGTGCTCGTCGGATAGGGCCAGTCGGGTGATGATGTGGGCGGCGGCGAGAGTGACCACGCCGTGCTTATTGAGGACGTCGTCGCTTGTTGAGACAGGCACGCGGAACGGGCGGGCTAGTGAGTTGGCGTAGCCGTCCCAGCGTTCGATCGGCTGCCCGTGCCGGCTGGAGTAGAGATCGGCGAAGCCGAGATTGGTGGTGCGCGCGGGCAAGCGCGACCGCATCACAATAATCGCGGCGCCGCGCCCGCCGTAGCCGACCTCCGCGATCCTCTGGCCGTGGGTGTCCATCATCGGACGCCAGATGTCGCGGAGGAGTTTGGGTGTGTCGGCGGCGGGGTCCACCGGCCCGTCGCCGTAGTTCTCGTAGAGCCAGGAGAGTTGATCGCGGAACGGCTTGCTGACGACGTCGCTGTAGGGCGCCGTGGGATCGTGCCAGGCGAGATTCGGCTCGCGCGCGGCGAGTTCGAAGTAGGCGTCCGGCGTCGTCTGGGCACGGACGGAGACGTACTCGGCGATCTTTGTGAGCAGGGATTCACGCTGCGCCGGCGTCAGCACGTCGTCCACGTCGTAGACGGACGCCTGCAACGCCGAAGCGATCGCGGATGCCGGGCTGGTGGCGGGGATGAAAGTCGCCGAAGCCCAGTCGGCCTCGACGGCGTCATACCTGGCATTGAGTTCCGCGGCGCGCTCGCCGCCGACATCCATGTCGATAAATCGCGCATCGCGTATGACATCCGGAGTAATAATCGCGTATTTCGGCTTCGGATCCGGCATCGGGGCCACGTTTGACGAGTTGGCGGGTCCGGAGTCCGAATTTTCGGGTTCGCCCCGAGAGCACGAAATCAGCGCCGCGGTCAGCAGAAGCAGAAGCGATGGGAGCAGAACTCGTCCGGGTCCGGGTAAAGTATTTGTTGTGTACATATTAATAGCCCTCGCGTGTGCGACCCCGGTGTTCGGGAGATCGATCTGTGTGATCCTTCAGAATACGAGTCCCCATGTGTACGAACCAGAGGAGCCTGCACGTTCGATCCGCCATTGCTCGCTCTCGGGGTCGTGGAAGAAGTCCATTCGCAAAATAAATATCCGGTCGTCGCCGGCCGCTGTTCGTACGACGATGTGCGCCGAGGCTCTTGTGACGGTGTCTAACTCATTAAGTAAATCATCCCCTGTTAGTATCGTGTCACTGAACGCAATCCCCTTCGCGGCGGCGACGCCGCGCCATCGCTTGTAGTCGAGATCATGTCGGGAGGCATAGAGATCGGAAAATCCGCCGTTGAGCGCCTGTGCCGGCAGGCTCGACCGCATCACGATGATCGCGGCGCCCCGTGGGCCTACGCCGACTTCCGTGATCCGTTGTCCGAACTTATTCATCATAGGATCCCAAAGGGATTCGAGCAGCGATTGAGCGCCCGCGCCGGGGTCGAGCGGTGTTTCGTATTCACGGAACGTCCATTCGAGGGATTGCCGGAACGTGCGGTCGCCCGTGCCTGGTATTGGTTGATCCGGATCGCGCCAGATCAGGTTGTCCTGCTGTTCGTGTTGCGTGATAAACAATTCCGGCGTTCTGGCGGCCCTTGGAGCGATCTGCTCGGCGACCGCAACGGTCAACGCGGCGCGTTGTGATGACGTTAGAGCATTGTCAGGGTCATGAATCGAATCCTGCCAGTGCTGTGCAAAGTGCTCGATCGGCGTTGATGCGGACACGAACTGAGACGTCGCCCAGTCTGACTCGATCTCGATAATCCGCGGCATCAGCCGTTCCGCCGCTTCGACCGGATAGGCATAATCCAGCACGCGGCGGGTGCGCGTAATTTCTGGAGTTAGATTCTTCGGATCGATCAGTGGCTTGCTGCGATCAGGATTCGACTGCTGCGGGCCCGATGAGATTACTACCCCGCCCGCGTTTGCTGCCTGTTGCGGATCAATACCCGAGTGAAATAACACCCAAGATAATCCCGTTGTGGCTATCGCTGCGGCGAGCACAACGGTCAAGATTTTCTGATTTCGTGTCATCTATGAGTCGTCTCCTATACTTAATGCCGTTGTGCGAAGAAACGCTTACGAGCCGAGACTATCGGGGTCAGCCTTGTACAAACATAGCACTCTGTCTGACACACTCCAGCATTCAAACTCCGGACCGGTCGAAAACCCACAGTCCCAGCAGCCGATCGGCGTGGGACACTGAGCGCACCCCGAATCCTGCGCTGTGGTCAGCGATGTCGCGACGCCCAGCGTGACGCCGACGATCAGCCCGGCGGCGGCGGCCTTGAGTGTCCAGAGCAGTGTTGTTCTTCCGCGCATGATGTACTTCTTGGTTCCTGGGGACTGTGATCGAAGCCGGCTGCCGACGCGACAGCCGGCGGGGGGACTCAGTTCGCGGTTCGGCCGATCGGAGGGTCGAGCGCGACGTGGTGGGCAAATCGTGCTGATCCGCCGGCGGGGTCGGCGACGGTCGTGATGATTTCGAGCCGTTGGGCGCCGGCGGGGGGCGCATCGACAATCAACGCGGCGCCGGCGTCGTCGAGGCGCGACGGGACAACCTCGTCGCCGGGGAACGCGAAGCATTCGACCTTGCCGATCAGACCGATGTAAATAGAAGAGATCGGCAGGCGGATCGGTTCGCCGGACGCCGCGGCGGCGTGCGCCGGGTACGGGTCGGGCAGACGGACACTCATTCTGACGGTATCGGGCGACGTTTCCTTGTCGTAGAACAGATAGAGTACGACGGCCCAGTTATCTTGACCGACCGGGAGGTCGATCGAGTAGGGGATTTCAACGGTTTCCCCAGGCGGGACCGTCACCGGTAAGCCTCGCACGATGGTGCACGTGCAGGACGCGGAGATTCGCTCGATGCGGACGGCTTCGTCAGTGGAGGGGTTGCGGACGGCGAGTGTGAACTCTCGTGTCACGCCGCGCGGGTGCTCGCCGAGGTCGATCGTGCCGTCGGCGCGAATGCCGGCGTATTCGAGCGTCGGCGTAGAGCCGGCTGCCGGCGTCGCGTGATCGTGTTCCGCAGCGGAGGAGAACATGCTGTACGCGACGAAGGCGCCCGCCGCTGCGACAGCGAGGAAGGCCCCCATCGCGATCGCAAACGGGGCGGCTCGGCGCATCGCGGCGGGGGGTTCACTCGACGGTGAGGTCGAGTCGGCGTGTTCATCGTGAGCGTCCATACATAGACCAATAACGCCCCCCCCCCCCCCGTTGTCAAGAGAAAAATAAAAAAATTCACTGTGCCACCCGGAGGGCAATATGCGGCGTACGCCCCATTTTGATCTCCGGCGCCGGATGGGGTGATGTCAGACGATCTCCCCTACGGTCCGGGCGAATGTCACGCCGGTGGTCGGGGGGAAGCGTTCGAGGCCGGCCTCGCGCAGGGCGGGGGCGTGGCGCTCGATGTAACGATCGAACTGGGCGCGTGTGCTGAAGATATAACGTGTTTCGACACGGATCGGCGTCGCGGGTTCGGTGACGCGGACGATCATGGCGCTGTGGGCGCCCCGTTCGAGGACGGCGTCGATGTGCCCGTCCTCGAGCCAGCGGATGTAATCATCCGCGGTTCGGCGGTCGGGGAAAGTTGCTGTGACTGTGTAGGCGATCCGAGTCATGGCTGATTCCCGGGCGGGCCGGCCTGCACCGGCGTTCGATAGCGGGCAATGTATACGCTGACGAGGGGGTGATCCTCGGCCGGTACGGGGTGTTCGGCGGGGGTAGGCGGGAGCATAGTCTGCCTATTGTGACGGTTGTGCGGTTCGGGTGAGGGTTTTTCCAGTTTTTGTGCGCGATCTCGCCGGAGAGGCTGTATATTGGTTGAACGTCCCCGGGGGAAACGCGGGACGCCTGTGTTCGTTGTCGCGGCTTCGCGCCGCGTCAGACACCGGAGGGAATCACCGAGGGCCGTCGGCTGTGTGGTCGGCGTGAATCGGTGCAGTATGGAGAGGAAACACGTCATGCATAGTCTGAACAAGTCGCTCTTCGGCGGGGCCCTGCTCGCCGCGGGCATGGTCGCGACCAATGCGCAGGCCGGGGAGTTCATCTTCCAGGCGACGAACCCGGCTGACGGCGCGCCGTCCTTCGCCTATTCACAGGCGTATGCGACAGGGTTAGACATCGCCTACGGCGTTAACGGCCTGCTCAACACGTTCGCCACGGCGTACTCCGGCGCGACCGGCACCACTACCGCATCCACCACGCAGACCAGCACGCTCATGCGCACTGACATCTCGTGGGGCGGCGACGGCGCGGTCGGTTACGGCTACGGCCGGACCTTCATGCAGCAGTTCTTCCAGGTCTCCAACGACAGCACGCTGCTGATCGAGTGGGACTTCTCGGGCACCGACGGGTACTCCTCGTCGTTCGTGCTTGAAACTGCGGGCGGCACTGTGATATTCGCCAACGAAGGGCTGGGAGGGGGCACATTCGCTGGCTCCGCGAGCATCAGCCTGTCCGCCGGTGTGGACTACGCCGCGATCTTCGGCTTCCGTGACCAAGGCTCCGGCTTCGGTCCCTTCATTTTCTCGACGAACAACCAGTTCATCAGCATGACGCTCGTCAAGGACGGCGTCATCCCGACTCCGGGCGCGCTGGGGCTGTTCGGCCTCGCCGGCTTCGCCGCGGCTCGTCGCCGTCGGGGCTGATCGCAGCCTCCCGGGGTATGTACGCCCCGCCCGGTTGATGAACACACGATGCATACAATGGCGTGCCTCGGCGAAAGCCGGGGCACGTTTTTATTCGATCTACACTGCTGCAACCTGCTCACGCCGCGCTCGCCGGACGAAACGAAGGGACGACAGATGACGATCGGGTTCGACCAGACGCCCTCGAAACGCACCAAAGCCGTTCGCGCGCTCCGCGAGCAGCTCTCGGCCCAGCGCAACGCCGAGGCGATCGAGCATATAAAAACCCTGACGGCGAAACTGCGTGAAGATCCCGAGATTCTATTTCTTGAGTCGCTGGCGCTCGAGCGTTGCAAGCGGTTCCCCGAGGCCGTCGCAGCGGCGCAGCGGTCGGTGAAATCCGCGTCGCATCCGGAGCCGATGCTCGTGCTCGCGCGGTGCCATCGTGTGATGGGCAACACCGAGGACGCGCTGCACTGGTGCGATCGCGCGGAGGAAAAACTTCCTGATAATGAGACCGTCGCGTACCTGCGCGGGGGGACGCTCGAGGACGCGGGCCGATTCGACGAGGCGACCGCGGTCGTAGAGCCTTGGGTGAAAAAATACGCGGCGAGCGGGCGCCCGCTGCCGATCGGCCTGCGGCTGGAATGGTCGAAACTCCTCGTGCAGGCCAAGCAGTACGACGAAGCGATCTCGATGATCGATGAATCGGTGGCGATGAAGGAACTCCCGCCGCCGGCGGTGAACCAGCAGTTGCATCTCAAGGCTAAGGCGTGCGACCGCAAGGGTGATTATGCCGGGTCGTGGGACGCCGCGGACAAGGCCAACGAGATCGGGCGGCTCGAGTTCGACCCGGCGCTATACGCGGATCAGGTCTCGGCATTGATCGAGAACTGGTCCGCCGAGCGGATGGCGAAGTTCCCGATCAGTTCGTGCGATAGTGAGGTTCCGGTGTTCGTCGCGGGCATGCCCCGCAGCGGGACGAGCCTGATCGACCAGATCATCGACGCGCACCCGAAGGGCGCCGGCGTCGGGGAACTGGCGAAGATCGAGGATTTCGCCCGTCATCTGGCGTCGGTGTACGACGCGGAAATCGAGCCGCCGGCGTGTTTCGGGAGATTCGACAGCAAACGCTGGACGCGGGCAGCGAACGAGTACGTCGGCGAGATCACACGCGTCGCGCCCCCCGGCGCGGAGCGCATTGTTAATAAGGCACTAGGCAACAACAAACTCGTCGGGCTGATCGCTCGGCTGTTCCCTAAGACGCGCATCATCCACGCCATCCGTGATCCGCGCGACGTGGCGATCTCGTGTTTCATGGGCGGGTTCAACAACCGCCTGCACCCGTGGACGACCCGGGCCGAGTGGGCGGCCCGCGCGTGGGAGCAGTCCATGCGGATGATGGAGCACTGGAAGGCGACCCTGGACGTGCCGATCCTCGACGTGCACTACGAACGGCTGGTCAGCGACCCGGACACGGAGTTCCCGAGGCTGATCGAGTTCCTCGGGCTGGAATGGGACGACCGCTGCCGGGACTTTTATAAATCCAAGCGTACGGTGCGGACACTGAGTTACGATCAGGTGAATCGCCCGCTGTACACGTCGTCAGTGAGTCGGCATAAGAACTACGAGCCGATGCTGGCGGGGATCGAGTTCCCCGCGTACGACCCGTTCGGGGGGGAGCCGGCGGCGGCGGCGGGCCGGTCCGAAGGTTCCTGAGGGAGCGGGCGGCCGAGCCGCGGGGGCCGGGTTGCCAGCATCGCGGCAGCGGGTATGATCGGCGATTCGCCCGGGCGGTAGTGGTGTCGACGCCGAGTGCCGGGGCGGTCAGGAGTGTTTGGATCGATGGTCAGGCTTCGTCTCAAGCGGATGGGTCGCACGCACAGGCCGTTCTATCGGCTCAACGCGATCGACAAGAACCAGCAGCGTGACGGCAAGGTTCTCGAAAACCTCGGCTGGTACGACCCAGTCGCGCGGGACGAGTCCAAGCAGGTCTCGCTCAACGTCGAGCGGATCAAGCACTGGCTGAGCGTCGGGGCCCAGCCTTCGGACACCGTTGCGGACCTGCTCGCCAGGCACAATGTGATCGACCCCGAGCAGCGCCGGGCCGAGCGGCTGGCGCGCGTCTCCAGGAAGATCGAGGCGCAGGAAGCCGAGAAGCGCGCCGCCGAGGCCAAGGCGGACGCGGAAGCCGCAGCAGCCGCTGCCAAGGCAAAGGCAGACGCGGAAGCCGCCGCCGCTGCCGCCGAGAATCCGAGTGCCGAAGGCTGATCAGCCTGGTTTTGCCGAAGAATCCCGCGCGGATGTCGGCGTCGCGCGACGCCCGCTGCGCATCGACGTTCTCACGCTTTTTCCGGAAATGTTCGAGCCGGTGCTGGGCGCCAGCATTGTTGGCCGCGCGCGTGCTGCAGGACTCGTCGAGTGGTCCGCGACAGACATACGCGACTACGCAGACAATAAACATAACAGAGTCGATGATCGCCCATTCGGCGGTGGCCCCGGCATGGTCATCGCGTGTCAGCCTGTCTGGGACGCGGTCCGTGCCGCCGAGGCGTCGGACGATCGCCCGGCGACGCGGATTCTGTTGTCGCCGCAGGGAGAGAAGTTGACACAGCCGATCGTCGAGGAACTGTCCCTGCTGCCGAGGCTGCTGCTGATCGCCGGGCATTATGAAGGCGTCGACGAGCGTGTTATAGAGCGGCTGGCGCCGAGGGAGATCAGCGTCGGCGACTTTGTTCTCTCAGGCGGGGAGTTGCCGGCGATGTGCCTGATAGACGCGGTGGTTCGGCTGCTGCCCGGCGCGCTCGGGCACGAGGATTCCGCCTCGGAGGACTCGTTCTCAGCGGTCGGACCCGGCGGCTGGGCGCTGCTGGACTGCCCGCATTACACCCGGCCGCGGGTGTGGGAGGGGATGGAAGTCCCCGAGGTTCTGGTGTCCGGGGATCACGGCGCCGTGGCTAGGTGGCGTGACGAGCAGCGGCTGGCGCGGACCCGAGCCAGACGGCCGGACCTCATAGGTGCGAGAAGAGGGCGACTCGACTAATAAGATGATATTTCATGTATGGCGAGCAGCGATTTCGATCTCAAGTTCTTCGCCGCCAAGTTTTTTGATGGCCAGTGCACGCAACGCAGCATAGTGCTTTTTATACAGTTGTTCGTGAATTTGCTCGGCGGTCATGGTGAAACCACTGTGAGCTAGATATCTTGCCTGTTCAGACGCATCACGCAACGGCCTGTAGTGTTTCCAGTATTGTCTGTATTTATTATGAATAAAATCCATTCGTTCTCTGTGTGTCCTGTAATGTTTGCCGTCGGTAGCCGCAATCATTTCGATAAGATGAAGTGCGCTGTAAAAAATGGCAAGCGCCTTTCCTTCGGGATAGTCGCCAGGAATGGCAAGAAAAAGAGAATGAAACTTCTCTGCAGCGGCTTTATGACTCGCAAGTTCGGGCATAGATCGTAAGGGATTCTTCGCAGTCGATGAACGCCATTAGGCCTTCTGGACCAGTGCCTTGAGGCAATGGCATGGCATTGATAGGAAACGATTTAAACTCGTCATAGAGTTGGGATTCAAGATCGCTTATGGCGTCATCCAGACTAAAGTCATGCGTAGATCCTTTAGAACAAATAATAAGAATAAAATCCAGTTGTCCACGTTTGGCGAGCACCGCTCGAACAACAGTATCATTCTTGGCGCACCAAGTCTCGATTACGTCGCACATCTTCAAAAACTCATCGGTGATGGCTTTCCTGAAAGTTTTTGCTTGTGCATCGGAAACGCAAGCCGAGATAGCATCGCGTTCATGAACGACAAACCGATCGGCGTCCTCTGGCGTGACGACAACACGACGGTTATTATTTGACGACAGCCGTACTATTTTGTCGGTTTGAGATTCGCCATGATGGGGCATGTTTGGTTGCATATTTATGACGGGCGATGGCCTTACTCGGTAGTCTGGTCGTCAGTTGACTGTTAATACTTCATCGTGACGAAGTCTGTCAAGACATTATACGCGATGAGCAAATCAGTCAAAGCAGCGCCTCAAATTGGGGCTATCGACCCGGTAGGCTCTTGACCTCGAACAAATTATTGAGTACTACTGGACACGATGCGTATGGCCTGGCATAATGCCCGGCTCGCTGCGGGCCGGCGTCGGTTGTGACGCCGGGCATCCCCGCGCGGCCGCCTATCCGTCACGAAAGAGCCGAACGAGCCATGAACAGGCAAGCGATCATCGAAGGCGTCGTACAGGACCAACTCAAGACGGATATCCCGCGCATGGACATCGGCGACACGATCAACGTCCACGGCAGGATCGTCGAAGGCGACAAAGAACGAATCCAGATCTTCCAGGGCGTCCTTATCGCGCGGACCGGGCGCGGGATCAACGAGTCGATCATCGTCCGGCGTCTCGTCGACGGCGCCGGGGTCGAGCGATGCTTCCCGCTGCACTCGCCGCGCGTGGCGAAGTACGAGGTCTCCCGCAAGGGCGACGCCCGACGGGCGAAACTCTACTTCCTCCGCGACCGTGTCGGCAAGGCGACGCGCCTCCGCGACCGCCGGCGCGGCCTCAAGCACACGACCGCGACCAAGCGCTGATATCTTCGACCCATCTGATGCTCACAAGCCCGGGGCCGGCCCCCGGGTTTTTTCGTGCGCGGGGACGTATGATCGTCCCGCGTAAGCATGGAACCACTGCTCGACACCCGGCGTTATCTGATCCCGTTCCGCGGGACGCTGCTGCCGCAGATATTCACGCGGACGCTCGTGATCGGCGGCGGGGTCGCCGGTCTGCGCGCGGCTCTGGCGGCGTCCGAGCACGGCGAGGTCATACTCCTGTGCAAACGCGGCGACGGCGATTCGAACACCGCGTGGGCGCAGGGCGGGATCGCCGCGGTGACTAACGGCGCGGACTCGATCGAATCTCATATCGCGGACACCATTAACGCCGGCGCCGGGTTCTGTGACGAGCCGGCGGTGCGGACGCTCGCCGAGAGCGGACCCGGCTCAATCGACGAACTCCGCGAGTGGGGGATGAAGTTCGATCTCGATTCAACCGGCGAGCCGGCGCTCGGGCTTGAGGGCGGGCACTCGGCGCCGCGGATTCTGCACGCCGCGGGCGACGCGACGGGTAAGGAACTGGCGCGATGCCTGTGGTCGCGGGTCCGCGCGACACCGACGATCCGTATCTTTGATTCTTGCGTTGCGCTTGATTTGCTCACGCCGACAGATTCGCCGGGCGCTCCCTGCGTCGGCGCGATAACGCATCATCAGCGTTACGGGCTTCAGATGATCTGGGCGAGCGCGACGGTGCTGGCGACCGGGGGCGCCGGGGTGCTGTGGCGCGAGACGACCAACCCGCCGGTGGCGACTGCGGACGGGCTTGCGCTCGCGTGGCGCGCGGGGGCGGCGCTCGCGGACCTCGCGTTCATGCAGTTCCACCCGACCGCGCTATATCTCGCCGGCGCGTCGCGGGCGCTGATCTCCGAAGCCGTGCGCGGCGAGGGGGCCGTGCTCGTCGAAGACAACGGTCGGCGTTTCATGCCCGATGTAGATGAGCGCGGCGATCTGGCGCCGCGCGACGTGGTCGCGCGAGCGATTGTCGCGCAGATCGCCCGCACCGGAGCGACGAGCGTCTGGCTCGACGCGCGCACGATCGAATGTTTTTCCGAGCGGTTCCCGAGCATAGCGCGCGTGCTGGAAATGTTCGAGATCGACCCCGCGACCGATCTAATACCTGTCCGTCCCGCTGCTCATTACATGATCGGCGGCGTGCGGACCGACCTCGACGGACGCACCAATATCCCCGGCTTGTACGCAGCCGGGGAAGTGTCTTGCACCGGCGTAAACGGGGCGAACCGGCTTGCGAGCAACTCCCTGCTCGAGGGTCTTGTCTTCGGCGCCCGCGCCGGGCGCGCATGCGCCGAACGCGCGAATGTCTCAGCGCTCCCGGCGCCGATCCCGATCGTTTCTAATATCCCGGACTCCGAGCGCGGCGTCCTCGACCTAGAAGACGTGCGGTCGTCGCTGCGCTCGGCGATGTGGCGCAACGTCGGGCTGGAACGCACTGGCGCCCGGCTCAGCGACGCGACCGAGATGTTCGACTTCTGGAGCCGATACACGCTCGACAAGGTCTTCGACGAACCCGCGGGATGGGAGACGCAGAACATGCTGCTCGCGGGCGCGCTCGTCGCTCGCGCTGCGCTCGCGCGCGAGGAGACCCGCGGCTGCCACGTCCGCGCGGATCACCAGAACACGTCAAGCAAGTTCCTTGCGCACGACATCTGGCGGCGAGGACATGCCGAGCCAGATCTCGAACCGATTGCGGCGGGCTATTTAACTGTGACTTGTATCAGTGGCACGGGCGCAACTGGTGGCACGGGCGTCCCGCCCGTGCGAGTGTGATGGCTCCGGACGACAGATCTCCCGCCGAGCGATCCGAGACGATGCGCCGGGTCCGCTCGCGCGACACATCCTGCGAGTTGGCCCTGCGGCGCCGGTTGCATCGCCGGGGGTTGCGGTACAGCCTGAAGAAGAAACTGACCGGCTCGCCGGATGTCGTGTTCGTCGCGGCTCGAGTGGCGGTCTTCGTGGACGGCTGCTACTGGCACGGCTGCCGGGCGCATTGCCGACGGCCCGCGTCGAACTCGGCGTACTGGCGCGCCAAGATCGAGCGGAACATACAGCGGGACCGCCGCGTGAGCCGGGAGCTTGCCGACGCGGGCTGGCGCGTGGTGCGCGTTTGGGAACACGAGATCCGGTCTGACGCCGATCGTGCCGCGGCCCGTGTGGAGCGCGCGGTGCGGGCGAGGCTGGCGCAGCGGGCGTGAAGAAGCCGCGCTGGCGTGAACGCCGAACCGGCTCGGATGAAATCCCCGGGTATGCGGGTTCGATCGGCGATCGAGGCACCTAGAATGACGACCGTGAGCACGGGAACGATCGAACCTGCTGTGGGGGGCGCCTCTCGCCGACCTGTCACGCTGCGGACGCTCGGTCAGATGGCGCGGGCGGGCGAGCCGTTCGCATGCCTGACCTGCTACGACGCGACCACGGCTCGGTGGCTCGAACGTGCTGGGGTGCACCTGCTGCTCGTCGGGGACACCGCGGCGGAGGTCGTGCTCGGCTTGCCCGCGACGATCCACATGCCGCTGGAGGTGGCGATCGCCCTGACCGCAGCGGTCAAACGCGGGGCGCCGGGGACGGTTGTGATGGCGGATATGCCGTTCATGTCCTATCAGGCGGACGAATCCGAAGGTCTGCGAAACGCCGGGCGGTTCCTTACCGAAGGACTCGCCGACGTGGTCAAAGTCGAAGCCGACAAGTCGTTTGCCCCTCTGGTGGGCAAGATGTCCCGCGCGGGCGTCCCGGTCTGCGGCCATGTGGGGTCTCTGCCCCAACGATCCCGGCTCACCGGCGGGTATGCCTCAGCCGGGCGTACACGCGCCCAGGCGGACCGGGTCGTAGAAGACGCGGTCGCGCTCGAGGACGCCGGCGCCGTGATGCTGCTGCTCGAAGCGGCGCCGGCGGAGGTCGCGGAGCGAATCATCGAGAGGACCGGCGTTCCGCTGATCGGCATCGGCGCCGGGCCTGCCTGCCACGGGCAGATCGTCGTCCTGCACGATCTTCTCGGCCTGACCGACCAACACCCGCCGTTCGCCGAGCCGATCGCGGATTTCGGGGCATCCTTAGAGAACGCGGCGGGCCGATGGGTCCGGCGCGTCTCAGAGCGTGACGTGACCGCGCACCGCTACCTGATGCGCGACGAACCCGCTGCGGATGGATCGCCGCCCGACGGCGGAAGCGAACGGCAAGTTTGAGAGAGGAGCCTGGTTCCATGCGGAAGATCCAGACACTGGCGCCGAGCCTCGTTGTGCTGACCGCGGTTACGCTCGCGCTTCTGCTCGGCCCGCTCGCGGTCCAGCGGATGCACGCCGCCCGCACGGGCGCGATCGTCACGCTCGCGCAGCAACGGCTCGACGCCGACGACATCCTCGAACGCATCAACGCCGCGACCCGCGCCGTCGCCCAGACCGTCGAACCCAGCGTCGTATACATCGAGGCGACCCTGCGAGGCCCGGGCGGGCGCTTCGCGCGTTCGACCGGATCGGGCTGGGTCTATTCGGACGAGGGGCACATCGTCACGAACGCCCACGTCGTCGCGGAGATGAGCACGATCAACGTTCAGTTTTCCGACGGCCGGCTCCGTCGGGCACAGCCGGTCGGGATTGATCCCTCGACCGACATCGCGGTCATAAAAGTGACCGAGCAGCCGGGGCTGATCGCTGCGCGGCGCGCGACGGGCGAGCCGCTGTACCAGGGCGATCGTGTATTCGCGTTCGGCTCGCCGTTCGGATTTAAGTTCTCGATGAGCGAGGGGATCGTGTCGGGGCTGGGTCGTCACGCAGCCGCCGGCCCGCGACCCAACAACGCTTATACGAACTACATCCAGACCGACGCCGCGATCAACCCGGGCAACTCCGGCGGGCCTCTCGTTGACATCAGGGGTCGCGTCGTCGGCATGAACACGGCGATCGTGACCAGCCCGGAGCGTTCGCAGACCGGCGCCGCGGAAGTCACCGGCCTCTCCGGCGGGATCGGTTTCGCCATCCCGCTCGAAACCATCGAAGCCGTCGCGGAGCAACTTATCAATACCGGCGAGGTGCTCAAGGGCTATCTCGGGATAGCGCTCGACGACATCGAGCGCTACTCCGCCGAGGAACGCATGCGTCGCGGCCTCGACGGCACGCTCGGCGTGATCGTCTCCGGCGTGCAGGACGGGCTGCCAGCCGCCGAGGGCGGCCTGATGCCCGACGACATCATTATCCGAGTTGACGGCAAGGACACGCCGTTCTCGCCGATCCTGCGCGCCGAGGTCAGCAACCGCACGCCCGGCGAATATGTGACGCTCACGGTGCTCCGCGAAGGTCAGGAAAAGGATCTGCGTGTGCGTCTCGGCGCCGCGCGGTACATCCCGGCGACCGATCAACTCATACCGGTGCCGCTCGTAGAAAACAGACCCGGCAGACCCGGCCAGCGATAACCTGCCTTTTCAAATCGCATCCCGCCTCGGAAGCCATTCCCACCAATGTCTGACCCCCTCTCCCTTGGGAGAGGGTTGGGGTGAGGGGGAAACGGTGCTGGGCGCCGGTTGTTGTTACGAGTTCGCCGCGAGAGTGATCCTGTTCGCGCACGGGCGAGACGCCCGTGCCACTGGTTACGCCCGTGCCAGCCCGGCCCGTCCCGTCGAGACGCTCCCGCCGCGCCGTCCCGGCGGTTTATCCAGTTCTCGGACCCGTTTCATATTCTCGGACGCTGCATGATCGCCGCGCCGTCGCTCATTCGCGGGCCGGGCGTCGCCGTCCCGATATCCCCACTTCGCCGATAGCACCCCACCAAGGAGGCCCCGTGTCCCAGCACATTCTCATCGACCGCATGTTCGACGCACTGATCGACGGCGACCGTGACGGCTCCCGCGCCATTCTCGCCGAGGTCCTCCAGCAGGACACGCCCGCCGACCGCATCATCACGGACCTCTTCTGGCCCGTCTACGAGCGCATCGAAACATTGCATCGCAGCGATCAGATCTCCACGCTCGCGCGCCATCTCGCCACACGCCTGCTCCGCGTGCTCGCCGATCAGACCGCCGCCCGCCTGAGCCGCTCCCAACCCAACGGACGAACGATCTTCGCCGTATCAGGCCCGACCGACCCCGACGAACTCGCCGCTCAGATGGCCGTCGACCTCCTCGAAGCCCACGGCTACACAGTCACGTTCGCGGGCGCCGGGGTCGCGACCGACGAGATCCTCGCGCGCATACAGGACACCAACCCCGACCATCTTCTTATATTCGCCTCCGCGCCGCGCGACCTGCCCGAGATCCGCCGCCTGATCGACACGCTCGGCGAGATCAACTCGCACGCCCAGCCCGCCGAGCGCCCGCAGATCATCGTCGGCGCCGGGGTATTCCAGCGCGCGGACGGACTCGCAGCCGAGATCGGCGCCGATCTCTGGGCCGACAGCCCCGCTGCGCTACTGCATGAGATCGCCGCCCGTCCCAACCAGCGCGCGCGCCCGACACAACGGACCGTAGGCCGGAACCGACCCGCGACCGCGAAGTCCAACGCCGCCTAACAATAACCCGCGCTCGACGTACACTCATCGGCATGGACGCGCCGCGACCTGTCGCACAAGCCGATTCTCGCACCGCCGCGGATGCCTGCGCACACATCAAAACACAGCCGCGGTCCACAGCGCCCGCCGCCGCCGTCCGCGCTCTCTCGACCGGATCAACCGGGAACTCGTCGCTGATCCTCTTCCGCGAGGGTGATCGGCGACGGGTGTTCCTGGTTGATCTCGGGCTCTCGCCCCGCGCGATCACAGGGATGCTCGGCTCGATGGGTCTTAGCCTCGGCGATGTCGAAGATGTATTCATCACACACTTCGACACGGACCACTTCAGGCCGCAATGGGCGAACCGGCTGCCTGCCGCGACGAAAGTTCACATCCACGCCGGTCACGCCCGGCTTGCCGCGCACGCCGGGCTGAATCGAGGCGTCGTCGAAAGTATCTCGCCGAGCACGCGAATCGGCGGCGTATCGGTATCGACGATGCTCGCAGACCACGACGAAACCGGTGTCGCGGTGTACCGCTTCAATCATCCCGGGGCCGGGATCGGATACGCCACGGATGTCGGCAGGCCGACGGCAGATCTAGCCGGCTTTCTCTCCGGTGTCGGGCTGCTCGCGATCGAATCGAACTACTGTCCGCGGTTGCAGGCGGCGTCGGCGCGACCGGAGTTTCTCAAACGACGGGTTATGGGCGGCCGGGGGCATCTGTCTAATCAGGAGAGCGCGAGCGTCGTCGCAAAGACGGGCGCATCGGCCGTCGTCCTCATCCACCTGTCGCGGCAATGCAACCGACCGGACCTCGCCGCAGCAGCGCACAACAGCCACGGCGCCGAGGTGACCGTGTCCGCCCATGACCGCCCGACGGAGTGGGTGACTATCAGCGATGGCGGGAGGGGCAACGCCGTCAATACACCTGCGGAATTACTGAAAAAACCTGTCAAATCAACGCTGTTCGGCTGAACATGGGGTTTCGACGGCCTTGTGTTTCGATAACCCTGCACCCGCCACGATCGGCAGGGTCCGCCGGGAACTCCCGTCTCGTACGACCGTCTCGGGACAGGTCACGCGCGGATCGGTCGATCTCTCTCGCGGCGTCACGCGGCGCCGAGGAGAGACGACGCGATGGGTGTTTTCAGCCGAGTGTTCGGCGCCGGCGGGCATGGGTCGGCGATGTCGATCGGCGTCGGTGTTGCGCTCGCCGGCGGGATTGGAGCGATCGGCGTCATGGTCGGACCCGCGATCGTGTTCTCGGTCCCAGCGGACAACTCAGCCGCCGTCCATACACAAGCCCTTACCGACGATGAAGCCGAGACCGCCGACGGGCTGCGACGCCTGATCGCGTCCGCGTATGCGTTGATTGATTTCAGGACCGGCGATCACGCATCGCACGGGCGGGACGCCCGTGCCACTGCGATATCCCACGGGCGGGACGCCCGTGCCACCATCATCGCTGCGCACGGGCGGGACGCCCGTGCCACTCTGGCGTCGGGCGAACTCCGCTTGTGGATCGAAGACACGCGCGACCCCGGCGTAGTGAACGAGGACGAACTGCTGATACTCACGCATTCCGCATTGCTCAACGCCGTCCTCGCTCTGACAGTTTCACCCGGCAAGGAAGCCCGCCGGGGCATGAGAAGTATTGAATTATTCTCGGACGACCTCGCCGGTCGCTGGCGTGCGCGATCGGACGTGAACCAGGCCGTGACCGCGACGGATGTGACGGCGATGCTGATCGAGCCGATCGGGCGGAACGATGACGGCGTCGCGCTCCGCGTTCGGCTCACCTTCGCGCGACCCGGGTCCGATCTGGATAACGGGTCACGGCGTGACGCCGAGTTCGTCGTGCGCGTGCGGGAAATCAAGCCGGAAGGCGCGAAAGGCGCCCGGGAGTGAGGGGAGCACCCAATGCGACGCCACTACGAAAATGCCGCACGGATAAACACGACTCTCGTTCGCGTGCTCGTCACGCTGAACATCGCGCTGCTCGCGGTGCTCTTCCTGCACTGGACGCCCGCGGCGTCTGTAATCGCGCAACCCGGCGCCGGCCCGACTCCCCCGCAAGGCCTCGTGAACCCCGCCGATCAACGCCGCGAGATGATCACCGAACTCAAACGACTCTCGCAGAAGATCGACACGCTCAACGAGCGCCTCTCGCGCCCGCTCGAGGTCCGCGTAATCGAGATGCCCGCAACCTCCGGCGACTGATCCCGCTGCCAAAACGCGCGGCGAGTTCACGGAATCCAATCATGATTCGTCACCGCACGCGACAACTCGGCGCCCGATCCGGCATCACGCTCATCGAAGTGCTGATCGTCGTGGCGATGCTGGGGATCGCCGGGGCGATGGTCATCCCCTCCATGGCGAACGTCGGCGTCCTGCGCATCCAGGCAGCCGTCCGCACAATTGTCGGCGACATAACTTTTATCCAGTCCGAAGCGCTCGCCAACCAGTCGCGCTACGTCATGGCGTTCGGCGTCGTCGCGGAATGGAACGCCGCGCAGTCGCAGTGGGAACTCGACGCCGGCAACGGGTACACCGTCTTCGCGCCGCCGCCCGGCGCGACGCTTCTCGACACCGCAAGCCCCGCCGACATGCTCTTCGATCCTATGGACGGCGGGAAGCGGCCTCTCTCTCGCAACTTCGACGCGACAGAGTTCGCCGGCGCCCGCATCGACAACGTCAATATCAACGGCGGCACGCAACTCATCTACGACGAACTCGGCGGGCCTGTGCTCGCGCTGACCGGTGATGAACCCGGCGCCGGGGGTTCGTTCCGAATCCTCGGCACAGACTCCGCCTTTATCGTGAACATCGAGCCGTTCACCGGCAGGGTCGAAGTCGTCCGCGTCAACCCATAACCATACGACCGCATCCCGTCCGATCGCATCGACACACGTGCAGAAATGAAGACCCCGACGTTTCTCAAACCCGCGTACCTGCCGATCGGGCTTGATCTGAGCGCATCGGGCGCGAAACTGCTCCAGTTCAAGCGGACGCGTCGCGGGCTTGAGGTGGTCGGCGCCGCGCGCATCGAGACGGACGTGGATCCCGACGCCGAGTCCGCCGAGGACCGGCTCTCGCCCGTGCTCGAAGCGATCACGTCGCGCTGGCGCGGCACAGGCATGCACGGTCGCCGCTGCGTCGTCGGCATCGGACGCGACCTGGTGCGCATACGCTCGATACGCCAGCCGAAAATGCCGCTCGAAGAAGCGGAAAACGCAGTGCGCATCGAAGCGCCCGACCGCCTCGGTTTTGACCCTGAAACCGAGGAGTCCGAGATCGGCTGGATCCGCGCCGGCGAAGTACGCCAGAGCGATCAGATCCGCGACGAAGTAATAGTGTTCGGCGCCCCGACCGACACCCTGCGCTGGCTTATCGACGGCCTGTCGGACGCCGGCTTGCGCCCGATCGGGACTGAGCCGAGTTTCGTCGGCGCCGCACGCTGCTTCGAACGAGCGGGCAGACGAACCGATGACGACGCCATCACTCGCGTGCTCGTCGATATCGGCCTGAGTTCTACCCACCTGATCGTGATGCACGGCGCCTCGATCCGTTTCTACAAAGCAATCGCCGTCGGCGGTCGCGCGATGAACCAGGTAGTGGGGGAGCGGCTCGGGCTTGACGTTCAGGGCGCGATCGACCTCCGCACGCGGCGAATCCGTCCTACCCGGCGCCAATTCGACGCGATGCGCGACGAACGAACCGAGCGCGCGATATTCGAAGCCGTCCGCCCGGTTGTGGACGAACTCGCGCGTGAGATATCGATGTGTCTTCGGTATTACGCAGTGAGTTTCACCGGCGCGCGACCGGCGTACGCGCTCGTGATGGGCGGTGAAGCCGCCGAGCCTGGCCTGGTCGAGCACATCGAGCACAGTGTCGGCCTGCCGTGTCGATTGGCTCGGCCGCTCGAAGGCGTCCGTCTCGGGGGTGCGCTCGCCGGCGCCGAGGACGCCCCGCACCCGGAATGGGCCGCCGCCGCCGGGCTCTCACTCCGAGGCTCGGGCTTGAGCATCGACCGGCAGTTCATCGCGCCCAACGAACCGATCCGTCCCGATCGCCAGGTCGATGGCGGGAGGCAGGCGGCATGATCCCCATCGTCGACCTCACACCGGAGTCCTGCCGACGCAGGCTCGGACGGCGCAGCCAGATCCAGTGGTGGGTGACGGCGTATGTCGTCACGCTCGCGCTCGCCGCCGTTGTCTCCGCGACACTCAGCCTCTCCCAGCAGCGCGAGCAAAGCCGCGTGGATTCCCTGCTCCGGCAGGTGCAACTCGACGAGGATCAGCAGCGCCGCGCCGACGAACTTCTCGCGGAAATCGACGGCTACGAACGCACTCTCAACCGGCACCGCCGGCTCGCCTGGCCGTTTCAGATCGGCGATGTGGTCGCGACTATCGGAGCGACCGCTCCCGCCGAGATCACCCTCACCACGCTCGCGATCAAGCCGCGCGCAAGGTCCAACCGCGCCCGCACAAAAGAACAAGCGAACGCGCAGGCCGAGTACGAAGCGCTCTACGTCGAACTCGCCGGGATCGCTCCCGACGATCGCGACATAGCGGAGTTCGTAGCCCGGCTCCAGCGCCTCGACATCTTCACAACCGTCGTCATGGACTACGCCCGCAAGACCAGGCTCGGCGTCGGCGAGGCGCGCGAGTTCGGCGTCACCTGCGAAATCGATCTCAACATCATCCTGGAACTCAAAGCGGGGGTGACACAATGAACCTCTCGCCGCGGCTCGGGTTTGCGCTCGGATGGATCGCGCTGGCGGCGCTGAGCGTCGTGCTGGGCGTCATCCCGCGCGTACGGGCAATAGATCGCCTCCGGGAAGACGCGATGCGACTGTCGAGCCGGTCGTTCCGCGCTGACAACGGCGCCGCGGAACTGTCACGCATCGAGGCGCGTCTGATCGCCGTCCGCGAAGCCGTCGAGCGGGAAACTCGCGACATCCCCTCCGAAGCCGCGATTGCCGAACTTATTAGAGCATTCACCCAGCGGCTCGACCTCAACGGCATGACCGAGCGCGAGATCACCACCGGAGCCACAACCAATCTCGGCGACGCGCTCGCCGCCCCCATGTCAGTCCGGCTCAGCGGGCCGTTCCTCGGTGTGTACGACGCGATCGAATGGCTCGAATCGCTGCCCCGGCTCGTCCGCATCGTGCGGGTGAAGGTCGAGACGCCGAGACGCTCGACGCAGGACGTGCTCGAACACGCCGGGCGGAAAGTACAGGCGGAAATTCTCCTGACGGTCTACTCGGACCCCGCGGCGCCCGAGCGCGCCGCCGACACCACGGGCAAAGCACGCACAGCGGAGGTGGGGCCGTGAACCAGCGCTTCGCCGAAGTCTGGGCGATCGTCACCGCTGACAAAAAGAAGACGGGCGTGCTCGCGTGCCTCGTGCTTGTCGCGGTTGGGTTGTGGCTCCGCGCCGCGTTGACCAGCGGCCCCAGCCGCGCCGGCGCTTCAACCAGCGCAACCGACGCATCCGGATTCGCCTCGAACAAAACCGCCGGGAAAAACAAAGGCCCTGCTGAGGCTGATGCAGCCCCACCGAAAACAGTGCGATTTACGACGCCCGAGCCGCTCAGGCGCGACATGTTCGCGCTCTCGGACCCGCTCGTTGCCTTGTCCGCCCAGCCGGACCTGCTCGTCCCCGACGACCCAAAGTCGCGCGCCGGAACGGACGACAAATCAGCACGTGCGGGCGGTCCGGAACCAGTCTCGATCGTATCGCGTGTTCGTCAGGAAGCGGAGTCGCTGCGTCTGAGAAGCACGATGGTCGGAACCAACCCCATCGCGGTGATCGAGCCGAACTCGGGCGCCCGCCGGAACGCGGCCGTGCTCCGCGTCGGCGACATGATCGACGGGTTCACGCTCGTCGAAGTCCACGCGCACAGCGTGGTGATGGAGAAAGACGGCGTGCGCGTGACGCTCTCACGCGCGGGCCAGTGAACGGACGGACGGGGAGGATTGCCGCCGCGACCACGCGTCGCGCCGGCGGAGGAGCCGGAGCCATGCATCGGACTATCACACTTCGACCCGGGATGCTCACGACTTGCGCGGGACGCGCATGCGCATTGGCGCTCTCGGCGGCGCTGGTCGCGCCCGCGGTCGCGCAGGATCGAAACCCGTTCAAGCCCGCCCCGCGCTCCGGCGCCGGCGACGGCGTGCAGGTCTCCGAATACCTCACCGTCGATCTTCACGTGCAGGACGAAGATCTCGGGAACGTCCTCCAGATGCTCTCGATCCAGTCCGAACGCAACATCGTGATGAGCAGCAAGGTCTCAGCCCGTGTCACGGCCGACCTCTACAACGTCACGTTCTACGAAGCGCTCGAAGCGATCCTCAACGTCAACGGCTACGGGTTCGTCGAGCGCGGCACGTTTATCTACGTCTACACGCTCGAGGAAATCCAGCAGATCGAGCGGGCCAACCGTCGGCCGATATCGAAGGTGATCCGCCTTGATTACCTCAACGCCAACGACGCCGCCGAGTTCTGCGCGCCGCTGCTCTCCGAGGTCGGCCAGATCAAGACCAACGGCGACGTGGGCCTCTTCAACGTCCCGAACTCCACCCCCGTCGGCGACGAGCAGTTCGCCCTCTCCGCAACACTCGTGATCTTCGATTATCCCGAGCACGTCGAAGAGATCGAGAAACTCGTCAAGCAGATCGACACGCGCCCGGCTCAGGTGCTCGTCGAAGCGACGATCCTCCAGACCGCGCTCACCGAGGCCAACGCCTTCGGTGTGGATTTCTCATTCCTCAATGATGTTAATTTCACTGACTTCATCAACGTCGGCGGCCCGCTCGGCGCCGCCAACGCGCTCATCCGAGGCGGGACCGGCGCCGAGGGCGACGGCTTCAGCCCGCCCGACAACCGCGGCATCGCCGGCGGCACCAGCGTCGGCAACACATCAGGCCCCGGCGGGTTCAAACTCGGCATAATCGAGGACGATTTCTCGCTCTTCGTGCGCCTGCTCGACGAAGTCTCCGACACCGTCGTGCTCTCGAACCCCAAAATTCTCGCAGTCAACCGAGCACCCGCCCGAGTCCTCGTCGGTCGCCGCATCGGCTTCCTCAACACGACCAGCACCGAGACCTCCACAACCCAGTCCGTCGAGTTCCTCGACACCGGCACGCAACTCTCCTTCCGACCCTTCATCAGCACCAACGGCGACATCCGCATGGAACTCAACCCGTCAGTGTCCGAAGGCGTGATCCGCCAGGCGACCGACGGCAACGGCGCGAACGTAACAATCCCCGACGAGATCACCCAGGAACTGACCACCAACGTCATCGTGCGTGACGGCTCAACGATCGTCCTCGGCGGGTTGTTCAAGGAAACAACCGTCGTCGGACGCCGACAGGTGCCGTTCATCGGAGATCTTCCGATCATCGGCGCCGCATTCCGCGGGCACGACGACTCCACTGACCGCTCGGAAATCATCTTTCTCATTACACCGACGATCATGAACGATCAGCGGCTGATCGAGGAAGGCGAACTCGCGAACGATGAGATCCGCCGAGTCCGCACCGGCACTCGCAACGGCCTGCTCCCCTGGAGCCGGGACCGCATGACCTCGAAACTCAACCTCGAAGCCGAGCGCCTCGCCGCCGAGGGCGATACCTCACGCGCACTCTGGAAACTCCGCCGATCGCTCAACATGCAGCACGGCCAGCCCGATGCGATCGACCTCCGCGAGCGGCTTCTCGGCGAGACTAAGACCTGGCCGTCACGCAGCATCTTCGATCGCGTGCTCAACAAGGCGCTCGGCGATGGTGAGCCGATCGGCGCCGCGCCCGAGACGCGAAACACAGCGCCCGTAGCGTCGAAATATCACGGCGCGACGGATCAGCCCGATCAGGTAGCGTCTTCGAAGAGCGCCGACGCGGCGAATCAGTCATCGTCGGCTCCGGACAAGCCCGCGCCCGCGATGAATGAATCTCCCGCGGTCGCCGGCGCCGAGAAACAGAATCAGAACGGCCTCCATGCCGGCGAGATCAACGATCTCATGCTGACGGTCACAATGACGCCCAGCGACCCCGCGCCCGCGACGACGGCCTTACCCACGCCGCTATCCAGCGACGACCCGGCCATGACGATGTGGCCGATAAGCGTCGCGCTTCAGGAATCGGACACCAATCTCATCGACCCGAAGGATCTCTTCCACGTCGAGTCCGTCGCCGAAGCGATGGCCGCGGGCGGCGATCTCGAATGGTCCTTCCCCGCGCGGACATTCGCTGAATGGATCCGCCCGCTCGATCCCCAGGCCGACCCGCTTCTCAACACCCCCGAACGCTCGGAACCCGCGCCGGAATGGCTGAAAGATCCGCGGCTTCTTGTGGGCGGCGTAGCCCCGAACACCCAGCCGAACAACGCGCGGCAGCCGATGTGGCCGATGGAATCAACATTCCTCGTCGGCAGCGGGCCGATCCCGCCGCGCTACGACGGTGTGTCGATCTCCAGCGGCTGGCGCTCGCTGCGCGACATCCTGCGCATGTCCGACAAGCCGTTGCGGCTCTTCGACAACCTGCCCGGGTCCGACGAGCCGGCCGTCGCGGATGTCGATCCGGACAAGAACTGACCACGCCGCCGATCGCGCCAACCGGAGATAATGTTATGACTCACCGCCGAACAGATTCCCTGACCATCACCGCCGTCGGCGCCCTGGCGATCGCCGCCGCCGTCACCGGCTGCGCGCCGGGCCACGGGAAATACACGACGCAGGGCATCGAAGCGGCGCAGGAGCGCATGGCGGTCATCAAGTCCGGCACCGAATGGGACATGGCCCAGCAGCAGTTCCTCGCGGGCGACCTCTCGAAAGCGCTGAAAAGCGTCAACCGCTCCATCGAGATCAATGACAAGGTCGCCAAGGCGCACAGCCTGCGCGGCCGGATCCTCGCGGAACTCGGCCAACTCGAACAGGCCGTGGCGTCCTTCGAACGCGCGATCGAAACCGACGCCGCGTTCGTCGAAGCCCACTACTACCTAGGCGTGCTGCACGAGCGATTCAATGACAGCGACACCGCGTTGCAACATTACGAAGCCGCCGCGGCCCTCGCGCCCGAGGAGGCCCAGTACACCGTCGCCGCAGCCGAGGTACTGATAGACCAGAACCGCCTCGACGCCGCCGAACGCCTGCTCGAAAGTCGGGCCAAGCAGTTCCAGCACAACGCGGGCGTCCGCCAGACACTCGGGCACCTCGCGCTGATGCGCGGCGACGCGGCCCGTGCAGTCAGACTGTTCGACGAAGCCCGGCTTCTCGCGCCCGACGATCACTCCATCCTCGAAGATCTGGCCGTGGCGCAGGTGCAGGCGGAACGTTTCGTCGAGGCCGAGTATTCACTCCGGTCGTTGCTGAGCAGGAAAGAAAACGAAGATCGCCGCGATCTGCGCCGGCTCCAGGCGCGCGTGATGATCGCGCTCGACCGACCGGTCGACGCACGCGCGATCCTCCTCGCGCTAGCGAGCGACGAGCACGGCCGCGGCGACGTGGAGACCTGGATCGATCTCGGACAGGTCGCGCTGCTGCTCGGCGACGGGCCTCGCGTTCGCATCGCGGCGTCTCGCGTCGCTGCGATCGACTCGCAGCGGTTCGAAGGGCCGATGCTCTCGGCGTTGTGGGCGCATTCACGTGGCGATATCGACACCGCGCTCCAGCAGATCACGCGCGCCTCCGCCCTCGCGCGCGGCGTGGACCCGACGCCGATGATCGTCCGCGCGTCGATACTCCGCGAGATGGGACGCTTCGCGGAGGCCGAGTCAAGCCTCGTGGAAGCATTGACCATCGACCCCGCCGAGCCGCGCGCCCGGCGGATGCTCGCGGAAGTCGGCATGGATCAGTGATCGGCGTCGCTCGGCTGTGTGTGTGAGGAGAGATCGCAGGTGAAGATCGGGACCGGCATTCTGTTGTGGTCGGGCGGGGCGTCGCTCGCTGCCGGGCTGGCCGCGCCGATGATCTTCGGCTCGGGCGCGAACACGCCGCTGGCGGCCGCGGTCGCGGCGATCGCCGGACTTGCGGTCGCTCCGCTCGCGTGGCTTCTCAATCGTGACGAGGACCGCCTACTCGACGCCGCGAACGAGACCGCTGACGCACAGCCCGTCATCCTCCCAGTCACGGCGATGATGCGCCCGATATCCGACGCTATCCGCCGATTGATCGACGAAAACCAATGTGATGTGCAGACGATGCTCGCCCGCGTG
The DNA here is from genome assembly GCA_039794205.1 of Phycisphaeraceae bacterium. Classification (GTDB taxonomy): domain Bacteria; phylum Planctomycetota; class Phycisphaerae; order Phycisphaerales; family UBA1924; genus J020. The sequence continues at coordinate 331,238 of JBDIVU010000002.1, forward strand.
CGCGAACTCGAAATCCGCGCCAAGATCAGCGACAGCGAACGCGATCGGCTCGAAACCGTTCTTCACAGCCTTCACGACGCTGTCATCGTCACCAACGCCTACGGCGAACTCCGGCTCGTAAACCCGGTCGCGGCGTCGCTGCTCGGCGTTCGAATCCCCGAAGATCTGAACCGATCGGCCGAGCAGGTCATCAGCGATGATCACATCACCAGGCTGATCGTCGAGGCGCACGAATCGCGCTCACCGTCCTACCGCACACGCGCGGAGGTCGATGTGTCGGACGCCTCGGCCGGACCCGGCGCTCCCGGCAGAGCGCACGAGGCGACTATCGCATGCCTGCCCGATCAGAACGAGCCGGTCGGCGGCGTGGTCCTCATCCTCCGCGACATCGCTCGCGAGCGCGAAATAAGCCAGGTGAAATCCGAGTTCGTCTCGAAGGCTTCGCACGAACTCCGCACGCCGTTGTCCTCGATAAATGCTTACATCGAGATGCTGCTCGACGGCGAAGCGACCGATCCGGAGGCTCAGACCGAGTTTTATCACGTCATCAAAAATGAGGCCGACCGTCTCGGCCGGCTGATCGACAACATGCTCAACATCAGCCGGATCGAGGCGGGGATTTCGAAGGCGAAGTACGAAGACATGGACTTTGTCAAGGCGGCCCACGCCGCCGTCAGCGTGATCGAGCCGCAGGCCAAACTCAAGGACATAACCGTCCGCGTGAAGTCCGGCCCGCTGCTCTACAGCGCCGAAGCCGACCGCGACATGATCCAGCAGGTGCTGCTGAATCTGCTGTCGAACGCGGTGAAATACTCGCCCGAAGGCGGCCGCGTGACGGTGACAGTCGAGAACGACGAGACGACCGGCTCCGTCATGACGACCGTCGCGGACACGGGGCTTGGCATCCCGCCGGACGCGCTCCCGCACGTCTTCGACAAGTTCTATCGCGTCGAAAACTACAAACGTGTCGCGAAGGGGACGGGCCTCGGCCTCAACCTCGTCAAACACATCGTCGAGACCGTACACGGCGGACAGGTCGCCGTCACCAGCGAAGTCGGCATGGGCAGCCGCTTTGTATTTACGATTCCGTATGTTCGCCAGAGCGCAAGGAGGGCGGCATGACCGGTGAAGGGCTGACCGTTCTCGTCATAGATGACGAGGCTCATATCACCAGGGTCGTCTCACTGAAACTCCGCAACGCGGGGTACGAGGTCCGCACCGCCGCCGACGGCGAGGAGGGCTTCGAAGCCGCTGTACAGCACACTCCCGACCTGATAATCACCGACTTGCAGATGCCTTATCTGACGGGTCTGGAGATGGCGCGCAAACTCCGATCAACGCGCTCGACCGCGAATATCCCGATCCTGATGCTCACGGCGCGCGGGTTCGGCCTGACGCCCGACGACATGGATGGAACAAACATACTAGACGTCGTGAGCAAGCCGTTCGGGCCGCGCGAACTGCTCGAGCGTGTGAACGCGATCCTGCATCCGCCGGGCCAATCCGCTGAAGCCGCATGAACAACCGCCCCTGCCAGATCGACTGTCGTATGACCGAGCGCACTCGGCAGAGGTGCCACGCGCTCGGCATGCCGACGATCTGCTGCGATCTTGAGGGTGCGCACCCCGCGGCGTGCTCGATCTGCACCAATAACGATCAATCCGTCGCGGCGGCGCTCCGCACGGAAAGCGCGCAAGCCCGAGTCCGTGAACTCGCCCGGACATGGAGCGGGCAGGAACTGCCCGAGCCGATGGAGTTCATCCCGGGTTTGTCCGCGATACCCGTGCAGATCAACGGCAAGCGAGGGCGCGCCGGCTATGTCGTGGCCCTGACGCGCGAACCCGATGAACAAGCGTGCATCAACGCCTCGCACGCGCTCGCGGATTGGGTCGGCGTCGAGCGGAACGCCTTCGTCTCATCGGTGAAGCGCATCGCGGCGCACCCGGCGACAAGCCTGGGCACGATCGCCGCTCTCCTCCACTGGACCCAGGACGATTCGACTGAACTCGCCGATCGTGAAGGCGCCCTCGATGAGTTCAGCGATCGGCTGACCGAGAGTTACGAAGAGATCACGCTTCTTTACAAACTCAGCAGGCTGATGACCGAAGTCGCGGCGCCGGGACGATTCGTCGAGCAGGCGTGCGCGGAATTGCACGCGACCATGTCGTACGGGTGGGTAGGCGCGGCCTTCATCGCCGATCACGCGGTCGCCCGCGAACTCGCCGGCCGGCGGATCATTCACGCCGGTCCGAACGGCGCCGAACGCAGCGTCCGGCCGGTGCTCGCGACGGCGCTTGAACGCGCGACAGCCGGCGCTTTGATCACGATCCCGAGCCAGGATCTGGCCCGTGACGCGGGCGTCCAGGCTTCGGGCGATGTGGCTCTGAGCCGGATTATCAGCGGGGATAAATTTGTAGGTGTGATCGCTGCGGGGGAGAAGCGCGGCGGTGACACGGGCGTGTCTAGTTCGGATCTGAAACTCCTCGACGCCGCCGCCGGCTCGATGGGCGTCTTCTTCGAGAACGCCGCGCTCTATGACGATCAGCAGGCGATGTTCCTCGGCGTGCTCCAGACCCTCACAGCGGCGATTGACGCGAAAGACCGCTACACCTGCGGTCATTCCGAGCGGGTCGCTCACCTCGCGGTCCGGCTCGCGGAGAGAGTCGAGATGGCTGCCGACGCGGTGGAACGCCTGCGGATCAGCGGGCTGGTTCACGACATCGGAAAGATCGGCGTCCCCGAGTCGGTTCTCTCCAAGCCCGGCCGATTGACGGACGCCGAGTTCGAGCAGATCAAGAAACATCCAGAGATCGGTGTGAGAATTCTGCGCGGGTTGCCGCAACTCTCTGATGTGCTGCCCGGTGTGCTGCATCATCACGAGCGATGGGACGGCGCCGGTTACCCGCATCGGCTCGCCGGCGAGCAAATCCCGCTGCCGGCGCGGCTTCTCGCGGTCGCAGACGCATTCGACGCGATGAGTTCCACACGCACGTACAGGGCTGCGCTCCCGCGGACGGCTGTGCTCGAAGAGATCCGCCGTTGCGCCGGCGCTCAGTTCGATCCGGCCCTGGCGCGAGAATTCGTCCGCCTGGATTTCGCCGAGTACGACCGGCTGGTCGAAACGCACCTCAAGGCCGATCCGCGCAGCGACGGGGCACGGGAGGCCGCGGCATGAAAATCAGCGCACAGGATTACGAGCACATCTGCGTTCTGACGGTCTCGGGCGACTACACGTCCGAGGATGTCGATTCGTTCCGGCGCGTGGTTGAAGAGCACATCGCGGGCGGCGCTCGGCATATCCTCCTCGACTGCGAGCATCTCGAGTTCATTGATTCCGAGGCGCTCGAAAGTCTGTTGCGGCTCCGCGAGGCGCTGGCGCCGAGGAACGGGCAGATCTGCCTGATCAACCCCGACGAAAACGTCGCGAAGATTCTTGAGATAACCAGGCTCGATCGCGCCTTCCCGGCGCATTCGACCGTCGAGACGGCCGTCAGGAGCGTGCGCTGATGGTCCGGCCGGCGACAATCCGGGCGGGCGCGTCCGCGCCGATCGGCGACCTGCTGATACGTCGCGGCGTCATAACTCAGGCGCAACTCGAGGACGCGCTCGAAGAACAACGCCGGCTCGGGCACAGCAAACTTCTCGGTGAGGTTCTCGTCTCACTCGGGCTGGCGACGCACGAGGAAGTGATGGAGGCACTGGCGACCGGGTACGGCGTGCCGTTCGCGCGCATCACGCCCCGGCTCGCCGACCCGCGCGTCACCGAGGCGCTCCCGCGCGATTTCATCGAGAGCCATTGCGTCCTGCCGCTGTTTAAGATCGACGACACGCTCACGGTCGCGGTCACGGAGCCGGCGAACCTGTTTCTGATCGAAGAGATCGAGCGGCTGACCGGGCTGCGAGCGCAGATCGTCGCGGCGACCGGCGTCGACATACGCGCCACGCTCCGCGCGTATCTGCCGAACGCCAACGTCTTCGTCATCGATGAGATCTACCAGGACGTCGAGGGCGCGGACTTCTCGATAGTCGAGTCGCAGGTAGCGGACCTCGGCAACATCGAGGAAGTTTCCGGCCAGTCGCCGGTCATCAAACTCGTGAACTTTCTGATTTATCAGGCGGTACAGGATCGCGCGTCGGATATTCACATCGAAGCCGGCGATCACGCGAGCCGTGTGCGGTGCCGGATCGACGGTCGGCTGGTGACGAAACTTACACCACCGCACCAGATGCACGCCGCGATCGTGTCGCGCATCAAGATCATGGGGAACATGGACATCTCCGAGCGGCGCACGCCGCAGGACGGCGACATCCATGTGATGGTGGACGGACGGCCGATCGATCTGCGCGTATCGACGATGCCCGGGCGGTACGGCGAAAAAGCGGTGATCCGAATCATCGACAGCCGCAGCGCGATCGTCCCGCTTGAGAAGATCGGCTTCGGCCCGGACCTGCTCCCGCGGTGGCGCGAGGTCATCAGCGCGCCCAACGGCGTCGCGCTCATCACCGGGCCGACCGGCTCCGGCAAATCGACGACTCTATATAGCGCACTCGCGGAACTGGCGAGCGACGAACTGAATATCTCGACGGTAGAGGATCCGGTCGAAGTCAACATCAACGGGATCAACCAGTTTCCCGTGAATGTCAAGGCAAACTTTACATTCGCGTCGGCGCTGCGCTCGTTGCTGCGGCAGGATCCGGACATCGTGATGGTCGGCGAGATCCGCGATGTGGAGACGGCGAAGATCGCCACTCAGGCGGCACTCACCGGACACCTCGTGTTCAGCACGCTGCACACGAACGACTCGATCAGCGCGGTGACGCGGCTGGTCAACATGGGCGTGGAGCCGTATCTGGTCTCCGCGATTCTGCGTGGCGTGCTCGCGCAGCGGCTGGTGCGGAAGATATGCCCGCACTGCAAACTGGCGTACACGCCCGACGCTCGCGCCAGGGAGATCGTCGTCGAACACCTCGGCGAGTGCGGCGAGATGTACCGCGGCGACGGGTGCGCACGATGCCACGGGAAAGGCTACGCGGGCAGGCTCGCGATATTCGAACTGTTCGTTCCGGACGGCGCGACCGCGGACATGATTGCGCGCGGCGCCGGGGCGCAGGAGATCCGAGCCGCGGCGATCGACAACGGGTTCAGGCCGTTGCGCACGGACGGGCTGTATAAAGCGTCGCAGGGGCTTACGACGATCGAGGAAGTTATGCGCGTGTCCTCGATGTGACGCGGGCTGAGGCCGGAGAGCGAAGATGCCGACGTATGCATTCACAGCCAGGGACGCGCGCGGCGCCGGGCGCGCCGAGTCCATCGAGGCCAAGTCCGAGCACGAAGCCGTGCGGATGCTGCGCGCTCAGGGCCTGACCGTCACCAACATTCGACTGGCGCGAAGCATCATTGATATGGATGAAGTCCGTCGGCGTCAGGCGGCGAAATCCGTCGGGCGAGACGAGGTCATCGCATTCACCGCCCAACTCTCCGTCATGCTTGAGACCGGCGTCCCGCTCGGGGACGCGCTCGATGCGTATCTCCAGCAGTCGCGCGGCGGGGCGCTCGCGCGCATCGTCGAGGTCGTCGCGGACCGCATCAACAGCGGCGTGTCGTTCAGTGCCGCGATCGCCGAGTTCCCGCGTGTGTTCCCTAAGATGACTGTGAGCCTCATCCAGGCTTCGGAAGCGACGGGCACGCTGGGCGAGATGCTCGGCCGCGTCTCGAATTACCTTGCGAAGGATCGCAAGACGTTGCAGCAGATCCGCGGCTCGCTCATGTATCCGATGGTGATGATCGTGATGGCGCTGACCGTGACGGGTTTCCTTGTGACGTGGGTGCTGCCGAGGTTCGCGCGAATATATGAATCCAGATCTGCGGCGCTTCCTACGCCGACGCGTGTGCTGCTCAACACCAGTGGATTCATCATCGCCAACGCCGGCGTGCTGATCGGGACGCTCGCGGCGATCCTCGCGGCTGCGATCGTGTTCCGCGCGTCGCAACGCGGCCGACGGACCATCGACTGGTTCAAGATCAATGCGCCGGTTCTGGGGTCTATTTTCAAAGGGTTTTATCTTTCGCGCGCGACGCGGACGCTGGGCACGCTGCTCGCCGCGGGCGTGTCGCTGCCCGACGCGGCGAGGATCACGCGCGGCGTCACCAACAACCATGCGTGGGAGCGGCTCTGGGAGGAGATCAACGACGCCATGGCGTCGGGAAAAACCGTCGGCGAGGTTCTGCTCAAGAGCGATCTCCTGCCGACGTCGTACGCTCAGATGATCGCGGCTGGCGAGCGGACGGGGCGGCTGCCGAGCGTGCTCGATCGTGTCGCCGCGGTGTGCGAGGAGGACCTCGACGAACGGCTCAAGACGGCGACGCAGATGATCGAGCCGGCGGTCATAACTTTCATGGGATTGACGATCGGCGGGATCGCGATCTCGCTCCTGATGCCGATCTTTTCGATGGGTTCGATGATGGCGCAGTGATCGCGGCGTCAGCGTCCGACGATTGCGAGGTCTTTGAGTGTCGGCTCGACCGTGTCCACGCCGCGCCAGCAGTTGAGTTTCGGCTCGACCACGGCGTCGATGATGGCGCCCGCGCGCAGTTCTTCACGCCGAGCGCCCCAGTTCCACGCGACGACACGCAAGGCGGCGCCGTTCTCTGAGATGGTGATTTTAAGGTGCCTGCCGTCCGCGCCGATCGGCCGCGGCGCTTCGGCGATGCGGACGCGACGCAGCGCGATGGCGGGCGGGGGGTTGTCGCGCCCGAACGGCGCGAGCGTCATCAGCCCGCCGACGGAGCGACGGTCGAGTTCATGGATTTCGGCTCCGCAGTCGACCCCTAGCGACGGGACGAGTTGGCTCGGACGCAGGCGGTCGTTGGCGTGCTGAGTGAACGCATCGGCGAACAGGTCGAGCCGATCTGCGCGGACACGAAGCCCGGCCGCCATGGCGTGCCCGCCGAATGTTTCGAGATGTTCGGCGCATGCTTCGAGCGCGGCATGGATGTCGAACCCGTCGATGCTCCGGCACGAGCCGTGGCAGGTCTCTCCGTCGTGCGAGAGAAGAATCGTCGGGCGATGGAAACGATCGACGAGCCGGCTGCACGCGATGCCGACGACGCCGACGCTCCAGCCTTCGTGCGCGAGAACGATCGCGCGGCGGTCGTCGCGTGTCATGCCGGCGTGCTCGGCGAGAGCGACGGCTTTCTCCGTGATCGCAATTTCTGCGGCGCGGCGTCGGTCGTTGAGGCGGGTGAGTTCCGCTGCTAGTTGGGCGGCGCGTCGGGGGTCGTCGGTGAGGAGGAGTTCGAGCGCATCGTCGGCGTGGCCCATCCTGCCCGCGGCGTTGAGTCTTGGGCCTAGCCGAAAACCCACGGCTTCGGAGGAAATATCTTCGCCCGCGAGGCCAGCGGCGCCGATCAACGCGCGCAGCCCGATGAACGGGGTCGCCTTGATGCGTTGCAGGCCGAAACGCGCGATGATCCGGTTCTCGCCGAGCAGCGGGACTACGTCGGCGATCGTGCCGAGCGCAGCGAATGGGAGCAGGTCGATCAATAGGTTGCGCAGCGATTCGCCGACACGTTCAGAGCCGCTGGCGAGAGTCGCCAATCGCCACGCGAGTTTATAAGCGACACCGGCGCCGCTGAGATCGCGGAAGGGGTATGCGGACCCGGGCATGGACGGATGGACAATGCAGAATGCCTCGGGGAACAGGCCGGGCGATGCGGGCGGTGTGTGATGATCGGTGATGATTAGGTCTACACCGAGCCGTCGGGCGAGATCGGCTTCGGCGCGCGCGGTGACACCGCAATCGACGGTGACGACAACCCGGGCTCCGGCGACGGCGAGTGATTGGATTCCCGCGGCGTTGAGGCCGTAGCCCTCGTCGATGCGGTGCGGGATGAAGGTGCGCACCGGCGCATCCGGCGCGATAGCCCGGCACAGCCGATACAGGATCGCGGCGGCGGTGACGCCGTCCACGTCGTAGTCGCCCCAGATGACGACGGGATCGCGCGCACGCAACGCCGAGATCACGCGCTCGGCGGCGGCGTCGAGGCCGGGCATCAGCGAGGGGTCGTGCAGATCGGTCAGACGCGGCTCGCGGAAGGAAGCGTCATGCCTCGTCATGCCTCGTGCGGCCAGCACGCGCTCGAGCAGCGTCCCGCCGCGAGCGGCGTGGTCGCGGAAGATCCAGCGGTGCGTGAGGCCTTGCACGGGTCCAATATAGGAAATCGCGATCGGAGTGAGCGCCTGCTGGGCTTGATGCGTCCGTCATGCCGATTACCATGCGAGTCGAGATCCGCGTGCCTTGACCCGTCCTGGAGCGTGCCCAGTGTCAGACAAGCCGTATCCTGTAGTGCTTTTGTTCGGCGCGCCCGGTGTGGGCAAGGGGACTCAGGGCAAGGCGCTTGGGGCCGTGCCTGGCTTCGTCCACTTTTCGATGGGAGACGCGTTCCGTTCGCTCGACCCGGAGTCGGTCCTGGGGCGCAAGGTCGCGGAGTATTCGTCGCGCGGCGAACTGGTCCCCGACGAGATCACCGTCCAACTGTTCTTCCAGCGGCTGGGCGAACTCCGCGACGCGGGACGGTTCAACCCGGCTCGCGATCTCCTGGTTCTCGACGGCATCCCGCGCAGCGTCCGGCAGGTGGAACTGCTGCGCGGCCGGATTGACGTGCGACTCGTGCTGCACCTCGACAGCGCCGACGAGGGGACACAGTCGGAGTTGCGTGAACGTCTGCGCAGCCGAGCGGTTAGCGAGAATCGCGCCGACGACGCGCGCGAGGATGTCATTCGGCGCCGGTTCGAGGTGTACAGAGCCGAAACAGCCCCGGTGCTGAATGCATTTGATTCTTCGATTGTTGTTGAGATAGATCCGCTGGGGACGCCGGCGGAGGTTCTGGCGCGCGTGCTGGGCGCCGTAGCCCAGGTGCAGAAAGCGGTCGCCGGCTGAGCGTCACTTTCCGGCGGATCACATGAAAAGAGTTTCTGAGCGGGGATTGGGGGCGCCGATCGTCAAGGCGGCAAGTACGCGCGAAGGGATTCGAACCCCCAACCTTCGGCTCCGGAGGCCGACGCTCTATCCAATTGAGCTACGCGCGCTCCCGGCGTCGCGGTCGCGGCGCCGATAGGCTCGCGTCATGGTACGAACCGACCATTCGCGAGGCAATCACGCCACGCCCGCGGCGGCGCGATCGGCGCCGACGCTCGGCCCGACGCTGACGATCGTCTTCCTCGCGAGCATCTCCACCGGCGCGGTCAACAACGGCGTGTTCTTCATCGCGCAGGAGGCGCACGGGTTCGGCCGGATGCTGAACCTGCTGCTCGGGCTGGTGGTCGGGGCGGTCTATATCCCGGCGGCGCTCGCCGTCGGGCCGGGGCTGCGGCGTCTGGCGGCGAGGTCCGCGCGAATCACGACCCGGCGGGTGCTGGTCACGATGATGATCGTCATGGCCGGGCTGTGCTCGCTGCCGGTCGCGGCGGGGGGGCCCTGGGGGATATGGGTTTTCGCGGCGTTGTATGTGCCGCTGATGGGGGCTCTCTGGCCGATCGTCGAGTCGTACCTCTCCGGCGGACGACGGGGGGATCGGCTCCGGCGGGCGACGGGATGGTTCAATCTGCTCTGGGCGTCGGCGGTGGCGGTGGCGGCGTGGGGGATGGCGCCGCTGCTGGAACTGGACCGGCCGCTGGGCGTGTTCGTCGGGCTGAGCGTCATCCATCTGGCGTGCCTGGTCCCGATCGCCCGGCTCTCGTCCGAGCCGCCCCGGCATCTGGAGGAATCGCACGAGCCCCACCCGCCGGTCTACGTCGGGCTTCTCGCAACTTTCCGCTGGCTGCTGGTTCTGAGTTATGTGCTGCTGGCGACACTCAACCCGATCCTGCCCTGGCGGCTGGATCAGACCGGGCTGGCGATCGGATGGCAGACGCCGTTGGTCTCGGCGTGGATGGTCAGCCGGGTTGCGATGTTTGTGCTGCTCCAGCGGTGGGGCGGTTGGCACGGCCGATGGAGGACGCCGATCTGGTCGTGCGGCCTGATGCTCGCCGGGTTCCTTCTGGTGCTCTTCGCGGGCGGGAGAATCGGGATAATCGCGGGGCTTGTGATGTTCGGCGCCGGGATCGGGGCGATCTATGCCGCCGCTCTTTACTACGCGATGGAGGTCGGCCGGGCCGAAGTCGACGCCGGGGGCACGCACGAGGCGATGATCGGCGCCGGGTACACGCTCGGTCCGGTTATAGGACTTCTCGCGGTCGCGCTTATATCAGACGCCGACGAGCGGTTCGCGCCGACACTCGCGACTCTGAGCATCCTTGTAACGCTGTTGTGCCTGTGCCTTGCGGGGGTGACCGCGGCGCGATCGATCCGACGCGCCCGCGTCGGATGATTTCGTATATGTGTGAGTGTGCGCAATAATAAACCCCAGTCCCGCGATGCCTCGCGGGTCTGGGGCGTTGAGTAAGAGGGAAGCCTGGATGAATCTTCGTCCGCCGGCTGTACGCAGCGGTTTCTGGAACGGATGCACAAATCCTTCGGGATTCGTTCGGGTTGACACGACCGAGGCCCACCGTGGCCGTGTCTTTATAGAAAATGCCCCCTCCCGTGGGCGGCTCAATCATACCGACCCCAGGCCCGCCGGGCAAGACACAAGATGCGCTCGAACGCAGATTTATCGCGTGGCCGCATCCCCGCCGCCCGCGCCCAGGGGCATCTCCGCGAGGCGGGTGTACACCGCTCCCGCGGGCGTCAGGTCCGACCGGACCAGCGAAACCCGATCGACCACCAGCGGCGGCCAGCCGTCGTCTGGGGCAGGGGCGCCGGGGCCGAGCAGGCTGGATCGCACATCGCGCCTCACCTTGCGTCCGCGCGGCGAGCGGTGGATCGTTATGTGATGTTCGGCGTTGCGCTCCATGTCACGAACGATCGGCTCCGTCGGCGCGACTTCTAACAACGCTTCGAGCACGCGATCGCGCAGCGCATCCAGCCCGGACGCGCCTTCGAATCCGCACGCGAGCAGCCGAGGCGCACGCTCGGTCGGCAGCGTCACGACGCCGGTCGGACGCGCTCGGAACGGCGTGACAACCGCGACCGCGCGACGCACGGCTTCGCTGATCTTTGTGATTTCACTGGTCGTCACATCGCCAATGAACGCGATTGTCACATGCCGCGCAACGCGCGGCGCCAGCCGACGCTCGCCCGTGCGGCGGATCCTGCGGTCGAATGCTTCGAGCGCGTTGAGAAGTTCATCACCCGGCCAGACGGCGATGAAGACTCGGCATGGTTTGTCATCGCGTGTTTCACTCATGGCGCCGACAGCGGCGATCGACCGGCGACGATCCGGTCGCGCGAGCCGACCGCGACGATGCGATCAATGAAAGACGCGTATGACGCTGCGAGCGAGTCCATCGGCGCGGCGATGTACGCTCTGAGGACGCCGTCGCCGCGGGCGGTTGATATGGCTCGGGCGGCGTCGGTGCGACCGATCCGGACGAGAAGAGTGCGATTGAGCCTGCCGTTGGCGGCGTCGTCGAGGACGGCGCGCATCGCCGGGCGGTGGGCGCCGTCGTCGGCTTCCATTAGAAAATGGACCAGAACCCAGACCTGCGCGTAATAATCGACCAGCGCGTCGGCGCTCGGCCCGGCGTCGAGCGGCGACGTGGAGAGCAGGTCAGGGAGCGCGAGAACCCGGCCCGCGGCATGGGCCTTGCGGAGTTGGTCGAAGCGCTCGACGTTGGCCCAGGGGAGGAACGCAGGCTCGGCGCCGTCCCACTTGTGACCTTCCATGAATGTTGCGATGCCTTCTTCGAGCCAGATCGGAAGGCGCTCGCGGAGCGTGCGCTGCGCGTACTGATGCCAGCCCTCGTGGGCGGCGACCGCGAGCGTGTCGAAGACGCCGATGTCGTAGAAGACGCCGACGCCGCGCGTGGCGAACCCGCCGCGCTGGATGCGCGTCAGGTGCTCGCTCTCGGGGCCGAGCAGTTGCTGCGCGAGCCGGACCCACTGCGGGCGGTTGTCCATGAGATAAGTATCGAGTTTGATCGGCGGCGCGGGCAATGGGGTGATCGCGGTGCGGTAGTGCTCGAGGGCGCGTTCGAGAAAATTCGGCAGCCTGCCGACGAGCAGCGGCTGGGTTTCGGTCGTGAATACGCGGTAATGCTGCGTGCGGACGATCTGCCCGCGCGCGGCCCCGAACGACCAGTCCTCCACAGATTCGATCACGTCGCCGAGTGATGTGAACGACGCAGGCTCGGCGCCTTGTGGCGCGATCGGCGACGCGGCCGGCGCGGTCTGCCGGGCTTCGCATCCTTGCAACATTGTCGCGAGGATCGCCGCGAGCAGCGCGGCGTCGAACTGGATCGGCGTGCGCTTCATCGACCGAGGTTGCGCGCGATCGCGTCGCGCTCGTTGCGTTTGGCGTCGAGTTGATCGCGGGTCTGATGGACGAGGTGAGCGGGTGCGCGTTCTGTGTAGCCCGGGTTCGACAGCCTGGCTTCGAGCGTCGCGATCGCCGCGTCGAGATCGGCGAGCGATTTTTCCAGTCGCGCACGCTCCGCGTCGGCGTCCGTCTCGGCGATCAGACCGCTCAGGCGGTGCTCCTCGGAATCGAGCGTGAATGACGCGACCGGGCCGGCGGGTTCATCGGTCGAGACACGGTCGAGCACTGCGAGCGATTCGATCACGCCGGCAAACTCGGCGATCTCCGCGGCCATGGCGGGCGAAGTGTGCAGCGTGGCGGGCTTGCGGGGCGCCGCGCCTACGGCTGAACGCGCGTCGCGGATCAGCCTGATCAGTTCCTGAATCTTAGAGAAACGCGCTTCGAGCGCTTCATCACGCATCGCCGGTTCGGGCGTCGGCCAATCCGTTATACAGAGCAGGTTAGATTTAACTCTACTTGTTGAAACAGCGCTGTCATCAAGATGGTTCGGCTGTTGATCACGCACGGGCGAGACGCCCGTGCCACTATGTGGCTGATCGCGCACGGGGGGGACGCCCGTGCCACTATCCGGGAGTGTTTGAGAAGTGAACTGTTCCCAGATCGCTTCTGTGACGAACGGCGCGATCGGATGCAACAGGCGGAGGATGGTGTCGAGCGATGCTCGGAGAGTCGCCTGCTGAGCGGGGTTCGCACGGACGGTCGGCTTGACGGCTTCGAGGTGCCAGTCGCAGAAATCCGTCCACAAGAGATCGTACATCGTCTCCGCGTAGATGTTGAACTCGTACGACGCGAGCGCGGCTTCGATGCGCGAAATGGCGTATGAAAGTCGGGAGAGCATCCAGCGGTCGATCAGCGGGAGTTCACCGAGCGGAACGGCACTCGGAGCCGTGGTCCGGGGTGGCACGGCTCTCTGAGCCGTGTGTTGAGCATCCGCATGATGGGATTCCGCAGTGCTCGGCTGATGCTGTTCGCGCACGGGCGGGACGCCCGTGCCACTGGGATCGGGGTGGCACGGCTCTCCGAGCCGTGTTCGCACGGGCGAGACGCCCGTGCCACTGGCGGAATCGGCGATCATCATCATCGTGAATCGGCTGGCGTTCCAGAGTTTATTGCAGAAGCGTTTGCCGAGATCGAACTTCGGCGATGTGTTTACGCCGGTCTTGTCGTCGCGTTCGACGGGCAGGCGCACGTCCTGCGTCTGTGATGCGAGGCCGGCGAGCGTGAAGCGCATGGCGTCGGCGCCGTGGGTCCGGATGATGTCGAGCGGATCGACGCCGTTGCCGGCGGATTTGCTCATGCGTTTGCCGTCGCCGTCCTGGATGACGGGGTGGATGTAGACGTGGTGGAAGGGGACCTGGCCGTCGGCGAAGAACGTGTTGAACATCACCATGCGCGAGACCCATAGCGTGATGATGTCGCGCGCGGTGCAGAGGACTGATGTTGGTTTGAACGCTTCGAGCAGGCCGGGGAATTGTTCGTCCTGCCCGGCGTAAGGCCAGCCCATCGTCGAGAGCGGCCAGAGCGCCGATGAGAACCAGGTGTCGAGCACGTCGGGATCCTGAGAGATATCGGCAAATTTTTCTTCGAGGTCATCCGCTCCAGGCGCGATGCAAAAGTGAATAACAATTCCTTCCGGCCTGCCTTCTACTTGAGTGCAGAAGCGTGGGTCGTCTTTGTCGATACCTCTCTTGGTGATGATCTGCAGCCAAGGCTTGGAGTCGAATTGCTGGCCATCCCTTGCGGTGCCGCTCCAGAGTATCGACCAGACCGGGATCCGGTGCCCCCACCAGAGTTGCCGGCTGACGCACCAGTCGCGGATGTTCTCGTGCCAGGCTTCGTACGTGCGGGCATAGCGGTCGGGGAAGAACTTTAGATTATGCTCTGTAGTGATACTGTTATCAAGCCACTTGCTCGCGCCGGTCTGCTGTGACGGGTCGAGCGCTCGCTGGGCCGCGCCCGCCAGGCGGTCGTCCGTCACTTTCACGTACCACTGGTCGCTGAGGTACGGCTCGATCGGGACGTGGCTTCTATAAGAATGGCCGACGGAATGAATATAGGGCGCGCGAATCTCGGCGAGCAGCCTACGGGACTCGAACTCGGCGACGACTTTCTTGCGCGCGTCCTCGCGCGACAGGCCGAGGAAAATGTGCGCATCGCCGATGTCGGACCAGCCGTGTTTGTCGCTGATGCTCGCGTCGGGCGCCATGACGTTGACGATCGGCAGGTCGTGGCGGAGGCCGATCTGATAGTCGTTCTCGTCGTGGGCGGGCGTGACCTTGAGGAAGCCGGTGGCGTAGCGGGCTTTCACGTCGCCTTCGGGATCGGGCATGACGACATAAGAATCCTCGACGACGGGGATCACCCGGCCGACGATCGGCAGACGCACGAAAAGACCTTCGAGCGCCGGCGCCCGCGGGTCGTCGGGGTTGATCGCGACGGCAGTGTCGCCGAGGTACGTCTCCGGGCGCGTGGTGGCTACGGTGACGTGATCCATCGCCGAACCGTCGGGCAATACGGCTGTCGCCGGCTCGCCGGTGTGGTCGCAGAGCGGGTATCGCAAGTAGTAGAACGCGCCCTCGACCTCGCGCATCTCGACCTCGTCGTCGGCGAGCGCGGTCCGCGTGACGGGATCCCAGTTGACGAGGCGCTTGCCGCGTTCGATAAGCCCTGCTTGGAAGAGTCGGAAAAACGCCTCGCGGACGGCGGCGGCGCAGGTGTCGTCCATGGTGAAGCGCTGCCTGGCCCAGTCGCAGGAGCAGCCCATGAGTTTGAGTTGTTCGGTGATCCGTGCCTCGTACTCGTCCTTCCACTCTTGGACTTTTGCGACGAAGGCGTCGCGGTCCCATTCGATGCGTGGTTTGCCGCCTTCGGAGAGGATGCGCTTCTCGACGACGGTCTGGGTGGCGATGCCGGCGTGGTCCGTGCCTGGCATCCAGAGCGTCTCGAAACCTTTCATGCGGTGGACGCGAACAAGTATGTCCTGGAGCGTGTTGTTCAGGGCATGGCCGAGGTGCAGGGCGCCGGTGACGTTCGGCGGGGGGATGAGCACGCAGTACGGCGGCTTCCCGCCGGCGAGCACGCGCGAAGGGTCGGCGTGGAAGACGCCGGCCTCGTCCCAGCGGGCGCGGATGCGACCCTCGTGGTCCGCGGGGTTATACGCGGTGGGCATGGCGGCGACGGCCCGGGCGGCGGCGTCGCGGGAGTCGGTCGGCGTGTCGGGCGTCGTCGTCATAGAGTTGCGAGTCTAGCCGGTCGATTACCACATGGGCATGACACGCGATCAACATACAACCCGGCGTGCTCTGCGTTCGGCGGGGCTGATGACCGCGGGCGCCGTCACGCTGACGCTGGGCGTGGTCGTGCTCGTTCGAGCGATCACGGGCGCCGGTCCCGGGCTGGGCGAGGCGTCGCCGCTGGCGGCTCAGCGCGAGATCGAGGACGCCATCCGTCGATCCAAGCAGCGCCTGCTCGAACAGCGACCCGCAGAGGCCGAGAAGATCATCCGCGACGCGCTCGACCGAAGGCCTAAAGATGCGGATCTCCGTGTAGCCCTCGCCGAAACGCTGCTGGTCCTCAACCAGCCCGCAGCGGCGTACGCGGAGTTCAACGAGGCCATCGGCCTCCGCAAGGACGACGCGGACCTGCATCACGCAGCGGGCACTGTCGCGAGCGTCGCGGGCCTCGTCGATCGGGCCGAGGGGCACTACCGGATCGCGCAGACAATGGCGCCGGGCAACCCGAAATATGCCCTGAGCCTGGGTCTGATGGAGCGAAAACTCGGCAGGCTCGACGACGCCCGGGCGACGCTGCTGCGGGCGGTGAAACTCGAGCCCGGGCTTGCGGTCGCGTGGGGGGCGTTGGCGGACCTTTCGCTCGAAGAAAACAATCTAGAAATGGCGGGGCACTACGTCGCGAAAGCGCTGGAAATCCAGCCTGATTCGCCCAACTGGCTGCTGATTCAGGCGAGGCTGCTGCGTCGTCAGGGGGAACCCGAGCGGGCTGCGGTCATGCTCGCCGCGATCAGCGACGCGATCGGCGCGCCCGACGCGATGATCCTCCGCGAGCGGGCGCTGTGCCTCGGTATGCTCGGGCGGGGCGCCGAGGCCGCGACGCTGTACGCCGAGGCGTGCCGGGTCGGGCATCCGGATCGGGTGACGCTCGCGGAACTTAACTACGAAGCGGCGGTCTGGCATGAGCGAGTCGGCGAGACAGCATCGGCTGAGGATTTCGCGCGCCGGGCTCTGGAGCTCGGCGAGGGCCGGGCCGCGAGATTGCTCGAGAGATTGTCGTCGGCGGGGTGATTTCTGATTCACCGCAGAGGCGCAGCGGGCGCAGAGGGGATGGCGGGGGGGATTGGGATATGACGAGGGGGCGGATTGCAGAAGTTATCAAATGTTGATTGGTTGATTTGTTCTCTGGTGGGGTTCAGGGATTGAAGAGAGATGGCGCCGGGGATGTGGCGTCTCGCACGGGCGAGACGCCCGTGCCACTGTTGTCGCCCGTGCCACTGTTGCTGACCCCCTCTCCCCCCGGGAGAGGGCCGGGGTGAGGGGGAAACAGTGCTGGGGGCGAGCATCGCTCTGTGTTCACCTTGTGTGATGCGCTGTTCGCGCACGGGCGAGACGCCCGTGCCACTATTACCGCCCGTGCCACTATTACTGCCCGTGCCACTATTCCTGCCCGCGCCACTGTTCCTGCCCGCGCCGCTTGGCGTTGTCGTACAATCGGTTCATGCCGGGGACGCTGCGGATAAACGAGGTTTTTTATTCGATCCAGGGGGAGTCGACGCGGATCGGCGAGCCTTGCGTGTTCGTCCGGCTGACGGGGTGCCATCTTCGCTGCGCGTACTGCGACACGGAGTATTCGTTCCGCGAAGGACAGCAGCGGGAGATCGCGGAAATCGTCGAGGAGGTGTGCGCCAAGCCTTGCGACCTGGTGGAGGTGACGGGCGGTGAGCCGCTCTTGCAGCCACGCGTCCACGACCTGATGCGGACGCTGTGCGACCTCGGCAAGACGGTCCTGGTCGAGACCGGCGGCGCCTGCGACATCTCGGCGTGCGACCCGCGCGTCGTCCGCATTATGGACCTCAAGACCCCAGGCTCCGGCGAGAACGACCGGAACGACTGGGCCAACATAGATCGGCTGACCCGACGCGACGAGGTCAAGTTCGTCATTACCGATCGGGCGGATTACGAGTGGGCGAGGGGGGTAATCGCGCAGCACGGGCTGGTCGAGCGTGTCGGGGCGGTTCTGATGTCCGCGGTGTTCGAGCAGCCTCGCGGGCTGGAGATCGCGGGCGCCAAGGGGCTGCCGCTACGGCTGCTCGCGGAGTGGATCCTAGAGGACGGGCTGAGGGTCAGGCTCCAGCCCCAACTGCACAAGTTCATATGGGATCCGCGGACACGCGGCGTGTGACCGCGGCCGGGGCAAGCGACCGGCGGCGACAGTCGGGGCTAACGCCCTGTTGGGTGCGGTGCGACGACCCTCCCGGCGTGTCTCGCGGTGTTCGGCTATCATCAAGATTGCGGGTCCAGGCCCGCGACACCAGTCGGCGCCCCCGTTCGAAAAGTGGGACACGGTGGCCCGTTCTTCACCCCGCGCGTCGAGAAGTCGGCGTCGCGGGGCCGACCGCCGGGACGGCCCGTCGGTCGAGATAGATCCAACACGAACGCGCGAAGTCTTTCCGTCCGCACCACTCTGACCGCCTACGGAATCGATCTCTGAGACACCCGAAACCGATGCCGAAACCGCACCACGAGTCTCGAAGCGAAGGCGCGCAGCGCCGGGCGTTCGCGGCACGGGGTTCGGTGTGTCCGCACGTTCCGATGTTGAAGCCGACGCTCAGCGATCGTTGATCGCGTGTCGGCGCCGTGTCCCGGCTTCGAATCAGGCCCGCCCGGGTCGCGCGCTGATGGTCCGCGCGCAACGAACACCTCCTGACAGGGGCCGGGCATGATCGAAGTACTTAATAAGTTGAATTTCCTGACTCTCTCGCAGGCGGACCCGGCGGGAGGGGGTGGATCCTGGCTGACGCCTGCCGTCGTCGGCGCTGTCGCCGGGGCGTTGGCTGCGGTCGTGCTGATTCGGCTGATGTCCGGTCGGCTTCTCGCGAGCGCCCGCGCCGAAGCGGACCGGATCCTTACCGCGGCCCGTGCCGAAGCCGCCACCGAAGCCGAGCGCATGCGCGTCGAAGCCGACAAGCACCGCCTCGAGCGGACCCGTGAGTTCGAGAAGGAGACCGAGACTACCCGCAACGAACTCCGCGAGACCGAACGCCGGCTTACGAAGCGCGAGGACATCCTCGACCGCAAACTCGAAACCCTCACCGTCAAAGAGGAATCCCTCTCGAAGCAGGCCGCGTCTCTCGCCGCTCGGGAAAAAGAGGCCGAGGAACGCAACGAGCGTCTCACCGAACTGATCGAACGCCAGACCGAGGAGTTGACCCGCGTCGCCCAACTCAGCCGGGACGACGCGAAGAAACTGCTTCTCGAGCGCGTGGAAGGCGAGGTCCGCCTGGAAGCGGCTCGCATGACGCGGCGTATAACGGACGAGGCCGAGCAGGACGGGCGTGAGAAGGCGCGCGAGATCACGATCCAGGCCATCCAGCGTTACGCCGCGGACGTGGTGTCCGAGGCGACCGTGCGCTCGGTCCCGATCCCGTCGGACGACATGAAAGGCCGGATCATCGGCCGCGAGGGCCGGAACATCCGCGCTATCGAGAAAGCGACGGGCGTCGACATCATCGTCGACGACACGCCGGGCGTCATCGTGGTTTCCTGCTTCGACAAGGTGCGTCAGGCGATCGCCGCGGAGGCGCTGACCAAACTTATCGCCGACGGACGCATCCACCCGGCCCGCATCGAGGAGATCGTCGCGCAGGTCCAGAAGGAAGTCGGTGAGTCGGTTGTAAAGTTCGGCCGGGACGCGGTCCTCGAAGTAAACCTCCGCGGGGTCCACGGCAAGGTCAGCGAAGCAATGGGCAAACTCCACTACCGCACCAGTTACGGGCAGAACGTGCTGCGCCACTCGATCGAGGTCGCGTACATCTGCCAGATCATGGCGGACATGCTCGGCCTCAACGGCGCGATCGCCCGCCGCTGCGGCTTCCTCCACGACATCGGCAAAGCCATGGACCACGAGATCGAGGGCGGGCATCCCAAGATCGGGATGGACTTCGCCAAACAGTTCGGCGAGAAGGAGCCGGTGCTCAACGCGATCGGGGGGCATCACGGGGACATCCCCGCGACGTCGTACTACACGCCGATCGTCATGGCCGCCGACGCGCTCTCGGGCGCCCGGCCCGGCGCACGGCGTGAATCGCTCGAACGCTACATCAAACGCCTCGAACAACTCCAGGACATCGCCCTTTCTTATGAAGGCGTCACCGAGGCCTACGCCATCCAGGCCGGCCGCGAGGTCCGTGTGATGGTCGATGCGCAGCGCATCGGCGATGACGAGGCGTTCCTCGTCGCCCGCAAGATCGCCGGCCGCGTCGCGGACGAGATGACCTTCCCGGGCGAGATCAAAGTCACCGTCCTCCGCGAAACCCGCGCGATAGAGATCGCCCGCTGAGCCGGCCTCACCGCAGAGGCGCAGCGGCCGCATATGGGGGGCAGTGGTGAAGTTTTCGTCTCCCGTGTGAGCCGGCTCACTGTTTTAGGATTTGTTGCACCGTTGCTCACTCCCTCTCCCCCCGGGAGAGGGCCGGGGTGAGGGGGAACCAGTGCCGGGCGCGAGCATCGTTCTGTGATCCCGGTGTTGGATGCGCTGTTCGCGCACGGCTCGGAGAGCCGTGCCACCCCGGACAGTGGCACGGGCGTCTCGCCCGTGCGCAAGCATGTAATGTGATACACTCCCGCCTGTGCCACTGTTGCTGACCCACTCTCCCCTGGGAGAGGGTTGGGGAGAGGGACAAACCGGCGCCGGGCGCGAGCATCGTTCTGTGATCCCGGTGTTGGATGCGCTGTTCGCGCACGGCTCGGAGAGCCGTGCCACTGTTGTCGCCCGTGCCACCACTTTTCATTGTCTGCCCGCTCTGCGTCCTCTGCGTCCTCTGCGTCTCTGCGGTGAACTCCCATTCAGCCAAAAGAAAAACCCGGGGATGCTGTCTCCCCGGGTGTGCGCGTCAGGCTGGTTTTTCAGATCGGCGTTCTTATTCCCGGCCGGGGAGTGAGATTTTGTCCGTGCCGAGGGCGCCGTGCGCGTCCATCCCGCCGCGTGAAGGCTTGGCGGGGACGTCCGCGTCTCGTTCCGTGCGTTCGCCGGCGGGGGTGTCGTCGGTCGCGCCCCATTGCGCCCGCTTGAGGCTAAGCCCGATCTTGCGATCGGACGAATCGACGCGCAGGATCTTGACGTCGAGTTCCTGCCCGGGCTTGACCACGTCCTGCGGGTTCTCGACCTTGTGATCGGCGAGTTCCGAGACGTGGAGCAGCCCTTCGAGATCCTCTTCGAGTTCGACGAACACGCCGAAGTTGGTGATCTTCGTGACCACGCCGCGGACGACCATGCCCGGCTGGTAGGCGCCGGGGATCGCGTTCAGCCACGGGTCTTCGTGGAGTTGGCGCATGCCGAGGCTGATGCGCTGCTTCTGCTGATCGACATCGAGAACGACGCACTTGACGGCCTCGCCCTTGGTGAGGAGTTCGTTGGGGTGCGCGACCTTCTTGGTCCACGATAGGTCGGAGACGTGGAGCAGGCCGTCGATCCCCGGTTCGATCTCGACGAACGCGCCGTAGTTCGTAAGGTTGCGGACCTCGCCCTCGATGATCGTGCCCGGCGGGTATTTCTCGCTGACGAGTTCCCACGGGTTGACCTCGGTCTGCTTGATCCCGAGGCTGATCTCCTGCTTGTTCTTGTCGATGTCGAGAACGACGACATCGATCTCCTGCTCGGGCGCGAGCAGTTCCGACGGATGGTTCAGGCGGCGGGTCCACGACATCTCCGAGATGTGGACCAGGCCTTCGATGCCTTCTTCCAGTTGCACGAACGCGCCGTACGACACCAGGTTGACGACCTTCCCGTGCAGCCTGGCGCCGACCGGGTATTTCTCCTCGATCGCCTCCCACGGCGAAGGCTCTTTCTGCTTCAGCCCGAGCGCGATCTTCTCCTTGTCGAGGTCGATATTAAGAACCTTGACCTCGATGTCCTGCCCGTAGCGGACGATCTCGGACGGGTGGTTGACCCGGCTCCAGGACATATCGGTGATGTGCAGCAGCCCGTCGATCCCGCCGAGGTCAACGAACGCGCCGAAGTCCGCGATGTTCTTGACGACGCCCTTGACGATGTCGCCTTCCTTGATGTTGGTCAGCAGCCGTTTCTTGGCCTCGTCGCGCTCGGTTTCGACGAGTTTTCTGCGGGATACGACGATGTTCCGCCGTTCCTCGTCGATCTTGAGGATCTCCGCCCGGAGTTTGCGGCCGAGATACTCCCCGATGTCGTGCGGGCGCCTGATGTCCACCTGCGACGCGGGCAGGAACGCGGGCACGCCGATGTCGATGAGCAGCCCGCCCTTGATCTTCCGCGTGGCGACGCCCTCGACAATATCGCCTTCTTTGCGGGTTTCGAGGATCTTCTGCCACGCGATCTGGCGGTCGGCCTTGCGCTTCGACAGCGTCACCGAGCCGTCCTCCGCGACCTTCTCCAGCAGCACCGTCACCTTGTCGCCCGGCTTGAGGGAAGCGAGATCCGCGAACTCGTCCTTGGGGATCAGGCCCTCGGACTTAAGCCCGGCCTCGATCACCACGTCGTCGCCCGCGAAGCCGACGACCTCGCCCTCGATCAGAGAGCCAGGCTCGAAGTCCTGAATCGCGCCCTCCAGCAGGCTCTCCATGTCGCCATCGGCGACACCTGTGCCGAATGCGTCGCGCAGCAGCGCGTCCGCCTCCGCCTCCGCCATGCCCAGCGACGCGATCAGAGTCTCATCTATCATCTTTTTTACGTTCCTTCCGAGCCGGTTCGCCGACGATCTCCGTCGGCCTCCGGCTCTTACGAAGATCACGCCCGGCGGGCAGATCTCCGGCCCCACACAGGGGCGGTTCAATGACACCGATGACCCGTTGCTCGGGAACGCCCCGAACTCTTCGCCCACGGACCACCATTCCTGCAAACGCCGACGGCTCTCTCTCAGCGCCACCGGGATCGACAAGTGTACCCGACACGCCCCAGCAGACAACTACCCCCGCGGACAACCCCGGGCCCCGCAAGGGAACAAACTCTCAAGTACGCGAGATCAATTGAGACGCCGAAGCACCAGCGGCCGCCGATCACACCCGTTCGGACCTGTCCCAACCCCCATCACCGTCCGTCACCGGCGCGACCGCGGCCAGAACGAGTAGCCCTGCAACCGCCTGTGAATGTAGTCCGGCGCCCGAACCAGCAGGCTACCGTTGTGGAACACCACCGACGCGCCGTCCCCGCCCGCGGACTCCCACTGTTCCGGCTCGATGCTCCGAGTGATGATGTTCACGATCCGCGCGGCGCGGTCCTCCGCAGTCCCGGCGTCCCGCTCGACCTCTTCGAAGTCAGACTGCGACGAGCCGCCTTGCCCCTGCGTGATCTGCCCCAGCCCGAGGTTCGGGATGTCGCGGAACGAACGCACACTGAAGAGCATGTCCCGGACGTCGTAGATCTTCAGCGTCGCAAACTCGTTGAGCCGGGATTTCGGTCCGATCTGGAACTCGCCCGTCGGCGCGAACTGCCACGTCGCGGAGCCGGGCCCGCCGACATGCCCGCGCAGGACTCGCTCGATCGCCCTCAGCGCGGGCATATCCCGCACCGAGAGCGTCACGCGCCGTTCCGGGTCAAGCCCGTCAAACGACCTTTCGTCGATCCACATCGGCTCGATGTCCGCCCCGGTCACCGACGAGAAGAACTCGACCACATCCGCGAGCCTCGCGTCCGTGAATCTCACAGTGATCGGCCGCAGCAGCCGCTCCGCGGTAGCCCGGCGGGGGT
This sequence comes from Phycisphaeraceae bacterium, assembly GCA_039794205.1. Taxonomy (GTDB): domain Bacteria; phylum Planctomycetota; class Phycisphaerae; order Phycisphaerales; family UBA1924; genus J020. The sequence continues at coordinate 354,609 of JBDIVU010000002.1, forward strand.
CCTCGATACGCCTCGTCTGGCCGTCCGCGCGGGCGACCGGGAACAGCAACATCAACATCACAAACGCGCTGACGAACACAGACGCCAGCCCGGCTTCGTCACGCCCGGGCTTCGACCGACACACGTTAGACAGCGGCATCGTTTGCTCCATTCGTCCGGGTTCCTCAGCGGCATTCTACGCCCGTCGCCGTGAGCGGTTCCAACCCCGTTATTCGTCCAGCATCGCGTCCACGGCGTCCAGTGATTCAACTATAAGAAGCAGCGCCATCGCCGCGGCTTCCACCGGCTGGCGCTGGTCCCACAGCGACGCCCGGACTCCCCATATCGCTCGTTCCCGGCTCGAGAACATGTGACACACCGCCTCATCCGCGACAAGTTGCCGCGTGTACCGCAGCGCGTCGAGAAGCCTGGCGAGATGCGCCGTCCGATCCTCGGCCTCGGTCAGGCGGTCGTCCCCGAGCATCCGCGCTAGGAACACGAACGGGCGGAGAGTGTGCGCCGTGGGAAGCCCCGCGTCGCCCACTCCGAACACCACGCCGCCTACGAAGTCCTCGTCACCCGAAGGCGCGGCGTCCGCCAGCGTCAACTGCCCGCGCTCCACCAGCGCACGGAACTCCCGCAGCGCGACCGCCGACGGGATCCGTTCCTCACTTCCGAGCAAAGCAAGTTCTGCATAACCAAGCCAGGGCATCAGCCCGGGCATCGACGCCGGGGTCGCGCCCGCGAACACCGCCCGGACCTCCTCGCTCGCGGCGCGACGCAACTCGTCATGCCCCTGAACCGACGCGGCCTCCGCGAGCGCCATCGCGCGGATCGCGCGGATCGGCGCCGGCAGGGGAGGCACTTCAGCAGGAGCACGCGATGCTCCCATGCCCGCCGGACCGTCCGCTTCCGGCTTGATCCCGGCTCTCGCGCGGTTCTCCACGGCTATCCCCGCGACCGTTCTCATCGACGCCGCCGCCACATCGCCCGAGAAACCGCCATCGTCGCGCGAGATACCCGTGATGATCTTCTCCGCCAGCGACGCCGCCGCGACGCGGACACCCTCGTCCCCGCGCCCGCTGTTCGCCCACCGCGCCAGCGCGTACGCCGCGAGCGCCTGCTCGACAGGCTCGGCGAACTCCGGTTCGAAAGTGTCGTTCCACGGGTAGTACGCGCCGCGCATCCGGGCGTGGTCCGCCTCGACCGCTGCGCGAGATATAAGGTTTCTCGCCACATTATCCCCTAGTTGCGCGAGCGACGCCGGGCTTATGTCCCGGACTCCGACGACGCGCCCGCCCCGGGTGAGGAAGACCGGCGGTCGGCCCGCGGCGGGGTGCGCGATATGTAAGGTTTCAAATCGGAGGAGCACGGGCCTGCCCGGCCCGGCGTCGTCCGGGTCGAAGGCGGTCGGCGCCAGACCGTGCCCGCCCAGCGCCGCCACGAAACCGTCGCCCGGGGTCATGTTGGTCGAGAGCATCACGCCGGGGAACACGGCCTCGGTCCTCTCGCCGATCCTGACCGCGACGCCTTCACGCCCGGGGTTCACGCTCAGCGACGCTTCTCCCAGCGAGCGTGCGACCACGGGCACAAACACCCCGGCCAACTGAAGGTCGATCTCGACGCTCGGCGCCAGCGCCAGAAGCCTCTCACGCCGGAGCGCGTCACGCTCGACCGGCATCCGCTGCGACGCCTGGGCCAGCGCGCCGCGAGCCGCCAGCCTGACCGCGTCCGATCGGTCCGACACCGCAGTGGCCCGTCCCACGACCCGGCCCGCGAGCCGCAACGTCACGCACGCCGCGGTCGTCCCCTCCGGATCGGCCAGTGGCACAGGCGTCTCGCCCGTCTTCCCCGGTGGCACGGGCGTCTCGCCCGTGCGATCACGGCTCGGAGAGCCGTGCCACCCCGATCCCGGCGGCACAGCCGTCTCGCCCGTGGGCACATCCCATGCGCGGACCCATCCTTCGAGCGTGGCGAAGGCGCGCATCGCCTCCGTCGCGCCGGGCAGCGCTTGAGCCGACGCCGCGACCCACAGACCCGCCAGGCACGCCCATAACCACGCCCTCGGCCCGGCAGGCGCCCGCGACAACGATGTTGTTTTCATGCGACACACGTCCTCTCTGATGAACGCGCCGGGATGAGCCTGTCCGTGTTCCCGGACGGTCCGCCGGGTTTATCAGGGGTTTCTCGCGGTCGGACGGGCCCGGCCCCGGACCGGCGCGCGGATTGTAACTCTCCCCGACGCCGACGCTCGCGCCGACGACATCTCAAGACACTGGGAACACACACATGACCACCGTCCGGGAACTCAAGCCGCTCACGCTGACCGACACAAGGTTCAGGATTCTGGTTCTCACGCTGCTGACGTTCATTGTTCTGTGCTGACGCCGCGCCCGCGCCGGGACCGTGCGGCTTGCCCGAGTCATCGTAGACCACCGGCGCTGCCGGCCCGTACAGTGCTGGACAAGCCCATCCCGAAGCCCGGCGGAGGCAGAATCCACGATCCAGCCAGGGCCGATAATGCATGTTAGGTAAAACGGTGGCACGCGAGTGGGGCGGCCGTCTTTGTGGTCGGCGTGGAGCGTCAGTTCGTCGCGATCGAGGCTGTGAATCGGGCCGGGAGTTCAGGGATCGGGACCAGTTCGCCCTTGCCGGGGTCGTTGCGGCGCTTGAACTCGACGCAGCCCCGCGCGAGGGCCTTGTCGCCGATGGTCAGACGCACGGGCACACCGATGAGGTCGGCGTCCTTGAACTTGACGCCGGGCCGTTCGTCGCGGTCGTCGATGAGGACGCCGAGGCCGGTGTCGGCGAGTTGGTCGGCGATGCGGATCGCGGTCTTCATGATCTCGCCGGCGGGGTCGGCGTCCATGGTTGTGATGATGACGTCGAAGGGCGCGAGGGCTGTGGGCCAGACTATGCCGTGCTGGTCGTGGCTCATTTCGACGCACGCCTGGAGGGTTCGTGAGACTCCGATGCCGTAGCAGCCCATGATGACGGGCTTTCGCTGCTGGTCGGCGTCGAGGACGGCGAAGCCCATCGCGTCGGAGTATTTGGTTCCGAGTTTGAAGATGTGCCCGACCTCGATGCCGCGACCTTCGACAAGCCGGGCATGCGGGTCGCGCGGGGACGGGTCGCCGGCGAGAGCGTTGCGGATGTCAGCCACCTTTACATATGCGGCGTTATCGAGGACGCCGCCCATCTCGCGACGCCAGTTGAAGTGCTTGACGTGATGGTCAGGCTCGTCCGCGCCGGTCGCCCAGAACATCGGCTTGCCGGTGGGCCGGGCGTCGGCGTCGGTGGGACGGTCGTCCCGCCCGTCAACAGGTGGGTTTGGAGTTGTGCCCCACGCTGCGTCCGGGTCGACGAGAAGCAGGCAGTCGTCGCGACCCAGCGCGGCGCGTGGGCTGACGTACCCGATCGAGAAACCCGCGGACTTCGCTTCCGTCTCGTCCGCCAGTGCGACGGGGAAGCCGGCGGCGTCCTTGACCTTGCCCGGGTTGACCTCGTGGTCGGCGCGGACGACTGCGAGAACCCAGTGCACGGGCGGGACGCCGGCGCCACTGGTTTTATCCACGGGCGAGACGCCCGTGCCACTTTCGGTTGTGCGCTGAAACACTATTGTTTTGAGCATATTAGCAGGTTTGACTTTTAGAAACTTGGAAACCGCCTCGATGCTCGGCATGTCGGGCGTGCGGACTTTTTCGAGTTCGCCGGTCGGCTCGCCCGCGAAGGACCACGGCCGTTCACCGGTCGCGCACTTCTCGACGTTGGCGGCGTAGCCGGTGTTCCGGCAACGCAATATGATGTCTTCGCCCGCTTCGCAGTTGACCATGAACTCGTGGCTGGCGGACCCGCCGATCGGGCCTGACTCGGCCTCGACCACCGTGAAATCCAGCCCGCAGCGGGTAAAGATGTTGATGTACGCGGCCCGCATCGCGTCGTACCCTTCGCCGAGGCCGCCCGGGCCATCGAGCGACAGGTGGAAGGAGTACGCGTCCTTCATAATAAACTCACGTCCGCGCAGCAGCCCCGAACGCGGGCGGAACTCGTCGCGGAACTTGGTCTGGATCTGGTACAGATTCAGCGGGAGTTGCCGGTACGAGGACACGGCGGACTTCATAAGTTCGGTGATGATCTCCTCGTGCGTCGGGGCGAGCGCGGCGGCCCGGCCGTGACGGTCGGTCAGGCGGAAGAGGTTGTCGCCGTAGTCGATGTCGCGCTTCGTTCCGGCGAAGAGTTCGATCGGTTCGAGCGCGGGCATGAGCATCTCGCACGCGCCCGCGGCGTTCATCTCCTCGCGGATGATCGCGCTGAGCCGCTGGAGAACACGCCAGGCGAGCGGGAGATAGTCGTAGATCCCCGCCCCCACCCGGCGTATGTACCCGGCGCGGACGAGCAGCACGTGGCTGACGGCCTCGGCGTCGGCGGGCGCTTCTTTCGTTGTGGGGATCAGCGTGCGCGACCAGCGCAGCACGTCGCCGCGACGGGCGGCTCGGCGGGAAGAATCGGCGGATGTTGCAGTCGTCATGGCGCGCCGAGTGTAGCGGCGGCGACGCCGGCGAGATTGAAAGCGTCGTGGACCACGCGGAGCGCACGCTCGCCGTCGTCGTTGTTGACGATGCAGGAGATCTTGATTTCGGAGGTCGTGACGTTGCGGACGTTGATCCCGGCGTCGGCGAGCGCGCGGAACATTGTAGCGGCGACGCCGGTGTGTGTTCTCATTCCGACGCCGACGACTGAGACTTTGGCCAGCCCGTGCTCGACATCGACGCGCCCGGCGCCGAGCGTTTCGACGACGCTGCGGGCGACGCGGTGCGCGTCGTCCGCGTCGCCGGACTCGACGGTGATTGCGATCGCGGCGCGGTCGGCGCCGACTTCGTTCTGGATGATGTCGTCGACGAAGACGTCAGCCTCGGCGAGCCGGTCGAAGAGGTGCGACGCGGCGCCGGCGGTGTTGGGCGCGTCGAGCAGGCTAACTCGGACCACGCCGCGCTTCAGCGCCGCGCCGGAGACGACGATCTGTTCCATGTCGCTTGTTTCCTGTATGACCATCGTGCCCGAGTCCGGGCGGTGCGCATGGCGGACGTGGATGGGGACGTTGAAGTTCCTGCCGCACAGCGCGGCCCGGGGATGGAGAACCTTCGCGCCGAGCGACGCGAGTTCGAGCATCTGCTCATAACTTATGCGTTCCAGTTTGCGCGCGTGCGGGACGACGCGTGTGTCGGCGGTGTAGACGCCGTCAACGTCGGTGAAGATCTCGCAGACCTCGGCGCGGAGGGCGGCGGCGAGGGCGACCGCGGTGAGATCGGATCCGCCGCGACCGAGCGTCGTGATGTCGCCGTCGCGTGAAACGCCTTGAAAACCAGCGACAACGACGATCCGGCCGTCGGTCAGGCATCGGCGGATGCGGTCGGCGTCGATCGAGTCGATCCTGGCGCGGGTGTGGGCGTCGGTGGTGGCGAGGCCGATCTGCTGACCGGTGAACGCAACGGACGAGCGGCCGAGCGACTGGAGCGTCATGCTCATCAGCGCAGCGGAGGCCTGCTCGCCGGTCGCGAGGAGCATGTCGAGTTCGCGCCTCGGGAGCGCGTCGTTGGCGGTGCGCGCGAGCGCGATCAGCCCGTCCGTCGTTTTGCCCATCGCGGAGACGACGACGACGACATCGTGCCCGGCGTCGCGGGCTTCGATGGCGCGCTCGGCGCAGCGGCGCATCTTGTCGATGTCGCCGACGCTGGTGCCGCCGAATTTCTGGACGATCAGGGACACTGGGGTTCGCTCGGTCTGAGGATGTTCACCGCAGAGGCGCGGAGCGCGCAGAGGTGGGATCAGGGGAGCCGGAGTTAGTCTGGAACAAGTTTGTGCATCTGGTGCGGATTTTACAGACGCCTGATCTGAGCGGAGCGAAGATCAGGGTTGTTCGAGGGCTGCTTCTGTAGATGTATCGACCGGGCCGGGTCCGTGGTGGCACGGCTCTCCGAGTCGTGTTCGCGCACGGGCGAGACGCCCGTGCCACTGGGACGCCCGTGCCACTGGGATGCCCGTGCCATTAGATTCTGTTTTTCACGGCGTGACGGCGCGTTCGCGGTCGCGCTTGGCGCGATCGGATTTTCGCCGTTGGGCTTCGTCGAGGACACGTTTTCTCAATCGGATGGAGTCGGGCGTGATCTCCACGAGTTCGTCGCCTTCGATGTATTCGAGGGCGGCTTCGAGCGAGAGCCGCCGCGGCGCCTTGAGCGTCACGAACGCTTCCTTGGTGGCCGAGCGGATATTCGTAAGATGTTTCAGGCGGACTACGTTGGCGACGATGTCGTTCTCGCGGTTGTGCTCGCCGACGACCTGCCCGGCGTAGATGTCCTCGCCCGGGATGACGAACATTATGCCGCGATCGGAAAGCCCTTCGATGGCGTACGCGGTCGCCCGGCCGGACTCGGTGGCGATGATGACCCCGGCGCCTCGGCCGGGGAGTTCCCCCACCATCGGAGCGTAGCGGTCGAAGGTGTGGTGCATGATCGCGTGGCCCTGCGTGGCGGTGAGGACTCGGCTGCGGAGGCCGATCAGACCGCGGGCGGCGATGTCGAAGACAAGGTGCGTGCGGTCGGCGCCTCGCGGCTCCATGTGGCGGAGTTCGCCGCGACGCCCCCCCACCAGTTCCATCACGGATCCGAGGTGCTGCGTCGGGCAGTCGATGACGAGCCGTTCGATCGGCTCGTGGATCCGACCGTCGACGATCTTGGTGACGACCTCGGGCTTGCCGACGGCGAGTTCGTACCCTTCGCGGCGCATCGTTTCGATCAGCACGCCGAGGTGCAACAGGCCGCGACCGGAGACGACGAACTCGTCCATAGTCTCGCCCGGTGCGACGCGGAGCGCGACGTTCTTCTGCAATTCCAGCGTGAGGCGATCGCGGAGTTGCCTGCTGGTGACGAACTTTCCCTCCCTGCCCGCGAACGGCGAGTCGTTGACGCGGAAGGTCATCGAGAGTGTCGGCTCGTCGATCGTGACGGGCGTCAGGGCGGCGGGACGGTCGGGGTCCGAGAGCGTGTCGCCGATCTCGACGCGCTCGCCGCAGACGACGGCGCAGAGATCGCCGGCGGCGACGGAATCGACTTCGATCCTGCCGAGGCCTTGGAATCGCCACAGGCCGCTGATTGTGGTGAAGGTGCGGTCGCCGTCACGGTCGATGCGCGCGATGCGTTCGCCCTTGCGGAGCGTGCCCTGGTAGACGCGGCCGATGCCGATGCGTCCGAGATACTCGCTGTAGTCGAGCGTTGTGATGAGCATCTGCATAGGCGCCACGGGATCGCCGCCGGGGGCGGGGATGTGGTCGACGATGGCGTCGAGAATGGGGCGGAGGTCCGGGCCGGGTTTCTCGGGAGTTTCGCCGGCCCATCCGCTGCGGGCCGAGGCGTATAGGACTGGGAATTCGAGGGCGTGGTCATCGGCGCCGAGGTCGATGAACAGGCCGAGCGCTTCGTCCGCGACCTGGTGCGGGCGGGCGTCCGGGCGGTCGCACTTATTTACAACAACGATGAATGTAAGACCGGCTTCGAGGGCCTTGGAGACGACGAAGCGCGTCTGAGGCATCGGGCCCTCGAATGCGTCGACGACTAGGATGGCGCCGTCGGCCATGCGTAGGACGCGTTCGACCTCCCCGCCGAAGTCGGCGTGGCCGGGGGTGTCGATGATGTTGATGCGGATGAGGGGTTCATCCGCGAGCGGGGAGCCGGTTCCGCTGGGGTCGGGGTGGCACGGCTCTCCGAGCCGTGATTGCACGGGCGAGACGCCCGTGCCACTAGTCTTATTCACGGGCGGGACGCCCGTGCCACTAGTCTTATTCACGGGCGGGACGCCCGTGCCACTGGTCTTATTCACGGGCGAGACGCCCGTGCCACTGGGGTTGTCGAGTTTCGTGGTGCGCTGGTAATCGACCGCGCAGTTCTTAGACAGGATGGTGATCCCCCGCTCGCGTTCGAGGGGGTTCGAGTCCATGATGAGGTTGTGCTGACCGCCGGCAAGTTTGTCGAGTTCGCCCGCGCGGAACATGCCGGACTGCATGAGCAGGTGGTCGACGAGGGTGGTCTTGCCGTGGTCGACGTGCGCTATGATCGCGACATTTCTTATTGATTCGTGGGGCATGGCGGTAGTGGCTCAGCGGTCGGCGAAGCGGCGGATCATAGCGACCGGGAGCCCCGGGGCGTTCCGGCTTTAACGCCCGTCTGACAGCCGGAACACGAAACGTCCGATCAGCAGCCCGTCCCGGACTACGGATTCCCCGGCTACATCCTTCAGAAGAGTCAACGCCGCGAAGATCGGCGGTTCGTCCGGCGACCCCGGCTCGAGGCTGAGAAGCCCGGCCCGTCTGGCGATATCGAGCATCGGCGCGGGTTCTGCCCGGAAGTGCGCGACGGCGCCTTCGGTTCGGCCGGCGTTCGGTCGCGATAGCGCGCCGACGATGCGGCTGTGCAGTTTCTCGTCGGTGCTCAGCACGAGCCAGCCCGGCGCGGCGCCCGGGATGTCCCGTGCGGGATTAGCCGGGTAGGACCAGATCAGCGGCAGTTTTTCCGCAGCCAGTCCCGAGCCGATGATCCCGCGGGCGATCGGGTCGGGGTTCTCCCGGAACGCCGCGTCCAGGCGACGGCGAGTTGCGGGAAACATCCCGTCGAGCGTGCGGAAGTCCGAGCCGGGCGGGGCGACGCTCGACGCCAGGCCCGCGATCAACGCATCCCCCCCACGCGCGAGCGCCGCGATGTCGGCGGTTTCGATGATGATTCCAAGCCCGAGTCGGTCGTCGATGCGGGTTAGGACAAGCCCGACGCCGCCACGGATCGGCAGGAGGAGGTCCGTGATGTTCAGCCCCGCGCCGCCGAGCAAACCGGCCACGGGCAGCGGCGAAAGGTCGATGGGTTCGAGCACCGCCAGGATCGCGCCGTGGGAGATCGCGCGCCATTGCTCGTCCGTCAGCCGAGCCGACGTCGGCTGTTTCTGCCCGACCGGGGACACGGCGTGCGCGATGACGCTCATCCCCTCGACGCGGAACTCGGCCCCGACCCACGAACCCGCGCCGCCTTCGTCCGCGTCGTCGTGAACCGATCGGACATAGACAAACGCGTTCCCCACGCCGGGCAGCGCTCGCCGGGCGATGTCGAACCCGACGTGGTTCGCGAGCGAATCCTCCCGCGGGTTATCAAGACGCCGAACTATGTCCTGAAAAAGTGATTCCGACGAGGCGGGGGCAAAGACAAGCGTCGCGCGGTCGCCCATCGAGCGGGCGGATATCCGGAATCGGCCGCCCTCGATCTCAGCAACGGGGCGCCCGGCCTTGATAGACGACGGCTTGGCGCCGAGCCTTGAAAGAAGCCGGGCCGCTCGTCTGCCGTCCACCCGGCTCACGAGCGCCCAATCCGTCGCGGCGTCGCGGCGTCGGAGCATGAAGGCCGCCTCTTCGCCGAGGATCGCGTCGAATGCGTCGCTGGTCGAGAGTTCCAGCCCTTCGGCGAGCGTCCCCCACGCGCCGGACTCCGCCGTCATCGGGAGCATGCGACTTATAAATATTTCGAGCGCCGGGCCGGCCTCGCCGCGGCGGACTTCGCCGGCGCCTCGGACTCCGAAGATTATGTCCGTGTCACCGGGCGCAAGCCCGGCCATCCCCGCCCAGGCCCGATCAAGCCCCCCCGCCCGCACATACCCCGCGAACGAGAGCAGGCACGCGACAACCGCCCAGACTGCCGCGACGAGCGACGGGCGGGAGACACCGGTTAGCGAGAGTTTTCGGCCTTGCCCCCGGGGAGGGTTGATCGCCATCTGCTGCTCCGGCTGTTCACCAGCCGCCGACGGCGGGCTCCTTGTCCGACTCGGCCGCGGTCCGGCGCGCCGTCGCGGGCTTCGACGCGACAGCCACGGCCCCGACGCGCTCCGTCACGTTAAGCGGCCTCGCCGAGCCGTCGCACGAAGTCACGAATCGGACCATGACAAAGTCCGCGCCCGCGGACCTCTCGACGAACCGCACGCCTTCGCTATCGGCGCGTATCGGCGCCAGGCCCGGCGGCGCGACCAGGGCGGCGCGCATGGAACTTACATCCAGCACCCGCGCCGACATGACGCCGGCGCCGCTGAATCTGACGCGTTCCCTGTCGCTCGCGCCATGATCGTCAAAGCCGAACGCCCGGCGCAGTCCTGCAACATTGCAATCAGCATCGGTCGCGGCGCATTCCGTAACCGCGGCGATCGGTGTCGCCGGGGGGCTGAAGACCACGCTGTCCGGCGACCACCGCTTCACCGCAAGCCCGACCCCCAGCCCGAGGAGCAGGACCGCCGCGACGGCCAGCCGCCCGACCGAAACCAGCCGTTGCACGCCCGCGCCGAGCCAGCCGCGCCTGCGACCGACCTCACCGAGAATGGCCGCGGAGAAGTCCGGCGCCCGCACGGGTGTACGCAGACCTTCCACCGCACGGTCGAGTTCGCTGAACGCCGCCCCGGCGTCGGGGTCCGCGGCGACAAGCCTCGCCAGCCGGGTCTTGCCCGCGGCGCAGATCGTCCGGTCGAAGTAAGCATCGAGCAGGGAGTCCGCGCCTACAGCCCGGACGCCGTCGGCGCCCTCTCGGCCGGTGTCGCCCGTCATGCTTTCTCGGTCCTTATTCAACTCCACACCTCGTCTACCGCGGATCGGCTCCGCTCGCAGGCGTTGATGGCCCGGCGAAGGCGCTGGCGACCGCGATGCAGATGGCTCTTGACCGTTCCCTCGGGCATTTCGAGATGGGCGGCGATCAGCGCGATGCTCCAGCCCTGCTGATGGAAGAGCAGGACAACCTCGCGCTGTACTTCCGTAAGGGATTCCAGGGCCTTGTCTATGGCTTCGCCGGCGTTGAGGCGGACCTCGCCGTTGATCGCGGCGGCTGCGGCTCGCCCGCCGTCACGCTCGCCGCCTTCGTCCGTTCCCGCCCAGGCGCCGACGATCTCGCTGTCATAACGCGGTTTGTGCTTCTGGCACGCGTTGACGTAAAGCCGCTTGGCGATCGTGAACAGCCAGGTGCTGAATCTGTAGCGGGGGTCGAAGCGGTCCAGATGCGTCAGAACGCGGACGAATGCGTCCTGCACCACGTCCTCCGCGACGTCCGCCCGCCCCGAGAGCCGGAGCATGTAGGCGTAGAGCGAACCCTGATGCTCGCGCACCAGCCGTTCAGCCGCGGCACGGTCGCCCGCCGCTGCCTTCTCGATCAGACGCTGCTCCGCTGAACGGGTCATGCTCACCTCGCACACTCCTACCGCCGATGCCCAGGCCCGGCTGCAACGCTCCACTATACCCGAACCGCGATCCATAGGCGTCGAAAAACCCGACTGGTCGGCTCTACCGACGAACTCCGATATCCCCAGTGGCACGGGCGTCCCGCCCGTGGAATTTTGCAGTGGCATGGGCGGGTCGCCGCGTGCCGGGGGGGCGTTTCAGATTCTGATCCAGTGATAGAGGGCGCCCCGGAACGGCGTCAGGGTGCCCCGGCACGCCCGAAGGGAGTGCCGGGGTTGGGCGCGAGAACGGGGTTCGTCGTGAAATGTGATCTGTCGTGCTCTCGGCCCCGCACTCGGCGGGGCGCCGCGTGCCGGGGCACCCGATATACGCCACGTGCCGGGGGGGGCGTTTCAGATTCTGATCCAGTGATAGAGGGCGCCCCGGAACGGCGTCAGGGTGCCCCGGCACGCCCGAAGGGAGTGCCGGGGTTGAGTGCAAGAATGGGGTTCGTAGTGAAATGTGATCTGTTGTGCTCTCGGCCCCGCACTCGGCGAGGCGCCGCGTGCCGGGGGCACCCTCTTTCGCGTCGCGTGCCGGGGCGTCGAGACAGACAACCAGCTGCTGATGGGTTACATTCCCCACACGCGGTCGATCGAGACCGGATCGTCATGATCCCCGGCGTACCACCGAGCGGAGGACCATCGCCATTCGGTCGGCGTGCCGACAAGCCCGCGGCGGACAGGGTTCGCGTGGATGTAATTAATTTTCTCTACTAATTCTTCGATGGAATAGATGTTTCGATCGTACCCGCCTCCGGGCTGCCAGAATCGAGTACGCCCCGTCCGGTCGGACAGCCGTTTAAGCACTGGCGCATCGAGTTCCCGCCACCTCCGGAGAACCTGCTCGGCGAACGGTCGTTTCAGAGTCGAAAGCATCCGGTTCACGCCGCCGGCATGGACATCTGGCAGAATCAACAGATGCACGTGTTCGGGCATCACAACCCATGAAATCAGCCTGAAACCTGCATGTTCGCGCGATCGGGCGAGGTGTGACACGAAAGTGTCCTTGATGTCATTGTTCTTGAACAGCGGCAGTCGATGCCTGCACGAGAACGTGAGATACCGACAGTGACCATGGATTTCGTACCGTCTATTGGCACGTTTGTGCATGATGATCGCATTATAAAATGCGGGGCGCCGCGTGCCGGGGCGGATGTTCTTGAATTCCGTCCCAGTGATAGAGGGTGCCCCGGCACGCCCGAAGGGAGTGCCGGGATTGGGCGTCGGCGCAGGGTTCGTCGTGGGATGTGATCTGTTGTGCTCTCGGCCCGGCACTCGGCGGGGCGCCGCGTGCCGGGGCGCCCGATATGCGCCGCGTGCCGGGGCGGATGTTCTTGAGTTCCGTCCCAGTGATAGAGGGTGCCCCGGCACGCCCGAAGGGAGTGCCGGGATTGGGCGTCGGCGCAGGGTTCGTCGTGGGATGTGATCTGTTGTGCTCTCGGCCCGGCACTCGGCGGGGCGCCGCG
>JBDIVU010000003.1:0-332453 GCA_039794205.1 Phycisphaeraceae bacterium
CCGCCTCGCGCAGCTTGCGAATCACCTCGCCCGTTCCGTGACGCTTCCGCTTCATCGAGAGCTCCTTGGACACATTGTGCCCCAAAGGCTCTCACTCAACCTGGATCAGGATTTCAAGGGCAGGTCAGGCTCCCTGGGGCTTGCAAGATGAGCCTCGTAACGCATTAACGCTATGAATGTGGATGTCGCCAACATCATGATCGCGACGTACAGCCACGGGCGCCGGCCTATTCGCAATGGATCAGACTTGAGCCAGCGGAGTTTACTCATGGCTGAATCTCATTCTCTTCGAGCGACGCCTTGCAAGCGTCCAACAGCTCTCCGAATCTATCGCCAAAGTCGCTCATCGCCTGGCTCCGTTCGTTTTCAATTTCGTTGCACTCTGCTCCAGGATAGGCCTGTGCTGGCCGTTTGTGGAATTAAAGAACGCGCCGGGCCTGCCACTGAAGCGCTGTAGGTCTGATTAATTGATTGCAACTCGCCGTCGATTGCCGACTTCCCGGCTAGCCAGTTTGAGACTTCTTCCACACCAAGCCATGCTGTGATGACGGCCCCGGCCGCCCCAACACCCTCAGAAGCCTTCACGCCTTTGATTGTTTTCCAGAGACCGGTGACACCGCCGCCCAGTACCGCGGCTGTTCCCTTGGCCGCTGCTGCTTTTACTACCAATGCACCACCAAGAACTGTCGCGCCCACAGCAAGAGTTCCACGTACCGTAATTCGATTTTCGGTTTTTTTGGCGAGAGTATTCGAGTCGGTCACTGATTTCTGCGAGGCTGCCGTGACTGCGGCCTGAACCTGACTGCGAGCGGGGCCGGTGGCGTCATCATATGCTTTCTGAGCGCTGTCTTTTTGGTCGTTAAGGTCATCGAGTCTTTCCAGCAAGCCATCCTCTTCATGCGCCGCTGTGCACATAGCCCATAGTATGCACTCAAGAAAGTTTTGAGGATCCGCCCATAAATCTCTGCAATCATCGAAGAATGACCCCTCGGCATCGTCGTCATCCGGATTAGGATTCCCCCCCCCGCCGCCGGGGCCGTCCGGGTCCGCGCACGGCTCGCCGTTTTCGTCGACGCCGCCGGCTTCGAGGCAGTTCACGCTCCCGCCCGAGGTCGGGTCGTCGTCCTGGCTGGTCGCCGCGGCGGCGCCGCCGGGCAGTTCGCCCGTCGCGATCCATTCGATCGCGAGGATCAGGTCGTCGGTGGTGACGACGGACGTGCCGTCGAGATCGCCGTGGGCGAGCGTCGCGCCTTCCATTCCCATATTATCAATGATTGTGTTGATCAGCCCGTCCGGGTCGATCGGGCCGATCGGCTCGGTGTCGCCGCCTCCGCCGCAGCAGGGCGGGTCCGGCTCGTCCGCCGCGGTGAACGTGAACAGGAACGACCCGTCGGCGCCGCTGTACACGTACCCGCGCGTGCCGATTGTTTCGCCCGCGTCGTCGCGGACGCCCGCGTGCATGACGATGTCGCGCACGCCGTCGAACCCGCTCTCGCCGTCGGCGCCCGAGTCGTTGCCCAGCGTCACGAACTTTACAAATTGACTGAACGCACACATGCACGGGCAGGGTATGCTCGCACACATGCATCGCTGCGGAGCGTGTTCAGAATATTTTGAATAGCACGCTAGCATATATTGAAATAAACATGCCTGCGAGCAACGGGACGCCGATCCAGAGTCGTTCCTTGATTCTCCACGGGCGGGAATCGCTCACGGCTTCGGGGGCGCTGAGGGACGCGCCGCATTCCGAGCACTGACCGCTCAGATTGTCTGGATCGTGAACCGGATAGCCGCAGCGCACGCACGACGGCGCATCAAATCGCTCACGAATGTCGATTGCGAGAATCGGATAGCCGATATAAAGTCCCGCGATCATCAGTATGCCACTGATATCTAGGGCTTCTACCCATGATAGAACCCCAAAGGCGATGATTGATATTCCCGCGATTATGGCTCCACTGATTGCATAGATTGCATAGATTGAGAACACCGCACCGAGCGCGGAGCGCCATTCTATGTATACTCTGCGGCGTGAGGACTTTGCTGAGTTCGCTTTACTCATGATTCACGGATGGAGCACACGCTCCTGGCATTCCTCGAACATCCGATCCCTGTCTTGCTTTACTTCGTCACGAATCATATCTGCTTGCGCCTCCAGTTGAGCGCATGTATTTCGCAGATTCTGTTCGGCGCCGGCGATCTTATTCAAATACGCCGCCCTAGCCGGATTAGCCCTGAAGTCTGCGTTTGCACGGTCAACTGCGTTTCCGACACGATCGATGCCATTGACTACAAGTGCAGGCCCGCCCGGCACACCAAGAGCTTCTATGACCACTAGCACAGCTCTGCCGCCGCCTCCAGCAAGCGGATTTACTACTGTCAGCAATAATAGTGTCTTTGAGGTGACTGTAAGCCCGATACCACCCACAATTTCAACCCCTCCGCGGATCCTTGCGTTCTGAATTGAATTGGCGCGCTTTCTCTCCGCGACTCCGCGCGGCGACCCGGGCGTGACAACATCGGGATTGCGCGATCCTTGCCATTCTTCCGTCGCGTCGCCTACTTCATTATCTCTTGTATTCTTCGCAACACGCTTCAGATCATTGATCCTGTTCCAATCATCCGCTCTCGCCTGTGCAGCAGTGCACCACGCCCAAACCAGGCATTCATCGAGCGTCGTCTGTTCTGATGGAACCACAATGTCTTTGCATGGCTCCCACGGTTGACCACCATCCGGTACCGGCGGGGTTGGCACATTTCGAGGCGTGCCTGCTTGCGTGTCCGGGTCCGCGCACGGCTCGCCGTTTTCGTCGAATCCGCCGGCCTCGCGGCAATCTACGCTCCCGCCAGGGGTCGGGTCGTTGTTTTCGCTTGTCGCCGCGGCGGCGCCGCCGGGCAGTTCGCCCGTCGCGATCCATTCGATCGCTAGGATCAGATCGTCGGTGGTCACCGTTGTTGTCGCGTCGAGGTCGCCGTGGGCGAGCGTCGCGCCTTCCATGCCCATATTATCAATGATTGTATTTATCAGCCCGTCCGGGTCGATCGGGCCGATCGGCTCGGTGTCGCCGCCCCCGCCGCAGCAGGGCGGGTCCGGCTCGTCCGCCGCGTCGCCCGCGGTGAATGTGAACAGGAACGACCCGTCGGCGCCGCTGAAGACGTACCCGCGCGTGCCGATCGTCTCGCCTGCGTCGTCGCGGACGCCCGCGTGGACGACGATGTCGCGCACGCCGTCGAAGCCGCTCGCACCGTCGGCGCCGGAGTCGTTGCCGAGCGTCACGAACAGGCCGAAGAGCGTGCCCCCCGCAATCGCCGAGCCGCCGACAGCGGCGGAGAATGAGAGGTCCGCGTCGGCGGTCGAGCGCGGCGCGAACGGCGCACCGGCGTTGAAGAGCGACGCGGCGTAGAAGACGTAGGGCCGACCGCGACGGTCACCGACGTCTGTAACTCGACCACTGTGCGTATGCTTCAGGAAATCCATCTCCACCACCAAATGGCCGACGACGAGATCCATGCGATTGTGATCATCCACCACACCATCCCAGCCGATTGACGCGATAGCCATCGCGAATATGTTACGGCGCATTGGTCGTCATAATGCGTTCCACATTCTGGACATGTGTTCACGCCACGCATTGCCCGCGCGCAATCAGTCTTATCTAATACATAATTACATTCGCCGCATACGGCGGGTCCGTGCCGATGCCTTGAATGTATCAACACTAATGCAGACCCAGTCGCAGCAGACCAGGTGCTGATGTACAACAAAACCTCCATCATTAAAGTCATTTCCGGATTTACCCATATAGGCATTATTATAGCCATAATTGCCGTCGTGCCGAACGCCACCCATCGGATCGCGTTGCCGAATCGGTCGCCATAAGTTACTTGCATTGATGATATCTCTATGATATTTTCATGGATTATTCGCACGCACCCTGTCCATGCAAGCATCGAATTCCTCATCATACCTCCGGTTGAGCTCGGCTTGCAATTCCCGAATCCTGCTGGCTATTTCGCTGCAATTCGAACTGCGCCAGCCATTAATGGAATCTACACCGCTATCGTGTGCCTGCTTCGCAGGATCTGTGACAAAATCAATTATAGCCTGTGCTATTGCTGATTCATATTCTTCGTTTGCAAGTGCGGCTGTGAGTCCGAATGTCGATGACGCGGACACGCATGCTATGGCTGCGATTATCACTGCAGGTCCTGTAAAAAATCCTATGCCAATACATGCTGCCAGTCCGGCCGCACCAGCAGCAGTTGTAAGCAATCGATCTTTTGTTCTTCTTGAGTTAGCTTGCTCTATAGCGGCTTGTTGCTTGGCGACTGCTCTCGCCTTGGGGCTTCCAGACGTCATCAGCCCATCATTCGGATCACGCGTGCCCTTCCAGGTCTCTGACAGATCGCCAATTACTAGTCCATGAATTCGCTCAACTTCACGCTTCTGGCTGAGTTCGCCATTCAATTCCTTAACTACTGAATCCGCCGCACGGCATGATGCGATGAGACGACAATCCTCTTCATTTTGTGGATTCTGTTCAATTTGTTCAATCAATTCATATAAATTCCGACACGGATCCCAATTTCCGTTATCGTCGAATGGATCATCGAACGGGTCCGGGCGCGGACCGCTCGGTGTTGTAGCGTCCGGGTCCGCGCACGGTTCGCCGTTTTCGTCGACGCCGCCGGCCTCGCGGCAATCTACGCTCCCGCCAGGGGTCGGGTCGTTGTTTTCGCTTGTCGCCGCGGCGGCGCCGCCGGGCAGTTCGCCCGTTGCGATCCATTCGATCGCGAGGATCAGGTCGTCGGTGGTGACGACGGACGTGCCGTCGAGGTCGCCGTGGGCGAGCGTCGCGCCTTCCATTCCCATATTATCAATGATTGTATTGATCAGCCCGTCCGGGTCGATCGGGCCGATCGGCTCGGTGTCCCCGCCCCCGCCGCAGCAGGGCGGGTCCGGCTCGTCCGCCGCATCGCCCGCCGTGAACGAGAACAGGAACGACCCGTCGGCCCCGCTGAAGACGTAACCGCGCGTGCCGATCGTCTCGCCCGCGTCGTCGCGGACGCCCGCGTGCATGACGATGTCGCGCACGCCGTCAAAGCCGGATCTGCCGTCCGCGCCAGCGTCGTTGCCATATTAAATTATTATTTGATATAGCATGTTGTCTGTCTCTAATTATCCATATATTATGTGATGGGCCCGAGGAGCGCATCGTCGATCGCCTCATCAGATCACCCACTTCATAATCCATATTATGCTCGTTAATAACCAGGCAGCTGCTAGGGACACCCAAATAATCGCTCTGACCCGTGGACCCAGCGGCCGCCTATACGCCGTGGCTCCGTGTGCCAGCATGTCGGAGCCGCATTCCGGACATCGCGATTGCAACATGCGATCTCCATTAATATCATAGCTTTCAATCTCATAATGACATGTTCGACAGAGTCGATTTGATGCAAATACCGCGGGCAGCATGATTAAATACCAGGTTAATGCAAAGACTGCAATCCACGAAGCACTGTATTTAATCACAGACTCCCACACCTCCGATGGCTCATGTTGGAATCGAATGCGCGCCCCAAGAACATGCGTGTAGATCACGGCGGACGCGACCAGCATAAGCCAGGGCAAGACGAGCACGTGCGCCTCTAGCTGCGACTTACGATCCGACATATTATTCGCATGTCCTGATATCATGGCGTGATTCCATACTGGAGCAAACAGAAGAATATCTGGGCATCTCTAAATTCAATTCGCTGACGATCAATTTCTGCATGTTCAGCTTCAAGCGTGGCACATGCTGACCGAGCAGTTGACATGGCTTGGTTGAAAGCATTAGTGAATGCTCGGGTTCCCGGATCGTTCAAAAACTCACTCTCTGCTTGCTGCACAGCGTCTGTGAAATTATTATGATCGCGTTGGTTCTCGGCATCCGTCTTAAGTAGTGCCGCGAGACAGCCGAGAGCTTGTGCGATTGGAGGGAGCGGTAACCTAAATAATGCGCCGCACGCGCCACCGGCGCCAGCCGCTGTACCCATAGTGTCTCGTTGATTAACATTAAAATCACGTCGTGCTCTAGCATTCTTAGTATGACGCGCCTTCTCTGCACTCGCACGTGGCGACTCAATCGCGATAAAATTATCTACTCTGCTGCCCTGCCACTGCTCTCGTGCATCTCCTATCGCTTGATCTCTTTCACGAATTACACCGCGTTTCCTGCGGATTACACGATCGAATGCGTCCCGTGTTGCGTCTGCTGCCTGGCAATTGGCAATTCGTGTGCATTCTTCCAAAGTAGTTGGGGGATCAGGCAGAGTTATATTGCGACACGGGTTCCAGTTGCCATTTCTATCAAACACACTCTCCGGGTCATCAGTTCTTCCGGGACATGTGCTTGGGCAGGGGTCAATCGTGACACCATCCGATGTATCGTAGGGGAGCTCTAGACATCCTGCACAGTTCCCACCGCCGCCGCCGGGGCCGTCCGGGTCCGCGCACGGCTCGCCGTTTTCGTCGACGCCGCCAGCTTCGAGGCAGTTCACGCTCCCGCCCGAGGTCGGGTCGTCGTCCTGGCTGGTCGCCGCGGCGGCGCCGCCGGGCAGTTCGCCCGTCGCGATCCATTCGATCGCTAGGATCAGATCGTCGGTGGTCACCGTTGTAGTGCCGTCGAGGTCGCCGTGGGCGAGCGTCGCGCCCTCCATTCCCATATTATCAATGATTGTATTGATAAGCCCGTCCGGGTCGATCGGGCCGATCGGCTCGGTGTCGCCGCCCCCGCCGCAGCAGGGCGGGTCCGGCTCGTCCGCCGCGGTGAACGTGAACAGGAACGACCCGTCGGCGCCGCTGTACACGTACCCGCGCGTGCCGATTGTTTCGCCCGCGTCGTCGCGGACGCCCGCGTGCATGACGATGTCGCGCACGCCGTCGAACCCTGACTTCCCGTCGGCGCCAGAGTCGTTGCCGAGTGTAATCCTCAGTCTAAGCACCTTATCACCAGTCCTCTCGGACTCGTATTGATAATCCGCGATCGACGGCAAACACATTTGCGCACATTGGCTCTTTATATCATAGACTATTTTCTTCCATTATCGGTGTCAAGCGACTGTGCCAGCGCTCGCAATTGATTGAATGACTCCTGTAATCGTTGCACCGTAACCTCGTCATCTTGCCCGTACAATACCAGAGCATACCTTCGGATATATTCCTCATCTCGTGCGTCTCTTTCAGCCGGCGTTAGCCCCTGCAGGATATCCTGTCGGAGAGAATGTTCGGCCGTCGCCGCGGCCCGAGCGATCCGATCTACAGCCTCATTGTGTATGTCGCCAAGCACTTCCATCGCGAGGGGTCGCAGACCATCACTCTTATTGATATTATCCGCATTTAGATAGAATTGTATAATCCCGTCAGTCACCAACCATCTAAAATATACCATGGAGTTCAGGTATGCTGCTTGCTCCTGATCTCTGGTGTCAGTGCGCGTATCCACCATATCATGGATGAGGTTTGTAGGTAGAGCATGTACTCTTGCCACCGGAACCCCCAAATCAAGCATTTCCTTTAGCGATTCTAGACGATACCGCAAGTATCGTTCCCTGTCCGTTCGTGAAGCATCCTGTTTAGAGCCCATGTCATTCCAGGCTACGAAGTCATCTACGGTCATATTAACGCCCATCGCAAGCAGACTGCAGTATGTTCTCGGGTCAATCGGTCGCTGCATTGCTGCCTGCATGTATGCGTGACAGCGTTTTCGTTCGAACGCATCATTGTTCCGTAGGAGAAGCCGCGCGACCGCGACGTACACAACCCCTTCGTGTGCCGGATCGGCGTCTTCGGGAAGGAGCTGAAGCATCGCGACCTCACGCTCGAATGGCGTTATAAGCAATGGATCTGCATTGATCGCCTGAATCTTCGATTCCAATTCGAACACCGACGCGTCAGGATAGCCTGTGACTTCGAGCAATCCATGGTTGAATACCACCAACGGCACGCGATCCGAAGCTGGGATCTCAGCCCCCGAGCCAGACGCACCGGAGGTCGCGACAAGAAGCGTGAGGCAGAATACAACGGCGCCGAGTCGATATGTCTGACTCGTCATGACCTTACTCCATCTTAGGGGTTCTTCCAAGGACCACGGAACGCTGACGTGATCTGATTTTGTCCGACCACTTCGAGCGCGCACGCGCCTGCGCCCGTGAATATGCGAAAATGCTGATTGTTGTCGCCGGCTATTGCCGAAATCCACTGCGAGTTATCTTGGAGAGAGGCTGGCGCATCCAGACCCATCCCGAGATCTACGTTTACTCCCCTCGCATATTCTATCGGCACATTTACGTTAAATAAGAATGGCACCATGCCGACCCCGGGCACTACTAATGCATCGATTGAAGTAGGCGATACGAACACTGTATCACTGATGATGTTCGCCAGCCCCTGAAATGATCTAGGGATAAACTGTATAATCGCTTCAGGCACATCGCTCCTCGACCCATCTGGCCACCCGATTGTCATCGCAGCGATATTCTCCCGAATCGGCGCGAACTCAAAGGACACGCTTGTAGGGCCTACAAATCCCATAAAAACCCTGCCATTTCCTATAAGTTCGTTGCCCGGTTCCAGTGGGTATCCTCCTGCATCTGCAAAGTCTGAACCATAGGCTACGAAGGTCGGCGCGAGAACAGATAGCCCCACACTTGCAACGCATTCACCCGCAGTCGCTCGCAGCACGAAATCGCCTGTCGTCCCACTGATGATCAGGACAGAGATTTCTCCAGTCGGGGTCGTGACAGTCCTTACCTCCGCCACCTCCCCTGGCTCAACAGACCATGCAGCATCAGTCTGTGGTGAAGTTGTCAAGATGACGCGCTCATGTACACCTACGATTTTTCTCGCACGGTTCGCTGGCGCCTCAGCTACTGTCTGAGTGATGATCTCGAAAGGGTTCTCACAGCCGTCGCTGTCGTCGTCGTTGTTATCACTTGCGGTGTCGTCGGGCGGTGGCGGGGGGCCGGGCTGATTGTTGCCGCCGGTCCCGCCGGTTGAATCTCCGCCGGGTGTTCCCAGGAGTGAGTCGATGCCATCGTTATCGCCGCCGCCCCCGGCGCCTGGCTCGTTCCCGCATGGGGGACAACCACCAGGCGGTATTTGACATGTGAGGCCGGAATCACATGGTGGTATCGGGTAAGTAACGCGTTCCGCGTGATCGGTGTTACGCCGAGCCATTAGATCGAGGAGGCGTACTACATCCTCCACTGTGACGGCGCCATCGCCGTCGAGATCGGCGTTGAGATTGTCGGTCCCGATGGCGGAGAGGATTATATTGATATCTTGAGAGTCGAGGACGCCGTCGCCGTTGAGGTCGGGCGTGTGGGTGATGGTCTCGCTGTGCGCGAAGAGCAGGCGGCCGTCGGCGCCTGAGTGGACGCGTGTGAAGCGCCGCTCTGTCACTCCGACGAATGTGGAGATGACGATGGCGGAGTCGACGGCGCCGTCGGCGTTGATGTCCTCTTGAATGAGCCGGATAGCGGGCGGCGCATCGGCTCTCGCAGCGGTCGGGGAGACGCTGAGGGCGAGTCCCACGAGGGCGGCCTCAATCAGCAGAGAGAGAGAGAGAGAGAGAGAGAGAACGGCTCTGTGTGCTGGGCATGGGGAGTTCTCCGCGGTCGATCAGCCCGCCCGCCGCCGGCCCGTCCGGGGGTGGGAGGCATTCGACACGTCCAATATGCCGGGCGGGGGGGGGTGATGTCAATAGGTTATTCAGGAAAATAGGACGAAATTTGCATCTGCCGGTCGGGGGCGGCTGCTGGCGTGGCGGCGCGCGGTGATTTCGGCCGATCCGGGCGTCGGGCGAGCGCTGAGCCGGGCGTGCGGGCGGTGTGATTGACGGGCGACGGCTGCGGGACGTAGGATGCGGTGTCCGGAAACCCAGCCCGGCGGACGCGGAGCGGTTCCGCGGCGCCTGTGGTGTCGGGTGACCGGGCGGCAGTTCGGTGCAATCCATGCGTACGGTCCGCCATCATGGGCACTGATTCGGCACGAGCCTGGGCGTCGCGGGAAGCCGTTGCGTCTCGACCTCGCTGCCCGGGAGCGCGGCGATGATCTGACGGGGCAACCCAACAGGTCGTTCGTCGGCGGCTTCCGTCCCGGGTGTGTTCGCACTCGGGGAGCGCTGCCGGCCCATCGGCGGGCCACGGGCGTCTGTATGACGCGCGTGGTTCTTCTCGTTTTGTCGCGCTGCGGGACGCCCGGCGCCCATCGCGACGTCGTTTGGTTCGTCAAAACCTGTCACCCACAACCCGGCAATCTGACCGTCAGCACGCCGCCTCGGAGCACGCAGAAATGAACCCGCAAGAGATGCTCAGAATCGTTGATTCGATCGCCCGCGACCGAAACGTCGATCGTGAGACGCTGCTGACCGATCTCGAGCAGGCGATGGTATCCGCGGCGCGGCGGCACTACGGCACGCTCGATCTCGAAGAGTTCGCGTGCAACATCGACCGAATGACCGGCGTCATGACCCTCTTCCGGCACGGGGACGTGCTCGAACTCTCGCCCGAGACGCTGGGCAGGATCGCCGCCCAAACCTTCAAACAAGTTATGATCCAGCGCTTCCGCGAGGATGAACGCGCCAGCATCTACGACGATTTTTCCAAGCGAGTCGGCGAACTCGTCACCGGCGTGGCGCAGCGGTACGAAGGCGGGGCGCTGATCGTGCAGATCGACCGTGCCGAGGGATTCATGCCCAGGTCCGAGCAGATCCCCGGCGAGCAGTTCGCCGCGGGCGACCGGATCCGCTGCCTGCTTCTCGACTGCCGGGACATGGGCAACCAGGTGAAGATCGTTCTCTCGCGGAGCCATCCGGACTTCATCCGCAGGCTGTTCGAGGTCGAAGTGCCCGAGGTCAACGAGCGGATCATTGAACTGAAGGCGATGGCGCGCGAGGCCGGGCACCGCACGAAGGTCGCGGTCACGAGCATCGACTCGAAGGTGGACGCGGTCGGCGCGTGTGTCGGCGTGCGCGGCTCGCGCATCCGCAACATCGTCGACGAACTCAACGGCGAGAAGATCGACATCGTCCGCTGGAACGAGTCCAGCCAGGTGCTTATCCAGAACGCGCTCAAGCCCGCGGAGGTCGAGGAGATCTCGCTGTGCTTCGAGCTCGGGCGGGCGACGGTCGTCGTTCGCGACGATCAGTTGTCCCTGGCGATCGGCAAGCGCGGGCAGAACGTGCGTCTGGCCGCGAGGCTGACGGGCTGGGACGTGGACATCCTCACGCCGATCGAGTTCAACAAGGGACTCGAGATCATGGCCGAGACGCTCGGCTCGGTCGAAGGCGTCACAGAAGAGATGCTCGATCGGCTTGCGGCGCTGGGAATGGTGAGCGTGTTCGACATCGAGGAAGTCGGCGCCGAGGTGCTGATCGAGGAACTCGAGATCGACGATGCGCTCGCCGCGGCGATAGTCGATCGCGCCAGCACTCGCGCCAAGGAAGTCGCCGAGCAGCAGGCCAAAGAAAAGGACGAGGCGGAGCGTCGCAAAGCCGAGGAGATCGAAGCGACGCGTCGGCTCTTCTCCGACACGCCGGGCGACGACGGCGAAGTCTCCGCGGATCTCGCCGCGGCGGCGATCCTGTCCATCGGGTCCGGTGCGATCGATGCGCCCGTTCGCAAGGACGCGCAAGACTCCGATGATTCGGACACGGACGCGGGCGAACAAAACGAGGGGGCGGTGCTGTCCGGGGCGGCCCGACCGTCGGACGATTCGCTTCTTCTCGAAGAAGATGCAGAAGAAGACATGCATTCCGGCGAAGCCGCCGACGGGTACGACCCGGATGAGGCCGGCTCGTTCCCGTCGTCGAGCGATCAGGACGAGGACGCCGGGCGCGAGATCCTCGACTCGGCGGTGCACGACATCGCCAGGAAGTACCCGCACGCGGAACCCGGCGCGGAAGGCTGAACGAACGCGCGGGTCGGCGCGACCCGGCGGCATTGCGAACCGACGAGATGAGACGGCTTGAAACCGAACGCGGAGTGAACATTGGCGAAACGAGTCTTTGAAATCGCGAGAGAGCTGGGCGTGAAGTCCAAGGCCATCCTCGACAAGTGCGAGGCCGAGGGCGTCCCGAACATGAACAACCACATGTCCAGCGTCTCGGCGGGCCTCGAAGCGACGATTCGCGAGTGGTTCAGCGCGGGCGCCGGCGGCGGGACCGCCGTCGAGACCACCGAGCACGTAGACCTCGATAAAGTCCGAGCCGCGCCGCGCGCACGCGCCAAAGCCCGGGCGAAAACCAACTCAACTTCGGACGCCGTCGGCTCGCCGCCGGACGACACTTCCGGCGAGACTACGACCGCGGTCGCGGAGCCGGAAGAACCTCGGGTCGTCGCGCCCGCCGCTCCGGCTCAACCGTCTGCGCCTGAATCTGAACCCGTGTCTTTCGCTGCGCAGCCTCCGCCGAAAGCGGTGAAACCCGAGGCGCCTACCGAAGCGCCGACCGAGCCGAGGCGCCGTGATGAGAATCGCCCGAGCCGCGAGTCCGAGCCTCCCGCCCGGGCGGCTCGCGTGTCCGAGCCTTCGACGCCGACGCCGCGGCCGACGCGCGCTCCCGTGCGTATGAACGAGCCGACACGTCCGACTGGTGTTCGACCGGCCGGGCCGAAACTCGAAGTTAAGAAGCCGGCGACGCTGTCGGGGCCGAAGGTTGTTCGGATCGAGGCGCCCGACATCATCGACCGCCCGCGTCCGTCCGGTCCCGGGCCGCGCGGCCCGCGCACAGGCGCCGGCGTCGGTCCTGACGAAGGTGTCGCGCGTGGTGGCGGCGGTGGCGGCGGTGGCGGCGGCGACGGTTCGCGCCGGAACCAGCGCAGGCGAGGTGGTCCCGCCGGGCCCGCTGGTGCGGGCGCGGGCGCCGGACGAGGCCCCGGCAAACGAGAAGTCTCGGACGCCGATCGAAGCCAATGGCGTCAGCAGGATCTCGCGGAGCGCGAAGCGCGACTCTCACGCGCGGGCGGGTTCCTCCGTCAGCGGCGCAGAGATCAGAAAGTCAAACAGCAGGCGCCCTCGTACGCCGCACGATCCGCCGCCGAGCGAGGCGGGAAGGTTCAGATCGCCGCGCCGTTCACGATCAAGGATCTCTCCGCGGCGACCGGCGTCAAAGCCTCCGACATCATTAAGAAACTGTTCCTGCAAGGAAAAATGGCGACCGTCAATTCCGGCATCGACCCCGAGCAGGCGCAGGAACTCATGATCGATTACGACATCGATCTCGAGGTCGCCTCCGCCAAGACCGCTGAGGAAACGGTAAAGGAAGCCTTCGTCGAGCGCGAGGTGATCGACAAGCGCCCGCGCGACCCCGTCGTCACGATCCTCGGCCACGTCGATCACGGCAAGACATCGCTGCTCGACCGCATCCGCAGCGCGAACGTCGCCGCGGGCGAGGCCGGCGGCATCACCCAGGCGACCAGCGCGTTCCGAGTCCCGCTTCATCTCGGCGACGAATCCAAACATATTGTTTTCTTCGACACTCCCGGGCACCAGGCGTTCACGGAGATGCGCGCCCGCGGCGCCAAGGTCACCGACATCGTCGTGCTCGTCGTCGCAGCCGACGACGGCGTCATGCCCCAGACGATCGAATCAATCAACCACGCCAAGGCGGCGGGCGTCCCCATCATCGTCGCGCTCAACAAGATCGACAAGCCCGAAGCGACCGACTCCAACATCCAGCGAATCCTCGGCCAACTCGCCGAGCACGGGCTGAACCCCGTCGAATGGGGCGGCTCCACCGAAGTTGTCAAGACCAGCGCGATCAAAAACACCGGCATCGACAACCTGCTCGAAACCATCGACCTCCAGGCGCAGGTGCTGGAACTCCACGCGGATTTCGGCGGCGCCGCGCGGGGAACGGTCGTCGAATCCGCGATGCTCGAAGGCAAAGGCCCGACCGCTACGGTTCTGGTGCAGGACGGGCTTCTGAAAGTCGGCGATTTCGTAGTCGCCGGCCGCGCGTTCGGACGCGTGCGCGACATCGTCGACGACCGCGGCGCGACCCATCGCCAGGCAGGGCCGGCGACCCCCGTGCGCGTGTCTGGCCTCGACGAACTGCCCGACGCCGGCGACAAGTTCTACATCGTCGATTCGCTGCGCACGGCTCAGGACGCCGCCGAGCAACGGCGCCAGCGCGAACGCGAACGCGAACTAGCCCAGCCCAAGGTCACGCTCGAATCCATGCTCACGCAGATGAAGGACGCCGAAGTCCGCGAACTCCGCGTCGTCATCAAGGCGGACGTGCAAGGCTCCGTCGACGTGCTCCGCAAGACCGCGGAGGACATCACCACAGACGAGGTCCGCGTGCGCGTCCTGCACGCGGCGGTCGGCGGCGTGACGGAGTCCGACGTGCTGCTCGCCGACGCTTCCCGGGCCGTCATCATCGGTTTCAACGTGATCGCGTCGGCCAAGGCGCGCCAACTCGCCGAGCAGAAGCGCGTGCAGATCCGGCTCTACCAGGTCATCTACCACATCTCGGACGATCTTAAGAAAGCCGCCGAGGGCCTGCTCGAACCGGACGTACGCGAGGACGTGCTGGGACACGCCGAGGTGCGCAAGGTCTTCCGCGTCACCAGGGTCGGGTCCGTCGCGGGCTGCTACGTCACCGACGGGACGATCGAGCGCAACGCCCTCATCCGCGTCACCCGCGACGACATCGTCATCGAGCACGACCGCGTGCTCTCGCAACTCAAGCGGTTCAAGGACGACGCGAAGGACGTCCGCGCCGGGCAGGAGTGCGGCATGAAGATCGACGGGTACGACGATATCAAGGAAGGCGACATCCTCGAGTGCTACCGCAAGGTCGAGGTCAAACGCACACTCTGACACCGCGCGGTCACGCCGCGACGCCCGACTGATGTTCATCGGAATCCTCCAGTTCGAACTTCTGATCCCCGGCGCCGGGAGCCTCAAGGACAAGCGCCGCGTGGTGCGGTCGCTGAAAGATCGGCTCCACCGCGAGCACCAGGTGTCGATCGCCGAGATCGGAGCGCTCGATGTCTGGACCGTCGCGGCGATGGGCCTGACGGTCGCGGCCGGGTCGGCGGCTCGGGCGGGCGAGGTGCTCGACTCGGTGCTGGTCAAACTCCGCGGCCTGAACAACGCGGAACTCGGCCCGTACCTGCGCGAGGTCGTCAAGAATGACGCGATGCTCGACCGCGCGATCGATCCCGACTACGCCGTTGCCGCCGAAGACTCTGCGGCCGGAACCGCGACGCCGTTCACTGACGCCGATCGCGCCGCAGCGGAATCAATCCTCCGCGAGGGCGCAGCGTGAGCCATCGCCCGGAGCAACTCGGGTCGGTGATCCACCGAGCGGTCCAGAGCGTGCTCGAACGCGGGCTGTCCGACCCTCGCATCCGTGGGGTGGTGACGGTCACATCCGTCCGCGTCACGCCGGACATGCGCACCGCGACGATCCATGTCGTCGTAACGCCGGAAGAGCGCGAGGCGCTGACGTTGCACGGCCTGACCGCCGCAGCGAAGCACATCCGCAGAAAAACCGGTGATCTTGTCGCGCTCCGGCAACTGCCCGAGTTTCACTTCGCGGTTGACGAGCGATACAAGCGCGAACTCGCGACGCACGAAGCGATCAGCCGGGCCGCGCGGGATCTCGAACTCCGCGCCGCGTCCGGCGCGGAACAGGACACGCCCGAATCCGAGGACGCTCCGTGAGCAAGAACGACTTTAGTTCCCGACTGGAAACGTTTCTCAATCGTGTGCGTCGCGAGTTCGGCGCCCCGACGCCGCCGACGCCGCCCGCGGACCCGATCGACGAGTTCGTGTGGTCGTTCCTGCTCTGGGAATCCACTACGAGCAAAGCCGAGAACGCGCTGAAGCGGATCCGCTCCGCGACCGTTGATTTCAACGAGTTCCGCGTCGCGCTCCCGGGCGAGATCCGGGCGATCCTCGGCGAGCGCTACCCGCTGGTCGACGAGCGCGCGATCAGGATGCGGGCCGCGCTCGACGACATCTACCGCACCGAGCACGCCGTGACGCTCGCCCGCCTTGTCGACATGAACAAGCGTGACGCCCGGCAACGGCTCGACACAATCGAAGCGACCCCGCAGTTCGTCGCGGCGAGAGTGCATCTCGTCGCGCTCGGCGCGCACTCGGCGCCGCTCGACATGCGCACTTTCGAACTGCTGCGCGACGCCGCGGGCATTTTCGAGGAGAACACGACCCTCGATGACGCGACCGGGCTTCTCACACGGGCAATCCGCGCTGCGGAGAGCCTCGAAGCGCACCTGCTCATCCAGCAGTGGTCCGAGAGCGACCCGCCCCCCGCCCGCAAGGCGCCGGCCCCCGCCAAGAAGAAATCCAAGAAAACTTCGACCCGCGCCCGAGCCGCCGCGAGTTCCCGCACGAAGAAAAAGACATGACGCACGAAACGGGAACATCGCGCCGGCTCAGTCGTGTGATGGTGTGCGCGATCGCCGCGTTCTCCATGCTCATCTCGGCGCCGACCGGATGCTCCTCCGCCGGCACGCGCTCGGGTGATCCGATCGCCCGGCTCGACGCGATGATCGCAGCGGGAAGGATCGACGAGCGGGCCCAGCGCGCACCCGCGGCGCCGGGCCTCCCCGACGAACTTATATCCCCCCCACTGGTCAACTATGCCGGGGTTCCCACCGTCGAGAACACACTCGCCAGACTCGTCGCCGAAGCGCCCGAGCCGATCGAGACCGGCGGCGTCGCGACCGCGGAATCCATCGGGCTGTTCATCACAGGTCGCGCGAAGTTGCTCGCGGGCGACCTCGCGGGCGCGATCGAAGATCTGCGCGCCGCAGCGACGATCGACCCTTCCGCCGCCGAACCCTGGCGCGCGATGGGAGACGCGCACCGAAGACTCGGCGACGGGCTGAGCGCGGTCGCCGCGTACCGCCGCGCTCTGGAACTTGACCCCTTCGACGCGGAAAGCCTGCTGCGTGTCGGGCTGTGGTCGATGGATCGCGGCGATCACGAAGCCGCGGTCGATGCGCTCGGCCGGGCGAGACGGCTTATCGCTGAAGCCGGCCCGCGCGATCCCGGGCTTGCGATCGTGCTGGATTATCACCTCGGGCGCGCGCTCATCGCGATGAATGAACGGCACGCGGGCGCGGCGCTCCTGGCGGGAGCGCTCGACCTGCCGGATCAGTTCGACTCCCCCACCGCGTACGCCGGCGAACTCGAGTTCGTCTACCGCACGCGGTACGAAGCCTGGGTCGAAGCCGGCGATTCGCTGCTTTATATACATAATATGTCCGGCGCGCTCGACGCTTACAAACGAGCGGCGGAACTGCCTTCGCTCGACCCAGCGGGGGTGCTGCCTCGCCTCATTCACGCCGCGATGAGGATCGGCGACGCCGCGGGCGCGGCACGGATCGCCGTCGACGCGCTCCGCGCCGGCGCCGACGTGTCGGGCGAGCGCCTTCTCCCGCTCGTCCGACACATCACGAAGCACAGCGGGATCGGCGCGACTCTCGCCGCGGCGATCGAAGCCGAGCGCGCATCACTCGGCGCGGCGGAGATACGCCGACTCGGGTCGTTGTACGCGCGCGCCGCAGCGAACGCCGCAGATTCAGACTCAGCCGCGGCTCGCATACTGCGCGGCTGGCTGGCCGAGCACCCATCGGACACCGGCGCCGTCGCTGATCTCTTCGCGCTCGCGGGATCGGACGACGCCGCGATCGCCGAAGAAACAATCCGCCTTATCGAGAGCGCCCCCGCCAATGAAGCCCGCTACGCGCAGACCATGCTGGAACGGTTCCCGAGCGTCGCAGCGGCGCTCGATGCCACGGCTCAATCGCCCGCGTCGGCTGCATCAACTCTGCTCCGGGCGCGTGTGCTCCAGCGCCTCGGGCGACTGAACGACGCGATCACGGCGCTCGCGTCGGCGCAGGTGTCGCAAGGCCCTATCCGCGCGGTCATTGCGACTGTGCGCATCGAGGTTCTCGCTTCCGCGGGCAGGCTCGCCGAAGCAGAGCGGCTCCTTCCCGAGGTCGGGTCCGCGTCCGAACCGATGCGTTCGCTGCTGCTGGCGCGAGCGTTGACGCCGCTGGGCCGGATGGAGGAAGCGCTCGACACTCTCCGCGCCGCGCTCGCGAAAGACACAGCGATGAGCCTCGCGGGCGATCCGCGAGAACTCGACGCCGCGATGTTCGCGTCGAATCTCGCATGGGGATTAGGTGACGCCGAAGGCGCCGAAACATTCGCGCGCCGCGCACTCGCCAACGACCCCGCGTACGAGCCCGCGCACGCCCGGCTGATTGATCTCTTCGCGCCCGGCGGGCCGAGTGAAGATCCGCGTCTGCTCGCGGAGTCCGTCCGCGCTCTGCGTGAAGCCGATCCTTCGAGCCGGACTCTGCGCTGGCTCCGTGCGCGAGAACTCGCCGGCGCCGGGCAACTCGATCGCGCCGCGCGCGAACTCCGCGGGCTTGCCGACGAAGACCCCGACGCCCCCGTCGTCGATCTGCTCACCGCGATCTGGATGAGGCTAGGCCAAACCGTCGAAGCCGAGACCTGGCTCCGCGCCCGCATCGCCGAGCGTCCGAACGCAGCCGGTCCGGTGCGCGGGCTTGCGCGTCTTCTTGCAAACGACGACCGGGCCGAGCAGGCGGTCGCGCTCCTCGATGACTGGATCACGCGTTATCCCGCGGACGACGACGCCGCCCGGCAGGCCGAGTCCATACTCCGGGACAATCTTGCAAGAACCGAAGAAGCCGATCGCCGCACGCTCGCCCGGCTGGAAGATCGGCCGCGGACACTGTCGCGCGCCGTGGAGCGCGCCCCCGCGCTCGTCCGGCTCGGTGACGCCGCCGCCGCCGCCGACGACCTGCTCGAATCGCTCCCCGGGGCGCGAATCTCGGCGCCGGCGCTCGACCTTGTCCGCGCGCTGTTTCTTATCAATCAGAGCGCGCGCGAAGGTCTCGGGCCGACCCTCGATGTCGCGCTCCGGCTGACAGCGCATGTCTTCGAACGCGTCGATCCTATGCCCGTCGAACTCTACGACCAACGCCTCGACCTCATGGCTCGCGTCAAGGCGCCCGCGGAAGAATCCGGGGACATCCTCGTCTCGGGGATCAACCTGCACCGTGAGCGAGCGTCGGAACTCGCCGCGGTCGCGGTCGCCCGTCTTGCGACGCTCGATCAACCCGAAGCCGCGACACGCGTCGCGGAACGCGCGTACACAAGACTGCTCGATCCGGACGCGCGGTTCTTCGCGACGTGGGTGCAGGCGACCTGGCTCGGCGCCGATCACATAGCCGCGACGCGGGCGATCCGCGCGATCGCCGGAGCGGACCTGGCGTTCGAAACATTGCGCACACTGCAGGCGGTGAACCCAGCCCGCGGCGATCGCGGGAACGCAGAACTCGCAATGTTCACCGGCGACACCTACGCCGGCCGCGACGCGCCGTTCGAAGCCGTGGTCGCGATGTACGAACTGGCGCTCGAGTTTGATCCGAACCACGCCGTCGCGCACAACAACTTCGGGTACTACCTAGCGGAAGAGGGAGTCCGGCTCGCCGAGGCCGAGCGGCTCATCCGCCGATCGCTCGAACTGAATCCGAACGACCCGTTCGCGACGGATTCGCTCGGCTGGGTTCTTTATAAGCAGGGGATCCTCACGGACGAACGCGACGAGACAGGCCGGCTTATCCGGGAGGGCGCCGTAAGCGTGCTGCTGCGCGCCTCGGCGATGCCGATCAATCAGGCCAGCCCTGAAGTGATAGACCATCTCGGCGACGCGCTCTGGGCAGCGGGCGACCGCGATCGCGCGCAGAACCGCTGGCGTGCGGCGGTCGCGCTGCTCGAGGAGTCGATCGCTGCGGCCGGGGTCCGCCGTCAGCCGACGGAGACCTTCGTCTCCGACCTACAGCGGGTCCGGGCGAAACTCGACGACGCCGCCGCGGGACGCGAGCCGAAGATCGCCGAGATCATCGGCCCGGGCGGGGACGATCCGCCCCGCCCGTCGCAGTAATATTACGAATCCGCTTGTAACAACCTCCACGCACCATCGACGCCGCCGGACATGCCCGGCGTCACCCCCGGAGCGAGTCTCATGGCCGGTCACAGCAAATGGGCCAACATCAAGCACCGCAAGGCGCGACAGGACGCCGCGAAAGGCAAGACCTGGAGCAAGTGCTCGCGCGCGATCATCGCCGCCGCCCGCTCCGGCGGCGCCGACCCCGCGATGAATCTCACGCTCCGCTATGCCGTCGAAGAAGCCAAAGCCGCCAACATGCCCAAGGACACCATCGAACGCGCCATCAAAAAAGGCGCGGGCGAGGGCGCCGACGGCGTCAACTATGAAACCGTGCGCTACGAGGGCTACGGCCCGGGCGGCGTCGCGGTCATCGCCGACGCGCTCACCGACAACCGCAACCGTACTGCGCCCGAGATGCGCACCATCTTCGGAAAGTTCGGCGGGAATCTCGGCGCGACGAACTGCGTAGCGTACCTCTTCGAGCCGCACGGCGTGCTTACCGTCGACGCCGCGGGCGCACCCGACGAGGATCGCATGATCGAACTCGCCCTCGAGGCCGGCGCCGAGGACGCGACCCTCGACGACGGCGTGTGGAACGTCACCACCGCGCCCGGGGATTTCATCGCGGTCAAGGACGCGCTGGAAGCCGCTGGGCTTTCGTGCTCGAGCGCGGAACTTACTATGGTTCCCGGGAACACTGTCGCGGTCGCCACCGCCGACGCAGCGAAGGTGCTGCGGCTGATCGACGCGCTCGAAGACCACGACGACATCCAAAAGGTCTACACCAACGCGGAAATCCCGGACGAAGCGCTCGCGGATTGACGCGCGGCGATCAGCCCGCGTCGGCGAGGAGGGCTTCGATCCGGGCGGTGATCTTCTCGTCGGTCGGCTTCGTCGCGGTGGGGATCATCTCGACGACGCGGCCGGCGCGATCGACGAGGTATTTCTGGAAGTTCCAGCGGACCACGCCGCCGATCGGCGCGGGAGCGCTGGTGAGTTTCTTATAAATTGGGTGCTGGTCGTCGCCCATGACGCTGATCTTCGAGAACATGGGGAACGTGACGCCGTAGTTCTCGGTGCAGAACTCGTGGATCTGGAAGTTCGTGCCCGGCTCCTGGTTGCCGAAGTTGTTGGCGGGGAAGCCGAGTACGACGAGGCCGCGATCCTTATATTTTTCATACACGGCCTGGAGGTCGGCGTACTGCGGGGTGTAGCCGCACTTGCTCGCGACGTTGACGATGAGGACGACCTTGCCGCGGTAATCCTCGAGTTGCTGCGGCTGGCCGTCGACGCGGTCCATCGTGAACGACATGACCTGGAGCGGGTCGTCGGCGGCGCGGTCGGCGGGCTGATCCGGCGCGGCGAAACCGGTCATCCCGGCGCCGAGCGCGAAGATCCCGGCGGCGAGCAGTGTCCTTGAAAGCATGGGGATTCCTCCTATGTGTGCGGGGGTGAGCCGGGATAAAGGCGCCCCTCGTCTGCATGGATTGTAGACGTTCGGCCTTGCGGGGTTGCGATCGGTGTCGGTGGGAGCCGGGGCGGGGTGCTGGCGCCGAGAGGGAGAGTAGAACACTATTGACGCTGCACGGGCGGAACGCCCGTGCCACTGGTCATTTTTCACACGGGAGGGGCACCCGTGCCACTGGGATCGGGGTGGCACGGCTCTCCGAGCCGTGTTCGCACGGGCGGGACGCCCGTGCCACTGGCTTTCTTTACACGGGCGGGGCGCACGTGCCACTGCATGGGCGCGGGGTCTAGGATCGTCGTTGATGCTGGAACTGACGCGTACAGTTCGATTCGCTGTGGGGCCTGATGTTTCCTGTGCGGGTGTCAACGGGTTCGCCGGTCGGCCCGCGATGGTTGGGCTGGGCGCGCATTACGAGTTGGACATCGCCTGTCGCGGCGATGCGGACGCCGAGACAGGTTATTTTCTGAACATCAAGCGGATAGACGAAGCCGCGCGTGCCGGCGCCTTGCCGATCATCGCCGAGGCGTTCGGCAAGGCGGGCGCCGACCCCGCGTCGCTGCTGACCGCAATCGTATCGGCGCTGGACGCGCGCCTGCCCGGGCTTCGCTCGGTCCGCTGGCGCCTGACGCCGACGTATTCATTCGAGATGGAGCGAACCGCGATGACGCACGTTCTGATCCGGCAGTCGTTCGAGTTCGCCGCGTCGCATCGGCTGTATGCGCCGACTCTGAGCGAAGATGAGAACCTCGCGGTGTTCGGAAAGTGCACGAACCCGGCGGGGCACGGGCACAACTACCGCGTCGAGCCTTGCGTGCGCGTCGAGGTCGGCGGGACCGGCGCTGCGACATTCTCGCTGCGCGATCTCGAACGGCTGACGAACGACCATCTGATCGAACATCTCGATCACAAACATCTTAATACCGATGTGCCCGAGTTCCGCGATGTGAACCCGAGCGTGGAGAACATCGCGCGTATTTGTTATGAACGCCTGGCGCCCGCGATCGAGGCGGCCGGGGCGATGCTGGAACATGTCACGGTCTGGGAGACTGAGAAAACTTCCTGTGTGTACCCGGCGCCGACGGTCGGGTGACGCGCACGGGCGAGACGCCCGTGCCACTGTTTATTATTACCGCCTGTAATTGCTTTGCGATCAGCGTGTATCGCCGAGGCGGGCGCGGTTTTCGGTGACGACGGGCGGGCCCCAGCCGCCGACGAGGATCGGCTTATCCTTCGGGCCTACGAACCCCCATGACGGGATGCGCAGCACGCCGCGATCATCGACGTTGTACGACCACACGCCGTCCTGCACCAGCACGCGGTCCATGTGCGAGCCGATGAGTGTTCGCAGCAGGTCGCCGGCTTCGCGCGCGTCGGCGCCGGGACGGAGTTCGATGAAGAATGTCGCTGCGCCCGGCATCGGCGTGACGGGCAGCGGCACGTCCGACACGACAAGCCAAGGCTCGGCGCGAGAGAGTAGCCGAGCGAGTGTTCCAATATTTCTGCGAGTCCAGTCGCGCATCGCAGCGGAACGGCGCGGCTCGTCCTCGCTGCTCGACGCGGCGGGGTAGAGCGTCAGTGCGGTCATGACCCATCGTTCCCAGTCGGCGCGGAGGACCATCGCGTACGTGCCCGGCGGCGCCGGCATGGACACGCCCCGCTGCGGCCAGGCGGCTTCGCTGATCTGCACGCTGCGCACTATTTCCGGCCGTTCCGAACGCGCCCGCCAGGACATATCGGCGGCGATCAGCGGCGGGTGCGACGCGCCGGGCCGAGGCTCGATCCAGCGCGCATGAATCATTACATCCCGAGCGTTAGAAAGCCCGACGGTTTCGAGCACGCGCCGGACCCTTCCCCGCATGAACCCCCAGGGGAAGCCGGCGCGGGCGCGGTCGAGGCCGAGGTAGGCCTCGAATATAATATCGCCGTCGGGACGGGAGTCGGCGACGTGCCGGCGGTGAGCGTCCCATTCCGGCGCGATGGCGGGCACGTCGTCGGGATTGATCGCGGCTTGCTGCGCCCCGAACCACCTATCGAGTGACCCCGCGCCGAGGCCGATGACGAAAGTGCGATCGGTCGAGGCCCACTGCACTTCGCGCCAAGGCGCCCACTCGGCGCGGCGGAACGCGACGCCCGTGACGCCGCCGGGCAGCGTGATCGCGCGCTGAGCGGCGGCGTCGGCGTCTCCCTTCGCGTCGCCGACGAGGATCGCGCGGAGCGTTCGCAGCAGCGCCGCGTGATCACCGACGGATTCGAGTTCGAGCACCATGCGAAGGACGTTCGGCTCGATGCCCTCGCCGCGCTCGGGCCGGTCGGCGTCGAGGTCGATCAGGCATAGTGTGTGCGGGCGCGCGCCGACCTCACTGGCGGCGAGGACGGCTTCGAGTGCGCCCGCGGCGCGAGGCTCGGCGATCAGCCCGCTCGCGACGGCGGCGCGAAGACCGGCGATCAGCACGCGGCGTTGCGCCAGAACCGCCGGGTCCATCCTCGCGCCCGCGAACTTTGTCGTATCGAGACGCCAGTACGCCACCGCGTCGGGCGGGATGCGCAACGCGGCGCGTGTCGAGGGCGCGATCGACGCCGACGCCGCGACTACTAATAAGAAGATAATTCTCGCGAGTCGGTTCGTCGAGCGCATCGTTGCTCCGGGTGGCGTCAGGCGGGGATCGCCGGGTACAGGCCCGGTGAGTGTAGATGCCCGGGCGTCGCGGGATCGGACGCGGCTGGGGCGCGAGCGCCTAGAGTCCGCTCCGATGCGCGGGGACGGATCGACAGATCGGGCGGGCGGCCTGCTGCTGGCGAGCGCGTCGCCGCGGCGGCTTTCGCTCTTGCGCGAGCACGGGTTCGAGGCGACGGCGATCGATACGGGCGTCGATGACGGCGCGCTTCGGCCCGGCGCGGTCACGCCCGCGGCGACGGCGCTCGCGCTTGCGTATTTCAAAGCCGTCGCCGGGTTCGAGCGGGCGTGCGCGGAGCGGCTGATCGGGATCGGGGCGGTGGTGCTCGCGGCGGACACTTTTCTGGTCAAGCACGGGAGAATCATCGGCAAGCCGACCGACCGCGACGACGCCCGACGGATCATCGGCATGTTGATCTCAGGCTCGCACGAGGTCGTCACGGGAGTGTGCGCGCTCACCGCGGGCCGGTCGGATAGCGCCGACGGCTCGCTGACTCCGGTCCGGCGTTTCATGGCCGATCGGGCGAGCGTGCATGTAGGAGCCGTCACTTCGGACAAGGTCGAAGCGTATATCGAGTCGGGCGGTTGGCGCGGTAAGGCCGGCGGGTACAACCTCGCCGAGCGGGTCGCTGCGGGCTGGCCGATCAGATGCGTCGGCGACCCCGCGACGGTCATGGGCTTGCCGATGCGGCGTCTCGGACCGATGCTGGTCGGGTTGCTGAATCTTCCGGAGCCGGCCCGATCGTGACGCTCGCCGTGTTCATCCCTGGGTATATCACAATCCCGCTGGCTGGGCTGGCGATGATCGTCATCGCGGCGCACATGGTCGTGCTGGAACGATCGGGCGAGCGCGGCGCCCGCCGAAGGATCCGCATCGCCAACGGGTGGGTGATGCTAATCAACGCGCCGCTGATCGCCGCGGGCTTTTCTGTTGTTGATCCGAGCGTGCGTCCGCGGATGTTCCTGATTGTGTGGACGACGATCATCGGGCTTGTGGTGATCACGCTCTGCCTTGCAGCGGCGGACATCATTAACACCACGGCGAACTCCCGGCGTTCGTTGCGTGAGTTGCGCGAAGCCCGGCGTGAGATGCTCGAGCGGACCCTTGCGGACCTCGCCCAGAGAGCGGCATCCGGGGCGGGCCGTGACGACTGAGCGGGCGCCGATCCCCGGGCCGATGGGTCGTATCCTCGCGACGTGTTTCGGCGTCGCGGTCGCGCACAGGAACGCGCGGTACGACGCTGGGCGGGGAGTGCACGCGGCGCCGATCCCGGTGATATGCGTAGGAAACATATCAGTCGGCGGCGTCGGAAAGACACCGATGGTCCGGCGTGTGGCGGGCACGCTGATCGACGCCGGGCTTCGGCCCGCGATTCTCCTGCGGGGCTACGGCTCGAAAAATCCCGATGATTCTGACGAAGCCGCCGAGCATCGGACCGCGATGCCCGGCGTTCGCGTCGAGGTGGATCCCGACCGCGTCGCGGCGGCGCGACGGCTCGCCGCGCTCGGCGAAGTAGATAGGCCGGGCTGCATCATCCTCGACGACGGGTTTCAGCACCGCCGACTTGCGCGTGCGCTCGACATTGTTCTGATCGACGCGCGGCGAAGCCCGTGGCGCGATCGGCTCCTCCCGGCGGGTCGGCTGCGCGAGCCGCCGGGGGCGCTGACGCGGGCGGGCGCGATTGTTATTACACATTCTGATATCACGGAAGAATCGCAAGTGCGGGAGATCCGCGATCGGCTCGCCGAGACGTGCCCGGGAGCGCCCGTCGCGTTCGCGGCTCATGTCTGGACCGGCCTGCGTCGGGTCGGCGGGGATTCGGACGAAACGTTGCCGACGGACTGGCTGCGCGGACGGCGGGTCGCGGTCGCGTGCTCGATCGGCGAGCCGGGGCAGTTCTTATCAATGCTCGAAAACGCCGGCGCCAGGATTGTTGAACGGAGCATCGGACGGGATCACGCGGCGATCCCGCCGGGGACTCTCTACAGGCTCGCGGATTCGCTCGAAGGGGGCGATGGCGCGCTCGTCATCACGGCGAAGGACCGGGAGCGCGTCGTGCGGGCGTTCGGGGGTCGCCGACCTTCGGCGATTGTATATCCTGAACTGAAGATGGAAGTGACGGAAGGCGCCGAGCGGCTCGACCGGTTGATTCTTGCCGCGGCGGGGGCCGCGATATAAGTTCGGGGGACAGTGCCTGACAGACGGGAACATCTCGCCGTGGTGCACCGACGCTACCTCGACCTCATCCTCGAAGGGAGGAAAACCGTCGAGTCGCGGCTGACGCGCGTGCGCTGCGAGCCGTTCGGCAGGATCGAGATCGGCGATCGCGTCTATTTCAAGGAGCGGAGCGGGCCGATCCGCGCGGCGGCGACGGTCGGCGGCCTGCGCGTGCACGAGGGTCTGACGCCCGGCGCCGTCCAACGGCTGCGCGCC
Organism: Phycisphaeraceae bacterium; assembly: GCA_039794205.1. Taxonomy (GTDB): domain Bacteria; phylum Planctomycetota; class Phycisphaerae; order Phycisphaerales; family UBA1924; genus J020. The sequence continues at coordinate 26,586 of JBDIVU010000003.1, forward strand.
GAGCACAACGACCACATCCTCGGCGGGCGCGAATACTGGTCGCTCAAACGCGACGCGCGCTACGCGGTTCTTATCTGGCTCGCCGATGTGGCGCCCGCGGCGGACTGGCCCGTTCGGCCGCGGCTCAACGGGCGCGGGTGGCTTTGTCTCGACGGGGCTGCGGCGGATCGGATCGAAACATGCGCGATCTCAACTCATTGACGCTCGACGATCTCTTCGCCGAACTCACGCGCGAGCCGTGGTCGCGCTCGTGGATCGACGCGGCGTTTCGTGAGGATCTCGGCGACCCGCCCGGCGACGTGACGAGCGAGATCGTGATCCCGGCGGGCGCGCTCGGCGCAGGCACATTCGTCGCGCGACGGGCGGGCGTGGTCGCGGGGCTGGCGTTGCTGCCGATGCTCGCGGAGCGGTTCGCGCCGGGTGTGGAACTTACAATGCGCATGAGCGACGGGAGCCGAGCCGACACGGGCGCGGCTCTGGCGGAAATCGCCGGCGATCTGCGGGGGATACTCGCGCTCGAGCGGACGGCGCTCAACACGCTGGGCAGATTGTGCGGGATCGCGTCGCGCACGGCTGAGTTCGTGCGCGCCGCCGAGGTCGCGGCGCTCTACGCGGGCCGGGCCGCGCCGGCGATCTGCGACACGCGCAAGACGACGCCCGGGCTGCGCGCGATCGAGAAATACGCTGTGCGTTGCGGCGGCGGAACGCTCCACAGAATCGGGCTGCACGACGCTGTGCTCGTAAAAGACAATCATCTTCGCGCGATCGGCGGTGCGGACGGGTTCGCCCGGCTCGCGGCTTCGCTGCGCACCGCGCGCGATCGTCGCGGGCTGAGATTCCTCGAAGTTGAGGTTGACACTCTCGAACAGTTCGAGCGGTTGATCGCGGCGGCGCCGGGGCTGATCGACATTGTGCTGCTGGACAACATGGCGCCGATGGAGATGGCGAACGCGGTTGCGTTGCGCGATGCGCTGGCGCCGGGCCTCCGGCTGGAAGCGTCGGGCGGTGTGAGCCTGGCTATGGTCGGCGAGATCGCGGCGACGGGGGTGGACCGGATCAGCGTCGGCGCGTTGACGCACTCTGCGCCGGCGCTCGATGTCGCGCTCGATCTTAAGTGACGATCGTCACGCGGAGTTGAGCAGCGGCTTGAGCAGGTCGCGTTCGACGACCACGCCGAGGGGGTTCTCGGCGGTCCCGACGATCGCCCGGCGGGCGCCGACGCGGCGAAGATCGGCGAGCGCGTCTATCAGCCGACGATCGGGCGGGATGAACACCGCCGGGATCATCAGCGCGGCGATCGGCGTGGCGGGTTCGAGCCAGACTCTGGCGCCTTCGACTAAACCGAGAACACGCCCGCGGCGATCGACCACCGGGTACGTCCGGCGGCGGTGCGTGCGGAGCGCCTCGTGGATCTGCGCGCGCGGCCGGTGTTCGCCCAGCGTCGCGACCTCTGTCCAGGGCGTCATAACTTTTTCCACTCGTCGGCGGCGGAGCAGGCCGGCGCGTTCGACGAGATTTGTCTGCGCGGTGCTGAGCGCGCCGGAGCGACGGCCTTCGAGCAGCAGCGCGAGAAGCCGACCGCGCGCGGTGGCGACGGCTTCCGCGTCGGCGCCCGCGAAGACGCGCGAAACGCCGAGTCCGAACAGCCGCACCACGGGGAGCGCCAGCGTCGCCGTCAGCCCGAGCCGGAGCGCGCGGAGCACGCCCGCCAGCGGCGGCATGAGCCGATCCGCCGAGGCGCGGAACGTGTCCTTGGGCAGCGTCTCGCCGAAGATGAAGAGCAGCGGGGTGAGAACTGCGGCGTTGACGATCACGACCCCCCACTCGCTGAGATTGGTCGCGGAGAGCGCCGCGGAGATCGCGATCGCGCCGGCGTAGTTGGCGGCGTTGTTCCCGATCAGGATCGCGGCAAGCACGCGTTCGAGCGGTTCGACCTCGGCGAGGAGAGCGCGCGCCCGGCGCGAGTCGCGCGACCCGTCACGCCGACCCGCGCGGATGTGCAGCCGGACCATGTTCAGCCCGTACACGCCGGTCTCCATGCCGCTCATCAGGGCGGACAGGCCGACGCACAGGAACGCGAGGGCGATCCAGATTATAAGTTCGGCGGTTGTCACTCGGCCCTCCCGCCTGGCGAGAGCGACACAAGGACGTTGTCGATGGCGCGATCGCGCACGGACTCGACTTCGAGCGTGACTCCGGCGAGGCGGACGCGATCGCCCGGGCGCGCGATGCGGCCGAGATGTGAGAGGATCAGCCCGGCGACGCTGCCCGCGCGGGCGCCGGTGTCGAGTCCGAGTGCTTCTGCGAAGTCGTGGACGCTCATACGTCCGGGCACGCGCCACGCGGCCGGGCCGAGCCGTTCTATGCGGACGCCCGAGGCGTTATGTTCGCCGGCGTCTGTCATGGCGAGTCTGCCGAGGCGGTCGGCGACGTCGTGGAATGTGACAAGGCCGTCAACCGCGCCGAATTCATCGACGACGATCGCGACGAGGCGTTTGCGTCCGCGGAAGTGTTCGAGCAGGTTGTCCAGGCGTGCGCTTTCGGGGACGTAGAGAGGCGGGTCCATGAGTTGGCGCGCGTCGGCGCCGGGGTTCTCGGCGAGGCGCGCGAGGGCTTCGGGGAGGTCGATGACGCCGAGCACGCCGCGGTCGAGGCTCCCGTCTGCGACGACGATGCGTTGCACGCCGGTGTCGCGCCACAGCCGGGCGATATCGTCGCGGTCGGCGTCGGGTCCGACCCAGAGGATGTCCACGCGCGGGATCATGATCTCGCGGACGCGGAGTGTGCCGAGCTCGAGCACGTCGTCGAGTAGTTCGGCTTCGCGCGGGTCTATCGCGCCGGCGCGGGCGCTGAGTTCGAGCAGTTCACCGAGTTCGTCCGGCGTGAGCGGATCAGGCTCGCGGGCGGCGGCGAGACGCGAGGCGGGTTCGACTATCAGCGCGTCGATAACCACGCGGATCGGCGTGATGAGCCTGTGCACCGCGAGCATCGCGGGTGCGAAGATTGTGCACCAGCGCGTCCGGCTCGACGCGGCGATGAGTTTGGGCGTGACCTCGCCCAGGAGCACGATCGCCAGCAGCGGGGCGACCGCGAAGACCGCCCCGGCGGCGGGGGTCTTGGCGTGCAGTGTCAGCACGGACGCCATCACAAAGAACAGGACGTTGACGACCATGTTCCCGAGCAGGATGGTTATGAGCAGTCGCCGGGGCGCCGCGATAAGGGCCTCGGCTGCGCGGGCGCCGAGCGGCGAACGGCCCGCGAGCGTCGATCGTTCGTGCTCGGTCAGGCCGAAGAGGGCGGTCTCGGACCCCGAGAAGAACGCCGACGCCGCGAGCAGGGCCGGCATGATGGTCAGCAGTGTGATCTCGGTCGCGGTCACGGGGCGCCCCCCGCGGCGTGCGGGATGCACGTTTGGACGCCGGGACGTGTCCGATCGGGGATTTTTTTGTTGACGGATGGCATCGGCGGGCCGAGCATGGGCGCGATCGGCCCACGGGTGGCCGGGCGCGGAGACTCTGTGTGGGCAAGCATATCGGCATAGTCGCGGTCAGCCCCGAGGGTTCGTCGCTGTGCTACAGGCGGATCGCGCGGGCCGCGGCGGGGATCGACGACCCCGCGCAGCGCCCTCTCGTCACGCTCCACAACCTGCCGTTCTCGAGTTACGTCGATGCGTACCGGGCGGGCGACTGGGAGCGTGTCGGGACGATGCTGACGTGGTCGGCGGAGACTCTCGCCGCCGCCGGGGCGGACTTTCTTATATGCCCGGACAACATCGCGCACCACGCGATCGAACTCGCCCGAACGTCGGCGGTGCTGCCCTGGGTGAACATGCTGGACCTCGTCGCGGACGCCGTCTGCGCCGACCGCCGGGCTACGCTCGGGCTGATCGGGACGAGCATGATCATGCGCAGCAGCGCGTATCAGATAACGCTCGGGCTGCGCGGGGTGCGGCTCCTGGTCCCCGACGACCACGAGGCCGACCGCATCGACCGCATCATCTTCGAGGAACTGATCGAAGGACGGGCGCTCGAAACGTCCCGGCGTTTCATGCTCGATGCTCTAGATCGGCTGGCGGGCCGCGGGTGTGAGGGCGTGATCCTCGCGTCGACGGAGACGCCGATCCTGTTGACGCCCGACTCATGCCCACTGCCGACGTACGACCCCGTGTCGCTCCTGGCGGATCGAGCGCTCTCGATCGCGGTCAACGGCGAGGCGCTGGTGTGGTGACGGCTGCCGTGCGATTGAGCCGAGTGACGGGCGAGACGCCTGTCGCCACGGGATGTGTAAAAATTAAAAAAACCCGGGGAGAAATCCCCGGGTTTTGATTGATTAGTTGAGCGCCGGCCGGCGGTCAGTTCTTGTACTTGACGGAGCAGCCGTAGGGCTTGGTGTCGGCGGCGGTGATGGTCTCGCCGGCGAGCGCCTGCTCGAGTGCCTGGCGGACGTAGTTGACGGTTGCGTTGCGCGGCCCGTCGTCGATGCCGCCGGCGTAGATCAGCGTGCCCTTCTTGTTGATGATGTACATGTGAGGGGTGGTCTTGGCGTCGTACATGCGGCCGACGTCGCCCGGCTCATCGATGAGGATGGGGTAGGGCATCTTATATTCTTCGATCGCGCGCTGGTTGCGCTCGAGGCCGACGCCCTGCTCTCCGGGAGCGCCGGAGTTGATCGCCAGCCAGCCCACGCCGCGACCCTTGAAGTCGGCGTAGAGGTCGCGCATCGTCGAGCCCGTCTTGTGGTGGGCGACGACGAACGGGCAGTCCGGGTTGAACCATTCGAGGACGACGAAATCGTGCTTTTCGAGGGCTTTTTCGAGGGAGTAGGTCTTGCCGTTGGTGTCGGTGAGCGTGAAGTTCGGGGCCTTGTGGCCGACCTTCGCGGTCATCTTGGTATGATCGTGCTCGGGGCCGGCGTTGACCGCCGGGGCGAGTGTGAACGCGCCGAGCGCGACCGCCGCGGCGCCCGCGAGCGCCATGGTCATGCTGCCTTTCCGCTTCATCTGACTTTCTCCTTGATGCCTGGAGTCCGCCCATGCCTCGGGCGGACGATGGGGAATCGGGTTGTACGCCGGTCAGCCATTGAACCGCCCGGGGTGGGCGGGGTTTCAGCCGCCGGGGCCTGGGGACACGATTTCATAATACTCGATCGTTCCGACGCGGCGGACGGCGAGCACGCCGCGGAAGGTGTCGAAGCCCCTGGCGCGGGGCACGTATTCGACGCGGAGGGTGTCCGAGTTCCCGGCGCCGTCACGGATCGAATCGGCGGGCGGGCCGTCGTACGGTGCGTAGGGGAACCACTCGAGTCGCTCGGCGCCGGGAGCGTGGAGGACGAGGGTCAATCCATCCCATCGCGCCGAGACGCCGGCCAGAATCGCAGCGTCGGCTGGCTGGGGCAGGCGGGCGCGTGTAGAATCGAAGAGCGGCCCGGCGTTCTGGTTCCGTGAAACCTCGGCGCCGACCTCGGCGATCCGCACTCCCAGGGTAGCCACGCCGGCGCCCGCGAGGCAGATTTTTTCACAAACGAGCCAGTCGATCTGAGCGGTGATGCTCGCGTCGCCGGGCGTGGCGTCCTGCGCGACTGTCAGGGGGATGAGCAGGGCGACCTCACCCTCGTAGATGTAATCGAGCATCCGGGTGTGCTGGTAGCGTGCCGGGACGGGCCAGCGGATCTCGCCCGCGGTGACGCCGGGCGGGAGGTTCAGGCGGATGGACGGGGGCATGCCGGTGTCTCCGGCGTTGCGCCAGTAGAAATGCCAGCGAGGCTCGACGCGGAAGACGACGGCGAGTTCGGTCTCGACGCCGGGCGTGAGCGAAGTGTGATCGAGTTCGAGCCTGACTTTCACGAGTTGATCGCCGGTAGGCTCCCTGCCGAACGGGCTTGCCGATGCGACAGCCGACGCGAGCAGCAAGGCGATCACAGCGGCGAGGTTGGGGATCATCGCGTTCATCGGGCGGCTGGCTGAGAGCGTTCTTCCTGGTGAGCGACTTGCCTGGAGCGACGCCCTTCGGGCGTAAACCGGCTCGTGTGTTGCCGCTTGTACCGACGACCGCTGGAGGGTATTCCGGGGACGGGCCGAATCAAAGGTGAATCCATGAAGAATCTATCCGTCGATACAGGTCGAACAGCCCGAATTGAATCACCCGTTATGCGGATTTTGTTTGCTTGGGTCGGCGTGTTCCTGTTGTTCGTAGGTTCGGGCTGCTCTCAGACCACGAGCGACAGGACACTGTCGCGGATCGAAGCCCCCGCGGTGGCGGATCGGCTCCGAGGCTCCAACGCCGAACGCACGCTGATAATCGACACCCGACCGGCGGCCGCGTACCAGGCCGGGCACATACCCTCGGCGGTCAACCTCAGGCTCGAAGACATCGCTGCGGGCCGAGCGGCGGGCATCGATCGCTACCCGGTCATCATCGTCTACGGCGAGAACCCCGCCTCGGCCACCGCGACCGCGATGACCAAGCGTCTCCAATCGCTCGGCTACACCGGCGCGCGGCTATTCGAGGGCGGCATGGACGCCTGGCGCCGAGGGGGGCTGCCCGTCGCGCGGGACGAATGAAAGAACATCCCCAGTGGCACGGGCGTGTCGCCCGTGCGAATCGGCCCCCAGTGGCACGGGCGTCCCGCCCGTGCGCCATGTCAGCCCAGTGGCACGGGCGTCTCGCCCGTGCGTGGCTCACTCTCGATAGCGGCCGAGCTACCCCGGCTTGATGAACGACCCCATAACTAAATTACTAATAAGAAAACGTCGCCCGGCCCGGACTAGCGGACCGAACGACGGCGTGGTTGGAGGCGTGATGAAACAGGGGAACCCGATCCGGTGGCGCATCGCCCGTCGGCCGATCGCCGCGGACGCGCCGTGGCTGCTCAGTCGTACATGCCGGTGACGCGCGGGAGTTCCGCGTTGCGCAGGTTGAGAGTGGTTTCGATGCGGAAGTTCGCCTGCGTGCGGTGCCGCTCGGCGTAGAAGAACTTCAGGCTGTAGGTCTGGCCGTCGACGAGCCAGTCGAGGCGGTCGAGGTCAATGGTCTGCGAGACCGCCGAGTGCACGCCGCCGATGTCGATCACGAGCCGGTCGTCGATAAAGACCCAGACGTCGTCGTCGCCGGTGAACGTGAAGACCTGCCCGCTGTTGGGTTTGTAGACGAACTCGGTGGAGAGTTCGTAGGTGAAGTGGAAGTTCTTGTTCCCGCCCTGGGAGTTCCCGAAGAGAGTGTTGTTGACGATGAAGAACCCGTTGAGGCGTGCGAAGTTTGTGTCGAGTTTATCATCGAACACATAGCGGTTCGTGCCCGGGACGCGTTCGAGCGTGATCGGGAACGCCGCGCTCATGTTGACGCCGGGCACGTCGCGGAACCACTGACGCAGGCGCTCGGCCCCGGTGACGGCGCCGCCTTCTGACTCGGACATCGAGCCGGCGACATCGCCCGACCGGGCGGCGATGTAATCACGCGAGGGAATGATCGGGCGCCCCTGCCCGTCCACCCATTGCGTCAGGCGCTTGTAACCGGTCGATCTGAAGACGGGCTTACCCTCGGCGTCGAGAGTGTCCTGGACGATCCCGTAGTAATGCGCGAACCCGGCGGCGGGACGGAGTTCAAAGTCGGGATGCCCGCCGGGGACTTGTCGCTCCCGGAAGTCGCGGACGATCCCCGTGAGCGTCACGGTGTCCGGCAGGTTCGAGAAGCCCGACGGCTCGGCGGCGTCGGCGCCGCTCGAGGCCCAGAGCACAAGCCCGGCGGCCGTCGCCAAGCCCGCTGCGGTCATCGCGAGGCCCGTGATTCGATTCGTGCGTTCGGTACGTTTCATCTCGCTCACCTCCTCGGGAGGCCCGCCGGCGCCGGCGTCAACGAAGCCGGCAGTCGCGAGCCAGACAGACTCTGAACCAACCGTACGATTCGCTGATCCCGATTCGAAGCCGCTTGCCCTCTCTCGACTCCGATCGCTGTCACACTGCGCAGTCTGTGCTGTCAACGGGTTTTCAACACCCGTTCCGGGCGGCCTGTGGCCGATATATTCGGACCGGCTCGAATCGCTCAGATCCCGGCCAAGCCCGGGCCGCCGGGGCCGTCCGGGCGGCACGGACTAAATACGCCCGAGAACTATTCTCAAACGGGAGATCACGGCATGGATGCCTTTCTGGTCCGAGGCGGGAGGCCGATCAATGGCTCGATCCGGGTCAACGGCGCCAAGAACGCCGCCCTCCCGGAAATGGCCGCCGCCTTGCTCACGGACCGCCCCGTCACGCTCCGCGGCGTTCCTGACCTCGCCGACATCCACAACATGCTCGCTCTGCTCGCGGAACTCGGCGCCGACGCCCTGCGCCTGAACCCCTCGCCCAACGACGCGCTTCTCGGAAGCGATGAACCACGCCGAGTCGCGGCCCCACTGCGGCTTCAGACCAAAATCGAAGCCGCCAGCCACGCCCGATACGAGATCGTCCGGACCATGCGCGCCAGCGTGTGCGTCCTCGGCCCGATGCTAGCCCGGCGTGGGTCGGCCCGGGCCGCCATGCCCGGCGGGTGCGCCATCGGCGACCGCCCGATCGACCTCCACCTCCGCGGGTTCGAGGCGCTCGGCGCCAGGGTCGAACTCGACGCCGGGGACGTCGTCCTCACCGCCCCTCAATCGCCCGGCGGCGGGCGCAGACTCCGCGGCGGTCGCGTCTTCCTCGGCGGGCGCAGCGGCTCGACCGTCCTCGGCACCGCGAACGTGATGTCCGCGGCCACGCTTGCCCGCGGCGAGACCCTCATCGAAGCCGCCGCCTGCGAACCCGAGATCGCCGACCTCGCGAGCCTGCTCAACGCGATGGGCGCCAAGATCCACGGCGCAGGCACACCGAGGATCATCATCCAGGGAGTAGATCCCCTCGCCGGCGCCGAGCACACGATCATCCCCGACCGCATCGAAGCGGGCACGCTCATGGCCGCCGCCGCGATCACCGCGGGCGATCTTACATTGACCGACTGCCCGCTCGACGCGCTCATGGCGTTCACCGAGACGCTCCGCGCCGCGGGTGTGTCGATCGAAGAGATGGAATGCCCCGGCGCCGATCCGATGCGCGCCGCCTGCCGCGTCCGCCGGGACGGGCCGCTCCGACCGACGCACGTGACAACACAGCCTCATCCCGGCTTCCCGACCGATCTTCAGGCCCAGACGACGGCGCTGCTCGCGCTCGCCGACGGCAACAGCGTCGTCACCGAACGCATCTTCCCGCAGCGGTTCCTGCACGTCGCAGAACTGACACGCATGGGCGCCAGGCTCGAACACGAAGGCGCCAGCGTCGTCGTCTCGGGCGTTAGCGCGCTCACCGGCGCGCCGGTGATGGCGAGCGACCTTCGCGCGAGCGCATGCCTGGTTCTAGCCGGGCTTGCCGCCCGCGGCGAGACGATGGTCCGCCGCGTCTACCACCTCGACCGCGGGTACGAACAACTCGAGCGCGCCCTCGCGTCGCTCGGCGCCGACATCCGCAGAGTCCGCGACGAACAAACATCCGCAACGACCACCGCGCAGGTCGGCGACTTCCTCCCCGAACCCGTCGCGGCTGGAAGGTGAATGCACAATCAGCCGGCGTGGCACAGGCGTCCCGCCCAGTGGCACGGGCGTCTCGCACCAGTGGCACGGGCGTCTCGCCCGTGCAATCACGGCTCAGACACGGCTCAGAGAGCCGTGCCACCCACCCTAGCCGGGCCGTCCCCGGCCCGGTTGTTGGTCCTAAATATGGAAATTCACCTTGAGAGTACGCCGCAGCACACGGGCGAGACGCCCGTGCCACTGGTAAACCCGTGCCACTGATAAACCCGTGCCACTGATAAACCTGTGGCACTGATAAACCTGTGCCACTGATACACCCGTGCCACTTATTGATTTCCCGCGATGTTCATGCCCCGGGCGTGTCGTCACGCCGGGCGATGATCGTGCGCGGCCGACCCTGAAAATCTCTCTCGATCCTCGCCTCCGTCAGGCCCGGCGTGCTCGAAACTAACTCGAGCGCCGCCGGCGCCGTCGATTCCGCGATCTCGACCGCGAGCAGCCCGCCCGCGACGAGCCTGCCCGGCGCCTCGCGCACGATCCGCCGAACAAAGTCAAGCCCGTCGGCGCCGCCTCGCAACGCCACCAGAGGCTCCTGCTTCACATTCGCGGGGACCGCGTCCCACTCGTGATCCGGGATATAAGGCGGGTTCGACACCAACGCCGCGAGCCTCCGCCCGCACGGGTGATCGTCCATCGGCTCCAGCAGATCCCCGCGGAGGAGGTCGAGCCGATCCAGCACGCCGTGCCGCTGCGCATTGATCCGGGCCACATCGAGGGCGTCGGCGGAGATGTCAAGCGCCACGCCGCGCGCCCCGGGCAGGTTCTTAAGGATCGCAATGATGATGCACCCGGAGCCGGTACCGATGTCGGCGATCACGCCCGACGCGAGTTCCTTCCGCGTCCGCGCCGCCTGGAGCACGGCCTCGACGATCGTCTCCGTCTCGGGCCTCGGGATGAGCACGCGCGTATCCACCGTGAACGGCAGCGAGAAGAACCACCCCTCGCCGACGAGGTACTGCACGGGCTCGTGGCGGAGGGCCCGCGCGACCAGCCCGCGGAGCCGATCTCTCTCATCCGCCGACGCGGGCCGATCCGAGTCCGCGTACAGCCGAAGCCGATCGCAACCGAGCACATGGGAAACGAGCAGTTCGGCGCAGAGCCTGGGCGACTCGACCCCCGCCTGTCCGAGCGACCGCCCGATCCACTCGAGCAGACGCCGGGTGGTCCAGGTTTCCGCCATGCTCTTCCGGGTCGAACCTGTCATAAGATGATGATCCTAGATGATGAATCGTCGTCGTGATCGGACGCCCGGGCGTCAACCCACTACAATGTCCGGGAACACGGCGTCCGGTGGTGGCCGCCGTGCCCGGCGCCCCATACTGATTAGAGAGAGGATCGGGCCTGTTCGGTGAACGGTCAGACGCAAAGGTTGCGCATCCTGATGCTGGGCTGGGAGTTCCCGCCGTTCATCTCGGGCGGGCTGGGAACAGCGTGCTACGGGCTGACCCGCGCCCTCGACGCCGCCGGGCACGAGATCCTCTTCGTCCTGCCCAAGCCCGTCACCGGCGACACCACGATCCATGTCCGAGTCCTCAGCCCGGAGCGCGTCGCGCCCAACGGCGTCGGCGCTCACGCGAACGAGCCGACACAGCCGGGGCAGCGCATCGAGCATGCCCGCCCGATCCACGCGCTCGAACGCAGGATCGAAGGATTCTCGCACACGCGGTTCCTGGGCGTCCCCGCGGGTCTGGGCTATCTCTCGCCGTACGGCTCGGGTTCCCCCGCCGGCGCTGATCCCGCCCTCGGCTCCGAGGAACAACGCTGGTTCCGCGAGATCGAAGCCCTGCGTCGCAGCGGCGTCGAAATCACCGCCGAGATCCTCGCCGCCGTCGGGGTTGACCCTCGCCTGGCAGGCTCCTTCCTCAGCCGATCGGGCGACTACACCGGCGACGTCGTCACCGACGCCCAGCGCTACGCCGCGATGACCCTCGCGCTCTGCCGGCAGGAAAGTTTCGACGTTATCCACGCCCACGACTGGATGACCTACCCCGCCGGGATGGCGCTGGCCCGCGCGACCGGCAAGCCCCTCGTAGTCCACATCCACTCGACCGAGTTCGACCGGTCCGGCGAGCACGTCAACCAGCGGATCTACGACATCGAGCGTCGCGGGATGCACGCCGCCGTCCGCATCGTCGCGGTGTCGTACCTCACGCAGAAACTCTGCGTCGCGCGCTACGCCGTCCCGCGCGAAAGGATCGAAGTCGTCTACAACGGCGTCGAGTGGGACGGGTACGAACCCCGCCCGGACCTCGCGATCAGCCCGAAAGAAAAGATAGTCCTGTTCCTGGGCCGGATCACCATGCAGAAAGGCCCGGAATACTTCGTCGCCGCCGCCAAGCGCGTCCTCGAAAAGTATCCTAATGTAAAGTTCGTCGTGGCAGGCTCCGGCGACATGGCGCGCGGCATGATCGAGCACGCCGCCGCACTGGGCATCGGGCACAAAGTCCTCTTCACCGGCTTCCTCCGAGGCGCCGACGTCCGCCGGGTCTTCCGCATGGCGGACTGCTACGTCATGCCCAGCGTCTCTGAACCCTTCGGCATCGCCCCCCTCGAAGCAATCTGCAACGACGTGCCCGTCATCATCTCCAAGCAGTCCGGCGTCTCAGAAGTCCTCTCGCACGCGCTCAAGGTCGATTTCTGGGACATCGATGAGATGGCGAACAAAATCGTCGCCGTCCTCAAGCACCCGCCGCTGTCGCGCACACTGCGCCAGCACGGCGCGATGGAAGTCCGCGGGCTGACCTGGGCCGGCGCCGCCGAACGAACCGCCCGCGTCTACCGCGACGCGATCGCCGCGTTCACGCCCGCGAAGTCAGCGCACGTGCTCCCGCGCTGATCATTCCCCGCTAACCCCCCGTCGGCGCCGGACGGAACGGGATCGGCCTGCCCGACTCATCCACCGACACCATCGTCAGCGTCGCCGTGGTGACTCTGACGTGCTCGCCGGTCTGATGCCGCTCGGCTTCGACCTCGATCTCGACCGTCACGCTCTTCGTCCCCAGCCGAACCGTCCGGCTGAAAAACGTGACCGTGTCGCCGAGATGCACCGGCGCGATGAACTCGACGCGGTCCATCGCCGCCGTAACCCAGCGGTGGCGCCCGTGCCGGCGCGCCTCGACGAAGCCCGCCTGGTCGATGTACGACAGGATCACCCCGCCGAAGATCGTCCCGTAATGATTCGTGTCCCGCGGCAGCGTGACAATCCGCAACGCCAGAACCCTGCCATCACCAGCAAAATCCTGCGATTCCTCGGCCATGCCCGGATCTTACAACGGTCGCCGACGTTCGGCGCGCTCGAACGTCTCAGCCGACCCGGCGCCCGAGCGACCGCTCGACGACCGGCGCCGCGAGCATCACGCCGACCGCGACCGCGACCAGCGGCCAGACCGGCGCGAGAAACCCCACCGCGAAGATCGGCGCCGCGATCAGCACCGCTGTCAGCCACGCCGCGATCTCCCGACGGCGCCCCGGCGTCCGCGGGATCATCACGAACCACACATACGCCGGCAGCGGGACCGCGTACGCGAACAGAATCAGATCGTACCCGAGCCTGAACTCCCCCACCGGCCACGCGACGCCCAGCAGCGCGCCGAGCGCGATCAGCCCGAAGACGACCCGCCGATCATCATCGCCGCCCGGCTGTTTTTCTCTGAGTTCCCGCCAATGCGCCGCGACCGTGAACACGCCCTGCGCGAAGAAGTGCAGCCCGATCCAGTAACTCAGCCGCCCGCCGGGCAGGAACGCGTGCGCGTAGAGCATCGTCAGCGTGATGAGCGCGAGAAATATCACGCCGAACCCGATCGCAAACGCCGCGACCCCGGCGCCGCCCGGCGTCTCTCTTCGCACGCGCAGCAGTGTCAGATCAAGATGCGGGCACAACATAAACCCGAAGAAGAGCGCGGGCGTCGCCCACACAGCGTCTACGACCGGGAACTTCCCCGTCGCCGGCGGCGCCGCGAGCGCGGGACCGCCGCTCGTCCGCTCGATGAGCAGCATCGCCAGCACGGACAGCCCGATCGTCACGCCCGCAGCGATCATCCACGCGCCGGGCGTGCGCAGCCTCGACACCGCCCACGCCGCTGCGACAACAATAAATAGCAAAACGATCGACTGCCCGGCCGGTCCTATCCCGCCGTGGGGCACACCCATGAACGGCGTGATTCTCCCCAGAAAATAGAGGTGAAACGCGATCGTTACAGCCGAGAACAGCCGCATCGCGCCGCGATGATCGCGCGCGACGCTCGCAGCCCGGCCCGGCGTGTGTATCACCCCAACCAATGCCGCGCCGATCACGTTCGGGACGGCGAACGCGACCCACCCCCACACACCGAAGTCGTCGATCAGCAGCACCGGCAGAAACATCCCGATGCACCACGTCCACGACGCCGCAAGGAACAGCGCCCGCCCGACGATGGTTCCCGCCGTGTTAATCGTCATGCGCCGCCCTCGTTACTTTCGAGCGCCACGTCAATCCTGGTCGAGCGCCGCAGCGAGCAGCCGCACGCCCCAGCCCGTCGGCGTGTTCGCGACGAACGGCCCGGTGTCCGATTCAACATCGTGCACGCCCGCGATATCAAGATGGCACCACGGCGTCCCCGGCGTGACGAAGGCGTCAAGGAACGCCGCGCCCTGGATCGGGTGCGCCTTGCGGTTCGGGTTCGAGTTCAAGAGGTCCGCGATCGGACTCTTCATCATGTCGCGGTATTCCTGATGCATGGGGAGGCGCCAGACGCGTTCGCCGCTGTCCACCGCCGCTCGCTCGATGCGCGCCCGCAGCGTGTCGTCCTCGCACCACATCCCCGCGAATGTCGAGCCGAGCGCCGTCACCACGCCGCCGGTCAGCGTCGCGAGATCAACTATGAACGCCGGGTTCTCCTTCTCGCACGCCCAGCACAGAGCGTCCGCGAGGACGAGCCTGCCCTCGGCGTCGGTGTTCGTCACCTCGACGGTCACGCCGTTGCGGAATGTAAGAATGTCGTCGGGGCGGTAGGCGTCGTCAGCGATCGAGTTCTCCGCCGCGGGCAGCAGGCACACGACGGGCCTGCTCGGCTTGACGACCGTGGCGATCGCGTGCATCGCGGCGAGCGCGGCGCAACCGCCGTCCTTATCCTCCTTCATCCCCTTCATGCCCGCGGTTTTGATAGAAAGCCCGCCGGTGTCGTAGGTGATCGTCTTGCCGATGATCACCGCGGGTTTCATGCCCTTGCCGGACTTGGCGGGTGTGTACGCGACGCGGATCATGCAAGGCTCGTTGACGCTGGCTCGGCCGACGGTCACGATCCCCGTGAGCCGCTCCTTCTCGAGTTCCGCGCCTTTGATGACGCGGACGGAGAGCGTGTCCACGCCGCGCGCGATCCGCCTTGCCTCCGACGCCATCCACATGGGATTGGCGATGTTCGGCGGGGTCGCCGCCCACATCCGGCACAGGTTCGCCGACGCCGCGAGCGCCAGCCCGCGCGAAAGCCCGCGCTCGAAAGCCTTGCCCGACGAGCAAATCGCGAGTTTCGGCCGCGGCTTGTTGTTCTTCGTCCCCGCGCCTTTGAAGGTCGTCGTGTCGAACGCGAGCAGGCCGAGACACTCGCCCGCCGCGACACCCGCTCGCTCTGCGTCGGCGCCGGCGTCGGCGATCGCGCCTTCGAGTGTCAGCGCGACCGACGCCGCCTGAACCGCCGCGATCCTCCTCCCGACCGGCGCTAGCGTCGAACGCATAGAGCCGGGCTTGAACTCGCCGCGCGCGCCAAGCCCGACGACGATCACCCGCGTCGCGCCGTCGAAGGCTTCGCTCATCACGCCCGCGTCGCCGGTGCATTCTTTGCGGGCGCAAGCATCGGCGATCGCGTTGCGGACGGGCAGCGCCGCCGTCGCCGCGTCGGGCTTGGGCGATCCTTTTTCAGGCTTGAACACGCCGACGACGACGGCTTCTGACGCGCCCCCGCGGGCGACACGCACGGATTCGAACATGGATGCTTCCTCGGATCGGGCCTCGTTCGGGTTGACGCGCAGAGCCTACCCGATCGCCCGCCGACGGTTCATGCGCCGACGATGTCCGGCTGGTGGTACAGCCCCTCGGTCAGGACGATCGGCCCGTCCTCGGAGATGTACACGTCGTGCTCGTAGTGGACGGCGCGCGACCCGTCGGCGGTCCAGATCGGCCATTCGTTCGGCCGCTCGCGCTTCTCCCTGGTCCCGATCGCGAGCATCGGCTCAACCGCGATGAGCAGCCCGGGGCGGATCGGCGCCAGCACCGGCGCGCACTCCTCGACCGTGTTCGGGATGTTCGGCGGGAGGTGCAGTTTCCGACCGATCCCGTGCCCGCACAGGCCCTTCGTCAGAAAAAATCCGCATTCGCCCTGCACGTGCTGCTGCACAGCCGCCGCCCAGTCGCGGAACGTCGCCCCGGGCTGGAGCGCCGCGATCCCCCTGCGTAGAGACTCCTTCCCGGCGTTCATAAGTTTCTTCGAGTCGTGATCCGCGTGCTCGATCGCGTACGTCCACGCTGCATCACCGATCCACCCGCGGTGCAGGACGCCGATGTCCACCGAGATGATGTCCCCCGGCTTGAGGGGATCCGTCGTCATCCCCGCGGTCCCGTGAACGATGCAATCGTTCGGGGACAGGCACGCGAAACTCGGGAACGGCGGCAGCCGCGGCACGCGATAGTGCAAAAAGCACGACTTGCACCCGAGATCCTCGAGTTGCTTCGCTACAAACGTGTCGATCTGCCCGAGCGTCCGCCCCGCGCGGAGGAACGGCGCCAGCCGACGGTGGATCTCCACGACCTTCTCCGCTGCGAGCCGGGCGGCGGCGAGATCGACCTGGTTCGAGGAACGATGGATCATGGACGGATGATAGTGCGCGACGCGTCGTCGCCGGTCCACTTCAGGATCTTTCCGTCGCTGACGACGAGTTGCACGGGGTCGCCGCCGACCTCGTACGCGAGCATCCTTTCATCGGTGTGCCGGAGCATGATGAACCAGTTCCCGCAGCCGCCGCCGATCGGATGCATGAATCCGGCGTAATTAGTTAGCCTTTCGCCCGGCTCCGGCTCATCCGCGCAGAGAAGTTCCGCGGCGTTAACAGTGCACGCCGTGATCGCCTCCTCGACCGTCAGCCCGAGTTTCCGCACAGCCAGCGATATTACAAACGGCATCGAATATGTCGGCGCCGAGCCGGGGTTGTAGTTCGACGCGATCACGAGCGCCCCCCCGAAATCAATGAATTTCCTGCCGTTCGCGTAGCGGTCGTCGAGGTGGAACCCGGTCGCGGGGAGCATGACGCCGAAGGTGTCCGACTCGGCGAGCGCTTTGAGGTCCGCGTCGGTCGAGGCTTCGAGGTGATCGACGCTGCGGGCGCCCATCTCGACGGCGATCGGCGTCATCCCGAGCGAGTTGAACTGATCCGCATGCATACGGATCGGCCGTTCGATCTCGCGCGCCTTCTCGAATAGCCGGCAGCAGTCCTCGACACTCCACGCGCCGACCTCGCAGTATGCGTCGATCGGGATATCGCCGCGCACATCGCAAGCCAGACTGGAACACTCGATGATCTCCGCGAGCCGAGGCGCCGTGACTCCGATGGTTTCATCCACGAAGTTCGGATTATCCGGGTCGATCGCATGGCCGAGCAGCGCCGTCGGAGAGACGAACATAAATGGGTCCATCGCGTCGGCGACATCGAGAATCGCGCGGAGCATCTTCGATTCGTGCTCGGGCGACAGGCCGTAGCCCGTCTTGACCTCGGCCCAGCACGTGCCCGCGGCGAGCATGGCGCGGAGCCGATCATATAAAGACCGGCGCAACTCCTCCCCGCTTGCCTCGCGCACGGCCCGGACGGTGCTCATGATCCCGCCCCCGGCGCTCAGAATATCGAGATAAGAAGCGCCGGCCCGCTTCATATCCCACTCATCGAGGCGGTCGCCCGCGAAGCAGGCGTGGGTGTGCGCGTCGACGAACGCGGGCATCACTACTCTGCCGTGCGCGTCGATGATCGTGTGCACACGCGGGAAGGCGGGTTCGGCCCGGTCGGTGTCGATCTCGACGGGTTCCCACGCATCCGTCGGCGGGTCGCCGGCGCCGTAGGTCAGCCATTCGCCGTTCGCCCAGACGAAACCGCGTTCGATGACGCCGAGGTTCCGCATCTCGGCGCCGCGACGCGGGACCGATCCCTGGGCGAGGGTAAGTATCCGCGCATTATGTATGAGCACGCTGCTCATATCGCTGCGTCCCCGCGTTCCGCGAAGCCGGCGATGAAGTGCAGAAAGACGAGCGCCGCGACGCGCGCGGTCCGTCCCGCGCCGGGCGGGTCGTCGTTGGGCGGGCTGAGTTCCATCATGTCGAAGTGTCGGACGCGCGCATCGCCGCCCGCCCGACGCGCGATCGCGCACACGAGTTCTACCGGGAGTCCGAACGTGTTGACGCTCGACACGCCCGGCGCGCGCGACCCGTCGAGCGCGTCGATGTCCACGCTCACGAACCCCGCGGCCCCGGCGTCGGGGAGCGCGATCGACCACGCCTGTTCGATCCGATCTGAAGCGCCGACTCTGCGGAGTTCCTCGTCGAGGATGATCGTGACGCCGCGATCGCGCGCCCACTCGACGTGCTCGCGCGAGTTGCTGAAGCGCCCGACGCCGAACTCGACGAAGCGCCGCGGGTCGAGGTGTCCCGCGTCGATGAGTCGGCGGTACGGCATGCCCGAGCCGACCGTCTCGCGCACGTCGAGATGAGGATCGACGTTGATCCCGCCGACGGCGCCGAACCTCTCGGCGGCTGCGCGCACGGCGGGGAATGTAATATCGTGCCCGCCCCCGACGACGATGGGAACCATGCCCAGATCATGTATCGCGCCGACGGCGGCGGTGACACGCGCGTGAGTTTCCGTCAGCGCGTCCGCGTCGGCGCCGGGCGCGGGGATGACGTCGCCGGCGTCGAATACGGGAACATCGAGGTCCGCGGCGCGGGCGGCGTCGTACGGCGTGCCGAACCGCGCGAGCGCATCGCGGAAAGCGCCCGGCCCGAGCGAGGCGCCGGGCCGACCGTGGTTCAGTTGCACGCCGAGTTCGTCGGGAACGCCGAGGATCGCGACAGCGCAGCCCGTACAGGAATCCATGCGAATCGCCGAGGCGAAACGGTCGCCCGTGATCCGGGGATAGGCTGGCGGCGTCGTGTGCGGGATCGTTGTCACGCAACAAAGGTAGCGGAATGGACGCGCGACAAGCGTGCCGTGGTTCCGGGGGGATCTTGTTCACCGCAGAGGCGCGGAGGGCGCAGAGGGGGGGAGTCGAGAGTTGGGGTGAGGGGGATTGCGCGCTGCGCAAATATCACAAGTCGCGCGCCGGGTAGGAAGTCTGGGGATGAAATCCCTGGGAATTGTACCGATTTCAGCCTCGGAGCGGGCGGTAGAGTTCGACGATGAGCGTGTCGTCGGCGGGCGGGCCGAAACGGTGCTGATCGACCGCGCGGAGCAGGGCCGCGGCCCAGCCGGCGTCATCCCCTGGGTCCGGCCTGACCGACGCGACCCAGCGCTGGAAGCCTTCGATCCCGACCATGCGGCCGGTCGCGTCGCGCGCTTCGATCGCGCCGTCGGTATAGGCGATGAGCGCGTCGCCGCGGCCGAACCTCATTGATTTTCGGCCGTCGTCGAAGTCCTCCCCGTGGCACGCGCCGAGCACGAATGACGTGGAGTCGAGCCGTTCGAGCCGACCGTCGACGGTCCGCACGAACGCGGGCGGGTGCCCGCCGCTGGCCCATTCGAGGATGTCTAGCCGGGGATCGACGCGGACGCACAGCGCGGTCGCGTAGACGCTGTGCACGGCGAGTGTGTAATGAACATATGAGTTGAGAGATGTGAGGACGTCGCCCGGGTGGATGTCCGGCTCCTCGGCGAAGAGTCGCGCGAGTTCTCCGTAGAGCCGGTTGACGGTCAGCGCGGCGGGCACGCCGTGGCCCGTGACGTCGATCATGACGATGCTGACCGGCTCGGCGTCGCTCTCGGCGAGGCCCGGGAAGCGGTGGGCGAACAGGAAGTCCCCGCCGATCTGCCGCATCGGTTCATACTTATAAACGAACCTGACGGGGCCGGTGAGTATCGGCGCGGGGAAGAGGGCCTCGTGGATTTTGCGGGCGTCGACGAGTTCGCGTTTCATCTCGCCGTAGGATCGGCGGAGGACGCGTGTGTGGAAACGGTCGCGGAAGCGCCCGATGCGCCACGCCGACCACGCCACGCCCGGCAGGCCGACCAGCGGCGCACCCGCGATCGCAACGAGACGCCAGATCAGCGGACCCTCGCCGATAATCAGCGTGAATAACGCGAAGAGCGCCAGCAGCGGTATCAGCGGTTTGACGGCCTCGCGCGGCGACCACGGTATGAACAGCGACGCAAGCAGGTGAGTTACAAACACGCCGACGAGCCATTGCACACCCATCCGCAGACTTACAGGCGCGCCTCGAGTCGCCGGCGGCGTGTCGGATTGAACCGAGCCGATGTCGGGGTTGATCGGCCCGGCGTCGCTTGTCGCTGGCGCGGGGTCGGTTGATGCAGCGGGAGCGACGCCTTCGATGGCCTCTGGAGCCGCAGGCTCGGTCGGCGTAGCGGCGAGCCGGGCGCGGGTTATCGCCGCGTCGACATCATCGGTGATCATGGCCGATGGGAGCTGGATGACGCCGGCGAGCACTATCAGCCAGTAGACGAACGCTACGAGGCGCTGGCGTGAGAACGGTCGCTCGTGATTGCGCACATGGAAGAACAGGCCGAGGAACAGCCCGGTCGAGAGGATATTGATCGCGGCGCTAATCACAGCGAGGTGCATCGCGTCGCGCTGCACGCTGAAGAAAACCAGCGCTACCCCGGCGATCCCGATCACGCCCAGCCCGCCGTTGATCCCCGTGTACCACAGGAAACGTTTGCGCAGCCAGCGCAGGCGTTCTGCTTCGAACTCCTCGCGGAAATCGCTTGTGACCGTCGCTGTCACCCGTGCCCTCCCCGGTGTGTATTAGGAACAGGCTACACGGTCCTTCATCGGCGGGCGCAGCGGAGATCGGCGCCGACGCTCACACCCCGGCGCCCCGGCCCGAACCCGGCTTCCAGAGGACATCCCCCCCGCCGTTGGCGACACGCGCGAGCACGAACAGCAGGTCGCTCAGGCGATTGAGATAGACGAGGGCCTCAGGGCTGGTCGTGGCGTGTTCAGATTCAATAAGCGCAGCGACCCGGCGTTCGGCGCGGCGTGTCACGGCGCGGGCCACATGCAATCGGGCGGCGGCTTCGGTCCCGCCGGGCAGGATGAAAGATTCCAGCGGCGGGAGGCCCGCGTTGTGCTTGTCGATGAGCCGTTCGAGCCGGGCGATCTGATCTTGCGTGACGCGCAGGCGCGAACCGGCCTGCTCGCCGCTGTCGCGCGGGACGCAGAGGTCGGCGCCGACGTCGAAAAGATCCTGCTGAATCACCAGCAGCGCCTCGCGGACCTGCGCGAGCGCGGGCGCATCGCCGAGCGAGACTATCGCGACGCCGAGCGCGGAGTTGGCCTCGTCGACCTCGCCGTAGGCTTCGACGCGCGGGCAGTGTTTGGCGACGCGGGCGCCGTCGCCAAGCCCGGTCAGCCCGGCGTCCCCGGTCTTTGTGTAGATCTTCGTGAGTCTCGGCATGGACGCACGATAGCCTGCCTCGGCGAGGCGTGAACCAGGCCGCGGGACCGGATCTTCGGCGCCGCCGGACTCGGCGTTTTCGCCTATGATGACCGGGCGCACGAACCTTTCACTGCCCGCCCGCGTGGGACGCCCGGAGCCTGCACGTTGTCCGACCCAATCGACCCGATCGCGACCGAATCCGCCCCCGCGCCCGGCCCCATCGGCCGAGTCGTAGACCGCGACATCGAGCGCGAACTCCACGACAGTTATCTTACATATGCGATGAGCACCATCATGGACCGGGCGCTGCCCGATGTCCGTGACGGGCTGAAACCGTCGCAGCGGCGGATCCTCGTCGCGATGAACGATCTGAACCTTAGGCCCGGGCGCAAGCACCTCAAGTGCGCCAAGATCGCCGGCGACACGTCGGGCAACTATCACCCGCACGGCGAGTCGGTGATATATCCGACTCTGGTCGGGCTTACGCAGCCGTGGCGGATGCGCGCCCCGCTGATAGATCCGCAGGGGAACTTCGGCTCGATCGACGGCGACCCCCCCGCGGCGATGCGGTACACCGAGGCGCGGATGGCCCACCCGGCGGTCGATCTGCTCGAAGACATCAAACTCGACACGGTAGATTTCCAGCCCAACTACGACGATCGGCTTATGGAGCCGACGGTCCTGCCGGGCAGGTTCCCGAATCTTCTTATAAACGGGGCGATGGGGATCGCGGTGGGCGTGGCGACGAGCCTGGCGCCGCACAACCCCGGCGAGGTCTTCGACGCGATCACCGCGACGATCGACAACCCGGACATCACGCTGCCCGAACTGCTCGAGATTATTCAGGGTCCGGACTTCCCGACCGGGGGCGTGATCTCGGGCCGATCGGGCTTCGTCGAGGCATACGCGACCGGGCGCGGGCGCGTCAGGCTGCGCGGGCGCGTCCACACCGAGGAGATGAAGAACGGGCGCACGCAGATCGTCATCGACGAGATCCCCTACAACCTCGTGCAATCGACGCTGGTCGAGCGCATCGTCGACGCGATCAAGGCGGAACGCATCAAGGACATCTCCGACGTGCGGAACGAGTCCGGGCGTAACGCGCGGACGCGCATCGTCTGCGAACTCAAGCGCGGCGCCGACGCGGCGGTCGTCGAGAATCAACTCTTCCAGTTCACGCCGCTGCAGCAGACGTTCTCGATCATGAACGTCGCGCTCGTCAACCGCCAGCCGCGGACGCTGACGCTGAAGGAACTGATCGAACTTTACATCTCGCACCGCGAGGAGGTCGTCACCCGGCGGACGCAGCGGCTCCTCCGCGACGCGCAGAAGAAGGCCCACGTCCTCGAAGGGCTGATCCTCGCGGTCTGCGACATCGACGAGGTCATCCGGCTGATCCGCGCGTCGCGGACGCGGGAGGAGGCGATCGACACGCTCGCGGCCCGCGCGTTCCGCATCGCCGGGGATCACCAGCACCGCGGCCGAATCCCGCGAAGGCTGCTCGATCGGATCGACGCGGCGGCGGACGGGCTGACGCTCACGCGCGTCCAGGCCGAGGCGATCGGCGCGATGCGGCTGATCCAGTTGGTCGGGCTGGAGATCGAGAAACTCGTCGGGGATTACGCCGCGCTCGTGGAGGAGATCGAAGGGTACGAGGCGATCCTCGCCGACCGCGGCCGCGTGCTCGGCATTATTAAGTCCGACTGCGCCGAGATGCGCGAGCGGTACGCCAGCCCCCGGCTCACGTCGATCGAGGAGTCCGAGACCGACATCGACTATGAGGCGCTGATCCAGGAGCAGGAGATGGCAGTGACCATCTCGCACGAGGGTTACATCAAGCGCGTGCCGCTCGAGACGTACCGCGAGCAGGGCCGGGGCGGTCGCGGCGTGCGCGCGTCGGAATCCAAAGAAGGCGATTTCACCGAGCACGTCTTCGTCGCCAGCACGCACGACGACCTGCTGTGCTTCACGGACACCGGCCGGGTCTTCAAGATGAAGGTGTACGAGGTTCCCGAGATGAAGCGGACGAGCAAGGGCCGCTCGATCGTGAACCTCATCGACCTCAAGCCCGGCGAGCGGGCCGTTGAGTTCATGCCGATCTCGGACTTCGAGCGCGGCGAATATTATCTTGTCTTCGCCACAGCCCAGGGATTGATAAAACGATCCAGCCTCCGGCTGTACCAGAACGTCCACAAGGGCGGGCTGATCGCGGTCCGGCTCAACGACGGGGATTCGCTCGTCGCCGTGACGTGGACGACGGGGCATGACCACCTTTTGCTCGGGACGGCGGGGGGGATGGCGATCCGGTTCCGCGAGGACGACGCGCGCCCGATGGGCCGCAGCGCCGCGGGGGTCAAAGGCATAAGTCTTAAGAAGGGCGACCGAGTGATCGACATGGCGCGGATCTTCATGACCGAGCCGGACGACACGGGCGCGCAGCGCACACGCGACGAGTCGCTCGATCTCCTGACGCTGTGCGAGAACGGCTACGGCAAACGAACAGCGGTCGATGAATACCTCGTCCAGAGCGAGCGCGAGGACGGCTCGTTCGACCTCCGCCCGCAGTCGCGCGGCGGCAAAGGCCGCATCGACATCCGCACCACCAAACGCAACGGGCCTGTCGTCGCGCTCAAGGCGGTCCTCCCCGGCGAGGGCGTCGTGCTCATCACCGCGGAAGGACTGATGGTGCGAATCCCGATCGACTCGATCAGCCGCGTCGGGCGGGCGACGCAAGGCGTGCGCGTGATCAACCTCCGCGATAGCGACCGCCTGATCGCCGCGGCCCGCGTGCCCGAGAGCGAAGATGAAGAATGATCTGAGCCGCGAAGGTCGGGATCTGGAATACAATCAGTTACGCGGGCGCAAACAGTGGCACGGGCGTCTCGCCCGTGCGAAATAATTGCTTGTTCCTATGTTTGCACACAGCACTGTTTCCCCCTCTCCCCGGCCCTCTCCCGGGGGGAGAGGGGGTCAGATAACGCCGGCTCGGCGCCTTCAAAATCCCGCGGCGCGGAGCCATTCGCTGGGCGTCGCGTCGAGGGCGTGGGCGACGGCGAGGAGGGATTCGAGGCTAGGCAGGTGGGCGCCGCGTTCGATCGAGGAGAGTTGGCTTATCGACACGCCGCTGTTTTCGCAGAGGTCTTTGAGCGTCCACCCGCGGGCCGTGCGGGCGAGCCTGATCTCGCGACCGAGGCGTGAGCGCAGCCGATCCTGAGGCGGGACGCCGAGGTCGAACTCCGCAGCCGCCTGCGCCAGGACCGCGCGGAGCTGCTCCAGCGAGAACGGCTTGGCGAGATAATCGAATACATCGCGCTTGAACGTCGCCCGCATGGTCTCGAGCGTCGGGTAGCCGGTCACTACGACTACGCAGAGCCTTGCCCATCGGCGCCGGATCTCGTCGAGCACTGCTTCGCCGGACTCCCGCCCCATTTTCATGTCGAGCAGCGCGACATCGGGCAGGCGTTCCTCACATAGATCGAAGAACTCATTCGGCGTGGCGGCGACGCGGACCTCGTGCCCCTCGGCTCCGAGCACGCCCCGGACGTACTCGCGGAAGTCGGCGTCGTCGTCGAGCGCGACTATCGAGAGCGTCGCGTGCGACGGGCTGGTGTCGGCGTGTTCGTGGCGCTGGTCTGTCATGCTGTGTTCGCGTCGTCGCCGGGTTGATTGAGCGGGAGCATAACCTCGAAGACGGCGCCGCCGGAGGTGGTGTTGTGCGCGAGGATGACCCCGCCGTGCTCGCGGACGATGCCCTCTGCGACGGCGAGGCCGAGGCCGGTCCCGCGCGCGTCGAGCCGGGTTGATGTGAACGGATCGAACAGCCGGGGGAGGATCTCGGGGTCTATGCCGGGCCCGGTGTCGGTGAATTCGATAGTCAGCCAGTCGGCGCCGTCGCGCGTCGAGCGAGCCGCAGCGACCGAGATCCGCCCTCTCCCATCGATCGCGTCCGCGGCGTTGCGGATGATATTCACGAACACCTGCCCGAGCCGATCCGCGTCCCCCGGCGCGACAATTCCGGGCGGGATCCGGCAATCGAACTCGATCCCCACAGCCTCGCGGTCGAGGCGGACTAGTTCCCACGCCTCTTCGATCGCGCGCCGGATCGGCACCGGCGCCGAGTGATGCGGGCGGACACGGGCGAAGTCGAGCAGGTTCTCGCTGAGCCGTTCGAGGCGGGACACGGTGCGGAGCAGCAGGCTCGCGCGGTCGGCGCCGACGGCGGCGTCGGGACGCTCGGCGATCTGCTCGATCCCTCCCTTGAGCACAGCGAGCGGCGTGTTGAGTTCGTGCGCCAGCCCCGCGCTCATCATGCCGAGACTCACGAGGCGGTCCTGGTCGGCCATGTTGCGTTGCACGGACTCGAGGAGGTGATTCTTACGTTTTAGATCGGTAGCGACGCGTTCGAGTTCCTCGAGCGCCCGGGCGAGGGCGTCCTCGTGCTCGCGGAGTTTGCGGATGGATTCGTTGCGCGAGCGCATGATCTCGCCGAGTTCGTCGCGGGGCATGTCGCCGTCAGGGATGAGTTCGCCCGAGCGCTCGCCGCGCTGGACGGCGGCGTCGGCCTCGCGAAGCCTGGAGATCGGGCGCCAGACGTTCCGCGGGAGGACGAAGGCTTCGAGCGCGAGCGCTATCAGGGCGTATACGACGAGCAGCGCGACGACGACGAGCGTGTACAGCCGGGCCGTCTCGGCGCGGGCGGCCGGGGCCGACCCGAGCGCCATGACGAACACTTCCCGCTGCGGGTCGAAGCGCGCGGCTGTAGGCCGGGTCGGCCCAGTCGAGAGCCTGACCGGCGCCCCCTCGGCCTCGCGGAGTCGGCGGATCTGATCCCCGGTCAGGCCGAGTTCCGACGCCGACCCGATGCGAATCTCGACCCCGCCGGGATTGACTGGTGTGTCATCGGGACTGAGGCTTGCGACGGCGTCCAAGGCGACGAGACATGCGTGCTCCTCGGCGCCGAGCACAACGTTGCGGATCGCCGGGCGGAGCGTGAGAATCAGCGCCACGCCCAGCGTCAGCGAGAAGAGCGTGTGCAGGAGGATGAGTTTGAGCCGAATCCGCCGGGCGCCAGTCGGGCGTCGGGCGGGGGTCGGCTGGTGCGGGCGGGTCATGCGTGCATGGTCGTTGCAACGGGCGGCTCGGACAACCGGCGCCCGACTCGACGCCGGGGCGAGCGTCCCCCGGACGGCATGTCCGATCGGGCGGCGGTCCGGGCCGGGAGGTTCTGGCCGGGAGACTCGATCCTGCGGTTCGAACAATCTCGGAAACCGATGTCCCCACCGATCGAACCGCGGTACAATCCGTCGGCACGCGACGGGGGAACCCGCCGCCGACCGATTGAGATCAGACCACGTCACCGAAGGAACCTGGTGAAGACGCCCGAAGCGCAGACGGCAGAGATCGACGCCCACGCGACCGGGGACGACGCCGACGTGCGCGTTGACGTTCCGGTCATCGCGGTGACCCCGCCCACGCCCGCGGCCCGACGCGCCGCACGCTCGGACGCGCCCATCGTCAACCCCGGCAAAATCGACCGCATCGAGATGTGGGTCAGCCGGCTCAGCGCTAAGAACCGATTCTGGCAGCGCGTGTGCTCGCTGATCTGGCTGCCGATGGCGTTCCGCTCGGGCATCCGCATGAAGCGGGTGGACTCCAAGACCTTCACCGCGGTGCTCCCCTTCCGCCGCTTCAACCGCAACTGGTACAACGCGATGGCGGGGGCGGCTTTGCTCGCCAACAGCGAGATCGCCGGCGGGATGTACGTATTCGGCGTCTGCGGGCAGGACTACGAGTGCGTCTGCAAACGTCTCGAGTACCGATTCCTGCGCCCGTGCCACGGGCCGGCGGTTTATAAGGTTTCGCCGCGGGACGACCTCGAATCACTGGTGGCGCGAGGCGGTGAGTTCAACATCGACCTCGTCCTCGACATCGTGCAGCAGGTGCACACGCCGGGTTCGAAGGAAAAGCGCGTGGGCAGGTGCTACGCGACATTCCACGCCACGCCGAAGATGCACAAGAAAGCCAAGCGCGTCCGCAAACGCCGGGCGGCGAAGATCGCGGCCAAGCAGGATATCGCGCAGTCCCGCTGACGGCCGAGTCAAATAATCGAATATTACGCCGCACGGGCGAGACGCCCATGCCACTGTTCGTGCCCGTGCCACTGTTGCTGACCCCCTCTCCCCCCGGGAGAGGGCCGTGGTGAGGGATGAACCTGTTCTGTGCGCATTTCGCGCAGTAGCGCAGTCAGCCAAAGCCAGGGATTAATCCCTGGGCCGGAAACGTAGATTGCGAGTGAAACTCAACAACCCGGCTCGGAGAGCCGGGCCACCACAGAGCCGGGCCACCCCCGAGCCGGGCCGTACCCGGCCCGGTCGTTGGTCGTACATTTCTAAGTTAATCACGAAACCAGCCGCAACACACGGGCGGGACGCCCGTGCCACTGTTTGCGCCCGTGCCACTGTTTGCGCCCGTGCCACTGGTGCGCCCGTGTCACTGGGGGAGAACCGCGCCACTGGGGAAGAGCCGTGCCACCACGCCGCTGATTCAGATCGGCGGCTCGCCCGGTTCGATCGGCTCTGTCCGGAACACCGACTCCCGCATCGCGCGGGCGCGATCCACAACCGCGTCCGCGTCCGCTTCGGCGGGTTCGAGCGAGTACGACCACAACGCCCCGGGTCGCGCCCGCGCCGACGTCACGATCGGCTCGTAGCCCGGCTTCGTCAGCCTCACATCATAGACACCGTTCCAGGTATATATAACATCCACCGGCGTGACACCGACTTCGACATCGTTGACATGCACGATCGCGCCGGGCGGGTCCGACGTGATCCGGATGCGTCGCTCGGCGCAGCCCGCAGACATCAGCCACACCGCGGCGCCCGCGACCGCGAAAACCCTTCCCCAGCCGCCCGCCGCGAGCATATTCATGACTCGTTCCCCGATCCCGCTCCTACGGCCCGGCGTGTCTCGTCGAACTCATCCCCGCGGAAGAGCGAGCCGAGATATGTCCGCCGCACGAGGTCGTCATTTATAAGTTCGCGCGGCGAGCCGTGCCTGAGCACGCGCCCCTCGTCTATTACATACGCGCGGTCGCACACGGCGAGCGTCTGCTGGACATTGTGATCCGTGATGAGCACAGCGATCCCCATGTCCTTGAGTCGATGGATCTCGCGCTGGAGATCTTCCACAGCGAGCGGGTCCACGCCGCTGAACGGCTCGTCGAGGAGTAGAAGTTTGGGGTTTGTGACGAGCGCGCGGGCGATTTCGAGTTTCCGCCGTTCGCCGCCCGAGCAGGTCCGGGCGAACTCCCGGCGGATGTGCGACAGGCCGTACTGCTGGAGGAGTTCGTCACACCTCGCCCGCCGGGCGCGGCGGCGGAGCGGCGTGGTTTCGAGTATCGCCATGAGGTTCTCCTCGACACGGAGCCGCTGGAACACGCTCGGCTCCTGCGAGAGGTACCCCATCCCGAGCCTGGCCCGGCGGTACATCGGCAGGCGCGTCACGTCCGCCCCGTTGAAGAACACGCGCCCGCCGTCCGGGTCGATCATGCCGATGGTCATGCGGAACGTGGTCGTCTTGCCCGCGCCGTTGCGGCCGAGCAGACCGACGATCTCGTTCGGATTCACATGGAACGAGACCTCGCGCGCCACGGTGCGGTCACCGAACCGCTTCACCAGTTTCCGGCAGTCCAGAATCGGCGTCACGGCGCGAGTATAGATCGACCCGGCCCGGGCCGGGCCGGCGCCGGGTGCGAGAGCCGGAATGGGAACGATCCGCCGCCACGTGGTACTCTGCCCCGCATGGCCACGGAATGGTCCGAGCGCATCCTGATCGCCGACCTCGCGGACGAGCCTGCTCTCTCGGAAGAACTCCACGCGCTCAACGAGCGGCTGGCCGAGCCGGAGTCCGACGGCGCCCGCGATGTTGTTCTCAACTTCGCCGGGGTGACGTACGTCAACTCCTCGAACATCGCGCAACTGCTCCGGCTCCGGGCGGCGCTGGCCGACCGTGGCCGCGGGCTTCGGCTGTGCTCGATCCGCGACCCTGTGTGGTCCGTACTCCTGATGACCGGGCTTGACAAGGTCTTCAACTTCGCCCCGGACCCGGCCTCCGCGATCGCCTCGCTGCAACTCGACGGGTCCGACGGCCGTCAAGGAACCACACACTGATCCGCGCGGGTTCCTGAATCCCAGCCGCGACCGCGCCCGATCTGAGCGGTACAGTCCTGCCGTGACGACGCTCAGCATGACCGATACGACCCCGATCCCGCCCGCAGCCCGCGCCACGGAGGCCATGGCCACCCTGCGCAAGGTCCGCAAGGTCTATTACAAGCCCGACGGGTCCGTCCTCGTCGAAGCCCTCAAAGGCCTCGACCTCGAAATCTATCGCGGGCACTACACCGCGATCATGGGCGCGTCAGGATCCGGCAAGTCCACGCTCATGAACATCCTCGGCTGTCTCGACCGCCCGACCGACGGCGACTTCTTCCTCGGCGGCGAAAACGTCGCAACCATGAACGACGAGACGCTCAGCGTCTTCCGCGGACGAACCATCGGCTTCGTCTTCCAATCTTTCAACCTCATCAGCCAACTTACCGTCGAAGAGAACGTCGAAGCCCCGCTGCTGTACCAAGGCGTCGGCAAACGCGAACGACGCGCCAAGGCGATCGAGAAACTCTCGCTCGTCGGCCTCGGAGACCGCCTCGGGCACCGCCCGTCCGAACTCTCGGGCGGTCAGCAGCAACGCGCCGCGATCGCTCGCGCCCTCGTCGGCGAGCCGCTGATCCTCATGGCCGACGAACCCACCGGCAACCTCGATTCCTCCACCGGCGAAGCCATCCTCAAAATCATCGACGACCTGCACAACCAGGGCATGACCATCATCATGGTCACGCACGACGACGAGATCGCCGAACGATGCCAGCGGGTCGTGCGCCTGCGCGACGGGCTGCTCGAAACCGACCGCTACAACGAGCACCGCTTCTGACCCCGCCCCGGTCGCTCAACCCCCGAGCGGTCCTGGCGTCGCGATGCTCCCGCCGAAATCCGAGCCGACGATTCCGGTACAACAGGCGACCGGCGCGGCCGCGGCGCCGATGGGAGGATCGAATAACCATGAAGCATCGCCTCACGCCCGGCGTCGCCGGCCTGTTCCTGCTGTGCCTGACGCCGATCGCCGCCGACGCACAGACAGCCCGGCCTGACATCGACGCTCTCGCGCGGGTCATCGACCAGGCCCGCGAGACCCTCGGCGTCCCCGGATTGAGCGTCGCGATCGTCGAGAACGGCGGGGTCGTCCTGGCGCGCGGCTTCGGCGAGCGTACGCTCGGACAAGCAGACGCCGTCGACCAGAACACCCTCTTCGCCATCGGATCGTCGTCCAAGGCTTTCACCAGCGCCGCGGTCGCGATGCTCGTCGACGCGGGCGAACTCTCCTGGAACGACCGCGTGATGACCCGGCTGCCCGGGTTCCGCCTGCACGACCCCTACCCGACTCATAATCTTACAATCATCGACATGCTCAGCCACCGCGGCGGCCTGCCGCGCGGGGACATGATCTGGTACGGGTCGAAGATGAGCCGGGCCGAGATCATCGAGCGCCTGCCGCACCTCGAGCCGAACTCCTCGTTCCGCAGCCAGTTCGGTTATCAGAATATTATGTACCTGGCGGCGGGCGAGATGATCCGCGAGGTTTCGGGCGTCTCGTGGGACGACTGGATGGCGACGCGCATCTTCGAGCCGCTCGGCATGCGCGACAGCAACACGTCGATCTC
The DNA here is from genome assembly GCA_039794205.1 of Phycisphaeraceae bacterium. Taxonomy (GTDB): domain Bacteria; phylum Planctomycetota; class Phycisphaerae; order Phycisphaerales; family UBA1924; genus J020. The sequence goes on from JBDIVU010000003.1 coordinate 57,573, forward strand.
GGCGCTAGAAGGGCTGAGCAACGTCGCCACCCCGCACGTCAAGACGCAGGACGGGGTGATTACGGTCCCCTACCGGCGGATCGACAACGCCGCGGCTGCCGGCTCGATCAACTCGAGCGCCGCGGACATGGCGAAGTGGGTCACGATGCTGCTCGGCGGCGGCCTCGCGGGCCACGGTGACGACGCCGCCCGGCTGCTTACGAAGGGCGCGATCGACGTCATGTGGACCCCGATGACCGTCGCGACCGCGACCGGACCCGCCGGCGCCCTCCGCGCCGAGAGCAACTTCCTGCTCTACGGCATGGGCTGGTTCCTCGAAGATTACCGCGGCGAACGAGTCGTCCATCACGGCGGGAATATCGACGGCATGAGCGCGCTCGTCTCGCTCATGCCCGAGCACAAACTCGGCGTCGTCGTCCTGACGAACATGAACGGAACACCCGCGCCGACCGTCGTCGCGCAGACCATCTTCGACGCGTATCTCGGCAAGAGCGACCACGACGGGCCCGCCGAAGCCAAGTGCGTCATGGACATCGTCGAGAAAGCACAGGCCGACGCACGCGCACAGGCGCGCGAAGCCCGCATCACCGGCACGACCCCGACACTCCCGCTCGACGCCTTCACCGGGAAGTACCGTCACGCCTTCTACGGCGAGATCACGGTCGCTCTCGACGACGGCCGGCTCGCCGTAGGCTTCGGCGAACTCGCGGGCGATCTCGAACACTGGCATTACAACACTTTCGAGATCGTGAACCGGGCGCCGCATCCCGAGTTGGGCCTCGTCAACTTTATAATCGGCGCCGACGGGAAGGTCGCCGAACTCGTCGCGCTCGGGATCGACGAATGGCGCAAGGTTCCCGAGGCGCCCGTCGCCGACAGCACGATCGAACTCACCGAGGACGACATGCGGCGGTACGCGGGCACATACCTGCACGCCGGGATCGGGCTTGAGGTCAACGTCTTCATCGCCGACGGATCGCTCAGGGCGCATATCCCCGGTCAGCCGGCGTTCGAGATGATGCCCACGGGCGAGGGCGTGTTCATGCTCGGCGGGTTGCCGCCGCAGATCACCGTGCGGATCACATTCTCCATGGACGAAGCCGGTCGGGCCGCCGCGATGACATTCACGCAGACGCCCGGGGGGACGTTCGAACTCCCCCGCGTCGCGGGCTGAGCGGGGTCTGCGCCCGAACTCGGCCCGAACCCGTCCCGATCAAACTCTGTCGAGCGGGACTCGATCGGACCGACGACAATGCTGCAATGCTCGTGCTCGGCATCGACCCCGGACTGCGCCTGACCGGCTATGCGTGCGTGCGCATCGCGCCGGGCCGACCCAGCGACGATGCCGTGCTCGTGGAGGCGGGGGTGTTCCGGCTGTCGGTCGCGCGGCCGGTTGCGGATCGGCTGGTTGAACTCGAGCGCGACCTGGCGGAGGTGGTCGATCGGCTGTCGCCGACGCGGGCGTTCGTCGAGAAACTCTTCGCGCATTACAAACACCCGACGACCGCGATCGCGATGGGCCACGCGCGAGGCGTGTGCCTGCTCGCCCTCCGCCGCGCGGGTGTCGGCGTTCATGAACTCGCCTCGACCGAAGTCAAGAAGGCGACGACCGGCGGCGGGCACGCGAGCAAACGCCAGATGCAACTCGCCGTGCAGGCGCAACTGCGCCTGCCCGAGCCGCCAAGCCCGCCCGACGTCGCCGACGCGATCGCGATCGCCCTGACCGGCGCACGCCGGCTGGGCTTCACCGCAGAGACGCAGAAAACGCAGAGGATCAAGGCTGGAAGCGTCGTCATCGCGTGACGAACATGAGAACGAACCGCTCCGCCGAGGTCGCCCGCTTTGCGATCTCAATTACGCGAAGACTCACCGGGCGCCCGACGGATTACAATGGGCGGGATGAGTGACGCTCTAGCCAGTATGGTTCGCGCGCAGGTGCTGATTGTGGAGGACGAGCCTGACCACGCCGAGGTCATGGCGGACGCTCTGCGCAAGCCCGGGCATGTTTCGACGATCGTCGGAACTGTTGACGCGGCGTTCGACGAACTCGAGCACGGCTCGTTCGACGTGATCGTGACCGACCTGCGCATGCCCGCGAGCGGTGGTCGGCGCGGGGTCGCCGCCGACGGCGCGGACGCGGGGATGAAAATCCTCGAAGCGGCGCGTCGGCTTCAGCCCGACGCCGAGACGATCATGGTCACGGCGCACGGCGACGTCCCCACGGCGCGGGCGGCGTTCAAGATGGGCGCGTTCGATTTCATCGAAAAGCCTTTGGATCTCGAGGTTTTCCGCTCGCTGGTGAACCGCGCCGCCGAGGCTGTGCTGCTGCGTCATCAGAGCGGTGAGGAACTCGCGGGGCTGGTCCAGCACGACGGGTTTGAGGGGATCATCGCCGGCTCCGAGCCGATGCGGAAGATTCTTCAGACGGTGCGCACGGTCGCGGCGTCGTCGCTGCCGGTGCTCGTCACGGGCGAGTCCGGGGTCGGGAAGGAACTCATAGCCCAGGCGGTGCACCGGCTCAGCCCGCGCGCGAGCAAGCGTTTCGTGGCGTTCAACTGCGCCGGGCAGAGCGAGTCGCTGCTGGAGGATCAGCTCTTCGGGCATGTCAGAGGCGCGTACACCGGCGCGGACAAGGACCGCGAGGGCGTCTTCGAGTATGCGTCCGGGGGGACTGTTTTTCTCGACGAGATCGGCGACATGCCCCCGGCGGCGCAGGCGAAGTTGTTGCGTGTTCTTGAGAACAAGGAAGTAGTCAGGCTCGGGTCCAATGAGCCGCGGCGTGTTGATGTCCGATTCGTGGCTGCGACTAACCAGGACATACCCGCAGCGGTGAGGGAAGGCAGATTCCGCGAGGATCTTTACTTCCGCATCAACGGGGCTCACGTTCTGGTTCCGCCGTTGCGTGATCGTCGTGAGGACATCCCGCGGATAGTCAGGCACGCGGTGGCGAAGTTCGCGGGCGAGATGAAGCCGGGCGCGCCGCCGCCGGGCGTCACGGACGCGGCGATGCTGCGTCTGACGGCGCACCACTGGCCGGGGAACGTGAGACAACTGCTCAACGTCACGCAGAACATGACGGTTATGGCGCTGGGCGAAGGGGCGGACACGCTCGACGTTCGGCACGTCCCGGCGGACATCGTGACACGCGACGACGACGCGGCCGAGCCTGGCGCCGGCTCGCTGGCGGGGACGAGTCTTGAGCAACTCGAGAAACGCGCGATCCGCGAGACGCTGCGACTGACCGGCGGCAACCGCGAACAGACCGCCAGGCTTCTCGGGATAGGTGAACGGACGCTGTACCGGAAACTTAAGGATTACGGGTTGAGGTAAGGGGAGGGGAGGCGCCAGGCGCCGGGCACTGGGCACCAGGAAGAAACAGTGGCGCGGGCGCAACCAGTGGCACGGGCGTCCCGCCCGTGCGTTGCGGCTGGTTTCGTGATTAACTTATAAATGTACGACCAACGACCGGGCCGGGTACGGCCCGGCTCGGGTTGGTGGCCCGGCTCTCTGAGCCGGGTTGTTGAGTGTCACTTGCAAACTGCGTTTCCGGCCCAGGGATTAATCCCTGGGCTTTGGCTTTTCATGCCCAACTGCGCGATCAGCGCCCAGCACTGGTTCCCCCTCACCCCATCCCTCTCCCGGGGGGAGAGGGGGTGGCAGCGGCGTGAGGTGTGCTGGGATTACGGTCGCTATTCTCTTGTGCATGGCGATCCTCGTGTTTCAGCACAGTGAAATCGGTAGGCCCGGTCGGCTCGGCGCGACGCTGCGCGATCACGGCTGGCGTCTGGACATTCGCGCGATGCACGCGGGCGGCGATGTCCCGGCGGATCTGGACGATGTGGACGGTGTGATCTCGCTGGGCGGGCCTCAGAACGTGGACGAGCCGCGCGATGATTGGCCTTGGATGGATGGTGAGATCGAGTTTCTCCGTGCGGCGCACGAGCGTTCGCTGCCGATCGTCGGCGTGTGTCTCGGGGCGCAGATGCTGGCGGCGGCGCTCGGGGGAGAGGTCGCGGCGATGCCGCAGGCGGAGGTCGGTTTTCAGACCATCACGCTCAGCCAGGCGGGGCATACGGAGACGTTGCTGTCGGGGATCGCGTGGGATTCGCCGCAGTTCTGTCACCATATGCGTGAGGTCAGGAAGCCGCCGGCGGGCGCGGTTGTGCTGGCGTCGAGTCGGCGTTGCGCGGTGCAGGCGTTCCGGGTGGGGATGCGTTCGTACGGGTTTCAATATCACTTCGAGGCGGACCAGCGGCTTATCCGCGATCTCACGCGGGAATCCATGGATGAGTTGCACGGCGCCGGTTATACGGAAGCCGAGATCGAGCAGCAGATCGAGACGCACTACGCCGACTTCGCGCGGCTGGCGGATCGGCTGTGCGTGAACATCGCGACGTGCCTGCTGCCGACGGCGCGGCTGGCGGGCGCGCGCGGACGCGACTGAAGCGATGGGAGCGTCGCTGCGCATAACGCCTCCCGCCGATTACCTGTTTCGGCGTGATGTGTGCTCGTACGGGTATTTCCTGCTCCCGCCGAATGTCTGGGATCCGTCGGCGGGCGCGCTCAGTCGGCCGATGCTCCTCACGGGCGGCCGGGTTCACGCGACGCTCGCGCAGCCGGGGGACCGGGCGGGCGCCGCGGTGGTCGCGCGGTTCGATCGCGCGATCTCGCCGACGGAGCGCGCGGAGGCGCGCCGGTTCATATCGCGGATGCTCAACCTCGCCGACACGGGCGTCGAGGAGTTCCACCGGGTCGATCCGCGTTGGCGGGCGTCGGGCAGGGGCCGGCTATTCCGCAGCCCGACGTTCTTCGAGGATCTTATAAAGACGGTGACGAGTTGCAATGTCGCCTGGCCGAGCACGATCGGCATGAACCGTCGGCTCTGCGAGGTGATCGAACCCGCGTTCCCGCGCGCGGAGGATCTTGCGCGCCGACGGCCGCAGACACTGCGCAGCCGGTGCGGCGTGGGGTACCGCGACACGCGCATCATCGAACTGGCGCGCATGACGCTCCGCGGCGAGATCGACGCGGACTGGTTCGAGAACCCCTCCACCACCGACGCGGACGCGCACAAGGCGTTGCTGGCGCTGCCCGGCGTCGGGCCGTACGCCGCGGGCAACATGATGATGCTGCTCGGGAGGTACGGGTTTCTCGCGATCGACACGGAATCTGTCCGTCACGGGCGGTCGGCGCTGGGGTTCGACGGGACGGACCGGGAGGTCGAGAAGTCGCTGCGGGCGCACTACGAAAAGTTCGGCTCGCACCGGTTCCGGTCGTACTGGTTCGAGTTGTGGTCCGATTACGAACGGCGCCACGGTGTGGCGTGGACGTGGGAGCCGCGCACTACTGGTCGGCAGTTCACCGCGGCGAAACTCAACGCCAAGCCCGAGTCTTGAGGCGGTCTGATCGGTCGGCGATCAGCGAGCGGTTGGTGTTTCGAGCGTGGGCATTCTGCCGAGGACGTTGCCTCTGCGGTCGACGCTGAGGTAGACCCCGCCTTGCGGCGTGCCGAGGATCTGGGTGACGGGCGCCCCTCCGAGGTCGTGGACGACGATGAGTCCGTTGCCGGTTTCGTGTACGCCGATGGAGACGGCGTCGCGGCCGGTTCTTGAGCGCACGCCGAGCACGCCGCCGAAGATCGTCCCGCTCTGGCGGATGAGGAGGGTGCCGTCGCTGGCGCGGATGTCCGCGACGCCGGCGTAAACGGGGGGAGCGTCGGCGGTTTCGACGGGCTGTTCCTCCGGGCCGGGCGGGGGTTTGGGTAGTTCGGTGATGCCGAAGGTCATTACCTCTTTGCCGAGGTTGTCGTACATGCTGACGTGTCCGCCGAGGTCGCTGGTGCGAAGGGTGAGGTATGTGGATCGGCCGCGGCGGTCGACGATCTCGATGCGTTGGGCTTTGAGAGTTGAGAAGGTGGCGTCGCCGGTGGATTGAGCGGCCATCCCGCCGAGCATGATCCCGCAGGCGACGAGGACGCCCCCGACCGCCATACCCGCTACGAATCCCCTGGTTCCGGTCATGGTGAGGTGCTCCCGTCGTTGGTCAGGTCGGCCCGCCGGGCCTGGGGACACGCGAACGTCCCCGGCGGTTCATCGGGCGAACGCGGCGTGCGGTTGGGCCTGATCGGGGTTCTCAGCCTCCGGATCGGCCACGTACGCCCGGTAGAACGACGGGTAGGGCGGCCGGGTTCGGGCGGGGTATTCGGAGGATGTGTGTGAAATCGGCCGGATTTTGCTGGCGTTTTTTTTCAGATAGGGCAGAATAACCAGTCGGGAGAGGGCAGAGGCGGCAACGGACGCCGCTGGGAGGACCGGGCGTTCCGGTCGGCGGCGTCGCGCACGCTGTAGCCGACGGGAGGTTCCGCCATGCCACGTGTTCATGATCTGCTGAGGGAAAAGGCCGCCGAGGGGCTGCTGGAGGTTGTCGTCACGCGACCGCTGGAGAAGGTCGTCGAGGCGGCGCGGGCGATGAACGAGCGCCGGATCGGGGCGCTGCCGGTCGTGGATGACGCCGGTCGGCTGGTGGGCATGTTCACGGAGCGGGACGTGCTGACGCGGATCGTCGCCGCCGGGCGTGATCCCGAGACGACGCGAGTCGGGGATGTGATGACCTCGCCGGTCCTGGCGTGCGAGCCGACCACGCCGCTGGACGATCTGCGCGGTGTGATGAGGGAGCGGCGGGTCCGGCATATCCCCGTGGTGGACGACGGCGCCGTGGTCGGGATGGTGTCCATCGGCGATCTCAACACCATCGACGCGCGCGTGATGACGGAGACGATCAACTACCTCGAACGTTACATGTACAACGCCTGACGCCCGGCGAGGGCGAGCATCTCACGCTGCCCGGTGCGCAAGGGCTACTTAAGTTCGACGCTCCAGTAAGCCTCGTCGAGGAACGCCTTCCACGACTGGTAGCGGTCCTGCCCGAGCCGGGCGACGATCATCGGATGCCGACGCGGGCGGACCGGCTCGCGGATCAGCGACATCCGCGCCTGGTCGGGAGTGCGCCCGCCTTTCCTAGCGTTGCACTTGATGCACGCGCAGACGAGGTTTTCCCACGATTCGCCCCCGCCCTGCGCGCGCGGCAGGACGTGGTCGATCGACAGGTCCGTCGTCGAGAAAGATCGCCCGCAGTACTGGCAGCGGTTGCGGTCGCGGGCGAAGAGGTTGCGCCGGTTGAGTTTGACCGTCTGCTGCGGCAGGCGGTCGTACCCCAGCAGGCGGATCACGCGGGGGACAGCGATCCACAACCTGACCGTGCGGACCCAGTCGTGCATCTCGGGTTCGAGTTCGCGCTGGAGACTGCTGACCTCGGTCCAGGAATTAAAAGTGTAGTTGAGGTACTGTCCGTTCTCGATGTGGATGACCTCGGCGAGGTCTCGGACGAGCAGCCCGAACGCCCGCCGGGCGGAGACGACGCGGACAGCCATGTAAAGTTTATTGAGGACGAGCACCTTGCAGTCCAGCCCGCCGCCGAGCGCCGCCGCAGCGCCCGGTTCGAGCGATGCGAAGGCCCCGACGGCCGACGGTTCCGCCGGCTCGTCCCGATCGTGTCGTTCACGATGTCCCCGCCGCTCACGCATGGGTCCATCCCGTCCCGGGCGGCTCGGGCGCTCCCGCCTGACAGCCATCGCCGGGTCGTTCGCAAACAGTATCGGTCCGGGAGGGCGGGATCAATGGTCTTCGTGAACTCCGAGCGCGCGGAGGCGCGGGTCCGCTATCGTCCGCGTCGTGAATGACCTGCCGCACAAGATCGCCGTGCTGTGCGACCTCCGCGACGCCGCCGGGCGGATCCTGCTGATCCACCGCGCCAAGGAGCCGAACCGGGGTCTGTACTCGCCTGTCGGTGGAAAACTCGAAACGGCGACCGGTGAAAGCCCGGCGATGGCGGCGAGCCGGGAGATCGAGGAGGAAGCCGGGATCGTCGTCCCGGTCCGGCGTCTGCGGCTCGTCGGCATGGTCAGCGAGCGCGGCTACCTCGGGCAGGCGCACTGGCTGATGTTCATCTACCGCGCGATGGACCCGGTCGATGTCGAGCCGCGCACCATCGCCGAGGGGACGCTGGGCTGGCATGACCCGGCGTCGCTGGAAACTCTGCCGCTGCCCGAGACGGACCGGCGGGTGATCTGGCCGTTGATCCTCGCGCACGAGACCGGCTCGTTCTCGGCGCACATCGACTGCACCGGCGCGGAGATCGCCTGGACAGTCGAGGAATCGACACTTGGTGTGACGCTGGGCGAGTGAGAGCGGGCGCCGATTCACGCAGCGGTCGGCGCGCTCCCTCCCGAGCCGCCCTTGCCGAACGGCAGCGCGTCGCGGTTGAGAAAGACGACCCCGGCGGAGATCAGGAAGAAGACCACCGCGAAGATGCCGAGGGGCATTTGTTCGAGTTCATTGGTGTCGGGGTTTGTGACTTCCGTCATGGGGAAGCCGAGCGGGCCGACGATGTGCGAGCCGAGCGCCCCGAGCATAAGCCCGACGCCGACAATCCCGCCGTAGACCCCGGTTTTCGGGATCAGCAGAAGTATCGCGGCGAGCAGTTCAAAGAAACCGACGGCGTAGCGGCCCGCGGGGTCGGCGCCGAGCTTCTGGAAAAGTTCGACGGACATCGGGTCGCCGGTGAACTTCGGCAGCGCGCCCATGATGATGAACCCCGCCGCCAGCGCAACTCGCAGCACCCACGACACGATCTTCAGATTCTTTTCCATCCGGCTTCGCTCCTGCTCGGCTGCGCGGCTATCGCGCTGGGGATCAGACGTGTTCGCAACGCCCCTCTACCCGTGAACATCGGCCCACGCCGGGATTATTCCCCATAATCCGGGAATAGGGGTCGATCGCTTACTCCGGCGCCCCGCCCGACATGTCGTAGACCCAGGCGTCGCCCGCCCGGCTCCAATCGAGGATTTCCGGCTCGTCAAAGAACAGGCCGAGTTCCCGCGTCGCCGCCTCGGGGCTGTCCGACCCGTGAATGAGGTTGAAGGAGTTTGAGACGCCGAAGTCGCCGCGGATGGTGCCCGGCGCCGCCTTGGACCCGAAGGTCGCCCCCATCATGCCCCGGCTGATCCCGATCGCCCCGACCCCGCGGACCGCCAGCACCAGGACCGGCGAACTCGTCATGAACCGGACCAGCCCGTCGTAAAAAGGCTTGCCCTTGTGCGCCTCATAATGACGCTCGGCCAGATGTTGTGAGATCTTCATCAACTTGCACCCGACGATCTGAAGACCCTTATCCTCGAATCGGCTGACAATGCGGCCCATAAGCCCGCGCTGGACCGCATCGGGTTTGAGAATGATGAGCGTGGTTTCCACGGGTTGAATCCTCCAGAATGCGTCGTCAGTCCCGCCGTCGCCTACCGCCGCCGGGCCGGGAAGAGTACCAGCCCGCCCGGCCCGCCGCACAGAGACGGGCGGGCGATTGCAGACCGAATCCTGTGAATTTTCTTGATTCCACCGGCGTTGTCGGGTACTCCATAAGTGTCGGCGACGCTCGATCATGCCGGGACGTACGCTTCCCCCCGTCGGCAGAAGTAAGCAGAAAAAGGACCAGACATGCCCACCCCGGCCCGAGCGAGACTGACGATCCCCTTGCTGATCGCCGCCTCCCTGTTCGTCATCCCCGCAGTCGCCGCGCCGCCGATGGATCACCTCCCCGGCGCCTCACCCGGTCACACGCTCGGGCTGGTCCCCTATGACATCCGAACCGGCAACGCGCCGACCATGCAACGGCTCGCCGAGTTGCGCGCCACGCCCGCCGCGGCTGCACGGTTCGCCGCCGGCGATGCGCTGACCCGCCGCATCCCGGGCGTCGTCGTCTCGATGAACGATCTGCTGCTGACGCCCGACTTCATCCGCGCGACGGAGTCGATGCTCACCCCGGCGGCCGTCGGCGCCCCGGACCCCGCGGCGATCGTCAAAGGCTTCATCACTCGCGAACGGGAACTCTTCTCGATCGCCCCTGAGCAGATCGACGCAGCCCGCATCAGCCGTGACGGCGTGACCCGGCACAACGGCGTCCGAACTGTGTGGTGGCAGCAGGAGATCGACGGCCTGCCGATCGTCGGCTGCGACCTTCGCGCGAACATCCTCCCCGACGGTCGGCTCGCGTCGATCGGCAGCCGGATGCTCCCGCAGCCGGTCTGCGACGCGGCCCGGCTGAAACGCGCCGACCTGAACGCCGCTGCCGCGGTCCTGCTCGCCGCCGACGCCGCCGAGATCGTCATCGACGCGGCAATTGAACTCGCGCCGGCGGAAGCAGACGGCGCGCGTGTTGAATTCCCGCTGATCGCGGGTATGAGCCGTGCCCCGGTCGCCGAGCGTGTGTACTTCCCGGCAGCGTCGAACGACGTCCGCCCGGCGTGGCGAGTGACGGTCTCCGCGACGAACGATCCCAACGTTTACGAGATCATCATCGACGCCGACACCGGCGAAGTTCTCAGCCGAACCAACAACACCTGGTACGGCGGTGACGGCGCCGCGACCTACCGCGTCTGGACCAACGACAGCCCCGCTCCCATGACACCCGGCCCGGCGTCGCCGGACGGGACGCAGGCGCCCATCGTCCCGCGCGAACTGATCACCCTCAGCGCGCTCGACTCCTTCGCCAGCCCGCTCGGCTGGATCGACGCCGGGCTTAACGAGACCTTCGGCAACAACGTCGCAGCGCATGCCGACGCCGACGGGAACAACTTCCCGGATCTGCCCCGACCGCAAGGCTCGCCGTTCCGCGTATTTGATTTCCCGATTGATCTTTCACAGCAGCCCTCGACTTTCCGCGACGCCTCAATCGTCCAGGGGTTCTTCACCGCCAACTGGCATCACGACGTGCTCCACGGGCTGGGCTTCGACGAACCTTTCGCAAACTTCCAGCAGGACAACTTCGGTCGCGGCGGCGTCGGGGGAGATCGCATCAACCTCGACATGCAGGACGGCGCGGGAACCAACAACGCCAACTTCTCCTCCGGAGGGTCCGACGGATCCTCCGCCCGCGTCCAGATGTTCATCTTCACCGGACCGAACCCCGACATCGACGGCGGACTCGACAGCCAGATACTCATCCACGAACTCGCCCACGGGACCAGCATCCGGCTCCACGGCGGGCTCGGCGGAACCCAAGGCTCCGGCATGGGCGAAGGATGGTCCGACTACTTCGCCGTCGCCCTCCTCCTCGAACCCGGCGACGACCTCCACGGCACATACCCGGTCGCCGGCTATTCAACGTTGCAAGGCTTCGGCCAGCCCTTCTTTGATAACTACTACTTCGGCATCCGCCGATTCCCGTACACCACCGACCTCGGGCGCAACCCGCTGACCTTCGGCGACATCAGCCCCGACCTCATCGACATCGACCCGCTCATCCCCATCAACCCCGTCTTCAGTTCCACAAACCCCAGCCAGGTCCACAACGTCGGCACCGTCTGGTGCTCGATTCTCTGGGAATGCACGGTCGCGATGATCGAGAAGCACGGCTTCGAGGCCGGGCAGGATCTCATCCTCCGCCTTGTCATTGACGGGATGAAACTTACAACAACTTCCACACCGTCGATGGTCCAGGCGCGCGACGCCATCCTCCTCGCCGACCGCATCAATAACAACGGCGACAACAATTGCGACCTCTGGGCCGCGTTCGCCAAGCGCGGCCTCGGGGCCGGCGCGTTCAGCGCGACTTCCGGCGTATCCAACATCGGCGAATCTTTCGACATACCGATCGGGGTCGAGTTCGCGATCGACGGCGGCGCGCCCGATCGCACTGTCGCCGGCGCCCCCGCGGCCTTCGATGTCACCGTCGCCGATTCCTGCGGCGAACCGCTCACACCCGGCTCGGCCCGGCTCGTGGTCACGATCAACGGCGGCGCTCCGCTGTCGCTCCCCTTCGCCGCCGGCCTGACCGAGGAACAGTTCGCCGCCACACTCCCACCGTTCGCCTGCGGCGACACCGTCACTTACTACCTCGCCGCCGACACCGGCGATCAGACCTGGACCTTCCCCGCGAACGCCCCCGCAGACCAGATCCCCCTTCTAGTCTTCACCGACGACCCCGCGAACTTTGAGGACGACTTCGAGACCGATCAGGGCTGGTTCGTCTTCGGCTCTGCGACCGCCGGTCACTGGCAACGCGGCGTCCCGGCGGGCTTCGGTGATCGCGGCGACCCCGTCACCGACGCCGACGGCTCCGGCGCCGCCTATCTCACCGAGAACGGGCCCGGCAACACCGATGTAGACAACGGAGACACCGTCCTCCTCTCGCCAGCCTTCGACGCCACCGGCGACGGCGACGCGCATCTCGAATACTTCATCTGGTTCTCAAACGATCTCGGCACGAACATCGACGACGTGCTCGTCATCGAACTATCGCCCGACAACGGCGGCGTCTGGCTACCCGTCGAAACCATCGACGCCTCGACGTTCGGCTGGGAGCGTCGCCTCGTCCGCATCGCCGACATCGCCGAGCCGCAGTCCGCGATGCGCCTCCGCGTGATCGCTTCGGATCTCGGCGCGCCTTCCGTCGTCGAAGCCGGGTTCGACGGCTTCCGCGTCGTAAGATTCGAATGCAACACGGCCGCGATCCCCGCTGACATCAACGGCGACGGCGTGGTCAACGGCGTCGATCTGCTCATACTCCTTTCAAACTGGCAAGGCCCCGGCGCGACCGACCTCAACGGCGACGGCGCGACCGACGGCCTCGACCTGCTAATCCTTCTCTCGAACTGGACCGGCTGAAACCCGCGCCGATCACGCCGCGAGCGCCGACGAGACGACAACCCGGTTGCGCCCCGCCCGCTTCGCCTCATAAAGCCGGGCGTCGGCGTCACCGATCAGCCGCTCCGCAGTAGTTCCTGCCGCCGCGAACGCGACGCCGACACTCGCGGTGACGTTCAGCGCCGCCCCGTCCCAGCGGACACACACCGCCGCGATCGCCGCGCGGAGCCGGTCGCCGAGTCCGACCGCCTCCCGCTCCGTACGGAACCGACCGGCTGCGATGAACTCCTCCCCGCCCCAGCGCGCGACGGCCGCCTCACCGCGCGCCGCGTCGCGCAGCGCCGCCGCGACCGCGCGCAGCACCTCGTCCCCGGCCTGGTGCCCGTAGGTGTCGTTGAAAACTTTGAAGTGATCTACGTCCATCAGGAACAGCGCGACACGCCCCGCGGCGTTCGGCGCCGAGAGCAGTTCCTCCAGCCGCTGCTCGAACGCCGCGCGATTTGCAAGACCCGTCAGCGAGTCCGTCGTCGCGGCGCGGATGATGTGCTTGGATTCCTCGTGGAGTTGCCTGGCCTCGGCCTCGGCTTCCTCTGCGCGGGCGAGAGTCGCGGTGCGTTCGGTCTCTGCCTCGAACGTCAGCCGCGCCAGTTCCGCCGCAGCCTGCGTGCGGATTTCCGCGTAATCCGCGGTCGATCCGATTTCGAGCGACATATCGCGCGCGATCTGCCGTACGTGAGTGTCGATCGACGCGAGCGCATCTTCGACGGCGTGCTCGTCAAGCCCGGCGAGCCGTCGAACCTCCTCGCGCACCAGATCGATCTCGACAGCGCCAATCTCCCGGCAGAACAGTTCCGACACCGCGCACGCAGCCCGGACGATCTCTGCGAGCCGGCGCACCGGCCCGTCAAGCCCGGCGTCGTCGCCCTGGCTCGCGCCGACCGCGGCGCACAACGACCCGGGCAGGTTCCACCGTTCGAGGAGCGCCCGCCCGAGCGCCGCCCCGGTGACGCCGAACACCGCGCGCTCCGCCTCGCGCAGCCGACACCCGTCGCGGTCCTTCATCTCGATCGCGCGAGCGTACAGATCCGGCGCTACAGCGTGCGCCGCGAGCCGGCCTATCTGCGCCAGCAGCCCCGCGATGAAGGCTTCCTCCGCGATCTCAGGCGCCGCCGCCCGCGCGATAAGCCTCCCCGCGACGGCCCCCGTCAGAGACGATCGCCAGAACGATTCGTAATCGAAACCCGCCGACTGTTTCGTGTTGATCTGCTCGCTGAACGACACCGAGAGCGCCGTGACGCGGACGACGCGCTGCCCAGCGAGCGCCACGGCCTGCCTGACGTTCGTCACCTCGCGCCGCACACCGAAGAGCGGTGAATTAACAAGTTTCAGTAGTTTCGCCGCCAGCGACGGGTCGCGCTCGATCACCGCCGCCAGATCCGACGCCGAGGCGTCGCCCGCGCTCGTCAGCCGCAGCACCTCGACCGCCGACGCCGGGAGCGCCGGCAGTTCCTTCGTCGCACGCACAAGACCCATCAGCTCGATAACCATCGCGCTCGTCTCCTCTCGGACCTGGGTGTAGACGGCGACACGAGCCCCTGCCGTGACGCCGGCTCCCGACCCACGTCCCGGTGGGAGGGCGGCACGCCCATTCGATCGGCCCTTCCCCCCCTGCCGGATCACCTCACTTGGGGAACAGCACCAAACTTGGCAACTCCCTCAAACCCTCACAGATCGAATAAACCCGATCTTCGAACGACGCCCGCTCCCGCGTCGGTCGCGGATCGCCGAACACCTTGCGTATGATTGCTGAGCGCGCCGCGTGAACCCCCGGCCGCATCCAAAGAAACACCGAGATGAGCCTGAGCCGAATCAAACCCGCGTTCGGAAGAACCATCGACGCGATCCGCAGCGAGACGCCGCTGTATGAAGCGATCGAGCGTTCAATCGGCGCTCGACTCGCCGCGGTAGCGGACCTGCTCCCCCTCGCTGCTGAGCGTTGCCGGTTCGAAGCCAAGCTCGTGCATCGGCTCCGCGTAGCGACCCGCCGCTCCGCCGCTGCGCTCGACCTGTTCGAGCCTCTGCTTCCCGAGAGCCGGATGCGCGCGGTGCGCCGATCGCTGAAGAAACTCCGCCGAGCCGCCGCCGACGCGCGCGACGCGGACGTCGCGTCGCTGGCGATGCGCGGCTTGTTCGACTCCGCCCGATCGACCCCCGCCCACGCCGAGGCTCTCGCTCTGGCGCTCGGCGTCACGTCGTGCGAGCGCGACGCCGCCGCAGACCGTCTCGTCGAACGATGCCTCTCGATCGGCCCGAAACTATCACGCCGGGCGGATCGGCTGCTGCGGGCCGCGCGCGACCGATCATCCAGCGACGCGCGGTTCTTTCCGATCGCGCTCGCAGCGCTCGACGCGCAGATCCGATGCTGCCGCGAAGCCGCCGCTGATGATCTGACCGAACCGCCGCTGCTGCATGCTCTGCGTATCGAGTGCAAGCATCTGCGCTACACGATCGAAGCGGTGGGCGCGGTGGCGGACGAACACGCGCTCGGGGACTTGTACGCGGCGCTAGTCGATTCGCAGGACCGTTTCGGCGCCGTCAACGACGCGTCGGAACTCGGCGCCCGTCTCGAACGACTCGCCGAGCGTCTCAGGCAAGGCGCCGTGGCGCCGGGCGATGAACTTATCGCCGGCCTGGCCGAACTCGCCGAGAAGCAGTCACGCGCCGCCCGCGCCATGCACGAGGACTTTCTCGCGTGGTGGCCCGGCTCGCCGCTGCGCCGGCTGCTCGCTCAAGGGATCACCGCGCCGATCGACGATAAAAATCAGCACAGCGCCGCCGAGCAGCCCGGCGGGGAGGACCGCGCGTGACACGCATCGACCCCGCGCCAACCGCGCCCCATCCCGAACCGCCGCCCCCGGCGCCCGCCGACCTCGGCGTCCGACGCATCGCCGCGATCGACGTCGGCACCAACAGCCTGCGCCTCATCATCGCCGAGGCCCGGCCCGACGGCTCGTACCGTGTCCTCGACGACGAAAAAGAAATAACCCGGCTCGGCGAAGGCGCGGACAGCGCGCGCGTCCTAGGCGAGATCCCCATGCGCCGCACCGCCGCCGCGATTGGTCGTCTCAAAGCGATCGCCGAGGGTTACGGCGTGCGCGAGATGCGCGTCGTCGCAACCAGCGCCGTGCGCGAAGCCGAAAACGCCGACGAGATGGTCATGCTCGTCCGCGACGAAACCGGCGCGGAACTGGAAATAATCTCCGGCCTCGAAGAGGCGCGCCTCGCCACACTCAGCGCCGAACACGCCTTCGACCTCCGGCACGAACCCGTCGCGATCGTCGATGTCGGCGGCGGGAGCACCGAGATCGTCCTCGCGGTTAACGGCGTCATCGAGCACGTCTGGTCCCTGCCCCTCGGCGCCGTCCGACTAACCGAACGTTTCGGCCCGTGCGACGAACCCGACGGCGCCAGCCTCGCCGCCCTCCGCAAACATATTAAGAACGCCCTCCGCGACGCCGGCGTCAAGACCGACGTCCCCCCGACGCTGCTGTGCGGCTCGGGCGGGACGTTCACCAACCTCGCGCGGATCTCCATGCGCGACAGCCTCCCCAATAAAGGACGTGACGCCCTCCCCTTCGCGACGCGCGGCTACGAGATGCGCCGCGGGGAGGTCCGCCATATCCTCGGCCGGCTCGCACGCCTGCCCGTCGCGCAGCGCGCCGATGTCCCCGGGCTAAGCCCAGAACGCGCCGACATCATCGTCGCCGGCGTCGCGATAGTTGATCGCGTGATGAAACGTCTCGGCGTCAACCGCCTGCGCGTCAACGACGGGGGCGTCCGCGACGGGCTTCTCCTGGAAATGGCGTCGAGCGTGCTGATCGGCGCCGGCCCCGCGCCGAATCGACGCCGCGTCGACGCCGCCCACGACTTCGCCCGTGCATGCCGCTATGAAGCCTCGCACGCCGACCATGTCGCGTGGCTCTCGCTGCGGTTGTTCGATCAACTCGTCGCGGGCGACCCCGCGCCGTTCGAGGACGGGTGGACGGTCGCGCAGGCGCGCGAACTCCTCGAAGCCGCCGCCCTGCTCCACGACGTCGGCTACCTGATCTCATACACCAACCATCACAAACATTCTTATCATATTATAATGCACGGCGACCTCGTCGGCTTCACATCGCGCGAGCGCGCGATCATCGCCAATGTCGCCCGCTACCACCGCCGATCCGAGCCAAAGAAGAAGCACACCGGCTTCGCGCGCCTGCCCGCGCCGGACCGCGCGCTCGTCGTCCGCCTCGCCGCGATCCTGCGTGTAGCCGACGGCCTCGACCGCACCCACACCCAGAGCGTCGGCGACGCGATCCTCCGCCGCGAACACGACGGGTTCTCGCTGCGCGTGCTCGCGCCCAGCGAATCCGCGGTCGATATCTGGGGCGCCGAACGCAAGTCGCCGCTCTTCGAGCGCGCCTTCGGCGGCCCGCTCCGCACGACCTGGCTCGACCCCGAAGACGCCGCCTGATTCACGCCCCCGCCGCGAACAGTGGCACTCGCGCAAACAGTGGCACGGGCGTCCCGCCCGTGCGCTGCGGCTGGTTTCTTGATTAACTTATAAAGATGAGGCCAACGACCGGGCCGGGGACGGCCCGGCTCGGGGATTCCGGGGTGGCACGGCTCTCCGAGCCGTGTCGTTGAGTTTCACTCGTACAAAACGCCTCACAAACCGCGCATCATGCCCAGGGATATATCCCTGGGCTTTGCAAGGAGGACGCTGTTCACGGGCGTCTTGCTTGCGTTCAGACATTCCCCGCCCGGCGTGCTATACTCTGTGTTCAACCTGCCGGTGGCCTCAGCGCCGCTTCGCCCGGGTCCGCACGCGGACCGCGGCCGGATCGTTCTGGGAATCTGCTGGCGGCGTCGGATCGCTACGTTGCCCCGACGCTCCATGTCCCAGGCGTCCGCCCTCGATTCGGGCCTCCCCGATCAGGCCGACTCCATTCGTATTGCTCGACCGCGGTCGCTGTGCGCCCGCAGGCTCGACGGAGACCGATCCCCTTGACGAAGCCCCAGAACCCCGGCGCCGCCCTTGTGCCCGACGCCCCCGCCCGAATCACAACCAAAGCCACTCGCCGAGACGCTACCGTCTCCGATCCTACGACATCGGCCCAGCCGGCCCCAGCCAGGCAAGCCCCGGAAACGTCCGGCGGCTTCGCAGCGCTCGGCCTGGCAAAGCCCGTCCTCGCGGCACTCGCCCGTGAGGGATACACCACCCCGACGCCGATCCAGGAGCGGACGATCGTCCCCGCGCTGGCCGGGCGGGACATTCTGGGCTGCGCCCAGACCGGCACCGGCAAAACCGCCGCGTTCGCCCTCCCGATCATCCAACGCCTGCACGCGGAGCCGATCGACAAGACACGCCGAGGCCCCGCGATCCCGCGCGCCCTCGTCCTCGCGCCGACGCGCGAACTCGCCGGCCAGATCGGCGATTCGTTCCTCGCCTACGGACGCGAGACGGGCATCCGCGTCGCCGTCGTCTTCGGCGGCGTAAGCCAGCGCGGGCAGGAAAAAGCCCTGTCCCGAGGCGTGGACGTCCTCGTCGCCTGCCCGGGCCGGCTCATCGACCTGATGGAGCAGCGCGTCGTCGACCTCACCGGCGTCCGTACGCTGGTCCTCGACGAAGCCGACCGGATGCTGGACATGGGCTTCATCCAGCCGATCCGCCGCATCGCCGCGGATCTCGTCAAGGACCGCCGGACGATGCTCTTCTCGGCGACGATGCCCAAAGCGGTAGTCCACCTCGCCGAGGCACTGCTGCGCGACCCGGTGCGCGTGTCCGTCCCGCGCGCCCCGGAAGCCGATCCCAAGATCACGCAATCTGTCTATCAGACGCCGCGACACCTCAAGCAGCCGCTGCTCGAGCACCTGCTGCGCGATCCCGCCACGGCGCGGACGATCGTTTTTACCCGCACGAAGCACGGCGCCGACAAGGTCGCGAAGAACCTCTCCCGCGCCGGCGTCAACGCGAACGCGATACACGGAAATAAGAATCAGAACCAGCGCCAGCGCGCCCTCGACGCCTTCCGCGCCGGTCGGACGGCGGTCCTCGTCGCGACCGACGTCGCGGCCCGCGGGATCGACGTGGACGACATCACGCACGTGATAAACTTTGATCTGCCGATGGAAGCCGAGGCGTACGTGCACCGGATCGGCCGGACCGGTCGCGCCGGCGCCACGGGCGTCGCCGTTGCGTTCTGCGATCCCGACGAGCGCGGCCTGCTCCGCGCCATCGAACGCTTCACCGGCAACCGCATCCCCGACGCCGGCCCGATGCCGGAACTCAAAGCCGCGCCTCGACGGCCGGACGACGAACCCCGAGATCGAGACGCCCACACAGCGCCTGTCCATCGCCCGCACCGCCAGGAGGATCGCCCGCACCCGACGCCGCGCAAGAAAGCCGCCCGAGTTTCTGGTGGCCCGAACGCTCAGACCGGCCGAGGCGCCCGCCCGGGCAAAGGCAAGAACCAGTCCCCAGGCGCCGGGCCGGGCGTCCGAAACGGTCCGGGCGGCACACGGCGCGCGGGTCCATCCCGAGGCCCCGCTGTCGGCAAATCCCGAGGCCCAGGCGGTCGCGGCAGATGAACATCCCAATAGCCCGGGGATGAAATCCCCGGGCTATGCAACATTTGCGAGAGTCGCCCCCAGCACCGCCGTCCCTCCCCCGGCCCTCTCCCGGGGAGGGGGGGGTCAGCGACCTGTGGGACGCGCGTCTCGCCCGTCATTCCCTGCATAAACTCTGACCTTCGCTTCGCTCAGGTCAGGCGTCTTGTACAACGCGGCAAAGAAATCACAAATCAATACAGAATGCTCGAATCCTAATGTAGGAATTCACGCGCCTCTCGCGCCGCGCGGATCTGCCGCAGGCCCTCGTACACCGCCGCGCAAACCGCCGTCGCGAGGTTCAGCGACCGCTCCCCGGGGACCATCGGCAGCCGAACCGCGGTCGCGGCGTGCTCCTCGATGATCTCGCCCGGCAGCCCGGCGACCTCGTTGCCGAAGACCAGCCGATCGCCGGGACGGAAGTCCGCGTCCCAGTACAGCCGCTCCGCCTTGGTCGTGAAAAGCCAAGCGGGCGTCCCGCCCGTGCGACAACACCCTTCAACCAGTGGCACGGGCGTCTCGCCCGTGCGCTCCGGGGTGGCAAGGCTCTCCGAGCCGTGATGTTGAGTTTGACTTGCATCGAGCGCCTCAAGCCCAGGGATGAAATCCCTGGGCTTTGGAGCGGGAGAGCGGTTCTGCGACTCAGCCGACCATCGCAGGAACTCCTCCCACGATTCATGCTCTGTCGGCGCCAGTCTCGGCCAGTAGTCCAGCCCCGCGCGTCTGCACGCCTTGACGGACGTATCGAATCCCAGCGGCCGGATCAGATGGAGCGCGCACCCCGTCGCGACGCACGTCCGCCCGATGTTCCCCGTGTTGTTCGGGATCAACGGCTCGTGCAGCACGACATGGAAAATCGGCCCGTCCACCACGCCGAGCATACGCTGTTCCCGCGATGCCCACGCCCGCCGACATCACCCCTCCCGCGACGCCCGGCCTGTTCATTACCGGGACCGACACCGGCGTCGGTAAAACCGTCGTGTCCTGCCTGATCGCCGACCAATGGCGCCGGGCTGAGATCGGCGCTCACCCGCGCTCGCGTGTCGGCGTCCTCAAACCGATCGCCACAGGTTGCCGTAAGGAGCGCGAAGGCCTCGTCTCCGATGACGCCGAGCAACTCGCTCACGCTGCGGACTTCGACCCCGACGTCGGCCCATTGGATCTTATTAACCCTGTGCGCTATCGAGCCGCGCTCGCCCCCGCCGCCGCTGTCGAAATCGAGCACGCGCCGATCGACTGGCCCGCGATCGCCCGCTCGCTCCGCCGGCTCGACGAGCATTGCAGCCGGATCGTCGCCGAGGGCGTCGGCGGCGTCCTAGTCCCGCTCGAACAGCCCGGCTCACGCGGCCCGATCACGACCGTCCTCGATCTAGCCCGCGCGATCGGCTATCCCGTCGTCGTTGTCTGTCGGGCGACGCTCGGGACGCTCAATCACACCGCGATGACCTGCAAGATCCTCCGCGACGCGGGCCTCCCGATCGCCGGCCTGATCGTCAACGGCTATGACCCCGACTCGCCCGACCTCTCCATGCAGACCAACCGCGACTGGCTCCGGCGCCAGACCGGAGTCCGCATCCTCGCGACGCTGCCCGGGCGCGCGGCCGCCAGCGGGATCAGCCCCGCGCCCGGCTCGCCCGCCTGGAACCCGCGCGACATCCACCCCGACCTTCGCGCCGCGATCGACGCGACGGATTTCGCCTCGCTCGCCCGCCCGGGCCGAAGGATCTGACTATGCCCGACGACGCGATCGAAGCCGACAAATCCGCCGCGCGGGTTCGAGCATGTGCAATGCTCGCGTCGATGCCGCCCGCGGAGCGTGCCGCCGGCTCGCGTGCGATCGTCCGTCGGCTGCTCCGGCTGCCGCTGCTAGAAGACCCCGGCGTAGCGCTGGCATACCTCGCGTTGCCCGACGAGCCGGACCTCGACGCCGTCATCGCCGACCGCCTCGCTGCGGGCCTGCCCGTCGCCGGACCCCGGGTGGATTGGCCCAATCGAACCATGACGCCCGCCCTGATCGACGACCTCGAACAAGGCGTACGCCTCGGCAGGCACAACCTCCGCGAGCCGATCGGCCCGACGGCGCCCCTCGACGCGGTGGTCTGTGTGTTAGTCCCCGGCCTGGCGTTCGACGAATCAGGCGCCCGGCTCGGTCGCGGGGGTGGGTTCTACGACCGCTTCATCGCGGGCCTCGATCGGACACGCGCCGCGGTCATAGGCGTCGCGTTCGATGCACAGATCGTCCCCGATCTCCCGATGCTAGATCACGACGCCCGGCTCGACGCCGTCGTCACACCGACACGCATCGTCGGCCCGCACGCCGACTCTCTGATCCGCTAACCTCGCGCGAGGCGCCGGGACGGAGCCGCCGGCGCCGATCGCTCCCGCAGTTCGTCAGGAAGGATCCGACCATGGCCTTGGCGTCCCAGACCGCGCGTTCGACCACCACCAGCCGTGTTTACACCTCGCGCCGTTCCTCACGCCGCGTCAACCGCACCCGCCGGCTCCTCGGCCTCGGCGCGCTCGGCGTGCTGTTCATCTCGGTCGGCATGTGGTGGCTGTCCCGCGAGCCTTCGCCCGCCGGCGCCGACCCCGCCCCCGGCGCGATCGTCGATCCCCTGACCGCCGACACCGCCCCGCGCGTCACGAACAGACCCCCGACCAACGCCGCCGCTTCGCCGGGCTTCAATATATCTAATAACCTCGCTTCTAATAATACTCCCTCCCCCGCGACCACTCCGACGCCGGTCAATACCAACGCGGACGTTCTTACAATGGGCGTCCCCGTGACGTCCCGCCCGGAGCCGACCCCCGCTGCGGGCGTCCCGTCTCGCGCTCAGGACGAAACAAGATCGCCCCAGCCGCGGTCTCGTCCGCAGCCGAGCGCCACCGGCGCCGTTGCGTCGCTGATCGAAGACGCCGCCAACGCGCTAGCCGCGAACGAGCCGCTCGTAGCGCGCCTGCTCCTCAACCGCGCCCTGCACGATTCCCGCGCCACCGAATCCGACCGCCGGGTCATCCGCGAACACCTCGCCGGGATCAACGAGGAACTGCTGTTCTCGCCCCGGATAGTCGAAGGCGACCCGCTCGTCTCGCGTTACACCATCGCCGCCGGCGACAGCCTGGCGCGCATCACCGCCCGCGAGAATCTCAATGTCGACTGGCGCCTGCTCCAGCGCGTCAACCGCATCTCGGACCCCAGACGCATCCGCGTCGGGCAGACGATCAAACTCGTGCGAGGCCCGTTCTACGCCCGCATCAGCAAGGCCGACTACCGCCTTGACCTCTACGCCGGCGACCCCGAAAACTCCGCCGACCCCGGCGTCTACATCCGCTCGTTCCCCGTCGGACTCGGGCAGTACGGCTCTACGCCCAGCGGATCCTGGATCGTCCGCCGGAACTCAAAACTTATCAACCCGCCCTGGACCAACCCTCAGACCGGCAAACATTACTCCGCCGACAACCCCGAGAACCCGATCGGCGAACACTGGATCGGCCTCGAAGGAACCGACGACAGCACCGCGGCCCTCGCCGGCTACGGCCTCCACGGCACGATCGACCCGAACTCCATCGGCTCGCAGGCCTCGATGGGCTGCGTACGCCTCGACGCCTCCGACATCGAACTCCTCTACGAACTCCTCGTCGAAGGCGTCAGCCGAGTAACAATCGAATAACAGATCAACAACTGATTAATAACAAACCCCCAGCGGCGCGGACGCATCGGTGGCACGGGCGCGAACAGTGGCATGGGCGTCTCGCCCGTGCGCTCCGAGGTGGCACGGCTCTCCGAGCCGTGATGTTGAATTTACCTTGCACGAAGCGCCTCACAAACAACGCCTCATACGCATCGTGATTGCCTGTTGCTCGCATGTTCGGCGCATGCTCGGTGGCGCGATTGATGTTGATGTGGCATGATGCTCGTCAGCAGGAGGCTGACTATCCATGTGAACGAACGGCAGGTCGGGGATCGGCGGCGCCTGGCGGAAGCCATCCGGCGGGAACGCGACGCATCGCGGCGCGACCGCCTGCGGGCCGTGCTGCCGGCGCTCGACGGCGGCGGGGCCGAAGTGATCGCGGACAGGCTCGGACGCTCACGCCGCTCGGTGCAGGGTTGGGTCTGCCGCTACCGCGACGGCGGGATCGAACACATCCACCCGCCCCGACGCCCAGGACCCGCGCCCAGGCTGCCGCGGGAGCGCGAGGCGGGGTTCAAGGCGCGTCTCGACGCCGGGCCTCGGCCGGACGACGGCGTCTGCACGCTCTGCGGCAGGGACATCGCCCGCATCCTCGAGCGCGAGTTCGGCGTGAAGTACACGCTCGACGGCGTACACGACCTGCTCGAACGCCTCGGGCATCGCTGCCCCGCCCCCCGGCCGCGGCATGAGAAGCACGACCCCGAGGCGCAACATAAGTTCAAGGAAGAGAGCGCCACTCTTTTGTGCGGACCGCGAAGGAGTCGGGCCGCATGCGCAGCGAGCGCGTCCGCGTGTTCTTCATGGACGCGGCCCGCTGCGTGCAGCAAGGCTCGCTGACGAGAGTGTGGGCGCCGCGCGGCTCGCGTCCGACGGCGGTCACGCAGACGAAGCACGAGTGGGTCAACTTGGTGGTTTGCGATATTTTTTTCCTTGATTGTCGTGCCGCCGATCCCCGCGACTCACGCACGACAGTGGCACGGTCGTCCCGCCCGTACGCGAACAGCAACACTCTCGCAGTGAACGCAAAACAAGAATCGACGCCCAGCACCGGTCGTCCCTCTCCCCGGCCCTCTCCCAGGGGAGAGGGGGTGGAACCCAGTGGCTCGGGCGTCCCGCCAGTGCGCGTGATCACTTGCCCGCGTAGTCGATGAGCCTTGCGATCTCGTTGCGGAGTTCCGCCCGCGGGACCACGCGATCTACGACTCCCGTCGTCACGAGTTGCTCGGCCCGCTGGAACCCCTCGGGCAGATCCTGCCGGATCGTCTGCTTGATGACGCGCGGACCGGCGAAGCCGATCAGCGCCCCCGGCTCAGCCAGGATCACATCCCCGAGCATGGCGAACGACGCCGTGACCCCGCCGGTGGTCGGATCGGTCAGGACTGATATGAAAAGCCCGCCGGCGTCGTCGAAGCGCGCGAGCGCCGCGCTCGTCTTGGCCATCTGCATCAGCGACAGCGCGCCCTCCTGCATCCGCGCCCCGCCCGAGCACGACACGATCACCAGCGGCAGGTCGCGGTCCGTCGCGTACTCGATAGACCGCGTTACGGCTTCCCCCACCACCGACCCCATCGATCCCATCATAAATGTAAGATCAAGACAGCACAACGCGACCGGACGCCCCTTTATAAATCCCCGGCCCGCCTGCACCGCCTCGGGCTGACCCGTCTTCTTCTGCTCCGCAGCCAGCCGATCCGGGTACGGCTTGAGATCCACGAACCCCAGCGGGTCCGCCCCCTCGAGCTTCCACTTCCGCGGCTCGAACGATTTCTCGTCGCACAACTGCCTGACGCGCTCGGTCGCGGAGATCCTGAAATGATGCCCGCACTCGGGGCAGACGTGCAGGTTCGCCTCCATCGCCTTGCGGAAGAGCATCTTGTCGCACCCGGGGCAGCGCAGCCACAACCCCTCGGGGATCGACGACTTCTTCACGATCGGCGTGTCTGCGGGTGTCTCGTCGGTGATGCGCGTCATCGGCCGCCTCCCCCTGTCGTCGCGGGCGCGTGCAGTTTCGGCTCCGCCCGCAATGCAGACCGCGGGACAGTGATCGCCGCGACCCCGCCCGTAGGCTCGTCGCCGGACCAGTCCGCCGCGATCGGCTCGCCCCGCAGCCATCGCGCTAGCACCCGCCGGGCGATCGGACGCACGACCACGGCGATCGGCGATCGCGACGACTTCTCCGCTGATTTCCCGAGCGCCAGCACGATCCGCTCCACCGCGTCCTCGAACGCCTCGCCTTCGGGGACTTTCACACTCGCCGGGTCGGCGAGCCATTGCTTGAACGCGGTCGGGTAGCGATCCAGGCACGCGCTCCGCTCAAGCCCTTCCCAAAGGCCGAGCGTCGGCTCGGCGAGTTCCTTCACAACGCGAGGCTTGGCGTCGATCGCCTCGGCGACGGCCGCAGCGACGGATCGGCTGGCTTCGTCGGGCGCCGCGAGGACGGCCGTCGGCGAGAGGGCGGCTGCCTCCGCAGCGATCGCCCGGGCATCCTCGGCGCCCGACGCCGCCGGCGGGATGTCCGCCGAACCCTGCACCCGGCCCGAGTCGTCCCACTCCGTCCGGGCAGCAGGCACGAGGATTATCGTCACGTCCGATCGCTTGCCCATGCCTGCTCGATTCACTCCCGCGGGTGTCTCCGACCCGGACGGGGATCATACCCGTCCCCAGTGGCACGGGCGTCTCGCCCGTGTTCCCTTTCCCCAGTGGCACGGGCGTCTCGCCCGTGCGCTCCGGGGTGGCACGGCTCTCCAGAGCCGTGCGCGAACAGCGTCAATCGCACCGAGATCACAAAGCATCAATCAACGCCCAGCACCGGTCGTCCCTCTCCCCAACCCTCTCCCATGGGAGAGGGAGCAGCACCCACTGGCACGGGCGTCCCGCCCGTGAATCACGCCTCTGGAGAGCCGTGCCGCCCCGATCATCACCCAGCCCGAATCAGGAGTCACTTTCCCCCCGGATCGCCCGCACCGCAGCGACGCGCTCCCCCCCGGGCAGGCCGAAGATCGCCGACGCCGCGACCAGCACATCGCACCCCGCGTCGCGGGCGATCTTCGCATTGCCGGGCGAGATCCCCCCGTCCATCTCGATGATCTGATCCTCGCGGAGGAAACGCCGCAGCCCCGCCGTCACCGCCGCGGTGGATTCGATGAACCGCTGCCCGCTGAACCCGGGATGCACGCTCATCACCAGGACCATCTCCACCATCCCGAGCCAAGGCGCCAGCGCGTCCGGCTCAGTCGGAGGGTTGATCGCGATCCCCGCGGTCATCCCCGCCTCGTGGATCGCCGCGATCACCTCCGCCGGGTCGTACCGCCCCGGCCCCTCGATCGGCCCCTTGCTCCGGTACACCCCGAGCGCCGGCTCGACATGGAAAGTAAAATGGTCGGCCCCTGCCTCGGCGAACGCCTGCACATACCGCCCCGGGTCCGTCACCATCAGGTGCACGTCCAGCGTCACCGACGGGAACGCCCGCCTAAGCCCCCGGCACATATCAGGCCCCATCGTAAGGTTCGGCACAAAGTGCCCGTCCATCACATCGAGATGCAACAGGTCCGCACCGCCGGGACCGCCGATCCCCCCGGCTGCATCGCAAAGCACGTCCCGGCACTCGTCGGCCATGCGCGCAAAGTCAGCGGACAGGATCGACGCAGCCACCATCGGCCTGCGTCCCGGATTGCGGATCAGGTTCGGCATCAACTGAGAATACACCCGACCGCAACATGCACATCGGCGCCGGGCCACACCGAACCCGACCGCTGACACCAGCGTTCAGCCCGATTATCGTGCATCCGGCGCGACTAACGCCTTGAAATGGTATGATCCCGCCGCACTGCGACTTCCGGAGTTCGACGCGGCGCGTCGGGGCTTGAATCTCACCTCCAGCGGGCGACGACCGACTACCGAGCCGGGCGCCCTGCCCCCCGCCGCCATCCATCGGCTCTGCCACGACCGTCCACACCGCCGACGATGATCGCCACGCCGCTCACATCCCGCGACGCCCGATCCCGACCGGCGTCTAGCGCACGAGCGTCGCGCAGCGGGCATTACCGCGCCCGCCCATCGTCAGGCTTGCATCAATCGCGGCGAGAGGCTCGGCGTTGATCGCCGGGTCGGTCATCACGCTGATAATCCTCGCCGCCCTCTCGCCGATCTTAACTCGGCTGTCCTGGCGGGCGGGGTCGCTCGTGGTCGCGGCGATCCCCGCGGCCCTCGGCGTGCTCTACGCCGCCCGGCTGCCACGCGTCGCCGCCGGGGAGGTCTTCACCGAATCGCGCGACTGGATCGGCGAACTCGGCGCAGCCGCTGCGTTCCGACTCGACGGGCTGGCGATGCTCTTCGCGCTGCTCATCACATTCATCGGCGCTCTCGTCCTCGCATACACCTCCTCGTACATGCGCGGGAAGCCCGGCGCCGCGCGCCTCGTCGCCACGCTCGTCGCGTTCATGGCCGCGATGCTCGGCGTCGTCACCGCGGACAACCTTATCTTACTTTTCATCTTCTGGGAACTCACCAGCGTCACGTCGTTCCTGCTCATCGGCTTCGACCACGAACGCGAACGCGCCCGCGTCGCCGCCCTTCAGGCGCTCCTCGTCACCGCACTGGGCGGGCTGGCGCTCCTCGCGGGGATCGTTCTCCTCGGCGTCGCGGGCGGGACGTTCCGCATCAGCGAACTCACCGCCGATGTCGTGCTCAATCATCCTTATTACCCCGCGATCGTGGTCCTCGTGCTCGCCGGCGCGATCACCAAGAGCGCGAACATGCCCCTGCACTTCTGGCTCCCGAACGCGATGGAGGCGCCGTCGCCCGTCAGCGCCCTGCTGCACTCGGCGACCATGGTCAAAGCCGGCGTATACCTCATCGCCCGGCTGAACCCGACGCTCTCGGGATCGCTCCTCTGGGACGAGACGCTCACGATCGTCGGCGCCGGGACCATGCTCATCGCCGCAGCCATGGCCGTCGGACAACGCGAACTCAAACGCATACTCGCCTACTCGACCGTAAGTTCCCTCGGGACTCTCATGATGCTCCTCGGCATGGGCGCAGCCAAGGCGGCCGCCGCATACCTCCTCGCGCACGCGATGTTCAAAGGTTGCCTCTTCCTCGTCGCGGGCGCGGTCACGAAAATCACACACGAGAAAGACCCGTTCCGCATCGCCGGCCTGGCTCGGCGTGCGCCCCTGCTCGCCGCGACCGGCATGATCGGCGCGCTCTCGATGGCGGGCATGTTCCCACTCGTCGGGTTCATCGGCAAGGAACTCCTGCTCAAGGCCGGCATAAGCCATCCGGAATGGGCGGCGCCGGTCACAGCGATCACCGCCGGCGCCGGCGCGCTCACCGTCGCCGCGGCTTTGCTCGTCGGATTCAAACCATTCATCGGCGCCTCGACACACACGGACCGCCCAAGCCCGCGTCCCGACGCGCTGCTGATTCTCCCGCCCGCGGCGCTCGCCATCGCCGGGCTTGTCGGCGGACTCGCCCCGTCCTTGTTCACCGAGCCGATCGTCGCCGCGACCGCCGCTTCGATCACAGGCTCGCCTGTCTCGCTCGAAACCAGCATCCGCCCCATCGACCTCGCCTGGCCGATCACCACCGCGACGATCCTCAGCGCCGTCGCGATCATCACCGGCGTCGCGCTCTACCTCGCGCGCTCGATCTGCCGCAACGCCGGCGCCCGCCTCGCTGTGCTACGGCCCGTGACCCCCGAACGCGCCTACTTCGCAACGCTCAGCGGGGCGCTCGGCTTCGCGCGATCGCTCACAAGTTTTCTTCAGAACGGCAGCCTTCAGAGTTACGTCCGCACGACGCTTCTTACAATCATCGCGGTGAGCGTGCTCGCGCTGACGCGGTCCGGGCTTGTCGATCGCGTCCGCATAGACGCCGCGGACCTTTCGGCGCCGGATCTCGCGCTCGCCGGCGCGCTCGTGATCGCCGCGATCGCAGCCACCTTGCAGCGGACCGCACTCGCGTCCGTAGCGGCGCTCGGCGGCGTGGGATTCATCATCGCGGTCTACTTCGCGCTCCACGGCGCGCCCGACCTCGCGATGACCCAGTTCGCAGTCGAGACACTCGTCGTGATCATCTTCGTGCTGGTGATCTTCCACCTGCCGCGATACCGAACACTCGTCGGGCGGACGCGACGTGCTCTCGACGCCGCGACCGCCGCCGCGTTCGGCGGGGTGCTCGCGATGCTGTCCCTCGCGGCGACCTCCGGCCCGGCGCTCGAACCAATCTCAGGTTTCTTCGCCGAAAAAGCCGTCCCCGAAGCCTTCGGACGCAATGTTGTGAATGTGATACTCGTAGATTTCCGCGCCCTCGACACCCTCGGCGAGGTCTTCGTCGTCGGCGTCGCGGCGATCGGCGTCTACACACTCCTCCGAGTACGCGCCGCGACCGAGGAGACCGACCCCGAGGGGGCCTCGCGATGAACTCGATCATCTTTCGCAGCACCGCGCGGGCGCTGCTGCCCGTAATGCTGCTGCTGTCCGTAATAATCCTGCTGCGCGGGCATAACGAGCCGGGCGGCGGGTTCGTCGGCGGGCTGCTCGCGGCGTCGGCGTTCTCGCTCTACGCGCTCGCATTCGACGGCAGGCGCGCGCGGATGCACCTCCGCGTCGCGCCGATGACGCTGATCGGCGCCGGACTTCTCATCGCCACTGGCAGCGGGCTGCCCGGGCTTCTCATCGACGGCGTGTTCCTCCGCGGAAGATGGATGACCGTCGATATCCCCGGGTTCGCGGAACCCCTGAAAATCGGAACGCCGCTGGCTTTCGACATCGGCGTGTACCTACTAGTGCTCGGGGGCGCTGTCCTTATGGTTCTATCACTCGAGGAGACGCGCGATGTCGCCGATCGCGGTTCTTAGTGTCGCTGTGCTCTTCGCCGCGGGCGCGTACATGCTCCTGCGCCGGAGCATGGTCAAACTCGTGATCGGGCTGGTCCTAGTCGGGCACGCGGCGAACCTGCTCATCTTCGCCGCGGCGCGCCCGGAACGCGGCAGGCCCGCCCTCGTCGAGCGCGGCGCCGACGCTCCCGCCGCGCCATACAGCGACCCCCTGCCCGCGGCGCTCGTTCTCACCGCGATCGTCATCGGCTTCAGCATCGTCTCGTACACCATCGTTCTCATCCGGCGCGCATACGAGGACGCCGGATCCGACGACCTCAAAACATTTACATCCACGGACCGCTGAACGCTGTGCTTATCACCCTGCCCATTCTGATCCCGATGCTCGCCGCGGCGTTGTGCACGCTCGCGTGGGGCCAAGCCCGGCTCCAGACCGTGATCGCGTCGCTGTCGAGCCTCGCGGTCCTCGTAGTCGCGGCGATCCTGCTGACGAATGTCCGCGCCGACGGGATCCAGACGGCCGCGCTCGGCGGGTGGGCCGCGCCCTTCGGGATCACTCTCGTAGCCGACCTGTTCGCCTGCGTGATGGTGCTGGTCGCCGCCATCACTGGCTTCGCCGTCACGCTCTTCTCGATCGCCGGGACGGACCGTGTCCGCGCGGCCAACGGTCAGCCCCCGCTGATGCTGTGCCTGCTCGCCGCGGTTTCCGGCGCATTCCTCAGCGGCGACATCTTCAATCTTTACGTCTGGTTCGAGTTGATGCTGCTCTCGTCGTTCGTTCTCCTGACGCTCGGCGGGGACCGACGGCAGATCGAGGGCGCGATCAAGTACGTCACGCTGAACCTCGTCTCGTCGGTGCTGTTCCTCGCGAGCGTAGGTCTTATCTACGCCGCGACGGGGACGCTCAACATGGCGCACCTCGCGGTCCGGCTCGACGAACTGAACGACCCGCGCGTGGCGACGCTTCTCTCGGCGCCGCTGCTCGTTGCGTTCGGGATCAAGGCCGCGGTTTTCCCTGTTTTCTTCTGGCTCCCCGCGTCGTACCACACGCCGCCCGCGGTGGTGTCGGCTCTCTTCGCGGGGCTGCTCACGAAGGTCGGGGTGTACTCGATCGCGCGCGTCACGCTTCTTATGTTCGACCAGGAGCACGCCGTCCTCGGCGAGGCCGTCCTGCTCGTCGCCGGGCTTACCATGACCACCGGCGTGCTCGGCGCGATCATCCAGAACGACATGCGGCGGATCCTCTCATTCCACATCATCAGCCAGATCGGATACATGCTCATGGGGCTGGGGATCGCGCTCGTCGTCTCCGCGAATCCCGGCGAATCCGGCGAATTCGGTGAAGCCGGGCTGATCGCGCTCGCGGGCATGGTCTTCTACATCGTCCACCACATCATCGCCAAGACCAACCTGTTTCTCGTCAGCGGCGCGATCCTCCACGACCGCGGCACCGCACAACTCGACCGCGTCAACGGGCTGGCGACGACTCACCCCATGCTCGCGACGCTGTTCATGATCTCGGCGCTCTCACTCGCGGGAATACCGATATTTTCAGGGTTCTGGCCGAAACTCGCGCTCGTGACGGGCGGGCTGACCGCGGGCCGATACGTGATCGTCGCGGTGTCGCTCGCGGTCAGCCTCTGCACTCTTTTCTCGATGGTGAAGATCTGGTCCGGCGCCTTCTGGGGTTCGCCCGATGAGGCCGACACTCCCGAGCGCCCCGCGCCGACCCGCCGCGCCTGGGCGACCATGCTCACACCGATCGCGATGCTCGCCGCGTTGAACATCGCGCTCGGGCTTGGCGCCGGGCCGATGTACAGCCTCGCGCGCGAAACCGCTGCGCAACTCCTCGACAGCGGCGCGTACATCGACGCGGTGCTAGGCGCCGACTTTGATGAATCGCCCGGGAGGGTCGATCAATGACACTCGGCACGAATCTGCTGCTGGCGTTGCTGTGGGTCGCGCTGGTCGGCCCGATCACGCCGTCCAACTTTCTCGTCGGCTTCGCGCTCGGTTTCATAGTTCTCTGGATCGGCAGCGCGCGAGGCCGACGACCGGCGTACCTACGCCGGGGCTGGGCAACCGCCGAACTCGCCGGTTTCACCGTCTATGCGCTCGTCCGCGCCAACGTCCGCGTCGCCCGCTACACGGTTTCCGATCTGCGAAATCTTCGCCCGGCCGTGCTCGACGTCCCGCTCGAATCTAACTTTACCGACGGCGAGGCGACTCTCCTCGCGATGCTCGTGACCCTCACGCCCGGGACTCTGACGCTCGACGTCGCGCCGGGGAACACAACCATGTCCATCCATTTCATGCACGTCGAAGACGCCGACGCCGAGATCCGCGACATCAAGGTCGGCTTCGAACGGCGGATACTCGAGGTGACGCGATGATCCCCCCCGCCGGCGACCCCGCGCACTGGCTCTTCATCGTCGCGGGCGGAGTGTTCGCGCTCGCGATCCTCATAGCCACGCATCGGCTCTGCGTCGGGCCGACGCTCGCCGATCGCGTTGTCGCGCTCGATCTCATCGCGTTTCAGTCGCTGGGCGTCCTGAGCACGTACGCGATCGTCACGCAGAGGTCGGCGTTGCTCGCCGTCGCGCTGGTCGCGGGGCTGGTGTTGTTTCTCGGAACGGCCGCGTTCGCGATCTTCATACACCGGAGGCAGGCGGGATGAACTTCTGGGACATACTCACAGCCGCGCTCGTGCTGGTGGGCGCCGGGTTCGGCCTGCTCGCCTCGATCGGGCTGGCCCGGATGCCCGATCTTTACATGCGCATGCAGTCGGCGACCAAAGCCGGGACGCTCGGCGTGGCGTGCGCGGTGCTCGGTGTCGGCGTGCACTTCGGGGACGCGGCGACCGTCGTCGAGGCCGTACTCGTAATATTATTTCTCTTCGCCACCGCGCCCATCGCGTCGCACCTCATCGCACGCGCCGCCTACAGCGAAGGCGTCCCGCTCTGGACGGGCAGCGTACGCGACGACCTCGCCGGTCACGCCACCCGGCCCCGCGCCGACGACGCCGACGGCCCGTCCTCCGACCGATCCCGCTGATCGGACCGTCCGAGAAGCCCGCGCGATCGCGCACTCGCGCAATCCTCGTTGAGCGCCACGGACGACGGACCGATAGAGCCGGGCGGGTCGCGGCCCGCGGGGCCGCCGTTGTGGTTCACAAAGCCTATCAGCCACGGGACCGCATGGATTCCATCGACACATTGCTGATCGAGCCGGACATTGACAACGCCGAGGCGCTCGCCGCCTGCCTGACGCGCGTGTTCCCCGGCGGGCGCGCCCTGCACGCTCCGAGCATCGAAGCGGTCGATCACACAGATCTCCGCGGCGTGCGCATCGCGCTGTGCGCCGACTCTCCGCCCGACATCGACCCCGCCGAGTTGCATGATGTTCTTCTTGACCGCATCCCCTCGGCGCCGATGATCGCGCTGCTCGATACACCCGAGCAATCCCGGCTCGACGCGCTCCTGTCGCACGGCGTGACCGACTTCCTCCCGCGCCGCGGCTGCTCGTGTCAGGCGCTCGCGTTCACGATCATGAAATGCCTGGGCGTCGCGCGAATCGAGCGCGACCGGCTTCGTCTGCACGCCGGCCTCACGCGCTCACTCGCGGAACTAGTGCAGCGCAACCGCGAACTCGTCGAGAGCACCGACCGCCTCGAAGAAATGGCGTCCACCGACCCGCTCACGCGACTTAACAACAGATGGTGGCTCAAGCAGCGTCTCGACGCGACATTCGCCGTCGCGGCCCGCTACGGGTCCGACCTCGCTTGCGTCATGATCGACCTCGACGGGTTCAAATCCGTCAACGACACGCACGGGCATCAGCGCGGCGACCGCGTGCTTGCGCTGACGGGCGAGATGATCGCGCGGGAGATCCGCGCATCTGACGCCGCGGCCCGTTACGGCGGGGACGAGTTCATCGTGCTCATGCCTCGCGCCGACGCGCGCACCGCGACCCACCTCGCGCATCGGCTCCGCCGGGCTTTCAGCGAACGCGTCCGCCCCGAGGCGGGCGCCGACTGCTCGATGTGCATCGGCATTGCGTGCCTGTCGATCAGCCGACCGGGCGCCGCCGAAACGCTTATTCGCCACGCCGACCTGGCGCTCTACGCCGCGAAACGCGCCGGTCCGGGCGAGGTCAGAATCTGCGGCCCCGACGGCGCGGAAGCCCTCACCGACGCCGCGTTCGCCGCATAATCGACAGACTATTATCGTACTACTGCTATATCTAATTTAATTATGATGCTCGCACCGTTCCGCCGGGCGCGTATACTCACGCCATGTTCGACGCCTTCGGACTAGACATCGCTCCCGAGCAATGGAGGCTGGCGGGTCTTTGGGCGCTCGGCGTCGTCGGCGCCGCGACTGTCGGGCTGATCGTACATGCGCTGATCTTCGCTGCGCTCCGCAGAATAACAAATCGGACCGAGGGAATCGCGGACTCCTCTTTCGTCCGGCACGGCGCCGCGCCCGCGAGGCTTCTCTTCCCGCTGATCGCGGCTCACATCATCCCCCCGCCCGCCGACGCAGTGGCGATCGTCGATATCGCCCGGCGCCTTCTCGGGATCGGGCTGATAGTCGCGGTCGCGTGGTCGCTCATAGAAATTACACACGTAGCCGACGATCTGGTCCGGCAGCGCTGGAACATCGACCGGCCGGACAATCTCGAAGCACGCAAGATGCACACCAAGGTACGCATCTTTCGCAAGGCGTCTGTCGCGGTCGTGAGTGTCTTCGCCGCCGCCACGATCCTCATGACGTTCCCCGCCGCCAGGCAGCTCGGCGCCAGCATCCTCGCCTCCGCGGGGATCGCGGGCATAGTCGTCGGTCTCGCCGCGCGGCCGATTCTGACAAACCTGCTCTCGGGGATGCAGATCGCCCTTACAGAGACGCTGCACATCGACGACGTAGTCATCGTCGAAGGCGAATGGGGCCGCATCGAGGAGATCGCATCGACTTATGTAGTCGTAAGAATCTGGGACCAGCGACGGCTGATCGTTCCGATCAACTACTTCGTCGAGCAGCCGTTCCAGAACTGGACGCGCACGACCGCGGACCTCCTGGGTACGGTCTTCATCCACTGCGATTACACCGTCCCAGTGGACGCAGTACGCGCCGAACTCAGACGGATCCTCGAAGAAGACGCCCGCGACCTGTGGGACGGCAAAGTCCAGAACGTGCAGATCACCGACGCCACCGAACGAACCATGACATTGCGAGCTCTCGTCAGCGCTTCCGATTCCTCAAATGCATGGAATCTACGCTGCCTGGTGCGGGAGAAACTGATCGGCTGGCTCCAGCGCGAACACCCGCAAGCGTTGCCCCGGATGCGTGCTGAAGTTGAACGATCCACAGGCATGTCCCACGAGCACGACAGTTCAGATATGGCGCCGTGACAACCCGGACCGCCCGTCCCGTTCTCTTCATCCACGGAGAGGTGGTTATAAACAGTGGGACGGGCGTTTGGGTGGGACGGGTGTCTCGCCCGTCATCCCCCCCGCCCGTCATCCCCACAGAAACCCCAACCTCCGCTGCGCTCAGGAATCTAGTCCAGCAAGGCGCCGCAACAAGCGTAATAATTCGACATAACATGCTACGACACAAGTTGCGCCATTAATCGTCGGTGATCGGCCGGGGCGTTCCGCGGACGATCGCTCGCCGCACGCATCCCGCCGACAGCTCATGATTTTCGCAGAGCATCACGGAGCAATCTCGCCCACTGTCGCGCCATTCTCCGCGGCCCGTGCCTGAGCGCTGCGCGCCACGATGTCCACCCCCACCGCCCGGGGAGCGCCGCTCCCGCGTTCTCATCGCTGAACGCTTCTCCGAACTCGTGATTAAGAAAGTAGTACTCCGACCGGTCGAGCCGCTCCTTGATGACGACGGGTTCGAGCCGCTTGGCGCGGAACCGGCTCGCCGCCTGGATCACGCCGATCGAAAGCAGCGCGAAGACCGACCATCGCGCGACAGGCGACGACGTTCTCAACATTACAACGATCGCGACAACCAGGATGATCCCGGCGATCAGAATAAGAGATTCCATCGCGTTGTCGCGCCGGACCCGCCGTGCGCAATCACGACACGCCTGAAACACCACAGGTCGGCGCCGACCCAGCGGCACGGACGCGATCTGAAGCACGAAACCCGCCGGCGTCCACCACAGCGGGCGGACCGCAAGCATCCCGTCGGGATTCTCCACGCCGCAGACCGCGCAGCGGTCCGGTATCGCCGGCTGCGCCCGAGGCTGGAGCATGACAATCCGGCATAGCATGTGCCTCAACGAGTCGGGAACCGTTTCCGGATCAGGATCAATCCGACGCATCGCGTGCTCCTTATATCTTCATACTAACCGGGCGCACCGATTGCGTGTTCGCAACCCCGGCGCCGCACTCGGGGCAGCGATCGACGCGCAGGCCTTCCAGTGAATAGCCGCAGTTTGCGCAGGCCGGCTTTTCCACTCGAACGACGATCGAAAGATCGCACCGCGCACAGCGATCGCCGCCGAGCGCCATACGCTGCTGATGGCCGCACCGCGGGCACTCCAGGTTGATTCGTGCGCCCGCCGGCAATCCGCTCTCGACGATGTGCTCGAATTGTGCGATATGAATTTTGTCGAGCAGCAACATGATTACGGCGTCGCCGATCCCACCGATCAGAAATATCCCCAGCGCTGCCGGGCCGAGCGTGGCCGAGCCTAAGAGCCGCATGTTTGGAGTAAAGAAGAGGATCATCGCGATGATGAGCGCCAATCTCATCGACGACGTGGCGATCGTCCCGGGTACGGCGACCGCCGGGTTTCGCGCCGCGATCGCGCGCACCCGGCCGATGATGATCGTGGCGACCGCATATAAGAATGCCAGCAGCAAGACCCTCTCCGCGGTGTCCGATATCCATATGTAGGAAGGGCTTGAGCGGGGCGCCCAGATATACACGAGCGCCGCGGAAAATCCGACGGCGGTGAACGCCAGCGCGAGCGCGCCCCGGCGCCGCTGACTATCGCCGGGCAGCATCCCCAGCCCCACCGCCTGATGTGCGCAGGCCAAGCCGATGCACAGACTGAACATGGTCCACAGCGCATCGACACGCCCGGGGATGTGACTCCGCCCGCCCGTCATGACCATTAGATATAAGACCAGCGCATATACCGTGAGCGCGCCGACAGTCAGCGCGAGCGCCCCGAGAATGACACGCTTGGCGTCGGCTCCGCGCCGGCTCACTCAGAACCCGCCCGCGCGCATCCGGTCCAGCGACGCCGGGAATGGGTACGACGGGAACACTCCGACGTGCCCGAATCGCCACATCGCGGGCGCCGGGTACACGTCGCCGCGGTAGCCCGATTCGTGCATCACGCGAAGTACGGCTTCAAAACTCGGCTCCCCGGCGTCGCCCGGCGCCAGCAGCCGATTCGACCTCGCCCCGAGGAACGACACGCTCGCCACGGGAAGCCGCTCGCGCCGGCCGGCCAGCATCTTCGTCACCGTCCGGAACCCGCGCCCGAGGTCTTCGAGCGTGAAGTGCGTCCTGCCCTTCGGTCGCAGCAGCGCGAGCACAAGCACGCTGTCAAGATCATATTTCAATACATAAGGCTCGCGGTCGAGCGCTGCGTGGATCGCCACCGATTCCTGAAACATCTTCGCGTAACTCGTCACCGATCGCGCCGTCCACTGGCTGGACTGGATGAGTTCGACGAGTTGCGCGACCATGCCGTGGCTGTTGTCCTGGTCGTTCACGCCGCAGACGACCGCGCGGTACCGCCCCTCGAGCATGTCCCTGAGCATGTTCTGCCCCCAGAGGATCCGTATGCGACCGGCGGACTCGGCGTCCGGATCCTGCGGCAGGAGCGTGACCTTGTCCGCCGCGATCCCGGACGGGAGGAGCAGGTCGCCCTCATCGTCGTACAGCCGGAGTTCGCGTTCGGCGGTGGGTTCTGACTGGGACATGGTTCGCCTCCTCGATCATGCATGTGATATCCGCCTGAATATCCCGCGATGCACGACAGTTGCCGCTCATGATACAGAGAGGTTGACGCCGACGCGCTGATCGCCACGCAAGCGGACACTGACGACGCCGACCTCACCGGCGCGCCCGACGGCGACTTCACGCGATCTCCGAGAACACACTTTACGCCGTGTGCGACCGCAAGTATGATGTGATCGCGATGACCGACGCCGACGGCATTCTCAAGGAGCGCACGGACTACTCGCCCTACGGCGTGGCACGGCAGCGCCCGCCCGCCGACCTCAACGGCGACGGCAAGATCGACGGCGTCGATCAACTTATATTCTTCAACGCCTGGGGCGCGGCCATAGGCGCCGCGGCGTACAACCCCGACGCCGACATCAACAGCGACGGCGCCGTCAACGGCTCCGACTTCCTTATCCTCAGCAACAACTTCGGCGCCGACCCGGCCCCGCCCGGCGCGATCAGCAAACTGGGCAACACCGTCGGCTACAGCGGCTACATCTATGACGACGCCATCGGCCTGAGCCTTGCCAGATTCCGCTGGTACGACGCCGAAACGGGAAGATGGGCGACGAGGGATCCGGTAGAGTACCTTGACGGAAGCTCGCTTTATTTATATGTAAAGGCTTCTCCCATAAAACTATATGATCCCTACGGACTCTCAGCGGAATGCTCTTCGGGGATCACCAATGACGACGAGCCTATTTCTCCAAGGGACCAAAAGCGATGCTGCCAGAAGGCGTATAGTCCAGGAGATGGGGAGATTCTTGACGGGAAGGTGACATGCTGCAAGGGTAAGAAACAAATATGCATGTACTGGCATCCTGACAGCAGGAGAGGGCATAGACCGGAACCAGCACCGAACTGGCGTCCTGCGGAAAAAGCAATTTGGAATTGCATTCGGCGCCATGAGGAAGAGCATTTTAATAATCATACTGCGCCGAATGGCTGCAAAGGCAAACAAGATGGCGGTAATCCTGATCCAGCTCCTGGGCTGACTCCCAACGATAAACCCAAGTGGGAGTGTCTTGCGTACATCGTACAAAGAAGTTGCGTCGAGTCTGCAGCGCGCCAGGAGTGCGAAACACTCGATCCAGGGCCAGCCGAAGCCTGTCGCAGGCGACTCGAGCGAGAAATGGACCGTGTCAGCGACAGTATTAAGTCCTACTGCAGTGAGCACAACAAGAACAAGCCGCACGATCGAATCGATTTCAATATACTCCTACCGCCGGGTGCGATTCGATAGTTTCATATGCCATGACAAATCAGAGGTCAATCCATGCGACGACCACATCTTGGCACATTATGCGTCATAACAATATTCTGTTCCATCATCTCCTGTGCGGCAACTCCAAAGAATCGCGGCGAAAGCGCAAACTCATATTATCCGAGGCTTATTCACATTAAGCATGCAGGGTTTGCCATGGGCGCTAGTTCTCGTTTACTCCTGGCGGTCTGGGACGACGGATTAATTATTTACTCGCTTGCAGACGACGTCCACGGCATAGATTATTATATAACAAAACTGGATGACGGCATCTCGCGTGATCTTCAACGACGATTGCAATTTATTGCAAAACGATTCTCCAACTTGCCTCGATCTCATTACGTTGGAATGGACGAATGGTCTAACGAACTCATAATTCGCCGTAGCAATGGTGCAATTTCGGCCGAATGGGACGGGAGATTAGATCAAATGCTTGTTAATACAGATTCGGAAAATCTCATGTTCCTGCGTTTTATTCATATATGGTGGGACGCCCTGTACCTATTCAGGCGCCTAGATTATATGGCTCCCACATCATATCTTATAGGAGAGGATGCTATTCCAGAACTACTTGAAGATGACAGGGTTAGAACATTCGATGTTTCCAACCCATTAGGAACAGAATGGATTCAGTCGATTAGGGACAAATAATTATATACTATATCTAATTATTTTACGCCCAATCCGCCGACTA
The DNA here is from genome assembly GCA_039794205.1 of Phycisphaeraceae bacterium. Taxonomy (GTDB): domain Bacteria; phylum Planctomycetota; class Phycisphaerae; order Phycisphaerales; family UBA1924; genus J020. The sequence continues at coordinate 97,386 of JBDIVU010000003.1, forward strand.
CGCTTACGTCGGCATGGACATGCTCGCCACCAAGACCTACTCCGCCCCCGGCCTCGTCCTCGACCGCCACCGCCCACGTTCCGGCCACATCGCCGGGACCGACGACCCCATCCCCGGCGCATACCACGGCTACGACCGCTTCGGCCGCATCCGCACACAGATGTGGTACACCCCCGACGCCGGCGGCGTCTTCAATGACGCCGCCCGCCCCGCTCTCGTCGAACTCGCCTATTCCTATGACAAGGACCACAACGTCACCGGCCGCCACGACGTCCGCGCCGGCCGATCCGTCAACCCACTGACCCCCGGCGACACCTTCGCATACGACGGCCTCGACCGGCTCACCGGTCGGCTCGGCGCCGTCGCCGAGTCGTGGTCGCTCGACGCACTCGGCAATTGGCTCGGGCACGCGCGCGGCGTTGCCACCGAGGAACGCTCCTTCAACAAGGCAAACGAACTCCTCACCCGCAGCATCCCCGACGCGACGACGCCGATCGTCTCGCTGCTGCACGATTACGACGCCGCCGGCAACCGCGTCCGCCGCGACGCCGAGGCCGCGTCGGGCGGCGTGGACAACTGGCTTTACACCTACGACGCCTGGAACCGGCTCGTCCGCGCATCGTTCGCGCCCGGCGGCGACACCGCGAACGCCGTCGTTCGTGCAGAGTATACTTACAACGGCCTGCACCAGCGGGCGACACGCCGGGCCGCGGCGGACACCGCGCTCGGCCTGGCCGCGAGCGACGCCGGCAATACATATTACTACGACTCCGCCTGGCGGCTCTGCGAGGAGCGGGCCGCGACGCACTGGGACGGCGCCGCCGAGTTCACGCCCGCGAAGATCACCCAGCGGTTCTGGTGTCCGCTCTACATCGACGCCCTGATCGCGACGCAGACGGACACGACCGGCGCCGACCCCGGCCCGGGCGCCGACGGCGATTTCACCGACGCGATCTTCGAGAACACACTTTACGCCGCGTGCGATCGCAAGTATGATGTGATCGCGATGACCGACGCCGACGGCAATCTCGTGGAGCGCACCGAATACTCGCCCTACGGCGTGGCCCGGCATCGCCCGCCCGCCGACCTCAACGGCGACGGCAAGATCGACGGCGTCGATCAACTTATATTATTCAACGCCTGGGGCGCATCGCTGGGCTCAGGCGTCTACAACCCCGACGCGGATATTAACTTCGACGGCCAGGTCAACGGCTCGGACTTCCTCATCCTGAGCAACAACTTCGGCGCCGACCCGGCGCCGCCCGGCGCGATCAGCAAACTGGGCAACACCGTCGGCTACAGCGGCTACATCTATGACGACGCCATCGGCATGTCCCTGGCCAGATTCCGCTGGTTCGACGCCGAAACAGGAAGATGGGCGACGAGGGATCCGCTGGAGTATATTGATGGGCATAATCGGTACGAATACATTAAATCTTCTCCATTGACCTTCACCGATCCATTTGGCTTATCACCTGTTTTGGACTTCGGCCCAATAGCACCCGAGTATCAACCTCGTGACTTGTGGGATTGGGATCAATATTCTCGTCCAAATTCTATATTTGATTATATACCCCCTACACCCCCAGGAGCTTGGATGCCAATTCGTGACGATGTAATAGTGCTATTCCCCTTGAGTAATGCTGGCGCATTATGCAGCGGACCATGCAGCGCAGCGGTAATCCGACGTGAGAAATTTGTTCCGCTCCCGAAGCGACCGAGCAATATAATAGATTTTCTAAAAGATGGCCAGTGTTCAACCGCGCCCAATCGCGAACGAGACAGTGTGCTCCCTTGGCCGTCCGGTAAAACTGGGACTCCCGGAATACTTGTGCGTCAGCCAGGTGGATCCTGTTGTTGCCAAATCCAAACCGATACTTCAATCGGATGCTACAAGCTGCCTATGAAAATCACGCCATTGATACCAGGGCCACGCGGCCCCGTAAGACCTCGGATTCCGCTGCCGATGCCCACACCGATAAGAACGCTACTCTAATTATATAATGCCATGTCTCACCGGGGATAAATAGTGACACGCAGAATTCGAGGATCTACGACATGACGAATAAATCATATAGACCCCTAGAATCTACAGCAATAACCATCAGAATAATGTGCCTGTTCGTCCTGCTCATACATCTTCCAATCGTATACGAAACGTCCTGGACTTTGGTGACAATCGCTCGCACGCTGACTGCTGCGCTGCCCGTGCCGACGATGGTGTCTACGACAGAAGCCGTGCTGTATTCAGTTGGCTTACTAATTGCCATTCTATCCAGCAATGCCATCATATTCTTGAAGGCAGGCGCGATCGCCAAACTAATTAGCCGTGATAGATCATATATGATCCACAGTAGGACAGACTCAGAACCATTACAATCCGGCTGACCCTGGTATCGGTAAATTTATATAGGATGCCGTCATGTCCTCTCACCCATAGAATTCGGACAAAGATTCTGGTGCCCGCTCTACATCGACGCCCTGATCGCGACGCAGACCGACACCAGCGGCGCCGACCCCGGCCCGGGCGCCGACGGCGATTTCACAGATGCGATCTTCGAGAACACTCTTTACGCCGTGTGCGATCGGAAGTATGATGTGATCGCGATGACTGACGCCGACGGCATTCTCAAGGAGCGCACCGACTACTCGCCCTACGGCGTGGCCCGGCAGCGCCCGCCCGCCGACCTCAACGGCGACGGCAAGATCGACGGCGTCGATCAACTTATATTATTCAACGCCTGGGGCGCATCGCTGGGCTCAGGCGTCTACAACCCCGACGCGGATATTAACTTCGACGGCCAGGTCAACGGCTCCGACTTCCTCATCCTCAGCAACAACTTCGGCGCCGACCCGGCGCCGCCCGGCGCGGTCAGCCAACACGGCAACACCGTCGGCTACAGCGGCTACATCTACGACGACGCCATCGGCATGTCCCTCGCCAGATTCCGCTGGCACGACGCCGAAACCGGCAGATGGGCGACGAGGGATCCAATTGGGTACGCAGATGGAAATAACATGTATGCATATGTGTCCAACAGCCCTTATTTATGGACGGATCCATTCGGATTATTTTCAACTTCAGGCGATTCCAATTTGATTGACACAGAGAATCCATCTAGCTGTGACAACGGAAATAGCGCGGCCAGATCTAGATGCATAGACAACGCCAATGACAACTATAATAACGACATGGCTGTCAATGAATCTCGCAAGCGTTTGTGCTACGAGCGAGAGGTTAACCCCAAGCAACGCAAGATTAATCGTATCGTAAACAATCCTGACAGGTTGAAACGGTTTTATGACTATGCCCCACAATGGGGCACACGCAATCCAGTAGAAGCCCTGGAGAAAGCTGTACCCATACTCGGTATGACTATCAAATTTGGTGTCAGAGGAACATTTTTAGGCACTATAATATTAGTGCTGTGGGATACTGGTGCGTGGCTTTACGATGTTGATTCTGATGCTTTAAACGACCTGTTCCCAGGTGATGCACGTCGCGTCAAGGATATCCAAAATTCTCGTGATTTATCCAAGCGGTGGTGTGACCAACAATATGCGCACGGGAAAGCCAAGTCGCTTCGAGACCACATTAAAGCAATCGATAAATGCCACAAAGAGCCATGAATTATTCATCAAAACATCAGTTAAAGCGAGTCAGGTGCCTACCGCTGCCTCCAGAGTTTATCGCAAAAAATGACAAATGGTGGAAAATTACAACTATAGCAATTATGGTCGCCGCAGTACTTATCTATATGTTTATTGTGTACGTGCTGCTCGGTCGATTTCATGCGTACCCACCAGTGATACTCGTTCTTATCCTTCTCGGCCTATGGCCCTATCAATCGCGTAAATGGATACTCAAGCATCGCATCCAACACCATGAATGCCGCTATTGTGGTTACCCGATTTCGGCGAAATCTCACTCAGCCAGGTGCTCTGAATGCGGTACAAATTTGACTTCCTGTCGCGACGCAAGCGGACACTAACGACGCCGGCCTCACCGGCGCGCCCGACGGCGACTTCACCGACGCTTCTTCGATCGACACGCTTTACGCCGTGTGCGATCGGAAGTATGATGTGATCGCGATGACGGACGCCGACGGCATTCTCGTGGAGCGCACGGACTACTCGCCCTACGGCGTGGCCCGACACCGCCCGCCCGCCGACCTCAACGGCGACGGCGCGATCGACGGCGTCGACCAACTTATATTCTTCAACGCCTGGGGCGCGGCCATAGGCGCCGCGGCGTACAACCCCGACGCGGATATTAACTTCGACGGCGCCGTCAACGGCGCGGACTTTCTCATCCTGAGCAACAACTTCGGCGCCGACCCGGCGCCCCCCGGCGCGATCAGCAAACTGGGCAACACCGTCGGCTACTCCGGCTACATCTACGACGAAGCCATCAACCTCTCCCTCGCCAGATTCCGCTGGCACGACGCCGAAACCGGCAGATGGGCGACGAGGGATCCGGTTACTTATTATGGCGGCCACAGTCTCTATGCATACGTTGGATTGAATCCGCTTAGCTGGCTTGATTCATATGGCCTGATGTCTGTGCCAGGCGCTCCGGCGAACTGGCCATCCGTCGATCCGTCAAAAATGCCAAATCCGAAATGGGATCCGGACGCCGGTGGCCGAAAAACCAGCCGAAATGAACCAGGCAGGATCAGAGACTCGAATGGTAACGAATGGCGGTTCGACCCAGCGGGAGGAAAGCACAATTTCGACCACTGGCATGTCGATGTCCCGGGTGAAGGACCGAGCCCGACAGAATATCGCGTGAGTCCGGACGGGAAGCACGTGATTACCCCCGAAGACGGCGCCATTAAATATGAGTTCATACCTGAGAATCTTACACCAGAAGCAAAGCGCCGAATGAGAAGAAAACTTCGTGGCGGCAGAGTGGACGTGCGGCTGCTCAGCGCACAAATCGTACTGCTGGGTATCGCCGCCCTGGAAACGGCGCCGGACCTTATAGAGAACGACGCGGGCTGCCGAAGCCTTTTCGACGCAATCAATTCCGCCCACCAGAACGCTAAGCGTGGACTCCCCTGCAACCCAGCCTCGATCGAGCGCCATATAGCTACATGCGCTGCTTCAGCTGGTGAACGCCTCGGCGTCGCGGGGTGGGAGATGATTCATAACTGGGGCAACTCGGCAGTAGAGGCGTGCAAGAACCACAACAGCAGTATCGGATGCAATAAACCGTAATTGGTGGACGGCGACACCGCATGCCCCTATTTCGTCATTCATACGCCGAGTTCTTTGATGATGGTCTGTACTCCTGGCATAGCGAGCGTGCGGCCGAAGGAGTCACACGGATTGTGTTTAAAATGGGTCCATGGTGGAGTCGTAACGATGTTGATGCTTCGGATTTAGAGTACTATGCTAAGGACTGCACCACGCTTGTAGTGAAGCGTACGCTGACGGCGTGGCTTAAGCGGTATGGGCCTAAATCCGCATGGGGCGTGTTCTGCGGCGACGCAGGCCATCGCGGCTGCAACCAACATGGGATTCTCGATTTCCTGTGGATGTCCACGACCTTGGACCATGAGATTTATATGCCATACCGCCTGTTCCCTGGCCGCAAATACGGCTATTTCGGATTCCACGTAGGGGTAGGGTTCACAGATGTTCCGGACCGTGAGTTCCTCTCGTCCGGCCTTGTGTGCAGTGATTCCATGGTCATCGGCCTCCATCATAGCGCCTATTCGATGCTACCCCCGCTGGTAGACCAAGCGTTCGATGCATCGGAATTGATCGGTCAGTTCAATCTGCCCGACTATGACGAAACAGTGGCTTTCATAGATTGTGGCATATTTGGAGAGGGTTTCGAGCTCGTAACAATCGCCGATCCACAGGAAATAATAGAGTTGATTGATGGAAATGTGGACGCCGACTGACGGCGACATCAGCGACGCGACCTTCGCCAACACCCTTTACGCGGTCTGCGACCGGAAGTATGATGTGATCGCGATGACCCGCCCGAGCGGCAATCTCGCTGAACGCACCGACTACTCGCCCTACGGCGTGGCCCGGCATCGCCCGCCCGCCGACCTCAACGGCGACGGCAAGATCGACGGCGTCGATCAACTTATATTCTTCAACGCCTGGGGCGCGGCCATAGGCGCCGCGGCGTACAACCCCGACGCGGATATTAACTTCGACGGCCAGATCAACGGCGACGACTTCCTTATCCTGAACAACGCCTTCGGCGCCGACCCGGCGCCGCCGGGCGCCGTCAGCCAGCACGGCAACACCGTCGGCTACAGCGGCTACCTCCACGACGAAGAGATCGGCCTGAGCCTGGCCCGGTTCCGCTGGTACGACGCGGAGACCGGCCGCTGGGCGACGAGGGATCCGATTGGGTATTTCGACGGATCGAATCTATATAATTACCTCTTTTCCAACCCGTTGGAAAGTGCGGATCCATACGGGCTCACCGGATCATCTTGCAATCAGATTCCACCTGCTGGCAGTCGCGTAACAGGCTGTTGGCAGGTACGCGAGTATTGCCACAACAAGTGCAATGGGGCATCACTACTTTACAATTCCGAATGCCATACCGGGTGTGATTCTGATTGGGATCGATGCATCCGTAGCAATGTTCCCGCCTATACGCCCTTGCGAGATGACTCTCTCGAGTATCTCAAGTACGATTCGGAGGATGACTATCTAGGCGCAAATGCTCGCTGCTTCTTTAAATGCGCAGGCAACAGCGGATGGTCTCAAGATGTGCGCGGCTGCCTTCGCAAATTATACGATCTTCGTGTCGACAGGCATATTGCTCACAAGACATGCTACCGAATTGGCGACCGGAATATGCATCCAGGCGGCCGACCGTGGCTACTACTCGCAGAATGCTATCGTCGGTGCAGCGGTCTTAGGCGGTTTATTATTATGTAGGGCAACCATCATGAATAAATCCTCTTCATCGTCAGCCCGCGTGCCAATTGTAGCAATATTTATAGGACACTACTGGATCAGTACGGCATCGCTCATTATCGCGCTGTCCGACGCTGCCTCTCTGATGCCGCCACTGATATTATTGGCAGGTGCGATAATCTCGCCTGTCCCCTCTATTTTTACGATATTCTCGCCCAATCGGCGCGCTGGTCTGGCCGCAATGTTTCTCTCCGCTGTTTGCACTATTTTAGTGTCAGTGGGTATACACGATCTACCAATTCTATCGCCTATGACAGCCGCAGGCCTCATTTTTATTGTACAAACAGGCTCATCCGCTCTCGGGCCCATATTGCTTGCAAGCGTACGCCTGCAAGGCAGGAAACGCGCGCTCATCGTGCTACTTCCGCTAGCGTGGACGCTCGTAATTCTATTATTCGGCGCTTTATCTAACGTGTACTATCAGAATTATTATCTAACGTGCGATCGCTTAGAGGCACATCTAGGCTCGCGTGATATGCAGCTGAGATGGGAGGCTGCAGACAGACTTGGCCGATCCAATCCAGTACGTGTTATTTATATAGCAACATCTGATCCGGATCCCAGGCTACGTAGCGGAGCCGTGCTCGCGATCGGCCTGGGGGCACAAAGTGGCTCAATCCAGAACGAGGATGCCGTGGTTACTTTGATCTCTATAGTAAAGACTGACTCTGATAAGTGGGTCCGACTGCAAGCCGTGAACAGCCTTGGAATGTTTGTCCATAATGCATCTGACATGATACGTGCTGAATTGTCCCAATTTTTTGACCCGGATGCAATTGTGAATAGTAGGGTGCAGGAATTACTCGACGACTTATCTCCGCGGTAGTATATATACCTACGACGCCTGGAACCGGCTTGTCCGCGCTTCGTTCGCGCCCGGCGGCGACACCGCGAACGCCGTCGTGCGTGCGGCGTACACCTACAACGGCCTGCACCAGCGCGCGTCGCGCCGGGCCGCGGCTAACCTTCAATACATTCTGGATGCGCCGCCCAGGCCCGACACCGACGACGAGCCGGGCTGGAACTCGCTCGGCAATCTATATTACTACGACTCCGCCTGGCGGCTGTGCGAGGAGCGGGCCGCGACGCATTGGGACGGCGCCGCCGCCTTCACCGCCGCGAGGATCACGCAAAGATTTTGGTGCCCGCTCTACATCGACGCGCTGATCGCGACGCAAGCGGACACTGACGACGCCGGCCTCACCGGCGCGCCCGCGGGGACTTCACCGACGCTTCTTCAGCCGACACTCTTTACGCCGTGTGCGACCGCACGTGTGATGTGGTCGTGATGACCGCAGCAGGAGGCATAGAGTCCGGCACGAACGATGACCGCTGGGCACCCCCGCGCTAGATGCTGTGATATTTGCAATCCGGCTTACATCACACGCGGGCGCGGTGTCGGCGGCGGGTGAGCGCTGCGAGCGCGAGGGGCGCGAGCGCGGCCGAGCCTGGCGCGGGGACGGCTAGTCGCCAGAGCATGGCCTCGTCCTGGCCGGTGTTCTGGTTGTACGCCCAGCCGGTGACGTGGATGAGGCCCGGCTCGGTCCACACTCCGGCGGCGGTCGAGACTTTATAATATTCCGGGAGGAGGGCGTGGAGATCGATCCAGGATTCTGCGTCTCCGGTCCAAAGCCCGGCGCGGTCGCGGCCGTCGAATCGCGCGGCGCCGACCTGGGTGTCGCCGTGGACGCCGAGCGCGGTCGACGCCGCGGCGCCGGCGGGGTTGAGGTCGATCCATGATTCGGCGGAGCCGGTCCACATTCCGGCGTGCATGACGGTCATGTTGTCGAAGTATGCGTGGCCGACCTGGGTTCCGTTGTGCACGGCCGAGGCGACGGACATCTCGGCGGAGCCTGGTCGCAGTGAGAGCCAGGAGTCGGCGTCGCCGGTCCAGACGCTGGCGTGCTGGACGTTCTCGATCCAGACCCATCCGACCTGCTGGCCGTTGTGCACGGCGAGGGCCTCGGCCGCGGTGGCGGCGGCGGGTGTGAGATCGGTCCAGTCGGCGGAGCCTTGCCAGAGTCCGGCGCGCCAGCCGCGATCGGTGACGACACGTCCGACCTGCTGCCCGTAATGAACGCCGTAGGCCGCGGACCAGGCGGCGTCGGCGGGGTGAAGCGAGATGTAAGTATCGTTCGAGCCGCTCCACAGCGCGGCGCGGTGCTCGCCGGTGGAGAAGATAAGTCCGACGCTCTGCGCGCCGTCGGCGCTGTAGACGCGTGATCCGCCGTCGGCGTGCGCGGGGTTGAGATCGACCCAGGAGTCGGGCGTGCTGTTCCAGCGGTAGCCGTGGCGTCCGTGACCGTTGCTGCCGTCCATGATGACCCATCCGACCTGGCGCGAGCCGAAGATCCCCACGGCTCGGCTGCCCTCGCCGAAGCCGGGGTCGAGGCTGATGGCGGTCCACTGAGCCGAAACACGGGATGCGAGCGTGGTCGAGAACACACAAATGAGCAGCCCGAGCCGGGCTGCGCCCAGGGATGAGGCGCGCGGCGAGTGTCGGGCGGAATTAGGTTGGAATGCTCCCGATGTAATATCGGTCGGAGTGGCAGCAGTGCGCATGACGCCTCCCTGTGTGCGGTGAAGATGTTCAGCCCCGGCGCGCGGCGGGCGATCACGCCGGGCCGCTTAAACAGACAAATACATCCGTTGATTCAAAAATGCAAGCGCTTTTTCGGGGATTCGCGGATTTCGCGTCTTCCGTCGGCATATTCGTCCGTTCCGAGCGGGGCCGGCCGCCTGATCCGAGCGCAGCGAGTGGCAGGGACGAGCCGGGCTGCGCGGCGGCGACTGGGTTGACCGGGGCTGTTCACGGGCGGGCAGGGACGCCCGCCCCACGGAAATCAGGAGACTTCTGGACAGGGACGCCCGCCCCACGGAGTGAAGCGGAAAAAAGGCAAGGACACACGCCCTGCGGATTGAAGTAGACAAATGGGCGGGCGGCCTGTGCGGGAGGATGCGCTGGCCCTCTGGTTGCGCGATAGCGCCATATTACAAAGCCCGGGGATAGATCCCCGGGCTTATTGATGTGCGTGCGGCAATCGGATGTGTGCGCGGACGACGGGATCAGCGGCGGCCGACGGGCTTCTTTGCTTTGGGGTTGGTTTTTTTGCTGAAGTAGTCGCCCGCGAACTTCTTCTGGAACTTCTCGACGCGGCCGGCGGCGTCGACGAAGGCCTGCTTGCCCGTGAAGAATGGGTGCGACCCGGACCACACGTCCACGTGCAGTTCCGGAACGGTGGCGCCGGTCGTCATGACGACCTCGCCGTTGTAGTAGACCTTGCATTCGGGGTAGTACTTCGGGTGGATGTCGCTCTTCACGGCGGTCGCTCCGGGGCTGGCGGGCCGGGGTCGGCCCGGGGTCGAATCGGCGAGTATAGCGTCCGGTCGGATTGACGAAAAGCGGGGCTGGACGGCGGGGTCGGACGGACGCCGGCCGGGGTTGCGACTGAGTCGCAGCGAGGCTAGCATCTTCTATACGGACCGTCGGGGCGGGAATAGGCCCGGCCGACGGCGATCACCCGCCTGGCGTTCCCGGAGCCTGTTGATGCGACCCCCCGTGGATTCTGAAACTACCTGCGACTGCCCGCTCGCCGATGCTGGGGTGGCGTTGTGCGACGCCCCGGCGGGTTGCCGGGCTAGGCTCGCGCTGGCGGCGGGCGGCGGCTGCGAGGCGCTCGCGGCGATGGGGCTGACGGCGGACGAGGTCGTGCTGGTTCATAAGCGCGGCGAGCCGACGATCGTGTCGCTCGGGACGTGGAGCGGGCGCCGGATCGGGCTGACACGACGGGCGGCGCGTGAGATCCGCGTGTTAATCGACGGCTGATTTCGGTTGACGAGGTATTCCGCTGTCGCGTGCGGGCGTGGATCGCTCGCGCGCGGTGCGTTCGCAGAGTTGAGCCGATGGCCGGGTCCGATCCACATACCGAACAGCCGACGATGGATCCCGGGGGCGTCCCGGTCTTGCCCGACGTGCAGGCGGTTGTAAACGGCGGCGTCAGCCACGCGGCCGAGGTCGCGCTGCTCGGCAACCCCAACACCGGCAAAACCACTCTGTTCAACCGTCTGACCGGGCTGCGCCAGAAGACGGCGAACTATCCGGGGACGACGATCGAACGGCACGTCGGCGTCGTCGCGGGAGACGGGCGTCGGCGGCTGATGGATCTGCCGGGCGTTTACTCGATCGAGCAGGACTCGGCTGAAGCCGCGGTGTGCCGAGCCGCGCTCGGCGGACGGCTGGCGCCCGGGGTTGTGTGCGTGATCGTCGATGCCTCGGCGCTGCGGCAGGGGCTTAGATTCCTCGGCGAAATAGTCCGGCGGCGGCTGCCTACCGTCGTCGCGCTGACCATGCTCGACCTGGCGCAGCGGCGGGGAGTGACGATCGACGCGGACGCGCTGGCGCAGAGGCTCGGATGCCCGGTCGTCGCGACGAACCCGAGGTCGGGAGCGGGCGTGAGCGCGTTGCGGGACGCGTTCGCGGCGGCCGCAGTCGCGCGTACGACCCCGCCCGCGGACGAAGCGGGTTTTCGCGCGTGGATAGACGAGTTGCACGAAGCGTCGGCGCCGAGCGGCGCGGGGGTTGATGCGCCCGATCGGGTCAGCGATCGGCTGGACTGGGCGTTCACGCATCCGGCGCTCGGGGCGGGGCTGTTCGCGGCGATCATGCTCGGGCTGTTCTGGCTGCTGTTCCGGATCGCGGTGGCGCCGATGGACTGGATCGAGGCGGCGTTCGCCGCGGGCGCCGACCTTACGGCGCGGGTTCTGCCGCCCGGGCTGGCGCACGACCTCATCGTCGAGGGAGTGATACCCGGGCTGGCGGGGGCGCTGGTGTTCCTCCCCCAGATATGTCTTTTATTTTTCTTGCTTTCGATTCTTGAGGATACGGGGTATCTTGCGCGGGCGGCGTTTGTGGCGGACCGGCTGCTGCGGCGGTGCGGGTTGCCCGGTTCGGCGTTCATACCGCTGCTGTCCAGCCATGCGTGCGCGATACCGGGGATCCTCGCGGCGAGGTCGATACCGAACAGGCGGGAACGGCTGGCGACGATCCTGGTCGCGCCGTTCATGACGTGCTCGGCGAGGCTGCCGGTGTACGCGCTATTGGTGTCGCTGCTGTTTGCGGATCGGCCGTCGCTGGCGGCGCTGGCGTTCGCGGGGTGCTACGCGCTCGGCGCCTCGGCGGGGGTCGTCAGCGCGCTCGTCGCGCGCGGGACGATCCTGCGCGGCGTGTCCGCGCCGATGTCGCTGGAACTGCCGTCTTACAAAACGCCGAGCCTGCGCACGGCGCTGCTCGCGGCGTACGACAGAGGGATGGTTTTCCTTAGAAAAGCAGGCGTTTTCATCTTCATGTTCTCGATCGTGCTGTGGTGGTTCTCGAACTTCCCAGCGTCTCGGGCGCCGGCCGAGGCGGTCGAACTGCGCGAGCGTGCGGCGGCAGTCGCGGAGATCGACACGTCGGCGTCGGCGGAGTTAGAGGACGGCGCCCGCCGGGCCGAGGCGCGCGCGACGCTCGCCGGTTCGTTCGCGGGAAGGGTCGGGCGGGCGCTCGAACCTGTCTTCGACCCGTTGGGCTTTGACTGGCGTGTGAACATCGGCGTGCTGACATCGTTTGCGGCGCGCGAGGTGTTTGTATCGACGCTCGCGATCGTCTTCACCGGCGATCAAGCCGACGCGGAGACCGAAGGCGTCATCGACGCGGCGCGATCGGCGGTGCGCGACGACGGCGTCACGCCGGTCTTCACGCGCGACGCCGCGTGGGCGATGCTCGTCTTTTATGTTCTTGCGATGCAGTGCTTCTCGACGCTGGTGGTGACGGCGCGCGAGGCGGGCGGCGCGCGATGGGCGGTTCTTCAGTTCATATGGATGTCGGGCGTCGCGTACATCGGCGCCTGGGCGGCGCGCATGATCGTGCTGGCGGTGGCGGGATGATCGTGTTCAGCGTCGAGACGATCCCGGCGGCTGCGGCGGGGTTCCCGGTCGGGGATCCGCAGTTCTGGCTGGTCACGGCGGCGGCGGGGGTCGCGGCTTGGGCTGTCTGGCGCCTGGCGCGGGGGAAAAAAATCGTTCCCGGACGCCGCCGGGCGCGTCCCAAGGGCGCGAGCCTGACGATCGAAGGCCGACCGGCGCCCGCGTCGAACCGCCGTAAGACCCGCTGAGGCGGATAATTATCGGCGGTGCGGGACGTTTGACCGGGCGAGTGTTTTTTTTCGATGAGTTGCGACGAATGTCTTGACCGGGGTTCGCGATTGTGGTAGATATGTGTGGAGCACAGGGTTCCAACGTCCGGTCGCACGCCGGTCGTTCTTGGAGAGAGATCAAGAGAGTCGAACAGCGCACATCGGGGTCGATTGCCACGCACAGGCTCGGCGTCCGCGCGCACACAGGGAGAGTCAGCATGAAGACTTGGAAGCAGTTTGCAGGCGTCGCGATGGCGGCGGCCGCGTTCGGAGCCGGGGCGAGCGACGCGAGCGCGGAGCTCTTCCTCGCCGGTATTCAGCAGAAGGAGTCCGTCACCACGGCGGGCGCGCTCGACCGAGCCGCTGCCGCGTCGAACGGGCACGTGCTCTGGTCGCAGGGCTTCGTCGTGACCGGGGCGTCGATCCTCGACCGCGTCGAGATCCTCGGGAACAGCCCGGCGGGCAGCGACGTGACGCTGATGATCACCGACGGGCGCAGCGGCGGCTCCGAGCCGAACATCTTCTTCGAAGGAACCTTCGGCATCAACGCCGGGGACATCGGCAAGAGGATGTGGCACTCGTTCAACCTCGACGGAGTCGAACTCGACTCCGCCGGCGAGTACTTCCTCATCATCCGCTCTAACACGACCAGCGGCTTCGAGACGCGGAAGGTCGCTTCGACCAACGGCGTCGGGCTTACCAGCCACGCCGGTGTCCTGACGCAATCGCCGGACACTTTCTACAACGCGTCCTGGACGACTTTCTCCACCACCGTGCTCGCCATTCAGTTCTTCGGGACCGAAGGCGGGACCGGCGAGCCGACCATCCCCGCCCCCGGCGCGATCGCGCTCTTCGGGCTGGCGGGCGTCGCGGCGTCACGTCGGCGCCGGTGATCGGCGACTTTCGGACTGATTGACACGCCTTGATCGTTGTCGGACCCCGCCCGGTTCGGGCGGGGTCTTTCTTTTTGCCGACAATGCTGGTGTGCCTGATCACTCGACCTTCGACGCCGACCTCTCACGCCCCCCCGCCGCCGCGTCGGTCGAGCCGAGGATCGGGTCGGCCTGGCGGACGGTTTCGATCCTGACGATCGCGAGTCGGCTCACAGGGCTTGCGCGAGACGCGGCGTGCTCTCGGCTCTTCGGCGTCGGGCCGGTCTGGTCGGCGTTCGCGTTCGCGTTTCTGATCCCGAACCTCTTCCGCCGGCTCTTCGGCGAGGGCGCGCTCGCGGCGGCTTTCCTGCCCGAGTACGCCCGGCTGGTCGGATCAGACCCCGACAAAGCCCGCCGGTACGCCGGGGCTGTGCTCCGGCTGCTGCTCTTGATCCTCGGCGGCGCGACGATCGTCGGCGAGGCGATCGTGCTGCTGCTGCTCCTGACCCCGCTCGGCGAAACCGGGGGGCTGGCGCTCGGGCTGATGCTGCTGACGCTCCCGTTCACCCCGATGGTCTGCGCCTCGGCGATACTCGGCGCCGCCCTCCAGACGCGCGACCGCTTCGCCGTTCCCGCAGCGGCGCCGATCGTTCTGAATGTGCTGCTCATCCTCGCGGCGATCTCGGCGCGGCTCGTCGGCGGGCTAGAGGCAAGGCCGGCGATTTACGCGGTCGCTGCGGCGGTCCCGATCGCGGGCGTGATGCAGTTGATCTGGGCTTGGCGCGCGATCGGGCGAGATCGGCCCGAACTCGCTGCGGCTCGCGCGGAAGTCCGCGAAGAACTTACGCGCACTCTCAGACGCATGGCGCCGGTCGCGGTCGGGATGAGCGCGCTCCAGATCAACTCCCTGATCGACGGCGTGATCGCGTCCTGGCCGGTGCTCTTCGGCCCGAATCTGCCGATCTCGATCTCGGGCGAAGCGGTCCGCTACCCCCTCGACGAAGCCGCCAACGCCACGCTCTTCTTCGCGCAGCGGCTTTATCAGTTCCCGCTCGGAGTCTTCGGCATCGCGATCGCCACCGCGGTGTTCCCGGCGCTGGCGCGCGCAGCTCAGGACTCGGCGCGTTTCGCCTCCACGCTCGCGCGCGGCGTGCGACTCAGCCTCTTCATCGGCGTCCCCGCTTCGCTCGGACTCGTCCTCGTGCGCGGCGAACTCGTCGCGGTCATATACCTCGGCGGCGCGTTCGACGATGCCGCCATCACACGCGTCGCTGCCGTGCTGCTCGGATACGCGCCGGGAGTCTGGGCCTTCGGACTCATCCACGTCCTGACACGCGGCTTCTACGCCCGCGGCGACACGCGCACGCCCGTACGAATCGCGCTCGTCTCGATCGCCTGCAACACGGCGCTGAGCCTCGGGCTGATCTGGTTCCTGCGCGAATCGGCTCTTGCGTGGGCGACCAGCGCCTGCGCCATCGGGCAGGCGTGGGCGCTGGCGCGGCTGAGCCGTCGGGCTAGCCCGGAGATGGAACGCGTCATGCCGGCGGTGTCTCGGATAATTTTCGCGTCCGCGGCGATGGCGCTCGCGGTCCTCGCGCTCGGCGCGGTCTGGCCGGAATCATCGACGTGGATCGGCGCAGCGGGTCGGCTGGCTGCGATGGTCGCGACAGGGGCGGGCGTCTTCGCCGTCGCGGCGTGGCGCCTGTGCCCGGACGAGTGGAGCGAACTTATATCGAGTCGAGCAGCGTCGCCGGCGCCCGATGAAACTGAAGTTTGACCGTCGTCGTCCTCGGTGACAGGTCGCTCAGCCGCAGGGCGATCCCCAGTTGTTAAGGAGGATCAGCAGGTCGGCGCCGTTTACCACGCCGTCGTTGTTGAGATCGGCGATCCCGCCTTCTGCGCCCCACGCGGAGAGCAGGATCAGCAGGTCCGTCCCGTCCACATCACCGGTGTTGTTGAGGTCGCCGACGACAGCGCCGGCTTCGCCCTCGCAGGAATCGGGGATGCCGTTGTTATTGCAGTCGGCGGCGCCTTGCTCGATCTCGACGAAATCGGGCACGCCGTTGTTGTTGCAATCGGGCGCGCCAGTGATGCCGATCGGATTGGCGATGGCGTTCTGTAGCCCGGTGTTCTGGATGGCGGTGCCCTGGTTGGCGCCGCCCGTGCCCGTGCAGCCGGCGTTGGTGTGGATACCGATGATCTGATTCTGCGAGATGTCGAAGACGCCCGAGCCGGAGTTGCCGCCCGTCGTATCTACCGCGTAGCGGACGATCGTCCCCGATCGGCTGGTGTACGGGCCGGTGTCGGTCTGGAGGGTCTGGTTGGCGCTCAGCGGCGTGTTGTCCGTGCCGTAGCCCGTGATGCGGATTATCTGGCTTTGCACCGGCGGAGCGGTGTTCGCGGTGAAGTAGAACGAGCCTTGCGCCTGGAACGGCGTAAGCCCGGTGTTCGAGTTCGGGAACGCGCCGAAGTACGCCCAGTCGTTCCCGATCCCCGTGAACGTGGACTGCACCGACGCCGGGTCGACGGGGTACTGATGCTCCGGGGCCGGGTTGACGATCGCGCCTGTAGACGGGTTCGACGGCGGGACATTGAACTGGACCACACCGAGGCCGCTGGCGCAGTGTCCGGCGGTGAGGAAGTTGTGCGTCTGGTCGTCGATCATGAACGCTGTGCACTGGGCCGGGAGTACGCGGGCCGAGCGCGGGTCGGTGGAAGCGACGCGATCGTCCGGGCCGCACAACGAGGTCGGAGCCACGCCGACGCCCGGCCCGGCGAGGACGGTGCTCATTTCAAGCCGGACCGGCCCGGCGCCCGGGTACGCGAAGAGTTCGACGCGGACGCGATCGCCGTTGAAGTACGCCGAGGTGTTGCCCCAGCGCTGGAGGTCGCGGGCGGTCATGACCTGCCTGGCGCCGTCGGCCAAGGACGTGATCCAGAGGTACGCCTCGTCGCCCAGCCCGGGCCGGCCCGAGAGGACGACATCGTCGAACATCAGGCGGATCCACGGGGCGCCTTCGACCGCGACCTCGGTCTCGAAGACCCGTTCCGGCTCAGCGGGACGGCCGGCGCGGGGCGCCCGGCCCCAGTCCCGGGCGGGAGCGTCGAGAAACCCGGAATCAACCATCACTCGGACGGGGATCTGCTCGAGCGGCCCCGTGGCGGGTGACAGCGAGGCCGGATCCACGGCTGATTCCTGGGCGAGCACAGCTGCGGACGGCGCCGCCGCAACACAAGCCGCCACCACGATCGCGCGGGCGGCACGCCCGTGGATCCCTCTCCCGATGCTTCGGATCATGGAACACTCCCGTGCCGGCGCCCGCAGTGTGGACGCCGGGGGTGGTTGTGGCGATATCTCTCGAACCCTCCCCGGAGATTCTGACTCCGAGTGGGCGCCGAGTCAATGATTGTTCGCGTATTTTGTGGCTGCGGATCGGTAAAAAGATGGATCGGCGCCTACTGGGATAAACTATCCGGCCCGACCGTCCGATAGTGCCGAAGCGGGCGCCGCCGGACTCCACGCAGGGCCCGCAGCGCCGAGCACGCACGCCGAACTCAAGGACGAGCTATGTTCGACCCCACTTCCGCCGGGATCCGCACCATCCGAATCCTGCCCTCCCTCCCGGCGCCCCTCGCCCCAATGCTGGACCTCGCCCACAACCTATGGTGGACCTGGCAGCCTGAGGTCGCGTCCCTCTTCCAGCAACTCGATCCCGAACTCTGGGAGACCACCGGCCACAACCCCGTCAAACTCCTCGGCTCGATCGCCCAGGACACGCTCAACCGCGCCGCAGCCGACCCCGCCTTCGTGCATGCCGTCGAACGCGCCGCCGCCGAACTGAATCTTCATATTTCCCGGACAGCGTGGTTCCACGACCGACACGGCGAACTCCCCTGTCAGACCGGAGCCTGCCCCGTCGTCGCCTACTTCTCCGCGGAGTTCGGCCTGACCGAGTCCTTCCAGATCTACTCCGGCGGCCTGGGATGCCTGTCGGGAGACCACCTCAAATCCGCCAGCGAACTCGGCGTCCCCCTCATCGCCGTCGGCCTCCTATACCGCCAGGGCTACTTCCACCAGTACCTCAACACCGACGGCTGGCAGCAGGAGACCTACCCCGACATCGACCTCCCCAACCAGCCCGTACGCCGAATCATCGACCCCGACACCGGGCGCCAGCGCGTCGTCTGGATCGATCTGCCCGGTCGGCGCCTCGCGGTCGGCGCCTGGGAGTGCAAGGTCGGCAGGGTCACCCTCTACCTCCTCGACACCAACCTCGAAGAGAACAACCGCGAGGATCGCGACATCACACGCCGGCTCTACGGTGGGGATGTAGAACGGCGCATCCAGCAGGAACTCGTCCTCGGCGTCGCCGGCGTCCGCTTTCTCGACGCCATCGGCGTCCACCCCTCCGTCTATCACATGAACGAGGGGCACTCCGCCTTCCTCGCACTCGAGCACATCCGCCTGATCCGCAGCCGGACCGATCTCTCCTTCGCCGAGGCGCTCCAGGCGACCGCCGCCGCCCACCTCTTCACAACGCACACGCCCGTCCCCGCGGGCATCGACCGCTTCTCCCCCGACCTCGTAGAACGCTACCTCTCCCCCATGTGCCACGGCTTGGGCGTGTCGATGCACGACCTGCTCGCCCTCGGCCGCGAGAACCCCGCCGACGACCGCGGGTTCTTCTCCATGGCCGTCCTCGCCCTGAAAACCTCCAACCGCTGCAACGGCGTAAGCCGGCTCCACGGCGAGGTCAGCCGGAATATGTGGACACGCCTCTGGCCGGGCCTGCCCACCGAGGAAACCCCGATCGGGCACGTGACCAACGGCGTGCACACCCGCTCATGGGTCGCGCCGGGCCTGAAAGACCTCTTCGACCGCTACCTCGGCTGGGCCTGGCAGCGCGACCCCGCCGACCACGCCGTCTGGGCCGACGCCGAGACCATCCCCGACGAGGAACTCTGGCGCGTCCACAACGACGAGCGCGCAAGCCTCATCGCCTGGACACGCCGGCGCATCCGCACACAACTCAGCCGGCGCGGCCTCGGACGCGACGAGATCGAGCACGCCGCCGCCGCTCTCGATCCCAACATCCTCACCGTCGGCTTCGCGCGCCGATTCGCAACTTATAAACGCGCAACTCTCCTCCTCAGCGACCCCGCGCGCCTAGCCGCCCTTCTCGGCGACCGCGAACGCCCGATCCAGATCCTCATCGCCGGCAAGGCCCACCCCGCCGACGGCCCCGGCAAGGAGATGATCCGTGAGGTCGCCAAGTTCGCCGAACGCGCCGGCCGATCCGCCCGCGTCGTCTTCCTCGAAGACTACGACATCGAGGTCGGACGCCGGCTCGTCAGCGGCTGCGACATCTGGCTCAACACGCCACGCCGCGGACTCGAAGCCTCCGGGACCAGCGGCATGAAAGCCGGGATGAACGGCGTCATCAACGTCTCCATCCTCGACGGCTGGTGGGACGAGGGCTACGAGCGAGAGATCGGCTTCGCCATCGGTCGCGGCGAAACCTACGAAGACCCCGAGACGCAGGACAAAGTCGAAGGCCGCGCCATCTACGACCTCTTCGAACGTCACATTATCCCCGAGTTCTATCAGCGCGACCCGTCCGGCCTCCCCCGCGCGTGGATCGCGCGGATGAAGCGCTCGATCATGTCCGTCGCGCCCTTCTTCAATACGAACCGCATGGTCGCCGAGTACGCCGAGCGGTGGTACATCCCCGCCGCGACCGCGCACGCGCGCCTGGCGGAGGAAAACCACGCCGGCGCCCGCGCTCTGACCAGCCAACTCGCGCGTTACCGCGCCCACTGGCGCGAGATCGCCGTCGAGTCCGTCACCGCTTCCGTCGGCTCGTCGCTCGGCATCGGCAAGAGCGCGCCGGTCCGCGCAGTAGTCCGGCTCGGGACGCTAAGCCCCGACGAGGTCGCCGTCCAACTCTACGCCGGCCTCGTCCACGGGCCCGGAGAGATCGCCGACGCCCGCATCACCGATCTCGCCCACGCAGCGCCCTTGGGCGACGGCCGGCACGAGTTCGCCGGCGATCTCCTCGCCGATCGCTCCGGCCGGCTCGGCTTCACCGTCCGCGTCCAGCCCCGACACGACCTGCTCGACCACACCTGCCTCCCGGGCCTGATCACCTGGCACTCAGCCCCGGGCGCCGAGCACGCCCACGAGAGCGCCCACTACACCGCCGCCCGCGCATGACCGCGCCGCCCGCCGAAATATAAACTCATCACTCAACGCCACGCCCGGGGATCACGTCCCCGGGCTTCTTTATTACTACCTCACGCGATCGCCGCGACGAACAGCAGCGTCGCCACCACGACCGCGAACACCATTTTCACAACCGTCGCGACCAGCCTCCCGACCGCGGCGCCTTGCCCGACCCGCCCGACATCGCCCCACGTCCGACCGACTTTCGTCCGTTCCAGAAGAGCCGCCCCGATCCCCGCCCCGATCGCGGCGCCGAGGATCGTCCCCAGAATCGGCACGATCGGAGTCCCGATGATCGCGCCTGCCAACGCCCCGACGATCGCACCCGCCGCTGACCGTTTCGCCCCCCGCGCCTTCGCCGCCCCCGCGCCCGCAGCGATGAACTCCGCCACTTCCGCGAGAAACGCCAGCCCCGCAGCGGCGCCGAGCGTCCATATCGAGAACGTCTCGGGACGCCAGACATCAATCCCCACCGCCACCGCGACCATCAGCCAGATGCCCGGCAGCGTCAGCAGCGTCGCCGCGACCCCGACAAGCCCTGTGAACCCCATGATGACCGCTACGAGCGCCGCCATGCCGGGACGTTATAGGGAATGCGCCCGCCGACGATTCCCCGCCCGGCTCGCCCCGGCGCCCGCGAGGCCCTACAACACCCCGCACGATGCAAGTCTCGACCGCTCCACTTTCGCTCTCGCTGGCCGGTTTCGCCGGGGTCGGCGCGGCGCCTTCGATGCGCGAACTTATCTCCCGCGCAGCCGAGATCGGCTACCGCGGCGTCGCGCTCGACACCACCGCGCCGGGCGTCCGCCCGCGAGACCTCAGCCGTGGCGCCCGACGTGACCTCGCCGCCCTGCTACGCCGGCATGAACTTATATTCGCCGGCGCCGACCTCTGGATACCCCCCGCTCACTTCGCCGACACCGCCAACACCGATCGCGCGATCGCCGCGGTCACCGCTTCGCTCGGGCTGGCGCGTGAGATCGCCTCGCTCGTCCCCGGCTCGAGCGCGACCGTCTCCATCTCCCTCCCCGCGGAACCCGCTGCGAACATGCTCGAAACACTGATCGCCTCGGCGCGAACGCTGGGCGCCCGCATCGCGGACACACGCCCCGGCGCTGACGCGGACATAACAACCGAAGACGCCGACGCGATCGGTGTCGGCGTGGATCCCGCGTCTCTCCTGCTCGCCGGCTTTGACCCCTCAGCCGAGACAGCCCGGCTCGGCCCGCTGGTCGCAAATACACGCCTGTCAGACGCCGACCACGCCGGCCGCGCCACGCTCGGCGCCGGGCGGCTCGACCTGCACGCATATAAGATCGCCCTCACGCTCGCCGACGCCGCCGTCCCGATCATCGCGGACATGCGCGGCCTGCCCGCCCCCCCCGCCGCCGCCCGCGCAGCCCTCGACCGCTGGAACACAACACCCGGATGACATCAGCCCCCATCTCCCACGGGGAGAGGGACGGGGCGAGACGCGTCCGGCCCCGGGCGCGGGTTATTATTTTGCGCCGATGCCTTGATTCATGCTGTTCGCGCACGGCTCGGAGAGCCGTGCCACCCCAGAGCCGTGCCGCCCGCGATCGTGCGGAACCCCGCTCCGTGATGTGCACTATTGTTCCGACCGAATGGCCAGTCACCGCGATTACTACACCGTGCTCGGCGTGCAGCGCAGCGCCGGCGAGGACGAGATCAAAGCCGCCTACCGCCGACTCGCCCGCCAGTGTCACCCCGACGTGAACAAAGCGCCCGACGCCGCGGAGAAGTTCAACGAGGTTCAGCAGGCGTACGAAACCCTCTCGGACCCCAAGAAGCGCTCGCTCTACGACCGCGTCGGGCACGAAGCGTTCGGCCCGGGCGCCCGCGCCGGCTCATCCCGAGGCCCGACCTACACGTGGTCCAACGTCGCCGGGGGCGGGTTCGGCGGCGCCAACGAGGACTTCGACCTCGGGGACATCTCCGACCTCTTCTCCGAAATGTTCGGCGGGCGCAGCCCGTTCGGACAGAGCGCCAAACGCGGCGCCCGCGCCCGCTCCAAACCCGCGCGCGGCGAAGACGCTCACGCCGAGCGAACCATCTCCTTCGAAACCTCAATCACCGGCGGGACCGAGACCGTCCGCGTACAGCGCGGCGGCGCTCCGCAAACCATCGACATCAAAGTCCCCCGCGGCGTGGCCGACGGCGCCAAACTCCGCGTCCGCGGCGCGGGCGAGCCGAGCCGATCCGGCGGCTCGCCCGGCGATCTCATTCTCACCATCCGCGTCGCGCAGCACCCGCTATTCAGACGCACCGGCCTCGATGTAGAACTCGACCTGCCCGTCTCGATCACCGAAGCCACGCTCGGCGCCAACATCACCGTCCCCACGCCCGCCGGCGAACAAGTCCAACTTAAAGTCCCCCCCGCGACGCCCGGCGGGACCAAGCTCCGTATCCGGGACCGCGGCGTCACCGCCGAGGACGGCGTCGTCGGCGATCTCTACGCGATCGTCCGCGTCATTCCCCCGAAATCTCTTTCAGAACAGGACCGGGCGACGCTGCGCGATCTCGGGGATCGGCTGCCCCCGACGCGCACCGGCCCGCTCTGGACCTGAAGTAAGGTCAGCCCATCGGTCCGCGATAATGGCACCGGCTGGTGCAGGTCTCGAACACGACGATCTCCGCCAGCAACGGCAGGTCCGACTCGAGCCGGCCCCAGATCCACGCCGCGATCATCTCGCTCGTCGGATTCGCCAGCCCGTCGATCTCATTGAGCAGCCGATGGTCGAGCATCTCGCGGATCGGCTCGATCAACGCCTTGATCTGCCCGTAGTCGATCAGGTAGCCCTGCGTACTGTCGGCTTCACCCTCGACGATCACCTCGACGCGGAACGAGTGTCCGTGCATACGCCGGCACTTGTGCCCGTCGGGGAACGTCGGGAGGAAGTGCGCCGCTTCGAACGTGAACGACTTGGCAAGACGGACCCGCATCGGCACGATTGTACGGGCAACTTCCGGGCGCCGATGGACTTCCCCGCGTCCCGCTCTACCATCGCGTCAGATGCCCGCCGCCCTCCGATGGTTACTCCGGCTCGGACCGACAAACCCGATCTGCGTCCGCATCGTCCAAGACGGGTCGCGGCGGACGCGGCACTTCTACATCCGCACCGGGTACCTCGGCGTGCTCATCGTCGCGCTGCTCTGGACACTCCTCGTCGGCGCGGGCGGCGGTCGGCTCTCATACACCGAACTAGCCAACGCCGGCGCCGCGAGCTTCACTCTCATCGCGTACCTCCAGATCGGCCTGATCTGCGTGCTCGCCCCTGTCTTCATGGCGGGCGCCATCGCGCAGGAAGCCAACCCGCGCACCTGGGACATCCTTCTCACCACCCCCCTCTCGGCCGGGCAGATCGTGCTGGGGAATCTGCTCGGGCGATTGCTCTTCATCCTCGCGCTGCTGATCTCGTCGCTGCCGCTCTTTGCGATCACGCAGTATTTCGGCGGCGCGCCCGCGAGCAGCATCTTCGCCTCCTACGCCATCGCCGCGTGCGCCGCGATCCTCGTCGGCGCGATCGCGATCGGTCTGAGCGTGAGCCGGCTCGCCGGGCGTCGGGCGGTCTTCGCGTTTTATATCTCCGCCGTCTCTTATATCGCCGTGACCTGGGCCGCGGATCTATGGATCCGGCCGGGCGCCGGCGGCGGCGTCACCTGGCTTACTCCCCTCAACCCGTTCCTCGCGCTCGAAGCATTGCTCGCTCCCTCGAGTTACCCCACGCCGGACCCGACCAGCCTCGCCGCGATGAACCGGCCGGCCCGGCTGTGGTTCGGCTCGCCCGTGCTCTCGTGGTGTCTCGCGTCGGGCGGCGTCAGCCTCGCGATCATGACGGCCGGGACCGCGATGGTCCGCCGCGTCGGTGAATCCGGGGGCACGCTCTGGCGCCGCGGGGGCGCGACCAACGAGGACGGCGACCGCGTACGCCCGTCACGGACAGTCTGGCACAACCCCGTAGCCTGGCGTGAGGCCGCCGCCCGCGCCGGCGCCGGGCACAAGGTCGCCGCGCGATGGGGTTTCGTCGGGTTGGGCTGGCTCTGGGGCCTGCTGATCGTCATCCTCTTCCACACCGGCGCCTGGGCCGCCGCAGATCTTAGATTCGTCCTGCTCGCGACGGTCTGGGCCGAGGTCGCCGTGATCTCACTCATCGCGATAAACATGGCGTCCACCGCCGTGTCGCGCGAACGCGAGGACGGCACGCTCGACCTCCTCCTCATCACACCGCTGACCGCCGGGCAGTACCTCGGCGGGAAACTCCGCGGCCTGGTCAGCTACCTCGCGCCGATGATCTCCGTCCCTCTCGGGACCGTGCTCATCGCGTCCTTATATGTTCTTATGGACGGCTTCGGCTCCGCCGTGACCACGCCCGTCGCGGTCGGAACGGGGACCATCACTATGCCCATCGTCCTGCCAGAGGGCGCGATCGTCGCGCCGCTGGCGATCGTCCCGTTCGTCGCGTTCTGCGTGGTGGTCGGGCTGCAATGGTCGCTCAAGAGCCGGGGGACGCTGGCGTCCGTCACGCGCGCGTTCGGCGTCGTCGCCGCCCTCTCGGGTGTCATCGGCGTATGCGTCTGGCGCGCCGGCGCGGACATCGCGATCATCGGCCCGGCGCTGACTTGCCTGAACCCCGCGACCGCGATCTTCACCATCGTGCGCCCCGAGGACGGCGCGACCGAAACGCTCATTTCCTCATCCGGCGGTCGCGGCGTGCTGGGCGTGTCGCTCATGCTCGGCGCGATCGCCGCCGCCGTCGTCTACTCGGCCGTCATCTACAGCCTTCACGCGAGCATGGTCAAAACATTCGACCGAACTGTCCGCGAACTCGCCGGCGTGCGCTGACTAACCCGCCCGCCTCAGCCGAGGTTCATCGTCACGAGGAACTCGGCGTTGGTCTTCGCCTTGCCCAGCCTGCCCTTGAGCAGTTCCATCGCCTCGACGACGTTCATGTCGCTGAGCACCTTGCGCAGGCGGTAGACGAGTTCGAGTTCCTTCGGGTCGAGCAGCAGTTCCTCGCGGCGTGTGCCCGACGCGGATATGTCGATCGCCGGCCAGATGCGTTTCTCGACTAGTTTGCGGTCGAGGTGAAGTTCGCTGTTGCCGGTGCCCTTGAACTCCTCGAAGATGACTTCGTCGGCCTTGGACCCGGTGTCTACGAGGGCGGTGGCGAGGATGGTCAGCGACCCGCCGTGCTCGATCGCCCGCGCGGCGCCGAAGAACTTCTTGGGTCGCTGGAGCGCACCCGAGTCGATCCCGCCCGTCATTATCTTGCCCGAGTGCGGCATCTCGTTGTTATAAGCGCGCGCCAGCCGCGTGATCGAGTCCAGCAGGATCACCACGTCGTCCCCGAACTCGACCATACGCTTTGCCTTCTCGATCACCATGTCCGCGACCTGCACATGCCTGGACGACCGCTCGTCGAACGTGCTGGCCACGACCTCGACCTGCTCGGGCGTGTGCCTGCGGAAGTCCGTCACTTCCTCCGGCCGTTCGTCGATCAGCAGCACGATCACGTGAACGCCGGGGAAGTTACGGCAGATCGCCCGCGTCATCTTCTGAAGCAGGACCGTCTTGCCCGTGCGCGGCGGGGCCACGATCAGGCCGCGCTGCCCCTTACCGATCGGCGCGACAAGATCAACTATCCGCATCTCGATCTCGCCCGGCTCCGTCTCGAGCACCAGCCGCTCCTCGGGGTGCAACGGCGTGAGATCCTCGAACATCGCCAGGTTCGCGACCTTCGACGGGTCGTGCCCGTTGACAGAGTCAACATCGACGAGCGCGAAGAACTTCTGCCCGTCGCGAGGCGCCAGCACCGGCCCGCGCGCGACCATCCCCTTGCGTAGTTTCAATCGCCTGATGATCGACTGCGACACATAAACATCGTCCGGCCCGGAGAGGTACGACGCCTCGGGGCTGCGCAGGAACCCGAAACCCTCGGGCAGGATCTCCAGCGTCCCCTCGCCGATGAGCAGCAGCCCCTCGCCGGCCCGGGCTTTTGATATCCGGTACACGAGTTCGGACTTGTGCAGTTGATGGAAGTCTTCTAGCCCGGACTCCTCCGCGAGCGTGTGCAGTTGTTCCAGCGACATCGCGCGCAGTTCCGAGAGCAGCAGCGGAATCACGGCGTCCTCGCCGGCGCCCGCGCGACGCGCGGCGCGGATGGCCTCGGCCTCGCGGGCGATGTCGTCGTCCGTCGGGACCGAGCCGTCGGTCACGGCATACGTGCGGACAGCGCCGGTCGGCTGCGCGAGCCGCTGCTTGCCTCGCTTGTTCTTGCGACGCTTGCGCGATGACCCGGGCTGCCCGGGCTGACCCATCTGGCTCATCTGGCCCATCTGGCTCGGTGGCGACTGCTGATACTGCTGGGGCTGGCTCTGCGCCGGTTGAGGCGCGGACGACGAGGCGCGTTGCTCCCCGCCGGTGGAGCCGCCGCCGTTGCCGGACGGGCGTGATTCGGGTCTGGACTCCGGCTTCTGCTCGGGCTTCTGCTCGGACTTCGGCTCGGGCTTCTGCTCGGGCTTTGAATCCGGTTTAGGCTGAGACTTCGGCTCGGGCTTCGATTCCGCCTTGCCCGCTGCGGGCGCCGACTCGCTCGCGGACGCCGACTTGCGCCGACGTGTTGTCTTGGGGGCGTCCTTCGCGGGACCCGTGTCCGCGACAGCCGATTGGGACTTCGCCATGTCGTTCTCGTTTGTGGAAAAAGGGAGTTGAGGCCGAATGCCCGGCCGATGTGCCGACCTCCCGGCGAGCGACTCGCTCCCGGGCAGATCGTGAAATCCGATCCGCCGACGCACGCGCCCGCTGCCGGGCGATCCGCGTCGCGGCGTGCTTAGTGAAACGTTCGAGCGATTCCGTCGCGGCTCGCCCGGACCGAACGCCGACGCCCGGCCCGCGACGGCGATCCTACGCCGTCTCAGCCCTCCGCCGGCCGGCCCGGCGATCGCCGAGCCATACCTTCGTGGATCATACCCAGCACCCGGCGGGCCTGCTCGCACAGTTCATCGGCCGGACCGGTGTTGGTCAGAACATAATGCGCTCTTTCGCGCTTGATTTCAAGCGGCATCTGAGCCGATTCCCGCCGATCCAGCTCCGCCTCGTCCCACCCCCGGCTCCGGGACACCCGAGCCAGCCGCGCCTCCCGCGGCGCGTCCACGAAGATCACCGCGTCGCACCGGGCGTCCAGACCCGCCTCGTAAAGCAGCGGCGCGTCGATAACAACCCCCGCGGCGCCGGCCTCGATCGCCTCGCGGATGGTCGCCTCGCGGGCCTCCTCGAGCATCGGATGGATCAGCCCCTCCAGTCGCCTACGCTGGTCCGCGTCCGAGAACACAATGTCCGAGATGACCTCGCGGTCGATGCATCCGTCGTGCCTGACGACGCGATCCCCCCACCAGCGGACCAGCCGATCCCTCAACGCGGGCGTGTCGAGCAGGGCCTTGGCGCGGGCGTCGGAATCGATCACCACGCACCCGAGCCGGCTCAGACACGCCGCCGCTGCTGACTTGCCCGACCCGACACCGCCCGCCAGACCGATCACCGGCGTGCATCCGGACACGAAGCCAACTCTCGCCTTCCCCTCCATCAAGACCACCTTACACACGCCATGCCGACCACGCGAAAAAACCGGGCGCCAACTCGGCAGCCCAGACGACCGCTCGGCGCCGCGTTCGAGACGCTCTCGCCCGAACTCGCGTCGCGGCTCGGCCTTCGCGCGGGGACCGCGGGCGCGCTCGTCCGCTCGGTCGAACCGATCGGCGCAGCCGCCCGGGCCGGGCTTCGCGCGGGAGACGTAATCACAAACGTCGGCGCCGAACCGATCGAATCGCTCGCCGACCTCAACCGCGCTCTGACGGCCGAGGCTCTCCGCGAGGGCGTGCGCCTGACCGTCCGCGCCCAGGCCGGCGTGCGGTTCGTCTTCCTGCGCGTCGACGACGCCGGGCGCCGCTGACTCTGCGTAATATAAGACAGTGTCCCGCGCAGCGACCGGGCGCCGCGCCCGCGCGGTCGTCATCCTACGGAACCCTGTGTGTCTCGACCGTAGGATGTCGGGTCGGGCGGGTGGGATCGCCGAGGCGATATCTCAGCGAAAGACCGTGATGCGCATCATCGCGCCCAGCAGCAGCACTCCCGTCGGCAAGCCGAGGATCAGCGCCCAGCGGATCATCGCGAGCGCGTCGTCGGCGATCGCGGCGATCCGCGGCGTGTCGCGCGCGATCGCGCTCGTTGCGATCAACTCGTCCAGCCCCGCGGCCCAGAAGATCGCCGCCTCGGCGAGTTCAAGGTTCCCCGGATGAGCGGCGACCTGTCGGCCGTCAACCTGCACGCGCCGATCCGCGAGCCGATCGAAGAACCAGCCCGGCGACGCGATCGCAACCACGCGCCGTCGCTGTCCCGACATGCTCCCGGCTATCTCGACCGCAGCCGCGACCGACCACGGCCCTTCTACACTGTCGAACCGCGCGTTTGGTGTCGGCGGCGTCGCGGTCCCCCACGGGCGATCGTCCGGCGCCGCGGCGAAGGCGCGCCACTCCGCCTCGGCCCAGGTCGCGCCGTCCGCGGGAACTTCTAAGAAAGCAGCCCCCGACGCACCCTCCGCCGGCGCGATCGGCGTCATCCACGTCAGCGCCAGCGGCAGCCCGTCGATCGCCGAGCCGATCGCCGACGATCTGTCCGCGCCGCGGAACACATAAGAAAGATCGAACACATCGCCCGACCCGAGCCTCGACCGCCGGACTATCGCCCGGCCGGTGTCGGCGAGTATCCCCGTGGCGCGGAGCGCCGCCGCGAGCGGGTCGTCCGCGCCCGACGCCGGCCGGGCCGACGGCGCGACCGACACCACCAGCGACCCACCGTCGGCGATCAACGCCGAGACCGCGCGGGCGTACGCGTCGAAACGGTTGGCGGCTTCGGCGCTCGCCCCTTCCGTCCCGAAGCAGAACCACACCACCGGGCGCCCGTCGGCGCGGGCGCGGACCGCCGACGCCGGCCGGGATGGCTCGAGCGCGACCGGCCACTCTGCGAGCGTCACACCGCGGAGCGCGAGCCGCGACACCAGCGCGCCGACTACCTCGCGCGCCTGCTGCGAGGCCGGCTCGCCCGCCGATGTAAGAAGCCGACCGGGGAGCGTGTGCGTGATGACGACCATCGGCGTGCGCGGCATGGCCAGCGACGCGATCGCGGTGGCGATCAGTTCTTCCCCGACGAAACGCAGTTCCGCCGCGGACCCGCCCGCGTCGTCTATCCGCGCCGCAGCGGGGAACAGCGACTCGAACGCGATCGCGGTCGACACGCCCTCGGAAAGCACGAGCACCGCGTCGGTCGATTCGAGTATGCGCAGCGCCATGAAAGCCTGCGACGGCGGCCGGCGTTCGAGCGAGTCCGCCGCGGCTGCGGCGGCGTCGCGCGCCGATTCCGCCGACCGTACAGCCCGGCGCACCGCGTCGCGCGCAGCGTCCGAAACATTCGCCGCGCCGAGCGCCCGGACCAGAGCAGCCGCGTCGTCCCGCGCCGCGACGAGCGCGGTAGTGAGCGCCCCGCGCGCCGCTTCGATCTCTGCAATCTCAGATTCTCGCGTGATCGAAGCGACCGCGCCCACGGCGTCGCCGAGTCTCTGCGCCGCGAGCCGCGCTACCGCCGCGGCCCGGCTCAGATCCACACCCGGCGCATCGCCCGCGTCGATCCCAACAAGATCATCAGAAACCGCCGTGAGCGCGCCCGCAGCCCGGCCCGCCGCCTCACGCGCCGCGATCGCCTCCTCAACACGCGCCCGTGTGTCCGCCTCGTACATCGCCGCGACCCGGCCGCGCAGCGCCTCGAACCGCGAACGCCCGTAATCTGTCGTCGGGTCGATCTTCGTCACCGTGACGCTCGGAGAAGCGCTGCCGAACGCGTCGAGCACGTCCGCCATGCGCCGGCGGGCGCGCGGGTCGAGCGCTCGCTCCTCGGCGACGACGACGATTTCCACTGGTTTTTCCATGGATTTTAGCGCGTCGCGCGTCCGCTGCGCGAGCGAGTGCTCGCGTGTCGCGGTCACGTCGTACCGCCCGGCTACGCGGTGCGCGACAACGCCCGCGACGACGCAAGCCGCTGTGACAACCGCGACGAGCGTCGCGGACATCACGCCGAAACGGAGCCTGCGCCTCGTCGCGCCGCGTCCGGATTGGTCGTCGCGAGTCACCGCCACCTCCTCGACTGGAGCGCGACGCCGGCGAGCGTGACGAACCAGATCGCGGCGAGCACGAAGAACGCGGCGTCCGCGGTGTCGATCACGCCGCGGGAAAAGTCCGCCAGCCGCCGATCAATCGAGACCGCGTACAGCCAGCCCGCGACCGCGCCGGGCGCGCGGCTCGCGAGCGCATCCGTCGTCACCATCCGCGCCAGCAGCATCGTGAAGAGCGTCCCGAGAAACGCGAGCGTCTGGCTCGAAGTAAGCGCCGAAAACAAAATTCCCGCGGCAAGGTACAGCGCCCCCGACAGCAGCAGCCCGAGGTATCCCGCGGCGATCGGGCCGTAGTCCGGCTCGCTGAAAACCTCGAGAACCGCGACATAAACCAATGTCGGCGCCAGCATCAATATAAGAAACGTCACGGCCGCGGCGTACTTCCCGGCGATGACGAGCCAGTCCGAGATCGGCGCGGTCAGCAACGGCTCGATCGTCCCTGAGCGCAGTTCGTCCGACACCAGCCTCATCGACACCGCCGGCGCCACGAAGAGCAGCAGCCAGCCCGCCAGTCCGAAGAACGGTCGCAGAGACGCCGGGTCGCCCGGCTCGAGCACCAGGAACGCGAACACCACCCCCGACAGCGCCGTGTGCAGCGCGATCACCACCCAGCCGATCGGCGTCCTGAAAAACGACGCGATCTCACGCGAGAACACCGCCCGAAGCCCGGTCACGGCGCCGGCTCCGCTCGCGCGACCAGCCCGAGGAACACTCGCTCGAGTGTCGGCGTCTCGTCCGCCAGTCGGCGCAGGGACACGCCGCGATTCAGCGCGATCGAACCCACAACTTCCGCAAGCCCGCGCGCGCCCGGCTCAGCCGAGACGCTCACGCGCCGCCAGCCCCCGCCGAGATCCTCTGTCTGCACTCCCGTCACCGCGGGGATGTCGCGCAGCGCCGCTATGAAGCCCGCCGCCCGATCCGCATCGCTGAGCGCCGCCTCTAAGACGCATCGGGTCGCGGCGCCGGTCGCGCGCGCGAGATCCCCGACCGGCGCGTCCGCCCTAACTACGCCCGAGGCAAGGACGATCACGCGGTCGCAGGTCTTCTCGATCTCGCCGAGGATGTGCGACGAGATCACGAGCGCGTGCTCGGCGGCGAGATCGCGCATAAGCCGCCGCATCTCGGTTATCTGAGTCGGGTCCAGGCCGTTGGTCGGCTCGTCGAGCAGGATCGCCGGCGGGTTGTGCAGTATCGCCGCAGCCAGGCCGACTCTCTGGCGATACCCCTTCGAGAGAGTCCCCACCCGGCGGGCGCGCATACCGCGTAGCGCACAGCGGTCGATCGCCCGGTCGATCGCCGCCCGCCGATCCCGTCGCGCCACGCCGAAGAGCATCGCCCGATGCCTCAACAGACCCGCTACGGTCATCTCCGGGTACAACGGCGTGGACTCCGGCAGATAACCAATCCGTCGGCGCGCATCGAGCGACCGCCCCAGCGTGTCCAGCCCGTCGATGCGGACCGTCCCCGAATCCGGCGGCAGCGACCCGACCAGCATCCGGATCGTCGTGGTCTTGCCGGCACCGTTCGGCCCGAGCAGCCCGACAGCCTGCCCCTTCTCGATAGTGAAAGAAGCCCCCCGCACGGCGTGGACCGCGCCGAATCGTTTATGAAGCCCGTTCGCTTCGATCACGACCTGTTCCGTGAAATGCGAACCCCGGTGCAACGCCGAGGCCCGATCTGCCGAAGTGTTCTTCGGATAATCCCCGTCGGGGGGTTCAAGTGGAGTGCCGGTGTCGGCATGATTAGAGTGTCCGGGAGGGGGATCGAGGCGGCCCGCGGGCCGGGCGACGAGGGAATGACGGACGCGAAACGAAAGTTGTACCTGGTCGAGGGCGGGCCTACACCGTCCGACGCCGTCGCCGCGTCGCTCGAACCGCTATTCGACGTGGAGGTTGTCCCCGTCGAGCGCGCCGCCGAGGTCATCGAGCAGTTCCCCGGGCAGGCCGTCCTCACCGAGGGCCTCGACGCCGAGGGCCGAGACCGCCTGCTCGGGACCGGAGCCCGCCACATCGTAGAAGCGATCGGCGACGGCGTGTGCGTCTTCGAGGTCGGCAAGGGCGTCACCTGGTCGAGCGGCCGCTTCCAGTCCCTCGGCAAGCACACGCACGAACGCGTCGCCGCCGAGTGCGCCGCCGCCATCGAACGCTTCAACGCCGCTACAAAGAATCACCACGCCCGCGCCGATTCCCGCGCGAACGCCGACCCCGGCGAGCACGATCACGGCCTGAAGTTCACGCTCCGCGACGAAGCCGCCGACGGACGCGAACGATTCTTCGAAACTCTCATCTCGCCGGTCCGCTGGACCGCCGGCCGCGTCGAGGTCGTGGTCGCGGTTCTCTGGGATGTGACCGAATCGACGCGGACGGAGATGAAACTCGACGCGATCGACCGTGCCGGCGCCGAACTCGTCCGCCTCGACGCCGATGTCGTAAAGCGCCTCAACGCCGCCGACCGCATCTCGCTCCTTGAAGAAAAAATAGTCAAAGCCGCCCACGAACGCCTCGAGTTCGACCACTTCACCATCCACCTTCTCAACCGCGAGAACAATCGGCTCGAACTCGTCATGAGCGAGGGCCTGCCCCCGGAAGTGCAGGAGGTCGATCTCTACGCCCGCCGCGAGGGCAACGGGATCGTCGGCTACGTCGCCGCGACCGGGCGCCCGTATCTCTGCCGCCGAACCACGACCGACGAACGTTACATCCAGGGGCTGACCAGCGCCGCCTCCTCACTGACCGTCCCCCTGCTGATGCACGATCAGGTCATCGGCGTGTTCAACATCGAGAGCGAGCGCGAGGACGCTTTTTCGGAAGCCGACCGACAGTTCGCCGAGATGTTCGCGCGCTATGTCGCGCTCGCGTTCCACATCCTCGACCTGCTCGTGGTCGAGCGCTACACGACCGGCGAGACCGTCAGCAGCACGATGGAGGTCGAGATCAGCGAGCCGCTCGACGATCTGTCGCGCGAGGCGCAATGGCTGAAGGATCTCGCGCTGCGCGACCCCGAGGCCGCCGAGCACGCCGAGCGCATCGTCCGCGACATCGAGTCGATCCGGCGCCGCGTGACCGGCGTCCGCCGCGGGCCGCGCTCGATCCTCGGCGTCGAGCAGGCGTTGAAAGAACCCACCATCGACCCGCTGCTCAAGGATCGCCGGATTCTCGTCGTCGACGACGAGCCGGGCATCCGCGAGACGGTCGCGGACATCCTCGCGCGCCGCGGCGCGTCGATCGTCATGCACGAGCGTGGCGCCGAAGCCCTCGCCGCCCTCGACGAAGCCGCAGCACCCGGCGCACGTCGGTTCGACATGGTGATCTCGGACATCAAACTCCCGGACTGCAAGGGCTACGAGATCTTCGCCGCGGCACTCAGGCACGACCCCGATGTATATGTGATTCTTATGACCGGCTTCGGCTACGACCCGCACCACTCGATCGTCCGCGCCAGCCAGGAAGGGCTTCAGTGCGTGCTATTCAAGCCGTTCCGCGCCCAGCGTCTCCTCGATGAGGTCCGCAAGCCCTTCCTCGCCGCCCAGCAGGGCCAGCTCGAACAAAATAATAAGTCGTAGCCCGCCCGAAAGCATCCCCAGTGGCACGGGCGTCCCGCCCGTGCGCTCAGCATATTTCATATTGCTTCAAATCCCCCGACAACATCCATCGCCCGCTGCGCCGGCTCGGGCCAGACGCCGTCGGTTCACACAGCCGCCGGGCCGCTCTCACGCTCCCAGCAGCCGCTCATCAAAGAGCCAAGGCCCGTCCCACTCGAGCGCCTCATCCGGGACCACCGCCCGCCGGACCGCGTCCGCCAACTCCGCCACCCCGTCGCTGAGTTTCGCCGCGGTTTCGATCTCGGCGCCCTCCGCGACGCCCAGGTCGCAGCGCGTAGCGACATGTAAGATCGGCGCCCCAACCGGGACGCCGAGTTCATCCGCCGGCGCGAACCCGCTAGCCGAGTCGCCGCATATAACAACCAGGCCCGCCGACGAGATCACCGCCCGCGCCAGCCGCACAGCCTCGGCTTCGATCTCGTCGCCGAAATCCGCCGACTCGCGCACGCCCGGCGCATCGACCCACCGCACGACCACGCCCCCGAACCGCGTCGGCAGTTCCAGCGACACGCCCACATGATCTCGCGTCGTCCCCGGCTCGTCCGCGACTATCGACACCGCCGACCGCGCCAGCGCGTTCGTGAGCGTGCTCTTGCCGACATTCGGTCGGCCCGCCGCGACCACCAGCGCCGGCCGGATCAACCGATCGAGCACACGCGACACGCGGCGCACGCTCTCGATCGGATGCCGTCGATCGTCCCACGCGCGCCAACGTTCCTGCTGCGCGAGGAGCAGTCCCACCGCAGCGGGGCTTTCCGCGTTCGGCAGCGTCGCGAGCATCAAAGCCTCGGCCGGGTCCGCCGCTTCCGGATGCGCCGCGAGCGCATCCGGCAGATCGTCCCGCTCAATACCCGCCGACGCGAGCGCCCTCGAAATCTCCCGCACCACACCCACGCCCGCGTGCGGCGTGACGACCGCGAATCGTTCTCCCCACCGCGCCACGACACACTCATCAACCCCGGCGATGTCGCGCAGCCCGACACCGCCCGCGTCGATCCCATGCACGCCGATCGCCGCGAGCGCACCGGCCGCATCCCCGCCGATCTCGATGACCGCGATCGCGCCGGGCGCCGCGGGCGTCGCGACACGGAACCACGCCGACGGTCGGCGGGCGCTCACTCGTCTTCTTCCAGCGCCGCGCGGACCGCGACCCCTATGCCGCGCAATGTAAGATCGGGAACGATCCGCTCGATGAACTCGTCCCCGTCGAAGAGCAGCGGCGCATCACCGCCGGTCGCGATCACCCGCGGGTAGGCGCCGAAACTCTCGGCATAACGCTCGACCAGCAGCCGGACCATCCCGCGCACGCCGAAGTACACGCCGTGGAGCATCGCCTGTCGGGTGTTCTTGCCGTAGACCTCGGCGCCGTCCGGCGCAGCGAAATCAACCTCGGGCAGCGTAGCCGTCCCGGTGTGCAGCGAACTAAGTTGCATCCGGGCCCCGGGCGCGATCGCTCCGCCGTGGAACACGCCCGCGCCATCCACGAAATCGACCGTGACCGCGGTGCCCGCGTCGATGATCGCGCACGCCTCGCGCATCATGTCGAACGCTGCGAGCGCGTTGAGCATCCGGTCCTGCCCGGTCGTGTGCGAATCCCCGAGCGAGTGAGGCTGAGGTATCACGATGTCCACGCCGAGCGTGTAGATCCCGACCCCGCCCCCGATCGCCGCGCCCAGCGCCGCCCGGATCGACCCCGACGCCCGCGGGTTGACCGACGCGATCGCGACTACCCCGGCGCCGGGTTCGATCGTGCCCGCCAGATCCGCCAGCCGCGCCGCGCTCGCCGAAACGTCCGACGCCGACGTGTGCCCGAGATCGCGCACCCCGCCCGCTTCGATCACGCCCGCAGCGACCCGCGTCGAACCGATGCTCGCCGCAAGAATCGACAACCCTTCACTCATCATCCCGGCATCCTACACACCAACAACGCACGTCCCGACCCACGGCCTGAGTCCACAACAACCCCAACCATCCTCACCCCACCCCTTCCGTCTCGCGCAGCACGTCCGCCAGTGTCTTATCTTTCAGCCCGGCGCGGATTGAATCACGGACGATTCTCGCACCCGCCGCGGCGAGCGGCGAGCCGCCCGTCTCGTGCGCAGAAAATTTATCCAGCAGTGTTTCGAGCCGGATCTCATCCGGGGGCATGGAAAGCGACCACGCCGCCGGCGCACCGTCGGACCGCTCACGCTGATGCAGCACACCCGCCCGCTCGAGCGCCGCGAGCATACCCGCAGCGGCGTCGGGCGCGACGCCGACAGCCCGCGCCGTCTCAGCCGCTGTCACCGGCTCCCCGCGCTTGAACGCGCCCCCGATCACAGCGAGCGTCGCCACAGCGAGCGCCGCGTCGCCGTGCTTATCGTCGCGCTCGCCGCGCGTGGTCAGCAGCGCCATCCCGCGATCGTGGTGCTGCGTCGCGTATGCAAGTTCCAGCCCGAAGAGGATTATCAGCCAGGTTATATAGATCCATAAAAGAAAGATCGGGAGCAGCCCGAGCGAGCCGTAGAACCTCGAATAGCCGGTCGTAAGCCCGACATAAAGCCCGAATCCCCACTTTCCGGTCTCCCAGAGGAGCGCCGCTACGAACGCGCCCGCGAGCGCCGGCCTCAGCCGAACGCGCGCGTGCGGTATGACGACATAAGCGAGCAGGAGCGCGAGCCACGACGCCGCCAGCGCCGGCGCGATTCCGAGCGCGTTGATCGCCCGCCCCGCGCCGAGAGTCTCGAGCGCCGCCCGGCCCCGATCACCGAGCCAGAAACTCCCGAAAACACCGAGCGGCCCGAGGGTGAGGATCGTCCAGTACTGCGTCAGCCGCGCCGCCAGACGCCGCCCGGTCGGCGCTTTGTAGATCGTGTTGAACGACTGCTCGACCTGCGTCATCAGCGACAGCGCCGCGTAGATCAGCACCCCGACGCCGACGACGCCGATCGCCGCGAAGTTAAGTTCCCCGATGCGCGCGACGAGCGATTCGATCCACTCGCCGACCGGCTGCACCGACGGAGCGGCGGAGTCGTCGGCGCTTTCTATAGTCAGGTCCGACAGGCCCGAGGCGTCGAGCAGCCTGCGCAACGGCTCGGCGATCGAGTCGGGATAGAAGAACCGCAGCACGATCAACGACAGCACCAGCGTCGGGATCAACCCGAAGATCGTCCGGTACGCGAGCGCCGCGGCCATCTGAGGCGCGCGGTCGCGGCGCAGCATCACCGCGCAGTGCCAGCCCAGCGCCGCCGCGTTGATCAACGCCCGGCGCCAGCGCGTCAACTCCGCCTCGGGGCTGTTCACCCACGCGCGCAGGGCCGTCGGGATGGACCGCGGCGGGTTCATCGCTGTTTGCGATTCCCCTGTTCTTTTGGGGTAGAACGCGCGGGCTTTGAAGCCCGGCGCAGCGCCGCGAGTTCGTCGCGTGTGAGTTCGCGCCACTCGCCGCGGCGGAGGCGGTTGAGTTTCAGCGGGCCTACGCGGACTCGTTCGAGGCGTACGACGGGATGGCCGAGGTCGGCGAGCATCCGCCGGACCTGCCGGTTGCGCCCTTCGCGGAGGGTGATTTCGAGTGTTGTCTTGTGGTGTTCGCGGCGTATGACGCGGACGGCGGAGGCGGTCGCGGCGGCCCCGCCGACGGTCGCGCCGTCGCTCCTGTGCGCGAGGTGGACTCCACGGAGAAGCCGATCGAGGGCGTCCGCTTCGACCGTGCCCTTGACCTTGACGAGATAAGTTTTCTCGACGCCGAAACGTGGGTGTGTGAGCCGATTGGCGAGATCGCCGTCGTTGGTGAGCAGGAGCAGGCCGGAGGTTTCGTAGTCGAGCCGGCCGACGGGGAAGAGCCTTCGCGCGAGCGGGTGAGAGACGAGATCTACGACGGTTCTGCGTCCGTCGGGGTCGTCGCAGGTCGATACGCAACGCCGGGGCTTGTTGAGCATGACCCAGACGGTTCGCTCTGGTTTGGGCAGGCGCCGACCTTCGACGGTGATCTCGTCGGTGTGCGGATCGACCCACGCGGGGAGTGTGTCGACGATTCTGCCGTTGACCGAGACAAGGCCGGCGGTGATCATTTCCTCGCAGGCGCGGCGTGAGGCGACGCCGGCGTCCGCGAGGACGCGCTGGAGCCGTTCGCCGCGCGATGCGTCACGGAGCGGGTCCGAATCTGCGTTCGGCACGGGATGTGCTCGGGGTTTCTTCACCGGGTGATCGTATCGCCCGGACGGCGAGCCGCCTTGACCGATCCCCCCCGCCCCGGGACCGCCTATGAACCACGCGCACCCGACGCTCGCAGCCCCCGCCCGGCCGCTCGTGGAGTCGAAACCCGCCGAGGCTCTGGCGGACAGCCCGCCGCAGAACCGGCCCGCGATCGGCGATATCTTTATTTCGCCCCGGCTGATCGACTCCGTCGCGTTCCGTGAGTACGCGCAGCAGTTGCGGACGCTGCTCGACGACGCCGAGCACGCGGCGCAATCGCTGCGCACGGGCGTGACCGATGCGATCACGACCCGCCGGGAACTCGACCGCGCCCGGCACGAGCAGGTGGAACGGCTCCAAGCGGCGGGAAAAGTCCTTCGCGCGCTCGCAGCGGTCACGTCATCCTCCGGTTGTCCGTGTGCCTGTTCCGTAGGATGCTGCTCGCCGACGCCGGGCCGAAGCGAAGCCCCGACCCGGCCCGTAGTAATAACTTCACAAGAACCCGCGCACGCCGGCCCTGCGGAGGCGCTCGAGCGGATCGTCGCAGCGGCGGAGCGTCGTCTGTCGCTCGCAGCACAGACCGCCGAGCGTGAGATCGAACGCCGGGCCGCCGGCGCGTTCCGCGCACTCGACGAGCGGGCAATCGAGATCGAAGCCCGGCTCGCTGCGTTGGCGCGGGCCGAGCAATCCGCGACCGAAGCCGCGACTCGCGCCGACGCCGTGGTCACGAAACTCGCGGAGCAAGGCCGATCGCTGGCAGCCCTGCACGAGAGAGTCCGCAACGCGGTCGCGACGCTGGAGGCCGGTCAGTCTCAGACGCCGGTGGTCGCGCCGACGGAAGCCGCGACGACGCCGATCGACGCCGCGATGATCGAGAAAGGCGCGGGCGTGGCGCGCGATCTCACATCGCTGATAGATCAGTCCGAGCGTGTCCGGCGCGACGTTTCAACATTCCTGCTCGAATCGTCGTCGATGCTGGACGAACTGCACGACAAGCGGCGTTCGCTCGCGGGCGCCGTGCGCGACGCGGTGCTCGCCTGCGAGAAAGCCCAGGCGATCGCGGATAAAGCCCGGCGGGACGCCGCCGAAGCCTGAACCAACTTCAGCCCCCGTCGTCCGGCGGAGGCACGACTCGTTCGAGTGAGCGGCGATCGAGGATCGCCCGGGTTTCTTCGAGCAGCGCCCGCGCCGCCTCGCGCGTTTCCGCGCTTAGAGTTTCGTCCGCAGCGGCGGCTTCGAGCGTCCGCTCAGCGGCCCGGAGCGATTCGAGCGTCCCCTCGCGTGTCAGCCGCTGCGCTTCCTCGATCGCAAGGCTGCGCGTCTGATCTTCATAATAATTTGCGATCGACGCCGGGTCGGACGGCGATGGTCGCTCGGGCGTCACCGCCGGGGGCCGACCGCCGATCGACATGCGCGGGGACAGGCCCGCGATTACGAGCACAGCGAGGAGAACGATGTTGGCCGCGATCGACGCCGCGACGAGCCGTCGAAGCCGCTGCGATTCCCGATGAATCCGCCGGATCGCTGCGTCGTCGCGTCGGGCGGCGGCGGCGGCTTCTTTCACGCGTGAGCCTGTCGCGATTGTCCCGGCCTGCTCCGCCGCGGGCTTCATCGACGACGCCGACCCCGCTGCCCCGCGGACGGACCTCGCCACGATCTCGGGCGGCGCCTGCCCGGGCAGCAGCCTCACCGGCCCGACGCCGAAGTGTTGCCGATCGCGTGGCGGCTCGAACACGGCGCCGCAGGATCGGCACATGTAATCTTCCGCGCCCGCCGGCCCGTGACAGTTGTGACACTCGCCGATGAGGTGCGCCACGCCGCGAACGTTCCGCGCGAAGGACCAGAACTGTCTGGTCGTAGGCCCGCGGAGAACGGTCAGCCCAGTGATCTTTCCCCGTTCCGCCAGCCGTTGGATCGTCGCGTATGAGCAGCCCGGGCGGAACGGGCGGGCCTCGTCGCGGATGAACCAGGGGCCCATCTCGTTCTGGGTCGCCTGTATCGAAAGAGGTTCGAGCACGCCCCCGCAGGCGGCGCAACGTCCCCCGACAGCCGCTCCGCCGCAATACGGGCACAGCACCGGCCTCTCCGCGGTCGCCGATGCCTCCAGCCCGGCTTCGATCCCGGCTTCGATCCCGTGTTGGCCTGCATCGAGCACAGCAACACGATACGCAAACCCGCCCGAACGGTTCTCCCGCCTGCCGCGTTGACACAGCACGCCCGCCGGGGTCTATTCGCCGATCGAGTCCCAGATCCGACCGGAGGCCCGCCGATGCGTCTATCGCCGCCAGCAATCATGGTGTTGTCATTGGCGGGCTGTTCGAACGCACCACAGCGGAGCCTGCTCGACGACGCCTCGTCATACCCGCGGCCGGCGTCGGCGACTTCTGTCGATAATCCCGAAACCAGTGTGCTCGCGCTGGTGAACGGACGCCCGATCACGCTGGGCATGATGAGGCCGCTGCTGCTCGAAGCCGCGGGTTCGATCGTCGCCGAAGAGATCGCCCTTGATTTCATGCTCGAAGCCGAGGCACGTCGGCTCGGCGTCGATGTCTCCGCGGAAGACATCGCCCGCGAGCGCGACCTCTTCCTCGACGCTGTCACCGACGCCGGCCTCGCGCCCGCGGGAACCGCGCGCGACCAACTGCTCTTCGACATCCGCCGGGCGCGAGGGCTGGGGCCGGAACGCTTCGACCGCATGCTGCGCCGATCCGCTCTGCTCCGCGCGATCGTCCGCGACGAAGACGCCGTGACCGAAGAGATGATCGCCCTCGCGCACCGCATATCCCACGGCGAACGCCGTCGCCCGCGCCTCATAACAACCGCGACGCTCGCCGACGCTCAGGCGGCGCTCGACGCGATCCGCGAAGGGATGGATTTCGCCGAGGCCGCGGCACGATTCTCGACCGACCCCAGCGCCGTCCGAGGCGGGCTTGTCGAGCCGATCAGCCCCGCCGATCCGTCATACCCGGACGCCCTCCGCGCGACGCTCGCGCGCATGACCGTCGGCGAGGTCCGAGGCCCGATCGCCCTCGACGCGGGCTACGCGATCGCCCGCCTGGAGGAGATCATCCCCCCGACGGGCGTTTCGCCAGACGAATCGCGCAACTCGCTCGCGCGGGCTTTGCGTCTTCAGGAGGAACGCCGACGGATGGCGGACTATGCCGAGCGCCTGTTCGAACGAGCGGAGATCCGCATGCTGGACCCGCGCATCCGCATCCGATGATCCGTCAACAGGGTCGATAGATCAGGTCGTCGCGGGCAGGCAGCATGCAGATTCACCCGCAACGGTCGCGTCGTCGCCGTTGAATGCGTGCAGAGCCTTGACGGCCCACGTCTCGCCGACACAGCCTCCCATCGTCGCTGCGATCGCGAGGAACTCGGCGAGTTCTTCCTTCGAGGCGCCGAGACGTTTCGACTCCGCTGCGTAGAACTTGATGCAAGGCTCGCATCGCGCGGAAATCGACCACAGCGTCGCCGCCAGCGCCTTGTGCCGGGCTGGCAGGGCGCCGTCTCTGAATATCGCGCTCTGGCGCATGGAATGAATCGCCTTGCTGGAGTCGGGGCATAGTTTGTCGAACTCCTTCATCGCGGCGAGGGCCGGGTCAATCTTCTCAAGTGTTGTCACGGCGTGTCTCCGTCCGGGGTATTGTCCGGCGTATTGGATGATGACGGCGCATTCGAGACGGGCGAAGCGGTGTACCCGTGGCGTTCGGCCGCGTTGCGCACCTGGTCGACCACCGCGGGGTCGGTCGCGCGGACAGTCGCAGTCCCGGTCGGATAGTTGACCTCCGCGCCGATG
Source organism: Phycisphaeraceae bacterium (assembly GCA_039794205.1). Lineage (GTDB taxonomy): Bacteria > Planctomycetota > Phycisphaerae > Phycisphaerales > UBA1924 > J020. The sequence continues at coordinate 139,422 of JBDIVU010000003.1, forward strand.
ACGCTTTCGAGAGTCGCAAGATCGGATCGGAGCGTCACTGCGCATGCCTCGCAGGTCATGCCGACGACCTCGAAGACGAACGTGCTCGTACCCGCGTTCTCAGTCCAGACCTGCTCTGAGGTCTCACCATCAAAGGCGTTGAGCAGCGCGCCCACATATTTCGGGAACGAGACGAACGCGACCACGACGACGGCGGAAGCCCAGAGGGCGCCTCGCGTCATGCGCATCCGCCGACGAGCGCCGGCGTCGCAGCAGGAACCTTTGCCGCACGCGCCGGCTCTGAAGTAGGCGAGATAGAAACCGATGCTGAGCAGGATTACGGCTCCCACAGCGAAGTACGGGCGCCAGCGCTCGAAGAACGCGCTCGCCCCTGCGGCCGAGGCGCCGAAGGCGAGCATCGTCAGCGGCAGCCAGCAGCACGCCGACGACGCCACAGCAGCGCAGACGGACCCCGCCGCGGCAAGCGCGCCGCCCTCGGCGCCGCCCTCGGCGCCGCCTGACTCCCGCTTGGCATTATCAGGCGCGAACTCGCTCACTGCGCCGCCTCTCCCGCGCAGCAAGTGGGAGCGGTCGCCTGCTTCTCGGCTTGCGCCGGGCAGCGGTCGGCGCAGACATCCTCGTCCGTCAGCGGGCATCTGATCAGGCCGGGGCAGTCGGGACGGTCAGCGTCGGTACGCGGGCACTGGTCGCGGCAGATCAACTCACCGGTGAGCGGACAGATGATCTTGCCGGGGCATGCTCCGCCGAACGCCGTTGTCTTCGATGTGGTCGCTAGACCCGCTGCGCCGAGCGCCGTAGCCAGCATCGCGGCGGCTCCGGCTCTGAGGGGAAATCGTCGTGTCAACATAGCATGATCCTTTCAGGTAATCTGGTCGCGACGGAGGCACGACCGCCGCCGCACAAGCACATGATCGACGATTGCACCTCGGTGCAAGGTCAAGCGCCTTTCCCAGATTTGTTCCGATCGGGCTTTTCGCCCGTGTGCAGGCGCTCCACAACCTCGCATCGGCCATGTCTCTCGGCACGCCTGCACGCTCGGAGCCACGATGACAGGCGTTGGTCAATCGTTTGGAGCCGTTCCATCTGTGCCCGCGTGCGGGCGAGCCGCTCCTCGATCAAGTGCTGCACCTCGCGGCAAGGCGCCGACACCCCGTCGTCGAAGTCGAGCAACGCCCGGACGTCGCCGAGCGCGAACCCGGCGTCCTTCGCTGCGACGATGAACCGCAGACGCTCGAGCGACGCCTCACCGTACAGCCGATAGTTGGACTCAGTTCTCCCGTCCGGAGTGATCAGCCCGCGCCTCTCGTAGAAGCGCACCGTGGTCGTCGGCACGCCCGCAGCGTCAGCAAGTTCCCCGATAGTCAGTCGGCTTGGCATGGATCTGCCTCCTTGAACCGCCTTGCACTCTAGTGCAATGTTTCACATGAGATGGATCGTCGGCGCTCGGACGGCGGACAGGCGGGGAGGGGATCGTGCGGAGGGCGCATCAGAAACATGCCAGGCGGCATTTACCGCGCGCCGCCGTGCCCGTTGACGCGCCCGCGCCCGATCGGGTATCTTCGTTCATGGCGCACAACACCACAGCGACACCCGCCGGGAAGATCGTCCAGTCCGCCGTCACCTTCGACGACGTGCTCATCCTCCCCGCGGCGAGCGACCTCCTGCCCGGCGACGCCGACACCTCGGCACGGCTGACGGCCCGCATCACGCTCGGCATCCCTCTCCTCGCGGCGCCGATGGACACCGTCACCGAAGCCGCCCTCGCCATCGCCCTCGCACAGGAAGGCGGCGTCGGGGTCATCCACAAAAACCTCTCGCCCGAATCACAGGCACGCGAGATCCAGAAGGTCAAACGCTCCGCGAGCGGCGTCATACTCGACCCCGTGACGCTCGGCCCGGACCAGTCCGTCGGCGACGCCCGCGCGGCGATGCACCGCTACGGCGTGTCGGGGTTCCCCGTCGTCGAGGGCGGCGGCGCCGGGCCACGCGCGGGAGGCAAACTCCTCGGCATCCTCACACGCCGCGACCTCGCGTTCGCCGAGGACGACGCCACGACCGTGCGCGACGTGATGACGCGCGAGAATCTCGTCACCGCGCCCGCAGGGGCGACCCTCGACGAGGCGACGCGCATCCTCAGCCGAAATAAAGTTGAAAAACTCCTCCTGATCGACGAGCGCGGCCACCTCGCCGGCCTCATCACACGCCGCGACATCGACCGCACTGCCCAGTTCCCGAACGCCTGTGTTGACGCGCGCGGCCGGCTTCGTTGCGGCGGCGCCGTCGGGGTCCATCAGTATGACCGCGCCCAGGCCCTCATCGACGCCGACGCCGACTTCCTCGTCGTCGATTCCGCCCACGGGCACAGCGCGAATGTGATAAACACAGTGCGCGAGATCAAACGCGCGCACGACATCGACGTGCTCGCCGGGAACGTGGCGACCGCCGACGGCGCCCGCGCTCTCATCGACGCCGGCACCGACGCGATCAAAGTCGGCATCGGGCCGGGTTCGATCTGCACGACGCGCGTGGTCACGGGTGTCGGCGTGCCGCAGATCACCGCGATAATGAACGCCGTCTCCGTCGCCGACGCCGCGGGCGTGCCCGTCATCGCCGACGGCGGGATCAGGCTCTCGGGCGACATCGCCAAGGCGCTCGTAGCCGGCGCATCGAGCGTGATGATGGGGTCGCTGTTCGCGGGCCTCGATGAATCGCCGGGCGAACTCGTCATCTCGCAGGGCAGGCGCTACAAGTCCTACCGCGGCATGGGGAGCGAAGGCGCGATGTTCGCCGGCTCCGCCGACCGCTATCGCCAGAGCGCGACGCTCGACGCCGCCCGCGACGGCAAAGCCGTCAAGTTCGTCCCCGAAGGCGTCGAAGGCCTCGTCCCATACCGCGGCCCGCTCGCGGAGTTCGTGTATCAACTCGTCGGCGGCGTAAAAAGCGCGATGGGCTACACCGGATGCCGGACTATCGAAGACCTGCGTCGCAACGCACGCTTCTGCCAGGTGACAGCGGCTGCGGTCGTCGAGAACCACCCGCACGACATCCGCATAACAAAGGAATCGCCGAACTACACCGCGGACGTGACGCGGGTGTGAGAAGTGATTGACGAGGTAGTGGGACGGGCGTGCCGCCCGTCATCGGCGCCTCGCACGCGGGCCGAGCCGGGCCGTCCCCGGCCCGGTCGTTGGTCATCCTGATGAAACCTCGCCGACGACGCACGGGGGTCGGGGTGGCACGGCTCTCTGAGCCGTGGTGGCAAGGTCGGGATGCCCGTGCCACCGGTTGCGCCCGAGCCACTGTTGCTTACCCACTCTCCCCCTGGGAGAGGGATCGGGAGAGGGAAATCCGGCGCCGGGGTCAATTATCACTTTATGTTCTTCGCCGTGTGTGCGCTGTTCGCGCACGGCTCGGAGAGCCGTGCCACCCCGGAGAGCCGTGCCACCCCGCCGCTCACCGCACCGTCAGTGTCGGCGCCGCCGCGTCGTGCTGGGCCGCGGCGAGGGCGACTACCTGTTCGAGCCGATCGGTCACTCGTTCGAGGTCCGCGGCGAGCGGGCCGCCGGCGTTGAAGTTCGCGGACGGGTCGCCCGCGTCGGAGTTGATGCGCAGAGCCGTATTGATCGCGACGCCGCCGAGGTACGGCGCGCCGAGGCGCTGGGCCATCATCTCCGCGCCGCCACGCCCGAACAGGTCGTATTCCTTCCCGTCGTCGCCGACGAAATATGACATATTCTCGACCACGCCGAGCACGGGGACGCCGAGTTGCTCGAACATACCCGCGGCTCGGACGGCGTCATCTTGCGCGACGCGTTGCGGCGTGCAGACGATCACCGCGCCGTCGAGCCGGAGCATCTGCGCCATCGTCAGCGCGACATCGCCGGTGCCGGGCGGGAGGTCGATGACGAGGTAGTCGAGTTCGCCCCACTCGGTCTGCTCGGCGAGTTGCTTGAACGCGCCGTGCGCCATCGGCCCGCGCCAGATGAGCGGCTTGCCGGGATCGACGAGTTTGCCGATGGTGACGCACTTCACGCCGTGCACGAAGAACGGCTGTATGCGATTGCCGAGAATATTTTGTTCGAGGCTTGCGAGTCCCATCATGGTGGGCAGGCTCGGGCCGTAGATATCGCCGTCGAGCAGGCCGACGGCGTGCCCCTTTCGCGCGAGTCCGACGGCGAGGTTGACGGCGATGGTGGACTTGCCGACGCCGCCTTTGCCCGCGCCGACAGCGATGATGTGCGCGACGCCGGGGAGGCCGGTCGCGCGAGATTGCGGCGTGTCGGCGGGAACCTTGCGCGGGCCTTGCGACTCGGCGATTGGTGTTTCTCGCGTTCGCTCGGCGTTGTCCGCAACCGCAACGACGGCGCCGGCGTCGTCGAGGAACTCGATGCGCAACGCTGCGACTTCGCCCGAGGCGCGAATCGCTTGTCCGATGCGGTGTGCGAGCGCTTCGCGGGCCGGGCCGGTCTGCGCGCCCGGGGCCGCGAGGCCGATCGTCACGTGCCCGTCGCAGACCGCGCAACTCCTGACGGCGCCGATCGACACGAGGTCACGGCGCAGTTCCGGGTCGTCGATCTTCGTGAGCGCCTGCTGGACCTGTTCCTTGGTGACGTGCATGGATCGAGGGACTCCCATCCGGCGCCGGGGCCGGACCGACGCGGGCAGGACTATAGAGCGCGACGCGACCCGAGCGCCAGAACAGTGACGCGGGCGCCGAACAGTGGCACGGGAATCAAAGCAGTGGCACGGGCGTCTCGCCCGTGCGAACACACCTCGCTCACGGCTCAGAGAGCCGTGCCACCCCAGAGCCGTGCCACCCCGGGTCCAGTGGCACGGGCGTCTCGCCCGTGCGCGAGCGATCGAACGCGGAGGAAGACAGAGGCGCACAGAGAGCGAAGAATCAATGCAGCATTTTTTGTTCTGATTATGGTATTATTACAACAGGTGGCGGGGCTGACCAGATCGCAGCAAAAATCAAGTTTCTTGAGGGAAAGGGGCGGGATGCTCATGCCACGGCGAGTTGCGCACGGGCGAGACGCCCGTGCCACTGGGCAATACTCGTGCGCTGTTGCAGCCCCCTCTCCCGCCGGGAGAGGGCCGGGGTGAGGGGCGACCGGTGCTGGGCGTAACTATTGTTTCGTGACCGCAGTGCACCACGCGCTGTTCGCGCACGGCTCTGGAGAGCCGTGCCACCACGCGGCGCACGGGCGAGACGCCCGTGCCACTGTATTGACGCCCGTTCCACTGTTGGATTCCCATGCCACGGCATTGCGCCCGCGCCGCTGGGGACAGAGCAGGGTGAATGGTGGTTCAGTCGCGGACTCTGCCCGCGAGGCGGATGGGGTCGGTGCGCATGTCGTCGAGTCTGGTCAGGACGCCGGTCTCGGCGTCGGCGCCGACCACGCCGCGGAGTTGCAGCGAGATCGTGTCGCGCCTCGCGTCGACGATGATTTCCGCCCGCTCGGCTTTGATCATCGTGTCGCCGGAACGGATCGTAAGTTCATAAAGAGTGTGCGTCGCGGGGTCGGCGCGGAGGGCGCTGATGTCGCTGAAGCCGACGCTGAAACCTTCGAGGATTTTCAGCGCGTACTCCCGGCGGACTTCCTCGGCTGTCCGCGTCCTGCCGCAGGACGACAGCGCGATCGGCGTCAGCAGGATCGCGGCGAGCGCGAGCGATCGGTTTCTCGGGAGTTTCGGCACCGGCGGGCTCCGATCGCCGGGCGGGCGCGCATCGGCGACGCCCGGCGTGGCGGATATCGGCCGTTCCGGCGGGTCGCTTGACGCCGATCACGAACGCCGGAGCGTCAGCCTCGCGGTCGTGACGGTGTCGCAGAGCGGCTTGGGCTTGTTCGGGTCGCAGACGAGGTCTGCGAGCGTGCTGTCGTCGAGGACTTCGATCAGGGCCGCGATTGCCCGGTTCATCGTCGAGTGCAAGGGGCAAAGGTTCGGTCCGTGGTTCGCCAGGCCGAGCGGGCACGACTCGATCCGCTTGAGTTGGTTGTCGTCGCGGCTGACAGCGTTGACGACGTCGAGCAGGCGGATGTCCTCGGCGGGCTTCGAGAGCATGTACCCGCCCTTGACCCCCCGCCTACCGTCGATCAGACCGGCCTCCCCGAGCGACTGGAGCACCTTCGCCAGATAATCAGGCGGGACGCGCGTCTTCTCCGCGAGGATCGAGGACGCGACGCGATCGTCCGGCGTCAGGGCAAGCCAGGACATCGCACGCAGGGCGTATTCGACGGTTTGAGACAGCATTCCGGGACAGGCTCCTGACGGTTGGGGCTTCGCGATCGGCCGACCAAAGCCTAAAAAGATACACAAGGCAGCAATTGTACGGCAACCACCGCCGTCGGATTCAATCCGAGTTCAATCTCTTCCGCATACCGACCGATAAGGACAACACACGCGCCCCGAACGCCTATCGCGCGGCGCCGAGCAGGATCGACCCATGCCCAGACCCATCCGAAGAATCGGCGTGATGACCGGCGGCGGGGACTGCCCCGGCCTCAACGCCGTCATCCGCGCCGTCGCCAAGTCCGCCATCTATCAGCATGAGATCGAAGTCTTCGGCATCGAGGACGGGTTCCTCGGGCTGATCGAGAACCGCATCCGGCGCCTGCACTCCGCGGACGTGTCGAACATCATCACGCGCGGGGGGACGATCCTCGGCTCATCGAACAAGGCCGACCCCGCAAGATTCGCCACCGGGTACAACGAAGCCGGCGAACCCGTCTTCGCCGACGTTCGGCACAAGTGCCTCGAACATATCGAGGAGCACGGGCTTGAGGCGCTGTGCCTGATCGGCGGCGACGGGACGATGAGCGGCGCCCAGACCTTCATCGACGCCGGGATCAACTGCATCGGCCTGCCCAAGACCATCGACAACGATCTCGAAGGAACTGATATCACTTTCGGATTCTCGACCGCCGTCGAGACCGCGACCGAAGCGATCGACCGAGTGCACACGACGGCGCAGTCGCACCATCGCGTGATGGTGGTCGAGGTGATGGGCCGCAACGCGGGGTGGATCGCGCTCTACGCGGGCATCGCCAGCGGGTCCGACGTCGTCATCATCCCCGAGATCCCCTACGACCTCGGCTCGATCTGCGAGTATGTAAAGTTCCGCGGCCAGCACGGCAAGCGGTTCAGCATAGTGTGCATCGCTGAGGGCGCGCGAGCCGAGGGCGGCCGACAGGTCATCTCACGCATCGACCCCACCAGCCCCGATCCCATCCGCCTCGGCGGGGTCGGCGAACGCCTCGCCGACGACATCGAACGATGCTCGGGCATCGAGACCCGCGCCATTGTCCTCGGGCACGTCCTCCGAGGCGGGACGCCGGTCGCCTACGACCGGGTGCTAGGCACACGCTTCGGCCATCACGCGATCGAACTGCTGACGAACGGCGCCAAGGGGCGGATGGTCGTTATGCGCAACGACAAGGTGACCGACATCGACATCCGCGAGGTGGCGAACAAGCAGCGGCTCGTCCCGCGGGATCATCAACTAATCGCCGCCGCCAGAGCCGTGGGAACAAACTTCGGGGAGTGAGCGGGGGACGGCCCGGTTCCGGGGTGGCCCGGCTCTCCGAGCCGGGCGCGAGATGCGCTCGGCGCGGATCGCGGATCGCGGATCGCTCGCTTTGCGCTCGATGCCCAGGGATGAAATCCCCGGGCTTTATTGTCATGAAATCTGCACCCATGACTCCTGACCTGAGCAATGCGATGGTCAGAACCTGCTGCGCTCAACAGGCATGGCGATGGAGAGTAGAACCATCCAGAAGAAGCATCGGTCCTCCCACTTTCTGTTCACAATATAGAACACATCTGAATAGGCGCGCCAACGGATGCGCGAACACGCGGCACGTGAAACTCGAATCGATATTAAAACCGCAGATCTTCGGCTCCAGTGTCGGCAGGATGCGAGGATGGACCGACATGATGAATTTCACGGTCCGGCGGCGGCGCTAGCGCATCCGCCGCGACCCGGTTCAAGGGCCATCGCTCTATTGTTCGCTCAGAGCGTGTGTGAAATGTGACCCGGGTGACGGTCCATATGCCGATAGATGATTCATATCTCAGACTTTGCATCATACCTGAGCGACTTATAAGATTGTCCAAGCCGTGCGAGAGGCCGAGCTCGAATGATGTGTTGCTGGGATTCTCCGGGTCGCGCCGGAAACTGTACATCCAGGGATTCTCGCCGTACACCGATTCGCCGACGAGCGGCGTCGGAATCATCTTGAGGTAATCCGGAGTGAGAGACTCGACACTCGGCGGATAGAACCCGCGCTCCGCGCGGTACCGCTCGGCGGCTTCTATTATGCTGTCGCCGATCGCGGCCGAGGCGATCACATGGTCCGATGTCCAGGGCGGCGGCTTGAAGCCGCCGTTGAGTTTCCGCACGATCCACTGCGGAGAAACACATTGAGTCGCTATCACCACAGCGCCGCACAGGAGTAAGATCCCGGCCATGATCACCTTACTCTTCCATTTCAAACCCACCGCTAGACCCTCATCAAACGGGGACTGATTCGTATTTTTTGCTTCGACGCACGGGCGGGACGCCCGTGCCACTTCTGATCACGGCTCGGAGAGCCGTGCCGCCCCGGCGCCGTGCCGCCCGGGGCCTCGGCTCACATCGGTTTGTTCGCGATGGTCGCGTCGAAGACCGCGAGGAGTTTTTCCTTGTCGAAGACCATCTCCTGCCGGGACAGGCCCGTTATGTCGTACTCCGGCGTCAGTTCTATCGCGTCCACGGGGCACGCTTCCTCGCACATGCCGCAGTAGATGCAGCGGAGTTCGTCGATCTCGAACTTCTTCGGGTACTTCTCGCGGTCGTCCCAAGGCGAGTCCGCGGCTTCGATGTGGATGCAGTTCGCCGGGCAGATCGTCGGGCACATCATGCACGCGACGCACTTGACCCGGCCCGCGGCGTCGCGGTTGAGGCGGTGCACGCCGCGGAAGTTGTCCTTGTAGAGGCCGCCCTTTTCGACGGGGAGGTGCTCGCGGCGTTCCTCGGGGTATTCGAGTGCGCGGGTGGTCTTGCCCTTGTTCCACGAGGTGGCGAGGTGCCGGAGGGTTATGCCGAAACCTTTGACGATCTCGGGGATATAGACATTCTCGAGCGGGCGCATCGGCGGCGCGCTGATGGTCACGATGTCTTCGTCGCGGATTGCCATGGCGCGGTGAGGATACGCCGGGCGGGAGCGGTCGTCGAACCGTCTACTTCTGCGCCGCGGCGTCGGCAGCGGCGGCGCCGGCGCGGCGCCGGAACTGCTCGCGCAGGCGGGTCGCGACCTCGGCGATCACGGGGTCGCCGCTCATTGCGGATTGTTCGAAGATCGGGTCATCGCCCGATTCGACGCGGTTGAAGAGATACGTCAGGCGGACAATGCGATCGTCGTCGTCACGGAGGGCGGCGTCGGTGTCGGCGAGTTCAGGGAAAGCCTCGACACGGGGCAGCAGCCTAACGAGCATGGCCCGCTCGAACCGATCCGCGGAGGCGAGCCGTTGGGCGAAAGCCTGGCCCGTCGCTGTCAGGAGCGAGCGGACGTTCTCGTTGTTGGGCTGGGCCTGGCGCACGAAGACGAGGTTGAAGGCGAGCATCGCCGACTCCGCGAGCCGACGCCCGCTGGATTCGCGGATCAGGCTCGGCAGGTTGAAAATCCCGCCCGTGGGCAGCGCGATGGGCGTCCGTCGGGCTACGCCGGTCTCCGCGGTGACCGAGCGGATGCCCGCGGCGTGCTCACCCTCGGGGCCGATGACGAAGTTCTGCGTGACTCTGAACCGGAAGAGCGCGGACGTCAGTGCGGCGCGATCGTTGATCTGCCCGAGCCGACCCAGATCGGCGCGCGCGGTGACGCGCACGGATTCGCCCGGCGTCAGCCGAAGACGGCGGTTGAGCGAGACGATTTCGGGCAGGAGTTGCTCCGCAGCGTCGCGCACGCCGATCGTCACTCGAGGCGCGATGAGAACGCTCGTCGCGATCGGCGCGGCGTCACCGAGCGCCAGCGGCGTGGGGCCGACGTTACGCAGAATAAGTTCCACTAAGACGGGGTCGAACGGGCGGAGACTCTCGCGCGGCTGGGCAGCGTGGATGTCGAGCAGCGCGCGCGGCTCGCGCACCATCGTGTCGATCGTCTCGGGCAGCGACACTGCGTACGCCTCGAGCGAACGCGCCGTCGCGGACATCGCCACAGGTCGGCCCAGCAGCGTCTGAAGCCGTTCCCGCGCCCAGACGCCGAGCATCGTCCCCGGCTCGTCGAGCGCAAGCCGGGCGAGACGGTACATCGCAGCATCCCGGTCGCCGACGCGCTCGGCTGCGATCGCAAGCCCGACCCGGGCGCGAGAGTCTGATTCCGTCAGCGGCGTGAGGAGCCGTTCGGATTCTTCGCGGTCGCCGAGTTGGGCGGCGAGAAGCCCGCGGAAGAACTCGACGGGTTCGCCTTCGATGGCGCGATCCTGTAACGAGGCGATCGTCTCAGAGGCTTCCTCGAGGCCGACGCCCGCCCAGAGCCTGTTCCAAAGAGTCAGGCGCACTTCGCGGCGGAGTTCTGAACGTATGTACGCGGGATCGGGCGCGGCCCCGTCGGCTGGGGATTGCAGCGACTCGAGCCGGGCTACTACTTCCGCCTCGATCTGTTCGAGCGTCTCGGCGGCTTCTTCGATGTCGCCGAGCGCCGACGCGATCGCTAGCCGAAGCGTGAGCGAAAGCCGATCCGGGCGGTAGGGCGTGACGGAGTCGGGATCTTCGCCGGCTTTTACTGCGGCCGCGCGTTCCTTGCGGACCTGATTGCGAAGCACTGCTTCGAGTTCGATCAGGTTGTTGATCATCGGGCCGGCGCCTTCGATCGCCCACCCGGTCAGGAGGATCTGGCCTCGGATGGTGTCGGCGGCGGCGAGGTCGCCCGAGTCGAGGTACAGCCGGCGCGCGTGGCGGAAGAACCGCCGTGCGCCGCTGTGGGCGCCGTGCCTCAGCAGTTCCTCGGCGAGCTGATGATGAGCGGCGCCGTCGAGCGGATCCGCCAGAACCACGTTCGCCAGCATCTCGACGCGGCTGATCGGGTCTGCGACGCGGCTGAGTGTGTACATCGACGCCAGAGCCGCGGCTGACTTATTAGTCGGATCAAGCCGGGTCGCCAGCGACAGGCGATCCACGAAGCGATCCTCATCGCCGGCCTCACGCGCGAGAAGTGCTGAGTCTAGCGCGAGACGGGATCGCACGGAGGGATCGAGAGCGTCGGCGCCCTCGGCGAGCAGGCGGTCGTAGGCGCGCTGGCGATCCTCGGCGTTCTGAAGTTCGCGCACGCGGGCGCTGACTAGCCGAAGCAGTGCGACCGTGTCCGCCGGGTCCAGCCGAACGAGCCGTCGTGTCGCGTCGATGGCGCGTTCTCGATCGCCCGCGTTGTGCCAGGCTTCGACGAGATGGCGGAGGATTTCTGGATCTTCAGGCCGGAGGTTCGACGCCGTTTCCAGCACCAGGGCGGCGACGCGGTAGTCGGCGGGTTCCGGCGCATCGAGCGCGCGAAGATAAAGCACAGCGTCCGATACGAGCCGATCTGCCACGAAGGGGCGGAGTTCGCCCGTCGGGCCGACGGCTGTCGGCTCCTGCGCCGGCGCCGGGGGCGCGAGGATGAGCGTCAACACGGCGGCGACGATCGTCGCGACCGCGATTGGGCGTGACCGGTTCATGGCTCTATTCATCGGGCGATCAGGGCCGCCACACCCGCCGCGGCGAAGAGAAGCATCAGCCCGCCCGCAGCGGTCTCCAGCCCCATCACCCAGCGCCCGCGGGCGCGAGGGAAGAACCGGTCGGCGACCATGACCTCGAACACGAACACCCCCGCAGCGACCCCCGCCAGGCCCCACAGCGTCATCGCTCGAGGCTCCCACGGGCCGAACCCGCCGGGCGAGGTCGCCAGGATCGCCCCCCCGACCGTCAGCAGCGTCGCCCAGGCCCAGGCTGCGAGAACCAGCGATGCGGTCGTTGCGAATCGGAGCATTGTTCTCGGGCGTCTCCGGGCGGGCGGGGTTGGTCATATTCATACTATCCGTTCCCGGCGTGATGGTTCGGCCCGCCCGACGCCGACACCCGACCCGACCACCTACACGGCCCCGCAACGTGCGATCGTTGACCCTCCCGCGGGCGAGTGATACTGTCGCCCCGACCTCGGGATCGGCGCCTCGACGGAACCGACTCCTATCACGACGACGCACACAACACCGGCCCCTCGCGCCGGACGGGATCCATACGCTGTGATGATGCTACGTCTTCGACGCCTGTGTGTTTGTGCGATGCTCACTGTCGGGCTGTTCGTCGCTGCGCAGGCGCGCGGGCAGACAGGCCTGCCGGTCTCATCGCTGACGCTCAGCCCGTCCGATCAGAACTCGATCCGCTCTTACATCCAGCAGCACACGCCGGGGTTGAGCAGCGGCGCCCACACCCAGGCCCAGACCGCCCGCGATCGGCTGATCGAGCCGGTGCTCGGCGCCGCGAGCGTCGAGTTCAGGCTTTATTACAGCCAGCAGATACTCCCCGCGCTCGAGCAGACCATCCGCGAATCGACCGACCCCTGGCGCGTGCAACTCGCGCTGACGGTCGTCGGGGCAGTCGCTACGGACGCGGCTCTGGAACTCGCGCTCGGGATGATCGACGACACTCGGCCCGCGGTCCGGCTCGCCGCGGCGCGCGAGTACGCGATGCTCCTCGATCAGGCAGACCAGAACCGGGCGGCGATCCAGCAGGCCAGGCTGACCGCTGCGGTGCAGAGGATCGCCCGAGCCTTGGCCGAGGAAGATGACCCGCTGGTAGCGGGCGAGTTCGTCAAGGCCCTCGCGACGCCTGTCCGCACCCCCGCGCTCCAGAACGAGACGCTCCCCGCGATGTGCATAAACCTCGCGGCGTGGCTCGACGCGAACACCCCCGATGCGCCCGCCGACGTGCTGACCGAGGCGGTTTCGATCTCGCTGCGAGCCGTGAAAGTCGCGCGGGATCAGATCGTCCGTCGGCAGATCGCCGGCGACGCCCCCCGTGCTCTCAATGAAGCCGCGACCCGGCTTGCGTCCGCCGCCGGCGCTCTCGCGCAGCGGGCGGCGAACGACGCCGCCCTCCGCGATGACGACCGCACGCTCGCCCGCCGACTCGCGGACGCATCAAAGAGCCTGACGGATCTCGCCCGGGGCCTGGGCCGGCGCTGACACGCGTTCCTGCCGGCGGGCTCGACCCCGCTTGCCGGACTATTTACTGTTCGCTAACATCCCCGCATGACCAGACCTCCCCAGTCCATTGTCATGAAACATATAACATCGGCCCTCATCGTGACCCTCGCCGGCGTGCCTGTCGCGGGCGCCGACGTGTCGCTCGACCGCGCCTCGCTGCTCTTCGACGCTACGTCGAGCCGGGCCGCCGACGCCCTCGCGCAGGAATCTCTCGCTGTCGCCGAGTTCGCCCAAGGCGGGACCTGGTGGTGGTCCGTCGGCGCGGGCGGGCAACTCGGCGGACGCCGGCTCGACTCCGCCATAACCGGCAATATCCAGTTTCACTACTTCCTTGTTGACAACTTCGAGATCGGCCTCGAGTTCAGCGGCTCATTCTTCGACCAGCCCTCCGGCGGCGACGCCATCGGCGTCGGGTTCAACCCCAACTTCCGCTGGCACTTCCTCAAACGCGACCGTTTCACAGTCTTCGTCGAAGGCGGCGCCGGCGTCCTCGGCACGACCGACGAAGTCCCCGACCGCGGGACTGAGTTCAACTTCACGCCTCGCGCCGGCCTCGGCCTGACCTGGCGCCCCGGCGAGGGCGCCATGCGCATAATGTTCGGCGCCCGCTGGCAGCACGTCTCCAACGCCCGGATCGACGGCTCCGAGCGCAACCCCGGCATGGACAACGCCATGATCCACCTCTCCGTGATGTTCCCCTTCTGACATTCTTCTGACGAATCACAAGAACCACGCAACAAAGCCCAGGGATCCATCCCTGGGCTTTTTCAGTGCTCGAATAGTCGAACACGGAACCTACGCGATGAACCGGAAGCACATCGGGTATCTGTAGAACTCCCCGTGGTGGGCCGCGACGGCGCCGCGGATGCACCCGAAGAGCCGCAGCAGCGGGATCCCGATCAGCAGGATCACCACCCCGACGCCGATCGGGCTGAGCATGATCCCGATGACGAAGTAGATCATCAGGGTGATCTGGAAGTTGAGCGCCTCGCGGCCGTGATCGTCGAGGAACGCCGAGTCCTTGCGCCGGATCGCCCACATCACGCCGGTGATGATGAGCGCGACGACGCTGGTGACCCATTCGAGCATCGAGATCAGCCCGACGAGATGCAGGAAGATCGCGTAGGTCCGCTCGGATTCACCGGCGCCGGGGTCGCGGACCCTGCCGAAGCGACCCGTGTTGTCTGCGTTCATGTCCATCGCAGCGTGCATCCCGGCGCCCTCCAGGGTCGCGGCGGAAACCCCCGCCCGGACCTTGATTGGGCTTGCCGGGCGTGAACTTTCATCCTCGATCGGGCGCCCGCCCGGGCGTGCGCTAGGATTGTGGCGATGTCCGACGCCCGGTCCAGCCCGACCCCGCCCGGCGAACCGCTGCCGACGATCGCCGTCACCATGGGCGACCCGCTCGGCGTCGGGCCGGAGATCGTCGTCAAGGCGCTCTCGGACCCGAAACTACGCAGGCGGGCGAGGTTCGTGGTCTACGGGATGGCGGAGCCGATGCACTACGCCGCCGACCTCGCCGAGATCGAACCCTACTGGCGCCGGGTCCAGCATGACTCCCCCATCGCCGACACCGCCATCGGCGCGGGCGTGACGATCCGCGACTACGACGAGTACACCCTCGCCGGCTCGCCCGGTCGGACCGCCCCCTCAGCCGGCCCGTCGCGTCTCGGCGGGCACTCGTCGTTCCGTTTCGTCGAGGACGCGATATTCGATTCCGCCCGCGACGCCGCCGACCCTCTCCGCGTCGACGCGATCGTCACCGCCCCCATCTGCAAGGAATCATGGAGCCTCGCCGGCCGGGGCCGATTCCCGGGGCATACGGAACTGCTCGCGATGCGCTACCGCGTCCGCCGCAGCGCGATGATGTTCGTCTCGCCGACGCTGAAAGTCGTGCTCATCTCGGCCCACGTGCCGCTGATGGAACTGCGCAACGTTCTTACGATCGGCCGCATCTTCGATCCGATCGACCTCGCCAACGACGCCATGCGCGAACTCGGCTTCGATCGGCCCCGCATCGCGGTATGCGGCCTGAACCCCCACGCCGGCGAGGGCGGCCTGCTCGGCGACGAGGAAGAACGGCTCATCAAGCCCGCTATCCGCGTCCTCAACGACGCCGGGATCGACGCGCGCGGCCCGTTCCCCGCTGACACCATCTTCTCAAAGGCGCTCGCCGGCGAGTTCGACCTCGTCGCCGCGATGTACCACGATCAGGGGCTGATCCCGATCAAACTGCTCGAATGGAAGCGCGCCGTGAATGTTACATTGGGCCTGCAGATCGTCCGCACAAGCCCCGACCACGGGACCGCGTTCGACATCGCGGGCCGCAACGCCGCGGACGAATCGAGCATGACGGCAGCGGTGGAACTCGCGCTGAATCTGACCCTCGCCCGACGGTCCCGCGCCGCTCAGTCAGCGATGACGACCGAGCGCTGATCGACGGACGCCGCCTGCGCCAGGAGATGCGGCCCGATCTCGTCGGCGATCGCGGAATACCGCGCCCAGTGCGCGCTCAGCCCGACGAGAATCCCGAGGCTGATCCACGCGCACCACTCCGCCCCCGATCTACGCCGGATCGCGTAGAGCGCCCCGCCCGAAACGAGGATCGTGAGAAGTTTAAAACGGACTAGTTGAGGCGCCCCCCCGAGTTCGATCATCGCCCGGGCGAGCGGGTTCATCTCGACCATCCCCGTCGAGCGGGCGTACGTGAGAGTGAACGCGAGGTCGAGCAGCCCGAGCGCCCCCGCCGCGAGCACGAGGATCACCACACGCCTCGCGCGGGCGTCGCCCGCGGGGTCAGCGACGGCCGCCGCCGCCGATCGCCGCAGCCGGGCGTCTTCCCGGCCGATAAGACTGAAGCGGAGCGGGTTGGCCACGCGGTCGCCCTCCGAAGGAAGGTCTTCGGCGGTCGCGTGGTCCCGCTTTACGCCCGCTGCCCCGTCGCGGGCCGTACAGTTCGCACGGGCGTCACCGCCCGCCGATTTTCTGGAGCCGACATGCCGGACCGCGACCCGAGAACCCGCGCCACCCGACGCCGCGACCTACGCCCGCTCGGCGCGCTCGCGGCGTTGTTGCTCGCCGTCGCCCTCCCCGCCGGCGCCCAGATCATCCAGAACCCCGTCTACGTGGACGACTCGACCGCCGCTGCGGACGCGATCGCACAGGCTCGCGCCCGGCTCGGCGCGGGCGACGCCACCGAAGCAGTCCGGCTTCTTCAGGAAGTCCTCGACGCCGAGGGAGATCGGCTCCTCCCGTCCGACGGCGACCCGGATCTCTTCGTCACGGTCCGCAGTCGCATCCACAGCGAGATCCTCGATCGCCCGGAACTGCTGACGCGACACCGCGCGCTCTTCGGCGCCGCGGCGGAGGCCAGGCTCAAAGCCGGCGATGAAGTCGGCGTCGCCCGCTCATACTTTCTTACACCCGCCGGCCTCGACGCGACAATCCGGCTGGCGGAACGGCGCCTCGAAGCCGCGCAGTTCGACGCCGCCTGGCGCACGCTCGAGCCCGCCCTCTCGCACCCGGATTTCCTCGGCGAGCGCGCCGCCCGCGCCGCCGCCCTCCTCGACCGCATCCGCATGTACACCGAAGCCCGCGGCGCCGACCTCCTCGCCTCCCGCTTCGCCGATTCTCTCGGGACGCCCGGACCGGCGGACGCGCCGCTGCTGCCCGCGCCGCCGCTGAACCTCGGCCTGAGCACGCTCGAAGTCGGCCCGAACGTCGCGCTCGACGACCTGGTCGCGCGGCCGCTCGCGTCCGCTCCGATGCCCCGACCCGCGCCCAGCGCCGAACCCGACCAGCGCGGCGCCCCGACACGCCGCGCCGCCGGACGCTTCACGCCGCTGCATTACGTCCTCCCGACCGTCACGCAACAAGCCGTCTATGTGAACGACGGCCGCAGCGTCTCGGCTTATGAACGATTCACTCTCGGGATGATCTGGCGGACCGACTACGCCGACGACGAACAACGGCGCACGCAGACATCGCACGTGACCAGCGGCCGCAACGCGATCGAAGACCTCGCCGCCGTCGCGGTGTCCGGCCGATTCGCCGTCGCTGTCGGCGGGATCGCGACGCGCGGCGTGCGCGAAGACAACGACGAAGCACACGCTTTCGACGCGCTCTCGGGAGTCGCGCGTTGGTCGGTATCGGTCGATGACATCGCGCCCGTACTCGCCGAGGGTTCTTTCCGCGGACCCGCGGTTATAGATCAGGGCGTCGCTGTCCTCGGAGTTATGAAGTCCGTCAAAGAAAGGCGCCTGCTCAGTTTCTATCTCGTCGGGCTTGACCTCGTGACCGGACGGACGCGCTGGATTCGCCCGCTCGGGAGTTCGGGCACGCTGCCGTACGGCGCCGTCGCGAAGATCGCCGACATCCCCGTCCTCGCCGACGGACTTATCTATCAGATGGACTCTCTCGGGTTCATCGCCGCGACCGACACCGTCACCGGCGACCTCCGCTGGATTCGCCGCCTGCCCGTCACCAACACGATCAACCCGATCCGCCGAACGTGGGACGGCTCGCGCCCCGTCGTCCACGCCGGCGTCGTCTACACAACCACGCCCGACCGTCGCAGCGTGCTCGCCCTCGACGCCGAGACCGGGCTGATCCTCTCCAGCCGGCCCGCTTCTGACTTCCGCGATCCCGAATATCTGCTCGCCGCGGACGGCCATCTCGTCGCCGTCGCGGAGGAACGGATCACTTCACTGGCGTTTGAAAGTTTCACCGACGGCGCCGCGACTCCCGCGGTCATACTCGAAGCACGCGGCTCGTCGATCGACGGGCGTGTCGCGGTCGCCGGGCCGCGCGTGCTCGTCCCGACCCCCGAAGGCGTGCGCGTCGCCCGCGCCGACGCCGCCGGCCCGGAAGAAGCCCGGCTCGCCCCGCTCGACCGCGCCGGCAACCTCGTCGCGCTCGAGAGCGAACTCGTCGTCGCCGACGCGACCCGCCTGCACACATATCTGATCTGGGACACCGCCGAGCGCGTCCTCCGCGAACGCATGGCGGCGTCGCCGCACGACCCCGCGCCGGCGGTCACGTTCGTCGAACTCGCCCACCGCGCGGGTCGCAACGACAGGATCCTCCCCGCCGTTGACGCCGCCCTCGCCGCGATCGCGCGCAACCCGCTCGACGATCACAACGCGCGGGCGCGGTCTCGGCTCTTCGAGTCGCTGTGGGTGATGGTCGCGCCGGACGACCGTCGCGGCGCCTTGCCCGGGATACCGCCCGAACTCGAACCGGCTCTGATAGACCGGCTCGGTCAGGCGGCCTCGACCCCGCCGCAGCGCGTCCGCTTCCTTCTCGCCGAGGGCGCGATCCACGAAGCCAACGACGCCGGCGAACGCGCCGTCGCCGCCTACCAGCGCATACTCGACACGCCGACACTCTCGGAAACTAAGTTTGAATCCGGCGGCGTCGAAGCCCGCGCCGACGCCGAGGCCGCCAAAGGCCTATCAAGAGTCGTCCGCCGTCACGGCGCCGGGGTCTATCGCGCTTTCGCCGCCGAGGCCGACCGCGCGCTCGCGAGCCTCGGCGCGCAGTCAGACCCTTCACTCTTCGCCGCGATCGCCAAGCGATACCCGGTGGCGCCCGCGGCGTCGCGCGCCTGGCTCCGCGCCGCCGAGCAGTACGAGCGCCAAGGCCGGCCACGACGCGCTCTCGCAGCGCTCGAAGACGCGCACGCCGCCGCGGAAAACTCGCTCGAACGCGACGCAGAGTTCCTCGGCGAACTCACCGGGCGCCTGATCGTCGCGCTCATCGACGCGGGCCGGCTCGAGTCCGCCGCCGCCGCGATCCGCCGCGCTCGACAGACCGGCCTGCCCGGGTTGATACCGACCGTCCGCGGCGAGACCGCTTCGCTCGACTCGCTATCGGAACGTGTCCGCGCCCGTCGCGCAAGCGCCGGTCGGCTCCCCGACATCGGCCTCCCCCCCGAGAACGCGCGCACCGAACTCCTCCCCGGCTGGATCGTCGAACGCACACTCCTGAACCCCGACACTCAGCCCACAACCGAATCCGCGCTGCTCCGCAGCGACGACGCGATCGCCCTCTTCCGCACGAACCACACCGGCGGCGTGCGCGAGGTCTGGCGCGCCCCGATGCAGGCCGGCGCCGTCACACTCGCCAACACCTGGGACGCCGTGTACATCCTCGAACCCGGCGAGCGCTCCCGGCGCATCGTCCGCATCGACCGCGACACCGGCTCCGTCGTGTGGCGCGGCTCTCTGTCTAACGACTTCATCCCCGCCGACGACACCGGCCTCGTCACCGCCGGCGTGTTCGTCGCGATGGATCACCGCACGATGGCGTTCGTGCGAACCGACGGCGCCGCCGAAGCCTTCGACCTCGACTCCGGTGCGCGGCTGTGGTCGCGACCCGCGATACTCCCAGCCGTCGCCGACGCCGCCGCCGACGCCGACACACTTCTCATCATCGGCAGCCTCGATCGCCCGCAGCGCGGTCGCGAAGCCGACATCACCCGCCCCGCCGCACTCACGATCGACCTCCGCACCGGCGAAACCATCGACCGACTCGAACCCGCCCTCGGCGCCCTCCGCTGGGCCAGACTTACATCCGACGGCGTGGCGATCCTCGGCGGCGACGCCGGCGTCCTCGCATACGACCTCCTCCGCGAACGTCAGCAGTGGCTCGCCGAAGACCTCGTCGGCGTCCGAACCATCGACGCCTGGCCTGTCGGCGACCGCGTCATAATCCTCGGCGACGACGCGAGCCTCTGGCAGATCGACTTCGGAGACGGACGCCCGCGCGCTCGGGCGCTCGACACCCTCGGCCGGCTGACCCGCACCGTCCAGATCGGCGAAAGCCCGCGAATCGCCGCCGTCGGAGAGCACCTCGTCGTCACCTCGCTCAACGGCATGCTGGCGTTCGACCGCGCGGGCGAACTCGTCGGCGCCGACCGACGCCCCGACGATCTCCCCGTCGCCATCGGCGCGATCGGCTCCGCCTACACCGTCACCGCGACCATCAACCCCGCGTTCGTCGACGCCGGCGCCCTCTGGCACGATCTCTACATCTTCGGCGCGACATCCGGATCGATCGCCCAGCGGCGTCTGATCAACCTCGAAGCACGCCCCGACCGAATCGCCCTGCTCGACGGCCGAATCCTCATATCCGCGGGCAAAGCCGTCCTCGTGATCGACGCACCGGCCCAGTGACCAAACAACCCCGTGGGGCAGGCGTCCCTGCCTGCCCGGGGACAGCAGAAAAAACCGAGCCGAACCGACGGATCACACAACCCACTCGCCCCGGATCGAAGCCCAGGTCGCGCGGAATCGCTCGGCCATCACCTCGAGCGCCGACGGGATCACCCGCACCCGCCCCACCACGCTCATAAAATTAACATCGCCGCTCCACCGCGGGACGACGTGCGCGTGCAGATGCCCGGGCAGCCCCGCCCCCGCCGCCGATCCCTGGTTGATCCCCACGTTGACGCCTTGGGGCTCGAGAGTCCGCTCGACAAGTTCCACCGCGAGGTCCGTCAGCCGCCACAACGCCGCCCGCTGCTCCGCTGAATAATCCATGAGCCGAGGGCGCGCCTCCCCCAGCGCCGCCATCAGGTGCCCGCCCGCGTAGGGATAGAGATTCATAAGAACCATCCCGCCCGTCGGCCCCGCGCCGAGCCGGGCTATCACATGATTCGCGTGGTCCCTCGCCGGGTCCGCCCAGTACGCCGCCAGAAAATCTTTCATCGGCGCCGACCCGCGCTCGCGCGAATCCGCCGAAAGTTCCTGCATGTACCGATCGCGCCACGGCGCGTGCAGCGAGATCGGATCGGCGTCGTTCGGAGATCGTTCATTCCGCCCGGACATGCCGCGCAGCGTACCATCCCGCCATGCCCGCTCAAACGCGCGCCAAGCAGGACGCCCCGCCCGCGCCGCTCTCCGTCATCGACGCCGGTCGGCTTTCGTACGACGCCGGCCTGGCGCTCCAGCGCGACGCCGTCGCCGCCGTGCTCGACGCACGCGCTACTCGCCCGACGGTCGGCCGGCTGATCCTTGTCGAGCACGACCCGCCCGTCGTCACCATCAGCCGCAGGCCCGACGCCCGCAGACACCTCGTCGCCTCGCCGGAAATCCTCGCGAAACTAGGCGTCGAGGTCCGCGAGACCGATCGCGGCGGCGACATCACATACCACGGGCCAGGCCAACTCGTCGCCTACCCCATCCTCGATCTTAATACGCTCGGCCTCAACCTCCACGCATATTTACGCTTCCTCGAAGACATCGTAATCGACCTCTGCCGATCCCTCGGCGTCAACGCCCACCGCGACGTTTGCGCAACCGGCGTCTGGGTCGGCGGCGACCCCGACCGCGCCGACCCGGCCTGCCCCGGACCGTCCGGCGGCGCCAAAGTCTGCGCCATGGGCGTCCGCGTCCAACGATGGATCACCTCCCACGGCCTGGCACTCAACGTCAGCACGAACCTCGATCACTTCAAACTCATCGTCCCCTGCGGCCTCGCCGGCCGACCCGTCACCAGCCTCGCCGAACAACTCGGGGACGCCTGCCCGACGATGGAGGAAATCAAACATCGCCTGGCCGAATATTTTATATTACGAACACAGGACAGGACGGATACAAGATCCGCCGCGACCGACGCCTGACCCCCTCTCCCCCCGGGAGAGGGCCGGGGTGAGGGGGAACCAGTGCTAGGCGCAGGTCGCGCGCGTTGCGCCCAAAGCCCAGGGATGAAATCCCTGGGCACGAATTCGTGACATGCAACGCGACCCCAGTAACGCCTGACCCGACCGGAGCGACGGACCGGGTCTGATGCGCCCGCGACACACTCGATACCCCGTTTCCGCGTACCGTTCTCCTTGTGACAGGCGCCGCCCACACTCCGGTGCTCCCGGTTGAGACTCTCGCCCTGCTCGCCCCGGCGCCGGGGGAAACGGCTGTCGATTGCACCGCGGGCCTGGGCGGGCACGCCGCCGCGATCGCGGACCGTCTCGGGCCACGCGGCACGATCGTCATCAACGACCTCGACCCGGCGAACCTCGATCGCGCCGCAGCCCGGATCGCCGCTCTCCACGCCCCGCCTCGCGTCCGACCGATCCACGGCAACTTCGCCGACCTCCCCCGCCGACTGACCGACCTCGGCCTGACCGCCGACCTCATCATCGCCGATCTCGGCTTCGCCTCGCCGCAGGTCGACGACCCGGCTCGCGGGTTCAGTTTCATGCGTGACGGGCCGCTGGACATGCGGTTGGACCCGGGCGCCCCCGAGTCCGCCGCGGACCTCATCGCCCGGCTGCCCGAATCCGAACTCGCCGACATCATCTTCCGTTTCGGCGAAGAACGCCGGTCCCGGGCGATCGCACGAAAACTTGTCGCCGCCCGCGAAGCCGAGCCGATATCCACAACAGGCCGGCTGGCGTCGCTCATCCGCGAGGCAGTCGGACCGAAACGCCGCCACGACCGCATCGACCCCGCCACTCGGACCTTCCAAGCCTTGCGCATCGCTGTGAACGACGAGATCGGAAGCCTGGAACGATTCCTCGACGCGCTCACCCACGCAGCGCGGCAGGGCGCGGGCTGGATCGCTCCCGACGCCCGAGTCGCGGTGATCTCGTTCCACTCGCTGGAGGATCGCCCGGTGAAGCGCGCCTTCCGCGCGCTGACGGACGCGGGCCTCGCCGAGGCGCTAACGCGCAAAGCGGTTCGCGCCGGCGACGAAGAACAATCCCGCAACCCGCGCTCGCGCTCGGCGAGGCTCCGCGCGATCCGCCTCTCACGCCCGAGCGGACCTCGTTAGACTGCCCGGATCGTCGGCGCCGGGCGCACGGCCGCGCCCGCCCGCCGAGTTCGATCAGACACATCCCGCCGCCACGAACCATCACGCACGGACGCGCACGATGACACGAGAACATAAAATTTCCCTGATTGTCGGCTTCGCGCTGGTTCTGCTGGTCGCCGTCGCGGTCTCGGACCACCTGTCGAACGCGCGATCCGCGACACTCGAAACCGACATGCTCACCGCCGACGCGGGCTGGTCCGCGTCCCCGGCGTCGCTGCCCGCGTCAACTCCGATTGATGTCTACGCGCCGGCGCCCGCCAACGTGCGCGTCGCCGACACGCCCCGCTCGACGGATCAACCCAACCCCGGCCCGATCGAGCGCGGCCTGGCCGCGGCGAACGAAGCCAAAGATTCAACCCCCACCCGCGCCGCCGACTTCCTCGACCGCCTCCGCAACCGCTTCGAGGCGATGCCCCTCGCAATGGAGACCGACCGCGCCCAGCCCATCCAGAAGACACCAACCACCACTGCGACTTTGCCGACCGCCGACATCCCCGTCGTCTGGCATTCCGTAGAAGAAGGCGACTCTCTCTGGTCGATCGCCCAGCGGCACTACGGCGACGGGTCGCTCGCGGGCAGACTCGCCGAGTTCAACGGCTCGCGTGCCGCCAACCCCGACCTCATCCGCGTCGGCGTCCGCCTGCGCATCCCGCCCAAAGCCGTGCTGACCGGCGCAGCGGAAGACCGCAGCCCCGCAGTCGTGCCAGCGAACAAACCAGACACGAAGCCCGAAACCAAGCCCGCATCAAACCCCGCCCCGACCGAACATCGTCTTTATAAGATCAAGCCCGGCGACACGCTCGGCGCCATCGCGATGCGAGAGCTCGGCACGATCCGCCGAGCGCCGGAGATCGTCGCGCTCAACCCCAAGACCCTCGCAGACCCGGACATCGTCCCCGTCGGGGTGACAATCCGCCTGCCCGCGAAGTGACATGGGCCGTCGCGCCGACCTCGCACGCAGCCGCAACGCCGCCGCCAAGGTCGCGGCCGTGATCATCCTCTGCGCGATCGTGGGCGTGTGGCTTCTCTCCGTGCGTCAGCGCCGGCTCGCCGCTGCCCACGAACTCGCTGTCGCGCACTCGATCGCGCAGGAGCACGAGCGCACCATCCTCCGCCTGAAGCAGGAGATCGCCCGCGGCGTGAGCCTGCCCGGCGTCCGCGCCGCCGCGGCGCAGGTCGGCGTCAACCAACCCGTGCTCGCTGCGCCAGCCGTCGAGCCTGCCCACACAGTCGTCGCCGGCCCGAACGACGGGGGTGACGATTGAATCTCGCACGCTCAAACCCCGGCTCGGCGATCGCCGACAGTCGATTCCGCTTCGTTGGGTTCGCCGCGATGCTCCTGCTAAGCGCCGCATTTATCGCGGTGCTCGTGCGAGTCGCGCAACTTCAGATCGCGCCGAGCGAGCGGCTCGAAGGCTATCGCAGCGTGGGCCGATCGTTCACGGTCGAACCGGCGCCGCGCGGCGACCTGCTCGACCGCCGCGGGCGACCGATCGCCTCGACCGCGTTCGGCTGGCGCGTCTTCGCCGATCCGACCCGCCTGCCCGCGCCGCCCGACGCGGCGATCCTCGAACTCGCCGACACGCTCGGCATGGACCCCGGCGAACTCGGCGGGCGCATCCTCGATCGGCTCGAACGCAACGAGCGCCGCAGAGCCGACAGCCGGACTCCGATCCGCTACGTCTCATTGACCGGCGCGCTCGACGATGCGCAACTCGACGCGGTCCGTCGGCTTCGCATCCCGGGAGTGCACCTCGAGCGCGTCCCGGTGCGCAGAGTGATCCACACGCCCGGCCTCGAGTCACTCGTCGGGATGGTCGGCGTCGAGCACACCGGGCTTCTCGGCGCCGAACGCGCGTTCGACGAACTCCTCGCCGCCAGCGCCGGAACTCTCACCACCACGCGCGACGCACGCGGGCGCACGCTCTGGATAGAGGTCGGCTCATACCAACCGCCCGTCGCGGGAAATTCCGTTCGCCTGAGCATCGACCTCGCCGTGCAGGAGATCGCTATCGAAGAACTGACGCGCGGCGTAACCGACGCCGACGCCGCCGGCGGCCGCGTGATCGTCCTCGACCCCGCCACGGGCGAGATCCTCGCGCTCGCCGACATCACGCGCGAGATCCACGGCGCCGTCCCATTCGACGCACGACTCATCAACCGCGACAGCGGCCGCGGCCCGCGTTTTAATGTTATCAAGCCCGACGCGATCCCCGGCGGCAACCCCGCGTTCCGCCGCAACCGCGTCGTCGAGGACGTCTACGAACCCGGCTCGACCTTCAAGCCGTTCATGTGGTCCGCCGTCACCGAACTCGCCCTGAAATCGCCCGACGACGAGATCGAGACCCACAGCGGGAAATGGCGCACGCCCTACGGCCGACCGCTCGAAGACGTCACCCCGCGCGGCCGACAGACCTGGCGCGATGTGCTGGTTAACTCTTCTAATATCGGGATGGCGCAGGGCGTCGCGCTCATGTCCCACCGGCAGATGCGCGACGCCGTTGTGAAACTCGGTTTCGGCCGGGCGACCGGGCTTGGCCTCCCCGGCGAAGCCGACGGCATCGTCACATCGCAGCGCGACTGGTCGAAGTACACGCAGACCAGCGTCGCGATGGGCTACGAGGTCGCCGTCACACCCGTGCAGATGGTCCGCGCGTTCTCCGTCTTCGCCCGGCGCGGCGAACTCGCCGGGACCATGCCGGGACTCACGCTCACGCGGGACTCCGGCGATGCAGGCTTCCTACGCCGCGTCTTCCCCGCCGAGGTCGCTCTCGCAGCCCGCGACGCGATGCGCGGGGTGGCGGCGAACATGGACGAACGAATGACCCGCATCGGACGATTCGACCGCCCCCCCATCTACCCCATGTTCGCCAAGTCCGGCACCGCCAACATCCCGCGTCCCGACGGTCGCGGCTATATCGAAGGGCAGTACATCTCGTCGTTCATCGCCGGCGCGCCGACCGAACAGCCGCGCATCGTGGTGCTCGTGGTGATCGACGACCCCGGCCCGGCTCTCGCCGAAAAACGCCAACATTTCGGCTCGTGGACCGCCGGCCCGGTCGTCCGCAGAATCGTCGAACGAACGCTCCCGTACCTCGGCGTCGAACCCCCGGCGATCTGAGCGATCACTCCGCGATCGGCTGGCGGTTCAGGATCGGCATCAGTTCGAAGTACGGGCGGATGATCTCCGAATCCGACTTCTCGAACTTCTCGTACGGCCCGTCGAAGAACACACGCCCGTCGTGCAGCATCACGATCCGCGGCCGAAGCCTGTGCAGCAGATCCTTGTCGTGCGTGATGACGAGCGTCGTCTGCGTCCCGCCCGCTTTCCATGCGCGGTCGTGCGTCGAGCAGATCAGTTCGTGAATCTTCGCGGCGTTCTGCGGGTCGAGGCCGGTCGTCGGCTCGTCATAAAAAATAATCGCCGGCCGCATCGCTATCGCCCGCGCGACCGCGACGCGCTTGGCCATCCCGCCCGAGAGTTCGCCGCGCCGCTTCGTGAGGATCGAATCGTCGCCCTCGAACCCGACCGCGTCGAGCGACTCGCGCACACGCGTGTAGATCTCGCCCGCGGCAAGATCTGTGTTCTCCTTCAGCCACAGCGCGATGTTCTGGAACACCGTGCCCGAAAAAAGCGCGTTCTTCTGGAACACCAGCGCCCAGTGCCTGCGGACCCTGTCTATCTCCCCCGCCCCGAGCGAGGCGAGATCGACGAGCGGCTCGCCGGTCCTGCTGTGGTCGGCTATCAACACCCTGCCGCGGTCAGGGCGCAGCAGCCCGACCATGTGATCGAGGAGCACCGTCTTTCCCGCGCCGGAGCCGCCGACGAGCGCGACGATCTCCCCGCGGTAGATCTCGAGGCTCACGCCGCTGAACACCGCCAGGCCGTTGAAACTCTTATGAAGATCCTCAATGCGGATCTCGACCTTCCGGAGTTCGCCGTTGTCGCGTGGACCCGCCATCATCAGACAGTCTAGGAAGCCGGCGAGCGCGACGCCCGCACCCGCAGCCGATCCATCACTCCGCCGTAAGGATCGCCGCGAACAGGTCCACGCCGAACCACAGGTTCCATAAACGGATGTTCTCGTCCGGCGCGTGCTGATTGTTGTCGTGATTGGCGATCGGGACGATGACCAGCGGCGCCCCGGGAGC
Source organism: Phycisphaeraceae bacterium (assembly GCA_039794205.1). Classification (GTDB taxonomy): domain Bacteria; phylum Planctomycetota; class Phycisphaerae; order Phycisphaerales; family UBA1924; genus J020. Next base: position 166,608 of record JBDIVU010000003.1, read on the forward strand.
ATCCTCAAACAAATACAACGGCAGCGACCCGCCCATCGTCGGGAGCATGATCGGCTCCTCCCCGATCACACGCTCGACCGCGCGGACGATCGGCCCGACAGCCGGCTCGCTCAGGCTCGTGCGGACCGCCGGGTACCCCCCGCCTCGCGTCACGCGCGCGACCCGGCCGAGCCTGCTTCTCTCCTCGACGGTCGGCTCGTGCCGGACGATCGTGTAACCCGCGCGCTCGATGTGCCGTTCGACGAGATCGAGCATCGCGTCGGGTTCGTTGCCCTTGACGAGCCGGATGTCGATGGACGCGGTCGCGCGGTCGGGGATGATGTTGCGCGCCGTCGCGCCGACGGTCGCTGCGGCCAAGCCGCGCACGTTCAGCGACGGAATCATCAGTCGATCCAGGTACGGCGCATCGCCCGCCTCGGATTCGCGAAGCCCCAGTTCCCGACGTAGTTCAGGCCCGACCTCGGGCGTCCGCGCTATCGCCGCCCGCTCGGCGTCGCCCGGCGCGACGGTCGAATCGTAAAACCCCTCGATCAGCACACGACCGGCGTCGTCCTTCATCGACGAGAGCAGCCGGGCGAGGTCCATCGCGGGGTTCGGAGCCCAGTTCCCGTAGTGCCCGCTGTGCAGCACGCGACCGGCGCCGAAGACCGTGACCTCGAGCGAAGTGATCCCGCGCACGCCGAAGATAAGTTGCGGCTTGCGCGACTGGTGCGTCGGCCCGTCGCAGATCAGCCAGAGATCAATCGGCACGATCAGTTCCTTCGCCGCTTCGAGATGGCGCCCGAGATTCGCCGAGCCGGTTTCTTCCTCGCCCTCGAAAAAGAAAACTATGTTCGAGGTCGGCTTCAGCCCGCGCGCCCGCATCGCGTCTAGCGCCGCCAGCATCGCGATGATCGGCGCCTTGTCGTCCCCCGATGCGCGCGCGTACAGCCTCCACTCCGGGTCGATCTCATCACCCGCGCCCGGCCAGGCGATGCGGCGTCCGCCCGCGTCGATCGCCGCGTCGAACAGCGCGGGTTCAAACGGCGCGGTCGATCGCCACGCCGCCGCGTCAACCGGCTGCCCGTCGTAATGCGCGTAGACGCCGAGAGTTCGCGTCGCGCCGGGAACATCGATCCGTCCGAAGACGATCGGCGCCGCGCCGTCGAGTTCCAAGAGCCGCGCCGACACGCCGCGCTCGCTAAGCCGATCGCGGATCCACTCGGCGTTCCGGCGCACGTTCGGCAGGTCCGACGAGACATTGGGAATAGTCAGAAACGCGGCGAACTCCCGGAGAATCGCGGGAGCGTGCGCCTCGCGCCAGGCGCGAGCCGCGTCAACACCCGGATCCGCCGACACAATCGCGGCCACGATCGCCAGCAGCGCAGCATGCATCATGGCTCACAGCCTAGCAAGCCCGCGCTCGCTACCATGCAGCGATGAGTGATCCGTCCGAGCGTCGCCCGACGCCGCCCGCCGATCCGGGCATCCTCCGTTGCGGCGTGATCGGCGTCGGACGGATGGGCCGCCATCATGCGCGCGTCTACACCGAACTCCCCGGCGCCTGTCTTGTCGGCGTCGCCGACGCCGACGAATCACGCCGCGACGCGATCGCCGATCAGCACGGTTGCAGCGCGTTCGCCTCAGCGGACGACCTGCTCGCCGCGGGCGTCGATGCTGTATCCATCGCAGCGCCGACGGCGCACCACCTGGCGATCGCGTCGCCGCTGCTGCGCGCGGGCGTCGCGTGCCTGATCGAAAAACCGCTGGCGGGAACGGTCGAGGAAGCGCGGGCGCTGACGGACCTCGCGCGCTCGACCGGGACCGTCCTCCAGGTCGGGCACATCGAACGTTACAACCCGGCTGTCCGCGCGCTGGCGCATCTCCGGGAAGAAGACGGCGTCGGCATCACCCCACGCTTCATCGAGGTCCACCGCGTAAGCCCGATGTCGTTCCGCAGCGTCGATGTCTCCGTCGTCTTCGACATGATGATCCACGACCTCGACGTCGTCCTCATGCTCGTCGGCGGCGTCGAACCGACCGACGTGCAGGCTGCGGGCGTCCCCGTGCTCACCGAACACGCCGACGTTTGCAACGCACGCCTGCGCTTCGACACGCCCACCGGCCCGTGCGTCGCCAACATCACCGCCTCGCGCCTGGCGCTCAAGAGCGAACGCAAGATCCGCATAATCTCCGAGGACGCGTACGTCAGCATCGACTACGCGAAGAAGGCCGGCGTCATCATCCGCAAGACAGCCAACGCGCCGCAACTCGAAGGCGTCCGCGACGCGCTCCGCGCCGGGCGCGACCTGTCGGACCTCGATTATCAGAACCTCGTCGCGGTGGAGAACCTGGCGATCGACGACGCCGAGCCGTTGAGGATCCAGCTCGAATCGTTCCTCGACGCGGTGCGCACCGGCCGACGCCCGGACGTGGACGCCGAGGCCGGCTTCGCCGCGGTGCGCACGGCGGAGCGCATCGACGACGCCGCGCGTGAAACGCTCGCCAGAGCGTAATCCCGAGACAGCCGCCGACCCCCGCCGCCCGCCCGAGCCGGGCCGTCTCCGAGCCGGGCCGTCCCCGGCCCGGTCGTTGGGCGTGTTTATGAAACATCACTTCCCGCGCACGGGCGAGACGCCCGTGCCTCCGGTATTGCCGACGCCACTTTTTCCGACCCCCTCTCCCCCCCGGGAGAGTGCCGGGGAGAGGGACGAGCGTCGCTGGGCGTCGATTTGCGGGTCGCGCGCGATATGCCCAAAGCCCAGGGATTCATCCCTGGGCATTTTGCGCTGTTGGCAAAGCGCTCGATATAAGTCAAACTCATCATCATGGCTCGGAGAGCCGTGCCACCCCCAGAGCCGGGCCGACCCCGTCCCGGTCGTTCACCCGAGCAACTCGAGCATCACCCGCGCGCGATAGGCGAAGATAGCCCGCACGTCGCGCTTCACGAACAGCGCGTGCGCGATCGTCCCGCCCGCGATGCGCTCGATGGTCGGCGGGTGTTCTAGTGATTTCGGATCGGGCGACTGTGTGATCATGACCGCGGCTCCCGGGCGGCCGCGACCTATTTGCGGACCAGCCCCTTGCTCATGAACCCGGGCCGACGCAGCGAGCGCGGCTCGAGTTCCCCGCTGGCGCGATCGACCCGCTCGACGGTGACGAACGCGTCGGGGGCGATCGACAGCACCAGCCGACGGACTTCGTCGAGAGCGCGCCGGCGGATGACCAGAAACGAGATTTCCACCGGCCCGGTCCGCCCGGAGCCTTCGACCCGCGTCACACGGAAACCCGCGTCCCTGAGCCGTTCGGCCACGTGCACCCCAGCGTCCGTACTGATGACGCGGACCATCCGCAGCCCGAACGCCAGCCGATTCTCGATGAGCATCCCTATGAGAACGCCCGACGAGAAACCGCCGGCGTAGGCGATGATCGCGATCGGCTCGTCGAGATAACGGATGGCGAAGCCGGCGGCGAAGATCCAGATGATGACCTCGAAAAAACCGAGTATCGCGGAGATCCACCGGTGCCCGCCGACGACGAGCATCATCCGCATCGTCCCGATCGAGACGTCGCAGATGCGGGCGCAATAGATCATCAGCGGGACGTACCATTCCATGTCGAGCGGCGTTCCTCTCTTGAATGCATCTTGGGTAGTTTTGCTCCTCGATTGCAGCGCCGTATTGGACGCCTGACCTGAGCAAAGCGAAGGTCAGGGTTGATATAGGAATGACGGGCGAGACGCCCGTCCCACCGAGACGCCCGTGCGAGAACCATGATCCCTTCTCCGAGCTCCCCCGCGCCTCTGCGATTAAGCCCCGCCCGCTCAGATCGGTGCGCAAGGCTGAGCCGCGCCGTTGATCTCGAACGCCGCGGACCACGCGCCGAGGTCTGTTTCCGGCGAGCGCCGGAGCACCGCCGCCGTCACCAGACCCATGAACATCGGCTGCGGTCGCAGCGGTCGGCCCGTCAGTTCCGGGTGGAACTGCCCGGCGATGAAGTACGGGTGAGTCGGCCCGTTGGCGCCGGCGCCGGGCTGTGGGAGTTCGAGGATCTGCATGATCGGGTGCTGCGGGTGCCGACCCGAGAAGACCAGCCCCCCCGCTTCGAGCCGATCTATGTACGCCGGCTCGACCTCATAACGATGGCGGAACCGCTGCCTGACGAGCATCGGCGAAGGCGGCTGCTTCTCGCGCCCCGGAATCGCGGGGACGCCGACCGCCCCGCCGTAGGACTTGACCGACGCCCGGTAGAGCCGATCCGCGAGCGACCCCGGCGTAACGAGAACGTCCTGCCCGCCTAGCCGCATCGTCCCGCCGAGCTGCTCGATCTGCTTCTGCTCGGGGAGTTCGGAGATGGCCGCGTCCGGGCAGGTCGGCTCGAACTCCGTGCTGTCGGCGTGTTCGAGGCCGAGCACGTGCCGGGCGAACTCGATCACCGCGACCTGAAAGCCGAGACATATGCCGAGGAACGGCGTGCCCGATTCGCGACAGTACTGAACTGCGGCGATCTTGCCCTCCACGCCGCGCCTGCCGAATCCGCCGGGGACTACGACGGCGTCGAGATCCGCGAGCCGAGACGCGACGTTCGAGTCGTCGATGTCGGTGGTGTCGATCCACTCGAGCCGGACATCGGTGTTGAGGTGGGCAGAGCAATGCTCCGCGGCCTTCTCGATCGAGGCGTACGCGTCACGCACGCTCGCGTACTTGCCGGTCAGCCCGACGCGCACGGCCCGCGGCTTCTTCGCCGTCAGAGCGTGCGCGAACCGCGACCATCGCTCCCGCGCACGATCCTCGGTCGCAAGATCAACCCTGCCGTGCAGGTCGAGAATCGAGAGCACCTCGCGGTCCAGGCCGTCGGCGCGCATCGCTTCGGGGATGGTGTAGATGCTCGGCCTGTCGTGCATCGAGAACACACGCCGCGACGGGACGTTCGAGAACATCGCGATCTTTTCGAGCGCCGCCGACCCGACGGGCTGGCTCGCCCGGCAAGCGATAATGTGCGGCTGAACCCCCGCTTCGAGCAATCGCCTGATCCCCAGTTGCGCCGCTTTGGACTTCTGCTCGCCCAGCGCCGGCGGCTCGATGATGTACGTCAGCGCGACGAAGCAGCACGAACCCGGCCCCTCCTCGAACGCGAGTTCACGCAGCGCCTCGATATAAAAGGAGTTTTCGTAGTCCCCCACCGTCCCGCCGACCTCGACGAACACGACGTCGGCGGGCCGATCCCCGTCGCCGTGAAGCGCGAGTTCGCGGAGTTTTCTCTTAACTTCGCCGGTGACGTGGGGGATCATCTGCACGTCGCGTCCGAGATAGCCGCCGTGCCGCTCGCGTTCGAGGATCTCCGAATAGATGCGGCCCGAGGTGGTGAAGTTGCGGGCGGAGAGGTTCTGATCGAGCAGGCGTTCGTAGGTGCCGAGGTCCATGTCGCACTCGGTCCCGTCGTCGAGGACGAAGACTTCGCCGTGGCGGAATGGGTTGAGCGTGCCGGAGTCGATGTTGAGGTAGCCCTCCATTTTGATGGGGGCGACCACCAGCCCTTTGTCCTTGAGGAGTTTGGCGAGGGACGATGAGAGTATGCCCTTGCCCAGCCCGCTCATGACCGTGCCGAAGACGGCGACGTACTTATGCCGACCGCGCTGGTAGCCGTCGGGGATTGGGCTGTAGTGCTCGCCGGTGGCGGCGCTAGGCCCGGCCGAGGCGAGCAGATCCGACGCGGTGACAGGCCGACCCCGGCCGGCCGAGGGTTTCGGACGATGTTCCTTTGACGAGTGGGGCATGATCTATCGTACCACGCCGCGCCCCCGACCGCACCCGGCGCCGCGCCTGGAGCCCATGGATGAAATCCCTGGGCATTGATCCTTGACAGCATCACCCTGATCGACGCCCGACCTGAGCGCCGCGGAGGTTCCGGCGTGACGCGATCGACCTCAGTGTTCTGTAGCGCCCTGCCGACCCGGCGCCTGGCCGCCCGTCCGGCGATCGTCGCGGTCGCGGCCTCGGATCAGAAGCCGGATCGGAACTTCCTCGAACGGCGTCGTCTCCGAAAGCCGATTCAGCAGGTACCGCTCGTACTGCCCGGTGAAGAGGTCCGCGTCGTTAACCTTCAAAACAATCGTCGGCGGCGCCACCGCCACCTGCGACACATAATATATCTTCGCGTGCTTCCCGAGTTTCGACGTCGGCCCCCGGCTCGTCAGGATCTCCTCGAAGATCGAGTTCAGCCGGGATGTCGGCACACGCTCGCGCGACTGCTCGAACAGGTCGAACGCGACCTGCACCGCCTCGCGCAGCCCGGTCACATTCGTCGCCGACGTGAACACCATCGGCGACCGGACCAGCCCCGGGAACTCCTCCGCGAGGTACTCGCGGTAATCGTCGATCGAGATCGGCTGGCCCTTGCGGTTCTTGCGTCCCTCCACAAGATCCCACTTGTTGACCACGAGCACGCAGGGCTTGAACCGGTCCATTATCTGCCGGGACAACTGCTTCTCGACCTTGGAAATCTTCTCGGTCGCGTCGAGGATCAGCAGCGCCACGTCCGCGCGGTCGATGCTCTGGAGCGAACGCTGCTGCGCGAACCACTCGACACGACTGGGCAGGCTGGTGCGTCGGCGAAGCCCGGCGGTGTCGATCGCGAGGAACACCTTGCCGTCCATCTCGAACCGCACGTCGATCGCGTCGCGCGTGGTGCCCGCGATCTCGGAGACGATCACGCGCTCCTCGCCGGCGAGCGCGTTGACCATCGTGCTCTTGCCCGCGTTGCGGCGCCCGACGATGGCGATCTTCATCACCGGCGCCGAGTCGCGCGACGCGCCGATCTCCGGGATTTCTTCATAGAGCCGATCGAGAAACACACGCCTGAGGTTCTTTGTAAGCGCGGAGACCATCATCGGCTCGCCGAAACCAAGAGCCGCGGCGTCGGCGGCGTGAGCCTCCCACTTGTCCGCGTCAACCTTGTTCGCCACCGCGATCACACGCGACCTCCCAGGCGCCGACTTGCGCAGCAGCCGGGCGAACGTCTCGTCCAGCGCCGTCACCCCGGACTGCGCATCGGTCACGAAAAGAATCAGGTCGCTGGTCTCGACGGCGTGCTCGATCTGGGCCTCGATCGCGCCGCTTAGCCGGGCTAGATCCTCGCCGACTTCGTTGAACCGCCCGCCCTCAGCGGTGTAGACGCCGAACCCGCCGGTATCGACGACCTCGGCGAGTCGCGGCTCCTCCGTCCGCAGCGGCCCCTGGAGTTCGACCACCGCGCTGACGCGGTCGCGCGTCACGCCCGGCGTCTCGTCCACGATCGACACCCGCTCGCGGGCGATCATGTTCAGGAGCGAAGACTTGCCGACGTTCGGTCGGCCCACAATGGCGATCCGGGGCAGGGACATAGACCCCGATCATAGGCGGGAGAAGAAATTGGCGGCGAACAGGCAATGCAACAACTCATTTGTTACGCCGCGACCGATTGCCGACAGGGGCAAACACCCCTATTGTGGATAGGCTGACAGTCCGCCCCTTATCACTTGCGTGTCGATATGGTTTTATAAATCACATTCGTACAATGACAGCGAGTGTAGTTACAACGATCGGTGACGGCCACGGCAGGCCTGAATAATGCACCGGATGCTGAGATGACACAATCTGATAAACTCATCGCCCGGGTCGAGGCCCACCGCCGGGGCCTGCTGCCCGCGGCAGATCTCCGCCGCTATCTGGACCTACACGGCTGGGTATTGGACCGCCAGCAGGGTTCGCATATGATCTATCGCGATCAAGCCGGGCGGCCGGTCAAGCCGATCCCGTTAGTCAACGGTCGAGAGATCCGAGCGAACTATGTCCGGGAAATCGTCAAAAAGATCGGGCAGCAACGGGAAGGCGGCGATTGATGCGCCTTTCGACCCAGCGGTTCTTCGGCGGGCTCGTCGGCACGCCGCCGCATTCGGAAGAACGACCACCTTCGACGCCGAGAGCGGCGAATGGGTCAGTCGCTGCGTCGAACTGCCCGACACCATCGGCGTGGGAGATACCACGCGAGAGGCGACGAGCGAACTGACGGAAAATCTTGCGGTGTGGTTCGCGTACCTGTCCGAGCAGGGAGATCCCTGGCCCGAGCCTTCGTCGGCGCCGCGGTCGGAGCAGGTGAACATCCGGCTGACGGTTCAGGAACAGGCGGAGTTCGAAGCCGCGGCGAAACGGCTCGGGCTGTCGAGCATCGCCGATCTCGTGCGGCTGAGCGTGCTCGACATGATCCGCAACCGCCCGCGCGACGACCGCCGCCGGGCCGGCTGAACTTATCACCGAGTCGGCGCCTTCACGCCGGGGCGTGGACGAGTTGGGTCCGCGCGAGCGTGCGGTAGAGCGGCGACGATTCGAGCAGTTGCTCGTGCGTCCCTGTGGCGGCGATCCTGCCGCGGTCCATCACCACGATCAGGTCGGCGCCGACGACCGTGCTCAGGCGGTGCGCGACGATCAGGCTGGTCCGTCCGGCGCTGAACTCCGCGAGGGCGTCGGCGATCTTCGCCTCGGAATCCGCGTCGATCATGCTGGTCGCCTCGTCGAGGATGAGGATCGCGGGATCGCGGAGCATGGCCCGCGCGATCGCAAGCCGTTGACGCTGCCCGCCCGAGAGTGTCGCCCCCTGCTCGCCGATGACCGCGTCAAGCCCGCCGGGCAGCCTCGATATGAAGTCGTCGGCCCGCGCCTTGCGGACCGCGATCATGATCTCGTCATCGCCCGGCGCCGACCCGGGCGACCGCCGACCCATCGCGATGTTTTCACGCACCGTCCCCCGGAAGAGGAACGTCTCCTGCGTGACCACGCCGATCTGTCTGCGGAGTGACCGCAGGTCCACAGCCGCGATGTCGCGCCCGTCGATGAGCACCCGCCCGGAACTCGGCGGGAATAGTCGCGGCACAAGCGAGAGCAGCGAGGTTTTGCCTGATCCGTTGGGTCCGACGAACGCGACCGTGGAGCCGTGCGGGATGACGAGGGACACGCCGTCGAGCGCGGGTTCGGTCGCGGCCGGATATGTCAGAGTTATATTTTCAAACGCGATCGAGTGATGATGCCTGGGCAGCCGGGGCAGGCGCGTCGCGGCGCCGAGGGCGGAACCATCGCGGCGGTCCCACATCGGCTCAACGGATTCATGCATGAGTTCGGCGATGCGCGTCGCCGCGGCGGCGGACATCTGCACCTCCTGAATAGCCCGGCTCAGCGGCCGGACCGTCGCGCCCGCGGCGCCCAGCGACGCGAGCGCCGCGATGAACCCTGGCAGGTCCATCGAACCCGCGATGATCGCGCGCGACGCGATAAGCGCAAGCCCCGCGAGGAACAGGATCGTCACGGCCTGCGACGCGGGCGACGCGATCGCGCGGATGAGTTGCTGGCGGTGCGTGTCGCGGACCGCTGCGCGGTTGTGCACGTCGAAGTGCGCGAGCGCCCGGCGCTCGGCGGAATAAGCCTTGACGGCGCGCATCCCGAGCATGAACTCGGTCGAGGCGTTGAGCAGTTCCCCCCGCGCCCGGAGCGCGCCGCGCGAGGCGCGCCGGATGCGCTTGCCGAGTTTCCGCGTGATTATGTAGAGAATCGGCGTGGCGAGCAGCGCGATCAGCGTCAGGCGCCAGTCGATGAAGAACGCGACCGTAACACCCGCGAGCGCGCGGGCCGCCTGCACAACGCTCTTGCCCACGAGCGCGTTGAAGCCCGACATCAGCATCTCGGTGTCGTTGATCACGCGCGCGAGCGCGTCGCTCGATCGGCCCGCCAGCCGAGCGAGAGGCAGGTGCAGCGCGTGGCGGAACACATCCCGGCGGATGCCGCCGATCGCGTCCACCACGATCGACGCGGACAGCGCAAGTTGCGCAAATGTAAGCGTCGCGCCGACGAGCGTCAGCACGGTCAGCGTGCCGATGACCCACACGACGGAAGCGAACCGATCAACCGGGAGCGCAGCGATGATCGTCTCTCCGAGCCAGGGCGTGCGGTCGCGCGCGATGGCTTCGAGGGAGGCGCCGCCGTCGCTCAGGATGAGTTCCAGCATCGGGATGATGGTGAGTATCCCCGCGCCCATCCCGCCGGCGGAGAGGAAGGCGCAGAGCGTGGCCGCGGCGAGTCGGCCGGGCCGGGCCGCCAGTCGGCGTGCGAGTTGCCAGAACGGTGACATCAGGCGGGCAGTATCAGCCGCGGGACCGTGAATAACAAGCCGCATCGACGCGGGAGCGTGCGAGCTTCGCACAACACGCCCAAAGCCCAGGGATGAAATCCCTGGGCCTGGAGCGCATCGCGCGCTATTCGCGCGCGATCCGCGACCGGCGGCCGGGATCCCTCTCCCCAACCCTCTCCCAGGGGAGAGGGAGTAAGAAACTGCTGCACGGGCGTCCCGCCCGTGCGCGACGATTAACTTTCACCAGGAAGATCAATGACCGGGCCGCGGACGGCCCGGCTCGGGGATTGAGTCGCGCCCCGCCAGGGCGGACTCGTACAGCGTCGCGAGGTCGGCCCAGTAGGTCGGGTAAGTCTTCGCCACGCACGCCGGGCCGGCGATGGCGACGTACCGCCTGCTCAGCCCCACTAACGCCAGAGACATCGCCATGCGGTGATCGTTGTAAGTTTCGAACACGACCGGCTGGGCCTCGGCGCCGGGCCGGGCGGGCTCGATTGTCAGAGAGTCGCCCGTCGCGCGGACCCCGGCGCCGACTTTCCGCAACTCCGTCACCATAGCGGCGAGCCGATCGCATTCCTTTATCGGGAGCGTTCCCAGCCCCGTCAGCGTCGTCGGCGAATCCGCGAAGACTGCGGCGGCGGCGAGAGTCATCGCCGCGTCTGGCATGTCGGAGAAGTCCTCGGCGACGCCGATCAGCGCAGCGCCGCGCGAATCGACCGTGGTTCGCTCGTCTTCGATAGTGACGTTCGCACCCGCCCGCGACAGGGCCGACGCGAACTCGGCGTCGCCCTGGAGGCTCGTCGCGCCGACGCCTGTGACTGCGCAGCGCGACCCCGGGCACATCGCCGCGGCGGCCCAGAAGTAGGTCGCGCCGCTGGCGTCCGGCTCGATGTCCATGTCGAACGCCTGGAGCGGCCCGGGCGCGACGAGGACGCTGCGCAGGTCGTCCGACGCGACGATGTTCGACGCCCGGAGCCGACGGAGCAGTTCTATCGTCATTCTTATATACGACGCGCTGACCGGCGGCGAGTCCATCTCGATCGTCACACCTTCGAGCGTCCACGGGCCGATCATCAGCAGCGCCGAGATGAACTGACTCGAGGCCTGCGGCGGGAGGCGCAGCGTCCCGCCGACGAGCGGGCCGCCGTCCACCGGCGGCGAGACCCGGATCGGGGGGAACCCGTATTCCCCGAGATAGTCCACGCGGACTTTCATCGCCCGCAGCGCCGCGACAAGCCCGTCGATCGGTCGCTCGCGCATCCGCGCGGACCCGTCGATGACCGTCTCCCCGCGCGCCAGTCCCGCGACGGCGGCGAGAAAGCGGACAGCGGTCCCGGCGTTAGCAAGGTTAAGTTCGCCCGCGCCGGCGGGTCGGCCGGCCACGCCGTCGATGCGGAGAAGTTCGCCTTCGTACGCGTCGCGAACGGTCGTGACCCCGGCGCCGAACCGGCGCAGCGCCTCGACCATCACCCGTGCGTCCTCGGCGTCGAGCAGCGGGCCGCGCAGGAACGTCGCGCCGCGTGACAGCGCGCCAAGCACCAGCGCCCGGTTAGTCAGGCTCTTCGACCCCGGCGGGCGGATAGTCACATCAAATGGGCCCGGCAGCGGCTCCAGCGGCAAGGGTTCGGGCAGGTCCGCCAGCGGTCGGCGGAGCACGTCGATGAGCGCCGCGATGCGCGATCGTTCAGCCGCGCCCGTCATCGCTCGACTCTCGGCGGAAGACCGCGACGACATCCTCGACCGGCACAACGAAGAGCCGGTTGTCGCCTTCAAAATCGACGGGAATGCCGTGCTTGGGGTTGAAAAGCACGCGGTCGTACCGGCGGATCGGGTAATCCGCGTCGCGCTCGACCTGCGCGGAGATCGAAACGACGCGCCCGGTGAGCGTGGGGATCTCGATCTTGTCCGGGAGGTGGATGCCGGCCTTGGTCTGTTTTTTGTCCTCGTCCTTGCGGATGAGAACCCTCGCGCCGATCGGCTCGACCACTTCAATCACCGGCGGCGTCTTCTTCGCGCTCGACATCCCCGGCAGTGTAGACAGTCAGACGATCCCGGTTGGTTGCGATTACGCGGTCAGAAAAAAAGCCCAGGGATGAAATCCCTGGGCTTGGTGATTGTTCACGCCGGGGTCGGCAGCAGGCCCGGCGGGGTGTCGTCGCCCGGGCGGGGTTTGACGATGCCCTTCTGTTCCGGGGCTAGTTTCTTCGCTTCCTCCGCGAGCAGGTCGCCGACGCTGGGCTTGGAGAGTTCTTCGCCTCGCATCAGGGCGCGGACCTCGTCGGCGGTCAGGGTCTCGTGCTTGAGCAGCGCCCTGGCGACCCGTTCGACCTTGTCCCAGTGCTCGTCGAGAAGCCGTTTGGCGTCGGCGTAGGCGGCGTCGGCGATGCGGCGGACCTCTTCATCGATAACGCGCGCGGTCTCGTCGGAATACTCCCGCTCAGCGCTGAAGCGCTCGCCGTCACCGTCGGCGTAGCGGACGAAGCCGAGGCGTTCGCTCATACCCCATTCGAGGACCATCGCGCGGGCGATCTTCGTGACCTGGTGGATGTCCATGCTGGCGCCGCTGGACACATCGCCGGTGTGGCGTTGCTCGGCGATTCGTCCGCCGCACGCGACGCGGAGCATCGCGTGGAGCCACTTGGCGCCGTAGGTGAAACGTTCCTTCACCGGCAGCGACATCGACGCCCCGCCGGTCTCCCCGCGCGGGATGATCGTGACCTTGTGCAGCGGGTCGGCGTCTTCGAGGATCTCCTGGAGCACCGCGTGCCCGGCCTCGTGGTACGCCGTCGCGACACGCTCCTCCTCCTCCACGACGCGGCTCTTGCGCGCCCGGCCGAACTTAACTTTATCCCGGGCCTCTTCGAGGTCTTCGTGTTCGAGGAAGTCCTTGTCGGCGAGAGTCGCGATGATGGCGGCTTCGTTGATGATCGCCGCGAGCTCGGCGCCGCTGAACATAGGAGTCCCGCGCGCGATGCGTTCGAGATCGATATCAGGCCCGAGCCGGACCTTCTTCGCGTGCACCTTTAGAATCTGGAGCCGGCCCTTGACGTCGGGCAGCGGGACGATGACCTCGCGGTCGAACCGGCCGGGACGTTTCAGCGCGGGATCCAGGACGTCCGCGCGGTTGGTCGCCGCTATGACGATGACCTGGTCGGACGTCTCGAATCCGTCCATCTCTACGAGGATGGCGTTGAGGGTCTGCTCTCGTTCGTCGTGCCCGCCGGTGGTGAACCCGGCGCCCCGCTTGCGGCCGACGGCGTCGATCTCGTCCAGAAAGATAATGCAAGGCGAGGATTCTTTGGCAGTCTTGAAGAGGTCGCGCACGCGGCTCGCGCCGACGCCGACGAACATCTCGACGAAGTCCGAGCCTGATATCGAGAAGAACGGGACGTCCGCCTCTCCCGCGATCGCCTTGGCGAGGAGTGTCTTGCCGGTCCCGGGCGGGCCGACGAGCAGCACGCCGCGCGGGATGCGGGCGCCGAGACGTGTGAACTTCTTGGGGTTCTTAAGGAACTGGATTATTTCTTCGACCTCGTCCTTTGCTTCCTCGATGCCGGCGACATCGTTGAAGGTGACGTTGGTCATTTCTTTCTGGAATACGCGGTGTTTGGAGCGACCGAAGTTGCCGAGCATGCCCCCGCCGCCGCCGGCGCCGCGCAGCCCGCGCATGATGATGATCCATATAACGACGAATAGCAGGATCGTTATAAGAAGCGGGTTGAAGATGATCTGCATCCAGATCGGCGGGCCGCCGACGTCCTTGAACTTCCCGCCGGTGAGGTCGTGCAGCCACTCGGCGTACTTGTCCTTGATGCGCGGGTCGATCGTGACGCGGACCGGCCGTTCCGGGCCGTCGACCCCGGCGGCGCGCACCGCGACGATCTCGCGGTCGCGGAGTTCGACGGACTCGGGCTTGATGTCGCCCTGCACGTAGAGATTCTGAAACTCGTTCCAGGATTCGAGCGTCTCGACGCGGTTGCTGACGTTCTGGAAGATCAGCACGAGCATCGCCAGCAGGACGAAGATCATCACCCAGCCGAACATGCCCCGGCTGAACTTGTTGGGCGGCGGCGGGGTCGGCGCGCCGGGCTTGCGGCCGCGGGAATCACCGGGTCTGTCCGAGCCGGTCGGGCCGGCTTCTCGTCTGGGTTTGTTGTCTGGTTCAGGCATTAGTCGCTCGTGCGGGCCTCGGGGACGGGTCGGACGGGATATCGGTCTTTTCGGACCCGCGCTTCGGGCGGTTTCTGCCCGGCGGACAAGGATAGGCCCCCCGGCTCACCAATCCGACCGCAGTTCCGCCACCACAGCCCGCGCCAGCGCGTCGATCGCGCCCAGCCGACCCACGTCGATCGGCTCGTTCGCCCCGCGAGCGGGCACGAACTGCCCCTGAGCGCGGAACCCGGACCGCTCGACCAGCACACGGCGCGTCCGGTTGTTCGTCCAAGTGAAATCGACCGCGATGTCGAACGCGAGTTCCTGCATCAGCCCGGTCGTGCTGTCGCGTCCGAGCCTGCGTAGGTCGGCGTCCGTCACCACACCGGTCAGAGTCGCCGACGCCCCGGACTCGACAACCCGCCAAGGCGTCGATCGCTCGATCTCTTTGATGATCGCTTCCGTGAGCATCGCGGCGAGTTCAGGCTCGCGCGTGCGGTTCTCCCAGATCGGCGCCGCTACGGTGCGGATCTCCTTCGAGTATCCCCCGCCGAAGGTGTACCCCTTCGCGGGGTCGGACGCGCAGCCGGGCGCCGCAACTACGCAGACCGCGAGTACGGCTGAGATGAATCCCCTGCCGGGCGTCACTTCGCGTCTCCTTCGACTTCGCTCGGCGCCCCGGGCGAGGCGCCTCCCCACCCGTAGCGCTCCATGATCTCTAAAGCCTCCCCCGCGGCGATCGAGTTCGGACGATCGCGCACGAGCCTGCGGAGTGTGAACTTCGCCGACGGCAGATCGCCGCGTTTTATGTACCACTGAGCCCCGGCGAGCATCTGATCCGCCAGCGCGTCCTCGAGCCGTTGCACCAGCCGATCGTCAAGCCCGGAACGCTCGGCGTCGGCGGGATAGAGCCGGGTGAATGCTTTCGTCTGCTCGATCGCGTCGATCAGGCTCGACCCGTCGCGGTCCGGCCCGCGATACTTGGCGACGTTGGTGCGGATCCGCCGTTCCATCGCCTTGCGGACGTTCGGCCCGTTCGGAAAGTTCACGACATAAAGGTCGTACGCGATCGAAGCGAGATCGAGATCACCCCTGCGATAATAAAAGTCCGCGAGTTCGATCGCGGCGCGTTCGGCGAGTTCGGAGCCGGGCAGGCGTTCCTGAACGCGGATGAGGGTCTCCTCGGCGATCTCGCCGGAGCCTTGGATACGCATCCCGAGAAACTTCCTGCGAAGCCCGTTCGCGTAGCGGACGGCGATGTCGAGTTCGCGCTCGATCGCCAGCACGAACTCCTCGCTCTGCGGGAAACGGAGGATGACCTCGCGCTCGTAATCGAAGAGGGCGCGGAACTCGTCGCCCATCGCGTCCTTGGCGTCGCCTCGGAGGAGGTACGCGCGGGGCAGCCAGGGGTTGCGTGTGCGTTCGTTCTCGCTGATCCATGCGTCGAGGACCGCCCGTGCAGCGGCGGGCTGACCGGCCGCGAGCAACGCCGCCGCGTCGGCCATCACCGCCTCGTCCGACCCCGGCTCCGGCTCGCGCGCGACCGCCCACTCGCCAGATTCGTCAAGCCGATACTCCCGGGTCTGCGCGAAAGCCGACGACGACGCGAGCACCGCGATCAGCAGTCCCGCCAGCGATCGCCCGCATCGGCGCCGATCTATTGGTGCAGGCCGTGTGTCGAGCATGACACTGAGAATAACCGCTGGAGCGCCGGGCATCACCGCCTGGGGTTGCGCGCCTTGGCCTGCCTGGGGTCCCGCCTCCGCGCGGTCGGTGAGACAGCCGGCTCGTTCTGCGTCGGCGCCGATTCTGCCTCGTTCGAAATCGCATCCGTGGCACGCGAGTCCCCGCCCGAAGCAGTCGTCGATTCGAGCAGCCGTGCCGGCGCCCGCCCGTCATCCTTCGCCCGCGCGAACACAAGCCGGCCCGAATTTGTCTGAAGGCTGTTCGTGACGCGCACGGGGACGACATCGCCGATCAGGTCGGCGCCGTCTTCCACGACCACCATCGTCCCGTCGTCGAGGTAGCCGACGCCCTGCTCGGGCTGCTCGCCCGCGCGGACGATGCGCACGTCGATCGAGTCGCCGGGGATGAGGTTGAGCCGCATCGCCGAGGCGACTTCGTTGAGGTTCACGAACGAGACGTTCTTTATCGCCGCGACGCGGCCAAGCCCCGAGTCCGTGGTGACGATCGTCGCGGGCATCCTCGCTGCGAGATCGACGATCTGCTGATCGACCCCGGCGCCGACAGCCTCGGATTCCTCGATCGTCACGTCCAGGCCCGGGTGACGCTGCAACGCCGTGACGATCTCAAGACCCCGGCGCCCGCGGCCCCGCTTGAGCCGATCCTGCGAATCCGCCAGCGACTGAAGTTCATCAATCACGAATCGCGGGACAGAGATCGGCGCCTGGAGCAGACCCGTCCGCCCGAGGTCGAGCACACGCCCGTCGATGAGCGCGGACGAATCGAGCAGCAGCGGGCGCGGGCCCCGGATCTGCCGGGCGAACTCGACATACGGGATCACCAGCCGGAACTGGTCCTGCGTCTGAAGGACGATGCTGACGCTGAGATACACCGCGGCGATGCCGATGAGAATCTTTATCGAACTTATGATCCGCGACCCCTGCACCTCGTACGCCTCGGCCAGTCGGTCGAGCAGGTACGAGAGCGCCACCGCCGCGACCACGCCCGCGACTATGCCGAAGAAAACTCCCGAGACCGTGGCGATCTTCTTCTCGGGTGTGAGCACGTCGATGGCGATCACGCCGAACGCCAGCGTCAGCGCGAATAGCAGCACCCAAGGCCAGCCCGTGACGAGGGTGATCTCCCAGTCACCGAGCTCCGACGGGTTCTCCCCGATTTCGAGCACATGAAAAAACGGAACAAGCACGAGCATTATCACAAGCACGAAGCGGAGCAGCCTGAGCAGGGCGGCCCGGCCGGCTGCGGCGTCCTCTATCGCGGTCGCTCGATTACGTGATCGGCTCATGGGATGAAGTCTACGCGGTGTGTCGCGGGGCGTTCGGCTCTCGCGGGTGTGGACGATCGGGCGGGCCGGTGGTGACGCAGCGGGCGTCGGCGTACACTCGTCGTTCCGACGCCTCGAGGTTGGCGGCCGGGCCCGGTGCGCGGGTGGCCCGTGAACCTGGTCAGAGCCTGACCGCAGCAGCCATAAGCGGCCGTCATCCGGCGCCGCCGGTGTCCTGGCCGCCAACCCCGCGGCGTCGGCGCACGCGTCAATGACAGTGGCACGGGCGTCCCGCCCGTGCGCCAAGCGAACATGTCCTACACCGTTCTCGCACGCCGATACCGCTCGCAGTCCTTCGACGAGGTCGTCGGGCAGCAGGCCGTCGCGCGCACGCTCCAGCGGGCCATCGAGCAGGACCGCGTCGCCCACGCCTATCTCTTCGTCGGAACCCGCGGCGTCGGCAAGACCACCATGGCGCGGCTTCTCGCCAAGGCCCTCAACGCCGGGACCGGCGAGGTCGCCGACGCCGTCATGGCCGGGCAGGACACAGACGTCATCGAGATCGACGCCGCCTCGAACCGCGGCGTCGAGGAAGCCCGCGACCTCATCGCCAACTGCATCTACCGCCCGATGCGCGGGCTATATAAAATTTATATCATCGACGAAGTTCACATGCTCACCCGCGAAGCGTTCAACGCCCTCCTCAAGACGATGGAGGAGCCGCCCGCGCATGTGAAGTTCGTTCTCTGCACCACCGAGCCGCACAAAGTCCCGCCGACGATCCAGTCGCGCTGCCAGCGCTTCGACTTCCGCCCGATCTCCACGGCGGACATCGCCGGCCACCTAGCGCACGTGCTCGAACTGGAACATGTCTCCGCCGAGCCGGAACTCGTGCGGACGGTAGCCCGGCTCGCTTCGGGGTCGATGCGCGATTCGCTCTCGCTGCTCGACCGCGTGATCGCCGCCGCCGAACCGGGCGAGACGCTGACGCTCGAACTTCTCGAACGGCTGCTGGGGCTGCCCGAGCGCGATCTGCTGGACGCCCTCTTCGAGGCGCTCGCGGACCAGTCACCCGCCGCCGCCCTCGAACGCGCCGACGAACTTCTTTCGCGCGGCGTGTCGCTCGATCAGATCATCGACTCCGTCGTCGCCGTCGCGCGCGATCTCATGGTCCTCTCGACCTGCGGCGTCGGGACCGACCTCGTCGATCTCGCCGGCGAATCCCGCGAACGCGCCGCGGCGCTCGCGAAACGTTTCACGCCCGCGGGCCTCGTGCACATGATCGCGCTGTGCGAGAGCGTCAGCCGCGCTACGAAAACTTCGGCCAACCCCCGCGCCCTCTTCGACGCGCTCGTGGTCAGGCTGGCGATGACGGAGCAGATCGCCGACGCCGCCGCCCTGCTGAAAAACAGTGGCACGGGCGTCTCGCCCGTGCATCCCGACTCGGAGAGCCGGGCCACCCTGAAACCCGGTGGCACGGGCGTCTCGCCCGTGCGCGCCGCCGGATCACCACAAAAAAAAAGTAACCCCGAGCCGGCCTCCAGCGGGCTGACTCCGACGGCAGACTCAGCCGCGCCGGGCGCCGGCGCTGCACGGGCGACATCCACCGCGACCGCCGACGATCCGTGGTCGCGTTTCTGCTCCGTCGCGGCCAAGCGTCCGACGACGCGTGTGCTCGCGCAGACACTCCGACTGAAGTCGATCAACGCGGACCGAGCCGTGCTCACCGCGGACAACCCGAAGATGCTCGCGAACGCCAGGCATCAGTCCGACCTGCTCGCATCGCTGTTCCGCGAGGCTCTGGGCCGACCCGTGCGCATCGAGTTCGCGGGCGATTCCGAAGCGCCCGCCGCCGCGTCGGCGCCGAACCGCCTGAACGACCCGGTGCTCGAGCACGACATCGTCCGCAAAGCAGTCGAACTCTTCGACGCGCGCGTGGTTTCGATCGAGGACGACGACACGCCGTCCGAGAGATAACCACGGATTGCCTATATTCAGGGCGGCGTCCACGAGTTGAGCAGGATCAGCAGATCGGTCCCGTCCACGACGCCGTCGCCGTTGAGATCCGCCGGTATCCCGGTGCTGAACTCGAAGACCGGCTGCGCCGCAGCGACCGAGCCGTTCGGATTCATCGCGGTCACGGCCCAGTAGTACGTCGTCCCAGGCAGAAGCACGCCGGTCGGGATCCCAAACTCCGTCCCGACGACCCCCGGCTGCGTCAGGACGACCGCGGTCAGCGCGGGGTCGGTCGCGATCGTGACCGTGTAAGTTATGTTCAGGCCGCACGACTCGTCCCAGACCAGCGGCGTGAACGCCGCTCCGGCCGGCCACGGGGAGATCAGGTCGGGGATCGGCAGCCCCGCTGCGCCGTCGGGCGGCGACAGGAGCGAGAAGGAATCCGGCGGCAAGGCCCCGATCCCGTTCCGCAACCACCAGACCGAGAGAAATGATCCCGTCATGCAGATGTCCGGCGCGCCGTCGTTGTCCAGGTCGCCCACGCCGATCGCCGACCACGGGAAGATCGCACCCGCGAACGACTGCTGCGTCGCGAATGTTCCGTCGCCTGCGCCCAGGAGCACGGACACCGCGCCATTGGTGAACCCGCCGCCGGACATTGTGTTCATAACCACGAGGTCGAGATCGCCGTCTAGATCGATATCCGCCGCGTTTATGTCCGACGGGCCGAACCCGGCGGGGAACGCTTGCGGCACACCGAAGAACCCGTTGCCGGCGCCGAGCATGACCTGCACCGCGCCGGAAGCGATGACTGCCAGATCAGCGTTTCCGTCCGAATCAAAGTCGCCTGCGACGACAGAATTCGGCTGCGAGCCCCCACCCAGTGATAACGTGACTGTCGGCCCGAAGCCCACGAAACCGTTGCTGGGAATGAGGGACATACTGTCGCCCGCGTAGTTCACCACGGCGATATCAGGAGCGCCGTCGTTGTTCAGATCAGCGACGGAAAGAGCAACCGGCTCCGCGCCGACGATACGTGTTAGCTGGTTTGCGAACGAACCGTTGCCCAACCCGAGCAGTATCGAGACAGAGTTGCCTGACCGATTCGACACCACAAGATCGAGGCGCCCGTCGCCGTTGATGTCCGCGGTCGCGACGTCGGACGGGTCAGGCCCGACAGCGAAAGCGGTCGGCGCGCTCAGCCCCCCGGCGCCGTCGCCCAGCAGTATCGAAACCGTGCCCGACGACGTATTGAGCACCGCAACATCCAGGTCGCCGTCACGATTGAAGTCACCCACAGCCATTCGTCCGGGGTTCGCACCGGCGGTGAACGTCTGCGCCGCGCCGAACACCCCTCCGCCCGCACCCAGATGCACCGACACGCCCTGCGACGGCGACGGCGACGTGATCGAGAACGAAACTATCAGATCCAGGTTGCCGTCGTTATTCAGATCGCCCAGCGTGTGCAACCCGGTCGCGATCACATTCGGATAACCGGCGATCTGCGCCACCGGAGCGAAACCGGCAAAGGGTGTCGTGCACGCGCTCTGTCCGAGCGCGACATCCGCTGACACCAACGCGGACGCAGCGAGCGCGATCCCGCGAAGACGAAATCCAAGTGCATGATGCATGGCGACCCCTCCCGAAGTGCTCGATCGTGTTGATTGAACCCACGCCGCGGCGAAGATCCACAGGACGCCCAATGTACCACGGGTATGCACGATGTCAGCAGAAATAAACGGGGAACCACCAAAATTTGGCGCCCCCGCGAGCACGGCGTCGCCCGAACCTCGGAGCGTCGTCGCGCCGGCCGGCAGCGCCCGTCGGCTTGCGCCAGGCTACGATCGGGCTTGTGAAACAGCGTCCGAACAGTCCGGATAAACCGTCCGCGTCGCCGTACCCGGCGTCGGTGAACGACCTCATCGGTCAGTTCGCCCGGCTGCCGGGCGTCGGCCGGCGGTCGGCGGAGCGGCTCGCGTTTCATATTCTTAAGTCGGCGCCGGACGACGCGCTGGCGCTGGCGCGGGCGATCGCCGCGGTCAAGAAAACAGTCCGGCACTGCTCGATCTGCTTCAACCTCACCGACGCGGACCCGTGCCCGATCTGCGCCGACGCCCGGCGGGATCGCGGCGTGATCCTCGTCGTCGAACAGCCCAAAGACCTCATCGCCCTCGAACAGACGGGCCTCCATCGCGGCGTGTACCACGTTCTTATGGGCCATGTAAGCCCGCTCGACAACATCGGCCCGGAAGATCTCACCATCGCCGACCTGCTCCGAAGGCTCGACGATCCCGCGAAAAACTCCGGCGGCGAGCGCGTCCGCGAGGTCGTGCTCGGCCTGAACCCGACGCTCGAAGGCGACGGGACCGCGATGCTGATCGCCGAGGAAGTCCGCCGACGCTCCGTCGCGTGCAGCCGACTCGCGCGCGGCCTGCCGTCGGGCAGCCAGCTGGAATACGTCAACAAGGCCGTCCTCGCCGACGCAATCCAGGGCCGGCGCCCGATGGAGTAACCAGTGGCACGGCGCAAACAGTGGCACGGGCAAAACAAGTGGCACGGGCGTCCCGCCCGTGCGCTGAGTTGATATATAACATCCGTCAGAACCGATGTCTCCGCGTTGCGAAAATCGAGCGGCGTCTGCTCGTCACCCTGCTGCGCACGGTGCAGGGGTTTGGGTCTCGTCGCGGATAGCCCGGCCCGCGGCGCGGATCTCCTCGATCGCGGCGCGGACATCGTCGTCCGAAAGATCGGGGTTGACCATCGGCATGCGGATGACCTTCCGCCCGGCGTCATCGCCGTAGCCGATTACTAGCCGGGCGTCACGGCGTAGTCGTTCGCAGATCGCCGGGCTGCCGACGCCGCGGAACTCGAAACAGACGTTGACGGATTCCGGCTCGCGTGTGAGGTCGAACTCGGGATCGTCGCGCACGAGGTCCGCGGCGACGCGGGCGAGTTCGAACATGCGGTCGATGCGGCGTCCGAAGCCGTCGTCCCCGTGACGCTTCCACGCCGCCCATAGTTTCAGCGCGTCGTTGCGGCGTCCACACTGGATAGAGCGTCCGCCGAAGTTCACATCCGCCGTGTCGGACTGGAAGAGGTACTCGGCGTCCTCGCTGAAACTTGCTTCGAGCGTCCCCGGTTTGCGTGTGAGGATCGCCGAGCATGTGAGGGGCACGGTCATAAGTTTATGCGCATTCCACGCGACGCTGTCGGCGCGTTCGACGCCGGCGAGTAGAGCGCGGCGCGCTGGCGAGAGGATGACGCTCATCCCGAGCGCGCCGTCGACGTGCAGCCAGACGCCGAAACGCTCGGCGATTGCAGCGATATCGGAGATCGGGTCGAAGGCGCCGAGCACGGTGGTCCCGGCGGTGGCGTTGATCATGATCGGGCGCACGCCGGCGTTGATGTCGCGTTCGATCGCTTCTTCGAGTGAGTCTGGGAGCATCCTCCCGCGCCGGTCGCAGGCGATGTGCCTGACGTTGGCGCGACCGATCCCCGCCATCGCGGCGCCTTTGGTGATTGAATAATGGCTGAGCGCGGAAGAGTAGATCGCGCCTGGAGCCGCGCCCGCGCCGCGCTCGCGCGCATCGGGGAACGCGGCGTTCCTCGCCATGACGATCGCGCTGAAGTTGGCGAGCGAGCCGCCCGGGCAGAGCACGCCCTCGCCGCGCTCGAACCCGACCAGCGCCGCCATGTGCCGGGTGACTTCGCGCTCGATGACCGCGTTCGCGCCCGCGGCTTTGAACGTGTACATCGAAGTGTTCAGCGCGACGGCGAGCAGTTCGCCCGCGACGGCGGCGTCGTCTCGACCGCCGAAGAGTTGATTGAGAAACCGCGCGCTCGCGGTGCGCGGCGTGGCGTCCGCGACGAGATCAAGCAGCGCCGCGACCGCGCGATCATCAAGACCGGCTCGGCCGATGGAAACGTCGATCCGCTCGGCGAGTGACGCCGGCGATTCGCTCCTCGCTACAGGGTCGGACTCATTCCGCTCGAGCGCCCGGCGTACCAACTCCAGCGCAGCGGCGATCATCGGCGAAGGTTCGGACACACTCACTCCGTCTGGCATGAAGGGCGGGCGCCCGGACGGCGTCACGGGCGGATCGGCAGGATATGACCCCGAACCACCCCCGACCACCTCGGAACCCGCGCGGAGGATACAAGAACCACGCCCGACGGGACGGGATCAGTTCGACCCGGCGAGCGCGCCCGTGTCGGCGTCGCTGGAATCCGGCTCATGGCATTCGTGGCGGGCAGCGCCGACGCCCAGCCGGGCCGAGGCGAACGCCCGCAACGCTGCGAGAATCTCCTCGACCCGCCGATCGGTGAGGTCGAGGACCATCGCCACTTCCGTCCGGGTCAGCCCCTCGGCGTAGTGCAGAGTGAGCACACGCCTGGTGGTCAGGTCCAGGGATTGCACCGCATCACGCAGGCCCGCGACTTCCGTGTCGCTCATGGCGTCGCTCCGTGTGTCCGGTCGTCGCCGATGTGGAAATCACCCGGCCGCGATCCGTGCGGTCGGCAGTTCCGGCGCGTCCGGCCTTCCAGCGTGTCCAGTCAGGAAGCATAACACATATCGGACGCAACTCGTCCACTCGCACCCATCATTGTGGACAACCTGTGAATATCTCTTGGCGCGGTCGGATGGGGCCGGCGTCGCACAGCCCCGGCGGGGCCTATGCTCGGAGCCGTCGCCAACCGCCTGTCGGGGATAGGGTCATCCGCGCACCACGCCAAACTCACGACGGCTCCGGGGCGATGCTCGGCGTCGGGATGGTTCTCATGACGCTCGCCGGCTGGTCGAGCGTCCCGCTTTTCCTCCGTCACTTCGCGGCGTCCATCGACACCTGGACCAGCAACGGGTGGCGCTATGGGTTCGCGGCGTTGATCTGGCTGCCCGTGGTGCTGATCGCGCACGCCGGGCGCCGAACACCGGAGGGGCTTTGGAGGCGGGCGCTGGTCCCGAGCCTGATCAACGCCGGGGGGCAGGTGTGCTTCACCTGGGCGCACTACAAGATCGACCCCGGTCTTCTTACATTCGGGCTTCGTGTGCAGGTGATCTTCGTCGCGCTCGGCGCGTACCTGCTGTTCCCCGCCGAGCGCCGGATAGTCCGCACGCCGGGCTTCATTGTCGGCGTGAGTCTGGTGCTGATGGGGACTGCGGGCGCCGCGATGTTCGGCGAGAACCCGTTCGCGCGCGAGAGGCTTGCGGGGCTGGCGCTCGCGGTGACCTCGGGCGCGTTCTTCGCTGCGTACGGGCTTTCGGTCCGGCGGGTGATGCAAGGCGTGCACCCGGTCCTCGCGTTCGCCGCGATAAGCCAGTACACCGCCGGCGCCATGCTGGTTCTTATGTTCGCGCTCGGGGATCGGGCCGGCGCCGGGGCATTGGAACTGCCGGGGTCGCAGATGGCGCTGTTGCTGCTGTCGGCGGTTATAGGGATCGCGCTCGGGCATGTTTTTTATTACACGAGCATCGCGAGGCTCGGGGTCGCGGTGACGGCGGGCGTGCTGCAACTACAGCCGTTCGCCGTCGCGCTCGCTTCGCTGGCGATCTTCGCGGAGCGGCTCGCGCCCGCGCAGTGGGCGGGCGGCGCCGCCGCCGTCGCCGGCGCGATGCTCCTGCTCAACGCGCAGCGAAAGATCACACGATTCGACCGGGCCGAGGCGGCGCGCGTCTCGGCGGTTGAACTGAGCCGGAGTTCTGCTGAAAAAAATGGGGGATCAGCGGCTGAGTTGGGACATGTGGCCGATCCCGTCGCGACAAAGGTGTGAACCGGGCGGGGACAGCATCCGTAAGCACTCAGCCCGGCGGCCGCGGGGGCCGATCTGAATTTAATATTATTTTATTGCCCTCCGCTTTCGTCGCGCCTCTGGGGTGAACCCGCGGCGTGTCAGCATCGCGCGGATCTCCGTCATATCTTCGATCGCCCAGCGCGGCCCCTCGCGGCCGAGGCCCGATCCTTTCACCCCGCCGTACGGCGCCGCGTCGAGCCGCACCGTCGGAACGTCATTAACAACTACCGCTCCCACTTCCAGCCGATCGAACGCACGCTCCGCACGGTCAATGCTCGGCGTGAACACGCCCGCCTGCAACCCCCACTCGCTAGCGTCCGCACGTTCGATCGCGTCATCGAAGTCATCAAACGGCTCGATCGTCACCACGGGGCCGAACACTTCATTACAACTGACATTCACATCGTGCGGCGTGTTCTCAAGAACCGTCGGCGACACCCACACGCCCTCGCGCACGCCGCCCGTCAGCACGCGCGCCCCCGCGGTGACGGCCTCGCGGATCCACGATTCGATCCGCTCGGCGGCGGCGTCGTCGATCACCGGGCCTAGCAGCGTGGATTCATCGTGGGGATCGCGTTGTTCATCAATTTTCTTCGCCCGCGCGACCATCCCGTCCCGGACTGATTCGTACACCGACCGGTGCGCGAAGACCCGCTGCACGCTGATGCACGACTGCCCGGCGTACGCGAACGCGCCGTACGCGATGCGTTCGACGGCGAAGTCCACGGCGGCGCCCTCGTCCACGATGCACGCCGCGTTCCCGCCGAGTTCGAGCACAACGCGTTTGCGTCCCGCCTTGGTCTTGAGTTCCCATCCGACCTTCGGCGAGCCGGTGAAGGACAGCAGCGCGGGCCGATCGTCCTCGGTGAAGAGTTCGCGCCCGTCGTCGGGGCAGGGCAGGACGCTCCACGCCGCGGGCGGGATGTCGGTCTCGGCGAGCAGTTCGCCGAGCATCAGCGCCGAGACGGGCGTGCGGCTGTCGGGCTTGAGAACGAACGGGCATCCCGCGGCGATCGCCGGCCCGATCTTGTGCGCGACGAGATTCACCGGGAAGTTGAACGGCGTGATGAACGAGCACACGCCGATCGGCACACGCACGATCACGGCGGAGTAATCTCGGCCTTGCCCGTTCGCGTCGATCGGCAATCGCTCCCTGCCGAGTCGTGCCGCCGCGTCGGCGGAGATGGTGAACGTCGTGACGGCGCGGTCGATCTCCGCGCGTGCCGGCCCGACGGGCTTGCCCGCCTCGATCCGCATGACCTCGGTGAACTCATCGCGACGACGCCGGAGCATCTCGGCGACTTTGCGGAGCGCGTCGATACGGGAGTTGATCGGGAAGTCGCGCATCGCCCGCCGGGCGTCCCACGCGGCGCCGATCGCCTCGGCAACTTCCGCACGCTGCGCTACGCAGACCTCGAACGCGTCGGCGCCGGTGTACTTGTCCTGCACCGGCTCGCGGCGATCGGTCCGCCTCGGCTGCCCGGCGACCCAGATTGGGCGTGCTTTGTTCATGATCGCTGAATCTCGTTCTCAGGTTCGCCCGATCGCGGGGTTCCGAGTCTGGCGGGCGTATGATCCGGCCCGGCGTCGCGGGCTGTGTGCATCCACGCGGCGTCCACCATTGAACATAGGATGTCGGCCCGCGTCCGGCGGACAACGCCCTGAAACTTTTTCACGACCATCCCGCGGAGGCCGATTGGCCGATTCTCAACCCCAGACAAAGACGAAGCCTCAAGCGCCCGGCGCCGGCGTTTCGATCCGCGGGATCATCGTCCGCGGAGTGATCGGCGTCGCTGCGCTCGGCGCGGGCGTCGGGATCTACTTCTTCCTCCAGGCGACTAAGCCCCAGCCCGGGTTGGCGCCGATCGCGCAGCGGGCGCTCGTGGTGCGCGCGGTCCCCGCGGTTGTTCGTCCGGTAGCCCGGGCCTGGGTCGGGTACGGATCGGCGCGGGCGATGTCGGACATCTCGATCGCTGCGGAGATATCCGGGCGCGTCGTCGAACGCCCGCTGAATGTCAATATCGGCGCGTGGGTCGATCGCGGCGATCTGATAGTCCGGCTCGACGCGGCGGAATACGGCGACCGCCTGGCCGCGGCGGAGGAATCCGTTCGCGCTCTCGAAGCGCAGGTCGAGCGCGTCGATGTCGAAGGCGAGGCGCTCGCCGAGTCAGTCGCGCTGGCGGAATCCGGCGTCGAACTGTCGGTGCGTGAACTATCGCGCGCCCGCGACGCGTTCGAGCGCGGCGCCGCTTCCGAGAACGAGATCGACCGCTTGGAGCGCGAACTCACCGCCCGCCGGCGCGAACTGACCGATCTGCGCCAGCGGCTGGACTCGATCCCGTCGCGGCGGCAGGAGTTGTTTGCGCAGATCGGTCGCGCCCGCGCCGACGCCGCCGCCGCCCGGCGTGATGTTGATCGCGCCCGCGTCGTCGCGCCGGTCTCGGGAGTTATCCAGGAACTCGACGCGAACGTCGGGGACCGTGTCTCGCTCGGGCAGCGTGTGGCGCGCGTAGTGGATCTATCACGTGTTGAAGCGCCGATCCGCATGCCCGTCTCCGCTGCGGGCGAGATCAGCGTCGGGGATGAGATGATTCTCGAAGCCGACGGGCCGAGCGGTCGTGAGTGGCGCGGCGTGGTGGCGCGCATCGCTCCGGTCGCGGAGGAGGCGTCGCGTTCGATAACGGTGCTGGTCGAGATCGAACAGGACGGCCGCGCCGTCACGCCGGGGACGTTGCTGCCCGGGCAGTTTCTGATTGGTAGTTCGCGCGCCTCGCGTCCCGAGCCGCGGCTGATCGTCCCGAGATTCGCGGTTGTGAACGATCGCGTGTTCGTGGTCGGTGAAGGGGGGATCGCGCGGAGCCGGCCGGTGCGCGTGCTGCACCACATCGACGGCGTGTTCGCGGACATCGACCCGGCGATCCGCGAGTGGGCCGTGCTCGACAACGGGATCGAGCCGGGCGAGCAGGTGATAATCTCTAACTTCGAGGAGATATCCGACGGCTCGCCCGTGCAGACGATCGCCCCGACTGTCGGCGTCCCGCCGACCGCCGAGCGCGACCAGAGCCGCGATGAAACAAGAGAGGCTCGGCAATGAACCTCGTCGCGTTCGGCGTGCGCAACCCCGTCCCCGCTAACCTGGTGATGCTCGCGCTCGTCGGCGCCGGTCTTGTGCTCGGGCTTGGCTTGCGCCGCGAGTTTTTCCCGGAGACCCGGCCCAACGAGGTCATCATCGCTGCGCCCTATCCCGGCGCATCGCCCGACGAGATCGAGACGGCGCTGGCGATCAAGATCGAGGACGCGATCGACGATCTCGACGATGTTAAGGAGATCACGACGACGGTCGTCGAAGGCGCCGCGACGGTGCGCGTTGAGTTCAAGGAAGGGCTGAATATCGACGCCGCAGTTGCGCGGGTGAAGCGTGCGGTGGATGCTCTCCAGGATCTGCCCGAGCGTTCCGAGCGGATCGTCGTGACGGAGTTCGAGCCGAACATCCCCGTGATCAGCGTCACGATCTTCGGCGGCGCCGACGAGCGCGTTCTCAAGGACGCGATCCGAGAGATGCGCGACGACCTCCGCACGCTCCCCGGGATGGGCGACGTGAATATCTCCGGCGTACGCACGGACGAGATTTCCGTCGAGGTCGATCCCGCGCGCACGCTCGAGTTCGGGCTGAGCCTGCCCGCGATCGCCGGTCGGATCCGCGAGGCGATGACCGAGACCCCAGCCGGCTCGGTCCGCACGCCGACGAGCAACGTCACGCTGCGCGCGGTGGGCGCGCAGGAACGCGCCGACGAGGTGCGCGGGATCGTGCTGGCGCAGAGTCCCGACGGGCGCGCCGTCCGAGTCGAGGACATGGCGGAGGTGACGCCCGGCTTTGCGGATGTTGATCTGCGCACGCGGTTCAACGGCGAATCCGCCGCGACGCTCACCATCTTCGCGACGGGCGATCAGGACGTGATCGACATCGCGTCGCTGGTCAAGGCGTACGTCGCCGGCCGCAACCGCGAGCCGTTGCAACTTACATGGCGCGAGCGTGCGACGAAATTGCTCAGCGGCGACAGGCCCGGCGCAGCGACCCCGCCTCGCATCGCGGCGTACGAACTCGGCTCGCGCCGCGCGGTTGTCCCGAACGCCGAGATCTGCATGCACTCGGACCTCGCCCGGTTCGTCGAACAACGGCTCGAACTGCTGGGGCGCAACGCGTTCTGGGGGCTTGTGCTCGTCTTCGGGACGCTGCTCCTGCTGCTGGCGACGCGCGTCGCGCTCTGGGTGACGGCGGGGCTGATCATCGCGCTCTTCGGGACGCTCGCGGTGATGAATCTGCTGGATATTTCGCTGAACTTTCTCACGATGTTCGGGCTGATCATCGTGATCGGGCTTCTCGTCGATGACGCGATCGTCGTGGCGGAGAACATCAGCGCCAAGCACGAGGCGGGCGAGCCGGCGCTCGCCGCAGCGGTCTCGGGCGCGAGGCAGGTGCAGTGGCCGGTTGTCGCGACGGTGCTGACGACGATCGCCGCGTTCATGCCGTTGCGCGCGATCGAGGGGCGCATCGGCGACCTGATGGGCGCGATCCCGATCGTCGTGGCGTGCGCGCTGGGGATGTCGCTGCTCGAGTCGCTGCTGATACTCCCTAGCCACATGGGTCACAGCCTGACCGGCGCGGACCGACGCCGCCGCCGACGCGCCGAGCGCGCGACCAACACAACGAAAGCGAACGAATCGCCGATGCGGCTGCGCGCGTTCCGCACGCTGATTCTAGAGCCGTACGCGCGCCTTCTCGAATGGTCGCTGCGCGGGAGGTATCTTACGATCGCGATCGCGCTCGGTGTGCTTATAGGTTCGTTCGGGCTGATCGCGGGCGGGCGCGTGCGGTTCGAGTTCCTCGCGTCGGCGGACGCGGAGCTCGTGCTCGCGGATCTGCGCATGCCGATCGGGACGCCGATCGAGCGGACCGACGAAGCCGTGCGCCTGATCGAGAGGACCGCGCTGGCGCTGCCCGAGGTGCAGAGCGTGATCACGGTCGTCGGCGCCAGGCAGAACCTTGACGGCGACGGCGGGTCGCAGCAGACACACCTCGCCCAGACTTATCTCGAGCTCCGCCCGGTCGAGTTCCGCGATCGGACCAGCCGCGAACTGATCGACGACCTCCGCCGGCGTCTCGGGGAGATCCCGGGCGTAAAAAGCCTGCGTTTCGAGGAGGCTCAGGGAGGCCCCAGCGGCCCGGATATTTCTTACGCGATCTCGGGCGACTCCGCCGCGATGATCCGCCGCGCCGCGGATTCACTTATGTCCCGGCTGAACGAGTTCGACGGGGTCTTCGGCGTCACCGACGACGCCGACGCCGGGCAGCGCGAACTCCGTGTGGAACTCCGTCCCGGCGCCGCGGCGCTCGGCTTCACAACCGAGAACCTCGCGACGCAACTCCGCGCCGCGGTGTTCGGCCTCGAAGCCTACACCTTCGCCGGCGACCGCGAGGACGTGGACGTGCGCGTAAAGTTCTCCGAACCCTGGCGTCGAAGTCTGGCCCGGCTCGAAGCGGCGCACGTCTTCACGCCCGCCGGCGAGCCGGTCCCGCTCGCCGAGATCGCGACGCTGACCGACGCCGAGGGGTTCGCGACCGTGCGCAGGCTCAACCGCCAGCGGGCGGTGACGGTGACGGCGGATGTCGATCGCGCCGTGGCGAACCCCGAGGAGATCACCGCTGCGATGCGCGACGAACTCCGCGCGATCAACGCGGAGTATCCCGGCGTGCGCATCATCCCGCGCGGCAGGCAGGAAGACCTCGCGGATTCCTTCCGGTCGCTGCCGCTGGGGATGCTCGGCGCGATCGTGGCGATATACGTCATCCTCGCGTGGCTCTTCGGTTCTTATATTCAGCCTTTCGCGGTGCTGCTCGCCGTCCCGTTCGCGACGATCGGAGCCATCTGGGGGCACCTCATCATGGGCTTCGACATGACGATCCTGTCGCTGATCGGATTCGTCGCGCTCACGGGAATCGTCGTCAACGACTCGCTCATTCTCATGCAGTTCTACAACGAGAAACGCGTCGAACACATCTCCATGCACGACGCCCTCATGGCGACCGGACGCGCCCGCGTCCGCGCCGTTCTCCTTACAACCATCACGACTGTGCTGGGCCTCGCGCCTCTGATGCTCGAACAATCATTCCAGGCGCGGTTTCTGATCCCCATGGCGATCACCATTAGTTTCGGTCTGATCGCGGCGACGCTGCTGACGCTCATCATCCTTCCCTGCATCCTGATGATCGGCCGCGACGTTCACCGCGCCGCGCACTTCGTCATCACCGGCCGCCGAGTGCGCAGCGACTACGTCCGCTGGGACGACGCGCTGCACGCCTCGGACGATACGACCTGACGCGCACGGCGCATGGAAAACACTTCAAAACAAAAGCCCAGGGATGAAATCCCTGGGCTTTACTATCTTGATCGCGCTGTTCTCAGCGTCCGACAGGTCCGAGGAGAGCCGAGATCAGCGCCCGCATCGCATCCGATCGTGCGACGCCGAGCGCTTCGCCGCGGCGTTGCGGCCCCGCATTGAAATTGACCTTCGCTTCGCTCAGGTCAGGCGTCGGGGTTGCGCTGAGACAGGGTCCGCGCGATCGCGTCGAGGATTTCTTCAGGCTCGGCCATGCGTCCGGCGCCGACGGTCCGGCACGCCTGCCAGCCCTCGGCGGGGCCGACGAATGAATAGCCGTCGCTGCGGAGTGTCGAGATATTGCGCTGCGTCGCGGGCTGAGCCCACATCGCGGCGTTCATCGCGGGAGCGAGCAGCACCGGCGTAAGCGCCCGATCCACCGCGGCGAGTGCGAGCGTCACCACGTCGTCGCACAGGCCGAGCGCGAGTTTCGCCATGCAGTTCATCGAGGCGGGGGCGACGACGACGGCGTCGGCCCGGCGGGCGAGATCGACGTGCTGCGGGTCGTGGGATTCGATGTGCTGCCAGGGGCTGGTGTAGACGGGGTTGCCCGAGAGCGCCTCGAAGGTGATCGGGCCGACGAATCGCGTCGCGGACTCCGTCATAAGAACGGAGACATCGGCGCCGGCCTGCGCGAGCCGGCTTACGAGTGTGCAGGCTTTATAAGCGGCGATCCCGCCCGTGACGCCGACGATGATCCGCCGTTGCCGGAGTGTCTCGCTGGAGTCGGGCGCGTTCATGTGGTGCGCGCGGCGCTTTGATCGAGGCGCGCTGCGGGATCAGAACTCTTCGCCGACCGGCGCGGGCCGGGCGTCTTCGTCCTCGGGGGCGTACTCGATGGTGATCTTGTCCTGGATGATTTCCTCGAAGACGAGTTCGAGATCGGATCGGCCGTCGCGGTCGACGAGCGGGCGGGCGCCGTCCATGAGTTCGCGCAGGCGCGCCTGCACGAGTGCGCAGAGTTTGAACTTCCCGCCGAACTTTGCGAGCACCGCCTCGTCTTTCAGGGCTTCGATCATCTGGACCCGGCTCCGTGTTGGTCGTCGAGGTTCGTCCGACGCCGAATCGGTAATGCTATCATGCTGTGACGGATCGGGCAACGTGCCCCCGCCGCCCCCCGCCAAACCGAGGCGCCGATGCAGACCGCCCAGTTCACCAGCGGCCAGAAGGTCGTCCACGCCGATCGCCCGGAATGGGGCGTCGGGGTGGTCCTGTCAGCCCAGCGCACGGGGGATACGGATCGGCTGCGGATCCGGTTCGAGCGTGCCGGGTTGAAGACCCTCGCGGCCCCCCCGGCGACGATCCGGCCCGCGGGTGATCATCACAACGGCGCCGCGTCGCCCGCAGCGGCGACCGGCCCGGCGGTCAAGCCGGATTACGCGAATCTGCTCGCGACGCTGCCCGACGCCGCGACCGACCCACTCAGCCCGCTGGAAGCCAGGCTCGGCGCGACGCTGGCGCTATATAAGTTCACGCGGACCGGCGCCTCGCTGATCGACTGGGCCGTCGCGCGGACCGGCCTGGCCGACCCGCTGGCGGAGTTCACGAGGCATGATATCGAAGCCGCGTTCGCCCGGTTCGAGCATCTGCGCGAGGGGCATCTGCGGTCGTTCGTCGGCGACGCGCGTCGGCTGACGCCCGAGAAACTCGCGGGGATCGCGGCGTCTGCGCCCGAGGCGGGCCGGCGCGCGTTCACAGCGTGCATCGCCAGGCGTTGACTTCTCGCGACAGCCCGCACGATCGGACGCCGCCCCGGGGCTTGGCTTGTAAGTCCGGATCGGCGAAAACCGCTACCGGGACAATTTTTCGCGGTTATTTCAGGACCGGCCCGGTTCGGCGCCGGGCTGCGGCGGACTCGGCTCGCGGATTGAAACTCTCTTTCCATCGCCGCCGGGCGACAGGCAAGCAAACATCGGCCAGACACGGAGAGAGAGCATGAACGACCAGGACTTCAACGACCGCCTCGCCGACCTTCTCGATCAGATCGACGACCTCCCCGAGGCCGAGCGCGACCGCCTGCGCCGTCTCGCCGAGGAGACGCGCGACCGCCGGGACCGGATGAGCAAGACGGTGAACCAGTTGCAGGAGTCGCTCGACTACCTTCGGCTGAGCGTGAAGTACCTTGTCTTCGACCTCGAAGCGACACGCCGGGAGAATCAGTACCTCCGGCAACTGCTGCGTGACGGCGCCGGCGGCGACGACCGCGAAGGCGCGGACTGATCGTCCCGCACAACGGTGGCCCGGCTCTCCGAGCCGGGCGCGAACAGCGCATCACGCGCGGCAACAGTGGCTACGAAGTTCACCACGGTCATAAGCACAATGTGGGGCAGGCCTCCGTGCCTGCCGGGATGGGTCCGGTTTCGATCGCTGTTCACGGGCAGGCAGGGACGCCTGCCCCCACAGCGAACAGTGGCACGGGCATCTCGCCCGTGCGCCGGCGATGAACGTAAGTATCGGCGATCAACGACCGGGCCGGGGACGGCCCGGCTCGAGCGTGAAAATCCCGAGTGGCACGGGCGTCTCGCCCGTGCGTGAATCACAGCATCTCTCCGGCGACCAGCCCTGATTACCCCCGGACGCCGCGTCCGCCCGTCGTCGAGCATGGAGTATGCACGACGGCGTGGCTCCGACGGGCCGACGCGCCCCGATCGCCGGACTGCTCCACATCGCCCGCCCCGGCGTTGCTACACTGCGTGATCTATGTCGGCGATCCCGCCGACCGTTTGGAGAGGTGGCCGAGCGGCTGAAGGCGCCGGTTTGCTAAACCGGTGAACTCCGTAAGGGGTTCCGTGGGTTCGAATCCCATCCTCTCCGCTTGCCTCGACACCGAGCGCCGCCGCCGATTCACCGCTCCCGGGCGCCGCGACCGAACCCCCAAAGCCCGATCGACCAGGCGGGCGCGGAGGCCCGCCCCACGAGGAATCACGGGGAATAAGGTTGTACCCATTAACGTGGGGCAGGCGTCCCCGCCTTCCCGGGGACAGCAGCAATAATCACTCTAACCCCATCCCACCTATAACCATGCGGGCACAGAGGCCCGCACCACGGTTTGGATATCAACTGCGGGACGCCCGGGTCGCTGCGCTCCGCACGCGGCGCTCATCCCTGCTTCTTCGTCGGCTGCGGCGTGTACCTCAGATACGGCTTGATCGCGCGGAAGCCCGCGGGGAACAACTTCTCCGCCTCGGCATCGGTCACCGCGGGGACGATGATGCAATCCTCACCGTCGCGCCAGTTCGCCGGAGTCGCGAGTTTGTGCCAACTCGTCAGTTGCAACGAGTCGATCACTCTGAGCAACTCATCGAAGTTCCGACCCGTCGACGCCGGGTAGGTGATCATCAGTTTGACTTTCTTATCCGGCCCGATTATGAACACGGACCGGACCGTCGCGGTCCCGTCCTCGTTCGGGTGGATCATGCCGTAGAGGTCGGACACCTTCCGGTCGGCGTCGGCGAGCATGGGGAAGTTCATCGCGACGCATTGTGTCTCTTCGATATCCTTGATCCACGCGTGGTGCTCTGCGACGGGGTCCACCGACTGGCCGATCACCTTCACGTTCCGCTTGTCGAACTCGGGCTTGAGCCGGGCCACGGCGCCGAGTTCGGTGGTGCAGACCGGTGTGAAGTCCGCCGGGTGCGAGAACAGCACACCCCACGAGTCGCCCAGCCAATCATGAAAACGGATCGTGCCGGCGGTGGAATCCTGCTCGAAGTCCGGAGCGGTGTCGCCGAGTCTGATGGTCATCTTCGTCGTCTCCCTCTGCTCTGAGTTGATCCGCGTTCGGCGCGCCCAACGCCCGCCGGGTTGTGAATGTACCCGTGGGTTCGCAGACTTGCCGCGCCCACGGCTCGGGCGTCGCCGGGCTATCATGGCGGAACCTCCCGATGAACCCGCGTCGGCGTCCGACGCCGGCGCCGCCAGCGCAGGCTTACGAACATGCTCACACTTCGTCGCACGGGATTCGCTCCCCTGGTTCTAGCGTTCACGATCACGACTTGGCTCGGGTTTGGTCCGTGCGTGACAGCCGGCGCCTTCGCGCAGGTCGCCGCCGACCGCGCGCCGATCGACGCATCGACCCCCGCCGCGACGGTCGAATCTCTGCACGCCGCGATCATCGCCGCGATGCAGAAGCCCGGCGTGGCGGCGTACCCGGATCGGCTAGCCTTGCTCGACCCTGTCGTCCGCGCGCTCTTCGACTTCCCGACGATCGCAAGGCTCGTGCTCGGCTCGCGCTGGAGCGACGCCGCGCCCGCCGACCGCGACCGCTTCATCGACACTTTCAGCAGGTACAGCGTCGCCAACTACGCCGCCGAGTTTGATTCATTCTCCGGGCATGCGTTCAAGACCGACAGCGTGACCACGCCGCGCGATCGCGTCGCGGTGGTGCGCTCGACACTAACGACCGGCGCCGGGGAGACTCACCGTTTCGACTATCAACTCCGCGAACAAGGCGGGCGCTGGCTCGTCGTCGGGGTCGCGGTTGACGGCGTCAACGACATCGCCCTGAAACGCTCGCAGTACGACGCCGTCATCAAGAAAGACGGCTTCGAAGCCCTCCTCAAATCACTAGAGACAAAGATCCGCGGGTTCGCGCGCGGCGAGAAGGAAGATGACTGACGCCCTCCCGGCGCGCCGCTCCCGGCGACCAAGCCCGGTCCGCATGCTCGCCGCGATCATCTGCGTCGCGGTCGCGTCGCCGGGCTGCGCCACGCGCGAACGCTGGACCAGCCCGCCCGACCCTCTGGAACCCGCCAACCGCGTGATGTTCGGCGCCAACATGGCGCTCGACCGTCACGTCGC
Source organism: Phycisphaeraceae bacterium (assembly GCA_039794205.1). Lineage (GTDB taxonomy): Bacteria > Planctomycetota > Phycisphaerae > Phycisphaerales > UBA1924 > J020. The sequence continues at coordinate 202,846 of JBDIVU010000003.1, forward strand.
CGAGCCGATCTCGAACGTATATCGCGGCATCGCTCCCGAACCTCTCCGCTATGGCATACGAAACTTTTTCCGCAACCTCACTATGCCATTCGTGATCGTCAACGACCTGCTCCAGGCGCGTTTCGGCTGGGCGGGGCGCGACACGCTCCGCTTCGTCACAAACACAACCGTGGGTTTCGGCGGTATTGCCGACCCCGCCACGACGCTCGGTCTGGAGCATCGCAGACAGAACTTCGGCGTCACCGCGGGCGTCTGGGGCCTCGGCCCGGGGCCGTACCTCGTGCTCCCGCTGATCGGGCCGACAAGCGTCACCGGGCTTCCCGACATCCCGATGCGCATACTGCTAAGCCCGGTCGGCATCCTCGGCCCGGGGATCGAACGCACCGCGACCTTCGGCGTCGGCGCGGTCAGCGACGCCGAATCTCGACGCGACGCTGTCAAAAGAATCCGCGAGTCCATCGAGCCGTACTCGTTCGTAAAAAGCGGCTACATGCAGAAGCAATGGGAGATAATCCAGGCTAAGAAACGCGACGGCGACGACAGCGTCTTCGACGATCTCCCCGACGACATCTTCGACGACGAGAACGAGGAACCCGAAGACCCCGACAAGACCGAAACACCATCTCCGCCGGACCCCCGACCATGACCGAATCGGGCACATCGAGCGTCCGCCCGCGCGCGAACCGGAGCCTTCGCGCGTGAACCGTCGGCTGTCCGTGCTGATCGTGCTGCTGTTCCTGTCGCTCGCCGTCGCCGCGGGCGTACACGCCGCCCGGACTCTGCGCATCGACACGCGGACGGAAGACCTGATCTCATCCGAACTCGATTTTCAGCGTAACCAGATCGAGTACGAGGAGCGGTTCCCGCGCGCCAAGTCTTCGCTGGTGGCGGTGATAGACGCGGCGTCTCCGGAGCGCGCCGAGCAGGCCGCCGATCTTCTCGCCGCTGCTCTTGCTGGGCGCACAGAACTATTCGCCGAGGCTTACCGGCCCGACGGCGGCGAGTTCTTCGATCGCAACGGGCTGCTCTTTCTTTCCGCGGATGAACTCGATCGGCTATCGACGCGGCTCGCCGTCGCTCAGCCGTTCCTCGGCCGGCTCGTCGCCGACACCACCGTGCGAGGCCTGTCCGAACTGCTCGCGGAAGCACTCGACCGCTCGATCGACGCCCCCGAGGACACACTCGCCCGCCTGATCCGATCTTTGGCGGAGACGATCCCCGAAGCCGGCGACGCCGGGCCGGTGCGGGAACTATCCTGGCGCGGCGCCGTCGCCGACGATCCCGACGAAGCACCCGAGACGCAGCGCCTTGTGCTGCTGCGTCCGAACCTTGACACAACTGTCCTATCGAGCAAAGCCGACGCCGTCGCCGCGGTCGACGACGCCGAGACAGCCCTCGATCTTGCGTCGCTGGGCGTGAGCGTTCGCGTCACCGGATCTACGGCGCTCGAACGCGACGAACTCGATTCCGTGCTGAGCGGGATGCGGATCGCCGGGCCGATGTCCGTGGTCCTGGTGGCCGGCCTGCTGTTCTTCGCGATGCGGTCGTTCGCGCTCGTCAACGCGTCGCTCATAACACTCGCAGTCGGGCTGATGCTCACGCTCGGCTTCGCGACTCTGGCGGTCGGACGCCTGAACCTGATCTCGATCGCGTTCGGCGTGCTCTATGTCGGACTCGGCGCGGACTTCGCCATCCACCTCGCGTTGAACATCCGCGCGCGCCGCGCCGAGGGTTATTCACCGCCGGAAGCGCTCCGAGGCGCCGTCCGCGACGTGCTCGGCTCGTTGTGCATCTGCGCGATCACGACCATGGTCGGGTTCTATGTTTTCATCCCGACATCGTTCGACGGCGTGTCCGAACTCGGCGTAATCGCCGGGACCGGCATGGTCATCAGCCTCGTCACGACGCTCATCCTCTTCCCCGCACTGATGGCGATCCTCCCGAGCCGATGGAAAACACCGCCCGGGCCAGCCAACGGTCGCCGGCTGGTCTGGCTGTTGCATGCGCCGGAACGACATCGTGTTTCGATACTTATCTCTGCCGCGATCATCACGATCCTCGCCGCGGCTCTCATCCCGAACGCACACTTCGACCCCGACCCGCTAAACCTCCGCGACCAGCGCTCCGAGTCCGTCCGCACTCTACGCGAACTCCGAGCAACGCACGGCTCGGACCACTGGAGCCTGACCGTTCTCGCGCCGGACGAACCTGCCGCCGCCGATGTCCGCGATCGGCTCGCCGAATCATCGCTGATCGATAAGGCGGTCTGGCTCGGCTCGTTCATCCCCGATGATCAGGACGCAAAACTCGCGCTCATCGACGATCTCGCGTTCATTCTCGGGCCGACGCTCGAGCCGCCGGACGACCCCGCGCCGGCGCCGACGCTAGCCGAGACGCTCGTATCACTTCAAACATTGCATGAAGCATTATCTGAAGCGGCCGAGTCCGCTGACACGCCGCCGATGATCCGCGACGCCGCGGACGCGATGCGTGAGCGCCTCGCCGGCTGGATCGGACAAGTGCGCGCCATGCCCCCCGCCGCCGCCGACGCAGCCGCCGAGCGTCTCCGCGAAGCCTGGCTCGGCACGTTCCCGCTGCTGATCGAGCGGATCCGTGTTTCCCTGACCGCCGACGCAATCGAACGGGATTCGCTCCCGGCGCCACTCCGCGAGCGCTGGCTCAGCGGCGACGGGACGCACCGAGTCGAAGCGTTCCCGAGCGAGGATCTCGGCGACCCCCGCGCGATGCGCGAGTTCATCGCCGCGGTGCGCAGCGTGAGCGGCCTCGTCGTAGGCCCGCCGATCTCGCACACGGAATCCGGCGACGCGGTCGTTTCAGCGTTCCGCCAGGCGCTTCTGTCGGCGTTCATCGCAGTCGCGATCATCGCGTTCCTCGCGTTCCGCAGCGTGCTGACAACGATCGAGACGCTCGCGCCGTTCCTGATCGGCGGCGCCGCGACCGTCGCCGCGATGGTTCTCATCGGCCAGCCGTTCAACTTCGCGAATGTCATCGCGCTCCCGCTCTTGATGGGTGTGGGAATTGACAGCGCGATCCACCTCGTCCACCGCTCCAAAGCCGGGACGCACGATCGGCTGCTCGAATCCGCGACGGCTCGCGGGGTGCTCTTCAGCGCCATGACCACGATCGCCGGCTTCGGATCGCTCGCATTCAGCCCGCACCGCGGGATGGCGAGCATGGGACTGGTCCTGAGCATCGGGATGCTGGCGATGCTGGTGAGCACGCTGATCGTGCTGCCCGCGCTTCTTACATTCCGCGCTCCGAAGCGCGACAACGCGGACGGGTGACAGAGCCGCGCCGGTCACTACGCCGCGCCGCTGTCGCGCAGCCACGCGATTGCATCGCGGATGGATTCTTCTGCCGGCCTGATCGTGACGCCGAGATCATCCGCACCGGGTTCGCCGGAAAAATCGAACGAAGCCCGCGCGAGCCGCACCCCCTCGATCGAGGCCTTCGGCGCACGCCCCGTCAGGCGCGCCGCCGCCTCTCCCGCGTGCGCCGCCGCCAGGGCGATCGCGTAAGGCGCCCGTAGCTTGGGCATCTTCGACCCGCTCGCCGATGCGACGCTTTCGAGAAGCCGATCCGTTGTCCAGGTCTCGCCGTGGAGAACGTAGCGCCGGCCCGGCTCGCCGAGTTCTCCCGCGGCGACGATCGCTCGCGCGGTGTCGCGTACGTCGGCCAAGCGCCACGTCATCGGGAGCATCGCGGGGATCCTGCCGCGCATAAGATCAATCAATAGTTGTATCGGCGGCGTGGGCGTGCGGTCGCCCGGTCCGATCGGCGTCGTCACCGTCGCCACCACCACCGGCAGCCCTTCGGCGTGCGCGGCGTACGCTGCTTGCTCCGCGAGAATCTTCGATCTCGAATACAAACCGAGCGCATCGCGCGGATCAGGAAGCCAAGGCCGGCCGTCACGCGACACTCGCTCCGCGCGGGGCCGTGCAGTTGCGATCGCCGTTGCGCTCGACACATGCACGAAGCGCCGCACTCCCCCCGCCGCGGCCGCGTCCAGAGTCGCGCGAGTTCCTAGATGGTTGACAAGTTCGTAGACGCCGCGATCCCGGCTCCAAAGCCCCGCCGTCGCCGCGAGGTGATGGACACGATCGACATCGCGCATCGCTGCGCGGAGACTCTCCGGATCGTTGACCGAGCCGCGCACGAACTCAACGCCGTCGATTGTCTCCGGCGGTTCGCTCAGGTCGAATACTCGCACGCGCATGCCACGCTCGACCAGCACACGCACAACCCACCACCCGATGTAGCCGCTGCCGCCGGTGACAAGCGCAACGCCGGTCATGCGGGCACGCAAGTCGCACCATTATGAATGCTGCCGGTCCGTCGCGCCTCGTAGCGCTCGATGTGACGAGCCAGGCGGCGTTCGACCATCGCGACATCCGGCGCGGGCCGATCGTGCCTGTTTTTCTCGTATTTTCGCACGGAATCCAGGTATTCCCGGAACGCCGGGACGCTGCGCTCGATCTCCTCGTGCAGCCCGAGTCGGCTGCCGATCGCGCGCAGACACTCGATCGGCGCCGCGGTCAGATCGTCGTACCGGATCTCGATTAACCTGCCGGCGGGGAGCGTCGCGGCGTCCGCGTACAGGCGGTCCATCATACGCTCGTAGACCGTGAATATAAGTTCGTCCACGCCGTCCAGCGAGTAGGGCTGGAGCGCGTAGGCTTCGAGAAGTTTCGAATAAAAGCCGCGCATCGAGAAGAACACATCGCGCGGGTCGCGCGAGATGTGGACGAAGAGCGACCCCGGGCACAGCCGATCCATCGCCGCGACCCGGGCGGTGTACACCGGGTTCTTAATAACCACGCGCCGGCCAGGCTGGAGTATTCTTATTTTGTCGATAAAGTGCAGGAAGCGCCGTTCCCACAGCGCGATCTCGCTCGCGCGCAGCCCGTCGAAGAACACGCCGCGCTCGACCTCCTCGCGGATCCGGCGCGGGAAGTAAAGCCCGTGGTAGAAGGACACCGGCTGCGTGTTGGCGAGCGCCGCCTCGTCCTCTTGCGGCGAATCGGGTCTTACGGGGATTTTGTCGATGAAACGCTCGCCCGGGAGCATCTTTTCGAGCCACGGCCGCAGGGCCCGGCCGAGCGTAAGCATGTCCCAGGGCAGCCCCGTCGCCAGCGGCGGGACGTACGCGAAGTCGTCGGATTTAGATAGTATATTATATAGATGCGTGGTCCCGCTGCGCCAGTGCCCGAGGATGAAGAGCGGCGCGGGCGATTCTTCGGGCGCCTTGGCAGCGACCAGCCCGCGCTCGCACAGGGAGATCGGCGCCCGGGCGATACTCGACGCGAGCGCCCCGAGCAGGACGCCGATGCGGTCGCCCGGCCGGACACCGTGCCGGCGCAGCAGAGCCAACAGCGTCCGCGTGTTCGCGCCGAAGAGCGGGTGCGCGCTCCCGCCGCGCGGCCGATGCGTCACCGAACCTACCCGTGTGTCGTGCGGCGAGTGTGTCATGCGTGCTCGGCGCCCGCGCGAATGACGCCGCCGATATCCTTGATACTAGCATGACCCCGGAAACATGGCGAACACTCGGCGACACTCGGATCGTCCGCGGCCGGCGGCTCTTCTTTGCTCGCGCGGGATCGGGCGAGCCGCTGCTGCTCCTGCACGCATATCCCACCGCGTCGTGGGGATTCCACCGCATGTGGCCCGCGCTGACGGAGACGCACGATGTGATCGCGCCGGACCTGCTCGGCTCGGGATTCTCTGAAAAGCCGCGCGGCGCGGTCTACGGCATAGACCATCTCACCGACCTCGTAGAGTGTCTGCTCGCGGATCTCGGCGTGGATCGCGCGCACGTCCTCGCGCACGCGTACGGGGTCACGACGGCGCAGGAACTTCTCGCGCGATCTATCGAGCGCGACGCGCGGACAGCGGGTTTTGAGCCGATCTCAATGTGCTTCGTCAACGGCGGGCTGTTCGTGGAAGGGACACGCCCGACAACAACGCAGAAACTTCTGCTCTCGCCGATCGGCCCGTTGATGACGCGCTTCACTCCGACGCCGTACCCGGTGTTCAGGAAAAAACTGGGCCGGGCGTTCGGCACGTTCCGCCCGCCGGACGAAGCCGACTTCCGCGCGATATGGACACTGTTGCAGCACGAAGCCGGGCATCGAACAGTCCCGTACGCGCTGCGTTATCTGCGTGAGCGCGCGACCCGGCGGTCGCGCTGGGTCGGGGCGCTCGAGTCGGCGACGATCCCGATGTGCCTGATCAACGGGGCGGCGGACCCGGTCGCGGGTGAGGATGTGCCGCGGATATGGAAGGAGTTGCTGCCCGGGGCGCCGCTGTATCAACTCGACGCGCGCGTCGGGCATTACCCGCCGTTGGAAGACCCGGAGGGGACGACGGCGGCGTTTATAAAATTTCATCGCGAGCACGTGCGCCCGCGGCAGGCGTGATCGCGGCGCGTCCGACGTGGGTCTGCCAGACGATCAGCCCGGGGACGCCGACGAGGAGTTCGCGGGCGCGTTTGCACAGCGACACGGCAAGCCCGACGGGGGCTGGTATGCCGAGTCCGACGGCGAGCGCGACGAACGCGCCCTCCTGCACGCCGACGCCGCCGGGGATGAGGAACGCGCCGGCGCGGACGGTCTGCCCGAGCGCCTCGAACGCGATGATCTTCGCAAGCCCGACGGGGTGGCCGAGCAGTTCGAGCGCGACAGCGGTCTCGATGACGAGCGTGAGCCGGAACGCCATTCTTAATATTGCCGCCCGCGCGAGCGACGCCCGGTCGGCGTAGACGGCGCGGAGGGCGTCGTCGACCCTGGCGGCGTCCTCGTGAAGGCCGGCGACGCCGAGTTTTTCGAGCGGTCGTTTCGCCAGTTTCGCGGTGGTTCGGAACATTCCCCGGCGTTGTATGACGACGAACCCGACGACGCCGAGGGTGAACGCGCCGGTCCCGACGAGGGCCCCGACCAGCACGCCGGTGTCGGTCGAGGCCCAGGCGAAGAGGGCCACGCCGACGATCGCGAAGATGATCTGCGTCGCTACTTGTAATGTTTTGTCGGCGACCACGGAGGCGGCGGCGTCCGGGCCCGGCGTCCCGAGACGCGTCGCCCAGCGAGCCTTGACGACCTCCCCCCCGACCTGCCCGACGGGGAGCAGCCAGTTCACCGCCAGCCCGACCCATGTAAGGAGGATCGAACGCGCGACGCCGGGCCGACGTTCGCGCGGCAGCAGGCGCCTCCATGACAGGCTCGCCAGGAGCAGCGGCGCGAGATAGATCGGGGCGAGGATCAGCACGCCCCAGCCGGCGCGGCGGACGGTTTCGACGACAGTCCCCGCGCCGAGCCAGGCGACAACAACCAGCGCGATCGCCAGCCCGAGCGCGAGCATGGGCGCCCAGAGCCGATTCATGAGACGGCCCGCCGATCAGCGTGCCGAGGTGATCGCGGTGGCGGCGGCGCCCCGGGCCCGCTCGATCGCGGCGAGAACCTGCTCGGAGGTGTACGCGTTGGACTGCCAGGGGTTTTCAAGGCCCGGACCATACACGACCAGCAGCGGGATGCCGGTCTGACCGAGATCGCGGAGTTTGTCCCAGCCGGGGGCCCGGGTGCTGGTCAGATCGACCTGTATAGGCACGACGGAGTCCGATTCGAGCGCGGCTCGGACGGGGTTGACATCGAGGACCGCGGCCTTGAGGGCCTTGCAGTTGAGGCACCATGTCGCGGTGAAATCTAGGACGACGACGCGGCCGGAGTTGATCGCGGCGTCGAGCCGTTCCGGCGTGTAGTCGTTCCACACGCCGGGGACGAACTGATCGGCGCCGAGGGACCGCATGGAAGCGGCGCGTGCCTGGTAGTTGCGTTTGGCGGTCTCGGTGGATGAGACGGCTACGGCGACGGCGGCGCCCGCGATCAGCACGCCGACGAGCGAGAACACGACCCGGGGCGCGGGCTTCGAGGTGATGCGGATCGTCTTGCCCATGAGCCACAACCCGCCGAGCGTCGCGAAGAACGCCACGCCCCACCAGTGGAGTTGTTTGGCGATCCAGGGCATGTCGGAGGTGAGCGCCATCAGCCCCGCGCCGACGAAGTACGCCGCTGCGGCGAGCAGGAGGAACCCCATGATCTGTTTGACGAGATCGCTGGCGGGGCCGGTGCGGGGGATGTGGTCGACGAGGCCGGGCTTGAGCGCCATTACAAAGTAAGGCGCCGCCATCCCGACCCCGAGCGATGCGAAGATCACCATGACGGTGATCGCGGGCAGTGTCGCGGCGCCCGCGAGGAGGGCCCCGGCGACGAAGCCGAAGCAGGGCAGGCCGAGGACCGCGGTCATCACGCCGAACATGAATGACCCGCCGGGCGAGTCCGCTTTGGGATTCACCATGTAGAGGGAGTTCGGGAGTGTGATCTGGAAGGCGCCCATGATGCCGACGCCCATCGCGCCGATGAGAAGCCCGACGCCGAGCGTGAACCACCAGACGCCGAAGAGCCGGGACGGGTCGGAGGCGGCGCTGAAGAACGCCATCGGCAGCCCGATCCCGACCCAGAACGCGACTACGCCCGCGCTCATCCACAGGCCGAGCGTCAAGGCCCGGCCCGGGGTCTCGGCGTGCTTGCTGATCGTAAGAACCTTTATGGGGATGACGGGCAGCACGCAGGGAGTAAGGTTAAGAATGAACCCGCCGAGCATCCCGAGGAGCGCCAGCACGAGTACGCCGAGCACGCTGTCCCCGCGCGGGAGCGTCACGCCGAAGAACGTCCGCCCGGGGGCGGCGGCAGCCGATTCAACCTCATCAGCGGCGTCTGTGGGACCGGCGCCGGTCCCGTCATCGCCGGCGACCTCTCCGCTCATCATGAGTGCGAAGACGCTCGGGTCGAACGCGGCGAAATCTTCGCCGGGCGCCGGCGATCGGATCTCCGCGCCGGCTGGCGCGACGGTGAACGTCAGCGACCGCCGTTCCGTCCTCGGCGCCAGGCACACCTTGTCGTCGCAGGCCTGAAAGAATGCGCGCAGGTCGAGGGTGTATTCACCGGCCTCGGCGTCGTCCGCGATGATTACGGGGAGGTACGCGATGGCCCGGCCTTGATAGGTTGGGACTTCTATCGCGGGGCCGCCCATGGGGTTCGCCACCGGCGCGAGTTCAGGCTCGGGCCATTGCACCGGCCCAACGAGGCCGATCCAGTCCGGCGTGGCGCCCGCGACGCCGACTTCGGTGCGCAGGGCGAACTCAGCGATGTTCTTCGGGAGGACGTCCTGCGCGGCGCTCGGCCAGGAGTGCCAGTGATCGGCGTGGTCGAGAATGAACGCGATCGCGACGGTCTCACCCGGGCGGACCGTGCTCTGCGACGCCGCGACATCGACGACGACCTCCTCGCCGGGTTTGACGGTGCGTTCCTGCTGCGTTCCCGGTCGAGAGCCGAACGCCCCCTGCTGCCCGAACGCTCCCTGCGCGAACGTGGCTGCGGGCGCCAGCAGCACCGCTACGAGAGCGAAGATCCCGAGAAATCGTCTGGAGGCGTGGTCGGTCATCGGCACTGTAAGCCCTGTTGAGAGTCGAACTATTCCCGCGATCGGCGTCACATCCGGAGCGCCCGCCCCGACGCCGCTTCAAGCACTTCGCCGTCGGGGTCCGATACCGACAGCATCGGGTTCGGCGGCGGGGTCCGCCGAATCATCAGATCGCACCCCGCCGACCGCCGGAGCCGACCGCCGCCATGGCCGACATGCTCGATCAGAACGACATCGACGCCCTGCTCGCAGCGGTGGACTCGGGCGACTTCACCGCCGAGACATCCTATGACGACTCGGAGCCTCGCGTCTTCAGCCGATGGCGCAAGCCCAGCGACCCCGTCGAGGTCCGCGAGTACGACTTCAAGCGTCCCGAGCGTGTCAGCAAGGATCAGATGCGCGCCCTCCAGACTCTGCACGAAGCCTTCGCCCGAAACTTCGGCGCCGGGCTGAGCGGCTTCCTCCGCATGATCGTCGAGGTCAAGGTCGCGTCGTGCGAGCAGATCACCTACGGCGAGTTTGTCGCTGCCCTTCCCAACCCGACCTCGTTCCACCTCGTAGTCGCGGAGCCGCTGCAAGGCCGGCTGTGCCTGGAACTCTCCCCGCTGATCATCTTCCCGATCATCGATCGGCTCCTCGGCGGGAACAACGACGACCTCTTCGTCCCCGCGCGCCCGCTTACCGTCATCGAGACCCGCCTGGTGTCGAAGATCATCGAGCGCGCCGTCGCAGCGATGCGCGAGAGCTGGGAAGATGTTTCGCATCTCGAGTTCCGCGCCGTCGAGACAGAATCGAACCCGCAACTCGTGCAGATCGTCCCCCCGAACGAGGTCGCCGTGGTCATCGGCTTCGAGATACGGCTCGCCAACCGCGCGGGGACGATGAACCTGTGCATCCCGTACAAGGTGATCGAGCCGCTGATGGACAAACTGTCGTCGCAGTCATGGTTCGCAGCCGGGCGCGGCCAGGCCGGCGGCGCCTACACCCAGCACATCGAGAAAACCCTCTCGGGCGCCCCCGTCGAGGTCGCCGGGCTTCTCGCCGAGACCACCATCACGCTCCGCGACCTCGCCACGCTCGAGCCCGGCGACATCATCACAACCGACAAGTTCGCCACCGAACCCGTAGTCTTCACCGTCGAAGGCAAAAAGAAAATGCTCGCCCACATCGGCCAGCATCGCGGCGCCCGCGTCCTACGCATCACACGCCCCATCACCGCAGACGACCGCGTGTGACCACCTCCCCCAGTGGCATGGGCGTCCCGCCCGTGATTGCCCCTCCCCAGTGGCATGGGCGTCCCGCCCGTGATTGCCCCTCCCCAGTGGCACGGGCGTCCCGCCCGTGCGCCGCGATCCAACCCCGGCCTAGGCCTCGCTCGGCCCGGCCGCCCTCGACTCCGCCCCCCAGCGCTTTTTCCTCCCCGCCCAGCCCGGTATGATCGGGTTATGTTCGGGTGCGGCCAGTACCTCTTCATCGACGTGGACGCCTACTTCGCGCAGGTCGAGCAGCGCGCCCGGCCCGAACTCCGCGGCAAGCCCGTCGGCGTCGTCCCCGTGCTCGTCGAGACAACCTGCTGCATCGCAGCCAGTTACGAAGCCAAGCGTCGCGGCGTCAAAACCGGATGCCCCGTCCGCGAGGCCCGCCGACTCTGCCCGGACATCGTCCTCGTCGAATCCCGCCCGGAACTCTACATCAGCACCCACCACGCGGTCGTCGCGGCGATCGAGACGTGCCTGCCGGTGCACCGCGTCTGCTCGATCGACGAACTCTCGTGCAAACTCGCCGCGAACGAGCGGACCCCAGCCGAGGCCCTCGCGACGGCCCAGCGAGTCAAACGGGCCGTCCGCGAGAGCACCGGCCTGTCGTGCTCGGCGGGGATCGCCCCCAGCGAGACGCTCGCCAAACTAGCCTCGGAAATGGAAAAACCGGACGGCCTCGTCATGCTCCGCCGGGACGAACTGCCCGAACGGCTTTTCGGCCTGAAACTCGACGACTTCCCAGGCATCGGGCCTCGCATGACACAACGCCTGCACGATCGCGGCGTAAACACCGTCGAACAACTCTGCGCTATCAGCGAAGCCGACCTCGCGTCCATCTGGGGCAGCGTCGAGGGCCGACGCTGGTGGCGTCGGCTTCGCGGGCTTGACGCGCCGCCGCCTGCCACGCGCACACGCTCGGTCGGGCATCAACGGCTTCTACCGCCCGAACTCCGCACGATCCCCGCGGCCCACGCGATGCTTGTGCATCTTATAAGCAAGGCCGCCGCCCGAGCCCGGCAGAAAGGCTTCGCGGTCCGACGGCTGAATGTCGGCGTGCGCTTCACAGATCGCCCCGGCTGGCACGCCTCGGCGCCGATGCAGCCGACACAGAGCACACACGCACTCGTCCGCACATTCGAATCGCTCTGGCCCGGGACGCTCGCCGGGACGCCGATTCGCACGGACGTGACGCTCGACGAACTTATCCCCGTCGCCGACGCGGGCGAGCCGCTCTTCCACGCAGCCCGCTGCGAGGCGGACCTCTGGCGCGCCGTCGACCGCATCAACACCAGGCACGGCAAGCACGCCGTCTACCTCGGCGGCCTCCACGGCACGTTCCACGCCGTACCCGTCCGAATCCCCTTCAGCACCATCCCCGACCCCGACCTGCCCGCGTGAAAAATCACAGCATCAGGAGCCAGGAGCCAGGGGCCGGGGGCCAGGGGCCGGGCACCAACCAGTGGCACGGGCGTCTCGCCCGTGCAAACAACACAACCCCAGTGGCACGGGCGTCTCGCCCGTGCAAACAACATAACCCCAGTGGCACGGGCGTCCCGCCCGTGCGCTCCGGGGTGGCACGGCTCTCCGAGCCGTGTTGTTGAACTTAATTTACACATGACGCCCGATGCCCAGGGATTTCATCCCCAGGAATTCTCCATCTATTCAATGTAAATTCCGCACGGGCGAGACGCCCGTGCCACTGTGTAGACCCGTGCCACTGTTTAGACCCGCGCCACTGTTTAGACCCGCGCCACTGTTCGCACGTTCGACTGATTTAATAACTACTCCCGACCCTATCACCGCGACGAACCGGCGTCACTCGACCCCCGCCAGCGCTCTCGCCGCGCGATACGCCGGCGCCGGCTTCAGCGGCGGGCGCAGCGCCCAAGCCTCATCCCTCCCCAGCGCCGCCGACGCCGCGATGTACCCGCTCCGAGTCGCGCCCTCCATCGTCGACGGCCAGCCCGTGCGCGTGTAATCGCCCGCGAGGATCAGCCCGCTCGATCCGGTCGCTGTCGGCCTCGCCGCGACCGATTCGACCGTAGGCAGGAACGTCGCGCGTTTCTCCTTTACGGGTCTGCCCGAGATCAGCCGCGCCGCGCGTGCCGCGGGGAAGCACGCCGCGACATCCGCAGCGACACGTTCGACTATCTCCGCCTCGCCGAGTTCGACCCACCCGTCCGCGGCGCTGATGACAGCGTGCACGCGCGTCCCAGTTTCATCTTTGCGGAAGACCCATTGCGTCCCAGTCCCGACCATCGCCGCGTGCGGGAGGTCGAGCACGGGCCGGTCGTATGTAAGGTGCACACCGAGGATCGGGCTGTGTTCGAGCCGGACGAGCCGGGCAAATCTGCGGTCGGCCCGCTGCACTTCGGGCGCGACGATCCTGAGAGCCCGCTCGAAGGGCACGGCGCATATAATAACATCGGCGCCGAGCCGCTCACCGTCCGCCGTCTCGATTTCGTTCGGGTCGATGCGCGTGACGGACGCGCCGAGCCGGACCACGCCGCCGGCACGTGCGATCGCCGACTCCGCCGCGTCGTAGAGTTCGACCAGCGGCGTCGTCGGCACGCCGATCATCGCCGCGTCGCGGTGCGCGAGGAATCCTTCCTGAAAAACGTGCGCCGCCTCGGACGCTGCGACGCGCTCGGGCCAGCCGTTGCAAGCGCTCGCGACGATCGGCGCCCAGAACTTCTCGACCGCGCCCGCCGGCTGCTCGTGCCGATCGAGCCACGCCGCGAACGTCTCGTGTTCGAGCCGGTCGAGCACGGCACGGGTGAGAACGTGCATCGCGCCCGCGACGGCGATCTTCTCTTCGATCGTAAGAAACTTCGCTGTAATGAAAGATCCCGCGAAATGCGCCGGCGCGGGCGTGAATCCCGGGCGCATCGCGCTGCGGCGCCCGCCGCGCTCGACCCACCAGATCGCCCGCGACCACTCGACCATGCCCGCGACGCCGAGCCGCCCGAGCAGGTCGAGGAAGTTCGTGCAGCAGCCCATCACTATGTGCTGGCAGTTGTCGAGTCGCTCGCCGGTGCGCGCGTCGTCGAAACTCGTGGCGCGGCCGCCGAGTTTTTTTCTTGTTTCGAGGAGAGTGACGGCGACGCCGGCTTCGGCGAGCCGCAACGCCGCGGCGATCCCGGCGATCCCGCCACCGACGACGAGCGCCGACTTCACCGCGCCCGCCCGCTTCACCATCGCCCGCGCTTGCTCCGCGCCAGCGCCCGCACGGCGATCCCGGCTTTGTGCAGCGATTGAAGCCGGATGCGCGCCTCCCCGACGATCCGCGCGGGCCGATCCTCGATCTTTTCGAGAAGCCCGGCGTAGATCCGTGTCATCGCCCAGAGCGTCGGCGCGCACGCCGGGTCGATCATCGCTTCGAGCGGCGCCGACGATTCGAACTCCGCCCGCGCCGCCGTGGCGATCTCGTTCACCAATCGCTCGCACGCGGGCGGCTCGTCCCAGCGCCGCAACTGTCCCGGCGTGATCCCCGCGCGATCGAATGACTCGCGCGGCAGGTACACCCGCCCGTCGTCGAAATCCTCGGCGAAATCCCTGAGAATATTCGTCAACTGGAACGCCACACCGCGCCGGTCGGCAAGAACCGCGGCGTGCTCCATCGACACGCTGTCACGCAGACCCCAGATCGTCACGCACACACGCCCTACGCTCGACGCGACGCGCGCGCAGTACCGACGGAGGTCGTCGAGCGTGTCGTACCCGGCGTGGTCGAGATCCTCGCCGAGTCCCGCGAGCATCGCTTCGATGTCGCGCGCTTCAACCCCGAACCTGCGGACCGTGTCGGCGAACGCAGTCCACATCTCGGGCGCGCCGATGGGCTGCTCGTCCGCGCTCATGCCGTCGAGCACGTGCGCCGTCGCTGCACGAAACGCGGCGAGCGCCTCGCGCTTCGCGTCGTCGTCCCCGGCGTCGTCGACAAGATCGTCACCGATGCGCATCCACGCGTACACGGCGTAGACCGCGCTACGCCGGGGTTCCGGCGTCAGGCACAACCCGTAATAAAAATTTCGGGCCCGGGTCCGCGCGACATCCCGGCACCACGCATAAGCGGCGGCGTGCTCGTCGGTCGGCGATGGGACTGAAAGCGAACTCATGAACCAAGCAGTCTAACGCGATCGCCGATCTATCGCCGAGCCAGCGCCGCCCGCGCCGACGCCGCCGCGACCAGCAGGAGTTTCTTCATTCGCGTAAGCCGCGGCCTCTGCCACAACGTCGCGCACCCGATGCGCTCGACCGCGGCGAGAGTAGCCTCCCCCCCGGCGCCGAAGAGACGAACCACCGGCGCGATCGAAGGATCGAGCGTGCGAGGCAGCGGGCGCCCGGCGCGGAACATCTCGCGCGTCCTCCCGACCAGCGGCCGGACCGCGCGGATATATCGCACGCGGCTCGCCGGGTCGTCCCCTCGACCCAGCATCTCGAGCAGATCCGCCGCGCTCAGGCCGGTCTCCGCGCGGGGGAGATACACGCGGTCGCGCTCGACGAGGTCGCGCCGGACGTCCTGCCAGTGGTTGATAAGTTGTAAAGCCGAGCACGTCGCGTCGGACATGGCGAACCGCTCGGCGTCGCCGGGCTTCGATCCGTCATGCCCGGCGAGCGCGAGCACGAGGCGCCCGACGGGGTCCGCGCTCAGTCGGCAGTAGCCGAGCACATCTTCCCAAGTTTCATAACGTGTGACGCGCTGGTCCATCTCGAAGGCGTCGATGAGGTGATGGAATGGTTCTGGCGCCAGGCCCCGGCGCCGGGCTGTGTCCGCGAGCGCGACGAAGACGGGGTGCCGGGGTTGGTCGGCGTTTTCGCCTCGCGCCGAGCGGAAGCAGTTGTCGAGTTCGCCGCGCCACCACGCGAGGAGCCTCGCCGCCTCGGCCCGGCCGGCGTCGCCGGCGCCGGTCTCGTCGCCGAGATCGTCCGACCATCGGCAGAACGCGTAGACCGCTGCGAAGTCGTCACGCAGCCCCGGCGGGACGAGCCGCGACAGCACGCTGAAGTTCTCGTAGTGCCCGGTCGCGAGCGATCTGGTGTACGCGACCGCGTCGGGAAGCGTCGGCGGCTCGGGCGGGATCGGCAGACCGGCTTCGTCGGCGGGGAAGTCCGCGAGCACGCCGCCGCGTCTGGCTTCCGCCGGGTTCTCGATGGTTGTCGGCTGCGCCACGATGCTCTCCGTCGCCCGCCGCACTATCCGCGGCGTCGGCGAGTATCATCCCTCACCCGGCGCGGATCGTCGAACCGCCCGACCGACGCAACGACCGAACAGCCCCGACCGGAGCCAACGATGCGCATCCTCCTCGCCAACCCCCGCGGCTTCTGCGCCGGCGTCGGCATGGCGATCGAAGTCGTAGACCAGGTCCTCGCCCTCTGCCCGGACGAGCCTATCTACGTCTTCCACGAGATCGTCCACAACAAGCACGTCGTACGCAGATTCGAAGAACGCGGCGTGGTCTTCGTCGAGGACGTCTCCGAGGTGCCCGAACGCGCAATCGTAATATTCAGCGCCCACGGGATCTCCCCCACCGTCCGCGCGACCGCCCGCGAACGCCGGCTGACCACCATCGACGCGACCTGCCCGCTCGTCACCAAGGTCCACATGGAGGCGATCCGCTACGCCCGCCAGGGGTACCAGATCCTGCTCATCGGTCACGCCGACCATCAGGAGGTCGTCGGCACGCGCGGCGAGGCGCCCGGCTCGATCCAGGTCGTCGAATCGCCCGACGACATCCCCGCGCTCACCATCCACGACCCGAACAAACTTACATACCTGACGCAGACGACGCTCAGCGTCGACGACGCCGAGGTGATCATCTCCGCGCTCAAGGAAGCTTTCCCGAACATCAAGGCGCCGCCGACGAGTGACATCTGTTACGCGACGACAAACCGCCAGGCCGCCGTGCGCGAGTTCGCCCCGGAGTGCGACCTCGTCCTCGTCGTCGGCTCGCAGAATTCGTCGAACTCCAAACGCTTGACCGAGATCTCCGAGCACCAGGGCGTCCCCGCGCACCTCATCGACGACGTTTCGGAACTGGACCCCGACTGGTTCCACGCGGACCAGACCGTCCTCGTCACCGCCGGCGCCAGCGCGCCGGAATATCTCGTCGCTGATGTCTGCAAGCGGCTGGTGGAGACCCACGGCGGGACGATCGAACTCCGCACCACCGTCAATGAAGACGTCGAGTTCCAGATCCCCAAGTCGCTCAAGGACATCATGCGCGATGCGGGCGTCGATCCTTCGCAGCGGCGCATCCGCGTGACGCCGCCGGAGATCACGGCCGAGGCCTACGGCGCCACCCCGCTGACAGTCGGCGCGACGTGATCGAGCCTGCTCAGACGCACGCTCCCCACGCCGAGAGCAGGATCAGAAGATCCACGCCGTTGACGACGCCGTCGCCGTTGAGGTCTTCAGGACCTGTGTTGTCGCCCCACGCGGAGAGCATTATCAGCAGGTCTATGCCGTCGACAGACCCGTCCGAGTTAAGATCCGGCTCGCACACGGTGACCGGGGTCTGGATCAGCACGGCCCATCCTGTGCACAGGCCCATGACGATGTCGAGCAGACCATCGCCGTTGACATCCATGAACTCGAAGTCGTGCGGGCGGAGATCGACGGGGCTGCCGACGGGGAAGGGGTCATCGAAAACACCGGCGCCGTTGTTTCGCAGCAGGCTGAACTGCTCGGCGAACTGCCCCGTGCAGTTGGCTATGTCGGTATCGACCGGCCCGACGCCGATGTCGGGGAACCCGTCGCCGTCGAGGTCCGCCTGTTTGACGTTCCCGCCGAGCCGGAACGTGCGAGGCGCCGAGATCTGCTGTCGCGTGTAAGAGAGGCCGCCGCCGGCGAGCGACGCGAAATGAACGCTGTCCTCCTCATCGTCTACGACATAGAAGTCCGTCAACCCGTCGTCATTAAAAAGCCCGGCGGCGACCATGTACGGGGCGCCGGAGTTCAGCCGGGTGACGGTGGACGTGGTGAAACCACCGGCGCCGTCGTTCGGGATCACGTACACGCCGACATCGTTCCACGGCGAGACGGGAAACAGCGTGGAAATCTTGATGATGTCCAGCGAGCCGTCGCCGTCGGCGTCCGCTAAGATTGTTCCGGTGTTGAACGCGGAGAACCTGCGGTTGCCCATCCTCGCGACGGTCTGATCGGTGAACACGCCGCTCCCGTCGTTGATGAACAGCACGTCTTCCGTCGCGCCCGCTTCGAACTGGTTGTAGTTGGAGAAGTAAATATCCAGCGAGCCGTCGCCCGTGAGATCGCCCGCCGCGGCGGCGCAGAACTGAGGCCCCGGCCCCTGGTTACGCAGCGGGCCGATCACCGGCAGTCTCGCCGTCGATTCATCCGCAAGTCCCAGCCAGTTCCCCTGTGCGTCGTTGCCGCGGTTGATGTACAGCCGGGGCTGGTCGTTGAACGTATTGACGATGAGCACATCGTCCCACCCGTCGCCGTTGAAATCCGCGATGACTACGTCGCGGGCGTCGGTGGGATTATCGATGAACCCCGGCGCGAACTCCGCGGTGCGATCGGTGAGCACGCCGTTCTCGTTCATAAGGAGCACATCGACGAGCGCCCCGGGCGTCGAGAACGGGATCTTGCGAACGACGACCAGGTCGGTCCAGCCGTCTTTGTTGAGATCGCCCGACGCGAGGTCTTTCTCGACGCTGTCGTTCATCCCGACCTGCGTCAGCGTCAGCCTCGTCGCGGTCTGGTTGGTGAAGTCGATCCACTGCCCGTGCGCTATCTGAAGCGCAGAACCCGAACCGCAAAAGCAGACAGTCGCCAGGATAAAATGCTTCATAGAAGGCTCCGATGCTGCCCCCGCGGCGTAGATCCGGACTCCGCTGCGATAGAGGCACGATGACAGCCTACCGAAGAAGCCACGCCCACACAATGGTTTGCCTGAAAAAAATGCGAATCATCGTTGCACGCACACCGCCGCGGGGCGTACAGCCTATCGCACACGATCCGAAGCAAGCCCGAACATAATTCCGTCTCTGCTCCAGAGGCGCACATCGACGCCGTCGATCTCGATATGAGATTCTCCCCGAAGCCCGGCTCCGCCATGCGGGAACTGGTACATGGTAAACGCGGCGCCAGCGTCATCATATAGACGAAACTGCACCGCCATCGCGCCGCGGATCGAGCAGTAGCGCCCGCCCGCGAGCCTCAGCCCGGCTGTCGCGGGGTGTGTTGGCGACGCGGGATCGAACCCGAGTTTGGGTAGCATTCCCCCGGCCGATTCATAATGTTCAATAACAACATCAGGATCGAGATGTTTTTCATGATTCAGCGCGATTTCAGCCGCGATCGCTCGAACATGCGAACGGCTTTCGGACGCTGTCCGAATAAGCGATAACGAAAGAACTATCATCGCGGCGACCGCACCGAACGCGCCGATCCTCAGGTGCAGAGTTCGACGCCCCGAGCCTCGAAACAGCCCGGATACATCCCGCGACGACCGCACATCGAACGCGAGCGTCCGCAGCGACGCGCTCGGCTCCTGCGAGAGATACCACTCCCGGATCCTGTGCTCGAACTGTTCGTGCTCGTCCGAGCCGTGCTCATTCATGCCTGTGATTCCCGGCGGCGTGCGCGAGCGCCTGACCGAGCCGAAGTTTCGCTCGATGGATCAGGCTGAGGATCGACCCGCGCGGCCGACCCATCGCCGCGGCGACATGCTTCGTCGCCAATCCCTCGACAACCGCCAGATAGATCGCCTCGCGCTCGATCGGTCGCAACGACGACAGCGCCGCAGCCAGATCCGCGTCACACTCACCGCGGCTATCTAACACCGCTTCGCTGTGAACGGGCGCGTGTTCGCGTTCACGCCTGATTCGACGGCTGTCAGACTTGACAGAGTCCATCGCCCGATGCCGGACCGCGCGACGGAGGTACGCCTCTTCCCACGGGCCTCCCTTTTCGCAGACTCGCACCAGCGCGTCGTGCACGGCGTCCTCCGCCGCGGCCGGATCATGCCGGATCGCAAGCGCATACCGGTACAACCTCCCGATCATATGATCGAGATCGTCGCCGCCGGGCTGCGCTTGCGTATCCGGCATCGGAGAATCGTAGCGGGCCCGGCGTGGTCAGTTGGTCGCGCGAACGGCCTCTTCGATCGCGGCGCCCATGGTCTTAATGTCGTCCTTGCTTGTGAGCGTCCGGACCTCGCGGCGCGAGCTATAGTCGATCAGCCGGATTGTCCCCGTGGCGCCGTTGTTCGACGCCCAGAGATCGCCCAGCCCGAGCGCCGACGCAAGATATTCCGCCTGCCTCGAGCTGGATTGATTAGTAAGATCGAACGTCACGAACAGGACGGGTTTGCCGTCGAACTTATTTTTCAGGTCGGTGAAGATCGGCCCCATCGCTTTGCAGTAGCCGCACCAGTCGGCGTGGAACTTGACCGCGATGACCGCGGGCGCCGCCGCCTTGGCCTTGGCCGAGGGCTGCTCGGCGATCGCCGATGATCCCTGCATAGCAAGCCAGCCCGTCGTCCCCGCTGTCAGAACCGCAAGCCCGATCGCCGCTGAGGTGATGGAACGATGCATGATGTGTGCTCCTGATTGAAGTTTCGGATTTACAGGGCGGATCGTCCGCCCGCCGCTGTCAAAACGACGCGGCCCGCCGGGTGATTTCACGATTCCCGCGATCGGTTCAGCGATCGACCGGGCGACGGCCCTATCCTGTTCGTCCGCCATGCTCACGAACCCGGTCAATCACGTCTTCGGCATGACCCCGGAATCGCTCCGCGCCTTCGTCGCCGAGCGGGGGATGGCCGGGTTCCGCGCCGATCAGATCCTCGAATGGGTCTACGCCCACGGCGTCGCCGACCCCGCCGGGATGTCCAACCTCAGCCGACGCGACCGCGAGACGATCAGCCGCGACCTCGCGTTCATAACCGGCGAGACGGTCGCCCGCCAGACCGCGACCGACGGCGTGCAGAAACTCCTTATCCAGTGGGACGAGTTCAACGCAAACAACCCCGAGCCGGGCCGTCCCCGACCCGGTATACCCGTAGATAGTGGCACGGGCGTCTCGCCCGTGCGTGATAATCTCTCAAACTATCAACACTCAGATGAACCGAATCCCGACCTTCGCGTCGCTCAGTCAGGGCGTCCGGGATCGAGTGATGGGGAAGCGTCTCTTACATTACCGATATTGCAAACTGCACTCATAGAACAACCCACGGCTGACCCCTCGCGCCAGACCGAGTGTGTGATGATCCCCGCGGACCCCCGCCGGACCGCGTGCATCTCGTCGCAGGTCGGATGCCCGGTGGGATGCCGATTCTGCGCGTCGGGCCTCGGCGGGCTTGACGGCAACCTCTCCGCCGGCCGCATCGTCGAGCAGGTCTGGCGCCTGTCGCGCCTCCCCGGCGTGGGTCGCATCACCAATGTTGTTTTTATGGGTATGGGCGAGCCTCTGGCCAACTTCGACAATGTCAAGCGCGCAATCGAGACCATCGCGGCGCCTTGGGGCATGAACATCTCCGCACGCAAGATCACCGTCTCGACCGTCGGCCTGCCGAAATACATCGAACGCCTGGCGCGCGACCTGGACCTGCCCGTCACGCTCGCGCTCTCGCTGCATGCGCCGACCGACGACATCCGCCGATCGCTTATCCCGTGGTCGGAGTTCACGACGATCGCGGACCTGCTCGCGGCGTGCCGGCTGTGGTTCGAGAAGACCGGCCGCGAGATCACCCTCGAATACACGCTCATGCGAGGTGTGAACGACCGCCCCGATCACGCCCGCGAACTCGCGCGTCTGGCGCGGTCCATGCGCAGCAACGTGAACCTGATCCGCTACAACGAGGTCGCGGGCCTGCCGTTCGAACGCCCGCGCGACGAAGACGTGCGCGAGTTCCAGACGATCCTCCGCGACGCGGGTGTGTCGGCCCATATTCGCGCCAGCCGCGGGCGCGACATCGCCGCGGCGTGCGGGCAACTCCGGCATGAGACGGCGGGGGCCGATCGGTAATAACCCAGTCGTCGCTGGCCTTCTCAAGCACGGCATCATGCGTCGAAATGAACTAGAATGTACGGAGTCGTAGAGAGTTCTGACGCATACGCATGCGCACTGTACGCCTTATATTGTCGATGCGAACTCGCCGCCGCACACCAACGTGCGCGAGGTGCCGGTACGACATCGCGGATATGACCGAGGGTGTCTGCCCGGAATGTGGCTATGACGTGTCACGCGCGATTTACTGGAACCGGAATCGGTGGATAACGATCAGCGTAGTCGCGCTCGTGTTTAGTTTTCTGATGTGGCTGTCGCCGGCGATCGCCTCGCGCGTATGGCCTGTGTCTCAGCCAACTAACCTGACACCGACGACCTTCCGGTTCGCCTATGCCTCACTTTTATTTAGACATGGTATTATTATTATATTGGGGTTGCTATTATTTTCGTGTTACAGGCTCGATCCCGCACGATTTCGTACGATCACTCCCATGAAACGCGCTCAGCCGGTCGCAACAATGACTCCGGTTCTAATATTAATTGCGTATCTGTTGCAATATTCCGCCGTCCGATGGTTTGAATATCTGTACACGCCGTGATGAGGTTCGGATTCCGATTAATAATGAGACAACCACACCGATGCGGCGTGGTTGTCGCGGGCGTTAGACTATTCCGCTCGTCAGTCCCTCACCGCCTGCGGCGTGACGCCAGCAGGCCCAGGCCCGCGAGGCCCATCCCGGCCGCCATCGGCGTCGGGACTACTACGACCGTCATGCCAACCTCGGACAGCAGTTCCTCGTCCGAGTCGCGGATCACGCGGATGTTCATTGTGTACTCGCCAGGCGCGAACGGGTCGAACGGCGTGATGTTCGGGTCGCCGATCGCCTGCCAGAAGCCGAACCCGAGGTTCTGCGAATCCTGGAAGAGCGTCTGCCCGTCGATGGTCCCGCCGAGCGCCGCGACGAGTTCGAACTCGAAGACGTTCGAGTTGCCGACCGCCGGGTCGAAGTCGATCGACACGATCACGTCGACGTCAGCGAATGTAAGCCCGCTCGTTCCGAGATCGACGGAGTAAAGATAGTTCCAAGTCGCCCGGCCGGGGTCGGCGGGCGCGCCCGCGGCGCCGCTGACCGGCGACTCGCCCGGCTGGGCGATGTAAGTGCTCCCGGAGTTCGGGAGGTCGCCGAGGAAGCGCTCGAGCGCTTTGATCCCGGTCTGCACGCCGTAGGTCGTGTTGGTGTTCACGGCGAAGTTCGTGTTCGGGATGCCGCTCCCGATCACGACGCCCGCGTTGAGGGCGCTGTCGAACGTCGTGACGCTCCCGGCGAGCGCGGATGATGACAACGCCGCCGCCCCGATGACACAAAGGTAGTTTCGCATCGCGTACTCCGATGGGCACGAATTCGTGCTGTGAATGGATTCTCTCTCCGAACCGGCTTGGATATTACAGAATTTGACTACGGGACACAACTCAGGCGACACACACGGCGCCGCCCATACCGCCTGGATCGCCTGTTTTCACACGTGCGGCAGGCATTTTCACGGTGTCTGAACAATCGCGCCGTCACAATATCAGCAATAATAACTATGTATGCACGGTCCGGGAATATCATTCCGGGAAGGCTTGAAACAGCGACGCCGCATTGCCGAGGTCCACGTTCCCGCCGCTGATGATGACGCCGACACGTTTGCCGGGGGCTGAGACAATCCCTTCCATGAGAGCCGCGGTCGCGAGCGCGCCGGTCGGCTCGACGACGATTTTCATGCGACCCCAGAGGAAGCGCATCGCGCGCACCAGCGCGGCGTCCGGAACGGTCACCATGTCGTCGACCATCGCGAGGATCGTCGGCAGTGTTACGCGCGGGCCGAGGCTCGGCGTCCGGGCGCCGTCCGCGATGGTGTCCGGCGGGTCGATCGTCACGAGCCGTTTCTCGCGGAACGAGCGTGCGCCGTCGTCGCCGGCTTCCGGTTCGACGCCGATGACCCGGCAATCGGGGCACAGCGTTTTCGCCGCGACCGCGCAGCCGCTGATCAGCCCGCCCCCGCCGACACAGACGACGAGCGTGTCGAGCGGGCCGACGGCTTCTATAAGTTCCTTCGCGGCTGTCCCCTGCCCGGCGGCGATGTGCGGGTGATCGAACGGCGGGATGACGACGAGGCCGTCACGCTCGGCGAGATTTTGAGCGACTTTTTCGCGTGTTGTTTCGGACGGGTCGTGCTCGACGACCTCGGCGCCGTAGCCGCGCGTCGCCTCGAGTTTCACTCTCGGCGCCGATCGCGGCATGACGATCACACGCCGAATCCCGAGTAACTCGCCGGCAAGCGCGACCGCCTGCGCGTGATTGCCCGATGAAAACGTGACCACGCCGCGCGCTTTTTCCTCGTCGGTCAGGCGTGAGAGCGCGTTGTAGGCGCCGCGGAACTTGAAAGCGCCGACGCGCTGGAAGTTCTCGCACTTGAAGAAACACGATGCGCCGACTCGCTCGTCGAACGTGCGCGATGTCATGACCGGCGTGCGGTGCGCAACTCCCGCCAATCGCTCGGCGGCGGATTCGATGTCGGCGAAGGTGAACGGCGCCCGGGCTGTGGTCGTCATGCCGCGATGATACGTCAACGCCGGGGCGTCGCGTACACTCGCGGCATGGACATCGACCCGGACACACTGAGCACGGCGGAGCGGTACAAACTCCTGATCGGCTGCGTCGTGCCGAGGCCGATCGCGTTTGTCTCGACGGTGTCGCGCGCGGGACGTGCGAACCTGGCGCCGTTTTCATTTTTCACCGGGGGCGGGAGCGACCCGTTGACTCTGCTGTTCTGCCCGTCGAACAAGCCGGACGGGACGGAGAAGGACACGCTGCGTAACGCCGCGCCGGCGCCCGGGGGTGTTGGTCAGTTCGTTGTTAATGTTGCGACGGAGGGATACGCGAGCAAGGTCGCGGGCGCCGCCGAACCGCTGGCGTTCGGCGAGAGCGAGTTCGATCTGGTCGGGCTGACGCCGACGCCGAGCGTGCGTGTCGCGCCGCCCCGGGTCGCGGAAAGCCCGGTCGCGTTCGAGTGCGAGACGACGGAGGTTCTGCGGCTGAACCCGGGCGCGCCGGGCGGCGGGAACGTGGTGCTGGGCCGGGTTCTGCACGTGTACGTCCGCGACGATCTTATCAACGATCGGCTGCACATCGACGCGGACGGGCTGGCGGCGATCGGCCGACTTGCGGGGCTGGAATACTGCCGGACGCGCGACCGCTTCTCGATGCCGATGGGCCGGGCGCCGCTGGGATAAATCAGGCTGTCATGGGTCGGGCGCGTCCGGCGAGAACATCTTCATCTGCCTGCGTTCGAGGATGCCCTTGGTCTGCGGGTGCTCGATGTCGATCGGGTAGTCGCCGGAATAGCAGGCGGTGCAGAACTGGCCGGGCGGCGTGCGGTCGGTGGCGGCGCACGCGAGCAGGCCGTCGAGCGAGAGGAAGTGCAGGGAGTCGACGCCGAGGAACTCGCGGATTTCTTCGACGGTTCGGTTGTGGGCGATGAGTTGGTCGCGCTCGGCGAAATCGACGCCGAAGTAGCACGGGTGGGCGATCGGCGGGCACGAGATGCGGAGGTGGATCTCGCTGGCGCCGGCGTCGCGGAGTTGTTGCATCTTGGTGCGTGTGGTGGTGCCTCGGACGATCGAGTCGTCGACGATGATCAGGCGCCGGCCGCGGACGATCTCCTCGATGATATTAAGTTTGAGTCGGACGGCGGCGTCGCGTTCGCCCTGCGTCGGCTTGATGAATGTCCGGCCGACGTAGCGGTTGGGGACGATGCCCTCGCGGTAGGGGACGCCCGAGGCGCGGGCGAAGCCGTTGGCGGCGCTGCGACCGGAATCGGGCATCGGCATTACAAAGTCCGCGTCGGCGGGGGCCTCGGCGGCGAGCCGTTCGCCGAGTTTCTCGCGCACTATCTGCACGGTCTGGCCGAACAGTCGGCTAGCGGGGTTGGCGAAGTAAACATGCTCGAAGACGCAGTGCGCCAATCGCTCGGCGGGTTCGGCGAAACGGCGGCTCGTCACGCCGGCGTCTGTGAGAGTCACGATCTCGCCCGGCTCGATCTCGCGCTCGAAGGCAGCGCCGATCGCGTCGAAGGCGACGGTCTCGCTCGCCACCACGGGCCGACCTGCTTTGGTCCAGCCGAGCGAGAGCGGGCGCCAGCCCCACGGGTCGCGGGCGGCTTCGACGCGGTCGGGGAAGAGGAGGACGAGGCTGAACGCGCCCTGAAGCCGACGCAAGGTCGCGGCGAGTGGGTCGCGGGTCTTCTGCTGTTCGGGGGAGGCGAGGAGGTGGACGATGACCTCGGTGTCGCTGGTGGTGTGGAAGATGTGCCCGTCTTCCTCGAATCGGTCGCGTACGGCGCCGGCATTTATGAGGTTGCCGTTGTGCCCGACCGCGACCTGCCCGCCGATATAAGATTCGATGATCGGCTGGCAGTTGGTCATGACGCTGGCGCCGGTGGTCGAGTATCGGTTGTGCCCGATGGCGCCTCGGACGGAAGATCGGGCCTCGCCGTTGTCAGCGGCGCTGCGTCGTTCGGGGCGGTGCTCGAGTTCCCAGAGCGCCCGCTCGGTGAAGACCTCGGGGACGAGGCCCATCCCGCAGTGGCCGACGATCGACTCGCCGTCGGAGACCGCGATGCCGGCGGACTCCTGCCCGCGGTGCTGCTGAGCGTAGAGGGCGAAGTATGCGAGGCGGGCGCCGGCGGGATCGCCCCATACGCCGAAGACGCCGCACTTTTCTTTGCGGTCCGGGGCGGGGTCGAAGCCCGGGTTGATCTGCTGGGCGGGCGCGCGGCAAGCCGGGCGGCGGTCCCGCCCGGAGAGCACCGGGAGCGAGCGAATCTTCGTCAAATCTTCATGCACCCGCAGCCCCAGACGACCGGCGACGACCTACCGACCCGCGAACGCTAGCCGACATACCGGCCCGGAGCAATGCGGGCAGATGATTTTCGACCCGATTTGACGATTCCGGCGTCCGGCGGTTCAATACGGGGCTGACAACGGATCGGACCGGATCGGCAAGTCAAGCGGGCCGCAGTCGCGGGCAACCCCGCCGATCGCTCAGACACACCCCGAGCACCCCGGCTGGCGCCCCGAGCGCTTGCACCGGCAGGACGGAGAATCTCGAATGGCACGTTATCTCGGCCCCAAGGTCAAACTGTCGCGTCGCGTCGGCGTCCCGATCGCGGACATCCCCAAGCACACCGCCCGCCGGCAGCTCTCCCCGCCCGGGATGCACGGCTACCGCGGTCGGCGTCTGCGGGAATACGGCGTGCGCCTCGTCGAGAAGCAGAAACTCCGCTACCACTACAACCTCCTCGAAAAGCAGTTCCGCAAGACGATGGCCGAGGCTCAGCGGCGCAAGGGCAACACCGGCGAGATGCTGCTGAAGATTCTCGAATCTCGTCTTGACAACGCGGTGCGCCGAGCGGGCTTTGCGCGGACGATCTGGCAGGCTCGGCAGTTCGTCGCGCACGGGCACGTGCTGGTCAACGGCCGCAAGACGGACCGCCCGAGTTTCGAGTTGTCGCCGGGCGACGAGATCACGCTTAAGCCCGGGCTTCACGCGGTGGTCCGCGACATGATGGAGTCGATGGCGGGGCACATCACGCCGGACTGGCTGGACGTGAACCCGTCGGAACTCAAGGCGCGGATGATCGCCGAGCCGAGCGCCGACGCGGTCCCGTTCGACATCAACATGAATCTGGTCATCGAGTTCTACCGCTGAGTTCACCGGGCGTCGGGCGCACCGGGGATTCGCACACGGCCGAGGATCGGACATGCTCAAGTTTTTCCGGAAGTACAACAAGATCATCCTCGGGATCGGCTTCGCCTTCCTGATGGTGGTTTTCCTTCTGCCGCAGGGCGTAAGCCAGCTCGTCGGCGACCCGCGCGAGCGCACCGCGTACACGTACACCGGCGGGCGCATCACCGAGGGCGACCTGATCCGCGCCGGGCAGGAGCTCCAGTTCATGGACTCGCTGTACCCGGCGATGCGGCAGCAGTACCTCGGGATCCAGTCCCCGCTGCACTGGACGCTGCTCAAACGTGAAGCCGAGGCCGCGGGTTTCGTGGGCGGTCCCGAGGACGGGCGCAACGCGCTCGACTCGCTGGCCGCCGAGTTCGCGATCGTCGAACTCAGGCAGATCTTCGGGCAGGACGTGGCGTCGATGCTGTCGCAGCAGGACGTAGCGACGCAGTTCATCCGGGCTTCGCTCGAGCAGGCGCGGACGAACGCGATCAACGCCGGGCAGACCCCGGAATCTGTTGACGGGATCGTCTCGCGGATCCGCGGGGTGTTCCGGTTGCAGTCGGTTTATCTGGGCGCGTTGACGCTCTCGGCGCCGGAACTCTCGATCGCGGCGCGCGACCTTCAGGAGTCCGTCGGCGTGCGCTACGCGCCGATCAGCGCCGCGGCTCTGATCAACGACAGCACCCCGGAGCCGACCGAGGAGGAGATCCTCGCGACGTTCGATAAATACAAGAACACACGGCGCGGCGAGGGCGAGCACGGGTTCGGCTATCTCCGCGCGCCTGCCGTCCGGCTCGAGTGGATGCTCGTCACTCGCAGCGACATCGAACGCGCCGTCACGCTCGACCCCATCGAGGTCAACGTCCACTGGCAGAACAACAAGGATCGTTTCGGCGATAGTTTCGCGCTCGCCAAGCCTTCGGTCGAGCGCGAACTGCGCAACCGCGAGGTGGACCGAGTCGCGGCCCGGGTGCGCGAATCTTATAAAGGAGCGATCCTCCAGGCGACGGGATCGCTCAACACCGACGCCCAGGGCCGGTACATCCTGCCCCCGGACTGGGGAGTCAGGCGTGAATCTTTCGAATCGCTGGCGCTGAAGATCGAACGCGACGTGCTCGAACGCACCGGCGTCCCCGTGCCGCGACCGGACGTGCTGCGCGACCCGTTCTGGCTGACGCGCAGCGATGTGGCGGCGCTCCCGGTGATCGGGCAGGCGCGGATCGCTGTCGGCCGCGTGCCGGTCACATTCGCTGATCTCGTCTTCTCACTGGAACGGCTCGGCGGGGCGGGCGCGACAGGCGTTCAGGCCGGCGTCTCGTTCCCCGACCCGCTGCTGGCCGACGGGGGGACGATGTGCTTCTTCCGGATCAATGAGGTCCGGCCCGAATCCCCGCCGGATTCCGTCGACGAGGTCCGCGCCCTGATCGTCAACGATCTCAAACGCCTGCACGAATACGAAAGCCTGGTCTCGCGGATCGACGAGATCCGCAGCGCCGTTGTCGAAAAAGGGCTTCAGGACGCGACCATCCCCTACCGTGTGAGCCTGATCTACCCCGAGGTCGCGGTGAGCCGGACCGTCTTCGCCCAGCAGACGAATCTTTCTGAAGATGATCTCCAGCGTGTCCGCAACGCGATCATGGACGCGGCTGCGGGTCTCGACCCGACGGTCGTGACCGAAGAACTGCCGATGTCTGATCGGCTGGTGATCGTCCCGACTCCTTCGACGCTGTCGCTGACCGTGGCGGAGATTCATAATGTCACGCCGCTGCCTTACGAGACTTTTCAGCAGATTGTGCAACAGGTGCAGTCGTTCAGGCGTCGATCTCTTCAGAGCGAGCACCGCTGGCCGTTCTCGCTCGAATCTATGATGGCGCGGCTGGGCGTCGCCGCGGTGAGCGGCCGGGCGGAATCCGAGGACGGCGAGACCGCGGGCTGAAGCCTCGGCTCCACGGCTGGAGCCGTGATCGGCTCACCTCGGGAGGTGATCGATCAGGCGTTCGTCGAAGCCCGGCGTGGTCCGGCGGAAGGTCGCTGCGTCCTCACGTTCGGGGATCGCGTCGGCGCCGACCGCCTCGACCGCGCAGCGCATCACCGCAGCGGCGACCTCCTCGGGTGCGAGCCGACCGCCCGACCAGTGCTCATAGTCGGCCCACGCCAGCCGCAGGCGAACGATCCGCCCGCGCGTGTGATCGCCGATACGGATATCGAAGTCCCACGCTCTCGGCGCCTCGGCCTCACGAACGATCCGCACTTCGACCGGGCGGCTCATGCGGCCATGCTACATCCGTCCGAACCGGCCGGGCGATGCAACCGCGGGACGCGCCGGCGCTACAGTTGAGCCGACCATGTTCATATTCGAGATCATCCAACTCGGCCTGCGCAACCTCCGGCTCCACCTGCTGCGGTCGATCCTGACGGCGCTGGGCATCATCCTGGGGGTGACCGCGGTCATCACGATGGTGTCGATCGGGGAGGGGTCGAAGCAGCAGGCGCTCGAGCAACTGGAACGGCTCGGGGCGAGGAATGTGATCGTCCGCTCGCAGAAGCCGCCTCAGACCCAGACCGCGGGCGGTGGGCGTCAGCAATCGTGGGCGAGCAAGTACGGGCTTACGCGCGAGGATCTTGACGTAGTTCGATCGAACTTCGAGCCGACCGGCTGCACCGTCGTCCCGCTAAAAGCGGTCGGGAGCCAGGTGCTCCGCGAGGACCGCCGACGGACCAGCCAGGCCTTCGGCGTGACGCCGAACCTCCCGGCTCTCGCGGGGCTGCGGCTCCAGCGCGGGCGCTACATCACTCAGGAAGATCTCGACACCAACGCTATGGTCGCGGTGATCGGCGCCGAGATCTCGCGCGCCCTGTTCCCCTTCGACGATCCGCTCGGCTCGACGTTCCGCATCGACGATAAGGTCGTCCGCGTGATCGGGGTTCTCGCGCCGGTGGGCCTGAGCGGTGGAGCCGGCGGGGCGCTCGTCGGACGCGATCTTAACTTTGACGTTCACATCCCGTTCACAACATCACGGATCGTCTTCGGCGACCTCGTCATCCGCGGGGACTCCGGCTCGCGCGACATAACCGAGGTGCAGGTGCACGAGATCTATGTCGAATCGCCGACGCGCGAGCGTGTGCCGTCCGACGCCGCGCGCCTGGTGCGACTGATCGAGAGCCGACGCCAGAACATGGACGACATCTCCGTCATCATCCCATATGAACTTCTGGAAAACGCGAAGAAGAGCGCGATGACGTGGAACCTGGTGCTCGGCGCCGTCGCGGGGATATCGCTGCTCGTCGGCGGGATCGGGATCATGAACATCATGCTCGCGTCCGTCACGGAGCGCACACGCGAGATCGGCATCCGGCGTGCGATCGGCGCGACTCGCAAGCACATCGTAAGCCAGTTCCTCGTCGAGACGGGCGTGCTGTCGGTAATCGGCGGGCTGATCGGGGTCGCGCTCGGGGTCGGGCTTTCGCTCGCGGTCGAGATCGTCGTCCCGGCGCTGCCGAGGCTGCCCGTCCTCGGATCGTTCTTTAATTCGACGCTGGACCTCCCTACAGCGGTCACGTCGTGGTCGATACTCCTGTCATTCTCGATCGCCACAGCGACGGGGCTGATATTCGGGATATATCCCGCGATGGTCGCTGCGAAGCAGGATCCGATCGTCGCGCTCCGCCACGACTAACGTCCGACTTAAATCCTCTTATCAATAGTGGCACGGGCGTCCCGCCCGTGCGAAATCTTGTTTCGGCTCAGGAGGCATGGGTGATCGTTCGAGCCGCGATGACCGGCCGGTCTACTTTCATGGATCTTTTCCGAACGATGGTCTCTGCGCAGGGGCGAGACGCCCGTGCCACTCTTTGTTCTGCGCACGGGCGGGACGCCCGTGCCACTGCTGCGCCCGTACCACTGCTATCTCGCCCGGGTCGGCGTCGGACGTACACTCGCGGCGTGCCCGACCAATCACACGACGCTGACACTCGATCCGCCCGCGCCCGCGCCATGACCCTGCTCACCCGGCACGCCCGGCGTGACCCCGATCTGCACCCGGAACCACTCGACGACGCGGGGCTGTCTCTGCGCGACGCAGCCCTCGCGCACGCGATAGTGGATCAGGCAGTACGCCGCTGGGGAACTATCGAGCACGTCCTCGGCGTGCTGATGTCCCGGCCGTTCGGCGAACACGCTCCGGTAGTCCGCGCGGCGCTGCTGGCCGGGGGCGCCCAACTGCTCTTCTTCGACCGCCTGCCCGCCCATGCGATCGTCGACGAGACCGTCGGATGGACCCGCGCGAGGCTCGGCGCCAAGAGCGCCGGGCTTGTCAACGCTGTGCTGCGCCGGCTCGCGTCCCTCGTCGTGCAGGAAGCCGACGCCCCGGCTCGCCGCGAACGCTGGGACAACCTCCGCGACGAACTCCCGCTGCCCGACGGCGGCGCCCGCCCGCTCACAGAGCCGATCCTCCCGGAAGACGCGCTGGATCGGCTCGCGGCCGCGACCGGGCGCCCGGCCGGGCTTCTGCGCGAACTGATGAAAAACCGGTCGTTCGACGAAGTGCGGCGGTTCGCGCATCACGGCGTGGCCCGCGCGCCCGTCATACTCAACACCGCGTTCGCCCGCGAGCCGTTGCCCGAGCAGCACATGGAGCCGCATTCGCTGCCCGGGCATCATGTGTTCACGGGGTCGGCGACGGCGCTGACCGAACTTCTCGTCGTTCGGCGCGACATCTGGGCTCAGGATCCGACATCGAGCGCCGCGACGCTGCTGGCGGTCGGTCTTTCGCCTCGGGTGATTGTCGATGTCTGCGCCGGGCGGGGGACGAAGACGAGGCAACTCCGGGAGTTGTTCCCGGACGCCCGGCTGATCGCCACGGACACGAACGACGCGCGCCGGGCCGAACTCGCGCGCGTCTTCCAGGGCGACAACACGACCGAGATCATCGAGCCGAGACGGCTTATCGAACACGTCGGCGTGGCGGACCTCGTGCTGCTGGACGTGCCTTGCTCGAACTCGGGAGTGCTCGCCCGGCGAGTCGAAGCGGCGAGGCGGTGGTCGGCGGCGAGCGTCGGCTCGCTGCTGGACGTCCAGCGGCAGATCATGGCGGACTCGATCCGTCTGCTCGCGCCCGGGGCCGCGATCCTCTACACGACTTGCAGCGTCGATCGGCGCGAGAATGAGGATCAGGTCAAATGGCTCGAACGCTGGCACAACCTCCGCGTCGCGCGCGCGGAGTTGCGCTGGCCCGAGGGAGGCCCGGGCGCCCCGGCGGGCGCGTGGCGCGATGGGGGGTTCGCGGCGTTGTGCCGATGATCGAGCCGCTGCGCTTCCCCGCGCGGGCCGGAACGGGTAGGATGATCGTTCCGCGGCGGGACGATCGAACGGACGAGTCGATCCCCGCCCCGCTGACCACCTTGAGCGCGAGGCCCGGGCGCGAGATGAATTTGCTCGAACTTATCACGCTTGAGTGCATCAAGGCGCCCCTCGCCGCCGCCGACAAGAAGGGCGTAATCGAGGAACTCGTCGACACGCTCGACGCCGCGGGCAAGGTCGCGGATCCTGCGGCTCTCAAGGACTCTGTCTGGTCGCGCGAGCAGGCGCGAACCACCGGCATCGGGCACGGGCTAGCGATCCCGCACGGTAAGTCCGACGCGGTCCGCGAACTAGCGATGGCGATCGGCCGCCCCGCTGAGCCGATCGACTTCGGCTCAATCGACGGGAAGCCCGTGCGCCTCGTCGTGCTGCTAGCCAGCCCGGTCGATCGCACGAACGAACATATCCAGGCGCTCGCGCGTATCAGCCGGATGATCATGAACGAGGAGTTCCGCGAGCGCATCTACGCCGCGAGCACTGCGGAAGAGGTCTACGAGATCCTCCAGGAGCACGAGGCGGCTTCATCCTCGGCGCGGTGATTCAGTATTTATAATATCAGATCCAGAGTGGCACGGGCGTCTCGCCCGTGCGCTGCGGCCGATTTCGTGTTTCACTTTCAAATATAAAACCAACGACCGGGCCGGGGACGGCCCGGCTCTGGGGGTCCGGGGTGGCACGGCTCCGGGGTGGCACGGCTCTCCGAGCCGTGCGTGAACAGCATCGATCACGCTGAGAACACAACGCAACAGCCGACGCCCAGCACCGGTCGCCCCTCACCCCGGCCCTCTCCCGGGGGGAGAGGGGGTAAGAGAAAGTGGCACTGGCGTCTCGCCCGTGTTCCAGACAAAACAGTGGCACGGGCGTCCCCCGTGTTCCAGACAAAACAGTGGCACGGGCGTCCCGCCCGTGCGATCAGCGGCGTGAATGATCACCGAGCAGTGACCTTATCTTTGACTCATGAACGGCGCATCCTGCCCAGGGATTTCATCCCTGGGCTTTGGCGCGTCGCGCTGAGCGAGCCGCGGGGGTTGAAGATTTAATCTTTTCGAGCGCCGTGCGCGGCCGCTCGTCCCTGGATGGCCGCGGCGCCCAGCGATTCGAGCCTGCCCACGCATCTCGACGCGCTCGCCCGCGCCATCGCGTGCGGGAAGAGTGTGAAGGCGGAGATGACCAGCCCGAACGCGGTGGTGATGAGAGCCTTGGCGATGCCGGCGGCGACCTGGGCGGGGTCCGACACGGGCGACCCGGTCGCGCCGCCGAGGAGTTCGAAACTTTCGATGATGCCGAGCACCGTGCCTAGGATCCCGACGAGAGGCGCCGCGGTGATGATCGTTGAAAGGGCGATGGAGAATCGTTCGAACCCGGGCCGTTCCGCTTCGATGATCTCGACGATGGCTTCTTCGGAAGCAGGGGTCGAGAGCATCCTGGCGGCGACGCGGCCGTATACGGAGCCGTCGGAGCCGAGCACAGCACGGGCGCCCTTGTCGTCGCCGATACGAAGCCGATCAGCCAGACGATCGAGCCAGCGGCCGCGACCGGGGCGGTGGGTCACTCCCCAGTAGATGAGCCGTTCTGCGCTCAGACCGACCGCGACCACACTCAGCGCGAGCAACGGCCACATCACCCACCCGCCGCGATCGAATATCACGCGGGCTGTTTCAAAGGAATCGGCGAGCACGCGGAGGATTATACACCGGGGTTATGCGCGGGTTCTCGAAGGCGTGAACACATTTGCGGAGATGGAATCAGCCGCGGGGCGGGGAGTGAAAACACACATATCCAGGCGGGCGCGGAGGCCCGCGCGTATGAGGCGTGTCGGCGCATCGCGTTGGTGTTGTCCGCGGGCGCCTGGCAGGTTAGACTTTCCAAACATCGGCGGGGCCGGTCGCCCCGCTCGCCCTCCCCGTGGACGACGCGCACCCAACCGATGCTTAGCCAGAACGAACCGATCACCGTGAACGCGCCGCTGGGCGTCGAGCCTCCGCACCCCGGCGCCGACCTGGTCACGTTGATCGACGAACATCTCGCCCGGTTCCTGGCGTCGCGCGAACTCCCCGAGAATCTGCGCGACGCCGTGGCGTACTCGCTCCTGAGCGGGGGCAAACGGCTCCGGCCGATCCTCGCGCTGCTGTCCGCCGAGGCTGTCGGAGGCGGGCGTGACGCCGCTGTCCCGGGCGCGATGGCGGTGGAACTCGTCCACGCTTTCAGCCTGGTCCATGACGACCTGCCCGCGATGGACGACGACGACCTCCGCAGGGGTCGGCCGACGCTCCACATCGCCCGCGGCGAAGCAATGGCGATCCTCGCGGGCGACCTCATGCTCTCCCTGGCGTTCGAAGCCCTGCCCGACGGCGTGGATGACCCCGCCCTCGTCGGCGTCCTCGCGGGGGAACTCGCCGCCGGGGTCCGAGGGATGATCGCCGGGCAGGTTTACGACACACTGGGCGGGTTCGCGCCGGGCCTGACCGAGCGGGAAAAACTTGAGACGATCCACCTCAACAAGACCGGCGCGTTGATCCGCGCAGCGTGCCGAATGGGCGCGATCTCGGCCCTGGGCGGCGCCTCCGATGCGTCGCAACGCCCGATCTCGCTTGTAACGACCTACGCCGACGCTATCGGGCTGATGTTCCAGATCGTGGACGATCTTCTGGATGTCGAGCAATCCGCCGAGCACCTGGGCAAGGGCGCGGGCAAGGACATCGACGCCGGCAAGCGGACATACCCGGGCATCCTCGGCGTGTCCGAGTCTCGTGCGGAGGTGGATCGGCTCCGGCGCGTGGCGCTCGACGCGGTCGCGGCGCTCGGGCCGAACGCCCGCCCTCTCGCCGATCTTTGCGGATTTCTCGCCGTACGGACGAGATAGTCGTAGGATGATCCCCGCATCGGCGCCGACCGGGCGACCGAACACTTTTTCACAGAACCGCCGTCGCGCGAGGAACCCGATGAAGATCCTGCCCGAGATCGCGTCCCCCGCCGACCTGCGCCGGCTGAGCGTCGATCAACTGCCCGCCCTCGCCTCGGAGGTCCGCAGCGCCATCATCGACCAGATCAGCCGCACCGGCGGGCACCTGGCGCCGAACCTCGGCGTGGTCGAACTCTCCATCGCGTTGCACTACGTCTTCGACTTCAGCCGGGACCGCCTGCTCTTCGACGTCGGCCATCAATGCTACCCGCACAAACTCCTGACCGGGCGACTGCCAATGCTGGCGAATCTGCGCACGAGCAGAGGCATGTCGGGTTTCCCCGAGCCGCGCGAGTCGGAGTACGACCTCTTCAGCGTCGGGCACGCGGGTACGGGCATCTCGACCGCGGTCGGGATGGCCCGCGGCGATCATCTCAACAATGAATCCTTCGACCCGAACGATCGGCCCGACGGGCGCCGGGTCGTCACGCTCATCGGCGACGCTTCCATAGTCAACGGCGTCGCGATGGAAGGGCTCAACAACGCCGGCACACTCAAACGGCAGTTCCTCGTCGTCCTCAACGACAACGGGATGTCGATCTCCAAGCCCCAAGGCGCCATGGCGCGCTACTTCGACAAGGTCCGGCTCAGCGGCGCGTACAAAGACTTCAAGCAGCACGCGCGCCGGGCCTTGGCGCACCTGCCCGGCGGGTCGCTCCTCGAAGAAGCCTACCACCGCGCCGGCGAAGCCACCAAAGCCATGGTCGCCGAGCACACCTGGTTCGAGCACTTCGGCCTCCTGACCGTAGGCCCAATCGACGGGCACGACTTCCCCACTCTCATCGAGTTCCTCGCCGAGGCCCGCGATTTCGATCGCCCGATGGTCCTGCACGTCAAGACCATCAAAGGCAAAGGCTTCGACCACGCCGAGGGCGACGCCACGACATTCCACTCCCCCGCCGCGTTCCGCGTCGAGGGATGCCGGGTCGAACTTAAGAAGAAAGGCCGATCGTTCACCGCCGCCTTCGCCGACGCTCTCGCGGACCTGATGACGCGCGACGAGAAAGTCGTCGCGTGCACCGCCGCGATGCCCGACGGGACGGGGGTCTCGAAAGTCTTCCCGCTCTTCCCCGAGCGGACGTGGGACACCGGCATCTGCGAATCGCACGCGATGGACATGATGGCGGGCCTCGCCAAGACCGGTTTCAAGCCGTTCTTCGCGGTGTATTCGACGTTCCTCCAGCGCGCGTTCGATCAGGCGTTCCAGGAAGTTTCGCTCCAGGGTCTTCCGGTTCGGCTGTGCCTGGATCGGGCGGGCCTCGTCGGGGGTGACGGCGCCGTGCATCACGGCTTCTGCGATGTCGCGCTGCTGCGCACGCTCCCGGACGCCGCGATCACCGCCGCGATCGACGAGCCGTCGCTGCTCGCTGCGCTCGAGTTCATGAGAACTTATGACGCCGGGCTTTCGTCGGTGCGCTACCCGCGCGACAACGTCTCGGACCGCTTCACCGCGGCGGCGTGCCCGCCGTTCAAACTCGGAAAAGCCCGGCAGTTGATCACGACCGACCGCACGCCCGACGCTGCGGTGCTGGCGTTCGGCACGCTCGCTGCCGACGCCGCCGCCGCGATCGAACAGATCGGCGACGATCTCGCGGTCGCGCTCTACGACGCGCGGTTCGCCAAGCCGGTGGATATCGAACTGATCGAATCTCTCATCCGCGCCGGCGTCCCGATCGTGACGATCGAGGACCACGGGCTGACGGGCGGGTTCGGCGCCGCTGTGCTCGAAGCCTGCCAGGAGCGCGGCCTGGACACCTCGTGTGTCACCCGCCTCGGCCTGCCCGACCACTGGATCTATCAGGATTCGCGCAACGACCAGTTGAAGGACGCCGGGCTTGACGTCGGCTCGATCGCGCGTGCGATCCGCACCGCTGCCGACCGCGCGCCCGCGCGACGGACCGAGATCGAAGTCCGAACCGCCCGGGCCCCGATCGTCACGAACTGAGGCCGGCCATGGCGCGCTCGGCGCTCATCCTCGTGAACCGGACCAAGCCCGACGCGGAAAAATCTCTCGCGGCGGTGCGCACCGCGATCGAACAGGTCGGCCGCGTCGTCGGCGTCCTCGACGCGAACCACGACACCCTCAGCGATGCGCGCGGCGCCGACGTGCTCGTCGTCCTCGGGGGCGACGGCACCATCCTCGCGCAGGCCCGCCGATGCGCCGCCCTCAATATCCCGGTGCTCGGCGTGAAGATCGGCAATCTCGGGTTCCTCGCCGAGTTCGATGTAAACTCATTCACCCGCCACGCGCCGGCGATCTTCCGAGGCGCGCCGCTATCGCTCGCCGAACGCATGATGCTCGACGCTGCCGTCACGCTCCCGGGCGAGACAGCCGCGACGTTCGCGGACGCCGCCCTCAACGACGCGGTAGTCACCGCGGGCCCGCCGTACCGCCTGATCGAACTCGATGTTTATATCGACGGCGAGCCCGGCCCGACCCTCCGCGGCGACGGGGTGATCATCTCAACACCAGTCGGATCGACCGCGTACAACGCCTCTGCGGGCGGGCCGATCGTCGCGCCGGATCTGGATTCGTTCACGATCACGCCGATCGCCGCCCATTCGCTGGCGTTCCGGCCGATCGTCCTGCCGAGCACGCACACGATCGAACTTGTAATAAGACGCGCCAACGACGACGACGGCGCCGGGACGACGCTGGTGCTCGACGGGCAGGTTCATCATCGGCTGCCGACGGGCTCGCGCGTCCGGCTGTCGCGCTCGCCGCACGCGGTGCGGCTGATCAGGAACCCGGACGCGACGTTCTGGTCAACGCTGATCCGCAAACTCCACTGGGCCTCGGCGCCTGGCCGGCGACAGCCGCGGGGATAAAAGGCATATTATGTTTATCCCGCCCGTGTTTTCAACAGGCAGTGGCACGGGCGTCCCGCCCGTGTCTTCAATAACCTGTGGCACGGGCGTCTCGCCCGTGATTATCACAAAGAATAGTGGCACGGGCGTCTCGCCCGTGCGATCACGGCTCGGAGAGCCGTGCCACCCCGACCCCCGTGGGACGAGCGTCTCGCCCGTCTTCCGGAAAAACTCTGGCCTTCGCTGCGCTCAGACCAGGCGTCCGGCGTCCCCCCCGCTGCATCTCCAAGAGACGCCAGTAGGTGGTGATCGTCCCCTCTGCCACGTATACTGCCGGGCGATCAACACCGCGCGGGTGTAGTTCAGTGGTAGAACGTCAGCTTCCCAAGCTGAATGTCGAGGGTTCGAGTCCCTTCACCCGCTTTGACGCAAGGGCCTGCAAGGCCATGCGTAAACCCGCACTAGTCAACGTGTTAGCGTCGTCCGTCCCGGCCTCGTCCGCGCCTTTTTCAGCGCATCCCGACGCGGGTTCCTGCGAGTTTACGCACCCCGTAAGGTGGGGTTTGCGCGGGGGCGATTTCGGGTTCTTACTTTCGGTTCGACGTAATGTGTTTCCTTCGCCCTCGCGTCGCCCGTCGTCGGGGACGCCGACCGGGGGCAGGCACGCCACGCCGCGGGCCGCGTCGGTCAGGCCAAGCACTGTGTAGTGGGCAAGCGTCGTCTTGTAGTCCGCATGACGCATGAGTTTCTGGGCGATCTGCGGGACGACGCCGGCCCGGGCCAGATTCGTACCCATCGTCGTCCGAAGCGAGTGGAGGTCGGCGAAGCGGCCCTCCTCGTCGCGGTCGGCGATCCCGGCGCGGGCGTAGTCGGCCTTGCGCACCGCGTCCGCGACGGGCACGGGGAAGACGAGATCGGTCGGCTTAGGTTGGTGTGTAAGGCGGGCGCGGAATGTGTCGATCAGTTGGGGATGCAGGGGCAGCACATCGGCCCGCTTGGCCTTGCCCTCGCGGATGGTGACGGTCCCCGCGTCGAGGTCGAGATCGCCCCAGCGGAGCCGGATCAGGTCGCCCTTGCGAAGCCCGGCCAGCAGGGCCGCGAGGTACCAAGCCTCACGGCCTTCCTCGCGGGCCACGGCGATCAGGCGGGCGCATTCGTCGTCGGTCAGCGGGCGACGGACACGCCGGCGGTCGCGTGATTCGTCGAGTTTGGGGACGACGCGCAGCGTGTTCGACTCGACACGCCCGGTCTTGACGCACCACTGCATGAACGCCACGGCGTCGGCCCGAACAAGGTTCACCGTCCGGGCCGACCTGCCCGCGTCCGCGATGCGGGTCAGGTGGGTTTCAAGGCGGTCGGGGTCGATCGCGGCGAGCGTGTCGATTCGTGCGCCCTTGAGGAACAGGCCCAGCCGGGATTCCTTTTGCGAGACGTGCCGGGGCGCCATGCCCTGGCGCGTGCATGACCTGATGTAGTCGGCCACCACGTCCGCCGCCGTTCGGCGCCGTTCCTCGCGGAAGCGCTCGGCCCGGGGGTCGATCACGCCCTCACGGCACAGCGCCGCCTCGCTCAGCCGCTTGGCCAGCACGCGCTCGGCTGTCGCCTTGTCGGTCGTCCGGGTCGAGCGTTCGCGGCGTCGCCCGGTCGCGTCGGTCCACCGCCCGATCCACGGGCCGCGCGGGTCGCGCTTGAACAGGACGCCGGTTCCGCGCGACCGCCGCTTCGTTCGTTTCTTCGTCATCGGGTTCCTTCCTTATGCCGTGTGTGCCCGATCCTACCCTCAAAACCGCGTTTGCGGGCCGTGAGCCTAAGGCGCTCACGCCTGTTTCCCTAAGGCGCTCAGTTAGACGCCAAAAAAACCGCGTTTTCAGCCTGAAAACGCTAAGGCGCTCTAAGGTGCTCAGTTAGCGACACACAGGGAAACGTGAGCACCTTAGGCGTTTTCGGGCGTTCTTGGTCCAATAACACGCGCCTTAGTCCGAGAACACGCTTAGTCCGAGAACGCGCTTAGTCCGAGAACATGCGCTCTTCGGGTAGCACCCAGACCCACTCGCCCCCGCTGGCGATACCCCCCCGCCGGACCGCTTCGACGCCCAGCGTGTCCTTGGCGCGCCTCACACTGGCCCACGAATGGCCTGCCTCGCGCGAGGTCGTCTTGAGTTCCGCCACGGGGACGCCCTCACTACTGGCCCGCAGTTCTTCTTCGAGGAACCGGGCCGCGTCGTCGCGGACGGGGGTTCGCCGTTCGCCGCCGGCGCGATCGCCGTCGGCGAGCAGGTCGTTCGCGCTCCGCGCGTCGGCGCCGATCCAGCGGATGAACGGGGGTTCATCGTCGCCCGCCGACGCGATCTCATACGCCAGCGACCCGGGTTCGCGGCTGATGTTGCTCTTGATCGTCGCCAGCACCCGGCGGTTCCCATCGTCGGGGTCGTCCGCCGCGAGGAACGCGGTCCGGGCAAGGGCGGTCCACGCGATCGACCCGCCGACGCGGGCGAACGAGTCGCCGTCCTTGCGTTTGTTCAGGTGCATCACCAGCAGCAGGGCCACGCCCTTATCCGCCGCGACCCGCGCCAGGGGCATCAGCGCCGATCGTACATCGGCGTCCCGGTGCGAGTCGGTCTTGCCCGCGAGGTAGGCGCTCACGGGATCGACGACGACAAGCCGGCACCGCGGGGTTTCGTCGATCGCCCGGGCGATCACGTCGGGGTCGTTGATCGACACCGCCCCGATCTTCCCGTTCCCGCGATAGACGCCCTCGAGCGCCCGCACGAACGACGGATCGCCGCCCGCCGCTTTGAGCCGGGGCAGGATCGTGTCGGCGGGGTCGTCTTCAGCCGACAGCAGCAGCGTCCCCGCCGGCTCGCGTCGCTCGTCGGGCATATCCGGCCAGCCCGCGCCGGTCGAGAGCCGGGCCGCGATATCCAGTGTCAGCAGCGACTTGCCCCGGCCCGGGGGTCCGGCCAGGAGGCACGGCTTGCCCAGCGCCAGCCGCCCCGGCCAGAGCCAGCGCACCTTCGCCGGCTGGACCGAATCCAGGTTCACCATCACCGCCCCGCCCGGGGCAGCCGCTCCCGCCGGGCCGTCGAGCATCGGCACACAGTCGCCCGATCCAAAGTCGGCCAGCAGCCAGCCCGCGGGCTTGACGGTCGATCGGT
Source organism: Phycisphaeraceae bacterium (assembly GCA_039794205.1). Classification (GTDB taxonomy): domain Bacteria; phylum Planctomycetota; class Phycisphaerae; order Phycisphaerales; family UBA1924; genus J020. The sequence goes on from JBDIVU010000003.1 coordinate 244,630, forward strand.
CGAAGAACGCATCGAGCACGCCGGCGAGTGTGTGGACGCGCCGCTTCTCGCGGGATTCCACAAGCCCGGCGGCGGCCAGCCGCGCATGGAGCGCGTCCCCGATCGACCCGAGCCACGCGGCGGTTTCCGGGTCGATGGAAAGCCCCTGCATCCTTGCCGACACGATCGCCTCGACGCGGACCCGGACAGAATCGACCTGCTTGGCGGTCGCGCGACCGGGGCGGATTCGGAAGCGATCCGCGAGGAATCTCGTGCTGATGGCGACCGCACGCAATCCCGCAGTCCGGCCATCCCACGGGATGGCAGACCGGATGGATGCAGCCATGCTCAACGAGGAGTACAATCCAATGGACGATCCACCACATCTGGGATACCCGCGACATGGCAATTGAGCAGCCCCTCCAAGACCAAATCATCCACCTCGTCGACGAGCATTGGTCGGAGCATGTTCGGGATCAAGGATTCGCCGAGCTGATCTCTGGGAAGGAACCTGGTCACCGAATGGCGGACTACGTCGACGACCGCACAACATCGCTGCTCAAAGTGCATCTTGACACCCGATACGAGGGGGACGGCAAGGGCAATGTCAAGAAACGCTCAATGGGTGATGTATGGGTCAGATCGTCCGGGATTTTCAACCCAGTAAACGTCAAGGCCGGTCTGCAGGGCATGAATGGCCAACCCAATCTGGTGTCGATGCAGAAGCTTCTGAATTACATCTTCAAGAGATGGATTGATTCATATTATCTCTTAATCATTAAGTTTGACATCACTTCACAGCTTTCCCATAAGGCATACCTAGTAGACATGTTGGATTGGACGGACTACATCACGTACGATGCTGGTCCCGGACAAATCATGCTCCGAGAGAAGGATTTCTACGACGCTGTAGAGAACGGCCACCAGCCTCGGCCGCGGGACGTGCTTGAAAAAGCCGATGCACTGTTCAGTCTGTTTGAGACTCAGTTACGCTCCCTGTTGGCCAATAGGCAGTCGCGGCTTGATCGTCAGCGTGGGATGCTTGAGCATTTCAAGTCCGCCGACTTCAAGGTCGACCAATCAAGCATGCAGTTCGTTCCATGAGACAAAGAAAGCACGAGCGCGAACAAAAACGGCAGCGGGGCCAGTACATGACCCCGGACAGTGTCGCTGATCGAGTTCTGAGACAGATCGCTGTTGATCATGTGAGACGCGTTCTCGAACCGTCATGTGGAGAAGGGGTATTTTTGCGTCGGCTGCAAGAGGCTGTTCCCAGCGATTCAGCGGGGACATGCAGTTGGCCTACGGACTGCGAAGTCACCGGTATTGAAATCGACTCAGAACTGGTTGCCGCTGTTCACCGGCATGGTTTGCCATCGAATACAAGCGTACATGAAGGCGATTTCTTTCGCTTCTACCTTGATAGAACTGCTTCGTGCTGCAACGGGTCGGAAAAGGGGCCACTCTCCGGCGAATTTGATCTAATAGTCGGCAATCCACCGTTCGGCGGCACCTTTGACCACGACATTGAGGATGAATTAGATCGCTTGCTTGGCAGACGAATGGGGCGAAAGATTAAGAAGGAGACCTATGCCTTCTTTATCATCGCTTGCGCAGACATGCTTCGCAGTGGCGGACAGTTGCTGTTTGTGTGCAGTGACACGCTGTTAACGATTCCGACGATGACCGGGCTTCGCCAGTATCTCATGGAGCATGGCGATGTAACGCTCACTGACCTAAGCGAGTTCTCTGAAGAAACCAATTACCCCATGGTCGTGTTGGACTTTCGCAAGCGGAGCCAGCCATCATCGGCGCCCAAGCTCCGCCGGAATGGCTGCGATGTTGATATCTCTGCGGTCAGGCAGACGCCCAATCTGTCATGGAGTATCACGCCAGAGATCGCCAAGCTCTTTGCGGGCCCGCTGCTCTCGGATTTTTTTATTGCATCAAGCGGCATGACGACGGGCAAGAACGAGTACTTTATCCGCGAACTAAATGCAGACAATACATTCTCCGAGCCGTATGAATTCCGATTTTCCAATGAGCCTGTGACGGTGGCCTACGAACTCGAGCGAGCTCGACTGGGCAAGCTCCCGGCCAAGGTCCGCCGTTCCCTCGATGATGCCGAGCTGCGTGGCGATGTACAGAGGAGGCTGCACGTCCTTGAACGACGAGATCCTGTCGTGGTGCAGTTTCCACATCCTGACTATGCGCCTTACAACAAGGCGAATGGGCGAATTGTCGCATCTCCAGCAACGCATGTTATCTATTGGAAAGATGACGGCGATGCCGTTCTCACCTACAAGAAGACTGGCAACTGGTACTTGCGTGGCGTTGGCGGCCAACCATACTTTGGACGCGAAGGATTAACGTGGCAACTGGTCGCATCACGATTTATCCCTCGCTACCTTCCGCCCGGCTATATCCTTGACAGTGGCGCGCCTTGTGCGTTTACGCTGCCGGACACAGATGAAGATGAGTTGTTTTTCATCATTGGATGGCTATTGTCGCCGCTTGCGAACAAGGTGCTCAAATCTGTTCTAAACCATACCCGGAACATCCAAAGTAAGGATTTCGAGCGAATGCCATATCCGTGGTGGGTACCACCGCGTCGGAAGCGGCGTGTGGTGCACGCTGTTCGAGCGATGGTCAAAGAAGGGCTCGGCGGACGAGACTGGACGTGGTCGGACCCTGATGTAGCAACCGTCGCTGATGGTTTCATGTTCGATGATGAGAGTGTGCCGGTCCCGGCCGAAGTCGAGGGAAAAGTTGTTCCACGGGCCAATCGCCTAGCAGCGGAGCCGACTCTATTTAGCTCGTAGCGACAATATATGCGCTCCGTACTCCTGCGGGCCCCCAGACGAACCACCACTCGCCCGGGCTCGCGGGTCGCGGGGCAAGCTGGCGTCTCCGGGCCGTCCGGGGCCGCGTCGGGGGCAGCCCGCCAGCACCCTACGCGGCCGCCTCGACTCGCCCGTAGCCCCAGCGGAACGGGGCCCGCTCCAACGGTGTAGCGCTCCGGTCGCCCAGCGTCACGCCGAAGTCGATGAACGCGCGGTAGGCCATGCCCAGCCGGTCGAAGTCGCTCGCGCTCGACTGGACCGTCGGCGAGTCAACCCCGTTGAGCAGCCCGACGATCAGCGCGTTGTCCGACGGCCGCGCGAAGAGCGCCCACGCCCCCGGCGTCATCCGCGCGTCGATGAGCAGGTCCGCGACGCCGCGCAGCGCGTTGCCCGTCGGCGCCCCCGCCGCCGCGCCCACTTCCGCGCTGTTGAGCAGCGCCCGCGCCGTCGTCTCGTCTTCCGGCGAGACGAGCAGGAACCGCGGGGGCATGTTCAGGGGGCGCCCGGCGCTGTCGCGCATCCGCCGCAGCCTCATAACCGCGTCGGCCAGCGACGCGGCGGACAGCGCCGACCCGGCGCCCGTCATAAGGTTGTTGTTGGCGGCGCCGAAGAACCCGGACGTGATCCCCGCAACAAGCGCGTCGTGCGCGTGATCGCCGATCGTCCGGGCCGCTTCCTGCGCCAGCATCACCGGAACATCGTCGAGGATCGACACGTCATCGTTGATAATCAACGCCCGGTCGATGCCGATGATCTTGCCCCAGGTCGTCGCCCGCAGCGCGACGACGCTCTCGGACAGCGAGCCGTGCTTGAGTTCGCCGCCCGGGGCGATGATCTCATATGTAAGGTCCGAGCCGAGCCGCAGCACGCCGTGATCGCGGAAGTTGTTGACGGGCACGCGGCGGGCGAACGAGCGCCACGCCTCGGGCGCGTTCTGGAAGATCTCGAGCGCGACCTTCTCGACGCCCCCGTTCAGCCCGACGGCGAAGGATGATGTCGATTGCGCGACCGCGCGGATAAGGTCGTCGCGCGTGCCCGGCACGTCGCGCCCCTCAAGCCGCAGCGACGCCGCCGCGATATCCAGCATCGACGACGCGCGCAGCGCCGCCGCCGACTGGCACACCCCGGCGCCGTAGGCCCGCTCGGCAACGTCGCCGCGCCCGGCGTGCATCAGCAGCGCCGCCGCGACGATCGTGTCCGGCCTTCCGTTGGGGGGCGCCGTCCGCATCGAGCGGCCCGTCATCCCCGTCGGCATCGACGCGCGCATCCGCGCCAGCGCCGCGCCCCGGGCCTCGTCGGGCGTCGCGCCCGAGTCGATCAGCCCGTCACGCTCGGCGTGCGCGTCCTCGCCGTCGATGCCGAAGTACGCGGCGTTGATCTCGCGCACGCGCTCGCGCTCGCGGGCCACGGGGTCGGGGGCCGTTGCGACGGTCGTTCCTTCTTCTGTCATTCCTGCATTCCTTTGCTGTAAGTTCGCGCGGGCCGCGACCGCGACCGCGCCGGGGTCGGCTCCGACGCCGACCGCAGATACTTCGCGCAGCGCCGAGCCGCGCACAACGTCGATTGGCCCGTCGAACGAGCGCCCGTTGACGACGCGGGACCGCCCGCGCGGGACGCGCTCGACGCGCGGCGCCGTCGCCCCGATCGAGAGCGACGCGCCCCCGGGCGAACGGATCAGACTTATAAAACGATCGGCCTCGGGCGTGCCGGGGACGATCTCCCCTTCGATCGTGAGTCCGCCGTCGCCGACCCGCGCGATCGCCGCGCCGAGCCGGGCGCCGATCCGCGTGTCATGGTCCGCGACGATCGGGATCGGCCCGGGCGCTTCCATGCTTGTCAGTTCAACGACAACGGGAGCCGCAAACCCCGCGAGGTCGAGCGGCCCGCCCGAGTAGGCCAGGCCCTTGAACCGAACCGGGCCGCCGCCCTTATTGTCTTCCTCCCGCGCGACGGCGCGGATATCAAGTTGCAACGTCACTGCCAAGCCCCCGCGCCGGCGTTCGCCGCCACCCACGCCCGGGCGCGGCGCAGCGGGGTTTCGCGCCGGTGCGCCAGCCCCCCGCCCAGCGCCGCCAGCGCAGCCGCGTCGGCGCCCGCGGGCAGCGACCGGCCAACCGAGATCATCAGCGCGAGCACCAGGTCGCGCCGCGCCGGCTCGTCTTCTTCCGCCTCGATCGCGTCGATCAGGTCTTCCGGCGAACGCTCGGACAGCGCGAGAACCGCGTCGCTCGGCGGCTCGATCCGCGGCGGCTCGAACGTGTCGGCCACGTCCGCCGGGTCGTCCGACAGGTACGCGCGGAGGCCGTCGGCGGCGCCCCTGTCGCCCGCGAGTGCGCGCTCGAGGATCGAGTCGATCGCTTCGAGCGCTTCGCGCTCGCCGTCCGTCATCGCCGCCACGCCGCCGCGACGGACAACGACCGAACCGGCGAGCGCCTGCACGTCGAGCGCCCCGCGGCGCCGGTCGGCCTCGTCGCTCGAACGCAACGCATCGAGCGCCGCGTCGAGCGTAGGTTCTGTATTATCTCGCATTACTCGATCTCCAATCGGTAGGTCCAAGGCCCGCGGCCACCAACTTGGGCGCCAGTCGCTCCAGACGAAACTTAATACTCTTTGTCGAAGGAGGATTCTCGAAACCGCATCTTGCCGCGTCCCGAAGCACCGTCAACCGCCGGGCCGCCTCGCTTAGGTTCATGTCACATTCCAGCAATAGCCGGCACAGGGCGCGATCGGATTCGCTGTCCAATGCCGCAAAGATTCGTAGCATTAGTTCTCGATTGCCGCGATGCTCAGGAACCCCGCGATCATCCCTTCGTTCCGAAAACCTACGCCCGCGCGCGAGCGCCTCATCTTCGGAGCGCTCAGTCGCAGCGGCTCCCTTCTGTTGGGCCCTCACGAGATCGTCGTCCTGGTCGCTCTCGTCTATCTCTTCGCGTTCGCAGAGGTCCGACACCCAGAGATTCGGCCCGAAACGCACCAACTGCGTCTCCTCGCGACTGGCGGCTTTGAGCACACCGCGATGGATGATCGTGTAGAGCAGCGTCTTGGGCTCCGCCCCCGCGAGGGGTCGTACACCGGCGGCTTGCTGACCAGGGCCAGCATCGCGGCTTGAACAAGTTCCTCCTCGTCCAGCCAGCGGCCTCGCCCGCGGGCTAGCTGGACGGCTTCCTTGGCGTGCTTGAGTGCGACTCTCTGCGCGTAATCCAGCAAATCACCTTCTATTTTTAGTTCATAACTTCCGTCGGCGCCCATATTAGACCCCCTCGCCGCGCTCGATCCGCTCTCGCACGTCCGCGCACAGCGTGAAGGCGAAGACCGCTGGACGGATGCCGACCAAGCCGTCAACGTCGTCGATCTCGCCGCGGGGTGGTTCCACGCACATTATAAAAAGACTCTCGTCGGCGCGGATCGTGCGGCCATATTTTTTTGACTCACGATCCGCAGCATCGCTCAGCGCGAGCAGATAATGGGAGTAGGCGCCTCCGAGTGTCCGGCACATTTCGGCGTAGGGCGTGAAGATGCCGCAATATTCGAGGTGCTCGGCGGCGGCTTCCACGGCGTGTCGATTCCACCCGTCATCAGGGGTAGGATTCACTACTTTGTGCTCCAGCAACATGTCAAGCGTTTCCGGGCGACAGTCATAACCCCGCGCTCGCAGGTGGTTGGACGCCTCGTTCTTTGTCATCGGGAACATCCACTCCGACGCAGGCCCCGATCCATCACGGGAGCGGATCGCGTCTTCCAGAGTCCTGAGCACCCTGGTCGGACTCGGTGGCTGGGGATTGCGCAGTTCGAGGTATTCGTCGAAGGTCAGTCCGTTTCGCGGCATCGATCGGGTCTCCTTGTGTTCTCGGGCGAGATTGCATCGCCCCCCTATCTACTTATTGCCCCGTTTTGCGCGACTTTGCCCCAGAACCTCGAAAAATTTTTGAAAAAACCCCGCCGGCCACGGGGTCGGCGGGTTTTTTTCGGCCCCGCGCCGCCAGACGCCGCCAGTTGCCCCAGGATCGCGGCGGAACACGCCGGGCGGGGTCGGGGTAGGCCAGCGGGGGGGGGCGCGGCACGGGCGATCCTACAGCGCCTCCGGGCATATCGGGCTGAACCCCCGAAACAAACTCATTCGCGTTCCCTCTCTCTTCACGAGCCCCTAGGGGGCGCTCACCCCGTCCCGGAGAACCTATCCGGGCGATCGCCCCACACGCCACATCGTTCACCCCGCCCAGTCGGACCGATCCTCCCCTAAGGTGCTCAATCCCCCGACGTGTGGTTTTGGTGAGCGCCTTAGGCTCTCTCTCTCTAAACGCTGTTTTTGATGAGCGCCTTAGGGGGCTAAGTGAGCGCCTTAGTGCGATGGACGTGAGCGCCTTAGGCTGGCGCGCTGAAAACGCGGTTTTTGGGGGGCGTCGGGCGCGGGTTGTAAGCCCGCAGCGACTATTGACTGCATTGACCGCCGACGATAGTCGTTCGTCACTTGGCCTACCGCATCGACAGGATGAGCCGAATAATCGGCTCTCTCCGCTCGTCGGGCATGAGCGCGAGCGCTTCGACGGCGGATACAAGATCGTTGTAAGCGTCGGCGCCCCCCAAAAACGGCTTTGTGTGACCCGTCTTTGTAATATCGCCGCAAGTGCTTTCACCGCACGGGTTTACGGAAGCGTTGTTTCCGCTTCCCAAGCTGAATGTCGAGGGTTCGAGTCCCTTCACCCGCTTACCTGAACAGCAGCATTTTCGGGCGATCCGCGTTTCCGCCAGCGCACCGGAATGCCCCCCGAAGGACTCGAACCTTCAACCCGCTGATTAAGAGTCAGCTGCTCTACCGATTGAGCTAGGAGGGCGTCGCTGTCGGCGCCCCGGCGGGCCGGGACGCTTCGGGCGACTGCGATCGGCAGTGTAGCCCTCATCGCGGCCGCGTCCAGTCTGGGCTTCCAGCACACTCCGACGAAAGCCCAGGGATTTCATCCCTGGGCTTTGCAGAGCGGGCGCGATTCGCGCGACCCGTTCGCACAGCGCATTCGAGCAACTCGACGTTCGTACATCCGCGAGAATCGCGCTGTCCACGCCCGGCTCGGAGAGCCGGGCCGCCCCGATCCCCGGCGGGGGCGGCGGAGTGATTGACAGCCCCCCCGGTCGCGGGTAGCCTTCCCGATCGCCCCGCGACGGTCGGCCGGTCTAGGCGCCGGCGGCGGGCGCCCTCGCACGAGACCGACTCACAGGCCGATCTGGCCTCGGATACGCCATGCATCCCACACATAGAATCAGCCCGGGCCGGACACGCCGTCGCCGATCGCACCACGCGATCGCCCCGACACAGACCGTCTCATGCCCGAACTGCGGCACGGCCAAGCGTCCCCACGCCGCCTGCCGCAACTGTGGGTACGTCCGGCCGGGTCTGACGCTGAAGAACCGCGAGGGCTGAGCCGATGCGCATCGCGATCGACGCGATGGGCGGGGACCATGCGCCCGGGGCCATCCTTCAGGGCTGCTTCGAAGCACTGCCGCTGCTCGGCGCGAGTGACAGCCTGGTGCTCGTCGGCCCGGCGGATCTGATCCGCGACGCGATCCACAAAAACCGCATCGACGATCCACGCCTCGTGGTCGAGCACGCACCCGACGCGATCGAGATGCACGAATCGCCCGTCGAGGCAGTTCGGCTCAAGCCGGATTCCTCGATAGTTCGGCTGTGCAAGCTCGGCAGCCGCAAAGCCGACGCACCGTATGACGCCGTAATCAGCGCCGGGAACACCGGCGCGATGGTCTCGGCAGCGACGATGTTCATGCGCCGCCTGCCGGGCGTCCATCGTCCCGGGATCGCAGCGGTGATCCCGAGTTTCGGCGGGCACTTCGTCCTCTGCGACGTCGGCGCAAACCCCGAACCCCGAGCACTGCACCTCGCCCAATACGCCGTGATGGCCGAGACATACGCGCGCCTCGCCCTCGGCGTCGAGAACCCGCGGATCGCACAACTGTCCATAGGCGTCGAAGCGGGCAAGGGCACCCGCATGATCCGCGAGGTCCGCGCGGCGCTCGAACAGGCGCCCGGGCTTAACTACATCGGATATGTCGAAGGACGCGACCTCTTCGCCGGCGGCGCCGACGTCGTCGTCACCGACGGCTTCGTCGGCAACGCCATGCTCAAACTCTCTGAAGGACTCGCCGGCTCGCTCCTGCGCGCCATCTTCAGCGAGGTCGCCGCGTACGACCAGTCGCTCGCCGCCCGGCTCATGCCCCTCGTCGATGTCTTCAAAAAGAAGAACGACTACCACGAGTACGGCGCCGCGCCCCTGCTCGGGGTCAACGGCGTATGCATGATCTGCCACGGCTCCAGCGAGCCGCGCACAATCGTCAGCGCCATCCGCAACACCCGCGAATACCTCCGAAACGACGTCAACGGCGCGATTGTCAATCGTCTCGCCGATGTCGGCACGGCGCTCGATCGCGCCGTCGCAGCGCCCGAACCGTCCCCCGCACCGGAGCCGGCATGAGCGAACCCCGCACCAGCCCGGCGCATCAGCACGCGACACCACCCCCGGCGCCGAGGATCGGCGTGCAGATCGCCGGGACCGGCCACGCCGTACCCGAACGCAGACTTACGAACGCCGATCTCGAGCGCATCCTCGACACCTCGGACGAATGGATCGTCCAGCGCACCGGCATCCACGAACGGCGTGTGTGCGACCCTGCGCGCGGCGAATCAGTCCGCACACTCAGCGTCTCCGCCTTGCGCGCCGCCCTTGCCGACGCCCGGCTCGAGCCGGACGCGCTCGATCTCGTGATCCTCGGCTCGGTCAGCGGCGAGACGCGCGTGCCCGCGGTGGCGTGCCGGATCGCCGCGGAGATCGGCGCCGGGAACGCCGGCGCTATGGACCTCATCGCCGCGTGCAGCGGGTTTGTGTACGGGCTTAACATCGCGCACGAACTGATCCGGGGCGGGTCGTACCGCAATATCGCCGTCATCGGCTGCGACGCGATGAGCACGATCGTCGATCCCACGGACCGCCGCACCGCGATCCTCTTCGGCGACGCCGCCGGCGCCGCGATCCTCAGGCCCACGGACGACACATCCAAAGGCGTCATCGCCCAGTGCATGCACGCCGACGGCTCACACTGGGAGGATCTCTACCTCCCCTACCGCGATGCGGACCTCCCGCCCGGAGCGACGTGGGACGACGCCCCGCCGGGATGCCTGCGCATGAACGGGCGCGAGGTATACAAGTTCGCCGTCAAGACGTTCAGCGCGCTGATCGCGGAAACACTCGAAAAAGCAGGCCTCGACGCGTCGGACATCGATATGTACATCGCGCACCAGTCCAACGCGCGGATCCTCGAATCGGCGCGCGAGCGCTTCGGCGTCCCTGAAGATAAGATTTATATCAACATCGACAGGTACGGGAATAGTTCCGCGGGGTCGGTCCCGCTGTGCCTGTCGGAACTACGCCGGGACGGGCGGATCGCCGAAGGCTCGCTGATTCTGTTCGTCGCGTTCGGGGCCGGGCTGACCTGGGCGAGCAGCCTGTGGCGCGTCTGAACACCCGCCGCGTCTGCGAGCAATTGAGAACCAACCCATGACTGAGCCGAACATCATTCTGTGCCCGGGCCAGGGCGCCCAGCGCGTCGGGATGGGGAAGGCCTGGTTCGACGCCAGCCCCGCCGCCGCCCAGACCTTCGGCGCCGCCGACGCGATCCTCGGCGACACTCTCGGCGCGCCTCTATCTTCGATCTGCTTCACCGGCCCCGCCACATCGCTCGACCGCACCGACGCCGCCCAGCCCGCGCTATACACTGTCGGCGTCGCGTCGTGCCAGGGCTGGATCGGCGACCGCGAGGTACCCGTCGCCGCCGCCGCCGGGCTTAGTCTCGGCGAATACACGGCGCTGCACCTGGCCGGGGCGATCTCGTTCGAGGACGGGCTTCGATTGGTCGCGCTCCGCGGCCGCGCCATGCAGGACGCCGCCGAGAAAAGCGAAGGCGGGATGGTCGCGCTCATCGGCGCGGACGAGACCCAGGCCCTCGAACTCTGCGCCGCTGCGATCACGGGTCGCCCGGATCTGATCCTCGTCGCCGCGAACTTCAACTCGCCGGGTCAGATCGTGCTCTCCGGGCACGCCGAGGCCTGCGACCGGGCGGTCGAGCGCGCCGCCGACGCGGGCTTACGCACGACCCGGCTCGCGGTCGCCGGCGCGTTCCACTCCCCGCTGATGCAGCCGGCGGCGGATCGTCTCGCCGATGCCCTCGAATCGGTCCAGATCTCCGAGCCGCGCTGCCCGGTCCTCTCAAATGTGACAGGCGCGCCGCATACGGACACGTCAAAAGGGTCGTACGCGGCGAGCGTGCGGGCGGCTCTCGCAGCACAGTTGACCTCGCCGGTGCGCTGGGACGATTGCTGCCGCTGGCTTGCCGCCAACGCGCCGGGCGCCTATCACGAACTGGCCCCCGGGCGATCGCTCGCGGGCATGATGAAACGGATCGAACGCTCGATCAAGGTGACAAGCCATGACGAACCCGGCTCGGACTAATAAACACACTCGGCTCGGTCTTGCGCTCGCCTGCCTGACGCTCCCCGTGGTCATCACTTCCTGCGGCAAAAAGGAAGATCAGGCCGCCGACTCCAGCGCGTTCACGCCGGCCCCCGTCACGCCGCCCCCGGCCCCCCGGCTTCGCCCGGCGGACCTTGGGCTGGCGTCGAAGGTGCAGTTCCCCGCTGAACTCATGCCTGAGAACGAGGACGAAGCGCGCGGGGTGGCGTCGCTCGCCAACGCCATCGCCTCGGGCGACGCCGACAATCTCGCCGGCATGCTCGACCGCGCCGACGCCGCCGTTCTCAGCGAACTCCGCGAATCCGGCGACTGGGAGCGATCCACCGCCGCGACGACCGCCGTCCGCGTCGTCTCGCTCCAATCGACGGGTTCGAGCGTCCGCGTCGGGCTGGCGATCGAAGACCCCGCCGGGGCGTATCTCCTGGGCTGGGAAGGGACGCAATCCCGCGGCTCGTGGACGTTCCGCGCCCTGCCCGTCGTCAGCCCGCCCGCGTCGAAAGCCTCCGATCTCGACGGCGTCGCCCTCGCGGAGATGGACGTGCCCGCGGTCGGGCCTGTGATCGAGGACGCGCCCCCGCCGCGACCGCCGGTGGATCAGAACCAGCGGCGCCGACCCGCGACACGAGGCCTGGGCGGCTGACAATCACGACCCATCGGCGCTACCGGCGCGCATCCACTACTCTGTCACGCCCGACTAACTTCCCGCACGCCGGGCGTCAGTCCCGCTCGCGTTGAACGATCCCCGCTGCACTCAGGAGCAGATCTTGCCCGACGCCTCTCAGCAACGAATCGCCGTGGTCACGGGCGCAAGCCGGGGCATCGGCCGGGCGATCGCGCTCCGGCAGGCGGCGGCGGGCCGGCGTGTGATTCTTATATCGCGCAGCGAAGGCCCTCTCGCCGAGGTCCGCGCAGAGATCGAGTCCGCCGGCGGCGCCGCCAACGTCGTCGCCGTCGATGTCGCCGACACCGCCGCGTTCCAATCCGCGATCGACGGCGTGATCGAGGAGTTCGGCCGGCTCGACGTGCTGGTCAACAACGCCGGGATCACCCGTGACGGCCTGGTGATGCGCATGAGCGACGAGGACTTCGAGATCGTCCTCAGAACAAACCTTACATCCGCGTTCGTCGCGTGCCGGAGCGCCTCGCGCGCGATGATGAAGCACCGCTTCGGAAGGATCGTCAACATCGCCTCGACCTCGGGCGTCGTGGGCAACCCCGGGCAGGCGAACTACGCCGCGAGCAAAGCCGGGCTGATCGGTCTTACAAAATCACTCGCGAAGGAACTCGGGTCCAAGGGGATCACGGCGAACGTGGTCGCGCCGGGTTTCGTCGAGACGGACATGACCGCGTCGCTGGGCGACGCCGTCCGCGGCCGGGTGGTCGAACTGATGGCGGTGAAACGGCTGGGGACGCCCGACGACATCGCCGCGGCGGTGGAGTACGTGGCGTCCGACGGGGCCGGGTATCTGACCGGGCAGGTACTGTGCGTCGACGGGGGCCTGACGATGTGCTGACAGGGCGCCCGCGTGCCGATCCCGGCGCCTCGTTGGCGACGGGCGGGCCGGGCGATATATTCGAGAATCCGCCTCGGCCGTTCGAGGGCGTTTCCCGCCCCGGCCTTGGCCATGCCGGAGAAGAACGCAGTGACCGAAGCAGAGATCGAAGCCAAGGTGATCGACATCGTCTCGGAGCAGATGAGCGTCGACAAAGCCGAGATCAGTCGTGACACGAGCTTCGTGAACGACCTCAACGCCGACAGCCTCGACACGGTCGAACTGGTCATGGAGCTCGAAGACGAGTTCGAGACCTCCATCCCCGACGAGGAGGCGGAGAAGATCCAGACCGTCGGACAGGCCATAACCTACATCCTCAAGGCACAGGCCCAGAAAACCTGATCCCGACCACGCCGACATCCTCCGACACCACGCTAGACGCCATGACCGCCACACACTCCGACAATCGGACCCGTGTCGTCGTCACCGGCGTCGGCGCGGTCACGAACCTCGGCCTCGACGCCACCACGACCTGGGACTCCATGGTCCGCGGTCGCAGCGGCGCGGGGCCGATCACCGGCGAGGAGTTCGCGCCCTGGCTCGACGCCTGGGATGTGCGAATCGCCGGGCAGGTTCGTGATTTCGATCCGACGACGAGGATCGAGCCGCGCGAGGTCAGACGCATCGACCGCTTCGCGCAGTTCGCCCTGTGCGCCGCCGCCGAGGCCATCGACCACTCCGGGATCGACTACTCCAAAGAAGACCCGACACGTTGCGGCGTCGTCATCGGCTCGGGCGTCGGCGGGATCCAGACCATCGAGTCCGGCGTGCAACTCCTCGCGGCGAAAGGGCCTGATCGCATCAGCCCATTCACCGTCCCGAGGCTGATGGTCAACGCCTGCTCGGGACTAGTCTCGATCCGTTACGGCCTGGAAGGCCCCTCGAGCGCCCACGCCACCGCGTGCGCCAGCAGCGGGCACTCCATCGGCGACGCGATCCGCATGATCCAGCGCGGCGAAGCGGAAGTCATGATCGCCGGCGGCGCCGAGGCCGCCGTCAGCCCGATCTGCGTAGCCGCCTTCGCCGCGATGCGCGCCCTCTCCACCCGCAACGACGACGCGGAACGAGCCTCGCGCCCCTTCGACAAGGACCGTGACGGGTTCCTCCTCGCCGAGGGCGCCGGCGTCCTGGTGCTCGAATCCGAGGCTCACGCCAAGGCGCGAGGCGCCGAGATCCTCGCCGAACTCACCGGCTTCGCCGCCACCAGCGACGCCTCGCACATCACCGCCCCCGATTCCGCGGGCCGCGGCGCCGCCCGCTCGATGCGCTTCGCCCTCCAGGACGCCGGGCTTACTCCCGAGGACGTCGATTACATCAACGCCCACGGCACATCCACCCCGCTGGGCGACGCCGCCGAGGTCGCCGCTGTCCTCGGCGTCTTCGGCGATCACGCCCGCAAGTCCGCCGGCGGCCGCCTCAAAATGTCGAGCACCAAGTCCATGCACGGGCACTGTCTCGGCGCCTCGGGCGGGGTCGAGATGGTCGCCTGCCTCGGCGCGATCCGCCACAGCGTAACACCCCCGACCATCAACCTCGACGAGCCGGACGAAGGCTTCGACCTCGACTTCGTGCCGCACGCATCCAAGGACGCCGCCGTCCGCGTTGTTATGAACAACACCTTCGGCTTCGGCGGGCACAACGTCACACTCGTCGTCCAGCGATACGAAGGTTAAATCGGCGCTCGCCGAAACCGACTCGCCGTCGGCCGCACTCTAAACCCTGACCCGGCGCCAACCGCCGTGGACAAATCGTCCGCCGAAGAGCAGGCCGCGGACTATCAACTCGCCGCACAGCCCGACCCACACGCCCACCAGCCCCCAATCCGGCCCGGGGTTCGGGATCGTGTGCCCGTTCCACATCGGGATATCCACTCCCGACAGCAGCCACGCCAACGGCAGGCGGATCGCGTACGTCGAAACCCACGTCAGCCACATGACGATCTTCGTGTCCCCGGCGCCTCGCATCGCCGTCCGAAGCACAAGCGCGATCGCGAACGGAGCCTGCACCGTACCGGCGATCATCAAAAGTTTCGGCGCCAGTTCCAGGTGCGTCTGCTGACCGCTGAGCAATCCCACGATCGGCCTCGGCGCCAGAACAAATATCAGCCCCATCGTCCCCATGATCCCCGTCGCGATCGCGGCGCAGCGGACCATCGCCCGCGAAGCAAGGTCCGCCCGACCCGCGCCGAGATACTGCCCCGCGAGCGTCGCCGCCGCCATCCCCATCGCAAAGCCGGGCAGGAAACTGAACGACTCGATCCTGATCGCGATGATGTGCGCCCCGAGCAGCCCCTCCCCTCCGGCCGCCATCCAGCCGACGATGAGAATCACGAGAAAGTTCCCGAACCACATCCCCGCGCTCTCGAAGAAGTTCGGCGCCCCGACACGCACGACACGGCCCATCGTCGTCCGGTCCGTGCGGAATCGGCGCCGTTTGATACGCACTCCCGTCGTCCCCCGCGCCAGCCACCACAGCACAAGCCCGGCGCCCGTCACCCACGCCGCGACCGTCCCCAGCGCAACCCCGAGAATCCCGAGATCAAACGGGAACGGGTTAGTAAGAAACACACGCCGAACCATCTCCCCGCCCGTCCCGACCGACGTGTGCGCGAGGTCCACACCCGATAGCGCCCAGGACAAACCGATATTCACAAGATTCACCGAGATCATCACGATCATCGGTCGTTTCGCGTCCCCGGCGCCCCGAGCGCACGCGATCCCCGTGACCAGCACTCCCGAGAACGGCACCGCGACCGCGGTCACCCGGAGATACAGAACCAGATCCGCGCTCGCCGCTTCCGACAACCTCAGCGTCCACGCGATCCCCGGCGCCGCGATTATCAGCAGCACGCCGACCACGACGCTGGCGCCCACCGCGAGCATCAGCGCCTGCGCCGCGACCGCGTCGGCGACCGCCTGCCGACCCTTCCCGATCGAACGCGCCACCAGCGCCGTCGCCCCCACGCCGACGGCCATCCCGATCATCTGAATGAACCACTGCACATAGGACGCCGCGCCGATGGCGTCCGTCGCCGCCTCGCTCAAACCCGCCGAGAGCGTCGTGTCGACCAGCCCGACCATCGACGTCAGGAACGACTCCGCGAGGATCGGCCAGGAGAGCACCCAGATCGCCCCCCACATGGATAAGCCCGCGAGCCGGCCCCTGCGTATGCGCTCATCGCTGCGGTCGTCATGCACAACCGCCGTCGCGACGGACACCGCCGCGGGCGACGCGACAAGATCGGCTTGTCCCTGGCTCGGGCCGGGGGTGCTCAATGCGAAGAACTCCGCACTCGGGCGTGCGTGGAAGGGTTTTCTCGGGCGGACTTGGAACCGGCGCAGCCGACGGGACGGGTCGGCCGGCTGTGGTACCGAACGGCGGCGTCGGCGGGTGCAAGCCTACCCGAACCCGCGACCCCACGCCGTCAACGCAGTTTCAACGATCCCAGCGCAACCGCCAGCAGGATCAGCGACACGATCCACAGCCGAACAACGATCTTCTGCTCCGTCCACCCGCCCAGGTGCAGATGCCAGTGGTACGGGGCGCACCGGAATATCCGCTTCCCCCCGGTCGCCTTGAAGTACCCCACCTGCGCCGCGACCGAACCGAGTTCGATCAGCAGCACCCCGCTCATCACCAGCACCAGCGCCTCCTGCCGCAGCGCCACCGCGAGGTACCCGATCAGCCCGCCCAGGCACAGGCTCCCCGTGTCGCCCATGAACACGATCGCCGGCGATGAGTTCCACCACAAAAACCCCAGGCACGCGCCAACCATCGCCCCCGCGATGATCGACAGTTCCGCCGTGTACGGCAGGTGCGGCACGAGCAGGTATTGCGCCGTGAACTCACGCCCCCCGATCATCGCCAGTATGAAAATCCCCGACGCCACAAACGCGCATATCCCCGACGCAAGCCCGTCCATCCCGTCTGTGATGTTCACCGCGTTGGACATCCCCGTGACCATCAGCATCGTCACCAGCACGAACATCGGCGCCGACAGATATAAGAGCGACTGGTTCAACCCCGCGGCGCCCGGCTCGTAAGTCCTCTGAAACGGCAGATTCAAAACATGCGCAAGGTCCGGCCCCGACGGGTTCCCGTCCCCGTGACGGAACGTGAACCACCCGATCAGAATCCCCAATCCCAACTGAAATACAAGTTTTTCCCACGCGTACAGCCCCTGCCTGCCGCCCGGCCCGCGCGAAGCGCTCGTTAGTTTGAGCCAGTCGTCCGCGCCCCCGAGCGCCGCGGTCCACACCAGCACCAGCAGCCCCATCTGAACATAAAAATCCCGCACGTCCGCCAGCAGCAGCGCCGACGCCGCGATCGCCCCCGCGATCAGCACCCCGCCCATCGTCGGCGTGTTCGCCTTGGCGGCCAGCGCCCGATCCAGCGCCGCCACATCAAACTTCGCCGCGTCCCCGATCTTCTTCGCCGCCAGCCACCTCACCACCGGCCTGCCGAACACGAGCACCCCCGCGAACGCCAGCAATCCCGCCAGAAACCCGCGAAAAACACTCTGATCGAACACCATCACGAACCGGTACAGCCCCGCGTCAACCAGCCTCGAACGCAGAATGTCCAGCAGCACGTAGAGCATGGCGATCAATCAGTCCGCGCCGAAACCAGCCCGCGCGACGCGAGCGCCCCCACAAGCCGTTCGAGCCTCATCCCGCGCGATCCTTTTATAAGCACCGAATCGCCCGGCTCGATCAGCGCCGCCGCCGCCGCGATCGCGCGATCGTCGGCGTCCGCGTGCGTCACGATTCGTTCATCATTGGAATTCATCGCCGCGTGCGCAAACGCCGGCCCGATCAAACATATCAAACAGACACCCGCGATCGACCGCACCCGCTCCAGGGCTTCCGCGTGCTGTTCGTCGCGCTCGGCGCCCAGTTCGAGCATGTCCCCGAGAACCATCACCCTGCGCGACCCACGCCGCGCCACTTCCGCGAATGTCTCCATCGCCACGGCCAGCGACTCCGGGTTCGCGTTGTAAGCGTCATTGAATATCTCGACCCCGCCGACGAGGCTGCGCTCGAACCGCATCGGCGCCGGGATCATGCGCCGCAAGCCCGCAGCGATATCCGCGTCGCGCAGCCCGAGCCTGCGCCCGACCGCCGCCGCGAGCGCGACATTCATCGCCAGCGCCCGCCCCGCGATCGGCGCCTCGAACACGCCCCCGTCCGCCAACGTCACACGCAACCCGATCCGATCAGTACCTTCCTCCCCAACCCCCAGTGGCACGGCCCCCAGTGGCACGGGCGTCTCGCCCGTGCATCCCCCCCTCTCCCCCCGGGAGAGGGCCGGGGTGAGGGGCTTCCTACTCTCGTTGCAATTCTCACTCTCCACACCCGGCTCAGAGAGCCGGGCCACCCCGAGCCCCAGTGGCACGGGCGTCTCGCCCGTGCGCCCCCCCAACCTCACATGCTCAACCCCCGCGATCCTCACGCTCGCCCCAGCCCCAGCCCCGACCCGCAGAACCTCGGCCCCTCCCGATCCGAGTTCCTCATCCCCCGCCGGGAAACCCTCCGCAACAAACACAACCCCGCCCGGCCCGACCGCCCGCGCCAGCGCCCCCTTCTCTCGCGCCACTCCCGCGACCGAGCCGAAACCTTCCAGATGCGCCCGCCCCGCCCCCGTTATCACCGCGACCGTCGGCCGGGCGATCCCCGCGAGCCGCGCGATCTCGCCCGGACCGCTCGCGCCGATCTCAGATATCACATAATCATCTTCTTCATCAGCGTTCAGCAGCGTCAACGGCACGCCGAGATGGTTGTTGAAACTCCGCGCGCTCGCCGACCCGCGCAGCGCCGACCCGAGCGCCGCGTCCAGCAGCCGGCACGTCGTCGTCTTCCCGACCGACCCCGTCACGCCGACAACTTCCGTCCTCAACATCCCATCGCGATGATCCGCCGCGAGTGTAGCCAGCGCCGCGACCGCATCGCCGACGAACATCGTCCTCCCCGTGTGCTCTTGCGGCGATCCTTCGCGCCGCTGCGCTAACGCGACGACCGCCCCCGCGCCGACCGCCGCGCCGATGAAGTCGCGCCCGTCGACGCGCGCGCCGGGCAATGCAACAAATACATCGCCCGGACGGACGGCGCGCGAATCGATCGTCACGCCGCGCGGCCGAATTCTCATAACCTTATCATCCGGCGGCGCCGCCCAAACCCCGCCCAGCAGCCGCGCGATCTCCCCGACGCTCCGCCGCATCACGACGCCGCCGCCATCGACCCGAGCCGCCTTTCGAGCGCCGCCCGCGCGACGAGCCTATCGTCAAAATCCCTGCGGATCGTGCCCCCGGAGCCGTCGGGCACGATCTGATAATCCTCGTGCCCCTTGCCCGCTATTAGCACGACATCCCGCGCGTCCGCGCGTACGACGGCGTGCGTGATCGCCTCGCGCCGGTCCGGGATCGCCGCGACCTCCGCGCCCGCCCGGGCCGCGACGCCGCGCAGGATCATCTCAATAATAGTTTCAGGATCCTCAGTCCGCGGGTTGTCGCTTGTTACAACGACGCGGTCCGCGCCGACCGCCGCCACCGCGCCCATGCGCGGCCGCTTCGTCGCGTCGCGGTCCCCCCCGCACCCGAACACCACCCACAGCCGGCCACCCGCCGGGACGATCGGCCTCACCGCCGCCAGTGCGCTCGCGAGCGCGTCGTCCGTGTGCGCGTAATCCACAAGAACGGTCGGCTCCCCGCCCGGCCCCGCCGCTCGCACGGGTTCCAGCCGACCGGGAGGCGCCCCGAGTTCATCCAGCCGCCCGTCCATCGACATCACATCCGAACCGATCGCGTGCGCACCCGCCAGCGCCTCCGTCAGATTCATCAGATTATATTCACCCAGCAGACCGTACCGCCCCCCGACCTCGCCCCAAGGCCCGCGCACGCGCACGTCCGACCCCCGCGCCGTCGCTGCGCTCGCACGGACGAATACGTCCGCCCCCGTGTCCCGCATCGAACAGCGCAACACCTCAGCCCGTGTCCCCCGAGTCATCCGCCGGGCGTGCGGGTCGTCGGCGTTCACCACCACGACGGCGTCGTCGCCCAGCGATTCGAACAGTTTCGCCTTCGCCGCGGCGTAAGCCTCCATCGACCCGTGATAATCGAGATGATCCCCCGTCAGGTTCGTGAACACCGCGACGCGGACGCGCACGGCGTCGAGCCTGCGCTGGTCGATCGCGTGGCTCGAAGCCTCCATCGCGCACGCGCCGCAACCGTTCGCCGCCATCCGCGCCAGCGTCCGGCTGATCTCGACCGCGCCGGGTGTCGTCAGCCTCGCGGGGGTGCGCTCGGCGCCGTCGTCCACGTGCACCGTTCCCAGCAGGCCGCACCGGCCGCCGGTAAGGCGCACGATCTGCTGGATAAGATGCGCGGTTGTTGTTTTGCCGTTCGTCCCCGTGACGGCCGCGACCGCGACAGAACGCGACGGCTCACCGAAGAATCTCTCGGCCGCTCTCGCCGCCGCCCCGGTCACATCCTCCACCCGCACGGCCGGCACGCCCGCCGGGACCGCCGTCGCCGCATCCGTCAGCACAGCCACGGCGCCTCGCGCCAGCGCATCAGCAATGAACCGACCCCCGTGCGTCGCCGATCCCGCCCGCGCGATGAACAGCGCCCCAGGCCCGACGAATCGGCTGTCCTCCGCGAGATCAGCGATCGGCGTATCGCCGCCTAGCACGCCGATCACCCCGTCAATCCCTTCGATAAGTTCCGCGAGTCGCACGGATCCGAATCCTTTCAGATCGACCGTCCGCGAGCGGGCGCCTACCCGCGCGTCGGTGTGCTCATTATCGTCGAATCGCCCGCCGCCGCTCCGATTCCGCCCGACGCCTCACGCCCACGTCAATCCCTCGTGGATCGAGTTGAGATTGTCGCACCCGCCTTCGCGCACGATGACCATGTCCTCGACACGGATCCCGCCGATCGCCCGGCAGTACAGCCCAGGCTCGATCGTCAGACAATCGCCCTCGACAAGCCCCGGCCCGCCGCGATCGACCAGCGGCGGCTCGTGCACCTCAAGCCCCACGCCGTGACCCGTCCCGTGCACCATCGAGGTGAACGTGTCCGGCGCCCCGTCCGCGGGAAGGCCCATGAAATAGCCCGCAGCCGTGATCGCCGCGGCGGTCGCCGCGTGAACCGCGTCCGCAGTGACGCCGACGCGCGTCGCCGCGATCGCCGAAGCCTTCGCGCGAACGATCGCTTCGTGCATCCGAGCGACCTCCGGCGGGACGGCGCCGTGCACCACCGTCCGCGTGCAGTCGCCAAAAAACCGCGACCCCGTATGCATCGGGAATACATCGACGATGATCGGCTGCTCCGTCCGCAGCGGCCCGGCGCCTCGATGGTGGCAGTCCGCGCCCGTCGGCCCGCCCGCCACGATCGAATCGCTCGGCGCCAGCCCGTGCTTGAGCAGCCATATATTTATCTCCGCGCGCACGGATTCCGAAGTCAACGCCTCGGGGCCGACGTGCAGCACGCCGCCCGCCCCCGCATCGGCGCCCGCGATCAACTCACACGCGAATCGCACAGCCTGCTCAGTCAGCGATTGCGCGACGCGCAAGTGCCCGATCTCCCGCTCCGACTTCGCGCGGCGCTCGAGAACGCCGAGCTCCGGATCGCACACGACACGCACGCCCCGCTCAGAAATATGATGCGCAATAATCATCGGCAGCGAACGATCCGCGACGATCTCGGCGATCCCCTCGCGGACCAGGAATTCCCCCGCCGCCTGCGCCGTCGCGGTTTCACGATCAGCGCTCAGGCCCGTCGCGGGCGAAAAGTCGGCTGGGCTGTGGACGCGATCGGCGAAGCCGCCGGCACGGAACCGGGCGATCTCAATGTCGCGGAGTATCGCGCACGCGGAGCCGTCAGGCAATGTTATCAGCGCCATCGGGTCGCCCATATGAAACGGAACGCGCCGATATAACCAGGGGTTATGCAACGGCGCCCCGGCGAGAATCTCCGCGCGTCCGCTCATGGTCACTCCTCCTCGTCCTGCACACACTCAACTAGTGGGACGGGCGTCCCGCCCGTCATCAGTTCCATTAGTGGGACGGGCGTCCCGCCCGTCATCCCCGCAGGATAGCCTCCGCTAGTTGAACAGGGTGGATCGGATCCCGCCCGGCGCCGTCGTGGATCTGATGCCTGCACGACGACCCGGTCGCGACGATGATCGCGTCCGTCGGCGCCTCGCGCGCCGCGGGCAGCAGCACGAGTTCGCCGATCTTCATCGAGAGTTCGAACCGCTCGCGCGTCATCCCGAACGCGCCCGCCATCCCGCAGCAACCCGCGTCGAGCACACGCAGCCGATCGCCTACGAGCCGTCGCAGCAACGCGACGCTCGAACCGTTCCCGAGCAACGCTTTCTGATGGCAATGCCCGTGAAAAATCACCGGCGGACCGATCGGCTCTATCGCGTCGGCGCCGGGATGCAAGGCGCCGATCCGATCCGAAAGATAATCATCGACGAGCATGCACCGCGCCGCGAGGCGCGCGGCTCGATCCCCGCCGGCGCGATCGCCGTGCAGCAGCGACGGCAGATCATCGACAGCCGCGCTCAGGCACGACGGTTCAATAAACAAAACCGCGCCGATGCTGTCGTCCGCAGCGAGCGGCGCGAGCGCATCTACAAACCGTGCGCCCCGCCGCTGCGCGCGTTCGAGCAGCCCGAGCGAGACCGCCGGTCGCTGGCAGCAGCCCGCGTCGATCACACGCACGCGCACGCCGACCGCCTCGAGCGCCCGCACCGCAGCGACGCCGATGTCCGACTCGCCGAACCCCGTGAAGCAATCGACGACAAGCGCGACCAACGCGGGCGCGCGTTGCCCGGCGAGCCGTGCCTCCTCCCCCCCCAGTGGCACAGGCGTCTCGCCTGTGTGTTCCCCCAGTGGCACGGACGTCCCGCCCGTGTGATCCAACAGTGGCACGGGCGTCCCGCCCGTGCGCTTCAGCCGCAACACCAAACCCTTCTCAAACCCCGGCAGCGACCGTCCCGGCGCCAGCCCCAGCACGCGATTCATCATCGCGCGGATCGGCGCAATCCGCTGCGCCGCGTTCGCCAATCTCGGCGAGACCGAACCCAGTTTATTAAGTTCGCGCACCCGCGCGAACAACTTATCCCGCATCGGCGGCTTCGTTCCCGCGCGATACCGCTGAGCCGTGTACTCGGCCTTCAGACGCGCGATGTCCACGTTGCTCGGGCACTCCGTCTTGCACGCCTTGCACGACAGGCACAGGTCGAGCGTGCGTATCGTCTCGGCGTCGTCCCACTCTGGCGCGTCATTCCCGACGTCATTGAATTGCCCCGAGATCGCCAGACGCAGCGCGTTCCCGCGCCCACGCGTAGCGTGGCGTTCGTCGAGAGTTGCGCGATAAGACGGGCACATCGTCCCGCCCGATTTCTTCCTGCACACCCCGGCGCCGTTGCACATCTCGACCGCGCCCGCCAAACCGTGCTGATCGGAATAATCAAAGAACGTTTCAACATCCGGCACGCGCACGGGCTTCTCGTTCGGCAGCACCCGCAGCCGCGTCGTAATGGCTTCCACCGGCCCCGGCGCCGCGATGTTGCCCGGGTTCAGAAGATCAGCCGGATCAAAGATTGATTTAATCTCGCGGAACGCGCCGACGATCTCTGCGCCGTACGCGCGTTCGAGCAGCGGCCCGCGGACGCGCCCGTCGCCGTGCTCGCCGGACATAGTCCCGCCGAACTCCATCACGAGATCCGCCACCGCGACGCTGATCGCGCGCAGCCGATCTCGATCGCCCGGGTCGTGCGGGTCGAGCAGCGGACGAACGTGCAGGCACCCGACCGACGCGTGCGCGTAGAACGCCGCGGACGTGCCGTGCGCTTCAACAATCGCGCGGAAGCGTTCGACAAACTCCGGCAGGCGCTCGGGCGCGACCGCTGTGTCCTCGACGAAAGTGATCGGCTTGCGCAGCCCGGGCAGCCCGTGCAGCAACGGCTCCGCCGCCTTGCGCAAAGCCCATGCGCGCGCCATCGCCGCGGGTTCGGTGAAAGTCGCCGACGCTCGACCGGGAACGATCCGTGACAGCGCCGCGAACGAATCGGCGATCTCCCGCACGTCAGAATCCGCGGAATATTCCACGTAAAGCGCCGCGCGCGGATCATCCGAACCCGAGCGCGGCAGCAGGTCCACGGCGCCGCGATGCTCGGCGTTCTTTCGCGCAAGCGATATAACCATGTCGTCGAGCAGTTCCACCGCGCTCGGCGACGTGCCGAGGATCGGGTTCACCGCCTCGATCGCGTCGCGTACGGAATCGAACGAAACAATCGCCAGCCCGCGCGCCGCCGGCACGGGCGACAATTTAAGTTCCGCACCCAGCGTCACCGCGAGCGTACCCTCCGATCCGCACACCAGCGGCGCGAGGTTCAGACCTTCCGCTGCGCCGCCGCGCTCGTCAAGTTGATTAAGAATAAGATCGAGAAGATACCCGCTCGAGTTGCGGGCGATCTTCGGGAACCGACCGCAGATCGCGCGCTCATGCTTAGTCACAACTTCCGCGACGCGCCGGGTGATGCGCGCGACGCGGCCGTCGCGCAGCCCGGCGCCGGCTGTGAGATCCGCCCGATGCGGGCTGCGCGGATCGTCGAGGAGCATCGCGTCGATCGCTGCGACGTGCTCGACGGTCCTGCCGTAACGGACCGACCTCGCCCCGGCGGAGTTGTTCCCGATCATCCCGCCGATGTTCGCATGCCGGCTCGTGGCTACATCGGGAGCGAAGAACAGCCGATATCCCCGCCGCGCGATCTCCTCGTTGAGTTCATCGAGGCACACGCCCGGCTCGACGCGCACCGTTCGGCTCGCGACATCCACTTCGCCGACGGCTCGGCAGTGCGCGGAGAAGTCGATCACCACCGCGTGGTTGACGCATTGCCCGGCGAGGCTCGTGCCGCCGCCGCGCGGGAGGATCGGCGCGCCCCGCTCGGCGCAGATGCTCACAACCGCCGCGGCGTCGTCGATATCCGCGGGAACGACCACGCCGATCGGCTCGACCTGATAAAGCGACGCATCGGTCGCGTAGAGCATGCGGTCGTGCCGACCAAAGCGGACGGCGCCGCGGACGTGCCGGGCGAGGTCCGCTGCGAGCGCCCCGGGATCGATCTCGTTCATAGTTGTATTAGGCATGACGGTCGGCGGCTTCTTCGGACCAGATGGTACAACCGGCAGAACCCACCGACCGGACTTATCCGCCACCCCGCGCCGGCCCGCTCCGCGTTATATGCGACCGATCGGCGTCCGGGCGGAACCGGCGCCCGTCTTCGAGCGTCATATCCTCTGGAACCATCTTCAAGGAGGCACGCAATGTCCACCCGCCGCCCGTTTGCGCTCGTGCTCGCCACCGGTCTTGCGATTCCCGCGATGCTCGCGGACCTCGCGTTCGCGGGCGAACTCCCGCTGAAATCCGTGACGCTGTACCGATCGGGCGTCGGGTCGTTCGAGCACGCCGGGCGTGTCACCGGGGACGAGTCCGTCCGGCTGAGATTCGAAGCGGGCCGCGTCAACGACATACTCAAGTCGATGGTGCTCGCGGACCTCGGCGGCGGCCGACCCGTCGGCGTGACCTATCAACCGATCGAGCCGCTCGCCCGCAGGCTCGCGGATTTCCGCATCAACCCGCTCAACGTCGCGGGCGTCGCCGACCTCATGCGCCAGATCGTCGGAACCGAGGTCGAACTTAAAACATCCGGCGGGACGGTCACCGGCGTCGTGCTCACCGTCGAGCAGCGGCCCGTCGTCATCGGCGCGGGGACCGCGGCAGAAGTCACGAAAGACTGGGCCATCACGCTCGTCACACGCTCCGGCGTGGCGACCGTGCCGCAGGCCGACGTGCGGTCGTTCCAGATTCTTGACACAAGTTTATCCGAGGAACTCTCGCGCGCACTCGCCGCCGTCGCCAGGCATCGCGACGAGCGGCAGACCGAGGTCGAGGTCGCGTTCGCCGGTCGCGGCGATCGGAACGTTGCGATCTCTTACACGCACGGCGCCCCGGTCTGGAAAACCTCATACCGCCTGGTCATCCCCGAAGGGACCGGCGCCAGGCCCAGCGTGCAGGGCTGGGCCATCGTCGAGAACGACACGGACGAGGACTGGACGGGAGTCCGGCTGTCGCTCGCGTCGGGGCGCCCGGTGAGTTTCGTGATGGACCTTCAGACGCCGCTGGTGCTGGATCGGCCGAACGTTCCCGTCCCGGTGATCGCGACGCTGGGGCCGACGGTGTACGAGGGCGGTGTCCGCAATATTGCTTCACAGGCGCCCGCTCCCGAACGCGGACGCGCCGAGTCCGCGATGATGGACGAGAAGGCTATAGCCAGGTTCGCGCAGGGCGTACAAGAAGATCGAACTGTTATGTCCGAGGTATTTGTAAATTCGGCAAGAATAATCTCAGAACTCCAGGCGGCCGCTTCCGCGGGCGACATCGGGGCGCAGTTCATATACACGATCGACGCGCCGGTGGACCTCGCGCGCGGTTCGTCGGCGATGCTGCCGATTCTATCGAACGAAATCGAAGGCCGGCGTGTGACGATCTACTCCGCGCTCGGCGCCGCCGCAGCGGCCAGGCCGATGCTCGGCGTGGAACTAACCAACACTTCCGGGCTTCACCTCATGCCCGGACCGATCGCGGTCTACGACGCCGGCGCCTACGCGGGCGACGCGCAGATCGGGCACGTCGCGCGCGGCGACAAGCGACTCCTCTCCTACGCGATCGACCACGAACTCGATGCCTCGCGCGATCAGCAGCAACGCCAGGACGTGCGGAGTGTGCGGATAGTCAACGGCGCCGTGCTGCGCACCAATATTTCTCAGCAGACCACCGCCTACACCTTCACCAACAACTCCCGCCACCCGCGGACCGTGCTCGTCGAGCACCCGAAACAGCCGGGCTGGGAGATCGCCGGAAAAGCCAAGCCCAGCGAATCCACCGACGCGGCGCACCGTTTCGAGATCACGATCGCTCCCGGCGCGACGGAGACGCTGCGCGTGATCGCCGAGCGCGTGTGGTCGCAGTCGCTTTCGACGGACGCGATCGGGCTGGACGAACTCGTCGGGTATGTCCGCACGGGAAAGGCCAGCCAGGCCGTGCTCGACGCGGTCACGCGGGCTGCGGAGAGCCAGGCGACTATCAACGATCTTCAATCGCGGCTTTCGATGAACAATGCGCGCGTGGTTGAGATTTCGCGCGACCAGGATCGCATCCGGCAGAACATGGCCGCCGTCAGCCCGCAGTCCGATCTGCACGCGCGGTACATGCAACGGCTGACGGAGCAGGAGGACGCGCTCGACGAACTCCGACGCGGGCGCGGCGATATTGAAAACAGGCTCGAACGCGCCCGTGCCGAACTCCGGGCGCACCTGAGCGGGCTGAATGTCAACTGAGCCGATCCGGCTTGCGCAGCGATCGGCGTCGCGATTTGTGTTCGGATTTCAGCCGAAGGCTGCGGCGGACCAGGCGGCGCTATGAGAACTGTCCGCGCACGGGCGGGACGCCCGTGCCACTTCACTAGTGCATGTGCATAGGCGGGGCGCCCGTGCCGCTGTTGCCGTCTCCCTCTCCCCCCGGGAGAGGGCAGGGGTGAGGGGCGAACGGTGCTGGGCGCTGCTCGCGGAAAATGTGCAAAGCCCAGTGATTTCATCCCCGGGCTTTGGGTGATTAGTGCTAAACAAACTCAACAGCACGGCTCGGAGAGCCGTGCCACCCCGGGAGCCGCACGGGCGGGACGCCCGTGCCACTTTTTATTTATTTCGGCAGGGTTTTCAGCAGTTCCGCGATCGTCACGCCGAGCGCCGGATGCACCGCGTCCGGCGCGATCTCGGCCAGCGGCTCAAGAACGAACCGGCGTTCGTGCATCCGCGGGTGCGGCACGACCAGGCCCGGCTCGTCGATCACCGACCCGCCAAAGAGCAGCAGATCGAGGTCGATCGTGCGAGGCGCCCAGCGCTCGCCCGGCGTGCGCGTCCGGCCCAGCCGACGCTCGATCTCCAGCAGCGCATATAACAATTCCCGAGGCGATAGCGTCGATTCGATAGCGGCGCAGGCGTTGATATACGCGGGCGATTCCGGATCGACGCCGACCCGCGTCAGCGCTGCCGTTTCGTGCAGCGACGACACCGCGGCGACAGTCGCGCCCGGCGTCTCGTTGAGCAACCCGATCGCGCGAGAGATGGTCGCGGCGCGATCGCCGAGGTTGGCGCCGAGCGCGATATACGCGGTCCGAGCAGGTGCGTGATCGCTCACGCGGTCATCCTACGGCGCCGGGCTGCGCAGACGCGACGGCCCGACATTCACGCTGCCCTTTCAGCGGGTCGGCTCGAACTCGCGCTCGCGGTGGAGCATCTGAGCCTTGAGCCGGGCGACGATCGAGGAGTGCATCTGGCTCACGCGGGACTCGGACAGATCGAGCGTCGCGCCGATCTCCTTCATTGTCATTTCTTCGTAATAATATAATACGACGATCAGGCGCTCGGCCCGGCTCAGGCCCTTGGTCAGCAGGCTCTTGAGGTCGCGGCGCTGGGTCTCGGTCAGCGGGTTGGTCTGACGATCGTCGCGGATGACGTCGATCTCGCGGACCTCGCGGCCGGAGTCCGACGGGCGCCAGTTGCGCGAGAGGCTGATGATCCCGACCGCGGAAGAGTCGCGCTGGATCTTCTTGAACTCCTCATCGTCGACCCCGAGCCGATTGGCGATCTCGTCCTGTGTGGGCTTGACGCCGGTCGCCATCTCGATTTTCTGCCGGATGCTTTCGACCTTCGCGCTGCGGTGCCGGACGAGCCGGGGCACCCAGTCCATCGCGCGGAGTTCGTCGAGGATGGCGCCCCGGATGCGCGGCGCGCAGTACGTCTCGAACTTGACGGCGCGATCGAGGTCGAACGCGTCGATCGCGTCCATCAGGCCGAAGATCCCAGCGGACATAAGATCCTCGATGTCCACCTCGTCGGGCAGGCGCGTGTGAATGCGCTCGGCGTTGTAGCGGACAAGCGGGAGGTAGCGTTCGAGGAAGTAGTCACGGAGCGACTTGGCGCCGGTCTTCTGGTACGCCTTCCAGACTTCTTCGACGGGGAGGTTGTCGAGTTCGGCGCGGGAGAGCGAGTCGATCGGCGCCTTCGGGGCTTTGGGTTTGCGCGGGGCGCGGGGCGCCGCGGGTTTGGTCTTCGTAATGGTTTTAGCGCTCGGCATGGTCCTCTCCTTGACCGGATCGCGCGGGTCAGACCCGTGCGGAGTTCAGCGCGTCGGCGCGTCGCCCGTCCGTGGGCGCACAAGCGTGCCGATGAGTATACCGGCGGAGGCGTGCGCGCCAACCATATTTTTCCGTGAAGACGCGGTTCATGCTGCGCGCTCCCCGCTGATGGTTGTTTCAGGCTCGTTGTGCATGTCGCCGGTGGGGTTCATCGCGCGGTAGCGCTCGGCTGCTTCGTCGGCGGTGCGGACTCCGATCACGCCGATCACAAGACCGATCGCGTAGCACACCGCCATCGCCACGACTGCGCGGAGGATCGCGGTCGCGGTGTCGACCCCGGCGTCGATCGCGACGATGAGCGCCAGCGCGAACGCGCCAAGCCCCATGCACGCCGCGACGATCCGCACCGGTGAAGCCTCGTTCACGATCCGTACACCTCGCTGCCCGACCGACCCGCGCGATTCTCCGTCGTCGGCATCGGCCCGCTCGTGCGTGGACTTGAGCAATCCCCGGGCCTTTTTTTCCTCATACCCCGCCCAGACGGAAAACTCGGCGCCAGAACCCGCGCCGCGACCCCGCGACGCCGGGCATGAACTCCGCCGTCAGTGTGTCCGCGAGCCGTTTGACAGCCCGGCTCGCGTCGCATCTCGGCGCCGAGATTACGAACGGGTTTCGCGCCCGCACAGCGTCGGGCGTCGCTGCGTCCGTCGGAACCCATCCCGCGAGCGTCACACGCACCCCGAGAAACTTCGATGCCGCCGCGTCGATCCGCGCATGTGTCGCCGACGCTTCGCGTTCGTCGGCGCATTGATTCACTACCAGTCGTGGTATGCGCCCGGCGCCGGCACGATCGGTTGATGCGTTGATCCTTCTCTTAAGGAGCGCGTAGGCGTCGGCGATAGCGGTCGGCTCAGGTGTTGTGATGAGCAGTGTCGCGTCCGCGGCGTCGAGCATTGCGAGCACGCCGTCGCCCATCCCGGCGCCGCAATCTACTACGACAAACCCGGGCGTCGAGCCGACCCGCGCGAGCCGATCCACAAGATCCCGCCGCTGTTCGGGCGTGATCGAGCGCGCCGTAACGCTTGTGGCCCCAGGCGCGAGCCGAAACCCGCCCGGCGCATCGACGAGGACACGCTCGATCGGGCTGTGCGGTTCGAGCGCGTCGCCGAGATTCGTCGAGACGCGCACGCCGCAGAGCAGGTCCGCGTTGGGCAGGCCGAAATCGCCGTCCATGAGAATAGTTCGCACGCGCCGCCGCGCAAACGCTGCGCTCAGGTTCACCGCGATGTTGCTTTTGCCGACACCGCCTTTGCCCGAGGCGATCGCGATGACCGTCGCAGAGCGTGCAGGCGCCGGAGCCTCAGTGAGATTGTTCGATCTTTCGAGATCGGCGCGATGGTCGGCCCGCGCGTCGCGCGCGCGATCGAGCCGGGCGACCATCTCTCGCAGCCGGGTCGCCTGATCGTCGGCGTGTCGCGCGCTCGTAGTCATCGCACGGCGCCGCCGGTCAGGACAAGCCGGGCTATCCGGTCCGATCGGCCCGGCTCGATGTGATCGGGCACCTCCTGCCCGGTCGTGACGTACGACAATGCCGCCCCGACACGGTGCGCGACGTTGACGACCAGCCCGAAACTCACCGCCTCGTCGAGCTTTGTAAGTATGACGCGGTTCGGCCTGGCGACGCCGAACCGCTCGACCGCGCGCATCAGCACGGCTTCGCTCGACGCGCCCGAGAGGACAAGGTGCGTCTCGTGCGGGTTCGCCGCGGCCAGCAGCGCGCCCAGTTCGTCTATCCGCCCGCCGTCGTGCGGCGATCTGCCCGCGGTGTCCACCAGCACCACGTCGCAGTCCGACAGACCCGCGCACGCCGACGCCATCTCCTTCGGCGTCAGCGCCACGTTCAGCGGCAGGCCGATGATGTTCGCGTACGTCCGCAACTGCTCGACCGCAGCGATCCGGTACGTGTCGCACGTCACCAGCCCGACACGCAGCCCCCGGCGGAGTTTATAAGTCGCGGCGAGTTTCGCTATCGTCGTAGTCTTCCCCACACCCGTCGGACCCACGAGCGCGATCGTGCGAGGCCGACCGTCCGCCCCGGCGCCCACATGCTCGGCGTCGTCCGCCACCGGGATGAATCGCTCCAACCGACGCAGCACAGCCTCGCGCACAGCGTCCGCGTCGGCGTGCTCAGCGGGAGTGAGTTCGTCACGCACCCCCGCGATCACGTCCTCGGCGATCTCGGACGCGACCTCAGATTCGATCAGCCGGAGATACATCGCCGTCAGCGCGTCGGGCATCGCCGGCCCGCCGCCCGCGCGAGTCGAACGCAGCACCTGCCCGACGAGACGTTTTATCGAAGCGAGTTCGTGCGACAGCGCGTCGGGCGACGGCGATTCGCGCGTCGCCGCTGCGACCACAGCGTCGGCGACCTCTCGCGCCGCCGATCGGGTCTCGGCTTCGTCCGGCAAGCCCGCGACGCGCATCACGACGGAATCCGCGCGAGTGTCGCTCATGCTCGCGCGATCGTCCCGAACCGACGCTGAAACCGACATCGACGCCGCGGCTCGGTACGCGCTCGCGGCGCGGCTCGCGTCGGCGTTCACCGGCCGAATCGGGTCCGGCCGATCGACAGCGCGTCGCGGCCGCGCCGGCAGTACGTTCACCGACGCCGACGCTGTTATCTCGACCGCGGGCCGACCGCCGAAACCGAAGATCGCGCCCCTGCGGTAAGTGCGAGTATGAAGGATCACAGCGTCCGGGCCTAGATCGCGTTTGATCTGCCCCAGAGCCTCGGCGATCGACGGAGCGTGATACGTCCGCAGGTTCACTCGGCCCTCCATGGCCAACACCCGATGCGGGCGGCCCCGCCCGCGTGATCGCTCTGTCGCGGCTTATGCCGCCGAACCGGCCGCTACTCCCTGGCCGGTCGTCACGAGCGCGACGGATTCCACCTCCACGCCCGGAACTATCTCGTTGTACCCGAGAACCGCGACGTTCGGCAAGTGCGGCTCCACGATCTGCCGAACCGCCGCCCGGACCTGCGGCGAAGCGATCACCACCGGATGACGCCCCGCCGAAACCACCGCGCCCAGCGCATCCGTCACCCGCCGCGCCAGCGCCCGCGCAACGTGCGCGGGGATCGCCAGGCTCGTCCCCGCCGGCGATCGGTCGATGTACCCGTTGATCACGTCCTCGAACGCCGGGTCGAGCGTGACGCACACCAGCCGCATCTTCGCCTCGCCGGGCGTCGGCTGCGACGGGCCTAGCCCGAACGAGCGCTCGTCGCGTTCCTCCGCCGGGCGCGCGTAAAGTTGACATATCGAACGACGCAACGCGTGCCGGGCGTACTCCGTCAGCACGTCGAGATCTTTCGACTTCGGCGCCCAGTCCGAGAGCGTCTCGACGATCGACTCGAGATCCCGGATCGGCACGCCCTCGCGCAGCAGGTTCTGAAGAATCTTCTGAAGATCGCCGGGCTTCACGACCGCGGGGATTGTCTCTTCCACCAGTTTGGGCGATTTTTCCTTGAGTTGCGCGATCAGGTTGTTGACTTCCTCGCGCGTGAGAAGTTCCGCAGCGTGCCGACGGACGATCTCGGTTATGTGCGTCGCCACGACGCTGGTCGGATCGACTACGGTGTAGTTCAGAGTCTCGGCACGGTCCTTCGCGTGACGCTCGATCCACCACGCGTCCAGCCCGAACGCCGGCTCCTTCGTCGGCGTCCCGTCGACCCGCCCGGTCGAAAGCCCGGAGTCCATCGCGAGAAGCCGATCGGGGTACACCAGCCCCCGCGCGACCGCACTCCCGCGGATCTTGACGTTGTACGCGTTGGGATCGAGCGTCATGTTGTCCCGAATCCGCACCGGCGGCATCACAAGCCCGAGTTCGACCGCGAGTTGCCGACGCGTCGCGGCGATTCGATCGAGCAGATCCCCCCCCTGCGCGGAATCTACCAGCCGCACGAGCGCGTAGCCGACTTCGAGTTCCAGCGCATCGACCTTCATAAGTTTCTCGACCGGCGGCGCGTCCGGGGCTGAGGCAGTCGTTTGTTGGGTTCGTTCGCCGGCGATTTTTTCCGATCGCTGGTGCCTGGTCATGAAATACGCCGTCAGCCCGAGCGCCCCCGCCGCCGCGAGCAGCGGGAACGTCGGCAACGGCGTGACCGCCAGCGACGCCATGAATCCCGCCGCGATCACCAGCGCGATCGGCTTGCCCGCCAACTGGCTCGTGAGCGAATCACCGAGCGCCTCGCGCGACCCCGCGCGCGTCACCATCAGGCCCGCAGCGATCGCGATCACAAACGCGGGGATCTGCGAAACAAGCCCGTCGCCGATCGTCAGTGTTGTGAACACCGCAGCGGTGTCGCCCGCGGGCCAGCCTCGTTCGAGCATCCCGACGGTGAACCCGCCCGCGATGTTGATCGCAGTGATGATGACGCCGGCGATCGCGTCCCCGCGGACGAACTTGCTGGCGCCGTCCATCGCGCCGTAGAAGTCCGCCTCGTCCTGCACGGTCTGCCGGCGGGTCTTGGCCTGCTGCTCGTCGATAAGCCCGGCGTTGAGGTCGGCGTCGATCGCCATCTGCTTGCCGGGCAGCGCGTCGAGCGTGAACCTCGCCGCCACCTCGCTGATCCGCGTCGCGCCCTTCGTGATCACCACGAACTGCACGATCACCAGAATCAGAAAGATTATCCCGCCCACAACCAGCGATTCGCCAGCGACGAACGTCCCGAACGCGCTGATGACCCGCCCGGCGACGTTCACCGCCTCCGCGGGAGACGCTGCCTCCGCCGACAGGATCAATCGCGTCGAAGCAATATTCAGCACCAGCCGCGTCAGCGTCGTAAAGAGCAGCAGCGACGGGAACACGCTGAACTCCAGCGGCTGCACCGTGTACACCGTCGTCAGCAGCATGATGACCGCGATGCAGATATTCGCCGCGATCATCAAATCCAACAGAAACGGCGGCAACGGCACGACCAGCACCGCCAGCAGCCCGATGATCCCGATCGGAACGAGCAGCCCGCGGTGCTTCGCGAGCCGCATCACCCACGCCGGCGCCGGCCTGTCCATCGCGCGCGTCGCCACGGCTTAGTTCACTCCCCCCGCCGCGACCCGCTCCGTTCTTCGCGCCGACGCCGCCCGCGCCGCTGATTCTCGCCCGTCGAGCCGATACACGTACGCCAGCACCTCCGCGACGGCCTCGTACCACTCGACTGGGATCTCGCGTCCGACATCCGCCGATCTATATAACGCCCGCGCCAGCGCCGGCCGTTCGACGATCGGCACCCCGGCGCCGGACGCTATCAGCCGGATCTGCATCGCCATGTGGTCCGCGCCCTTGGCGAGCACCTTCGGCGCGCTCATCGACTCCGCGTCGTACTTGATCGCGACGGCGAAGTGAGTCGGGTTGGTGACGATCACGTCCGCCTTGGGCACATCGCCGCGCAGCCGCTGCCGCATGATCTCGCGCGCGATCCGCTGCCGACGGGCCTTGGTCTCCGCGTCGCCCTCGGTGCTTTTGCGTTCGTCCTTGACCTCGTGCTTGGTCATGCGGAGATCGTGCTTGTGCTGCCAGACCTGGTACGCGCGATCGATGAAGCCGATGAACAGGAGCACCGCGAGGATCCACAGCGCGAGTTCGATAATCAGCCGAACCGCGACGAGAGCTGCGCCGCCCGGCGTCAGGGCGGGCAGCGCGACGATCCGCGGCTTGTGCGACTGGATCACCAGCATCGCCACCGCGGCGATCAACACAAGTTTCCCGATATTCACGATCGCCTTGACCACGCTCTTGCGCGAGAAAATGTTCTTGACGCCTTTGATCGGGCTAAGGCGGTCGATCTTGGGTGATAACGGTTCGAGCGTGAAGTTCCACCCGACCTGCGCGACCTGCTCGATCCACGCCGCGACTGCCATGATCAGCAGGATCGGGAGCAGCAGCCGACCCCCGACAGCCAGCGCGAGATTCACCGACTCGCGCAGCGGCGCCGGGGTCAGCCCGCGCCCGAGCGAGCCTGGATCGAGCGCGGTCCGCATGTACGCGCCAAGCCCGTCAAAAAGCCCTGGCCCGAGCAGGAACATAATAATCGCGGCGAACGACAGCAGCACCGCTGCGGAAAGGTCGGCGCTCCGCGCGATCTGCCCTTTCTCGCGCGCGTCGGCCAGACGCTTCGATGTCGGGTCTTCAGTTTTTTCCCCGAGATCATCCGCCACGACGGGCGATCCTCCTTGTTTCTTCTACAGATTGTCCGCCCAGTGCAGAACCGCGCCGAGCGCCACGAGCATTTCCTCGCGGAACGCCTGGTCTATGAACGGCAGCGCCCCGATCAGCACCACCGTCGCAGCGATGATTTTGATCGGGAACCCGAATGTAAGAACGTTCAACTGGGGCACCGTCTTCATCAGAACACCAGTGGCGAGGGTTTCGAGCATCAGGATCACCAGCACCGGCGCGGCGACACGGAACGCCAACCCCATACCCGAACCGACAACCCCGACGAGCATGTCCAGCGGCGCCCGCCCCATCGCGAACGCGCCCAGCGGGACGCGGTCGAAAGTGTGCAGCACCGCTGCGTGCGCGATCTCCAGCCCGCCCAGCGTCAGGAACACCGCGAGCGCGAAGAAGAAAAGAATCTGCCCGACGATGTCGCCGTCGCTGTCGATCGCGGGGTTGAAAACCACACCGAGGCCCAGGCCCATCTGCTGCCCGACGATCAGCCCCGCCATCTGCGCGCTCATTATAGGGATCGCGATGATAAGCCCGATCGCGGACCCGATGATAAGTTCGCCGAGCATCATCGGCGCCAGCGTGACCAGCGAAATCTCACCCGCCGGCGCCGGTCCGATCGTCGGGAACACCGCCAGCGTCGTCGCAATGACGATCAACGCCTTGATCGGGACCGGGATCAACGGCCCCGACACGCCCGGCGTAAATATGAACAGCCCGCTCAGCCGCGCCAGCACCAGCGCGAACGGGACGACATACGGCATGACAGCGTCAACGATCGGCATCAGTATCCAGCGGCTAGGCGAATGTCAGCATCCGCACGGCGAAATCCAGGATCTGCTCCGTGATCCACGACGCGAGCAGGATCGTCACGCCGATCATCACGAGAATCTTCGGCACGAATGTCAGTGTCTGCTCCTGTATGCTCGTGATCGACTGCACGATGCTGATCGCCAGACCGATCAGCACGCCCGACGCGAGGATCGGCAGAGACACGACCATCGCTATCCACAGCGCCTCGCGGACAAGATCAAGAAGCGGCCAGTCGGTCGTCATGCGCGCGGCCCTCCTATGCGAACCCCATCGCGCCCGGAATCAGCAGCGCCGCGACCGTCTCGGGCGCGCCGGGCTGCGCGAAACTCGTCAGCAGGCTTCCCACCAGCAACTGCCAGCCGTCCACCATCACGAACAGAAGAATCTTGAACGGCAGACTTATCAGCACCGGCGGGAGCATCATCATGCTCATCGAGATCAGCACGCTCGAAATTATTATGTCGATCACCAGGAACGGCAGATACACGCGAAACCCCATCAGAAAAGCCGTTTTCAGCTCGCCCAGCATGAACGCCGCCGCCAGCGTCATCGTGTCAACGTCCGCCCGGCGGATCGAGGA
The DNA here is from genome assembly GCA_039794205.1 of Phycisphaeraceae bacterium. Taxonomy (GTDB): domain Bacteria; phylum Planctomycetota; class Phycisphaerae; order Phycisphaerales; family UBA1924; genus J020. The sequence continues at coordinate 281,362 of JBDIVU010000003.1, forward strand.
CGGCTCGGACGTGTCCACACCTTTGTAGTTAAGAATCATATACAGCCCGGACCACGACTCCGTCGCGTCGATCTGCGCGAACATGAAATCCCGCAGCGGCTGCGAGGCCCGGCCCCACATCTCCATCTGATCGGTGATCTCGCCGTTCTGATACGGCACGATCGCCTCGGCGTAGATGCGATCAAGCGTCGGAGACATCACGAGGAACGTCATAAACAGGCTCAGCCCGAGGATCACCTGCGACGGGGGCAGCGTCTGCGTGCCCATCGCCTGTTTGAGCAGGCCGAGCACGACGATGATGCGCACGAAACTCGTCGTCATGATGAGTATCGCGGGCGCGAGCGTGAGAATCGTCAGCAATATCAGAATATTGAGGGCGCCGGCGAGGCCGCCTTCGAACCCCGGCGCAGCGGCGGCGGCGTCCTCGAGCGCTGAGATCGGGTTGAAGCCGGTCGCCCCGGTCGGCGCCGGAGCCACGGGCGGGCCGAACACGTCCTGCGCCGAAGTGTGTGTTCCGCCTGCAAAGAACAGCGTGAGCGCGACGACGACGCCGATGATCGCGCGTGCCCGCGTGGTCATGATGCGCCCCCGTCCATGCTGGCGAGCCGCGCGCGGATGGCGGCGAGGCGGTCCGCGCCGGCGGTCGCGGGAGTGCGTCGTGTCGTCGGGCGAGTTTCCGGGAATAAGCGCAGCGCCGCTTCGACCGTTGTGGGAGTCCGGCTCGGGATGCCGGAGCGATCGCCGAACTCGGGGTCGCGCTCGAAACGTTTGAGCATCGAAGTGAACTTCGCAGCGAGCGACTCGCCCTCTTCGTCGCGTGTGCGGATGATGAGCGACGCGACCTCGTCGGGGTCGGTCGCCTCGGCGATGGTGCGGAAGCCTTCGGAAGACTGGCTGAGGAGCAGCACGCGCTGATCCATCTTAAGAAGGACGAGCGACTGCCCGCGCGCGACGGGGTATCGCGCGAGCACGGTGAGCACGCCGGACGGCGCGCGACCGGCGGGCCCGAGTTGAGCCGCCATCCCCCCCGTGCGCGCCGCGAGACGGCGCACGACCGATCTCGTCGCGAAGATGAGCGTGATCACCGCTGCGAGAGAGAGGATCGTGCGCGACATCGACGAATCGCCCAGCGGAGAAGCGGCGCCCGGCGCTGCGGTCGCGGTGGGAACGCCGAGCGGCGTTCTCTCTATCGCCGCGGCGCCGGGCCGGAGGTCGACCGCCGGCGTCGCGGTGTCACGCGCAACGGCTTCAGCGCCCGACGCTGATCCGTTCACCAACGAAGATTGCGTGTTGTTGATCGGAGGGCCGATCGCATCGCCCGGCGCCGCGGATACGGCCGTCGAGAATACGCCGAGCGTCACAACGCTCGCGAGCGCAGCCGACACAGCCCGGCGGCGCGCGCGGGTCGTCATCGTGGATTGTCGCGCGCGCGTCGCGCTCATGGTTCGCCGTCCTGGCTGTGTGTCGGCAGGCTCCGCCCGCCGATGCGCCCGTCACGGGGCGCGTGGTTCGGTTCTGTCGGATCAGTCTTGCATCGAGGCGGCGGTGAGGATCTCGCTCACGCGCACGCAGAAACAGTCGTTGATGACGAGGACTTCGCCGCGGGCGACGCGGCGATCGTTGACGTAGACATCCACGGGGTCGCCCGCGGCTTTGTCGAGTTCCACCACGGAACCCTCGCCGAGTTTGAGCACGTCCTCGACGAACATGCGGGTCCGCCCGAGTTCTATCTTAACATTGAGATTTACATCGGCGAGGAGATCGACCTCGGCGGGGACGGGCCTCGCCGCTGCGGGTGAGACTTCGACCGGCGTGAACGGCTGGGCGGTCCGCGCGCCGTTGCTCGGCGCCGGGTTATTTGAAGCAGGGTTGTCCGGCGCAACGGGCTTCGCTGCGGACGGCCCGCCTTGACTGGATGACTCAGCCCCGCCGTCGGCGTCGCTGGTGAAAGTCCCGGACTTGACGCTCGCGATCGCCTGCTGCGCCGCCTTGAGCGCGGCGAGGGCGGCGTCGTTCGCGGCGTTGGTGACGGGCGTCTTCGGATCAGCCGCCTGTTTGGCGACTTCAGCCGCCGACGCAGACGCCGCTTCGACCGCGTCCTCGGCGCCCGGGGAATCGGCGTCGAGCGCGTCGGCGCTATCGGTCGGGACGCCCTCGGCGCCCGCCTCGGGGCTTTGCCCTTCGTCAGGCTGTTTGATCTCTTCGTCGCCCGGCATCACGACTCCGCCGATGCTTGTTCAACACCACGCCGGCGCGCCTCCGAGTCGCGCACGGCATGCCGGTATCGGCGATCGGCGCCGGCGTCCGATATTTTTTCTCGGTTGGTCGTTGAGCCGCGACCGGGCGTCAGAAGTCCGCCGGGAACCCGACGAGTTGAGGCAGCAGAACCTCCTGCACGCGCTCCTCGCCGTCGGCGTCCTGCCCGAAAACCGTGCGCAGATACTGCGCGAACTGGCGCGTGACGGTCTCCAGATTCGGTTCCTGGAGGTGGTTCTGATGAGCGTTGCGGAGGATTCGGCTGACGCCTGTCTTGATCTCGGCGCCGCGCTCGTCGAGCAGCCGTTCGACATGCGCCCGGTGCTTGCCTTTGACCTGCACCTGGATTTCCAGATCCCAGAGCCAGACCCGCCCGGTGCTGTGGTTGGGGAACTTGTCGCGTACTATTAATAGTTCGCTGGTGGCTTCGAGGCTGTTGGCGGGGGCGATGTCGATGACGCCGCCTTTGACTTCCGCGGGCGGCCCGCCCATCGACACGACGCCGACAACCACCACAGCCTCGGCGATCAACAGGCCGAGCACGATCAGCATCGCCTTGATCGGAAGCCGCTTCTTCGCGGGCTGCTCGGCGGCGGCTTTATCGTCTTGTTTGGGCTTCTCGGGCATCGCGGTCTGGAGAGGATCGCCGGATCACGAGCCGCCCCCGAGGGCGCGCCGCGGATCCGTGAAGTTCGGGTCCGGCGATAGATCATCGGCGGTCGATTCGGTCATGATTATCTCGACCCGCCGGTTCTCTGCCTGGGCCTCGGGGCTGTAAGTCCTGGGAGCGACCGGCTCGGTGTCCGCACGCGCTTCGAGGACCATAACCTCGTCACGCAGACCGCCCTCACGCACCAGGAACTCCTTGATCGCCTTGGCCCGCGCGTACGACAAGTCCCAGAGGTCCGCGAACCTCGATCCCGGCGAGAGGGTCTCCGCTGCGGTGTGCCCGCGGATCTCGACCTTGTTCTTCCTGCCTCGCAGAAGCCGGGCAATGTCGCGCAACGGCTCGTGCGCCGCCGGCAGCAGCAGCGCCGACCCAGGCTCGAAACTCAGGCTCCCGCCGATGGTGAACATCAGGCCGTCCTGAACCCGAGTCACCTTCGTCATCTTGCCGCGAGGCCCGTCGACCGAAGACTGGCTGACCGCGGTCTGGTCCATGCGCTTGCGGGCCATCTCCTGGAGCGTCTCGATCATCGAGCGCAGCGGCGGATCGCGCGTGGGCATAACGCCGATCCCGCCGGCGTAACCGAACGCCTCCTTCACCGCGGTGATGACTTTCTGATATTCGTGCTCGCGTTTGAGTTCGCTGAAGGCGACGAGGAGAATGAAGAACGTGAGCAGCAGCGACATCATGTCGCCGTAGGTCACGACCCACTCGGGGATGCCGGATGGGCACGAGCATTTCTTTTTCCGTGCCATGGGCTGGTCCTTCGAATGGGTCGGGGGTCAGGCCGCCTTCTTCATCGCGGCGTCCTCGCCAGCGACGCGCTGCTTAGGCGGGAGGAAAGTGCGGAGTTTGCTGTCGACGACGCGCGGGTTGTCGCCCGCCTGGATGCTCATGACGCCTTTGATGATGATTGTCTTGGCGAGCACCTCTTCAGCGCTGCGCAGCGCTAGTTTGTCCGCCATCGGGAGGAAGAAGACGTTCGCCATGATCGCGCCGTAGAGCGTCGTGAGCAGCGCGACGGCCATGCCCGCGCCGATGCCCGACGGGTCCGACATGTTCCCGAGCATCGCCACCAGGCCGATGAGCGTCCCGATCATGCCGAACGCGGGCGCGTAGCGGCCCATCGCGTCGAGCGTGGCCTTGCCGCGCGCGTGCCGATCCATAAGGTTCTCGAGGTCGATGTCGAGGATCTGCTCGATCAGTTCCGGGTCCGTCCCGTCGACCGCCATGCGGATGCCCTGGACGATGAACGGGTCGCTCATGTCCTCGGTGTGGTTTTCCAGAGATAGGATGCCGTCGCGGCGCGCGACCTCGGCGTACCGCACGAGTTCCTCGATCAGCGCCAGCATGTTCGGCGGCTTAGCCAGGATCGTGTTCTTGATCACGCCCGGCATCTTGAGCACCTGCCCGAGCGGGAACGCGATCAGCACCGCAGCGATGGAGCCGATAATCACCACGACGACCGAAGGCGCGTTGATGAACATCGCCACCGACCCGCCGAGCAGGATCGACCCGATGACGACGAGCACGCCGAGGATCAGCCCGATAATTGTGGCGATGTCCACGCGCGAAGCCTCCGACCACGCGGGCGCGCTGATCGCGCCCGGTCAGTCTGATCGGAGGTCCGAGACATCAACTTGAGATCGGACCCGCCGGGCGCGGCTAATCCGGCGGGAGCAGCGTCCGCAGCCGACGCCCGTAGTCGATCGCCCGCGCGACAACCTCGTCGAGCGACTCGCGCACGATGATGTGGTCGCCGGTCGTCAGCGTGATCGTCGTGTCGGGTCGTTCCTCGACGGTGCGGATGAGTTCGGCGTTGATGACGAAGCGGTCGCCGTTGAGTCGGGTGAGAGTTATCACCGTGGTTGCTCCGTCGGGCGTGTGTTCAGATCTGGATGAGCTGCTGGAGCAACTGGTCGGCGGTGCTGATGACACGCGACGCGGCGGAGTAGCCCGTCGTGGTGAGGATCATCTCGATGAACTCGGCGCCGAGATCGACGTTCGAGAGTTCTAGCGCCCCGCCGATGACGCGACCCGCCCCGAACTCGCCCGGGCTTGTTATAAGCGCGGTCCCCGAGTTAGGCCCGACGCGGAAGAGGTTGTTCCCGACCTCGATCATGCCCGCCGGGTTTGTGAATGTCGCCAGCGCGATCTGCCCGACCGTGCGCGTCAGCCCGTTGCTGAAACCGCCCGTAATCACGCCGTCCTGCCCGACGCTGAAGGTCGTGAGTGTTCCGATCGGCGTCCCGTCCTGGAACGTCGCGCCGAGTTCGGACGTGCGATCGACGAGCGCCGTCACGCCGTCCTGCCCCGACGCGAGTTCGATCATCACATTGTTCGGGTTCACGGCGCCGAAACCCACGCGCGGGAGCGTCATCTGGATCGCCCCGCCCGACAGCAACTGACCGTTATTGTCGAACGAAACCATCCCCGAGCCGAGGTTGATGCTCGGGTCCGCCGGGTCGAACTTGTCACGCGAATCAAGAAAGTACCGCCACTGCGTCCCCGTGTCGTCCGTCGATTCGAGCACCATCGTGATATCCACCGTCAGCGGCGTGCCCAGCGAATCGAAGATGATGAACGAAGTCCGCACGGACTCGCCGTCGGCGACCCCCGTCACGGAATCCTGCACGATCGTGTACGGGTTAGGGACAATAGCCCCGGCGTTGTCCAGAATCCTGATGTTCGACGATGTCAGCGAGAGATTGTTCACGGTCCCGGTGTTCCCGACGACGCTGACCGTGCCCGTGGCGGGGTCGTACGCGGCGCCGGTCGTAGAGCCGTCCGGGTTCGTCTGACCCGTGATTATGCCGAATGTGTTGTTTATAAGATCGAGAATGTCCTGGATCGTCGTCGTCGCGTCGACGAGGATGGACTGGGCGGGCATGGTCTTCTCGCCCTTCTGCGCGCCGGTGATCGTAAGTGAGTACGGCGCGCCGGCGGCGGGGAAGAGCGGGTTGCCCGGATTCGATGGGTCTTCCAGCGTGCCGAGGATCGTCGAACCGACGCCGGGCAGCGGCACGCCGCCGATATCCGTCAGCGGCTGCCCGAACGTCAGCAGCGAGCCTTGCGTCGGGACCATCGCGGCGTCGGCGTTGAGATTGCCCGCGAGTTGCACCACGCGCGTGGCCTCGGCGAGCGTCAGCGACCCCGCGGGGATCGTCAGCGGCTGCGCCTGACCCTGCGCGATGTTGAATGTCCCGTCGACCGGGAAACCCAGCACGCGCTCGCCGGTCACGTTAATGAGCTCGTTCTGGCTGTTGAGTCGGAACGCGCCCGAGCGCGTGAAGAACTGCTCTCCCGCGCGTTCGACGACGAAGAATCCGTCGCCTTCGATCGCGATGTCGGTGTTGACACCGGTCGGCGAGATCGACCCGCTCGCGAAGTTGCGCTGGGTGCCCGACACCGTGACGCCGAGGCCGATCTGCCCCGGGTTCGATCCGCCGCTGGAAGCGCTCGGCCCGCTCCCGAGGCTTATGTTCTTGCTGAAGTTGGACGAGAACTGCGCCCGGCTGGACTTGAACGCGTTGGTGTTCACGTTCGAGATGTTGTTGCCGATGATCTCGAGTCGCGCCGAGTTCGCGGTCAGCCCGGAAAGCCCGGTGAGCAGCGACGTGGTGGATGCCATTGTCCGTACTCCTCTGTGTCAAGCCCCGGACCGATGCCGGTCCGAGACGTAAGTTCAATTCGATTCAGCCCTCGCGCCCGTCGGCCCCGGACGCCAGCCGCGCGATCAGCGTCCCGTTCTCGATCAGCCCCGCCAGCGGAGCGAGCGCCGCCCGCCGGTCGGACGCGCTGAAACCGAACGGCTCAAAATCCGCAGAATCTTCCGCGCCCGGAACGATCACGACAGAATCCACCCCGACGAGCACGTCCGCGGGGAGGACTCTGCCGCGCGCGTTGTCCCCGAGTTCGACAGTCTCGCGGATCGTGCGCGACGGCACGTCCATCACCACACCGACACCGTCGATCACCGCGAACAACGACGTCACTCCCGCGGCGTCCGCTGCGTCCGCAGCCTGCGCAAGCCGTTCGAGTTGCTCGGACGTGAGTTCGATCTCCGTCGAAGTGTCGAGCGTGACCGCACGGCCGCTGGACAGGTCGCCCGACCGCGCGCGGTTGAGCAGCGCAGCGAAATCGATCACGCCAGTCGTCGCGGCGTCGTTCGTTGCAGAGCCCGGCGCGGACGGGATCAGCCCCGAGCCGAGCGTGCGCAGAAGTTGGGCGGCGTTGATGCTCATGGTCTGGTTCACCCCGGTTCAGGCGGCTTGATCGTCGGCGGGGTCTGCGGGCGCAGCCGGCGCGCCGGCGGCTGGGGGCCTGCTGTTTACAATCTCTTCGATAAGTTTTGGATCTACGATTTCCTCAACGTTCTTCATGCTGATCTGCGCACCCGAGGCGAGATTGAGCAAGGCGCCTTCGCGCGTCGAGGTCACGGACAGAACGAGATCACCCACGGGATCGCCGAGCTCGCTCCGGCCCGAGACGAGTTTGCCGATGAGCGTGCCCGCGCCCGCGAGTTCGTTCTGCGCGACCAGCGCGTTGAGTTTGTCCGAGAGTTTCAGGTCCGATTCGATCGCGCGAATCGAACTTATCTGGTCGAGCACCGCCTTCGTATCGTTCGGCGCCAGCGGATCCTGATTGGTCAACTCGCTGAACATGATCCGGACGAAGTCCTCGCTCGACAACTGATTGAACGCGTTCGTCGAAGAAGGCGGATTCGCTGCGGATACCGATGAAATCGCGGACATGGTCGTGCTCCTGGCGGTGTGAGTTATTAACATTGAATCCGGTCGTCGACCGGCGGCGTGTCATGCGACCGCGTCGAGACTCCCGCGGACGCCGACGCGGATCCATCCCGGCGCGGCCGGCTCGACCTCCGCGAGCGCGACATGCGTGTGCGTGTTCGTCAGACCGGCGGGATCCTCCCGTCGGCTGTGCGCGTGCCCGCCGGTGTTCGAGCCGGACGTGGCGCCGGAATCGGAATTCCCGGTGTTTTGCTGCATCCCAGGATCGCGCGATGCGCCCGTATCGTTCTGAGCCCCGCTCGGCGCGGGTGGCGGCTGGACCTCCATCGCGCGGACGCTCAGGCCTTTCGCTTCGAGCGACGCGCGCAGCGAGGACAACTGTGTGCTCAGCAACTCGTGTGCCTCGCGCGACGATGATTGGAACGACGCGGCGACTTCCCCGCCTCGCACCTGGAGATCGATCCGCAGCGCGCCGAGCGAGTCCGGCTTGAGCCGGAGCGTGACCGCCCCGCCGTCGTGCCGGAGCGCGGCTTCAAGCCCGCGCGACACCTGCGCACGGAACGCGACATTTTCGTCGGCGCCTTCCGCGCCACGAGCGGCGGCGCCGCCTGCCGACTCACCGGATCGAGCGATGTTCTGTACGAACTCGCGCGCCGATCGGCTGTCCCCGGCGCCGGCGCGACCGTCAGCACCGGCGCCCGCGGATGGATCAGCCTGCACGGCGCGGCTCACGCCGGGTTCGCTCGATTCGCCCGCCGCCGCATCAGATGCAATTTTACTTTCGGTCCGCCCCGCCTGAACGCCCGGACCGGCGGCTTCGGCCGATTGGTCAGTTATCGAGATGTTAGACTGCGTTTTCGCGCTTTCTGCGGCTGTATCTGAGGCGGCGGCAATAGCCTGCTTCTCGATCGCCGACGCCGATCCGGGAACATCCGCCGCATCGCCGGGGAACAGATCGGCCCCCGATGTAGATGCAATATCGTTCAAAGTTTTAGATCCGGCCGCCGCGGTCATCGTCGCGCCTTCTGTCGGCACGGCTGCGGCTGGTTCAGCGCCTGCCGAATCTGTGGTCGCCGATTGCGACACCGACGCGTTCGCTGCGCTGGCGATCACCGTAAGATCGGCGTCCGCTCCGGTCGGCGCATACGAATCAACATCGTTCGACGAAGATTCGGACTCCCGATCGATCGCATCAGAATTGACTGTTGATTTCGTTTCTGTGACTCGTTGCGCATCGACTGCCGCTGATTTGTCATCGGCGCCGTTGGCCGATTCGCGCGGCTGCTGCGCGTCGGCGGTCGTTCCCTGCGCGTCCGACCGCGCAGTTTCAGCATTAAAAGCATTCGGCGCGTTCGAGCGATCCCGCCCGGCGGCGTCTGCGCGTGCTGCAAAAACACGCTCGAAACCGGTCTGCGGCGCATCTTGCCGCGCGGCCGACGGCGTTTGCATGGATGGTTTGATCGGGAGAGCAGTTATGACGGCGAGCATTCACGGATCCTCAGGACCGGCGACCACCAGGCCGCGCGTCCTGAGTCGTTCCAGCAAACCCGCTGCCAACACCGGCTCGAACTGCCCGATGATCTTCGACGCCTTCCGCGGGTCCATCGCGTCGAGGTACGACACGACCTGCTCCGTCTGGCCGGTTTCCGTCAGAATCCGCAGAGCATCGGCGGCGTCGCCGGGCCGCATAGATTCATACAAACCGACCGCCTTGGCGAACTGCTGGTCGCCCTCGATCTCGGAGATTCGCGCGCGCATCGCGTCGAACGCTTCGCGCTCGGCGAGAAACACCGCGGTGTCCGCGTCGAGCTTTGCGCGTTCCTGAGCCAGCGCGTTGCGCATCGAGTTGAGTGTTTCGCGGGCGCGCTCGAGTTGCTGCTGCATCACCGTGTCGTGCTGTGCCTGAAGAGTCAGCCGATCCTGCGTGGACACCGGCGGACGGCGGGAGTCCTCTTCCATCGCGAGCGCGGCGGCATCGGCATCGGCTGCGGCGCGCTCGGCTTGCAGCCGCGCGTTTTCCTCTTCGATCGTCTCGGCGAGCATCGCGCGAACGCGCTCGATGCGGTCCGCGCTGAGCCGGCCGGTCACGCCGAGCCAGCCCGCGAACCCCGCGAACGCGAGCAGATTCGCGAGCGCCACCGTAGACACGATCAGCCACAATGAGCGGGTCATCAGAAAACCTCCGTCCATTGATCGTCGGCGCGCGAGGCCCGCACGGTCGAGATTTCATCTAGTCCCTCGGCCTCGCGGCGTTCGGCGACGCGGACGCGCTCGGCGCGGCGGCGTTCGATGAGGAGTTCGACCGCCTGGCGCGACGCCGCTGCGGCGCGCAGATCACCGCGCGCCCGCCCGAGCCGTTCGTGCACGCCCGCAAGTTCTATAGCAAGCGACTGAAGCCGAAGCCGAGCGTGCAGCGATGCGCCGGCGCCCGCGCGAACGTCCGCGAATCGCAGCCCGCCGGCTCGCGACGGCGCGAGCGCGTCGCGCAGATCGTTGCGGATCGAGTTGAACGTCGCCGACGACGCCCGCATGGTTTCCTCGATCCCGAGCCTACGCCGTTCGAGTTCGGCGACCGCGCGCTGCTTGTCGCGCTCGACTCGGCGCCGCGCTTCCAGCACCGCGGCGAGTTGGCGATCGCGCGGCGTCATCGCCCGGCGCTCCGGGCGCCACGGGTCAGCGCCTGTTCGAGCACGCCGATTTCATGCGTGAGTGTGAACAGCGCCTCGCGCGCCGATTCGAGCGTCGCGGCTTCGTCGGAACTCTGCCGGAGCATCGCGTCGATGCGCGGTTTCACGTCGATGGCAAGATCGGACTCGACGCTCGAGCCGCGCGCGTATGCGCCGATGCGGACGAGATCCTCGATCTCGCGGTGCGCAGCGAGAAGCCGGATGATCCGCCTGCGGGCTTCGATATGCGCCGCGTCGGACACATCGTCTGCGACGCGGCTGACGGATGCGAGGACGTCGATCGCGGGGAAATGGCCGCGCTGCGCGAGATCGCGCGAGAGAGAGATGTGCCCGTCGAGCACGCCGCGGGCCGTGTCAGCGATGGGGTCGGTTACTTCGTCGCCCTCGACGAGGACGGCGTAGAAGCCGGTGATGGAGCCGCCGCTGCGCAGCCGACCGGCGCGTTCGAGCACGCGCGGGAGCATCGCGAAGACGCTCGGCGTGTAGCCCTTGGTGGCGGGCGGCTCGCCCACGGCGAGGCCGATCTGCCGCTGCGCCTGCGCGAAGCGTGTGATCGAGTCCATCAGTAATGTGACATTTGCGCCCTGATCGCGGAAGAACTCCGCCGTCGCGCACGCGGCGAACATGGCGCGGAGGCGCATGAGCGGGGATTCGTCACTTGTTGCGACTATGACGACCGCGCGGCGGAGGCCTTCATCACCGAGGGATTTTTCGAGGAAATCGCCGACTTCCCGGCCTCGCTCGCCGATGAGCGCGACGACGCTGACGTCGGCGCTCGTGCGTCTTGCGATCGAGCCGAGCAGTGTTGACTTGCCGACGCCGGGACCGGCGAAGACGCCGATGCGCTGGCCCGCGCCGATGGTTAACATCGCGTCGAGCGCGCGGACGCCGGTTGCGATCGGGGTCGTGATGCGATCGCGCCGTGTGGGCGGGATCGGCTCGGGGTCGAGCGGCATGGGGGCGCCGCCGACGAGCGGCGGGCCGTCGTCGATCGGCCTGCCGAGCGCGTCGAGTACGCGGCCGAGACGATCTTCGCCGGTGTTAAGAACGGGCGCGCACTGCTCGCCCACCACGCGATCGCCGCTGCGCACGCCTGATGTCGGGCCGTAGGGCATGACGAGCGTGTCGGCGCCGTCGAAACCGACGACCTCGCCGAATCGCTCGGCGCCGGCGGATTGGATGCGCACGAGCGCGCCGGTGGGAATCGGCAGATCGCGCACGCGCAGTGTCAGGCCGCGCAGACCGGCGACGGAGCCTGTGATTTTCAACGGCTCGATCGATGAGACCTGAGCGATCTCGTGCATGAGGACGCTCACGCGGTCGGCTCCGGTTCATCCGAATCCGGTGGCACGGGCGTCTCGCCCGTGTCGGTATTCCCCGGTGGCGAGGGAGTCTCGCCCGTGTTTGTATTCCCCGGTGGCGCGGGAGTCTCGCCCGTGCAGAGATCGGAGTCAACTCTTTGGCGCACGGGCGGGACGCCCGTGCCACTGGCGCTTGATGTTTCGCGCACGGGCGGGACGCTCGTGCCACTGGCGCTTGTTAATTCTTCCACGGGCGGGACGCCCGTGCCACTATTAACTTTGTCGATCGGGTCCGATGATGCGCCCGGCAGCAGCGTCTCCGCGATGCGGCCGAGTTGTGTCGAGAGGCGCGCGTCGATCTCGCCGTCGTCGGTGCGGATTACGCACTCGCCGGGCGCGAACGATTGATCGGCGCGGATTTCGACGTGCGGCGAATCGCTGAATCTCGAAATCAGCGCCGGCGCCGCTGCGCGGATCAGTTCAACATCGCCCGGCGACACGAGCACGAGCAGCCGGTGCGGCTGGAAGACCATGCCCAGCGCCGCGTCGAGTTGAGTCCGGGCGGCGTTCTCGTCCGCATCGAGGGCGCGCCTTGCGACCCGCCGACCGATCGCCAGTGCAAGGCGCAGGACATCGCGGCGGGCCTCTTCAAACATGCGCCTACGACGGCTGTCGAAGTCTCCGATTGCAGCGGTGAATGATGATTCGATCGCCGCAAGGCGCGCGGCGTGCTCGGCGAAAGCCTGCTCGCGGCCGCGCTCGAGGCCGACGGCGAAACCCTCATCTCTCCCCTGTTTTTCGCCGTTTATTCGGCCGATTTCGGTCGCGCCAGTGATCAGGCGTTCGCGCTCTCGGCGGGCGTCGGCGATGATCTGGTCGGCCTGGGCGCGGGCGCGCGCGATCATCGCGTCGGCCTGGCGCGCGAGGTCGCCGAGGTCTAGCACCACTGCGTGCGCGGCGCGGCCGGTGTCGGTGTTCTTGATCAGCGCCACGGCGATCGCTCCGTGTTCACACGATCATCTCGCTCTCGGCGCCGCGACCGGAGATGATGATCTCGCCCGCTTCTTCGAGCCTGCGGACGATGTCCACGATGCGCTGCTGGGCGGACTCGACGTCGCTGATGCGCACCGGCCCCATGTATTCCATTTCCTCCTTGATGAGTTGGGCGGCGCGCTCCGACATATTGCTGAATATCTTGGTTTTGAGTTCTTCCGACGCCGTCTTGAGCGCGAGCGCGATCTCGTCGTTGTCGACCTCCTTGAGGACGGACTGGATGCCCTTGTCGTTGACGAGGAGGATGTCCTCGAAGACGAACATAAGTCGGCGGATCTGCTCGACGACGTCGGGGTCCTCGCCTTCGAGCGCCTCCATTATGGATTTTTCCGTCGAGCGGTCGGCGAGATTGAGGATCTCGGCGACCGTCGGGACGCCGCCGGCTTTTTCCGATGACTGCATGAGCATGGAGGACAGGCGTGACTCGAGGCCGCGCTCGACTTCGCGGATCACCTCGGGGTTTGTCTGCTCCATATAGGCGATGCGCTTGACGACCTCGATCTGCTTCTGCAACGGGAAGCCGGACAATGTTTCCGCGGCTTTGAAGTGCGGGAGGTGGCAGAGGATCAGCGCGATGGTCTGCGGGTGCTCGTCCTGGATGAACGTAAGAAGGTTCTCTGTTTCGGCTTTCTGCAGGAAGGCGAAGGGCGTCTTCTGAACCTGTGTCTGGATCTTTGAGAGGATCTGATCGGCGAGTTTGGGGTCGATGGACTGGCGGAGGAGTTCGCGCGCGTATTCAAGCCCGCCCTCGTTGGCGAACTGATGCGCGAGCGACATCGCGTAATATTCTTCGACGACTTTCTTGCGGAGTTCCGCGGGCACATCGCCGAGGCCGGCGAGTTCGCGCGTCACGTCCTCGAGGGTCTCCTGGTCGAGTTGCTTGAGCAGCGCGGCGCTCGACTCGGTGTCGATCGATAGCAGCAGGATTGCCGCTTTCATCATGCCCGTGAGTTCGTCGGTCGAAACAGGGGCTTTGTTCGTGCGGCGGACGGCCATGAGAACTCCCGATCAGGCGTCGAGGACGATCCACTTTTTAAGGATCGACGCGGCGTCGCGCGGCTCGGCACGGATGAGCGTCTGGACCTGTTCGAGCATCTTGCGCCGGTCGATCTCCTGCTCGGAGAGTTCGACGCCGGCGAGCGCGGCGTCGGCCTCGCCGGCCTCGCCGATCATCTCGCTGTCGCCGCGGACGATCGGCGGGACGCCGACGAGTTCCTCCGCGGTGGGCAGTTCGACGGGCTTGGACGCGCGTTTGAGAGTGCGCGCCATCAGGCCGAGCGCGAGCAGCGCGAGCGAGCCGAGCGCGCCGGTACGGACGAGTTCGGGGATGGACATCCCGCCCACGCCGCCCGAGCCGCCGAAACCTCCGACACCCGCAGCGGCGGCTCCGGACGACCCGCCGGTGTAATCCGGGATCATCGAGACGACGACGGATCCGTCGCCGGCGGAATCCGGGGCGTCGACGAGCGGGAGCACGTCGGTCGTGATGCGGGCGATCTCGCGGTCGATGATCGGCTGGAGGTCCGCCTCGGTTGGTTCGGCGTCACGGCCGTCGGCGCCGGCGGCTTCGCGGAAGCGCGCGATGAAATAAGAACGCGGGACGTTAATGGTCGCGTTGAGTTTGGTGACCACGCCGCGCGGGTCGATGACGCGCTGGAGTTCGTACCCGACTTCCGGGCGGAGTTCGGACGAGGCTTCGGAGCGAGTCATCTCCGTCCCGCCGGGCGATCCGCGGTTGAGATCGAGGCCGGTGTTCGGACGGGCGCCGGCTTCGGCTGCGGCGCGGGTGTTGGTCTGCGATTCATCGACTGTCGATTCGCTGAGCGGGAAGACCTGGCTCCCGGCGCCGGTCGGGAGGACGCGACGGCTCTCGGTGTCGATGCGGCGTGTGTCGACCTGTGCGTTGACGGCGACGATCACGCCGTCGATATAGGCGAGCAGGTCGAGAAGTTTTTCGCGGACGCGTTTCTCCGCCTGCTGGGTTCGTTCGAAGTTTGTGGAGGCGAAGACGGCGTCGTCGGAGGTCGGGCGCCGCTGGGTGTTGGTGGATCCGTCGATGACACGGACATCCTCGATGGAAAGGCCGGACTTTGCGCCGGCGACGAGCGCCGCGACGGCGTCGACGGTGCGCTGGTTGAGAGGTGCGCCGGAGGAAGTGAATACGGTTGCGGAAGCGGTGGGCCTGCGAGCGGCGGCGCCGAGGCCGACGGGTTCGGGCGCGTCGATGAGGACTTTGGCGGAGCGCACGCCGTCGAACTGGCCGATGGTCAGGGCGAGTTCGTTCTGGAGCGCGAGTCGCTCCATCTGTCGGCGTTGGTCGGCGCTGGTGGCCCAGGATTGTTTCTCGACGATATTGGCGAAGAGGAGGCTTGCGTCGGCGGGAAGGGCGCCGCCTTGCGAGAGTTGCGCGAGCGCGAGGTGCTTCTGATCGGCGCGGACCATCACATTGCCGCCGACGGCGCGATGCCCGACGCCCGCGACCTGGAGGACTTCGATGGCGCGCTGCTGCTGATCGGCGCCTGCGCCGGGGAGGAGTTCGACCATCTGCGTCCGCCCGGCGTACTGCGTGACGAGGAACAGCGTCATCAGCATGATGACGGCGAGCGACGCCATGAGCAGTTTCTGGCTCGATGTCAGGCGACCCAGTTGCGCCTGGACCATGCTCAGCATCTGCCGGAACTGTGCCACGTCGATCGGCCTCCTGCCGCGCTCCGGCCCGAGGCGTCGGGACCGTGGGCGCTCCGCGCCCGTCGCGCTTCAATCGATCTTCATCGGGAGAGCCGGGCTGTCGGCTTCAAGAATCGCGTGATGCCCGCGGCGATCCGGCTCGATGCTCAGACGCGGATCTGGCGGAGTTCGTCGTAGGCGTCCACCATCTTGTTGCGGACCTGGAGCAGCATCCGGAACGCGGCGTCGGCCTGCTGGGTCGCGATGAGGACGCCCTCGACATCGCTGCGCGTGCCGGTCTGGAGATCCTCGATGGCGCGCGTGGCGTCCTGTTGGAGGTCGTTGACCTCCTTGAGATGGTCCATCAGCACGTCGCGGAAGGATGGCGCATTGGGGTCGGCGGGCTTTGCGCCCGGTGTCGCGGGCAGGCCCCGGATCGGTGAGATCCCCCCGCCGCCGATGAGTCCGATTGGGTCGCTCATGGTTTATGCCCCGCCGAGGGTCGGATCGTATCAGGCGATGAGTTGCAGCGCCGCGTCGAACATGACCTTGCTGGCCTCCGCGGCCATGACGTTCGCTTCGTACGCCCGCGACGCTTCCATCGCGTTGATCATCTCAATCGACGGATCGACGTTGGGATGATCAACATAGCCCTCGATCAGTCCCCGGGCGGGATCGTTGACGCGGGCGGCGAAGGGATGGTCGGGATCGAAGACCTTGCGGAACGGCCCGTGGTCAACGCCGATCTCTGCAACGCGCACGCCGAGGCCTTTCTTCGGGTCGCCGGCTTCGAGGAGGGCGAATCGGCGCCGATAGGGATCGAACTCGCCGCGTTCATTGACCACGGCGTCGGCGTTGGCGATGTTCGCAGCGGCGACCTCCATGCGCGTGCGGCTGGCGATCATGCCGCTGGTCGAGATGTTCAAGGCGCCGTACATGATCGGATTTCTATCTCGCAGTTCCCAGTGGGACGGGAGTTCCCGGTGGCACGGGCGTCCCGCCCGTGTGTGTCCCCAGTGGCACGGGCGTCCCGCCCGTGTGTGTCCCCAGTGGCACGGGCGTCTCGCCCGTGCTTCATCTCACTTCACTAGACCCTCTCACTGATCGCGCTCCCGAGCAGGTCCATTCGTGAGCGGAAGAGTGTCGCTGCGAGTCTGAACGCCGCGGTGTTCTCGACCTGATCCTGCATCAGCCGTTCGAGGTCGCGGTCGTTGCGATCGTGGAAGAGTACGCCTCGTCCGGTCGGCTCGGGGTTGAGTAGGAACCCGCCGTCGGCGCGGACGCGGACCTGCTTGGTGCTGCGGATATCGAGTTCGCCGCGCACGCCGCCGAACCTCTCCCGGCGGTCGTCGATCGCCCGGGCGAGCGTCTTCTGAAACGCCTTGGGGTCCGCGTCGATCGGGCGGAAGTCTGGTGTCGAGGCGTTGGCGATGTTGTGCGCGAGGATCGGCTGCCGTCGGGCGGCGAAGCGCATCGACGCGGCGAGCGTCGGCAGGGCATCGGCGGTGATCAGGTCGCGGATCAGCATCATTCAGGCTCTCCGCAAACGGCGGGCCGGGCGCTGTCTCAGCCGTCGGAACCCACCAGCGCATGAACCGCGCATAAACTGCACGCGTGAATGCGCATCGTTCTACGCGCAGAACCTGCGCTGAATAAGTCCCGGCGCGTTATTTGCGCTACCCGATCCACGCCCGGGATTACATCCCTGGGCTTTCGATCGTGTTCACAAAGTCTGAGGCACCAGCCGGTCTTCCTTCCACTTCTTCAGTTTCAGCCCCAGCGTCCGCACTCCGATGCCCAGCGCCGTCGCCGTCTTCTGACGATGCCCGTTGAAGTGGTCGAGCGCTTCGAGGATCGCCTGCCGTTCTATCTCTTCGAGTTGCCGCACGGCGCCGTTCATGATCGCCGGCGGGGTCGGGGTCGCGTCGGCGTTCAGATCCGCGTCCGCGGACTCCGCGACCGGCGCGAGCCGCAGCCGGGGCGGGAGGTTCACGGCCGGCGGCGTCAACCCGGGTCGCACCATCACCACCGGCCCGCCCAGCCAGCCTCGGATCAGGTCCGCCTCGATCGTCTCGCCCGGCGCGAGCACGACCGCGCGCTCGCAGATGTTCTGGAGTTCGCGCACGTTCCCCGGCCAGGCGTAGCCTCGCATCAGTTCCAGCGCCGAAGCGCTGAGCCGTTTCTCGCGCCGGCCCTCGCGCTCACAGACACTCCCGATGAAATGCTCGGCCAGCGCCGCGACATCCTCGCGCCGATCACGCAACGGCGGGATCCGTAGGGGCAGCACGTTGAGCCGGAAGAACAGATCCTGCCTGAACTCGCCGCGCGCGACCTCCTCTTCAAGCGTGCGGTTGCTCGTCGCGATTACGCGCACGTCCACGCCGATCGTCAGGCTCGAGCCGACACGCTCGAACGATCGTTCCTGCAACGCGCGGAGCAGTTTCGCCTGGATTTTCGGGCTTACCTCGCTGATCTCGTCGAGCAGCAGCGTCCCGCGGTCGGCGAGTTCGAACCGACCCTTGCGGAGTTGATCGGCGCCGGTGTACGCGCCCTTTTCATGGCCGAACAGTTCCGATTCGAGCAGCGTCTCCGACAGCGCGGCGCAGTTCACCGCGAGGAACGGCTCCGCGACCCGCGGGCTAAGTTCATGCATAGCCCGCGCGACGACCTCTTTGCCGACGCCGGATTCGCCGAGGATCAGCGCCGTCCCCTGCGACCCGGCGATCGCGGCGATCTCGTCCTTTAGCCGTCGCATCGCCGGGGAATCGCCGACGAGCCGATCAAGCCCCGCGCCGGCGGGGAGATCGACGCCCGCGCCCGCGGCTCCGGTCGGTTCGATTGATCGCCGGAGAACTTCGTTCTCACGTTTGAGCCGGCCGTGCTCGATCGCGCGTTTGACACTGACGATGAGTTCGTCGCCCTCGAACGGCTTTGTAAGATATGTGTAGGCGCCGAGCCGCATCGCCTTGACGGCGGTGTCGATCGTCCCGTACGCGGTCATCAGGATCACGGGCAGGTCCGCGTCGAACTCGCGGATCCTTTCGAGGAGTTCGACGCCGGTCATCTTCGGCATCTTAAGATCGGTGACAACGGCGTCGGGCTTTTTGCGCGCGATGATCGCGAGCGCCTGCTCGGCGCCCGGTGCGGAGACCACGCCGAAACCGGCGCGCTGGAGCGTCACCCCGACGCTGTCGCGCAGCATTTCCTTGTCATCGACGATCAGTACGGTGCTCATCGGGCTGCCTCCATGCGTTGCTCGGCGGTTCTGTCGGCGGTTCGGTCGGAGTTGTGTTCGTGTTCGGCGGGATGATCGGCGGCGGGGATGAGGAGTTCGACCTCGGCGCCGCCGGTTTCGTGGTTGCGCACGCTCACGCGCCCGCCGTGCGCGTCGGCGATGCGGTGCACGATCGCAAGACCAAGCCCGGCGCCGGCGTCGCGCGTCGTGAAGAACGGGTTGAACATGCGCTGCATGACCTCCTGCGTGACGCCCGGGCCGGTGTCGCGCACGCGCACCGCGACCATGCCGCGCACTCCGCCGGACTCATCACGCAGCGACGAGCGCCCGACCGAGACGCGCACACGCCCGCCGGCGCCGCGACGCTCGGCGCGTTCGACGGCTTCGATCGCGTTGCGGATGATGTTCGTCAGCGCCTGCTGGATCAGCCCCGCGTCGCAGAGAATCAGCGCGTCGGGGTCGTCCGCGCCGGGCAGGGTCAGCCGGACTCCGCTGCGCTCGACGAGATCGGCGCACGCTTCCGCGGCGCGTTCGATGATCGGCGCGGCGGGGGTCGGGACGGCTTCGATTCTTACTTCCCGCGCGAACGCCAGAACGTCGCAGACGATCGCGTTCAGCCCGCGCACCGCGTCGGCGATGCGTCCGGCGAGCCGGCGCTGGTCGGGCCGATCCGCGAGATCCTGTTCTAATGCCGCCGCGTAGAGCCGGATCGAACCGAGCGGGTTGCGGATCTCGTGCGCGATACCCGCCGCCATTTCGCCGAGCGCGGCGAGTTCGCTCGCCCGCCGCAGCCGCCGGTTCGTGTCGTGCAGTTCCGCCTGAAGCCGGGCGACCTCGGCGGTGAGGCGCTCGTGCGTCTCCTGAAGGCGTGATGTGACCTCGTTGAACGCGCCGATGAGTTCCGCGAGTTCGCCGGGCGAGCGCAGCGCCGCTCCGGGCATGGCGCGATCGGTTTCGATGATCGAAGCGTCGGGCATGGTCAGCCTTCCCGGTCCTGGTAGCGCGGGCCGCGCGACGACGCCGGGCCGTACGCGCCGAGCGCGTTGCGTCCGCGAGCCAGATCCGCGAGCCGTTCCGTCGTGCGCACCTGCCTGGCGCCGAGGGCGCGCTGGTCCTCCTCGTCGCGCCGGGCGATCTGCCCGATGCGCCCGGCGAGCGCGTCGATGCGCGCATCGAACGACGCGCGCCGGGCCTCGTCGAGCCGGTTCATAAGTTCAGCCCAGTTGGCGCGGAACGGCGCGAACTCCTCGTTGCTCGCGGAGATGCGCTCGAGCGTCTCCTGCCGCTGCGCGAGGATGCGCAGCAGCCCCGGCCCGTCGTCGCTCTCGATCAGCGGCGATTGCGACCGCGAGAGCGCGTCGAGAGCCGCGTACAGCGATTCCTGCTCGGCGAGCACGCGATCGAGACGCGACGCCCATCGCGACGGCGGCCCGAACCGGTCGGCTTCGTCGCCCGGGATTTTTCCGCTGGAAAACTCGGTCATCCGTGACCCCCCCCGTGTCTCAGTCCAGTTCGTTCTCGGCCGGCGCTCCGGCGGATCTGGTTCCGTCGGCGCGGCTCAGCGCGTCGGTCGAATCCAGCCAACGCTCCCAGTGCGTGCGCGAGAACGGCAGCTCGCTCTCGGTGAATGCTTCGTCGGAAAACTCGGCGAGTCGCTGGCGGGCGCGATCGTTCGCCTTGCGCGCCTCGGCGAACCGGCCCTGCCTGATGAACGCGCTGACGATCTGCGACATCGCCACCAGCGAGATCGGCTCGGCGGCGTAGCGCTGGGCCGCGGTGTCGTAAAGTTCTATCGCGCGCGCGTCGTCGCCGAGTTCGTACACGGTGTCCGCGAGATAGAAGTACGCGTGGCGGAGCGAGGCTTCCTCGACGGGCGATCGCCGGGCGCCGGGCATTGACGCCAGGGCGGCTCGCGCCTGCTCGTACAGGCCGGCCGCGGCGTTCAGGTGCGCCCGGCGCTCTTCTTCGATCCGGCGCCGATCCGCCTCGGGCATGGCGGCGTCAAGGTCGCGCGCCAGCGTCTCGGCGCGCCTGCGGTGCGCGTCCGCGAGTTCAAAGCGAAGGACCGGCAGATCAGCCGACCGCTCCGACCGGCGGACCGCTTCGTCGAAACGCCGGATCGCGTCCGCGTGCCGACCCGTGCGCGCGTAGAACCTGCCGAGGTCGACGAGCGCCTCGCGGAACTCGATCGCGTCCGGCTCGAGCAGCGAACCATCCAGCACGCGACGCAGCAACGGCTCGGCGTCGGCGTCGTCATCGCGCGAGTCGTTCTGAAGGATCGCCCGCGCGAGCCAGATATAACTTCGCGTCCCTTCGCCCGAGGTCGGGTTCTCCTGTATGAGCGCCCGGTAGAACCGCTCGGCCGTCGCGAACTCCCCCCGCGCCTGATGCGCCTGCGCGAGATTGAATACCGCCGCGGGCCGGCGCGGGTCGTTCGGACGACCGTTCGCGTATTCGGAGAATACTTCGATCGCGCGCTCCGGATCGCCCGCGAGGTCGAAACATTCCCCGGCGTTCCACAGCGATTCGGCGAAGGCGTCGTCGTCGGCGATGATCATCGACCTCGCGTGCGTGAGGAAGTGCCCGCCGGCGTCGCGGTAGAGAGCGCGGACCTCGGCGCGCGTGACGGGGTCGAGCCTGGAAATATCCGGTGGCTCGCCCGGCGCGGCGCGCGTCCGGTTGAGCATCTCGTCGGCGAGAAGCCGGGCGCTGCGCGCCTGCCCGAGCGACACCGCGGCGGGGACGCGGAGGTCCGCGCGGGTGTAGAGGTCGCGCGCGATCGTCGCGTACTGAAGGGCGCCGGTGAAATCGTCTCGACCGAGCGCGCCCCCGACCTGGTCGAGCAGAGCCGCAGCGGCGTCGGCGCGCGTCGCGCCGGGAGACTCGCCTTGTTCGAGCACGTGCGTCGAAAAAGTCTCGAATGTTTCGAACGCCTCGGCGGACTCGCCCAGCAACGCTTGCGTCTGCGCCAGCCCGAGCAGCGCCGGCGCCCAGGCGTCCGAGGCGCGATGGTTGGCGATGATCTGCGCGTAGTGGTCGCGGGCGCGGGTGAGATCGCCTCGGGTCTGCGCCACGCGCCCGCCGATGAGGAGCGCCTCGCCGAGCAGCGAGTCGCCCGGACCGATCCGCGCAGCGGCGCGATTGAGGTTTTCTTCCGCAGCCTCCAAGCGCCCGATCCGCTCGTACGCGTCCCCGAGAATCGTGTACAGGCGGGCGAGGTCGCGATCGCGCAGGTCGCGGTGGCGGTGCAGCGCGAGCAGCAGATGGTCGATCGCTTCTTCGTTGTAGCCCGACGCGAGCCGGAGTTTCGCCTGTGTAACGAGCGTCCAGATGCGTTCGTCGTCGCTGAGTCCCGGCTCGGCGCCGAACTCTGTCAGAAGTTCGATCGCGCGGTCTTTCGGCCCGGGCGAAGTCAGCCCGCGCTCGATCACTCGGCGGATCACGCCGCGACGGACGGCGCCGGCGGACTCGGGCAGCCCGCGCACACGCGTGAGGGCTTCGTCCTCGCGCCCGAGGATCACCAGAGCCTCGGCGATCCGGCCTGCCCGTTCCGGCTCGAGCGTCGCCAGCAGCCGTTCCGCGTGGGTGTATTCATCGACGACGCGCTGCGCGTTCTCGACGCGGGGCGGGCGCGAAGCGGCGTCCGCGAGGAACAGCGCGTCCGCCCGGAGCATGTGCGCCCTAGCCCGGAGCATGGGGTCGCTGACGCCGGCGGTGTCCATCGCGGGGAGGATGTCGATATTAATAAGATCAAGGGCTTCCTGATGCCGATCGTGCGTGATAAGGGCCGCGGCGTCGTCGAGCGCGCCCGCGAAATCATGATCGGGCTTGGCGCGGACAGCCGAGATCAATCCCGCTACGAGCAGCAGCGACCCGATCACGAGCGTCGGCGCCTGCCAGAGGTCGCGCCAGCCTCGATCGATTCGCCCGGGCGGCCCGGGCGAGCGCCGGGGGGCGGTATGTTTTTGCGCTGGTTCCGGCATGCGCACACTGCGACCCCGCCCGGCGGCGGAGTCGATCCTCAACGGTCCCACGCGGGCACGACCCGGCGTGTCAGGCTGTTATCGGGCACGGGGGCGCGATCCCTGCACTCTCCGGGCCGATCCCGCGCAAGGATTGCCGCGAGCCGACCCGAGCATGATCGGCGCCGACCGACGAACGCTGCGGCGGCTCGCCGGTGCAAACCCGACGATCGCGCGAACGCCGGGGAAGTGATGCGGACTACTCGCGCCGGTCGGGGGTGTCAC
The DNA here is from genome assembly GCA_039794205.1 of Phycisphaeraceae bacterium. Classification (GTDB taxonomy): domain Bacteria; phylum Planctomycetota; class Phycisphaerae; order Phycisphaerales; family UBA1924; genus J020. The sequence continues at coordinate 304,226 of JBDIVU010000003.1, forward strand.
TAGGTGGGGCGCTCTGGTCTGCTTCGTCGTTCGGGGTCACGACGATCGTTCCGCCGAGCAGGTCGCCGGGGTGTCGGCGGTTGGGGTCGATGATGACCAGCGCGACCAGCGGCGGGACCAGCGTCTTGACCAGGTTCCGCACCGCCGACTGCCACAATCTAACTTTATCCCCGCGCGTCGAAGCGACCCGGCAGCCCGCGACGGCTTTGCCGATGGTCCGGCCCCAGACCGCCTCGGCGATCGTCCCGTGCAGGAGATATATCCCCGTCGTCACCAGCACCGGCCAGGAGTCCGCCCCCGAGAGCAGCAGGAGTTGGCTCGCGTCGATCGCCTCGGCCACGCCGACGTTGAACACCGACGCGCTCAGCCCGCCCGCGAGCACAACGTCGATTATCCCCGCGAGCGCCCGCCGGGGGAGGTCCGCGAGCCTCGTCCCGGTCGGCGGCGTCGCCTGCGCGGGCGTCTCCGGTTTGAGCAGGAACAGCAGCACGCCCAGCATCACCGCGCTTAGAAGGAACCCGACCATCCGCAGATCCGCCGGGGTCAACGGCGGGCCGAACCGCACCGGCCCCTCGAACAGCACACGCCCCGTCACACCCGACACCACCGCCAGGCTCAATCGCCCGGGCGATTCGCCGTCGGTCCAGAAAACCGCGACGTTGTCGCCGAGCCTGGCCACGGCCGGCTCGGCGCCGACGGTCTCGATGTGCGCGAGGTCGTGAGCGCGTTCGCCGCGCACAAGTCTGAGCGTCACGCCTGAACCCGTCCGTTCCGGCAAAACAAGCCCGGTCGGGAGCGCTATCACCGCGGGGTCGAGCGCATCCTCGTGCAGAGCCTCGCGACGCCAGGCGCCTTCGATCGCGTCGAGCCGCCACATCCCGGCGCCTGACTCATCGCGCCCGAGCACCGCGAGCGATGCTCCCATCGCGCGGACGAGCCGGGCTTCCGCGCCCGCGGGCAGATCTATCTCCCGCCAGGTGTTCCTGACGAGCGCGCGAAGGCGCACGCTGTCGGCTTCGTGAACCAGAGCCGCCAGCCCGAGCGCCGTTTCCGCGGCGTCGATCAACCGCCCCGTAGTGACCAGCGGCGGCTCCGCCGAATACCTGTCCGCCGGGTGAAAGTGAACCGCGGACACCCCCCCGGCGCCGAGCGGGACACGCTCCGCAACGACCGCACCGGATGCTGGAGCGCCCCGTCCGCCTCGCTCGGCGGATAGATGAACACAAGCCGATCGCCGAAGCCCGTCATCACGACCGGCGGCTCGACGATGGTGTGCCCGCGCATCGTCTCGACCGAACCGAGCGGCGCCGCCACGCCGACGTGATGCATCTGACCGACGCGGACTGACTCACCACTCCGCACCGGCGCCGAGGGAACATCAATCGGCGAAACAAACCAGGCGTGATCGGCGGTCCCGGTCGCCCGCGGCTGCCAGCCCTGGCTCGGCGCTCCCGCTGCCGAGCCGACGATCAACGCCGCGATGAACACGACGACTGCGATCGCGCGTTTGCTTCCCGTCCCGATCATAAGTTCATCCGTCGATCGCGGGCCGATCGCAGCCTTGGTCCAGGTCGATGATCTCGCTGGGTCTGAAGATCGCGCGCAAGGCTTCAAAATCGAACGCCGCATCGCTGAGCTGGCCGCGCCCGAACGAGCCGTCCTCCATGTCCGCAAGGTGGAGCGCGACGCGAGTGCCGCTGGATTCATGCCTGATCTCGATGCGCGACGCGAGCCGCGGGAAGAACCCGCCGAAGCCCCCGAGCCGGACGTTCGCGTAGCGTTCGAGTGTCGAGACGATTACGTCGCCCGGCTCGCGCCCTTGGATCTCGATGCGAACGGGCTGCGCGTAGCGAGGCTCGAAGTGGATCCTCTCCTCGGCGCCGGCGCGATCGAAGACCGCGACGACCGCCCGGCCGTCCGCGCTCCACGCGGTGACCCCGCCGGTTTCGGGGATCGCGGTCATCCCCATGAGGTCGAGCATCCGCGCCGGGTCCGCGGGCAGGCCGAACGATTCCGCGCAGGGCTTGTCGGCGTTCTCGAACCGGCCGACCGTCGCTCGCGGCGTATCAAACTTATCAAAGAACCAGAACCGTTCTTCATCACTCCCGAGCCAGGCGTAGGTCTCGCCGAGTTTGCCGATCGAGAGCGCGACGCCGCCCGGTCGGCGGACCTGGAAATGGCCCTCGCCCTGTTCGCGCCGGGTTCTGCCTCGATCGTCCGTGTACCACAACTCGACGACGGCCCTGGCCCACACGCGAGACAGCCGATCGACGCGTTCGTTGTGCGCCGCAGCGAGCGCTTCATACGCGGGCGGCGGCTCGGTACGCACGATCGGCCGCTGCGCCGACGCGCACCCGCCGATCAACACCGAGAAAAAAAGCAGGATCGCGCCCGCCGCGGTCGCGCTTCTCACGCCTCACCCCGGAGGGTCTGCCCGAGCATCTCCATCGCCGCGGCCACGGCTTCGGCGTCCATCCCCGGATCGGCGACCTCGATCGGGGTTTCATCTTTCGCAATCCCCCGACGGACGAGCAGCATCACGCGCTCACCCTCGCGCTCCGCCGACCCGACCTGCCGGTACACACGCCGTCTGACGAGCAGCAGCGCTAGCACATACCTGAACGCCCGCTGGCGATTGTCCCCGTCCGCGTCGAGCGATTCGAAAAGCCCGGCGATCTCCTCGTCATCAAGAAACGGCGACGGCTTGGCGTTCGGCTCGGGCACGACCCGGCGCCAGTAGCAGAACAGCCCCGCCGGCACGCCGCCGAGCGTGACGATCCCGTCCCACTCCGACGCCGCGTAATCCCGACGCTCGAACGCGCCCGTCTCGGCGTCTTCGAGCACGACCGCGACGGTCCGCTCGCCGGGCTCGAGCGCGCGACCGCTCGCGGCACACACGCCGGTGAACCGACCGAGATCGAACGGGGCTGACGTTGAAGCGCTCATCTGTACGGGTGAGATCGGGCGGGCCTCACGCCCGCGCCGATCAGTGTACCCCGACGCCCGGGAGCCGCGACGCTCACGACGCCTCGAAGAATCGCCGGCTCGTGCCGCCCCCGCCGATGAGCGCCCGGACCTCGGCGCCGCACTTCGGGCATCGCCCCGAATACGCCGACCCGTCCCGCACGCGGTAGATCCGCGCGTAGACATGGCAGCAGCGGAACCAGACGCTCAGCCACGGGCGTTGCGCGCTATTCTCGCGCTCCCCCGAGCCGCCCGCGTGGTCGGGCGCCTGCTCGCCGGTGATCTCGACGCCGCGGATCTCGACATGATCGCGCTTATCACGCACGCAGCCCACTATCGGCCGCCCCCACACCCCGCCTTGACCAAAGTGGCACGGGCGCAAATAGTGGCACGGGCGTCTCGCCCGTGCGCCCCGGGGTGGCACGGCTCTCCGAGCCGTGATGTTGAGTCTGACTCGTATCAATCTTTACTCAAACAACGCATGACGCCCAGGGATAAATCCCTGGGCTTTGCAAGGAGGGCGCTGGTCGCGCGTATCACACTCAGCACCGTTCGTCCCTCTCCCCATCCCTCTCCCAGGTGGAGAGGGGGTCAGAAACAGTGGCATGGGCGCAAATAGTGGCACGGGCGTCCCGCCCGTGCGCTAACTGTCCCGACCCGGCGCCTATCCCGATACTCCGAGTTGCCTCCCCAGCGGCGTCAAGACCGCCCAATAACATCAATACAAACAACAACAACAACAACAACAACAGACGTCAGATCGAACGCCCGCACGCCGCGACGGCCGCCGGCAGGATCGCCGCGCTGTCCGCGAGGAGTCGGGCGATCTCCGCGCGGGCTTCGTCCGCTTTCTCCCGCCCGGCGTGCTCGGCGAGCGCGGGCAGGTTCACGCGGACATTCTCCGCCGACGCCCGCGCCGCTGCGTCCGCGATGATTGCGGCGATCGCGAGATCGCTGAGCAGGTATGCGTTGCAGATCGGCGCGATATCGCGCGCGAGTCGGACGATCGCCACGCAACCCGCCGCCGCGACGAGCGGGACACGCGTCGCGGCTTCTACCGCCCCCGGCAGTTCCGACTCCCGACGCCGATCCCCAGCGGGCAGACGTGTCAACTCCTGCACGAGCGCGAACGCCTCGGCGTCCTCGGCGGCGAGGCCCATCAGCGCCTCACGGGATCGCGCCAGCCTCGCGTCGGCGTCGCGCAGAGCCGGCTCGTGCTCGGCGAGGCTCTTTTTTCCGATCGAATAGGCGACGACCATCCGCGCCTGCGCCGCTGCGAGCGTGCCCGCGATCGCAGCCGTCGCCCCCCCGCCGGGCGTCGGCGTCCGCGCCGCGATCGCGTCGAGAGCCGCGTCCAATGACATCGCGCCGAGATCAGCCATGCGAATCAGACTACGCACCGGACGCCCGCTTTGCAGCCGATACCATGCCCGGCATGGCTTCGCTGACCATCTCGCCGTTGAAAGTGGAGCGCACCGACTCCGCTGTGATTCTCTCGGCGTCCATCACTACCCCCGCGGGCGTGCGTCCGCTCCGCTTCGAGATCGACGCCCGGTTCGCCGACCTTGTTGACACCGAGAGCCTGGACGCATTCGTGCTGGGTCTGACGGTCCCGGCGATGCGTCTCGGGCTGGACATCGTCGCGGAAGGGCCGATCTCGCCGAGGCTGCTCTTCAATCTGAAGACGCAGATAATCCCGATGCTCGAAACAACATTGCCGCGCGTCCGGCGAGTTGATGTCCGCGCCGCGGGCGCTACGGCGCCGCCCGCCGCGAAGCCGACGGGTGTCGCGACGGGCCTCTCCGGCGGGATCGACTCATTCACGGTGATCGCCGAGCACTACGATAAGTGCGAGGTCGGGGCGCCGAGGGTCACGCACGCGGTGTTCTACAACACCGGCTCGCACGGCCGGGGCGCCGACGGCCGGCGGAACTTTCTCCAGCGGCTCGAACGCATCGCACGGCTCGCGGACGAACTGCGACTCCCGCTCGTGAGCGTTGATTCCGATCTCGATGATTTTTATGACGGATTTATGTTCCAGGAGACGCACACGATCCGCAACACCGCCACGACCCTCGCGCTCCAGCGCGGCGTGGGACAATACCTCTACGCCTCGACATATCACTTCCGCGACTGTCACTTCGGCCCGGCGTACGACATGGCGTACGCGGACCCGGCCCTGCTGCCGATGTTCGGCACGGAGCGGCTCGAAGCGCACTCGGTCGGGTCACGCCACGCGCGCCCGGACAAAACCCGCGTCATCGCGGATCTCGAAATCGCCCGATCGCATCTCGATGTCTGCATGAGCGGGACCGGGCACAACTGCTCCCGATGCGCCAAGTGCATGCGCACTCAGGTCTCGCTCGAGATCCTCGGCCGGCTCGATGCGTTCGGCCGGGTGTTCGATCTCGCCCGCTATCGGCGCTACCGGACCCAGTTCATCGCACGCGCCCTGTCGAGCGGCAACCCGCTCGAGCGCGAAGTGGTGCGACTGGCGCGCGAGGAAGGTTTCCCGATCCCGCTCGCGGCGAAGATCCTCGGCCATTCCCGGCTGATCTGGATCCCCGTCCAGGCGCGCAGGATGCTTATCCGCCTAAGACGCGGCAGAGAGAACTGATAATTTTCATCCGTCCGGAGTTATTCACGCTCTGCGGCGCCTGCGCGTCGCCAGCGCCGCAAGACCCGCTAGGCCGAGCATCCCCGCGCCGGGCAGCGGCACGACCTGAGCCGTGAGGTTGTCTAGCGCGCCCGACCCCTTCAGGCGGAACTCCGCGAGCACGACGCGCTCGAGGTCGAACGCGCCCGTGTCGACAGCGTCGATCCATCCGCCGCCGACGCCCCACTGTTTGACCAGCGAGAAATCGACGGTGTCGATCCCTTCCCACGCGCTGACGCCGGCGTTAGCGGGATCTTTCGTGTAGTTGTTTTTGAAAGTGAGCGTGCGTCTGTTGCCGTCGGCGTCGGTCAGCCGGAACCACGAGCCGGACGTGCCGGTGTCGAAGTCGATAACGTCGATGGAAACAAGGTGCACTGCGCTGGCGAACTCGAAGCGGATCGTGCCACCCGACGCCGAGTCGTTCGGCGTCGCAGTCGGCGACGACACGTTTAGGATCAGCGCGTTGCCCGAGTTGACGAGCAGGTCCGGGTCCGGCGCGCCGGGGAACTGGTTCGGCCCGCCCACCGTCGTGTCGAAGATTCTGAGCGTCTTCGTTGATGATGTCGCAACGAACTGGACCGGGGTTCCCGCAGCGAAGGTCGCGCCTTCGACCCACGTCCCGTTCGCCAAGCCTTCAAAATCAACCACCACCGGCCCGGCGTGCGCAGACGCACCGAGCGCGCACACAGCAGCGACAGCCGCAAAACCCTTGAGCATCACTTCCCCTCTCCTTCTCCCGATCCCCTGCCGATGGAGCGACGGCGCTCCGACTGCGTTCGGATCATAATCGAGGATGCCGCGCGAAGGAAGATCTGCAAGCGATTTGTGGAGGATTGACGTGTCCCGGCCTTCTCGGACCGGCCGCACGGGCGAAATGACGGCCGAGAACCCGCGTCAGCCCGTGTTTTCGTCGGCGCGGGCCGCCTCGGCGAGCACCGCAAGGCGCACCACTTCCGCCACGTTGCGTGTCCCGAGTTTCTTCATGATGTTGTTGCGGTGCGATTCGACCGTACGCCGGCTGATGCCGAGCGACTCGGCGATGTCCTGGCTCCGGCTGCCTCGGACGACCTCGGCGAGCACCGCCCGCTCACGTCCGGACAGCCGGTCCACCACAGCCGAGGCCCGCGCACGCTCGGCCCGCCGATCAAGAGAATCCCCGTCCCGGCTTATCGCATCCTCGACCGACGCGAGCAGCGCTTCGGGCGCGTAGGGCTTTTCGAGAAACTCGACCGCGCCGTTTTTCATCGCGCGCACGGCCGTCGCGGTGTCGCCGTGACCGGTTATGAAGATGATCGGCAGCCGTTCCCCGCGCGCGATCAACTCGCGCTGCATCTCCAGGCCGCTCATCCCGGGCAGGCGCAGATCCAGCACGATGCATCCCGGCCCGGGTGTCGGCGCGGAGTCCAGATACTCGGCGCACGTCGCGTAAGTCCGCGCGCGGAACCCCGCCGATTCGAGCAGGAACGCCGCCGACTCGCGGATCGAAGCGTCGTCGTCGATCACATGCACCACGGGGATTACTCGGTCGCTCATGAACCTGTCTCCGTGTCGGCGCCCGCGCCGGTTTCGACGGGGATCTCGATGATGAACCTCGTGCCGGTCGGCGAGTTCGCGCGGCATTCGAACCGACCGCCGTAGGACTCGACGATCGACCGGCTGATCGAAAGCCCAAGCCCGACGCCGGTGGGTTTGAGCGTGCGGAACGGCTCGAAGAGTTCCGCCGGATCGAGCCGCACGCCGCGACCTGTGTCCGCGACTTCGATCCGCGCCCGCCCGGGTTCGCCCGGCTCGATCAGCACCGCGGCGTCGCGCTGCGCCGGCGGGCACTCCGCGAGTTCCTCGATCGCGTTCCTTAGTAAATTAATGACAACCTGCTCGAGCTGGAGCGTGTCGATCGCGGCCCGGACCCGGTCGCAGCGGTCCTCGATCAGCACGCGAACTCCCGCACGCCTCGCGTCCGCTTCGAGCATCTTCCACGCGGAGCGCACCGCGTCGCCCGGCGCGACCCATCCGCCTCGCGGCGTGCGGGCGCGCACCAGATCACGCACCCGATGCACCAACGTCCCCCCGCGACGCGCCAGCCCGTCGATCTCATGCAGCACCCGCGCCACATCGCCCGACGAGATCTCGCCCACCGCGACGCGACGCGACGCCCCGGTCGCGAAGTTCGAGATCGCCGCGAGCGGCTGATTGAGTTCATGCGCCAGAGCGCTCGCCATCTCGCCGACGGTCGCGAGCCGGAGCCGGTGCGCGAGTTCGGCATCGTGCCTGCGGGTCTTTTCCTGAGCCGCGCGAAGCCCGGTGATGTCGAGCGCCGTCCCGACATAACCCTCGAAAGAACCCAACCCGGCGAGGAAGCGTGGCCCGCCTCGGACGAGAAATATCCGCTGGCGCCCGAGCGCGTCGATCATCGGGCACTCGAGTTCGAACGCCGCCGCTTCGCTGGACGTGAGCCGATCCACAAACCGGGCGCGATCCTCTTCGCCGAAACATTCGAGCCAGCCCTCGCCGAGGAGAGCCTCGATCGGTCGGCCGGCGAACTCGCGCCATGCGCGGTTGCAGAACTCGCAGCGCCCGTCCTCGCCCGTCATCCACACGAGCATCGGCGCATCGTCTGCTAGCACACGGAAACGCTGCTCGCTCTCGCGGAGGGCTTCCGCCGCTTCATGCTGATCGGTGGCGTCGAGGATGACCCCTTCGAGATAGAGCACGCGTCCGTCACCGCCGCGTACGGCCCGGCCTTGCTCGAACATCCATCGGGCGCTGCCGTCCCTATGCCGAAGCCGATACTCGACGACAAAAGGTTCATCCCGCGCCACCGCCGCGGCGACCGTCTGCTCGACCATCGCCCGGTCCGCGGGATGGATAAGATTCGCCCACGTGATCCCGGTCGGCGCGAAGAACGCGTCGCGCGTGTACCCCGTCAGCCGTGCGACGCCTTCCGAGATGAAGCGCATCGTCCAGTGCGGGTCCATGTCGCAGCGGTAGACCACGCCGGGCACGCTGCTGACGATCGAGCGGAACCGCGATTCGCTCTCGTGCAGTGCGCGGGTTCGCTCGGCGACGCGGTCCTCGAGCGCCCGCGTCGCCATGGCCCTCTCGAGCGCGATCGCCGCGAGATTCGCCGCGGTTTCCAGAACTTCGATTTCGTGTTCCGTCGGCCCGCGTCGCGCATCTGGATATAGCGCGAACGAACCAAGCACCCGCCCGTCCCCCGCGAGGATCGGCTGAGACCAGCAAGCGACCACGCCGTGCTCCCGCGCCAGCCCGCGAAAAGATTCCCACAACGGATCGCGCATTACATCTTCGACCACCACGCGTTCACGGCGGTGTATCGCCGTCCCGCACGACCCCGCGCACGGTCCGATCTTCGTACCGTCGATCGCAGCGGTGTACGCCGCGGGCAATGTCGGCGCCGCGATGTGCCGGACTGTTTCGTCCGCCGGGTCCAGAAGTAATATTGAAGCCCGCGTCTGATCGAGAAGACCTTCGACGGACCGCGCCAGATGCCCGAGACAGGATTCGGCGCTGTCGCCCCGTGCGACAAGTTCGAGACACGATCGCTGCGCGCGAACGAAAGCCTCGGCGCGCTTGCGATCCGTCACATCCTCCGCCAGCCCTATAAAGAAACCCGACTCGCGCGATCCCGCGAGAAGCCGATCGCGGATGTGCCGGATCGAACCGTCGGGCCGCACGACGCGGTACTCGAACTCGAACGGCTCGACGTCGCGGAGAATCTGTTCGCACGTCCGGCGGACACGCTCGCGGTCGTCATCATGCACGAACTCCGTCCACGCGCCGGGCCGGGCGAACGCTACCTCGCGCGGCCGGCCCCAGATCGCCTCGAAACCCGCGCTGACGTGGAGCATCTCCCATGTGTCCACACGCGCCACAAACAGAACAAGCGAAGACTGCTCGAAGAGCGCATCGAAGAGCATCGCGGAGTCAAATGACGCCGCGCGAATCGCGGCGGCGCCCGCAGCGGTTTCCGTTGAGTCGTCGGTGTCTTGCCGATCGTTCATAAGCCCCTTCACCGGCCATATCCCGCCTTGGGCATGGGCCTGATGAATCTTACACTTTTCTCCCGAACGCGAACACCCCCCCACCGCCGGCTCGGGCGACACGCGAATGGAACTGGCGCCCCTCCCCCCAGTGGCACGGGCGTCCCGCCCGTGCGCGCAAGCCCCCAGTGGCACGGGCGTCCCGCCCGTGTCCCGATCACCGCCGACGATGCCTTTTCGCCGACCCTGCAACCGACGCTCTATCATCACTATGCAGCCGGCGCCGACACGCCGGCCTGAGGGGAATCAACCATGAAGAAAAAAGCGATCGCAATCGCCGGCGCCGGTGTTGGAATCATCCTCCTCATCGGCGTGCTCGCCGTCGCGTTCTCGATCGACACCATCGCCCGGGCCGCGGTCGAGAAAGGCGCCGGCGACGCGATGGGCGTCACCACCACGCTCGACGCCGCGAACGTCCGACTGTTCGCGGGAACCTTCTCGATGCGAGGGCTGACCGTCGAGAACCCGCCCGCCTTCGCCGGCGATCCGTTCCTTACTCTCAACGAAGGCTCCGTCGCCGTCTCGCTGGGCACGCTCCGCAAAGAGACCATCGAACTCCCCCACCTCCGCCTGACCGGCCTCGGCGTGGACATCCAGCGGCGTCGGGGCGAATCAAACTACGGCGTGATCCTTTCTAATATGAAAAAAGATCGCGACGAGCAGCCCGCGCCATCGCAGACCGACGCCGGTCCTGACTTCGTCGTAGGCGAGGTCACCATCCGCGATGTAAACGTCCGTGTCTCGCTCGCGCCGATCGGCGGCGAGCCGAGCGTCGTCACGATCCCGATCCGGGAGATCGCGCTGACCAACGTCGGCGCCGACAAACCGATGCCGCTGGGCACGCTCGCGGGCGTGATCGTGCAGGCGGTCCTCGCGGCGGTCGTCGAAGAAGGCGGCGCCCTGCTCCCCGCCGACCTCGCGGGCGATCTCCGCGGCGCGCTCGACCAACTCGGATCGCTCGGCGATCTCGGCGTCGGCGTCGCAACACAGCTCGGCGACGAGGCCAGGAAGATGCTCGAAGGCGCCGGGGATAAGGCGAAAGATGCCGCCGAGGGAATCAAGGACGCTGCTGAGGACGCGAAAAAATCAATCGAAAACCTCGGCAAAGGCCTGCTCCCCGGAAACAAGAAACCCGGCGGCTGAAGCCCGGACACCACGCAATCCGCGTTTTTCGCGCACGCGGACGATGCCCTCGCCCAGGCTCAAATCGCTGCATGGCGCCCCGCACCGGACGCAATTCTCTTAGAGGACATGGCGGCGCGAACGCGCTCACCGCGCCCACGCTGGCTCGTTGCCTTTCTTCCATTTGATGTTGCAGCCCACGCTCGGCTTCTGCGGCTCGGACGCCTGGCTTCCCGCGATCGCCGCGTCGAGCGCGGCGCGGAGGTCGGCGCCCGTCACCGGGACGCCGTTCGTCGGGCGGCTGTCGTCGAGTTGCCCGCGGTACATAAGCCGGCGGTCGCGGTCGAAAACAAAGAAGTCCGGCGTGCACGCCGCCCGGTAAGCCTTGGCGGCCTCCTGCGATTCGTCGTAGAGGTACGCGAACGGGTAGCCGGCGTCGTTTGCCTCTTCGGTCATCAACTCGGGCGCGTCGGCGGGGTGGGTCGTTATGTCGTTGGCGCTGATCGCGAGGAAGCCGACGCCTCGCGACTGATATTCGCGGGCGAGCAATGTCAGTTCCTCGCGCACGTGCTTGACGAACGGGCAATGATTGCACAGGAACATCACCACGAGCGCGTCGCGCTCGGCGAAATCGTCCAGTGAAACATTACGACCGGGCGGATTCGTGTCGGGCAGTTCGAACGCGGGCGCCTGGGTTCCGAGCGGGAGCATCGTGGATTCGGTCGCGGCCATGTCGGTTCTCCGATCGGGTCTTGTGCTCGGGCAGTGTATGCGGCGGGCGCCTTGGTTCCGCATGCATCCGCTCGCGGAAGCAGTGGCGGGACGGGCGTCTCGCCCGTCATTCATACAGAAACCCTGACCTTCGCTCCGCTCAGGTCAGGCGTCGAGGCCGGCTTGCAGCGCGAAGTCAAAAAAACCCCCGAGCGGGAGTGGGCTGGTGGTCGCTCGGGGGTCGGTGGTGAGGGCGTCAGCCGCGATCGGCGTCGCGCCGCGCGGGCGCCCTCTCGGTGGGCCGCGATGTTCCGGCGTGCGGTTCAGCGCCCGCCGGCGTGGTCGATTCGGAGACGAGCGAGCGGGGCGTCCGTGCGTGCCTGCATCGTGCGCGCGATCCGTGCCGAGCCGCCGAACGCTGCACAGCGTGCATGCTGTGTCGCCCCAACGTCCGCCCCGCGTTGCCCCGCTCGTGTTCGCCTCCGGTGTGTGCGGGCGAGGCTCGGAGCCGCCGCGCCCGGTCTTGAGGAGCGTGTGTGTCACGCCGTTCGCCGTCGGCCCCGTTCGATCGGCGATCGGACAACTCGATCGGATCAGGAACAGCCCATGCTGTGCCCGCAGTTCAGGCATCGGTAGCAGGTCCCGTTGCGGACGGTGATAGTGCCGCAGACTTCGCACGCGGGCGCGTCGCCCTGGCAATCGCGCATGGCGTCGGAGAGCACGGCTTCGAGCCGACCGCCGCCGGTCACGACGGCGCGCTTGCGCGACTCGACGACGTGCGCCTCGCGCGTGGATTCCTCGACGATGATGGGCGAGAAGCCGGAGTTTTTCGCGTGCTCGCCGGCGCCGTTGCCGCCGTTGCCGTTGCCCGCGCCGTTGGCTTTCTTAACCACCGCGCCGCCGGCGCCGTCGCCCTGCCGCTTGGGAGAGTTCGCCTCGCGGTATCCCTCGACGAACTGGATCCCGAGCCAGCGGAAGATGTAATCCACGAGGCTCTTGGCGAAGGGGATCTCGCGGTTGCTGGTCATCCCGGCGGGTTCGAAGCGCTGGTGGGTGAACTTATTGACGAGGCTCTCGATGGGCACGCCGTATTGCAGCGCGACGCTGACGGCCGTCCCGAGCGAGTCCATGATCCCGCCGATGGTCGAGCCTTCCTTAGCCATTGTTATGAACATCTCGCCCGGGCGCCCGTCGTCGTAAAGCCCGACGGTGAGGTACCCCTCGTGCCCGGCGACGTTGAACTTGTGCGTGATGGATCGGCGCGTGTCGGGCAGTCGGCGCCGCATCGGCTGGTGAACGATGCGCACGTCCTCGCCTCTGGCGCCGCCGGCCGCGGCTTCGCGCGAGGCTTCGAGTTCTACGAGCCTCGCCTCGGCCTCGGCGATCTGCGCGTTGAGATCCGCAAGCCGCTGCTCGGCTTCGACGGCCTGCTCCTTCAGCACGAGCACTTCGGACTCATCCAGTCCTCGCCCGGTTTCATCGCCCCGCCCGGCGTCGTCCTCGCGGTCACTTTTTGAAGAGAGCGGCTGGCTCAACTTGCTCCCATCGCGATACAGCGCGTTCGCCTTGAGGCCGAGTTCCCAACTCATCCGGTACGCCGACTTGATGTCCTCAACGTCCGCCGAGTTCGGCAGGTTGATCGTCTTGCTGATCGCGCCGCTGATGAACGGCTGGGCCGCAGCCATCATCCGGATGTGCCCGTCGACCGCGATGAAACGTTTTCCTTTCTTGCCGCAGGTGTTGGCGCAATCAAAAACCGAGAGGTGCTCGGCTTTGAGGGCGGGCGCGCCCTCGACGGTCTGCGTGCCGCAGATAGTCTCGCTGATCGCGTCGATCTGAGCCCGCGTCAGGCCGATCTCGCGCAGGAGGTCGAACTTTGAATCGCCGCGGGCGCGGCCGGCGTCCACGCCTAGCCGGCCGAGCGCTTCGTCCCCGAGCGACCACGCGTTGAACGCGAAGCCGAGCTCGAACACGCCGGGGAGGGCTTCCTCGACGCGCGCGAGGTCGTCCCGGCGGAGGCCCTTGGCGAGGAGGAAGTCGGCGAACGTGCCGGTCGCGCCGCCGGTCGCGCCGTCGGCGCCGGGCATCGCCGCGTCGAGTTTGAGCGTGCCCAGCACGTATGTAAGAATCCCGCGGACCTCGTCCTCGCGGTAGCCGAGCGCTTCGAGCGCGGGCCGCAGCGACGCGTTGGCGATCTTGAAGTACCCCCCGCCCGCGAGTTTCTTGAACTTAACAAGCGCGAAGTCCGGCTCGACGCCCGTCGTGTCGCAGTCCATCAGCAGGCCGATCGTGCCGGTCGGCGCGATGACGGTCACCTGCGCGTTGCGGTACCCGTGCCTGACGCCCATCTCGAGCGCCTCGTCCCACGCGGCGACGGCGCGATCCAGAACGCGCGCGGCGTTGGCGATCGTCATCCGTCCAGAACGCACGACCGAGTGATCGATCGGGACGGGCGGGATCGGGAGCGATTCATAAGCCTCGGCGCCGGTCGCGTGCCGGGACACGCCCCGCGCCGCCCGGCGGTGGTTGCGGATCACGCGGAGCATGTGATCGCGGTTCTTCTCGAAGCCCGCGAAGGGGCCCAGTTCCGCCGCCATCAACGCCGACTGCCGGTACGACCGCCCGGTCATCACCGCGCTGACGGCGCCGGCGAACGCGCGCGCCTCCGGGCTGTCGTACGCGATCCCCGCGCGCATCAGCACGGCGCCGAGGTTCGCGTACCCGAGGCCAAGCGTGCGGAACTCCCACGACAGCCGGGCGATCTCCTCGCTCGGGAACGCCGCCATCAGCACGCTGATCTCGAGCACCACGGTCCACAGATCGACCGCGTGCTCGAACGCATGCACGTCGAACGATCGCTCCTGCTGGTTGTAAAACTTCAGCAGGTTGATGGACGCGAGGTTGCACGCCGTGTTGTCGAGGAACATGTACTCCGAACAGGGATTGGAAGCGTTGATGCGCCCGCTCGCCGGGCAAGTGTGCCAGGCGTTGATGGTGGTGTCGTACTGCACGCCGGGGTCCGCGCAGCGCCACGCGGCGTAGGCGATCTGCTCCCACAGATCACGCGCCCGGATCGTCTTCTTAACTTCATCGCCGATGCGCGACGTCAGCCGCCAGTCGCTGTCGGCGTCGAGCGCCTCGAAGAACGTATCCGGGATCCGGACCGAGTTGTTCGAGTTCTGCCCGCTGACGGTCTGGTACGCCTCGCCGTTGAAGTCGTAATCCAGTTTCAGCCCGAGCCGATCGGCGGTCTCGCGCTGATCCTCCGGGAGAACCTTCAGCCCCTCGACCATCGCCGCGACCTTGATCTCCTCGCGGACCTTCCAGTTGACGAACTTCTCGATGTCGGGGTGATCAAGATCAAGGCAGACCATCTTCGCGGCTCGGCGTGTGGTCCCGCCGGACTTGATCGCCCCCGCGGCGCGGTCGCCGATCTTCAGCCACGACATCAGCCCCGACGACTTGCCGCCGCCGGACAACGGCTCGTCCTCGGCGCGGAGGGATGAAAAGTTAGTTCCGGTGCCCGAGCCGTACTTGAAGAGCCGCGCCTCGCGCACCCACAGGTCCATGATCCCGCCGGGGTTGACGAGGTCGTCGGTGATGCTCTGAATGAAACACGCGTGCGGCTGGGGATGCGTGTAGGCGTCGTCGGCGAGGCGCACGGCGCCGGTCTTGTGATCGGCGATGAAGTGCCCCTGCGCGGGCCCGGATATGCCGTACGCCCAGTTCAGGCCGGTGTTGAACCACTGCGGGCTGTTCGGCGCCGACATCTGGTGGACGAGCATGTACTTGATCTCGTCCTCGAACGCCTGGGCGTCGTCGGCGGTGTCGAAGTAGCCGTGCGACTCGCCCCAGTGACGCCAGCACCCGGCGAGCCGATGGATCACCTGCTTCGCTGACTTTTCCGGGCCGGTCTCAGGCCCCCCTCTCCCCCCGGGAGAGGGGCTGGGGGTGAGGGGCGTCCCACCAGCATCTGAAACTGATCCCCGCGGCACCCCCGCCTTGCGGAAGTACTTGCTCACCATGATGTCCGTCGCCAACTGGCTCCACGACTCCGGAACCTCGGCGTCCGTCATCTCGAACACCACCGACCCGTCCGGGTTGGCGATCCGACTCGTCCTCTTCACCCACGAAACCGTGTCGAACGGATCAACCCCGGCGGTCGTGAATCTGCGTGTGATCTTCATGGTGCTCCCGTCAGGCATCAGGCACTAGGCAGTGGGCACTAGTGATTGGTTCTTGTATGTCCTACCGTCTTTGTTCGAGGCTGCGGATAAGCCCGGCGAGCATCCGGCCGCACTCGTCCGACTGTCCGATCAGTTCTTCCGAACGCTCGCCGGGGAGATAGCCCAGCCGCTCTGCGAAGAGAAGTTGCGTCTGTAGTTCGTACAACGACCCCCGCGCCATGCGCAGAAGCCGGATGTAATCGAGTGTGTTCTGCCGCCCGTACCCCTCGGCGATGTCGCTGGCGATCCGCACGCCCGAGCGCCGGAGTTGCACGACCAGGCCGAATCGCTCGGTGTCGGGGAAGCCGGTCGTCGCCTTGTAGATGGCGATCCCGAGATCGAAGGCTCTCTGCCAAACAAGCAGATCCTTGTATGACTGAATCTCGCCGGCCATCAGTGTTCCCCACCAGTGCCCAGTGCCTGGCGCCCGATGCCTTCCGCTTCAATCGACCCTCGGCAGTGTCAGTCCGTCCTGGTCCTGGTACTTGCCGTGCTTGTCGGCGTAGGACACGGCGCACGGCTTGCTGCCCGTCAGGAAGATCAGTTGGGCAAGGCCCTCGTTGGCGTAGACCTTCGCGGGCAGCGGCGTGGTGTTGGAGATTTCGAGCGTGATCACGCCGCGCCATTCGGGTTCGAGGGGCGTGACGTTGACGATCAGGCCGCAACGGGCGTAGGTGCTCTTGCCGACGCAGATGACGAGGATGTCGCGCGGGATGTCGAAGCGTTCGACGGTCTCGGCGAGAGCGAAGGAGTTCGGCGGGATGACGACGTGGTCGGCGCCGGTCCTGGTGGTGTCCACTTCGACGAAGAGGTCGTTGGAGAAGGCTTTGGGATCGACGACGGTCACGCCGCCGGTGGAGTTGGTGGGCGTGAAGATTTTGAATCGTGAGCCGACGCGGACGTCGTAGCCGTAGGAGGAGAGGCCGTAGGAGACCTTGCCGGGTCTGCGTTCGCCGGCGGCGAACGGCTCGATGCGTATGCGTTCGCGGATTTCGTTGTCGCTGAGGACTGCCATGGCCCGTGTCCCGCCCCCGCCACCACGGGGGCGCCTTTCGATCGAATTCTCAGCGGGGTAGGCCGTTCGAGCCGGCCCGGGGGCCGACCCGAATGGATCCGACACCCCGTTGCTTCCCCGCCCCAACGCCCCGTTCGACCCGCCGAACGGAGCAGGCCTGCCCGAGTGGGCGGCACAGAGCAGGATACCACTATCAGTCGTGGTCGCAACAGGAATTTGCCCAAAATGCTGTGGAAAACCGGGCGATCCGGTGTTGAAATCGCGCAACCGCTGTCCCCGCTCGGGTTTGCAGAATATCCGCTGCCGCGACATGCCGTCCGATCCACAAGATATGGGGTGCATGAGCCGTCCATCTCTGTCAAATGCACCAGATGTCTGTCAAAGGCGTGTTGGCGGGCTGTCAATAAATGACTGTTGACGATCGTCGATCGCGCCCGGATAGCGCCCTCGCGTCTCGACAGCCCGGCGGGCGTCCGCCTTGCTAACCTCTCTCCACCAGCGGTGGCCGACACTCGCGTCCGACTCATCCATGATACCCGAACAATACCCAAACGCAAGCCGCCCGGGGAGCGACGACCCTCTCCTCGCCGACCTCACCGAGCCGCAACGGCAGGCCGTGCTCCACAGCGACGGACCGGCACTCGTGCTCGCCGCCGCGGGTTCGGGCAAGACGCGCGTGATCACCCGGCGGATCGCCCGGCTCGTCCGCGACGGGGTGGCGCCCTGGAAAATCCTCGCCCTCACGTTCACCAACAAAGCCGCCGCGGAGATGCGAGGCCGCGTCGAGTCCATGCTCGGCTCGTCCGCAGCGACGCGCGGGCTGACCGTCACGACCTTCCATTCGCTCTGCGCCCGCCTGCTCCGCCGCTACGCCGATCTTCTTAATATCCCCGGCCTGACAGGCTCCTACACGATCTACGACGCCGGCGACCAGCGCGCTCTTATGAAACAGGTCATAACCGATCTCGGTCTGTCCACGAGCAACTGGCAGCCGCGGTCCGTGCTCGGCGCCGTCAGCAACGCGAAGAACGAACTCAAGTCCGCCAAGGTCTTCGCCGCCGAGTCCGGCGATTTCTACACGCGGCAGATCGCGAAACTGTTCGAGAAGTACGAATCTGCCCTCCGACGGGCCAACGCGGTGGACTTCGACGACCTGCTGCTGCTGACCGTCCGCGCCCTGACCGAGCACGCCGAGGCCCGCGAGGAAGTTCGGGCGCGCTGGTCGCATCTTATGATCGACGAATATCAGGACACGAACAAGGCGCAGTTCGTGCTGGCGTCGCTGCTGATCGGCGCGCACGGGCGAGACGCCCGTGCCACTCTTGGCCCCAACATCTGCGTCGTCGGCGATCCCGACCAATCAATCTACGGCTGGCGCGGCGCCGACATCTCAAACATCCTCGACTTCGAGCAGCAATACCCCGGCGCCCGCGTCATCACGCTCGGTCAGAACTTCCGCTCGACCGCCCCGATCCTCGCCGCCGCCGACACGCTCATCCGACGCAATAAACGCCGCAAACATAAAGACCTCTTCACCACCGAGCCCGGCGGCGACCCCGTCCTCGCGATCCACTGCCGCGACGAACGCCACGAAGCCGACCGCGTCGTCGCCTGGCTCCGCGAGCACGCCCTCGAACGCGATCTCGCGTGGAAGGATATGGCCGTCCTCTACCGCACGAACGCCCTGTCGCGCGTCATGGAGGACGCCCTCCGCGTCGCCGGCGTCCCGTACATAATCGCGCGCGGCACGGCGTTCTACGAACGCGAAGAAGTCAAGGACGCCCTCGCCTACCTCCGCGTCGTCGCCAACCAGCGCGACGATGTGTCGCTCCGGAGAATAGTTAATAAACCCGCGCGCGGCGTCGGCGCGGCTTCGCTCAAAGCCGCCGAGACCTTCGCCGCGACGCACGATCTGCCGTTGATCGACGCGCTCGCGCACGCCGCGGCGGGCGGCGTCGAAGGAATCTCGCAACGCGCCGCCCCAGCCATCGCACGATTCATCAATCTGATCGAAACCTGGACCGGCCACGGCGCGTTCATGGGTTCGGACACCGCGGGATCGCTCTCCGAACTCGTCGAGCGGGTAATCAAGGAATCCGGCCTCGACGCCCACCATCGCAAACGCGACGACGCCGCGGAAGCAGTCGGCGAGGGCCGCGCCGCCAACCTCGGCGAACTTATATCCAGCGCGCACGACTTCGAACTCGAATACGAGCCCGCCGACGACGCCGCGCTCGAACCGCAGGCCGAGAACACCCCCCCGCTGCTGGCGATGCTTCGCGCCTACCTCGAATCCGTCGCTCTCGTCGCCGACGCGGACACGATCGACCCCTCGTCCGGCGCCGTCACACTGATGACCCTGCACGCCGCGAAAGGTCTGGAGTTCCCCGCCGTTGCAATCATCGGCCTCGAAGACGGGCTGCTCCCCCACTCCCGGGCCCGCGAATCCGAGGCTGACCTCGAAGAAGAACGCCGACTGTGCTTCGTCGGCATGACCCGCGCCGAGCGGCATCTGCTTCTTACATCCGCGCGCCGCCGCACGTCCCGGGGCGTGTCCGAACGCACCATCCCGAGCCAGTTCCTCCACGAGGTCGAAGACGCCGGTGTGCAATTCCTCAACCTCGCCGACGACTGGGAAAACGCCGGGGATTCGCGCGATTTCGACGAATCCGCCGATCGGCCGCACGAAGACCCGGACGCGCTGATCGAGCGTGCCCGCTCTACGCGCGCCCGCAGCGACGCGACCGACCTCCCGCCTATCGGCAGCGTGGTCCGGCACCCGCAGTTCGGCGTCGGCCGCGTCACCGCCGTACTCACCGCGTCGAGCGATGCGAGGGCGCGCATCGACTTCAAAGGTGTGGGCGTGAAAACACTCGTGCTGCGCTACGCGCGGCTAGAGCGTGTGGAGTAACGCAGCGCGGTTCACTCTGCGATCAGTCGTGCGGATCCATCACGGCTTCGCGCGTCTGCTTCTCGCGGAACGCGATCAGCCGATCACGCAGCGCCGCGTCGGACAGCGCCAGCATCGACACCGCCGAGAGCGCCGCGTTGATCGCGCCCGCGGACCCGATCGCGTACGTCGCGACCGGGATCCCCTTGGGCATCTGCGCCGTCGAGAGCAGCGAATCCAGCCCGTCCAGCGACCAGCCTTTAACCGGCACGCCGAGCACGGGCAGGTGCGTGTGAGCGGCGCAGACCCCGGCGAGATGTGCCGCGCCCCCCGCCGCCGCGATGACGATCTTGATCCCGCGCGACTCGGCGCGCTCGCAGAACTCGACCACCGCAGCGGGCGAGCGGTGCGCGCTCATGACCTTCGCAACACTGGGCACGCCGAGTGAGTCCAGCGTCTCGACCGTCTTCTTCATCGTCGGCCAGTCGGAGTTGGACCCCATGAGAACGCCGACGAGCGGTGTGTTGGGTTTGGTGTTCATGCCGGAAAATATAGCCGTTCACTACTGATTACGTGGGGCAGGCGTCCCTGCCTGCCCGTGAACAGCATCCATATCACCACACAACCATCACGCCCGCCCGAGGAACGCCGACGCCCGCATCCGCCGCACGGCCTCCTCCAATGTCGCACGAGTCTTGCAGAACGCGAATCTGACCAGCATCTCGCCTTCATGCTTATTTTCATAAAACGCCGTCGGCGGGATCGCCGCCACGCCGGCCTCGTCGATCAGCCGTCGGCAGAACGTTACATCATCTGCGCAGCCGAACGCCGAGTGATCCGCGAGGACGAAGTACGCCCCCTCCGGCGCCCGCACTCCGAAACCAAGGTCCGCGAGCGCCTCGCAAAGGAACTCCCGGCGATCGCGGTAATCCTCGATCAACTTTTCATAATAGTCCGTCGGCGACGCGAGCGCCGCGGCCGCCGCGTGCTGACCAGGCGTGTTGACCGCGTATGTAAGGAACTGATGCGCCGCCCGCAACCCGGTCGACAACGGCGCCGGCGCAACCGCCCAACCGATCTTCCACCCCGTCAGGCTGAATGTCTTGCCCAGGCTCGACACCGTCACCGTCCGCTCCCACATCCCGGGCAGCGACGCGAGCCTGACGTGTTCGCCCTCGAAAACCAGATGCTCGTACACCTCGTCGGCGAGCGCAATAACGTCGTGCTCGACGCACAACCGGGCTATCAACGCAAGTTCGTCGCGTGTGAACACACGCCCCGTCGGGTTGTGAGGCGTGTTCACGATCACCATGCGCGTGCGCGCCGAGTACACCGCCCGCAACTCCGCCTCGTCAAACTCGAACCCCGGCGCCCGCAGCGTCACGAACCGCGGCGTCGCCCCCGCCAGCGATACACACGCCCGGTACGAATCATAATATGGCTCGAACAACACAACTTCGTCGCCCGGGTTGACCAGACCCAGCAGCGCCGCTGCGATCGCCTCAGTCGCCCCCGCGGTGACGGTGACGTGCGCGTCCTGGTCGATCGGCACGGGAAAACCGCCGTGGTCGCGCGCCCACGAATCGGCGATCGCCCGGCGGAGTTCAGCGACGCCCGTCATCGGCGCGTACTGATTCCGCCCGGCGTTGATCGCTTCGATCGCGGCTGCCTTGACGTGCGCCGGCCCGTCGAAATCCGGGAACCCCTGCCCGAGGTTCACGGCGCCGCGCTCGGCCGCGAGCCGGGAAATCTCGGCGAAGATCGTCGTTCCGAAGCCGGAAAGCCGTGTTGAGATGCGTTTCTGCATGTCCTGAAAAATATCAAGGAAGGGGTTGACATGGAGGGGGGGGAGATACTAGCCCACAAGGTAAGACTGAGAGGGACACGAATGCCCACTGCACTCGGTAATGCCATCCTGCCTGAACGGGTGTCGCGCCGAGTCGTGGTCCAGCGGGTGACTTCCGGATTTGTAGGTATTGCGGTGGGCTCCGTCTTCTATATAGCCGGATTCAAGAAATCCGCATCGCCGCAGGAAACCCTTGACGCACTCGCGTACGCATTTGCGGATACAGGGGCATCTCTGAACACGTTGAAGACGGCGGTGTATGCGCTGGTAGCGATCGAGATTCTGGTGGCCACGTCACTCGTCACGGGAGTGTGGGGGCGTATCGGCCGAATTATGGCGGCATCTCTATTGGTGTTGTTCACGGCGTGGCTTCGCCTGCTGGTCGCGGAGGGAGCAGGAATCCCGTGCGGTTGTGGTCTGAAAGAGACATGGCTGCTTCCGGGCGACGCGCGCAGCGAGGCGATCCTGAGGAATGCCCTCCTGCTCGCAATGCTCGGCGTAGAGATGGGTGTACGACGTTGGGCCGCGCGGCCCGTGTCTGGATCTGTGGCGGCGTGCGCTGCGGATAATCAGTCGGTTCCGGTGTACGTAGGTAGCGATCAGAAAAAACAAGGAGATCAACGATGCGGACGATGCGATCCAGGAAGACGAGCGTTACAAGAAGCCTGCAATGGGCCGGCATGATGGCGACAATCGTCGGCTTCACGGCCGCAGCGTCGGCTGTGTGCAGGGTATCAGCAACCGCCGGTGGGTGCTCGGTGAATGTTGATGGAAAAGGTGAGCCGGAAATTGTCGTGGAGAACTGCCAGAATAGCGATGCGGTGTGCGCTTGCCGTGTCGAACTGGACAGCACGGGTATCGTAAAGACAACCGGCTGCGGCGGTTGTGGCGCCTGCCTATGATGGCGACGTTGACCCCATAACGTTGAAGGAAATGACCGCATGGCCTCGCAATTATTGCGGCCGCGATATGTGCTGGCTGGCGCGTTCATGTTCATAGGCGTGGCGTTCGCATTCCGCGCGCTCACGCGGAGCCTGCCGCAGACCTCGTCGCCGCCCGTCTCGGCGTCAACCGCTGCGCCGCGTGCGGGTAATAGTGCCGACGAAGCGGCGACGCGGCCGGAGTGGACACAATGGTACGTTCCCGCGGCAGAAATGCGATTCGAAGTCACTCCTACCGAAACTCGGCTGGACTCGATCGTCGCGGACGCGGCGTCGCTGGCGCGTAAACAGCACGATTCTCTGCCGACCGACCACCGCTTGGAAGATGATCGCCTAGAAGCATTGCTCGAACGGTTCAGGCGTCATTTCCGTATCATTCTCGCGGGTGATTACGATGGATGGATCGGGCAGGTTGTGGAGCTCGGCGGCTCGCCGGATAAAACCACGGGTGTCGGAGATGAGCCAGGCTTTTTCCCCCGCGAGCGCTTCGTCGCGCAAGCCAGCGCGTTCCGACTGGCTCCGCTTTCGCTCGAGTCGCTGCGTGTCCGACCGTTGATGATCGCCGGGGAAGCGATCGACCATGGCCCCAGGCCGGGCATCTGGGGGCAGGCGCTGTACCGTGGAGAATACGGAACGCCTGAGGATGTAGAGTCGGCGCGGCTGGATGTGTATGAGGTTCTCCTGCCGATGAAAATGCTCGTGGACACGGGGACAGACAAACCCATGAATGTCGGATTCTCATACTTCTGGTCAGAGGAGCGTGCGACGTGGGTTCCGTACAAAATGCAGTTCTACACGGATCAGGGCGGGAAGTTTGTCATGTTCGTGTTCTGACAGAGCGCGCATCGTCTCGCGCACAAAAAAAACGCCGCGGCGTCACCCTCCTCTAGACGCTCGTCGCGATCGGCGTCATCGGCCTGCTCCTCGGGATCGCGCTGCCGGCAATGCATCAGACACGGGCCTTGGCGGGGCAGGTGCAATCGTTGGCCAATCTCCGCGGGATCGGGCAGACATTCTCGATCTATACGATCGTCCACGGGGATTACCCGTTCTACCCGGAGCGGAGAGGGATGGACGGACCGGGCGTGATCACTGAGGAAATTTTCCTCAGCCCGCCCGACGAAAACCCGGTCATTAATCTAGTTTTTTCCCCTGTCTTTCAACTTGATCAGTACTGGGTCGGCCTCCGCGGAATGCACAACGTTGCTCCGTGGCGTGAGCATTACGCGACGTGGGTGTCCCCCGGCTCGGACCGCGAACCCGGAGCACCGTGGTTTGAGCCACGGGATGATCGCGGCTTTCTCCGCACGGCGCCGCCGTCGTATCGCTACAGCAACTCGTTTGTCGCACGCCCGCGAGTGTGGAGCGAAGTCGGGAGCGTAGACGAGGCAACCGACATCGGTCCGACTCAGCCGGCAGACGTAGCGTTCCCGTCGTCAAAAGTTGTGATGTTCGATGCGGAGCGGGCGTACCTGGGTGGACGCACTGGCTCCGCCTTGATGCGCCCGGTGTTATTTGCAGACGGCGCCGCGTCAGCCCGGCGCGATGCTGATGCCGCCGACCCTGTACAGAATCGGCTCTTCGGCGTGGCGCCGAGGCGGTATCACGATACGCCGATGGGCCTGGACGGGCGGGATTTCTGAGATCATCGCGTGTTCGTGACAGTGGCGCGAGCGCTCGCTATCGTGGACGTTGATCCGTGTGAGCAGCGAGGTGCTGTCTTGCGCGGAATGACCAGATTTCACGGAGGAGACGGATCATGCGTCGCGCGAAGATCAGCGTCATCGGAGCGGGGAATGTCGGGGCGACCTGCGCACACTGGGCCGCCGCCAGGGAACTCGGGGACATCGTCCTGGTGGACATCCCCGATAAAGAAGGCGTCGCCAAGGGCAAGGCGCTCGACCTCGCCTGCTGCGGGCCGATCGAACGCTTCGACGCGAACATCATCGGGACCAGCGATTATAAGGATGTCGCCGGGTCTGACATCGTGATCGTCACCGCCGGCATACCGCGCAAGCCCGGCATGAGCCGCGACGACCTCATCCAGACCAATGTCAAGATTGTCAAGAGCGTCGCGGAGAAAGTCGCAGAATTCGCGTCCGAGTCCGTGATGATCGTCGTTTCGAACCCGCTCGACGCGATGGTCTACACCGCGTGGAAGGCGTCCGGCTTCCCCACGAACCGCATCCTCGGACAGGCGGGCGTGCTCGATGTCGCCCGGTTCCGCGCGTTCATCGCGATGGAACTGGGCTGCTCGATTGAGGACGTGTCGGCGCTGCTCCTCGGCGGTCACGGCGACGACATGGCGCCGCTGCCTCGTTACACCAGCGTCCACGGCATACCAGTCTCGCAACTGCTTCCCGAGGCGACGATCGCCGCGTGCGTCGAGCGCGCGAAGGTCGGCGGCGGTGAGATCGTCAAACTCATGGGCACGAGCGCGTACTACGCGCCCGCCAGCGCCACGATCCAGATGGCCGAGGCGATAATCAAAGACAAGAAGCGCATCGTCCCCGCCGCGGCGTACTGCGACAAGGAGTTCGGTGTGGGCGGCTACTTCGTCGGCGTCCCGTGCCTGCTCGGCTCCGGGGGGATGGAAAAAGTCCTCGAAATCGACCTCAATAACGAAGAAAAGAAACTCTTCGAGGTCTCCGTCGAGCACGTCAAAGAACTGGTCAAAGTCGTCCAAGGCCTGTTCCCGGAACTGGGATGAAGCCCGGGCCTCTCGCCTGGATTAATTCTTCAAGACGAGCGTGAGAATATCCCGATGAGCGGTGCATGCGAATCTTATACTAAGATCCGCCCGTATCGTACGCGCTGAGGAGGATGCCTGATAATGCAGCGTCCATGCACTTCATCGAGAATCAAAGATCGTTCGTATCCGCGACACTCCCGCACGCGGTTGGCGCTGCGCGCGGCTGCGTCCGGCGTGTTGATGTGGAATGTTCAGATCGCGCACTCCGAACCGCCCCGATATGTGCTGACTCGAATCGACGGAATTCCCGGCATGCCGCAAGTTGTCAACATGGGCGGGCTGAACAACGCCGGGGTCGCAACCGGGGAGGCCTGGCTCAGCCCGGGTCTGCCCGCCGGGGGCACGTTCAGAATCGCGCCGGGGGCGCCGATCGAACTGGTCCCGATCGACCCCTCGATCCCGCATTTTTACAGCCGGGGCGTAGACATCAACGACTCAGGCGTCGTCACCGGGGACGTAATCTTTGACGCCGGCGCCGACCTGCCCACCCAGGAACGCTACTTCGCGCCGGGTGTGATCTGGATTGGAAACACGCTGATCCCGTTCGGGTTGCCGGACGGCGTGAATGACGCTGTGCCCCGCGCCATCAATAACAACAACGTCGTAGTAGGAGACATGTTCCTGAGCGGCATCGCCGGGCTGGAGGCCATTCGAGCCTTCATCTGGGACGGAGGAACGATCCGAGGCATAAGCGCCATCCCCGATGGCCGCAGCTCGGCAAGGGACATCAACGACTCCGGCGACATCGTCGGGGTGGTGCAAATCGACGGGCATCCGAAATTCTTTATTATCATCGACGGCGAAATCAAATACCTGACTGGATGCGATAACATCGCCGACCCCTTCGCGATCAACAACGCGGGGCAGGTCGTAGGATTTTTCGGCTACCTCTGGTGGAACGACGAGTGTGTGCAACTCCCGCAGATATACCCGCCAGGCTCCGGCGAATCACCAAAGGACATCAACGACTTCGGCGTGATCGTCGGCGGCGGGAACAGCGCGACTGCCGCATTGTGGATCGACGGCGAGATGTATGATCTCGCTACCCTTGTGAACAACATGCCGGATAATTACCGGCTGCACTCCGCCACATCCATAAACAACGCGGGGCAGATTGTCGGGAGGGCGTATCTGGTCCCGAGCAACGGCCTGGACCGCGGCTTCTTCCTCGACCCCGTCACGCCCGATCTCACCAAGGACGGCGTAGTCGATTCCGCCGACCTCCTCCGCCTGCTCTCCGCCTACGGTTCCGATGACCCGCACACAGATCTCGACGGCAGCGGCGTGATCGACGGCCGCGACCTGCTCCGCGTTCTCAACGACTGGGGGCCGGTACCCGTGCGCGACCCGCGTGAGGCTTTCGAGATGTTCAAGCGAACCGCCGAGCGCCAAGCCGCCGAGCGCCAAGCCGCCGAGCGCACAGAAGCCGCCCGCGGGCCGGACCTCGACGCCATCGATCGCGCCACGCGACCGTTCGCCCCGCGCGACCGCTGACGGCTGACGACTGCGGGCGCGGCGAAGCGATCATTATCAAATTAATTTTACCGGCTCACTCCGCGTGCAGCGGCTCGTAGGTGAACCGCTGGCCGCCGATGGACGCTTCGTACATGAGTCCGCCGCGGGCCATGGTGAAGACTGCGACGCCGCGGGCGTAGTTAGCGTCTGCGCTGGCGCCGGCCCGCACAGCCACTGCTGAAGCCTGCGCGTCGAACTCGAACCCGCCCGCCTTGAACCGTTCGAGGTCGGTGCGTGTCTGGAAGAAGATGATCTCGCGGTAGGCCTGCCCGCCGAGTTGGAGTCCGATGGTGGCCTGCGAGACGGTCGCGTACCCGACGGCCCGTCCTTCCTCGAAGACCAGCCCGCGCCCGTTGGCGCCGCCGATCCCCGCCGCGCCCTTGACCACGTCCGGGAAGACCGCCCAGCCGTACGACCGCTCAAAGAACCTCGCGACGCCGGCGTCGCTCGACCTGAAGAGGGACACGGTCGCCTCGACCTCGCGCGTGAGGTTGTCGAGCCGTTCGCCCGTCGGCGGGCGCCGGCTGGCGCACGAGATCGGCGCAAGAAGAATCAGCAGCGAGAGGATTGCCAGAATCGTCCGTCGTGTCATCGCAGCGGCCTCCGTCGGGTGAAACATCGACACCATACACATTTTGCGCAATCGCCGATCGGGACAGCCGATCCACCGGGTATATTCGACTCGTCCGACGCCGATCGGCGGCAGCCGACGACGACCGCGACGCTCACCGATCGCCCTGGCCGACCGCCGATGCTGTTCAATTCATACGTCTTCATCCTGCTCTTCCTCCCGGTCGTGATCGCGGGGTATTACCTCTGCGCGCGTGTCCACGCGCGGGTTGCGATCGCGTTCCTCGTGCTCGCGTCGCTCTATTACTACGGCTGGTGGTCGCCGGCGTATGTGCTGCTGATCCTCTTCTCGATCCTGTTCAACTATTCCGCGGGGATCGTGCTGGCCGCCGACGGGAAATCGGACCGTTTCCGCCGCGGGACGCTGATATTCGGCGTCGCCGTCAACCTCGCGCTGCTCGGTTATTTCAAGTACGCCAACTTCTTCGTTGACTCAGTGAACGCCGCGCTCGATCTGACCGTGCATCTCGAGAAGATCGTTCTCCCGCTGGCGATCTCGTTTTTTACATTCCAGCAGATAGCGTTTCTCGTCGACGCCCGCCGCGGTCTGACGCGCGAGTATTCCTTCATCGACTACTGCCTGTTCGTCACATTTTTCCCGCAGTTGATCGCCGGGCCGATCGTCCATCACGCGGAGATGCTCCCGCAGTTCGCCCGGCGCGAGGCGTTCCTGCCCGACGCCGACAACATCACAAACGGGCTTACGATCTTCGGGTTCGGGCTTTTCAAGAAAGTCGTTCTCGCGGACGGCGT
Source organism: Phycisphaeraceae bacterium (assembly GCA_039794205.1). Lineage (GTDB taxonomy): Bacteria > Planctomycetota > Phycisphaerae > Phycisphaerales > UBA1924 > J020. The sequence continues at coordinate 332,308 of JBDIVU010000003.1, forward strand.
CGCCGAGACGGCAAACGCCGTCTTCAACTCCGCGCGGGGGGGGGGGGGGGGGGGGGGCGGGCGTCTTTTGGGGGGGGGGCCGCCCGGGCAACACTTTCCACGTTCTTTTGTTTTTTCCGGTGAACTGGGCGTGTCGGTCGGTGTGG
>JBDIVU010000004.1:0-274431 GCA_039794205.1 Phycisphaeraceae bacterium
CCGCCTCGCGCAGCTTGCGAATCACCTCGCCCGTTCCGTGACGCTTCCGCTTCATCGAGAGCTCCTTGGACACATTGTGCCCCAAAGGCTCTCACTCAACCTGGATCAGGATTTCAAGGGCAGGTCACGCCGGGCTGCGCGCGGCAATACCTGCCGATGTGGCGGTATTACCGGTGACAATCGAGATAATATCCGGACCGGGTGACGGCAGCTCCGGTGTGTACTATGCGATGAGCCGTCGCGGGAAGGGTGATGGCCGGCGTGACCTGAGAGAGTACACGATCACGGTCCTCGGCGGGCGCCCGATGGTCACGTACGACAGATACAAATATCTCGGCATCAGCAGGTTCGACCCTGTTATTAATCCGCCAGTGGAGATCATAACCCAATGGAGCGCTAAGAAGACGATCGAAGCCCCACCACTGAATATGACAGATATAGATATAGCGGCGGCCGAGCGCGACTTTATGATCTGGAGAGACGCCGATCAACCCGCATTGGAGCGATATTTGAAATACGCTATTGACAAATCCAAGTCGCAGATTGTCGCTTCGGAGCATCTCGCTGGTCGGAACGAGATCGAGCCACGCGTGATTGAGCAGATGGCGCTACGGCTGAAGGAGCACCACGCGCAGATCAGCGAACTGACACACAATGCGCTGCGTGAACGCGCCATGCAGGCGCTCGAGTCGCATATGAAATCGCACGCGCCTCATAAATTAACTCCCGATCCATGATGATGGGAAAGCATGCTTACCAGCGTGCGCCATCGATATCACCGGCCTCAAGTTCATTACGTCCTCGGCGGGGCGGACTTCTCCGTTGCCGCCAGCGCCATCAATATCGAACTGATAGTCAGTGGAATTAGGCAGCGGTTCGTGCGCATGCATACCTTCAGCAGCCGCGGCGTCGAGATTCTCGACAGCATGGGCGACGCTGCGGAGTTTGCAGCATCCGCCACGAGGGAGCGGGTGTCGGCGCCGACCGGCTCGGCGGCTGGACTCCCGACGGAGATCGTCGCGGCTGCGCGACGAATTGATGGCGTGATCGGCGTTGATCGTCCGATGCGCTGTGCGTCTATTCGCGCGCTCGCTCGTGTTCCTGCTCGCTGCCGCTCCCGCATGTAAGATCGAATGATGGCCTCGCAAGCGACACGCACATCCCGGCGGACGCTCGGCGTCCCCTTTATTTCGCCCGTCACAGTCGCGGCGGCGCTTATCGGCGTCGCGGCGGCCGTCGCGGCGCCGGCGGGCGACCTCGGCTTCGACTTCGTCACCATCGGCGACCCCGGCAACCCGGCGTGGGCGGGCACGGGCGACCCGTTCTTCGACGAGGCCGCCGGTCGCGGCGGTGTGGATTATGAGTTCCGCATCATGCGCACCGAGGTCACGGCGACGCAGTGGTTCGAGTTCGTCCTCGCCTACGCGCCCTACGTCGGCGATCAGCGGTCCTCGCCGCGGTTCACGAGCGATGTCATCACGTTCATCGGCCCGGGCGCCGACGGCGTGCCTCAGTACCGGCTGAACCTCGGCGGTGACGACCTGCCCGTCAACGTCGGCTGGCGCTTCGCCGCGCGGTTCTGCAACTGGCTGCACAACGGCAAAGCGCCCGAACGCGAGGCCTTCGAGTCCGGCGCTTACGACACCAGCACCTTCGGCGAGGTCAGCGTCTGGCCGTTCGTTTTGTTCACCGATCAACCCCGCCATACGCTCGGGGCAAGGTTCTGGATTCCGACCGTTGACGAATGGACGAAGGCGGCCTACTGGGATCCTGATAAGAACGGCCCGGGCAAAGGCGGCTGGTGGACGCAGCCCAACGGCTCGGACGAACCGCTGATCCCGGGCCTGCCCGGCGTCGGCCAGACCAGCGCGGGCGCGCCGTCCGGGACACCAATGCCGCCTGTCGGCTCGTATCCGGAGGTTAACAAGCCCTGGGGATTGCTGGATGTTTCAGGTAGCCAGGAGGAATGGATGGAAGACTACTTCAGCATAGTGCTGCCGCTGGATAGAACGCGAAAACTGTCTCGCGCCAACACAATGCACCACGAGGTGTTCGATGCGATCTCAGAGTTAGGATCCGCCTCTCCGAAGAATGCTGATATGGGGCTGCGCCTTGCTTCCGCTGCACCACCCCAAAAACCACTCGGCTCGGCCGACCTCAACCGCGACGGCGTAGTCAACGGATTCGATTTGCTCATGCTCCTGTCCGCGTGGGGGCCTTGCGGCCACTCCTCGATTGCGAAATGCGTGGGAGATTTGAACAACGACTTTCGAGTTGACACCAGAGATCTTATCGTCGTGCTCGAACAATGGAGCGGCACACCATGAACATTGAAAAGCATCGCTATCCCAGACTCGGCACGTTCGCAGCGTTCGCGTTGCACGCGGCGATCGTCGCGGCGGCTGTCGCGGCGCCGGCGGGCGACTTCGGCTTCGACTTCGTCACCATCGGCGACCCCGGCAACCCGGCGTACGACGGCAGATTCAACGATCCCTTCACGACGGGACTGAAGACGCAGACAATCGGGCGCGGCCGGGTCGATCATGTGTTCCGCATCAGCAGGACCGAGGTCACGACCGGGCAATGGCTCGAGTTCTTCAATACCTTCGCCACGCAATCGGCGGAGTTCGACACGCTGCTGAGACCGATCGGTTGGGCGGCAAAGTTCGACACGACGTTCTCCGGGCCGGGAGTTCGGTTCGAACTAAGCACGGCGTTCCCCGACCCCGCCCGGATCGCGGTCGCGGGCATGTCCTGGAGGCAGGCGGCGATGTTCGCCAACTGGCTTCACAACGGACGCAGCAGCGACCCGGCGTCGCTTCTGACGGGCGCGTACGACACCTCCACCTTTGGTTTCGACCCCGCCACGGGCCGGTTCACAGACGACATCACGCCGCTGCCCGGCGCCAAGTTCTGGATCCCGTCGCTCGACGAGTGGATGAAGGCTGCCCACTACGACCCCAATAGGTTCGGCGAGGGCGAGGGCGGCTGGTGGCGCTTCGGACATTCGTCGGACGAGCCGCCCGTCCCGGGCCTGCCCGGCGATCCCGGCGCGCAGACCAGCGCGGGCGCGCGCTTCGAACTGCTCGACACCCCGACCGTCGGCGCCTTCCCCGACGCCGCCAGCCCCTGGGGACTCCTCGACGTCTCAGGCGGGGCCCGGGAGCTGATATCGAGCTGGTATGAAGAAGTAGGGAACCTGCTGGTTCTGGAAGGTCAACAAGGTGGCTTTAGCTTGCTGTCGCCGAATCCAGACGACATATCGTTCTTTGGCTTCGGCGACCCAGCCGGCCGTATCGCCGGCTTGCGCATCGCCGCCGCTGTCCCGGCGCCGGGTGTTTTATGTACGCTCACGATCGCCATCGGCGCGTTCGGCGCCGTGCGGCGAAGGAGACACCGAGATGAAGACGATCACAACCAAGTTCATCGCCGTATGCCTCGCCTGCGCCACGGCAATTCACAGCACGAATGCGGACATCATCGTTGAGTTCAAAGGCGTGCTGCCGGGTTCCCCCTTCTCGTTCTTTGGACGGGTCGTGACGGACGGCTCCGGCTCGGCTGTTTCGTTCCAAATCCCGAACGCGAACACGGGAACATGGCGAATATATTCCGACAATCCTGCTGTCGATTCTATTGGGACGATCATATTCACCGGCGCGGTTAATCGCGATATCAAACTCGTCATTGGCACTCCGGGAATTGATTACAATCCGTTCACCGACCCCGGAACGCCCGCGGTCGTACACTGGCTGGGCGGCGTGAGCGATGGAGGCGCGATTGTCAGTGTGCAGGCGAGCGTATCAGGCATCATCGGGCCTATTACAGCGCATCGTGTAGCCCGGCTCAAGGCTCAGCAGGCCATAGCAGGTGATATCACAAGCACCTCGACATCTTTCGCAGACACAATGGTACGAATTGAGGCGCCGCTCATCGCGCCATTTGTTGGGAACCCTCCGCCGCTCATCAGGTCCGCTGGCGGAAATATTCAAACCATACGAGTCACTGGCGATATGATCGCGCACGTTTCAGGTGCGAATACCGCTGGAATAAACCTGGTGAATGTCGACGGGAGCATGCAAGGGGATGTATCTACTGCCACAGGCGATATTGGATCTATTATTGTCGGCAATTGGTATGTGGGTTCAGTTTCTACTTCGTCAGGCGGGCTTAGCCTGCTGCGCACACTGAACGGTGGATTCGCTGGCAGTATCATGGCGGGAGGCGACATTCAAACTGTTAATATATCTACCGATATCGGGCTTGTTCAGACGCCGGGCGGAGCCGCTTTTGTGCCTACAACGATTCAAACAACCAATGGCGCAAGCATCGGATCGGTCTCAGCGGGCGGAGCCATCATCGCCGACATTATCTCTGATGGCGACATCTCCGGCATCACTGCGGGATTGACTCTGTCAAACGGGATTATCGTCGACGATAATCTCGTCTCAGTGACCGGAGCGGTGGACGCACCTAATGGAACAATCGGGGCGATCACAACGGGCTCGTTCATCGACGCAAACATCTCTACTCGCACGATCGCGAACTCTGTCAACGTAGACGGTGACTATGCACGCGGGTCGATCGCACTGTCACAACCCCTTGCCGCTGGTTCGGAGATCCGCATCGGCGGTTCGCTCTCGGCGGCATCGTCGATCAACATTCCAGCGGTCGGTCTGGCTGGGCAGATCGTCGTGAACAACAACGACGCGGGCGGGGAGTGGCTAGGGGACGTGAACGTCGGCTCTGTGGCGCTGGCGGACCCGATGTACACGGCGACCGCTGCGAGCCTCGGCGGCGGGTCCATCGGCAAGGCTCCGTTCGGCCTGCACGACGAATCGAGCACGCCGATCAACGGGCTTTCGATCCCGGTCAGCCCCACGACGATCGAGAGCGTGCGGATGCGGTACTACGGCCCGCTGGACGACGGGGGCGTGTCCGCCGGCGGCGGGACGCCGTTCACGGTGGATCGGCGGACGACGATCCCGACGGGATCGTGGACGCCGGTCGCTGCTGCGTCCTTCAGCAGCGCGATCGTGGGGAACGAGGTCGTCATCACTGAGGCAACGAGCGGCGCATTCGAGCCGGGGTTTCAATATCGTTTCACCGCGACATCGGCGTTGAAGTCGGCGGGCGTGGCGGGAACGCCGGTCGTGCTCGCCGAGCCGTACATCGTGGGCATGGTGACGCAAGGCACGGGCGGCGGCGGCGGCTCGTGTGAAGACTGCATGGTGTGCCTGGAGATATGCGAACTCGGGCTGGAGATGGTCGGCCCCGGGCCGGACTTCAACGGCGATGGTGTGGTCGGCGCGTACGACCTCCAGTTGATGCTCGCCGCGATGGGCAAGCCCGGCGGCAAGGCCGACCTCAACGGCGACGGTGTAGTCGACAGCGTCGATCTCGAACTGTTCCTCACCGTGTACGGCAGCGGCGAGCAGGTTTCGTCCGAGTGAACGAATTCTTTCGACGTGGCGCGGCGGTGTCCACCGCCGCTATGCTCGGGGGATGACTTCTCGGGCGGGTGGTTGGTCGTGGCGGGTGCTCCGGGCGGGTTCTTTCAGACTCGACGGCGGGGCGATGTTCGGGCTTACGCCGCGGCCGTTGTGGGAGCGGCTCGTCACGCCGGATGACAAGCACCGCATCCCGCTCCAGACGAACTGCCTGCTGCTCGAGCGCGGCGGGACGCTCGTCCTCGTCGAAGCCGGGATCGGCGACAAACTCTCGGACAAACTCCGGGCGATCTACGCACAAGAGCAGAGGACGGTCGCCGACGCCATACGCGAACTCGGGCGCGACCCCGCCGACGTCTCGACCGTGATCGTGACTCATCTGCACTTCGATCATGCGGGCGGTCTGACGCGGCTTGATGAGAACGGAGCCGCGGTCCCGGTGTTCGAGAACGCGGAGGTCGTGACGCAGAAGCAGGAATGGCTCGACGCGCTGGCGAACAAGTCCACGATGCACAGCACGTATCTGCGCGACCATCTGGACCCGATCGCCGACCGCGTGCGGCTGGTTGATGGCGATGCGGAGGCGTTGCCGGGCTTATTTGTTTCGCCGATGCCCGGGCACACGTGGGGGCAGCAGGCGGTGCGGTTCGAGGACGACGCGGGGCGGACGGTGGTGTTCCCGGGCGATGTGATGCCGACGGCTAACCACGCCGGCCCGGCGGCGCAGATGGCGTACGACATGCTCCCTTATGAGAACATGCTGCGCAAGCGGGCGCTGCTCGAGGAGGCGCACGCGAAGGGCTGGGTTCTTGTTTTGGATCACGAGCCGGGGGATCCGGTCGTGCGGGTCGAGCCGAGCGCGGATCGGCCGGGGCAGCACCGGCTGGTCCCGGCGGGGCTGTGACGGCGGATGTTAGTTATGTGCGGGGCAGGGTTTGTTGGGCTTCGCACGGGCAGGACGCCCGTGCCACTGGGGTTGGGCACGCACGGGCGGGACGCCCGTGCCACTGGGGTGTGGTGTTCATGGGCCTGGCAGGCGCGGCAGGGCGAGGGCGGCGGCGATCACAACGATCGTAATAACAATGATCGTGATGACGATGCGGATCGTCCGCCGAAGTCGGCGCGCGTCGCGCGCCGCAGCGACCGCGGGCGAAGGGTCGAACGTCTCGGCACGCGCGCGCAGCGCTGCGAGCGCTGCGTCGTAAGAATCGCCCAATGCCGCGCGCATCGCGGACTCGGCGTGTTCGAGGTGCCTGGCGAGCGCGGTCCGCGAGCAGTCCATGGCTTTGCTGGCGTCGATCTCGTCCCCGGCGTCGAGGGCGCGGAGGATCCACGCCTCGCGCTGCTGGGCGGGGAGGTCGGCGAGCGCGGCGAGTGCGACCCGGGCCGGCGCGCCGGGATCGGCATCATCGCGGCCCGCCGGATCCGATGAAACAGAGGCGGCGGCGGGCTGGTTGTCGGCGGCGCGGTGTCGGGCGCGGATGCGTTCGAGCATCGAGACGCGAGCCAACCCCGCGCCCGAAGCGGCGCGCGTCTCCTGGATGACGAGCCGATCGAGCCGATCCGGGGACAATCGCTCGAGGTCCGGCCGGCGGGTCAGGCAACGGCGCAGGACGCCGTCGGCCCGGGCGGGGTCGCCGGTGAGCAGGGCGGCGAGGCGCCAGGCCCGGCGGAGATAGGCTTCGCGTCGGTCCACTCGGGGATTATCGGCCGGCAATACCACGCCCGCTCGGGCGTTGTCAGGGAGTATGCGGGCGATGGCGACGGCGGAGCACGAGGCCGACCCACCACCGGCGCCCGATCACGTCGCTGCGGCGATCGTGGCGCGAGCGTCGGCGGGCGATCAGGACGCTTGGCGGCTCCTTGTCGATCGCTACGCACGCCGGGTCTATGCGCTCGTCCGTGCGCGTGTCGGGGATGCGCACATCGCCGAGGAGGTCACGCAGTCCGTGTTCGTAACAATCGCTGAACATCTCGATGCGGGCAGGTACCGCGAGGAAGGCCGATTCGAAGCCTGGCTCTTCCGCCTGGCGATGAACCGTCTGCGCGACGAACGCCGGGCTTCGAAGCGGCGCGACGCGATGCTCCGCCGGGCCGACGCCGAGTTCGGCTCGCGACGCGCGACGGGGGAAGATCGCGCGCACGACGGCGCGGCGAACGCCGGCCCGGGCGTCGAAGCGCTGCGCCGGGCGCTGGCGCTGCTCGGCGACGCGGACCGCGAGGTGATCGAACTGCGCCATCACGCCGGGCTTGAGTTCCGCGCGATCGCCGCGGCGCTGGGCGAGCCGCTCGGGACGGTGCTGGCGCGGCATCATCGGGCGCTGCGGAAACTCCGCGCGATCCTCGACAAAGGCGAACATCAGAAAGACTGAGCGAGAGATATAACCTTACCCCGAGAGACGACCATGACCGACACCCGCAGCGAATCCGAGTTCCCCCGCCCGGCGCGATCGCCCGAGGACGCGGCGCTCGAAGCCCGGCTCGACGCGCACGCGCAATCGCTCAGCACGGCGCCGGACCGCGGGTTCGAGTCGCGCGTGCTCGCCGGGATCGAAAACCGGCGCCGACCGTCCGCGGTGATCGTCCATGCGACGCCGAGATGGAAGCGCATGGCGCCGATGGCGATCGCGGCGGCGGTCGCGCTCGTCGGCGTCGGCGTATTCGTCATGGTGAACCCGCTCGCGCAGCCCGGCGCCGGGAGGGCGGGGTCGGCGGGAGTCGCCGTCGAACTCGCGTCGCTTCAGCGGGAACTCGATGACTGGTTCGGCGGGGCGGTCACGCCGACGAACGACGGCGACGCGATGGAGACGATCCGCGACACGCTGGAGACGCTGCGCACGCTGGAAGCGGCGCTGGCCGAGCCTTGGCCCGCGGCGCCAGACCTCTCTGATCTTATGGAGGTGCTGTGATGTGCGCAGCGGTAAGAATCGCGCTGTTAGTGGCGCTGACGGCGGCGGCGATCGCGGTCGCGCAGCCCGCACGGCCGGGAGCGCGCGACGGCGCACGCGAAAGTGCGCGTGAAGGGGCGCGGCCAACAACCGATGATCGCGCACAGGCGCGCGCCACTATCGAACGGATGATCTCTCGGCTCGACACGCAGCGGGCCCGGCTCGCCGGGGCGCTCGATCGCCTGGACGCCGGCGCACCGCTCGATGAGGTCCGCGGCGCCCTCGCCGAAGGCGCCCGGCGCGACGACGACGCGCCCGATCCCGAACGGCTTATGCGCGTCTTTCATGAACTTAACCCCGAGTTGCACGAGCGCTGGCGCGCCGCAGCCGAGCGAAACCCGGAACAGGCCGAGCAGTTCCGTCAGCGCATACTCGAGCGTCTGCGCGGGGACGAGAGCGTCCGGCAGATGGCGGACCTGATGGAACGCGACCCGGGCGTGTTCCGTCTTCGCGCCGAGCAATACGCGCTGGATCGGCGCGCGATGATCGCGGGCAGGCGTTTCGTCGACGCGACGGTCGCCTCGGACACCGACGCGGCGAGCCGGGCGCGGGCCGAGGTCCGCGAGATCGTCGCTGCGCAGATCGACAGCCGGCTGCGCGAGCAACGGCTGATGCTCGAGCGCGCCGAGCGCGGGCTGGAAGCGTCGCGCGAGCGGATCGGCCGCGCCGAAGCCGATCGCGGCCGCGTGATCGACGAGCGTGTCGAGGAACTGCTCCGGCGTGCGATGGCGGGCGCCCGCGACGGGGTTCCGCCTGCGGGTCGGCGCGGGAGATAGTCGCTACGGCAGGCGAGCGGTCGGCGATATCAGTTCCGGCGGGTATGCACGCCGTGGCTGAACCCGAGCAGGTAACCGGCGACCAGCGCCATGCCCGCGACGATCATGGATGAAAACACAAGGACCATGAAACCTTCTTTCGGGGCGTGACCACCACCCCGCTCATTGAAACAGCCGAGCGGGCCGGTCTATTCCTGAACCCGCACAGAACCCGTACTGATCTCGCCCCGATCCGGCCCGAACCCGCCCCGGAGCGGGATTTGCGACCGGACCTCGGCCCGGCGACCGGCATATCCAGCCCGGTTCGCCGCGATCTCGGCCCCGGTCGGCCCCGGTCGGCCCGATCGCCGGCGGATCGCCCGCGGGCGCCCGCTGCGGTACACTCCCGCTCCCGATCCAGCACCCCTCGACGGAGCACGCGACGTGGCGAGCCAGAGTTTCAATTGCACGCTGATCACCCCCCAGGCCCGGGTTTTTTCCGAGGACGCCGTGGAGGCGATCCTGCCCCTGCACGACGGTTCCGCGGGGGTGCTCCCGATGCGGGCGCCGTTCGTCGCCGAACTCGGGCTGGGCGAACTCAGGATCCGGTTCATCGAGGGCGGGTCGCGCTCGTTCTTCGTAGAAGGCGGCTTCGCTCAGATGACCGGCTCTGCGTTGACTCTGCTCGCCGAGCGCGCCGTCGCTGCTGAGGAACTCTCGCTTCAGGAGTCCGAAGCGGAACTCGCCGAGGCGTCCGCGCGCAAGCCCCAGTCCGGCGCGGATATGGCGAACGTCCAGCGTGAGCGCGATCGCGCCCGCGCCAAAGCCGCCGTCGCCCGACGCTTCCACCAATCCGGAGGCGGGATCTGACGCCTCGGGCATGACCGACCCCCTCACTCAACTCCGCTCACTCATCCGCGACGTGCCCGGGTTCCCGAAGCCCGGCATCGTCTTCAAGGACATCGTCCCGCTATTGGGCAACCCGTCGGGGCTGGCGCTCGCGGTCGAACTCATGGCGAACCCCTTCCGCGGGCGCCGGGTCGATCTCGTTGTAGGCGCCGAGAGCCGGGGCTTCATCTTCGGGACCGCGATCGCGCAGGCGCTCTCCGCCGGGTTCGTCCCGATCCGCAAGCCCGGCAAACTCCCGCTCGCCATCCACAGCATCGAGTACGGGCTTGAGTACGGGACCGATCGCGTCGAGATCCATCAGGACGCGATCCAGCCCGGGCAGCGGGTGCTCATGGTCGACGACCTGCTCGCCACCGGCGGGACCATGAAAGCCTGCTGCGAACTCGTCGAGAAACTCGAAGCCGAGATCGTCGGCGTGACCGTCCTTATAGAACTGATCGCCCTCCAGGGACGCGACAAACTCGGACGCCACGGGAATGTCCACGCCGTCCTGCGCGATTAGCGCGTCTTGCGTGATAGTGTCCACCGGCCTCGCGCGAGGCGACTGCGACATGCTACCGAGTTCGGTCCTCCGAACTCGGTGCTCCGTTACGGATATGGAGTTAGTTACTATATCTGCCGCGCGAAGCACCGACTTCGGCCCCGAGCCGCCGATGTCGGTGGCACAGCCATCGCAAATCGCAATGGCATGAAACGCTCTAGGATGCGCCCTCCATGATCGCAGCCGACCAACTCGTCGTCACACGCTTCGCGCCAAGCCCGACCGGACACCTCCACATCGGAGGCGCCCGCACCGCGCTCTTCAACTGGGCCCTCGCCCGAAAACTAGGCGGGCACTTCCTCCTCCGCATCGAGGACACCGACCAGGCCCGCGACACCGGCGACGAGTGCGTCTTCGGCATCATGCGCAGCCTCGCCTGGCTCGGGATCGATTGGGACGAGGGGCCGGCGCCCGACGATCTTTCCAAGTCGCGCGATCCCCGCTCCGTCGGGCCGTTCTTTCAGTCGCAGCGGCTCGATTCCTACCGAGCCGCGCTCGAGCAACTCCTACAAAAAGACCTCGCCTACCACGCCTTCGAGACCCCCGCGGAGCTCGAAGCGATGCGCGACGAAGCCAAACGCGAGAAGCGCGCGTTCCGCTACAACCGCGCCGCCCTGAGCATCCCGCGTGACGAACGATTCCGCCGTGCTGAGTCCGAGCCTTGCGTCGTCCGCTTCCGCGCGCCGGAGGAAGAGGTCGTCGTGCGCGACGAAGTGCTGGGCATGGTCCGCATCGCGCCGGGAGAGGTCGACGACTTCGTCATCTTCAAGGCCGACGGTTTCCCGACGTACCACTTCGCCGTGGTCGCGGACGATCAGGCGATGGGCGTGACGCACGTGGTCCGCGGGCAGGAGCATCTTACAAATACACCCCGGCACGTGATGCTCCAGCGGGCGCTCGGCTACCGCACGCCGGTGTACGCGCACCTGCCGCTGATCGTCGGCGAAAGCGGCGCCAAACTGTCTAAACGCGACAAGGACCGCGCCGTGCGCCAGGCCTGCCGCGACAAAAATATTACATCCCCCCCGCCCGGGACGGCCGACCCCGACGAGTTCGCCGGTTGGCTCGCGGACAAGAACCGGCAGATGTCGGGCGGCGCGCTCTCCCGCCTCGCCGCGGCTCTCGGGGTGACGCTCCCGCCGATCAACGCCGAGGACTTCCGCGACGCCGGGTACCTCCCGGAGGTCGTGTGCAACTACATCGCCCTCTTGGGCTGGTCCCCGGGTTCGGACATCGAGAAGTTCGACATGGGCTTCCTCGCCGAACGCTTCGACCTGTCCCGCATCGGCAAGACCGGCGCCCGGTTCGATTATAAGAAACTCCTCGCGTTCAACACCGACGCGCTCGCCGCGATGGACGACGCGGAGTTCGCTTCACGCTGGCGGGAATGGTGCGCCTCGCACGCGCCCGATGTCCTCGCCGCGACCGGCGCCGCGACAACCATCAGTGAGTCCTTCGCGATGCTCGCAACGGCGATGCGTCCGCGGTCCAAGACCTTCGCCGACGCCGCAGCGGGCTGCGCGTTCCTCTTGATGGACGACGGCGCGATCGCGTTCGACGACGCCGCGGTGTCGAAGAACCTTATTAAGAACGACGGCGAGGGCGCCGCGGTCCTCGCGGCTCTGCGTGACGAACTCGCCGCCGCCGGCGACTGGTCTCCGAAGCCGCTGCACGACGTGATCGAATCCTACGCGGGCGCCCGCGCGATCGGCCTTGGCAAGGTCGCCCAGCCGTTGCGTGTCGCGCTCACCGGCGGGACGGTCAGCCCGCCGATCGACGCGACTCTCGCGCTCCTCGGGCGCGATCGCACGCTCGCGCGCATCGACCGGTGTCTGTCGCAAGTGAAGACCGCGATCGGCAAGGCGTGACCCCCGGCGGGTCGGTTCGCGCCGCCTTCACGGTTTCTTTACGCTCGGCTGCTCCGGGGCGCGTGCCGCGCGGGCTATCCTTGCAATCTATGAGAGTAATCGTCACCGGGCAGGTCGGGATGGACAAACGGCCGTTCCTCGACGCGGTCGCCCGCGCCGCTGCGGACCTCGGCGAGCCGATCGCGGTCCACCATGTCGGCTCGCTGATGTACGCCGAGGCGCCGGACGTCCCGCGCGGCAGGATCCTCAACCTCCCCCTCTCGCGTCTGCAAGCACTCCGCCGCAGCGTGATGAACCGCGTCATCGCCGAGGCCGGCGCCGAACGGCACAGCGTCATCAACACCCACGCGACTTTCCGCTGGCGTCACGGGCTTTTCAGCGCGTTCGACTTTGACCAGACGACCCGGCTCGGCGCCGACCTCTTCGTCTGCCTCGTCGACAACATCGAGATCGTCCATCACCGCCTGCACCGCGAGCACGAGATCGACGCGACGCTCAAAGACTGCATGGTCTGGCGCGAAGAGGAAATCCTCGCGACGGAACTCATGGCCCAGGCGGCGGGGGGGAGGTTCTGCATCGTCAGCCGCGGCCGCGAGCAAGAGAACACCCGCACACTCCTCCGACTGATCCTCGAACCCGAGGCCCGCAAGGCCTACCCGTCCTTCCCCATGAGCCACGTCGCGGATATGCCCGAAATGCTGGCGGAGATAGACGCTTTCCGGGCGGCGATCGCCGAACGCTTCATCGCGTTCGACCCGGGCGACGTGGACGAGAAACTGCTGCTCGAGCGCGCGATCGTCGCCGCGAAGGAAAGCCGTGATTTCGTCGAAGCCCGCACGCCCGACGGCGTCGCGATCCGCGTCCCCGTGCGCGAGATCCTCGACATCGCCGGCGACATCGACGGGCAGATCTACATGCGCGACTTCAAACTCATCGACCAGTCGGACATGATCGTTTCTTATATCCCGGAAATGCCCGGCGGGGCGCCCGGCCTGTCCAGCGGCGTCGAACGCGAACTCCAGCACGCCTTCGAGCACGGCAAGGACGTGTACGTCATCTGGAAGCCGCGGAAAAGCCCGTCGCCGTTCATCACAGAGACGGCTACCCGCGTCTTCCGCTCGGTCGAGGAGGCGCTCGCCCACTTCGACGCGGATTCGCCGCGGACCAAGTCGCACCTCTTCGCCTGACCTCTGAGGCACGACGCCGACCCTCGACGATTTCCGACCATCCCTCTCGCTTGTTGAGACGCAGTCTCAGCGATGCTATAGTGCCGACCCCCCGCCGCAGCGGGCCGGCGGAGCCAACGGGAGATTCTGCATGCTCGGCGGGCGTGATATTCGGAAAATCATCTATTCCAACCGCGCCGCAGCGACTCTCGCCGCGTCGCTGTTCGCAGCGGTCGCGCTTCTGGCGACGCTCGGCTGGGCGACGACCGCGACCGACACGGACCCGCCGCCGGCCTCTATCGCGTCAGAGCCCGGGCGCCCGGGCGATCGGGCCGCGCCTCGCATCGTCGCGCTCTTCCCGTTCGCAGCGGACCAACTGATCGCGCTGGGCGTCCGTCCCGCCGCGGTCCCGATCCTTCGCGGCGAGGCGCCGGAGACGTGGGCGAATATCCCACGCGTCGCGATCGACCACGCCGCCGGCCCGAACATCGAGCAGCTCATCGCCGCTGCTCCTGATATCGTTATTACATCGAGCGTCTACGCGCAGTTCACGCCGCAGATCGAGCGCACGACGCGCGCCCGCGTCATCGAGATGGACATCGACTCTCTCGATGATGTCCGACGGCATCTGACGACGCTGGGCGAACTGGTAGACCGCGCCGACGCCGCGCGCGCGCTGATCGCAGGCCTGTCGATGCTCGAACCGAGCGCGGGCGCCGACGCGAGGCCGGTCTCCGCGCTGGCGATCTTCGGCACGCCGCACGCGTTCTACGCCTTTCTGCCGGGGAGTTATCTCGGCGATCTCGTCGAACGCGCGGGCGGTCGGCTCATCAACGATCGCGCCGAGTCCCACCGTGTCTTCCGCGGGCTGGCGCCGCTGAGCATGGAAGCCGTCATCGCGCGCGATCCCGACATCTTATTTATTGTCTTCCACGGCTCCGCCGCGACGGCCCGCGCGATGCTCGACCGCGACCCGCTCTGGGCGAGGCTCTCCGCCGTGCGCGACGGCCGCGTTGTGTTCCTCCGCGACGATCTCTACGCGATGAGGCCCGGCTCCGAGGTCCGCCGGGCGTACCAGCAGATCGCGGACGCCGTCGCTGTGGTTCGGACGAGCGTGCAGTGACGGCCGCCCCCGCCGGAGTCGGAGCCGCCGGCCGCGTGACCGTCGCGCGGGCGCGATCGTTCCGGCTGCGCGCGGGTCTGACAGCCGCGACGCTGGTTCTTATATCGGGCCTGATCCTGTCGCTCGCGCTGGGCGCGGTGCACGTGCCGATCGGCGAACTCGCGCGGATCGCGCTGGGTTCCGGTGATGACACGTTCCGGCGGATTGTGCTCGATGCGCGCCTGCCGCGGGCCTTGGTCGCGCTCGTCGCGGGATGCAACCTTGCGATCGCGGGCGCGCTCCTCCAGAGCGTGACGCGAAACCCGCTGGCGGACCCGGGCATCATCGGAGTGACGGCCGGCGCGGGGATGGCGGCGACGATCGTGCTGGCGGCGGCGCCGAACGCCGCGGGGATGCTCCCTGTCGCCGCGTTCGCGGGCGCGATGGCGTCGGCGATGTTCGTCTACGCCGTCTCGTGGAGGCCGGGCAGCGGCGCCTCGCCCGTCCGCATGGTCCTCGCCGGCGTCGCGGTCAACGCGATGCTAGGCGCCGTCATCGGGGTTCTTATAACAGCCTTCGCCGACCGCGTCCCGGCTCTCATGTTCTGGACAGCCGGTTCGTTCAACGGGCGCGGCTGGATGCATCTGCGCCTGCTCCTCCCCTACTCGATCGCGGGGATCGTGCTTGCCGCCGCTATCACGCCGCGCGTCCGCGTGCTCGAGCTCGGCGATGACGCCGCCGCGACCATGGGTGTCCCTGTCGAAAGAACCCGGCTTATCGCGTTCGCCGCCGCGTCGCTCCTCGCGGGCGCCGCCGCAAGCGTCGCCGGGCTTGTCGGCTTTGTCGGGCTGGTCGTGCCCCATCTTGTAAGATTAATCCTCGGCTCGAACCGGATGGTGATACCCGTCTCCGCGGTAGTCGGCGCGGCGCTGCTGCTGTGGTCCGATCTCGCGGCGCGGACCGTCCTCGCCCCGAGCGAACTGCCCGTCGGCGTGATCACCGGTCTGATCGGAGGCCCTTATTTTATCTATCTACTGACTCGAACGGGCTGGCTGCGATGACTATCGAAGCGGTCGGCCTGCATGTCGAACTCGGCGGCCGGGCCGTGCTCCGCGGCGTGTCCGTACGCCTCGAAACCGCGTCCATGACCGCCGTCGTCGGGCCGAACGGCTCGGGCAAGTCCACGCTCGTCCGCACGCTCGCCGGCGTGCTCCGGCCCTCCGCGGGCGAAGTCCGCATCGCGGACGAAACCATCCGCGCGATAGCCCGGCGTTCGCTCGCGCGGAAACTCGGGCTCCTGACGCAGAACGCCGAGGCGCCCGCGCTCCTGACCGTGCGCGATCACGTCGCGCTCGGCCGGCACGCGCACCGCACGCTGTTCCGCGGCGACGCGCACGCGGACGCCGTCGCTGTCGATCGCGCTATGCAACGTTGCGAGATCGAATATCTCGCCGATCGGCGCGTCGCTGAACTCTCGGGAGGGGAGCGGCAGCGCGTCCGGCTGGCGACGCTGCTCGCGCAGGATCCGCGGGCGCTGCTGCTCGACGAGCCGCTGACCGGGCTTGACATCGAGCACCAGCTGTCTCTGCTGCACCTGCTCGTCGATCTCAACCGCGAGGGCAGGACGATCGTGTGCGTGCTGCACGACCTGGACCTCGCGCTGCGGTTCTTCCCGCGCGCGCTGGTGATGCACGAAGGCGGGATCGTCGCCGACGGCCCGCCCGCGGAGATCCTCTGCCAGCGCATTTTCGAAACCGTCTTCCGCGTCGAGGGCGGCCTGTCGCGCGACTCGGGCGGGCGTCCGATCGTGGTCTGCACCCGGCCGCTGTGCTCGGCTGGCGCGTGCATCGCCGATCGGATCGGCGAGCCGGCGCCGCTACGAGTGAACATTTCAGATACGATTGAATCGAAGGAGAAGCAACCGATGGCTCACCAGCCCACCCACTCGTCCGACTCCGCCGCGCCGGCCGCCGAAGGTTTCGCGTTCATGCTGCGCACGGGGACGCAGGATCTGCACGACATCGCCGAGGCCGGGCCGTTCCAGAAGCGGATGGTCGAAGGGGAACTGTCGCGGGAGGAGTACGCCGCGTTCTTACAACAGGTTCGGCACGTGCACGCGGCGTTCGAACCGATGCTCCGCGCTGCCGCGTCGGCGGAGCCTCGCGTCGCGCAACTGCTCTGCGAAGATCACTACCGGCTCGCGAAAATCGACCGTGACCTCGCGGACCTCGGCTCCGACCGCGACGCGGCGCCGCTCGAAGCGACCCGCCGATTCACCGGCTTCATCACCGACGCCGCGACGAAAGACCCTGTATCGCTCGTCGGCGTGCTGTATGTGAAAGAGGGCGCGACGAACGGAAATAAAGTTGTCGCCAAGCGGATCCGCGAGTCGCTGGGCCTCGGCGCGGGCGTCGCGATGGGCTATCTCGATCCTCACGGCGCCGAGCAGCGACGCCGCTGGACCGCGTTCAAGGAATCGCTCGACACGCTGCCGCTGTCGGGCGACGAGAAATCGCGGTGCCTGGAGGCGGCCCGGGCGACGTTCCGGCTCTTCATGGACCTGTCCGCAGAACTCGACGCCCGCAGACCGGCCGTCGCGGGCTGAACGCGAGCGGGCGACGGCGCATCCGGGAGATTCCCGTTGACATCCGGGCCGTCGCGGCGTCCTGTTTCTACGGAGACCTCGCGATGAGCCTGTCGATGCCGACGCCGCGCACCCCGGCCCGTGATCAGGACGACGCCTGGCGCGAACTGTCGGCTCGGCTGCATCGGCTGGCGCGGGCGATATCCGGTCGGCGAGCCGGCGCTTGCGACGACCTCGTGCAGGAGACGATCGCGAGATGTCTGCGCGCGGGCCGATCGCCGTTCGAGTTCGCGTACGCGCGGACGACGCTGCTGCGTGTGCATCTAGACAACGAGCGTTCGACGCGTCGGCGGCTGGCGCGGACCCTGAGATGGGCGCTTGCTTCGCGCGCGACGCGGGATCCCGACGCCGAACACGAATCCGAAGGCGACCTTGATCGCTCCGAAACCCTCCACGCGGCAAGACGGGCGCTCGATCGTCTCTCGCCGATGCAACGGTCGGCGTACCTGCTGAGAGTGATAGAGGGCATGTCCTACGCGGAGATCGCTGCGGCGCTCGGGACGACCGAGAGCGCCGCCGGTTCGAGCGTCCACGCGGCCCGGCGCCGACTGATGGAATCGCTCGGGAAAGAGGCATCAACATGACGCACTCGGCGAACGTGAATGACGGAATCATCGACGACGCCGCGCTCCAGCGATATTACGACGGTGAATACTCGCCGACCGAGACGAGCGATGCGGCGTCGGCGTTGATGCGCGACGCGGCGATGCGCGCCAGGCTCGAATCGCTCCGCCGGGCCGACGACGCGGCTCGCGCGGTGTTGCTGATAAACCCCGAAAGCAACGGACGCGGTGGGGGCACTGCGACGTTCCGTGTTGCTGCTGCGGCCGCCGTGCTGGCGATCGTGGGCGCATTGACAATGTGGTTCGTGATATTCACTGCAAGCGACACTCCCGGGATGGTCGCCGAAACGATCGTCGAGCAACACAATTCAACATCTTCGCATTCATACGCAGCCGGTAGTGTGGTGCTTTCGATCCCGGGAGCGACCCGGGCGGCGCCCGCTCGGGCGGAGACGCCGGCGCTAGAACAATCCGCGATCCACAACGAGGCGGCGCCGGGATTGCTGATCGCCAGCCGGGCCGAAGCGATGCTCGCCGCCGGCCGGGTTGACGCCGCGATCACGGAGCTCGCAGCCGACCCGATCGTCGCGCACAGCGAGATGTGGACACGCATCGGTGAGCACATGCGTTCGACCGAACTCGCTCGAGATTCGCTTCTGATGCTGCCCGCGGCGAAGCAACTTGAGATCGTCCGCGTCTGGTCGTCGGAGCCGATGCTCCGCCCGGTGGTTTTCCAGCGGCTGGAAGAACTTCACCGCGACCCGGACACCGCCGACGCCGCCCGTGCGCTCCGCGAAGACCTGGCGAAGAACCCGGCGCTGCGTTCGTGGCTTTCCTCCTACGCGGCGAGATGAACCCAGCCCGCGCTGATCGGCGCAGACTCACAAGAAAGGAAACATAATGACATCCACACTGAAGGTACGCAGATTCGTCGGCCCGCTCGCGGGCGCGCTGATGCTCGCGGGATCCTGCTGGGCGCAGGAAGGGATGGAGTTCCGTGTTTACAACGTTTCTGATCTGATGCCGGAGTCGGCCCGCACGACGGAGCGCACACTCCCGCCGACGCCTGGTGTTATGCAAGTGACCCCGACGCGAGCGCGTGTCGTGCTGGACCCCGCGGCGATCGCGTTTGAACTCGCCGTAGCGATGGGTCTGGATGCCGGCCCGATCGGCCCGTGGTTGATCGGGCTGAACGCGGAGCCGGACGGGCATCGTGCCTTCGCCGCGGCGATCGACGCGGTTCACGAGGCGTACCGGCCGAGCCTGGGCGTCCGGCTCGCGGTGTACGCGGTTGACGCCGCGTCCGCGCCGACGCCCGGTATGCGCGTGAACCCGGCGGCGTGGGGGACGCCGGTCCGCGAGATACGTCAGATCGTTCGCAGGCGGACGCCGACACAATTCGCGTCGGTGACCTCTCACACGTACGCGTCTGATGTGAACGTAATAGTCGGGACCGGCGGCTTCGGTTACGAGCCGCAGACCGCGCGTGTGGACGAGGGCGTAGAACTGGTCATCAGCGTGGGCGCTGCGCGCGGGGACGGGCTGTCGCGCATCGAAGCCGAGGGGATGATCTCGCGCGTCGCGCTGCGCCAGATGGAGATGCAGGGGTTGATCGGGCTTGGCGGCGAAAATATGCCCGGGGTGAAAGGCGCCGGTGAGGCGCGAGGCCCGTTCGAACTGCCGACGGTCGATCGCCGACCGATCCGGTCGGTGGTCGACGCCGCTGCGGGTCAGGAGACAGCGCTGGCGGTCGTGGACGAGCCGGGTTCCACACGTCGGCTGGTTGTGACGATCCGGCTCGACGGGGTGGAATGATCCTGCCCGGGCGAGGCGGCTGAGTTTACGCCCGGGCGCGATCGCGCTCCGGAACCCGCGCGGGGCAGGTCCAGCGCGGGTTTTAATTGATTTACTTAGATAAGCGCCGGGCGACGACGGGCTGGAGGCGGGTGGGTCGGACAGGTTCTGGTGAAAGCAAAAATAAAAGCGGCCTTGCAAGGTATTGAGCCTTGCAAGGCCGAGAGTCGGCGACGACCTACTTTCCCGCGAAGCAGTATCATCGGCGGCCCGGGCTTAACTGCTGTGTTCGGGATGGGAACAGGTGTGACACCGGACCAATGATCACCGACAAACCCCGGCGTGGGCTTTCGCCCGCGCCGGGTGTGTGTACGGATTGGATTGATCGTCGGCGACGCGCTAGCCAGGCGGGTTGGGGCCAGGCATTTCACGTCGTAGATGCTGAGGCGAATGTGTCAATCTGATGTCTTGAGCGTTGAACCTGGCGTGTCTGGAGTTCGGCGATTGCCGGACTTTGGGACGACGCCTGGTTGGCGTGATCAAGCACTCGACCGTTCGTACCGCTCCGCTGAGGGCCTCTCAGCCTTTACACGTGCGGCCGATCAACCTGGTGGTCTTCCAGGGGTCTCTCGTCCGCTCAAGGCGGACACGCAGGTCTCATCTCGAGGAAGGCTTCCCGCTTAGATGCTTTCAGCGGTTATCCCTGCCACACGTAGCTACCCAGCGATGGCGCGGGCGCGCCAACTGGATCACCAGGGGTGTGTCCTTCCCAGTCCTCTCGTACTAGGGAAAGATCCTCTCAAACCTGCAACGCCCACGACAGATAGGGACCGACCTGGCTCACGCCGGTCTGAACCCAGCTCGCGTACCGCTTTAATGGGCGAACAGCCCAACCCTTGGGACCGCCTACAGCCCCAGGATGCGATGAGCCGACATCGAGGTGCCAAACCGCTCCGCCGCTATGGACGCTCGGGAGCGATCAGCCTGTTATCCCCGGGGTACCTTTTATCCGATGAGCTACGGCCCTTCCACTCGGGACCGCAGGATCACTAAGGCCTGCTTTCGCAACTGCTCGACCCGCCGGTCTCGCAGTAAAGCCGGCTTGTGCCTTTGTACGCACCACGCGGTTTCCATCCGCGCTGAGCCGACCTTTGCACTCCTCCGTTACTCTTTTGGAGGAGACCGCCCCAGTCAAACTACCCAGCACCCACTGTCCCCCGCCCGGCTTCACGGGAATCGGGGTGAGATCACAAACGTGCGCAGGGTGGTATTTCACCGATGGCTCCACGGGCGCCGAAACGCCCGCTTCAAAGCCTCCCACCTATGCTACGCAGCACATGCTCGTGACCAATGGAAGCCTGCAGTAAAGGTCCACGGGGTCTTTCCGTCTTGTCGCGGGTAGGCGGCATCTTCACCGCCACTACTATTTCACCGAGTCGGTCGTGGAGACAGTGCTCCAGTCGTTACACTATTCATGCGCGTCGGAACTTACCCGACAAGGAATTTCGCTACCTTAGGACCGTCATAGTTACGGCCGCCGTTTACCGGCGCTTAGGTCGCGAGCTTCGCCGAAGCTAACCCGCTTCCGTGACGTTCCGGCACCGGGCAAGCGTCACACTGTATACGTCCTCTTGCGAGTTAGCACAGTGCTGTGTTTTTGATAAACAGTCGCCAGAGCCTTTTCTCTGCGCCCTCCCCTTGCGGGGTAGGGCCCCCTTGTTGCGAACGTACGGGGTCAATTTGCCTAGTTCCTTCACGACCGTTCTCTCGAGCGCCTGAGGCTATTCGCCACGCCCACCTGTGTCAGTTTTGGTACGGACTCCGCTTCGCCCCCGGAGCTTTTCTCGGAACCCCCTCCGCCGGCATCGGCCTCGAAGGCCTGGGCGCAACCAGCCGCCCCGCCGACCTTGGGGATTCGCACTCCGGTTTGATCTCCGCGGAGGCGCGGGAATATTAACCCGCTGTCCATCGACTACGCCTTTCGGCCTCGCCTTAGGATCCGGCTAACCCTGGGCGGATTTACCTTCCCCAGGAAACCTTGGGCTTTCGGCGAGCAGGATTTTCACCTGCTTTATCGTTACTCAAGCCGACATATTCACTTCCTGACGCTCCACGGACCCTTCCGGGACCGCTTCGCAGCTGACAGGAACGCTCTCCTACCACTCCTTACGGAGTCCGCAGCTTCGGCTCTCTGCTTATTCCCGATCATTATCGGCGCCGAACTCCTCGACCAGTGAGCTATTACGCACTCTTTAAATGATGGCTGCTTCTAAGCCAACATCCTGGCTGTCACGGCAGTTCGACTTCCTTAAGAACTGAGCAGAGATTGGGGGCCTTAGCTGGCGGTCTGGGTTGTTCTCCTCTCGACCGCGGATATTGTCACCCGCGGACTCACTCCCGCGCCTTGGCCGATGGTATTCGGAGTTTGGTTGCCCCGGGTACCCGGGTAGGGCCCCAAAGGCATCCAGTAGCTCTACCCCCATCGGTTGCCGCGCGAGGCTGTCCCTAAAGACATTTCGGAGAGAACGAGCTATCTCCCCGTTTGATTAGACTTTTACTCCTCCCCACAGGTCATCGCCCAGCTTTTCAACGCTGGTGCGTTCGGCCCTCCAGACGGTTTTACCCGTCCTTCAGCCTGCCCATGGGTAGATCACGGGGTTTCGCGTCTACCCCGTACGACTGGACGCCCTATTCAGACTCGCTTTCGCTCCGGCTCCGGCTCGTTGAGCCTTAGCCTCGCCGTACAGAGTAACTCGTCGGCTCATTATGCAAAAGGCACGCCGTCACCCGATTGCTCGGGCTCCGACCGCTGTGTAAGCGCACGGTTTCAGGTGCTCTTTCACTCCCCTAACAGGGGTGCTTATCACCATTCAGTCGCCTTACTGATTCACTATCGGTCGTCGAGTAGTACTTAGGCTTGGAGGGTGGTCCCCCCACGTTCACGCCGAGTTTCACGAGCTCGACGCTACTCTAGGCCTCACCGACTATGCCGCTACAGGACTGTCACCTTCTTCGGTCCGTCTTTCCAGACGGCTCACGGCACGTGTCGGCTGATCCGCTTTCGCTCGCCGCTACTTACGGAGTCGCTGTTGCTTTCCTTTCCTCCGGGTACTGAGATGTTTCAGTTCTCCGGGTTCGCTTTGCACGCCTATGCATTCAGCGTGCAATGACCCTCTGCGGGCCGGGTTTCCCCATTCGGACATCCTGGGATCACTGCTTGCTTCCAACTCCCCCAGGCTTTTCGCAGGTAGCCGCGTCCTTCATCGCCTCTCGACGCCAAGGCATCCACCGTGCGCCCTTGGTCGCTTGATCACGCCAACCGGACGCCGTCCGATTGCCGTTTACAAGCCAACCCGACGCGACACCCTTCACGGGGCGTCACGCCGACGATTCAATCGCCTCAAGACACTTTCATTCGCCTCGGTTGCTGTCGCCGCCCTGTCCGGCCCGCTGTTGCTGAAGTTGATGCAGAAAGACCCCGCGCTGTTCGCGCGAATAGATCAGGCTCGGCCGAGCGACGACCGCGACGATCAATCCATATCCGGTTGTCAAAGAGCCGGGGCCGGCCCGTATACGAGCCGCATCCCGCGGGGACTCGATCAGTTGAATGTCGTTCGAGCACCACCCCACCTCGTTCGGAGGTGGAGGGGCAAGTTTAGCGACGCCGAGACGACTGTCAAGCGGGCGCTCGGGACACCGTTGAGAACCTGTGAAGAACCGCCCCGCGAGGAGGCTCTGCCCCTGCCCTCCCGGCTTATCCGCCGCCGAGGCGCCCGTCGTTCTGCCTGCTGCGCTCCTGCGCGGGGGCGCCCGCGGGTCGCGGCTGAGACGACGCCGGCGGCGTGCCCCCGGCGGGGTTCTGCACGCCCGGCATGGTCGCGCGGACGCCCGGGGTGGCAACGGAAGACTTGCGGCCGGCTTCGACGGACCGGTCCAGCCGGCGTTTGAGTTCGCTCGCGGTGTCGGCGTCGGGGCGGCGTACGGAGACACCGCTGTCAGAATGCCCGATGATCGCCGCAGTGCGCGTCTGCTCGCGTCCGCCCGGACCCAGCGGCGCCGGCGAAGTTTCGACGATCACGTCCAGCAGGTACATCCCGGGGTCCGCGTCGATCGGACCCGCGATCTCGCCGACCTGCGCCGCGGTCGAGCCGGTGATGTCCCAGATCGGCAGGACGCCTTCGACCTCGATCGCGGCCCGGATCGAATCGCCCGCCTGAACCCGGACCCGCCCGGAACGCCAGTGCCCGTAGTGGAACCGGTACAGGCTCGCCACGGCGCTCGGGCGGGCCAGGCCGACCGCGGCCTCTCCCGTCGGCGCCTGGGCGCTTTCTATGAACATGTAAGACCGCTCGGGTGTCTCCACCGGCGCGGACCACTCCGAGAACGGGGTGGCGATCGTCGAGGCCTCGGCGGCGGCGCGGAGATCCTCCGCGATCGCCGGCGCGTAACCCTTCAGCGGGTTCGCCAGCACGAGACGGACCCGGTATTCATAAGTCGCGCCCGGCTCGACGAAGGGATCGTGGAACCACACCGGCGCGGAGTCCGCGTCGCGAAGCCGGGCCGGCTCCTCGAAGAGGATCGGATCAGGCCCGGTGCGGAAGCCGGTCTCGGGGTCAAGCCCGGCGGCGTTCAACGCCGCGACGATCTCCGTCTGCCGGGCCTGGAGGTTCTTAATTTCGTCCTTGAGTCGATCTATCTGCTGCTGACGCGCCGAGCGGGCGCGATCGCCGGTGTCGGTCGGCTGAGCCGTCGACCGCTCCTGCGCCATCGCGAGAACGACGACGCCCGCCGACCCCGCCGAGGCCTGGCGTTCGAGATCAGCGAGACGCCGTTCACGATCCTGGATCTGTGCGCGTACCTGGCGGAGTTCTTCGAGCCTGGGGTCGGTCGTCGCGGCGCCGCCGGAGCCGGGCGGTGACCAAGGCTCGCCCGCGATCATCGGAAAAAACGGCGGCTGGCGCAGTTGTCGTGCGAGTTCCGGCTGACCCGCGAGGGTGACGAAGCGGTTGAGATCGCCGACGGTGAGCGAGTCCGTCAGGTCGCCGCGCAGGCTCTCGACGCCCGGCGGGGGCGGGAGCAGCGACGCCTGGCCGCGGCTTCCGTCGGCGCGGACCTCGCGCCGTTCGACCTGCACGTCGAGGATCTCAACCCGGCTGCGCCACCACTGCTGCGGAATCGGCGCGTATTCCCCGGCGCCGTCGGGATCTCGCTGGAGCGTCGCGCGGTAGCCCTGGGCGTCGAACTCGGTCTGCACGCTCACCGCGAAGAAGTCGAAGGGCTGATCCACGCTGTGGATCAGCGCCTGTTCGAGCGCCGGCTGGTCGCGCAGCGCGAAGGGGTCGAGCGTGCCGGCGTAGACGCGCGCGATCGGCGCCGCGGGAGCCGGGAGCGCCGGCGTCTCGTACCTTCCTACGTCCCCGATGCCGACGACATCCGTGCCGCGGCCGATGGCGAGCGGCAAGCCCATCGGCACGCCGCGCGACGCGAGGATCGGGCGGTCGAGGGCTTGGGCGAGCCGGTCGGCGACAGCGGGGACAGCCGCGGGAGTCTGGGCCGCGACCTCGTCGGATTGAAGTTGCGCCTGCCTGCTCTGCGCGAGTGTCGCGACCTGGTTGTAAGCGCGTTCGACGGGCATCTCGTTGTTGGCGACCTTGACGGTGGCCCCGGCGCCGACGAACTGCATCGCCACGACCGCGAGGAAGATCACGCCGAAGAGCGCGAGGAATGCCTTATCCGCGATTCTTTCGACTAAGGGGATGCCTTTGGGTTTCATATCGTTTCCTCTGGCCGGTCGCGTATCCGGCGGGCGATTATTAGTTGACAGCGCCCGTGTTGTCCGCAGCGGGCTCCGCCGGGGCGGGGTTGGCCCAGGAATCGGGGACGGCCATCGCGGTCCGCAGCGAGCGCGGGATCATCGGCGCCATCCACTGACGGAGCCAGAGAGTCTCGACGCGCATCGACACGCGCACGATGTGATCCCGCCCGTAGAAATAGCCTTCCGCGAGATCCGCCGCGGGATCGTAATCCTCGACCGAAACGGACACCACAGCCATCAGTCCCGCCCGCGCGAAAGCCTCGACCACCCACGCCAGCCGGCTGCTGTCAACCAGCAGCGACAGATCCGCGTAGCGCACGTCGTACATCGGGTTCTGCGACGCCGGCCAGCCCGAACGCCCGGTGACGGACACCTCGAAGTCACGCCTGATCTCGCCCGCCAGGGACGCCGACGCGGGCGGCTGGCCCTGCGCAGTCGTTGCCGCGGCTTCGAGGTTCCAGTCCGGCACGGACAGCCCCAGCAGGCGTTTGATCGGACCCGAGACCGCGGAGTACGGCTGGCCCGCTTCGTCCGTGTTCGCCCGCGCGATCGCCCGTAGCACGTCCTCGTGGATCCAATGGCTCCACTGCCATTCCCAGCAGCGTTCCAGCGGCGGGGCGCCCCGGGTCTCGTCCCACACCGACACGCTCACCAGCGCGTCCGGCGTCGCATAAAATGTTATATCCCCGGCCCGGCTCTGATAGATCCCCAGCCGCTCTCGACCGAGTTCCTCGCGGATGCGGTCCATCTCCTCCGCCGGGAGAGTCGCCGAGTCCGGAGCGTCGGCGCCGAGCAGCCGGCGTCGCTCCGCGTCGAATCGCGTACTCACCCGGTCGAGAACCATCTCTGGAGCGGGCGGCCCGCCGGCGCCGACCTGACGGAGCAGATCCCGCGTCGCGGCCGGGCGTGTACGCGCCATCTCCTGACGCTTGGCGGTCGATTCCGCCGGGTTCGGCTCGGGGAAAAGCCCGCGGACCAGCGGCTCGCGGTCCGGGCGGTTGGACTCGAGCGCTATCTCCGCCAGACGCTCGGCCTCGGCAGACGCCGCCGCGATCAGCGACTGCATCGCCGCCGTGGTCGCGGCGTTCGGCGCCCGGCTGAACGACGCGCCGGCCGCCGCGGGGTCGAGTGTCGGCGCCTGGTAGTTCACGCTGATCGAGTTCAGGTCGCGCAGGTCGCTGTTGACCTCCTGCTCGACCTGAGCCCGCAACGCCGCGACCCGGCCGGAACTTATTATGAACATCGTCGGGAACGCCGCGAGCGCGACGACGATCGCGATCACCGACACCAGATTCTTCTTGACCCATGCAAGTACGGGCTTGATCTTCTCCATCAGCGGACCCCCTCGGCCGAGGCCGTCACGTCGCCGGGCGACAGGTCGATCGGCTTCTCAGGCTCGCCGAGCGTCGCGCGGAAGTTCAGGACATAGCGGTAGACCGGCCGACCCGTCGCGGCGGGCGTCCCCGGCGGGGGCAACGGCGCCAGGGTGTTGATGTCCGTCGGCGCGCCGTCCCGGCCCGCCGGTCGCTGAGCCGCCGGGCGATCCGGACGATCCGCCCGCGTCGCGCCTTCCGCGCCCGCCTGGGTGATAGACACCGCGTCCGCCGAAGGCGCCGTGTACGTCAGCGCGGCGCCCTCGCGCTGCGCGTTGTCTCGAAGCCAGGCCAGCAGCGTCCGGTCCACGTGGGCGGCTAGATCGGGGTTGTCCGACTCGACGACCATCGTCACGAGGAACGACCCGAACCTCGGCGGAGGCCCGGCGGGCTGGCCGAACTGGTCCGCGTCCCGGCCGCCTCGGCCCGGCGCCGGTCTCGCGGCGCCGCCGCCGCGGCCGTCGCTGCCGCCGCCGCGTCCCGCCGGCTGACGCCCGCCCGGGCCGCCCGGCCCGTCGATGTAACTCGGCGAGCCGCCCGACGGCGTCTGATAGTCAACCCGCAGCGAGTTGAGCCTGAACCCCCCCGGCTCACGCGCCGGCGCGGTGGCGAGCATCGCCGACATATCCTCGAAGAACCGGGCGTAGACATCGCCGCGCTCGTAGAGCCTGAGCACGTTCTCCGCGGCGAAACCGATCTGAGCGTCCTGGCTTACGCGCTGCCAGTCGTTGCGGAGCGTGTTGCCGAGCGACTTGACCTGCTGAACCTGGCGCAGCCCGGGGTCGGCTTTGGCCCGGCTGACACGCCCGGCTTCGAGCGTCGGCCCGACGAAGGTCGCCCCCCCGGCGGCCAGCGACAGCACCGCAGCCGCGACGAAGATCGGCTTTTTCCGCTGCCACAACGTCTCGCGGATGATCGGCGTCGGGACCAGGTTCGCGTCGATCGCACCCAGCCCAAGCCCTTGCAGCGCAAGCCCGTACGCCGTCGCCATCCCGAGCGCGACGGCCTGGAAATCC
This sequence comes from Phycisphaeraceae bacterium, assembly GCA_039794205.1. Taxonomy (GTDB): domain Bacteria; phylum Planctomycetota; class Phycisphaerae; order Phycisphaerales; family UBA1924; genus J020. The sequence goes on from JBDIVU010000004.1 coordinate 27,942, forward strand.
GCCTCCGCGGTCCCTTCGATCGCCAGCCGTCGGAACCGCTCGCACCGCGCGACTTCCACGCCGATCTGCTGGCTCAGATACTTCCTCAGCCCGATCAGCCGGAACGTCGAGCCAAGCCCGAGCACGCGCTTGATCTCCGACTCCGGGTGGAGTTGCCGGTAGAACGCCAGCGACCGCTGCACGTCCTGCGCCAGGTCCGTGAACACGGGGCGCATGGACTGGAACACATGCCGTTTGTGCTTGGACTGCTCCGCTTCGCGCTTGAGTTTTTCCGCTTTGAGGTACGGGAGTTTGAACGCTTCGACGATCGCCTCGGTGAAGTTGTGCCCGCCTATGGGGAACGTCCGCACCCACACCCGCCCCTGGTCGGCGATGATGAGGTCCGTCGCTGTCGTCCCGATGTCGATGATCGCTGTACCGGGCGTGTCCTCCCCGATGGGCAGGTCGTACGCGAGAGCGTTGAACACAGCGATCGGGGAGAGGTTCAAGGCGTCCGGCTTGAGGTTCGCGTCCGCGCAGGCGTCCAGCCTCGCCATCACCCGCGCTCGCGTCATCGCGAAGATGCCGACCTCGATGTCGGGCGCGTCCTCGCGCGCGAACGGCTGATAATCCCACTCGACCTCATCGAGCGGGAACGGGATCTGCTGCGCCGCTTCGTACTTGACGATGCTGGCGATCTTCTTCGGGTCCACCGGCGGGAGTTTGGCGAACCGGATGAACGCCTCGTGACCCGCCGCCGAGATCGCCACGCTCGCCTTCCCGAGGTCGTACTGGCTCGTCAGCGTCCCGAGCGCAACCCGCATCGCCTCGTCGCGGTCGAGGTCCGGCGCCGACAGAACCTTCTTATGCGGGAGCACGATGAAGTCCGCCAGACGGACGTTCTCCCCGTCGCGGACCAGCTTGATCGCCTTGATGCTCCCGGCGCCGAGCTCGATCCCCCAGCAAGCGTTCGATCCCGCCATCACGTCTCCTCGGTGCTCGATTGGCCCGCCACGCCGATCCCAAAACCCGGCGCCCGCACCCGGACACCGCCCGACCGCCGACACTCGGCGACCGCCCGGCGATCTCGATTCATCCCGGTCCCTTGTGGTACGAACCCGCACGGCGCGGGGTTCCAGAACGCCCGGCGGGGACGACCGGCCAAGGCCCGCATTCCACACGCCCCCAACCCCGGTGTCAACACCCGCACGCTCGCGCCTTTTTTTCCCCGGCGCGGTAGACTCTCACTTCCCGTTGCGCGGCCCCGGGACGGTCGCGCCGCGCGATCACACGACCCGTCCCCATCCACCCCGAGGCCGCCCGGGCGAATCATGACCGATCACAACACACACTCCGAAACCGTCACGCACCAAACCGATCCCTCGGCACAGCGCGACAACCAACCCACCAACGCCCACGCGCAAAACACCGGCTCTCAGCAACACGCCGGCTCGCTATCGCCCGAACTCGAACGCGAGATCGACGAGGCCATGCGCGCCCTCGAATCCGAAGAACAGCCCAGACCCCAACGCCGCCCCGCCAATCCCGATCGGCCCGCCGGACCAAAACAAAAAAATAAACCTCAGCACAAACGGACCGACCAGATCGGCCATCCCTCCATCCCCGGCGCCAAGCCCGCCATCCGCGGACCGCGCGTCATCGAAGCCGGCCGCGAACGTCGCCCGGGCGCCGTCGTCTCCGTCGGTCCCACCGACATCTTCATCGAGTTCGGCCCGAAAGAACTCGGCGTTGCCCCACGCGCCCAATGGCCCGAAGACGCCCTCCCGAAAGTCGGCGAAACCCTCGAAGTCGTCATCGACCGCTTCGAACCCAACGAGAGCCTCTTCATCTGCTCCAAGCCCGGCTCGGTGCAGAAGGCCGACTGGGAACTCCTCGAACCCGGGCAGACCGTCGAAGCCCGCGTCACCGCCGCCAACAAAGGCGGCCTAACCCTCGAAGTCGCCAAGCACGACGCCTTCATGCCCGCGAGCCTCATCGACACACACCACATCGAAGACCTCTCCGTCTTCGTCGGCGAGAAAATCACCTGCCGCGTCGAACGCATCGACCGTTCCGGCCGCGGCAAAATCGTCCTCAACCGCCGCGCCGTCCTCGCCGAGGAACGCAAGGAGCAGGAAAAACAACTCCGCGAAACCTTGCAAGTCGGACAGACCGTCACCGGCAAGGTCCGCAAGATCATGCCCTTCGGCGCCTTCGTCGATCTCGGCGGGGTCGACGGCCTCGTCCACGTCTCCGACCTCAGCCACTCCCGCGTCGACAAACCCGAGGACATCGTCAAAGAAGGCGACCAACTCACCCTCCAGATACTCAAACTCGACTGGGACAAGGGTCGCATCTCACTCGGCCTCAAGCAGACCCAGCCCGACCCCTTCGAGGCCGCCGCCGAGCAGTTCCCCCCGGAATCCGTCGCCCCCGGCAAGGTCACCCGCGTCACCAACTTCGGCGCCTTCATCGAACTCGCCCCCGGCGTCGAAGGCCTCGTCCACATCTCCGAACTCGACTGGAGCCGCGTACGCCGCGTCGAGGACGCCGTCCGCGTCGGCCAGAGCGTCAAGGTCAAGGTTCTTACTTTCGACCCCTCCAAGCAGCGCGTCAGCCTCTCCATCAAGCAGACCACCAAAGCCCCCGCCGGCGCCCGCGAGGACTCCGCCCGCTCCGTAGAAGAGATCCGCAAGGAGACCCCCAAGGTCCGACGCATGCGCGAGGAGTTCAAACGCCGACAGAGCGAAGAACAAGCCCGCGGCCTCAAAGGCGGCGGCTTCGGCGACGGCCTCGGCCTCGGCGACCTGAAACTCTGACACGCCCCTGCCCAACAACGTGCGACAGCGTCACAAACGAACAACCCCGGCCATGACGCCGAGCCGGAACTGTGAGCGACACGCACGATGGACCACGACAAAAATCACTCTAAAACAAGATCGGCCCCGTCGTTTTTTCTGGGCGCCGCCGCGGCGTTGTTCGTCGTAACGCTCGCCGCGATCCTCGGCGGGTTTGACTTCTCGACCAACGACACCATCGTCAATAACCCGGGCGGGGACGCCAGAGGCCTCGCCCGAACCATGGCCGTCCTCGGCGTCGCGCCCCCGATCGAAGACGCCGAACTCGCCGCGATCATCGACACACTCCGCGCCCGCGCCGCCGAGGGCGATGTCGCCGCCGCAAGGTTCGTCGCCGAACTCGCTCGCTTGCAGCGCGACGCAGCCGCTCAGCGCAACAACACGGACAGCAGCGGCGACGACGCCGGCTGAAACATCCGCCTTAGCGCCCCCGCTACACTCCGCCGCGATGCACGCGTGCGATCCTGTTGTCATTCTGAATGAGCGATTCCTCGCCGCGATGCGCGCCGCGTTCGCGGACGCGCTGCCGGTCGGCGCCGACCCTCTCATCGCCGCGTCTCGCAACCCGGAGTTCGGCGACTTCCAGTCGAACGCAGCGATGCCCCTCGCCAAGGCTCTCGGCGCCAAGCCGCGCGACATCGCGCAGGCGATCGCCGACCGCCTCGACATCGCCGACATCGCCGAGACGCCCGCCATCGCCGGCCCGGGCTTCATCAACATCCGCCTCAAGCCCGACGCGCTCGCCCGCCTGCTCGCCGCGCTCGACGAGCCGAACCTCGGCGTCACGCCGCCGACCACGCCCACCACCATCGTCGTCGATCTCTGCGGCGTGAACCTCGCCAAACAAATGCACGTCGGGCACCTCCGCTCGACTGTTGTCGGCGACGCGGTCGCGCGCCTTTTCGAGCGTCTCGGCTGCCGCGTCGTACGCCAGAACCACTTCGGCGATTGGGGACTGCCCATCGCGATGGTCACCGCGTACGTCCGCCGTCTCGCCGACGCGGGCGCAGTCCGGCTCGACGATCTGACACTCGACGACCTCGACCGATTTTATAAGAAAGCCCAGGCCGAGTGCGACGCCGACACGCGCGGCCTGGCCGCGGTCCGACGCTTCGACCTCGGCCCCAAAGCCGCCGCTGAACTCGAAGAACAGGTCGCAGGCGCCGAGCAGCGCCTCGCCGAAGCCAAGCGCGCCCTCATCGTGCTCCAATCCGGCGACCCCGCGGTCCGCGCCGTCTGGCAATGCATCGCCGATATAACACTCTCCGAATGCCTGGCGACCTGTGCCCGCATGCACGCGACCGTCCTCGCCGAGCACACCGCCGGCGAATCGACCTACCGCGACGAACTCGCCGGCGTGGTCGAAGACCTCCTGTCCCGCGGCGTGGCGCACGAGAGCCAGGGCGCCGTCGTCGTCCACCTCGAAGACGCCGGCATCGCCGAGCCGCTGCTAATCCGCAAGTCCGACGGCGGGTTCTTATATGCCACCACCGACCTCGCGGGCGTCCGCCGGCGCGTCCAGAAGTTAGGCGCCGACCGCGTGGTCTACGCGGTGGACGCCCGGCAGTCGCTGCACTTCCGCCAGGTCTTCGCCGCCGCGATCAAAGCCGGCTACGCGACGAGGCCCGACGGCTCCGTCGCGCGCCTCGAACACGCCGCCTTCGGGACGGTGCTCGGCGAGGACCATCGCCCGTTCAAAACAAGATCGGGCGAGAACGTGAAACTGTCGGACCTCCTCGACGAAGCCGTCCGCCGGGCCTCCGCCGCCGTCGCCGAGAAGAACCCGGATCTCTCCGAAGCCGAGCGCGCCATCGTCGCCGAGGCCGTCGGCGTCGGCGCGGTCAAGTACGCCGACCTCTCCTCCGACCGGATCAAAGATTATGTTTTCAGCTTCGATCGCATGCTCGCGTTCGAAGGTGACACCGGCCCGTACCTCCAGTACGCCCTCGTCCGCGTCCGGAGCATCCTCCGCAACGCGCACGAACGGTTCGCGGTCGCGCCGGGGTCGCTGCTGGCGCGATCCGGCGCATCGGCCCCGCCGGCGATCGTGATCGCCGAACCCGCCGAGAAGGCGCTCGCCCTCGAACTGCTCCGCTACCCCGGCGCCGTCACCAGCGCAGCCGAAGCACTCGAACCCCACCGCCTATGCGGGTACCTCTTCACGCTCGCGTCGTCGTTCAGCGCGTTCTTCCAGTCCTGCCCCGTTCTCCAGGCGCCGACCGACGAAACGCGAGCATCCCGGCTGCGCCTCGCCGCCCTGACCGGCGCGGCCCTCGAAGCCGGCATGCAGACCCTCGGCGTGACGCCCCTCGAACGCATGTGAACGCGCCGCAGCCCTGCCACAATCACACTCGCCGCCCGCCCAGGCGCCCGCTCGGCGTTGCACGCCCATACTCCCGCTAAAGTCATCCCCATGACCGCCGAAACACAAACCAACGCCGCCGCCGATCCCGCCGCCAAGTCCATGGACGACATCATGGCCCTGTGCAAACGCCGGGGCTTCATCTATCCCGCATCCGAAATCTACGGCGGGATCAACGGCTTCTGGGACTACGGCCCCCTCGGCGCCCAACTAAAGAAGAACCTAAAGGACGCATGGTGGCGCGACACCGTCCTCTGCCCGCCCGACGGCCCCGACGGCAAGCCCGTCTCCATCGTCGGCCTCGATACCTCCATCATCCAGAACCCCAAAGTCTGGCAAGCCTCCGGACACGTCGCGGGATTCAACGATCCCATGGTCGACGACAAGGAAACCAAGCAGCGGTTCCGGGCGGATCATCTGTTTGGATTATTTTTCTTGGAACGCGACGAGAACGAGAGCTTTAAATCGAGCGATGATCGACTCACGGCATTGATTCAGACTGGAGCATTGCTTCCTAAGGCCACGGTTGTTGCGGGGTCAGCCGAAGAAGCCTTCGAAGTCGTCCGGGCTAATATAAAAAAGATTTTTCGGGACGCCCAAATCTTGCACAGCGATGTTCATATCGGAGCATCGCGTGCGGATTTCCAATACATCGACAAGAATGGGCGGTATCACATCGGTGACATCAAACAGATAGACGAGGGCGTCCTACGGACGGCAGCGATAAATATTCCATCTCCGGCGACGCAACGCACGGGCACCCTCACCGAGCCGCGAGCATTCAACCTGATGTTCCCCACAGTCGTGGGCGCCACCGGCGATCCCGAACTCGACAAGGCCTACCTCCGTCCCGAGACCGCCCAGGGAATCTTCATTAACTATAAGAACGTCCTCGACACCACCCGCGTCCGCGTCCCCTTCGGCGTCGCCCAGATGGGCAAGGCTTTCCGCAACGAGGTCACGCCCCGCAACTACACCTTCCGCTCGCGCGAGTTCGAACAGATGGAGATCGAGTTCTTCTGTCATCCCTCCACCACGCGCGAGTGGTACGCGTTCTGGCGCGACCAGCGCCTCGCGTGGTGGCGGTCGCTGGGCCTGACCGGCGCGAACCTCCATCTCCGCGAGCACGACCGTGACGAACTCGCCCACTACGCCAAGACCGGCGCGGGGACCAGCGACATCGAGTACCGCTTCCCCTTCACGGCGCCGGGCTTCGGCGAACTCGAAGGCGTCGCCGACCGTTCCGACTTTGACCTCAGGCAGCACGCCGAGCACTCCGGCGCGAAACTCGAATACTTCGATCAGGAGCGCAACGAGCGCTACATGCCGCACGTCGTCGAGCCGTCCGCCGGCGCCGACCGCGGCGTGCTCGCCCTCATCTGCGAGGCCTACACGCCCGACCCCTCGCGCCCGAGCAAGGTCTATATGAAGTTTCATCCGCGCGTCGCGCCGGTCAAGGCCGCCGTGTTCCCGCTGGTGAACAAGGACGGGATGCCCGAGGTGGGCGAGCGTCTTTATAAGGATCTCCGCGCGCGTTTCGGCGCCGTGGAGTTCGACCCGAAACAATCGATCGGCAAGCGCTACGCCCGCATGGACGAGGCGGGCTGCCCGTACTGCTTCACGATCGACGCCGAGACGCTGAGCGACCAGACCGTGACGGTCCGCCACCGCGACACCCAGCAGCAGGAGCGCGTCGCCCTGGCCGCCGTCCCGGCCTGGCTGGGCGAGCGGATCCTGTAATGACTGATGCTGGCACATTCAAAGTGTCTTATATGCCCGACGCCGGTGACTTCGCGGAGGGGAGACTCGCATGGGATGTGCTTCACAAGACCTCCAATCACAGCAATTCCACCCTGACATGTATTGATCTTTTCGATGTTGTTCACCTGAAGCCTTATGCGCTGGCGTCGTTGTATTCACTTGGTTTGTGCGCAAAGCAGCCGATCAACCTCATCCCGCCTCGGGATAAAGACTGCCATGAACATCTTGTCCGGATCGGTTTTTGCAATCTCGAGATGGACCAGAATGAGTTACCCGTTCGGGACACAAATATTCGTATACGGCAGCTCGAAACAGAGCCGGGCGCCTTTTCCGCCGATGTGTTCGAGTTGTGGAGCAGGGAACTAGGCGGCATGCCGCCTGGGATTGCAAGTTCGCTCGCCGATCATCTTGATGAAGTCATACTGAACGCGATTCAGCACGCGGATTCGACCATCGGGTGCGTAGTAGTCGGGCAGGCGTTTCCGACTACCGGTAAGGTCGAAATCGCAGTTCTGGATTTAGGAATAACCATCCCCGGACACCTCCGGCAACGCCCCGAATATAATCATCTCTGCTCGGACGCCGACGCGATCATTAAAGCAACCGAAGAAGGAGTGACCGGTGCGTCCGGGATAACCAACTCCGGCGTCGGCCTCTACGAACTAAAATCATATTGCCGTCAGGGCCATGGAGAAATGGCGATCCTGAGCGGATCCTCCATCGTGGTTTTCGGCCAAGCCGAACACCCCATAATTCATGCCTTTCGTGGCAATTTCCAGGGAACACTGGTCAATCTTCGCTTCTCCACACGTCCCACATTGACCAGGAGGCCTGGCGATGCAATAGTTTCATGGTGACCGGGGGGTCGCAGTCATGCGTGACATCGTGATCAAAGCGGAAATCCTGAACGCCCCCAGCGCCGGGCTGGAGCTCGCAGCGGCTGTTTCGCAATCGATCAGCCGCGGGGATCCTGTGCGTCTCGATTTCGCCCGGTATGACCGCGCGACGCCGTCGTTTGCGAACGCGTTCATGATGACGCTGCTGCATCAGTTCGACCGCGAGTTGCTCCGGTCGAATGTGCGTATCGACAACGCATGCCCCGCGATCGTCGAGGCGCTCAACGCAAGCATCAGCCGTTACGACCGCGGCATCCGACTCAGCATCCAGCGCACACCCGCGGCAGGCTGAACGGCTTTCCTTCACCGCCTACCCGGTCGCAAATAAAAACCCCGCCCGGGATCGGGCGGGGCTTTGCATCGTGCTTCCGGCTCAGCCACAAGGAACGACTGAACTAGTCGCGGGGAACCCGTGGGTTACGCCCGGCGGCGGCGGGCAGCGGTCATACCGGCGAGGCCGAAGAGGGCGATCGCACCGGGGGTCGGGATCGCCGCAGCCGCGTCGCCCTGGACGAAGAAGTTGTCCAGGCGGACGTTGCCCGTCGCGCCGGTGGCGCCGTTGAGCGTCAGGCGGATGCGGGCGTCGGCGACGTTGTTGAGCAGGCTCGTGCTCAGGGAGATCAGTTCGAGCGTGGTCGCGTTGAGGTTGAGATCGGAGAAGATGTTGCCGAGGAACGTGTTCCCGTCGTAGGCGTCGATATCGACGTCGCTGAAGCCCGAACCGGTGCGACGCCCGGCGAATGAGAACATGATGTTCTCATAGTTCGAGGCGTCGAAGGCGATCTCGATGAATGAACCATTGTTCTGAGTGTCAGTCCCGCCCTGGACGGCGAGGCTGCCGCCGGCGCCTTCGCCGAACTGGGCGTTGATGGTCGAGCCGGCGAAGGACTGGATCCACTGGAACACGGTGTCGCCGCCGCCGGTAACGGTGGTGGCGCCGGTGATCCCGCCGTTGACGGTGACGCTGGCAGCGCCGGCCTGCGTGCCGAAATCAGCGAACGCCGGGAGATCGCCCGGCTGGTACCCGAACCCGCCGCCGGGCAGCGGGTCATTGTTGAACGCCCAGTACGCGAGGCTCTCCTGCGCCGACGCAACGCCGGCGATCGCGAGCGGCGCCGACGCGCCGATCGCCCAGATCATGCTCTTCATCTCGTGTTTCCTCCTGCCGAATGTGACGTGAACCGGGCCGACGTGTAGCCCGGCTCTTCCTTCCGGCGGTGAAACTACGGCGGCCCGATCTCCATCAGGCGAGGGCAGCGCAAAACACGCGCTAAGATCGGGCTAAGACGGATCGGGCTGGATCGGCGCCCGGCTCCGGATACCCCTATCATTTATTTCTGCATTATTCAGCACCGGACTCGGCTGATGGCTTCCTCCGGCCCGTCAGGCGGTACTCCGTCCGCAGGGCCGCGTACGTCGCGGGGTCCACGCCCGGCACGTCAGGCTCCCCGGCGCCCGCACGGTGCTGGCGATGCAACTCCTCAAGAAACGGCACGCACCACCCGCACCCCGTCCCGGCGCCGAGACACTCCGACAACCCCGACGCCGTCGGCGGGTTCTCATGCTTCAGGTAAGCCCGGATCTTCCGCAGACTGACCCGGTAGCACATGCACACGTGATCTTCGGGATGCATGGAGGGATGGTAGGGACCAGGAGCCAGTCACCAGTGCCTGGTGCCTAGTGCCTGCCCCCTCCCCCCGATATCCTCCCCCAATGCCCCGCCTTGAATATCACACCGCCGGCGAATCGCACGGACCGGCGATCATCGCGCTGATCCAAGGCGTGCCCGCCGGGCTTCGCCTCGACCTCGGCCTCATCAACGACGCGCTTCGGCGCCGACAGGGCGGCTACGGCCGGGGGGGCAGGCAGAAGATCGAGACCGACGCCGCCGAGTTCCTCTCGGGCGTCCGTCAAGGCGTCACGATCGGCGCGCCGATCACGATCCGCATCTCTAACAAGGACTCCCGCCTGGATGACCCAGCCCGGACGCCGCCGCTGTATCGCCCGCGACCCGGGCACGCGGACCTCGCGGGGAGCGTGAAATGGCTGACCACCGACTGCCGGGCGACGCTCGAGCGCGCGAGCGCGCGGGAGACCGCCGCCCGCGTGGCCGCCGGCGCCGTGGCTCGATGCCTGCTCCGCGAGATCGGGATCGAAACGTTCGGCTTCGTCCGCTCCGTCCACACCGCCCAGTGGGTCGGCGCCGTCACCGCGGACAACTGGCGCTCCCTGCTCCCCGCGCGCGACGCGAGCGATGTCTACTGCCCGGACGACGCATCGAGCGCCGCGATGATCGAGCGCATCCGCGCCGCGAAAGTTAACAAGGACACCGTCGGCGGGCTGGCCGAGGCGCACGTCTTCAACCTCCCGCCCGGGCTAGGCTCGTGCGCGGACTGGCGCGACAAACTAGACGCGCGCCTCGCCTACGCCGTGATGGGGATCCAGGCTTTCAAGTCCGTCGAGATCGGGCTCGGGAAGGATTGCGCCGCCCGGTTCGGCTCGGAGGTGCACGACCCGATCCGCTACGACCCGGCCCGCCGCGACACGCCGTCGCTCGGCTTCACGCGCGACACCAACAACGCCGGCGGCCTCGAGGGCGGGATGACCAACGGCGAGCCGCTCGTCGTCCGCGCCGCGATGAAACCTATCTCAACATTACTTAAAGGCCTCCCCAGCGTCGATCTCAACACCAAAGCGCCGGATCAGAGCCAGTACGAGCGGAGCGACGTATCCGCGGTCCCCGCCGCGAGCGTGGTCCTCGAGCACGTCGTGGCGTTCGAGATCGCCCGGGCGGCGCTCGACAAGTTCCCCGCGGACACGATCATCGAACTCCGCACAGCGTTCGACGCGTATCTCGAATACGCCCGCGCCCTGCCGCTGGAGCCACCGGGCGACCTGATCGCTTAGTAATATAAATTACATCACCGTCACGCCGCGACCGCGATCGGGGCGTGGTCGGCGAACGGGCGGTCGTATTCGACCGCGACTGCCTGGTGGTTGAAGTCGATCGGGATCACCCGCACCACCCGCGCCGGGATCATGCTCCCCGACTCGAGGACGCCCGCGGCCTCCCACGCCACGCCCACGCGAAGCCGCTCGCCGATCCTCACGGGCTGGGCGCCCGCGACCCGGACGAGCGCGCCCGACGCGCTGATGTTCGTGGTCTGGCCGACCTCGTAGCGGACCTCACCGGCCCGCTGAACCTTGCACGCGCGGACGAACCCGAGCCTGGCGTGCCGACGCCGATCGCGCCCGGTCGGGGCGAGATGCGGGGATCCCGGAGCCTGCGTGTCGGTATGAGCGGTCGGCATGGCGAGCCTCCTTGTCGCCTGCATCTATCGGACAATCCCGGGGTCCGATCCAGCGCCGCGGCGCCGCTCGCTAATCGCCGCAGCCGGACGCCCGTCCGGGTACCCTGCCTGTTCCGTCCCGAGAGTTTTCAAGCCGAGGATCACGCTGTGAAGATCATCCGCCGTCCGTCGTCCAAGCCGTTCATTTCCCTGGCGTGCCTGAGCCTGATCGCCGCTGCGGTCGGTGTCTCGGCCCAGCCCGTGCCAGAACCCGCCCCCGAACCAGCCCCCGACGCCAAGCCCGACTCCAAGCCCGCCAAGTGGGACGTATCGAACCCGCCCGGCCCTTCTCACGACGTGCCCATCGACACCACCACCGGCACGTGGATGAACCTCGACGTAAGCCCCGACGGGCGGACCATCGTCTTCGACCTCCTCGGTGACATCTACACGATGCCGATCTCCGGCGGAAACGCCACGCCGCTCACCTCGGGCATGGCGTGGGACATGCAGCCCCGCTTCAGCCCCAACGGCAAGTGGATCGCGTTCACCAGCGACCGCGCCGGCGGGGACAACATCTGGATCATGAACGCCGACGGCTCCGACCCCAAGCAGGTCACGAAGGAAGACTTCCGCCTGCCGACCAGCCCCGTGTGGACGCCGGACTCGGAGTTCATCGCCGCCCGCAAGCACTTCGTCTCGAAGCGGTCGCTAGGCGCCGGGGAAATCTGGCTCTACCACCGGACCGGAGGCGCCGGCGTCCAGATGGTCGCCCGCCCCAACGATCAGAAAGACCTCGGCGAACCCGCCTTCAGCCCCGACGGGCGCCACCTCTACTACAGCCTCGACGCCACCCCCGGCCAGACCTTCCAATATAATAAAGATTCCAACGAGCAGATCTACGTCATCAGCCGGCTCGACCGCGAGACCGGCCGGTCCGAGCGTCTGATCGACGGCGCCGGGGGCGCGATCCGCCCCACACCATCGCCCGACGGCAAATCCATCGCCTACCTCCGCCGCGTACGCTTCCAGACCAACCTATACCTCTACGACATCGCCTCCGGCATGAGCCGGGAGATACATCGCGGCCTCGAACGCGACATGCAGGAAGCCTGGGCGATCCACGGCGTGTACCCCGCCATCGCCTGGACGCCCGACGGCGAGAGCATCGTCTTCTGGGCCGGCGGGAAGATACGCCGACTTAACATCGAGACCGGCAGCGCCGAGATCATCCCCTTCCGCGTCCGCGACACACGCCGCGTGCTCGAAACCGTCCGCTCGCCGCAGCCCGTCGCGCCGGACACCTTCCACACCAAGATGCTGCGCTGGACCGAGGTCTCGCCCGACGGGTCGCGCGTCGCCTTCCAGACCCTCGGCAAGATTTACCTCCGCGATCTGCCCGACGGCCGCGTCCGCAGGCTAACCCAGCAGAACGAGCACGACGAGTTCTACCCGTCATGGTCGCGCGACGGCCGATCCATCGTGTACACCACCTGGCACGACGAGAACCTCGGCTCAGTCCGTGTCGCGCCCTCCGCCGGCGGCAACGGCCGCGCTGTCACCTCCGAACCCGGGCACTACACCGAACCCGTCTTCAGCCCCGACGGATCTACCATCGTCTTCCGCAAAGCCGGCGGCGGATTCCTCACCACCCCCGCCTATTCGTCCGACACCGGCATATATAAGATTCCCGCAGCCGGCGGCGCGATGCAACTAGTCACCCGCAGCGGGTCGGCGCCTCAGTTCGCCGCCGAGAACGACCGCGTGTTCCTCATGCGCGTCACCCCCGGCCGGACCGACGACGAACGCCGCCTCGTCAGCGTCGATCTCCACGGCAACAACGAGATGAAGCACTTCGTCTCGGGCAACGCCGTGCAGTACGCCGTCTCCCCCGACGGCAGGTGGGTCGCGTTCACCGAAAAACACCGGGCGTACATCGCCCCCTTCGTCCGCAGCGGGCAGGAGGTCTCGATCGGGCCGGACACGAAGTCGTTCCCGGTCGCGCGGGTCTCGGTTGACACCGGCGACTTCCTGCACTTCGCCGGCGATAGTTCCACTCTGCACTGGTCGCTCGGGCCGGAACTCTTCTCGCGCCCGCTGCTCGAGACCTTCGCGTTCCTCGAAGGCGCCGGGGACGAACCCGCCGAACCCGTCGCTGCAGGGCTCGACATCGGCTTCGAAATGAAGAAGGACACGCCGACGGGGGTCGTCGCGATCCTCGGCGCCCGGATCATCACCATGGGCGACGCGGGCGTGATCGAGGACGGCGCGGTCGTGATCGACGGCGACCGCATCGCCGCGGTCGGCCCCCGCAACGAGGTCCGCATCCCCGCCGGGGCCCACGTCATCGACGCGCGCGGCGCTACGATCGTCCCCGGCTTCATCGACGCCCACGCCCACGGCGGGCAAGGCTCCTCCGGCTTCATCCCCGGCCGAAACTGGACCAACGACGCCAACCTCGCCTTCGGCGTGACAACCGTCCACGACCCCTCGAACGACACCCACACCTTCTTCGCCGCCGGCGAGATGCAGCGCGCGGGGCTTATCACCGCCCCCCGGCTCTTCTCGACCGGGACCATCCTCTACGGCGCGTTCGGCTCGTTCCGCGCCGTCGTCAACAACGCCGACGACGCGGTGTCACACCTCCGCCGGATGCAGAAGGTCGGCGCCTTCAGCGTCAAAAGTTATAACCAGCCCCGACGCGACCAGCGCCAGCAGATCATCCAGGCGGCGCGCGAACTTAATATGCTCGTCGTCCCCGAGGGCGGCTCCACCTTCATGCACAACATGACCATGCTCATCGACGGGCACACCAGCATCGAGCACAACATCCCCGTACGCCACGCCTACGACGACGTCCTCCAGCTCTGGGCCGGGACCGCCACCGCCTACACCCCGACACACGTCGTGAGTTACGGCGGCATGTCCGGCGAGTACTACTGGTACGACAAAACCAACGTCTGGGAGAACGAACGGCTGCTCCGCTTCGTCCCCCGCTCGGTCGTCGATCCCCGCTCGCGCCGCAGGCAGACCGCACCCGACGAGGAATACAACCACATCTCCGCAGCGGCGATCGGCAAACAACTCGCCGACCGCGGGATCTATGTTAATATCGGCGCGCACGGGCAACTCGCCGGCCTCGCGGCCCACTGGGAGATCTGGATGGCCCACCAGGGCGGGATGAGCGAACTCGAAGCCCTCGCCACCGCGACCATCAACCCCGCCAGGCACTTCGGCTTCGACGCCGACCTCGGCTCCGTCGAACCCGGCAAACTCGCCGACCTCCTCATCCTCGACGCCAACCCCCTAGACAACATCTTCGCCACCCAGCGCATCCGCACCACGATCCTCGGCGGGCGTGTCTACGACGCCGCGACCCTCAACCAGCAGGGGAACCATCCCGACACCGCCGGCGACCGGCGCTACGGCCCGGGCGCGAACCCGATCTCAAGCCATCACTACTGGCACAGCGTCGCCGAAGCCGCCGCCGAAGCCGAAGCCGAGGGCGTCGGCTGCTCCTGCGGCAGGCACTGAAACAACCCAACCCCCGCGGGACGAGCGTCCCGCCCGTCAACGAGCACCTCAGCGCAAAGCCCAGGGATGAAATCCCTGGGCTTTTTCGTTCCCGCGGGTTCTGATGCGCGCACTGGATTCCGCGCCGACCGGGCGGTACGCTTGCCGATCCGCAGGCGTGCCGGGGCGAGGGCGCCCGCAGCGTCGGCGTCGCGCCACCTTAGCTCAGTCGGTAGAGCGGAGCTTTCGTAAAGCTCAGGTCCAGGGTTCGAGTCCCTGAGGTGGCTTTCTTCCGATTTACTTGGGTTTTAACGCATCACCGCCGGAGCGGGCGACTTTTTAATCGGTCCAAGGCCACTCCAGCCCGTCGTTCAGACCCGGATCTTGCTGAACTGATTCTTGAATATTTTTCAAGAGATCACTGATTTTTATTTTGTCTTGACCACGCCTCTTCGCGTAATCAGCAAGCAGCGGTGAACTGAACCACCCGTCGTATTCGACCGACCCTTCAAAACTACCCGTATTTTCTTCGTACCAGATAATCGGATAATATCGGCTCCCCCATATTCCTTTGAAATTCTGATACGAAATCATAACCAATTTATCTTCTTGCTGCGAGCCTAGCGACAATAATCGCGCGAGATCGAACGATACCGCCAATCGCCCCGGCTCCGAGCATGACGCCAAGCGAAAACCCTCGTCCATATGTCTCCCGAGGAAGTCAATCGGTTGGTTGCGATAGGCTTCTTGGCTCCCATTCGGCTCAGCATCTTCTAGTTCTCCTGACATGTTGGCAGGGCCACGGGAGGATCGAGGAGGAATTTCGACGATTGAGTTGTATTTCGAATCAATCAGAGCCAACCACGCCGTGCCTTTCACGCCCCTGAGCGCCTTCGCATCTTTACCCTTGCTTCGCACCCAACCGTCGAGTTTTTCCACAACAACACGGCACTTCGACACGAGTTTCGGAAGCACATCCTTCAGTTCTGCGAACGACATTTCCGTCAGCCTGTATGCGCAAATCACTTCATCCCCGATGTATTTCCACGGAAATAACGATCCATTCAGATCTATCTGCCTGTCGTCGTCTGTGGCCAGGGTTTGTTGCTCGCGCACGGCTTCCTCATAAAATTCACATATTAAGGACATCCATTTACCAAGCGGCAAACTCTGCTTCAATGCGCTGGAACCCGCCAGGTCCAATGAAAAAAACAAGAGCGTGAAAGGGCGCTCGGGCTGGGGTTCCGGCGGAGGCTGCTCAGTTTGTGGGATATTCGTTGTATGCGGCTCGGCATTCTGTCCCGGCACTGCTTAACTCCAGGGAAAAATTCCTAGAAAACGCCCGCGGGTCATGACCGCTTCCGCCGACACTCCGAACTTTGTTGCAACAGCGTGAATGCCCATCTGCCCGGCGCTTCGATCTTGAACAACCTCACGAAATTCATTAGCTGGCATAAGCAACGCCGCGGCGAAATCGTTCGCCTCGTATTCGTTGTATCCCTGCCCGGCCCGGGTCATGAATGAATCAGGAAGAATTTTTCCGTTCTCTTTCTTTGCGGATTCGACTCTCTTATTCCACTTTTCTCGATCAGTGAAGTTCAGATGAAGATATAAATGCCCCAGTTCATGGGCGATCGTGAACCGGTCGCGATTCTCTCCTGTCGTGTGCGGAACACCGATTTCGAACCCGCCGTCGGGGAGCACTTTGATGTAGCCGCTACCCCATTCAGAATTCCATGCATCGGGAGTGCAGATTACGACCGAACCCCCATGCCGTTTGACGAGCTTTTCAGGGTCGTAGGGAAGATTTTCCATCCCGGTGTCGCCGAGATTGTTCCAGAACGGGCGCAACGTCTCGTTCACATATCTCTCGATTACATGCCTAGGGTATTGCCGCATGGTCTGCACGCTCCAGCGCATTGTACGGGTTTTGTTCGGATAGTTCAAGCCCGCGCTTCACACCGTTGTACCGGAACCCGCTATTCATCGACGGGAAGGCTTGGGAATCGGGAATTTACCCCTGCCCCGCTCAGTTCCACCAAACGCCTTTCGGCGCCGCGGGGTCGAGTTGGCGTTCGGCTCGGGCGAGCAGCGTCCGCAGGCGGTCGAGTTCGTCCTCGATCAGGGCGGCCCGGACGGTGGGGTCGCCCTCTTCGAGCAGCCGATACCGCACCGCATCGTCCGTCAGCAGCGTCACGCCGATGAGTTCGAGGACCGCTGCGGTCGGGGCGTCGTCCTGCGCCAGGCACTCGGCCACCTTCGACGCGGCGCACAGCCCCGCCAGCGGAGTCTCCGTCAGCATCCACCGCAGACGCAGCCGTTCCGATTCGAGTTCCGCCGGGTCGAAATCGGATACGTCGATCGGCCTCAGCACCGCCTGGCGATACAGCCTGCCTTGCGCCGGCGGCTCCTCTCGCTCGACTCGCGCCCGGCAGACGCCTTGCAGAAGGATGTTATATCGCCCGTCCATCAAACGTTCGTGCTGGACTATCTGCCCGACGCAGACTGCGGGCCTGATCGCCGGCGCCGGGCAGTCCGGCTGCCAGACGTCCTGATCCAGCACCGCCATCGCCATCTGACCCGAGCCGTCCAGCACTCGCTCGACCATCTGCCGATACCGAGGCTCGTAAATGTGCAACGGCAGCACCGCGTGCGGCAGCAACGTCACCTGCCCCAATGGAAAAATCGGCATCGGCCTGCCGAAATTCACCCGGACTGTCTCGGTCTCCCGGCTCACGACCGGAACTGTAGGCATGGGGGATCAGGCATCGGGAGCCAGGCGCCAGGAGCCAGACCCTGGTGACTGGTGACCGGTGACCGGTGACCGGTGACCGGTGACCGGTGACTGGCGCCCGGCGCCCGGCGCCCCGCCCCCGGTACACTCGGCTGACGCCGCCTCACTCTTCCAAGACCCGAACGGAGCCGACATGCCCCCGAACGACTCGTCCCGCAGGCAGTACATCGCGAACCTCGGCCCGAGCGAACGATTCGGCGGGACGTTCTCCCTCATAAACGCCCAACTCGGTCGCACACGCACCGGCGAACCATTCCTCAAATGCCTCCTCGGCGACCGCACCGGCACGCTCCCGGCGCGCAAGTGGTCCATGCCCGAGGAACTCTTCCGCCGGCTCCCGACCGACGGCTTCGTCTACGCCGAGGGAACCACCCAGCCCTACCAGGGCGAACTTCAACTTATCGTTGACTCCATCGAGCCCACCGAGCCGTCCGAAGCCGAACTCCGCGAACTCCTCCCCGCGACCAGCCGCGACGTGGACGAGATGTTCGCCGAGGTCCGCGCGATGCTCGGCTCGCTCAGGCACCCCGCCCTGGCGGCGCTCGCCCGGGCGTACCTCGCCGACGAGATGCTCATGAGCCAGTTCCGCCTCGCCCCCGCGGCGAAGATGATGCACCACGCATACCTCGGCGGGCTGCTCGAACACACGCTCACGCTGATGACCGCCGCCGACGCGATCCTCCCGCTCTATCCCAAACTCGACCGCGACATCGTGCTGATGGGCCTGTTCCTGCACGACCTCGGCAAGACCCGCGAACTCATCTACGACCGCACGTTCGGCTACTCCGACCGCGGCGAGTTGATCGGCCACATCGTCGAGGGCGCGATCATGCTCGAGAGCAAGGCCCAGCAGGCGATGACCGCGGAGGGAGTGCGGTTCCCGCCCGGGCTTATAATGGTGCTGCAACATATTATTTTGTCGCACCACGGGCGCGCGGAATACGGCGCCGCCAAACTCCCCGCGACCCCCGAGGCCGTCTTCGTCTCGAACCTCGACGAACTCGACGCCAAGGTCGCCATCACGCTCGACGCCGCCCGCCCCGACGCCGGCCGCAACGCGGACCTCGGCGGGAACTTCACCGAACGCCAGTGGGCCTTGCAGAACGTCCGCGTCTATCGCCCGAACCCGCTCGCGTGACCGGCGCAATCCGAGTAATAACAACTCACCGTTGCGGCTCGCGCACGCGCATCGGCGCCGCGTAGACTTCCTGCTCGACCTGCGGGCGCTGGAGTTCCAACCACGCGCGCCAGCGCTCGTCCTGCTCCTGCCCGAGCGCGGCCCGCAGCCGATGCAGGGTGTCCTCGCTGACATCGCCGAGGAGTTGCTCGGCGCGGACGGCGCCTCGGAGCGCCGGCTGGTACCGCGGGTCGCGCCCCAGAGCCGCGATGTAGTGCCGGAGCGCGTCGCGGAGATAGCCCGCCTTTTCCCACGTAAGCCCGAGGTTATAAAGCGGTCGCGCGTCGGTCGGCTGGATCTCGCTCGCGGTGGTGAAGGCCTCCGCGGCGTCGAGGTACTGCTGACGCTCCATCAGCAGCACGCCCAGGTTGTTCCACGCCGGCGCCAGGTCTCGGTACGCCTCGACGGATCGGCGGTAGAGCGCGATCGCTTCGTCGGTGTTCTTCGAGTTCTGAGCGGCGAGCGCCAGCCTGCGGGCTTCGACGACGCGCGCGGACTGATCCTCGATCGGGATGCGCACGACGCCAGGCTGGCGGCCTGTCGCGCAGCCGCCGACCGCCAACGACAGCAGTGCGATGAAGATCGGCGTCACGCTCAGCCCGGCGCGGAGCGAGTATGTTATTCGGCTCACTGGCGGAACTCCCATCGCGCGACCTGCACTCGCACCGTCCAGCCGGTCGGTGTCGGGCGCAGTTCCAGCGCGGACACGAACAGGCCCGGGACGGCGCGCTGCGCCTCGCGGATCCACTCCAGCGCCGCGGGCAGCGGCGCATTATTCATGGTTATATCAACCTGACGCTTCGCTATAGGCGAGTCCGGTGTGACGCGCGCTCGCCCTTCCTGGATCGACGGCGAACTCGGCAGACCGACACGCTGATTGATTGCCGCCAGCGTCGAGAGCTGCAATTGCCGGCTGTACCGGCCGTCCGTCCGGGCGCTCGCAGCGTCGGCGCGCACACGCTCGATCTGCGCGATCACATTCTCGACGCCGTCCCGGCTTACGACCGCTGCGTCGAGACGCCGGCTCGCCAGCCGCGACGCGTTCACGCTCCACAGCGTGAACACCGACGCGAGAACCAGCGCCGCGCCCGCGAGCAGCAGCATCGGTGTCGGGCTGTTGCGCCGCGCCGCAGACGACGCGTGGATACGCACGGCCCGCTCGTCCGCGCCTGTCAGGCTGAAAGGCGCAGCCGTCACGGCGCTAACTCCTGCCAGACGCCCGTCAATCGCTGCGTAGTCGGCGGCGTCGGACCCAGGAACGTCCCCGACCAGCGCATCGCGCCGGGCGCGGCCCGCAGACGATCGAGGACGGCCTCGCCGGTCGCGAAGTCGGGGACGAACACCGTCGCCTCGCCGTTGACCTCGTCGATCTTAATAAGTCTCGTGTCGGCGTTTTCGGTGTCGCCGAGGACCACCGCGAGGGCCGCGGTCAGACGCGCGAGTTCTTCCGCGATCGGGCGCGGCGGGGGCGGCGCTTCGATCGGCTTCGTGCGCTCGCGCTCCTCGGCGAGAAGCGACCGCAGCGCGCGCTCGGGCGCAGCGTCGTCGGCGAAGCGCGGCTCGATCGCGGCGACACGGTCGCGCACCGACGCGC
The DNA here is from genome assembly GCA_039794205.1 of Phycisphaeraceae bacterium. Classification (GTDB taxonomy): domain Bacteria; phylum Planctomycetota; class Phycisphaerae; order Phycisphaerales; family UBA1924; genus J020. The sequence continues at coordinate 48,166 of JBDIVU010000004.1, forward strand.
GGATCGACGCCGCGACCGCGTCCGCCTCGCGCGCCGTCTGACGCTGGCGGACGCCTAAGAATAAAACCGCAACCGCCAGCAGCACAATCGCCGCGGCGCCCCACACGCCCAGCCAGCGGTGCGCACGACCGGGCAGGTTCGCCAGTTCCGACAGGCACGCGCGCGGATCATCCGGAGCAGGCTCGGCGCGCGCGGCGGCGTCGAGCGCGGCGCCGAGAGGATCGCGCTCCGCACGGGCCGTCACTTTGACATCCGGCGCGGTCGCGGCGATGTCGTCCGCGATCGCGTCGGGCGATTCCGCGATCACGACCACTTCCCCCGGCGTCCCGCCGATCTGCGCGCCCCACGAGAGCCAGTCCAGGCGGACCCGGCGCGGGACGGCCTCGGCGGTCGACGCCGATCGCGCGCTCCCGCCCGCGATCAGACCGCCGTGACGCGACCACGCCCACACCGCCGACTCATCGTCGATCAGCAGCACCGATGTAAGTTCCGCGCGGCGCGGCGTGGCGACCGCCAGCGCGTGCCACAACGATTGCACCGACTCCGGGCTTAGCCCGCGACGGTCGAGTTCTTCGAGGAACAGCCGGACCAGCGCGTCGTGCAGTTCGATGACCGTGTGATGCCGACCGCCCTCGGCGCCGGCGCGCCCGCGGCGCGGCTCGCTCAGGACGTACACGCCCGTCGCGCCCTGTTCGCCGGTCCATTCGCGCTCGCGCTTGGCGAGCGCAGCGGCGACGACCTCGGGCGCGGCGCTCGGCGCCGAGACCCGCGCGCAGATCGCCCCCTGAACTCCTACTACGACAGTCCCGAGTTTCCGAGATCGCCCGAGCGTCTCCGCGACGAACGACGCCGCCTGCCGCGCGCGATCCTGAGCGCGTGAGAGCGCCGATGCGCCGACGCGGGTTGTCTCCGCGGGCGCGGCCCAGGATGTGTCAACACCCCCGCCGCGGACGCGGACGACCGAGAGATCGGGCTGGATGAAGCACGCGGGGTTCATTGGTTGGGCGGCGGCGTCGCGGGTGTGGAGCCGGCTTGTTCGAACGCAGCGCGGCGTCGGGCTTCTTCGAGGGCGCGCATCTGCTCCTGCTCGAGTTGAGCGGCCCGGCTTCGACCAGCGTGATTGCGAAGCCGGTTCTGCGCATTCATCGCGGCGCGCCCGGCGTCGAAGGCCAGCGGCTCCACGCGCGCAACTTCAAACCGGCGATCGTCACGTTCGAGAATGATGCGATCGGCTTCCACTCTGGAAACAAGGAACTCCGCGTGGCGATCCCCCGGGCGGAGAAACTTCTGTCTGCCGTTGAGCGTGATGAGCGCGGTGTACGCGCCTTGCGGGTCGCGCGCATAGCCCACGTACTGCCAGCCCGGCGGCGCCGGGCCCGCGGCGACCCGCGGCGAGTCCGGCTCGAGTTCCGGTTCGGCAGGCGCCGGGGTTTCAGCGACAACGGGTTCGTTCGACGACGCCAACGGCCCTCGCACCAAAGCGAGCGTGTCGGCCAGCGCCGGCCAATCAAACACACTTACGCCCGCCGACGCGCCGGCGTCCGCGGGCGCAGTATCCGGGCCGGCGGTCACGTCCGCAGCGGTTTGAGGCTCGGGCGCTCGGACAACGTCCCGGGGCGCCAGGATCACCACTGCCGCGAGCGCCAGCGCGACGAGTGACAACACCCGCGCGATCCGCGTCCATCTCCTTGCAACCGATCGCGGCAGCGTCACGGGCGCCTCCCCCGCCGGGCGTCGCGGCTGTCGCGCTCTGCGGCGCGACGTGCCTCCTCGATCGCGCGGAGGTCCGGCTCCGTCAGCCATTCGTGGATCACCACGCCCGCGGCGGCCCGGCGTTCAGCGATCATGGCGGCTCGGCGCATCACGCCCGTTTCATCGGTCAACACCATGTCCAGGCGCCAGAGAACAGGCTCGAACGTCAGCATCTGCCGCAATGTCTGGATCGTCCCCGCGTCCGTGAAGGTCGACGCGATCCGGTAGAACTCCTCCTGCTGCATCGGCGCGCGCTCCCGTCCCGCCAGCACCGCGTCGGCGAAGTCCGCGCCGTCCTCGGGCAGCAGTGCCGCCAGCGTCGCCCGCGACGCCGAGTTCGGGCTGATCATGTAAGGCCCGCGCGTCCGCAGCGCCGCCCGAACAGCCTCGGGCAGCCGGTCGAGGATCGCGGCGTACTGCTCGCGGACGCCGTCGGGCACGCCCGCGGCGTCGGCGAGCGGCTCGCCCTGACCGTCGCCGACGCGCATCTCGATCTCGAACACGTTTTCGATTATGAAGCGGTGGTCGGCCCCTTCGGTCCTTACAAGCCGGAGCAGTTCCGCGAGTTCGACCCGCGCGAGCCAGTTGGACACGATCGCGCGCACGCCGAGCGAGTCGTGATGCTCCTGATAGTCGTCGATGTGCCGCGCTACGAGCCGGCTCTGCGCGTCCTGCCGGGTCAGTGTCGCCGTGATCATCATCGACGCGACCAGCGCCAGCAGCAGCACGAACGCCAGCGCGAAACCACGCCGCGCCGCGGGCTTTCTTATAACAATCACGCGCATCACGGCATGCCCTCCCGGACCTCGATCACCGGCTCGAAGAGCCAGTCCGCGCGCGCCCCCGACCACGCGACCAACTCCACATGCAATGAACGCGGGAAGTCGCCGACCTCGCGCGCGGCGTGCTCGGGGTTCCATTGCATGTCATCGTCGAGCGCCTCCCACGCTGCGAACTCGAGCGAGTGCGCCAGCACGACCGTCTCGCCCGGCGGCATCAACGGCGACCAAAGCAGCGCCCAGGACAACGCCCCTTGCTCGCTGAAATACGGGTCCAGCGCGTACGGGACGAGTTCGAACGCGCCGTAAACCATCGGCGCGGGAACTCGCTCACCCGAAATCGGTGATCGCTTGAGCCAGACTTCGAGTTTCTTCGGCGCGTTCGGCCCGCGGTCGTTCTCGAGGGTCGGACCGAGCGCGAAAAGCCGTCGGGGCTCAGGCTCTTCGTCACGGCGCGCCCTCGGCGGACGCCGAGTGTCGGCGGGCGCGGCGTCCGGCGGCGGGTCGGGCGCCGCGAGCAGAGTCGCCATCGCCCGGCGCAGCGTCTCTCGCGCCCGGCCCAGCGCCGCGGTGTCCTCGGCGCGCGACGCCAGCCGGGCGTCCATCCGCTCCGTGTAGCGCATCAGCCCGACTGCGGTCAGCACGACGACCGACGCGATCGACGACGCGAGCATCATCTCGATGAGCGTGAAGCCGCGTCTCAACGCCGATCCCCCCCGCCGGTGCGGCCGATCTCGCGCGGGTCGGCGCCTTCGGGCAACGCGATCGACCGCCCGAGCAGCGACTCGACCTGCCTGAGAATTATGTCCGAGTCCGACTCGCTGTCGACCGGGCTGTATATCCGCCTGACCTCGGCGAGCGGCGTGAACGGATCGCCCACCCCCGAGCCGCCCTCGGCCGCCGCGAGCGGGTAGACGCGCACCGTCACCATCTTAAGACCGGCGCCGAAGATCGCATCGGTGTCGAGAGCGCGCTGCGCGACCGCGCGTCGGCGAGTCTCGCCCGCGCGCGTGTTGCGATCCTCGACGAGCATCTCCTCGAGCAGTTCATGCCGATAGAAGAACTCGCTGCTGTACGGGATCCTCTCGCCCGGTTCGGGGAGCGACGACGGGTCGAGAAGATAGTTCAATATAAGTCGGTGCGCGACCTCGGTCGCGTAGATCTTGTGCTGCTGAAGAACCCCGAGCCGCTGCATCGAGTCGTACGACGTCGCGATCATCCCCGCCAGCCCGGCCAGCAGCGCGACCGACAGCGCGACCTCGATGAACGTCACGCCGCGACGACGCCGATGCGATGGCGCTCGCCCGGCGATTTTCATCGATCGTCCCACGCGGATATGTCGTCCGGCGTGTTCGGCACGCCGTCACGGCCGAGGCTGAATAGTTCGTACGGCCGATCGGGGTCGTCCGTCGGCGCGTAATACTGGTACGGCTTCTGCCAGGCGTCCACGAGCGCCTTCTGCTCGACATACGACGGAACCAGCACACGCAGCCCCTCCGCGGTGGTCGGATATGCGCCCTTGTCCCCGGAGTACTCGACGAGCGAGTTCTTCAGCGTGCTCAGACCGATGCGTGTCGTGCGTTCCTTGGCGCGCTCGCCAGCGCCGGCGAAGTTCACCGCCACCGCCGCAGCCAAGGCGCCGATGATCAGCAGCACCAGCATGATCTCGAGCAGCGTGAAGCCCCCCCGGCTGGCCCGCGGGATGCTCGTTCGATTGGCAGCGGTCGGCATGATCGGGCTGATCTCCCTGTAGTCGCGGCGGAACGTGCGGAGCGAACACCCCGCCCCGATGAGCGCCGATCGGCGCGCACATCCTCACATCGGCCACGCGGGGGCAAGTCTATTCATTCAAACGCTCAGCCGCCCGCCCGGTTCCCGACCATCCGCCGAGCCGACGAACAAAACCCGCCTTCACCGCAGCAAGTCGCGCCCGCTCAGCCCGCCGATCGTCGTCTCAACCGCCAGCCCCGGGTTCCCGGTCAACTGAAAAATCCTCGCGCCGGGGATCAACCGATCCGCCGCGACCATCTCCGCGTGCCCATCGGCGAACGCCACGAACAACGGCGCCTCCAGTATCCCCCGCCCCTCGCGCAAGCGATTGAACCGGCTCAGCACACCCTTCGCCGACGGGTGCGCAACATCCGAACCCTTCCTCGGCGTACGCAGCGACAGCCGATCGAACTGCGGCTCAGACTGAAACAACTCATCCCTAGCGAACGCGCAGTACGTCAACGTATCAAACGGGAACGCGCTGAACGGCCGCATCATCTCGTCCCACCCAGGCTCAACCTCAGGCCCCGAACGCGCCAGCGAACCTTCATAACCCTCCGTCTCCAGCAGCCACCACCAGAAGTGCGGCTGACCCCAATACAAGCCCGTCTCCGGATCATTCGCAGCGTACCCCGAATCGGGCGACCGCTCTCGCTTCGGCGGATACTCCAGGAACGCCTCCGCCGCGCCCGCCTCGGCGTAATGCGGGAAGAAGTTCTTATGATCGACCATGTAACGTTCGAGTTCCGCCGCCAACTGCCGCTGATGGTTCACCACCGCGAGCTCCAGCCCCGCCACCTTCACCGACCGCAGCGCAGGCAGCAATATCCCCAGCAGAACCGCGATCACCGCGACCGAAACCATCAACTCGATAATCGTGAATGCACGCCGGGGAGTGCTCATGTCGGCATTCTCACGTCTATCAACACAAAGTCAATCCCGTACAGACACCGAACGAAAAAAAATTGATCCTTTTTCGGTTTTCCCTATTGACAGGGGGGGGGGGGGGATAGATTAGGCTGTTGACAACATCACGCCCCCTCCGACAGTGGCACGCGCGTCCCGCCCGTGCGATAAACCCTGACCTTCGCTGCGCTCAGATCAGGCGTCATCAAGCGCCTCAGTCGAGTTACACCGGATAAGGAGCCGCTCATGACCGCGACCGAAGCCCGCCGCCGACTGTCGTTGATCCCCGCGCGAGTGTTCCTCGCCGCTGCGGTGGCGTTCGCCGGCTTCGCCGTAATCGGCGTCGCCATCGCCCAGGACTCACCCGGCGGCCCCTGCACCGACCCGGATTGCCTCAAAGAAGGCGGCGAGCCGATCGACGATGACGGGACTGGCGGATCGACCGCGCTCGCATGCCCGACATGGGCATTTTGCCCGGATCCAACAAAGGTGTGCACGGCCGGGGAGCTCGCGTGGTGCTGCGCGGGGCCTGGTGGCGGCACTAAAAATGTATGTACATGCGCCCTGTCCAGGCCCACAGGATGCACTGTGCCCTAATCGGACTCCTACTACAGTTGTGTGGTTGAAATGATGGAACATACATCGAGCCGTCGCGTCATCATCGCTGTTTCTGTCGGCGTCGTAGCGTGTGTAACGACCTTCACGCTACTCTGGCGATCGCGACCGGCGCCGACCGGCTACGTCATTTCCGCTGAGGATGCCGCACGACAACAGTCCGCGTTCAGAGCATTCTCGTCCATGCCAGCCGTGCCAGCCACGAACGCCAAGGCGGTCGCCGACTCCGTCGTCGCGGCGCGTCCCGTTCCTGGTCAATCGAACACAACCGTCCCGGTTGAACGGATCCGACGACTTCTCGGGGACACTATTGCGGCATTCATCCGATTCCGTGCCGAGCGCGATCCAGCAGGGTACTCTGCGTGGATGCGCGAGAGGGGGTGCGTCCTTGTGCTCGACGCTGCGGATTCCAAGCCGCCTTATCTGCTGAAAAGAGAAGACGCTAAACGCTATCACGATGCCTTCTCCGACTACCCCATCGACCCCAGCTTCACCGCGTACGAGATATTCGAAAAACTATTTTTATTAGAACTAGACTGCATGGGCGAATCACTGCTCTTCCCGGACTCCGTCGTAGCCGGCGACGGCATTGCGGTGATGTACCGCACGGTAGACGAATCATGGAGCGCAAGCCCGGCGTCCGGGTTCATTATTGAGCCGAATCAGGAACTCGAACTCTGGCGGGGCGACAGTAGCATGTCCGGAGAGCCTCACTGGCGCCCTCCCATCATGCTCGATGAAGTATTCGAGCGAGACGGCGAGGCAACACTAGCAGCCGTTCTCATAGCGACAAAAACCGATGAGGGCCGATTCGCTCCATTGACCGTAACACTATTTTACGACCCCTCCTCCGAATTCTGGCATATCTATTTTATTAATATATCTCATTTCGGACTCCATCCCTGCGGCGCCGGAGTGTTCTGACATGATCCGCGGCGTCACAGCCTCGGCTGCACTACGCGCGACATCGCCCGTGGTCGTCGGCTTGATCTTAATATTCGCTGCCATAGCCAAGGCCGGCCGCCCCGGACCATCCAGATTCGTGATTGAGTACGCCCTCGGACGGATTCGCCTGAATGAGTTTGCATCTCACGTGCACTTTATGCTCTACGTTCTTGTACTCCTTGAGATCCTCCTCGGCGTCTGGCTTCTCTCCGGCTGGCGGTCCCGACCCGCTCGCCGCGTCGCGCTCGGCGCCATCTCGCTCTTCACATTGTTTCTAGTCGCGCTCGTCTTCGACCCCGCCGCGCCGCCTTGCGCCTGCACCGGCTGGATCAGCCTCGCCGAGAACGCCCACACCGCCAACATCCTCGGCGTCGGGCGAAACCTCCTCCTCATAGCGCTCCTGCTCGTCCCTGCGGCAGGCGTCCGCGCCCTACCGACGGCCAAGCCCGGCGTAGACCGGACATCCGCGAACTGACGATTCACCTCGATATCTTATTATGTCCTTGCTGCGGGCTGCGTTGCGCGTGTCATCCGTAAATATCCTTACAAGCCGTTCGCCGTTCTCGTTTGTTTTTGTTTGGATTGTGCGAACGTTCCGTGTATCCTGAGCGCGTCGTCCCGGGTTCAGTCGGCGAGGGGCTTGCCGGCGCCGGAACGGTAGAGGACCGCTGCGGAGCAGGCCGACTCGGCCGGTGTTCGTGCGGTGCGGCGAGCCGGCTTCCCGCGGGGCACAACGCAAGGGAGGCCAGAATATGAAACGTATCAGATACGCGCCGGCGCTGGCGGTATGCGCCGCTGCGCTCGCCGCGACCGCCCCAGCCGAGGCGCGCACGGTCTGGCGATGGGAGACCGTCACGCTCACACCCGGAGAGTCCTTCCACCTCCACGAGGAGCAGATCCGGCTCATCCGCTCATGGTCCAACCTCTGGATCGAATGGCAGACCACCGGGACCGCCCACGTACAACTCGACATGCAAGGCGAGTTCCACCTCGACCCCGGCGACTCCATCCACGCGCAGGTCCACAGCAGCGCGCCCTTCGTCGACTGGGAAAAATTCACCAACCTCGGCCCGACCGTGCAGGAACTCCACGGCGTCGCCCGTGTCCCCGGCGCGCCCGATCAGCCCATATGGGTCGGCCCCGTCATCCCCGGCGAGATGAGCGAGATACATGTCGAAGTGGGTCAGCCCACGCCGGGCGCGGGGTTCGAACTCGACAAGTGGCTCTTCAATGACTCCGGCGCGCCGCAATGGTGGGGCTACGAGTCCAGCACCGTCGCGTGGGTTCCCTTCACGCAGACCGACAGCCTGCACCTCGGCATCCACCTCGAACACATCCTCATCAACAGCGCCTGGCTATGGATCGAGAACGACGGGGACGACGACATCACCTTCACCGTGCACTTCCACATCACGCCGACGCCCGGCGCCTTGACTCTCTTCGCCCTCGCTGCGCCGCTCGCGCTGCGCCGACGCCGTTGAACCGGGCCAACGGCGCATCGTGATCAGCGCTCGCTCGCACTGACGCGATAAGACACTCACCCCGCCGTCCGGCGAAGCCCAGGGATATAACTCCCTGGGCTTTATTTCAGTTCATACCGCCGGCTGTGTTTCCCGCGCCGCCGACGCTGCGAACGTGTACGCCGCCCCGGTGTGATCCACGACTATGTGCGACCCGTCGGCGATCTCCCCGGCCAGCAGCCTCGACGCCAGCGCGTTCTCGACGCGCTGCTGGATGACTCTCTTGAGCGGCCGGGCGCCGAACGCTGGATCCCAGCCCTCCGCCGCCAGCCGCTCCTTCGCTGCGTCCGTGAGTTCGAGCGTCAGCCCGCGCTCCGCGACGCGCCGCTGCAACAGCCCGATCTGGATCTCGACGATCCGCGCGATCTGCTCCCTGCGCAACTGGTGGAACACGATGGTTTCGTCGATGCGGTTGAGCAGTTCCGGCCGCATGAAACCCTGGTGCAGGTCGAGGTTCAGCCTCGCCCGCATGTCCAACCCCTCGCCCGCGGCGCCCTTGCTCTCGATGTCCGCGCCCGGCCCGCGCCGCACGAGATCGCGCACCGCAGCCTCGATCTCCCAGTCCTCGGCGCCCGCCTCGGTCATCTGCTGGATCCGCTGCGACCCAATATTGCTCGTCATGGCAATGATCGTGTTGCGGAAATCGACGGTCCTCCCGTGCCCGTCCGTCAGCCGGCCGTCGTCGAGCACCTGCAACAGAATGTTGAACACGTCCGGGTGCGCCTTCTCGATCTCGTCGAGCAGAACCACCGCATAAGGTCGGCGCCGGATCGCCTCCGTCAGACGCCCGCCTTCTTCATAACCCACATACCCGGGCGGCGCGCCGATCAGCCTTGCCACCGCGTGCTTCTCCATGTACTCGCTCATGTCGACGCGCACGAGCGCCCGCTCCGTGTCGAAGAGGAACTCCGCGAGCGACTTGCAAAGTTCCGTCTTCCCCACGCCCGTCGGCCCGAGAAACAGGAACGACCCGATCGGCCGATTCGGATCGCCAAGCCCGGCTCGGCTGCGCCGAACCGCGTCCGACACCGCGCGCACCGCGTCGCGCTGACCGATCACCCGCCGCTGCAACTCGTCCTCCATGCGCAGCAGTTTCTCACGCTCGGACTCGACGAGCCGCGACACCGGCACCCCCGTCCACGACGCGACGACCTCGGCGATCTGCTCCGCGTCAACTTCTTCCTTTACAAGCGTGTCGCCGCGATCCCGGCGTTCGTGCAGGCGCCGTTCCGCGTCCGCGAGATCGCGTTCGAGATCGCGCAGGTCGCCGTACTGGATGCGGGCGGCGGTTTCGAGGTCGCCGCGACGCTGCGCCTGTTCGAGTTCGACGCGCTTGGCGTCCATCTGTTCTTTCACATGTTTGACGGCGCCGAGGTCGGCGCGCTCCGCCTCCCACCGCGCCGTCAGCGCCCCGTCCTGCTCGCGAAGGTCGGCGAGTTCGCGCTCCACCCGCGCGAGGTTTTTCTTTGACGCCTCGTCGCCCTTCTCCGATTCGAGTTTGAGCGCCTCGCGTTCGATCTCCAGTTGCATGATCCGCCTGCGAAGTTCGTCCAGTTCCGTCGGCATCGAGTCGATCTCGATCCGCAGCCGGGACGCGGACTCATCCACGAGGTCGATCGCCTTATCAGGCAGGAACCGCTCGGTGATGTACCGCGAACTGAGCCTCGCGGCGGCGAGCAGCGCCCCGTCCTGAATCCTCACGCCGTGGTGCGCTTCATAACGTTCTTTCAACCCGCGCAGGATCGCCACGGTGTCCTCGACGCTCGGCTCGGAGACATAGACCGGCTGGAATCGCCGTTCGAACGCGGCGTCTTTCTCGATGTGCTGGCGATACTCGTTGAGCGTGGTCGCGCCGATGCAGCGGAGTTCGCCGCGCGCCAGCGCCGGCTTGAGCAGATTCCCCGCCGAGACCGCCCCCTCAGCCTGACCGGCGCCGACGATCGTATGCAACTCATCAATAAATAATACTACCTGCCCGTCGCTCGCCGCGACCTCGCGCAGCACAGCCTTGAGCCGCTCCTCGAACTCGCCGCGGTACTTCGCACCCGCGAGCAACTGCCCGACGTCGAGCGCCATCAGCCTCGCGTCGCGCATCGACTCCGGGCAGTCGCGGTTGACGATCCGCAGCGCCAGACCCTCGGCGATCGCCGTCTTCCCGACGCCGGGCTCGCCGATAAGCACCGGGTTGTTCTTCGTCCGTCGGCTCAGGACCTGCATGCAGCGGCGGATCTCTTCGTCACGACCTATGACGGGGTCGATCTTCCCCTGCTGCGCTTTCTCGGTCAGGTCGATCGTGTACTTCTTGAGTGCTTCGTACGTGGACTCGGCGTTCGGGTCGTTGACGTGCGACACGCCGCTGGCGGCGCGGAGTTCTGTAATCGCCGCCGCGATCTTTTTGTGATCGACGCCCATCGCGGCGAGCGCCTCGCGCGCCGCCCCCGTGACCGACGCGACCGCGAGCAGCAGGTGCTCTGTCGAAACATAAGAATCCCCGAGCCGTTTCGACTCCTGCTCGGCGTTCGTAAGCACCTGCATCAGCCCCGAGCCTGGTTGCGGCACGGCGCCCTGCACCGTCGGCGCGCGCGTCATCTCCGCGTCGAGAACCCGCCGCAGCCGCCCCGCGTCGGCGCCGACCTTCCTAATTATCGAGGCCGGCGTCGAGCCTTCCTCGGCGACGAGAGCCGCGAGCAGGTGCATGGGCGTGAGTTCGCCGTGCGACTTGCCCGCCGCGAGCGACTGCGCGTCCGCGAGCGACTGCTGGGCGAGAGTTGTGAACCTGTCCGGGCGCATGTGTGACCTCCGCCGACATCCTCGGCGTCATACCCGCTGCAACCCGCGCGCCCGCGGCGCCGCCCGGGATCGACGTTCCCGCTCGTCGAACCCGGCCACGCAGCGATCCCGGCTGTCGGTTTGGCAGTGTCGTCACAGGCTCGCCCCGGCTGATCGTCCCCGGGCTATCCTGCCCGCATGACCGAGCACGCGAACACCGGGATCGAGTCGTCGCTGCACGAGGACCGCGTTTTCCCGGCGCCCGCCGGCTGGTCGAGCGCCGGGCCGGGGGCCAGGCCCGTCACGCCGCACGTCGCTTCTATGGAAGATTACCACATCTGGCATCGCCGGGCGCTCGCCGACCCGGAGGGCTTCTGGGCCGAGGTCGCACGGGAGTTGCACTGGTTCGAGCCTTGGGACCGCGTGCTCGACTGGCGCCCGCCCGACGCCGCGTGGTTCGTCGGCGCCAGAACCAATCTATCTTACAACTGTCTCGATCGGCAGATCGACGCGGGTCTGGGCGATCAGGTCGCGCTCATCTGGGAAGGCGAGCCGATGGACGGCGGGCCCGAGGTCCGGCGCCTGACCTACCGCGAACTTCACGCCGAGGTATGCAAGTTCGCCAACGTGCTCGATTCGCTCGGCGTCAAGAAAGGCGAGATCGTCACGATCTACATGCCGATGGTCCCGGAACTCGCCGTCGCGGTCCTTGCGTGCGCGCGGATCGGGGCGCCTCACTCCGTGATCTTCGGCGGGTTCAGCGCGAGCGCCATCGCCGACCGCGTTCACGACGCTAAGAGCCGGGTGATCGTCACCGCCGACGGCGGCTGGCGCCGGGGGCAGATCGTCCCGCTCAAGGAGAACGTAGACGCGGCGTGCGCGCAGGTCGGCTCGGTCGAGCACGTCGTCGTCCTCCAGCGCACCGGCGCCGAGATCGCCTGGCATCACAAGCCCTCATCAAACCCGGGCTCCAAACGCGACCACTGGTGGCACGACCTCATGGCCGCGGCGCCCGCCGAGCGCGACGCCGAGCCGCTCGACGCCGAGCACCCCCTCTTCGTCCTCTACACCTCAGGCACAACCGGCAAACCCAAAGGCATCCTCCACACCACCGCCGGTTACATGGTCTGGACTTATTACACCTCGAAACTTACCTTTGACCTTCACCCCGGCGCCGACCAGGTCTTCTGGTGCACCGCCGATGTCGGATGGATCACCGGGCACTCCTACATCATCTACGGCGTGCTGCCCAACCGCGTCCCCACGATCATGTACGAGGGCGCCCCCAACCACCCCACGCCCGACCGCTTCTGGTCCATCGTCGAACGACACAAAGTAACCCACTTCTACACCGCCCCGACCGCCATCCGCACTTTCATGAAGTGGGGCGACAACTTCCCCCGCAAGCACGACCTTACATCCCTCCGCGTGCTCGGGACCGTCGGCGAACCCATCAACCCCGAAGCCTGGATGTGGTACCGCCGGGTCATCGGCCGCGACAAATGCCCGATCGTCGACACCTGGTGGCAGACCGAGACCGGCGGGCACATGATCACGCCGCTGCCCGGCGCCACGCCCACCAAGCCCGGCTCGTGCACCCACCCCTTCCCCGGAATCGACGCCGCGATCGTCAACGAGCAAGGCGAGGAACAACCCGCGAACACCGGCGGGCTGCTCGCGATCCGAAACCCCTGGCCGGGCATGCTCCGCACGATCCTCGGCGACCACGATCGTTATATCGAAACATACTGGTCGAAAATCAAGGACCGTACGGGCGCGCCGATGTACTTCCCCGGTGACGGCGCCCGGCGCGACCCCGACGGCTGCTTCTGGATCATGGGCCGGGTCGATGATGTTATAAACGTCTCCGGGCATCGGCTCGGGACGATGGAGGTCGAGAGCGCCCTGGTCGCGCACGAGGCCGTCGTCGAAGCCGCCGTCGTCGGCATGCCCCACGAGATCAAAGGCACAGGCATCGCGGCGTTCGTGACGCTCGGGCCCGGCTTCAAGCCCGGCGGCGATCTCCGCGAATCCCTCCGCGAGCACGTCGCGAGCGAGATCGGCGCGATCGCGAAGCCCGATCAGATCCGTTTCACCGAAGCCCTGCCGAAAACGCGCAGCGGGAAGATCATGCGCCGGCTGCTACGCGACATCGCCGCCGGCGTCGAGAAGGTCGGCGACACAACAACACTGGAAGATTACACCGTGCTCGCGCGCCTGCGCGACAACAACGAGGGCTGACCAGTGCGATACGCGATGATCATGGCGGGTGGCTCCGGAACCCGGCTCTGGCCGCTGAGCCGGCGCGATCGCCCGAAACAACTCGTCCCCTTCATCGGCGGGCGGTCGCTGCTCGAGATCGCCGTCGAGCGCGCCCACGCCGTCGCGGACCCGTCGCGCACGGCGATCTGCGCCGCCGCTTCTTACATGGACGAGATCCGCCGGATATCACCGCGCACGCCCGATGATCTGCTCCTGGGCGAACCGACCGGCCGCGACACGCTCAGCGCGATCGGCCTGACCGCAGCGGTTCTCGCGGCGCGCGATCCGGACGCTGTGTTCTGCGTCCTCACCGCCGATCATCTCATCGAGCCGCTCGACCGCTTCGCGGAATGCGTCGAGACCGGCTTCGCGCTCGTCGAGCGCGACCCGGACCGCCTGGTGACTTTCTCGATTCGCCCGACATTCGCCGCGACGGGTTTCGGCTATGTCGAGCGCGCGACGCCGATCGACATCGGCGCCGGGCCCGCCGCCCACACCGTCGCGCGCTTCGTCGAAAAGCCCGACCGCCCGACCGCCGAGCAGTACGTCGCGTCCGGCAGGTTCGGCTGGAACAGCGGGATGTTCGTGTGGCGCGCGTCGGCGTTTCTCGCAGCAGTCGAACGCTTCCGCCCCGATGCGCACGCGGGCCTCGTCGAGATCGCCCGCGCCTGGGGCGCGCCGACGCAAACCGCGACTCTAGCGCGTGTGTATCCGGAACTGCCGAAGATCAGCGTTGACTTCGCGGTGATGGAGCCGGCGTCGGCGTCGGGGTCCGGCTTCGAGGTATGCACTGTCGAGATGGATCTCGACTGGCGCGACGTCGGCTCCTGGCCGAGTTTCGCCGAGACTCTCGACTCGGGCGCATCGGGCGTGCGCGCCAGCGTCCCCGCGGATGGCGCGGTCACTCTCGACTGCCGCGACACGCTCATCGTCAGCGACGACCCCGGGCACACCGTCGCGGCGTTGGGCGTGTCCGGCCTCGTCATCGTCCACACCAGAGACGCGACGCTCGTGATGCCCGCCGCCGACGCCGAGCGATTGAAGGAACTCCATACAAAACTGCCCGAGCGCCTGCGATGATCGGCCGGGCCCTCCACGCGATCGGCGGCTCGATCCTCGGCGTGTGCGAACTCGCGCGACTCGCTTGGGTCACGCGCTTCCGCCTCCGCGGCAGGTACTGGCGCTGGCGCACCGAGACCGCGTTCGGTCGCGGCATGCCCGCGTCACGCGGGGAACTCGTCCGCCGGACGCTCGCCTACGCCCGCTGGGCCCGCTCGATCCGCCGGATGAGCCGGTGATAATTGTTATGTGACGCCGCGGTCAGTGCACCATCAGGACGGGCGCGCCGACGCGCGCGAGGACTTCCGCCGTCGTCCCGCCGAAGCCGAAGAAGAGTTGATGCAGCCAGGAGTCGGGGTACGCGCCCATGACGATGATCGCGTACCCGGCGTGCTCGGCGGCCTGGGTGATCTGCTCGGCCTCGCTCTTGCCCTCGGCGCCGTAGGACACAACCGGAGCGCCGTCCGAGAGTTCGTGGGCCCGATCAAGCGCTTCATCTAATGTCGCGTCACCGCTCGAAGCGGCGAGCACGGTCAGCGGCCAGCCCGCCTTCTCCGCCAGCCGCTTGCCCTCGGCGAGCGCCCGCTTCGAAACCGCCGACCCGTCGTACACTGCGAGGACGCGATTCACCGGCCGCAGCGGCCCGCTCGCGACCAGCACCGGGCAAGGCGCCTTCTTAATTAGCGACTTCGCGCTCGACCCCAGCCCAGCACGCGCGAATCGGCCCTTCATCCCGATCGCGATCACGTCCTCCGCTCCCGCGAGATCAACCAGCAGCGGGATCAGCAGCCCGACCTCGGTGCGCGACTCGAACGGGATCGACCGCTGCGCGCAGACCCCGGCGAGTTCGGCGAACTCGCGCTCGAATCTGGCCCGCTCGGCGTCCTCGTCACGCCGGGCGAGATCGTCGTACTCCGCCATCGCGGGGGCGGCGTCGATCCCCGCCATGCTCTCGGCGACGATCGGGGGGGCGACCGGTTCGAGCACGTGCAGCCCGACGATCGACGCGCCGATCGCCTCGGCGAGCATCGCGCTGAACGCGAAAGCCTCGCGCGCCAGTTCCGACCCGTCGTACGCCACGATTATGCGTCCGGGCATGGGAGCCTCCTTCGCCGACGGGCAGTGTAGACGCGCGACGCCGCCGCCGCTGCGCGCCTCGGCCCGCCCGCGACGGGTACAGTCCGCCCGTGAACGACCTCCCGCTCATCATCTTCGCGCTCATCGCGGCGATCTGGCTCATCGCCGCGGCTCGGCAATCGCTGCTGCTACGGGCGCTCGAAACATTGCCTGAACTCGCCGATATTAAGAACGAGACGATCCCGGCGCCCGGAGTCGCGGTGGTGATCGCGGCGCGCGACGAAGCCGGGCACATCGAGGCGGCCGTGCGCTCACACCTCGCGCAGGTCGGCGTCGATCTGCGCGTGCTGGTCGCGGACGACAGATCAACCGACGACACGCCGACGATCGTCGCGCGCCTCGCCGCGGCGGACGCGCGCGTCGAGCACGTGCGCATCGACGAACTCCCCGCGGGCTGGCTCGGGAAGTGCCACGCGCTGCACACAGCCGCCGGTCGCGCCGGCGCGGACTGGATCGTCTTCGCCGACGCCGACACGGAACTCTCGCGCCCCGACACGCTCGCGCGGGCCGCGGCGTTCGCGCGCGAGTCGAACGCCGATCACCTGTGCCTGTTCCCGCGGATGCCCGCGCGGACGCGCTGGGCCCGAGCGCTCGCGACCGCGTTCTTCCTTGCGGCCCTCGACCGCATCGCCGGACTCAACAGCGACCGTCCCGGCGCATACTTCGGCGTCGGCGCATTCAATATGGTCCGGGCGACGAAGTATCACGCCGTCGGCGGGCATTCGACGCTCCGGCTCGAAGTCCTCGACGACGTGCACATCGGCGGGCTTATCCGACGCGCCGGCGGCGTCTCACGAGCACGCGCCGCGTTCGACGCGGTCACCACAACCTGGGGCGGGACCGTTCCTGAACTTATCTCCGTTCTTGAAAAAAACATGTTCGCCGCGACCGGGTATCGGCTCTGGCTCGTCGCGCTCGCGACGCTGGCGTTCGCGGCGCTGTGGATCCCCGCGGCTCTCGGGCCGATCGTCGCGCTCGCGCTCGGTTCATGGACGCCGATCCTCCCGACCGTGGCGACGGTGATCGCCTCGGCGCCAGCAGCGACGCTGGCGCACAGGCTCGGGTTCTCGCGCTTCGAAGGCGCGCTCGCGCCCGCGGTCCTGCCCGCGATAATCTACGCCGGCTTGCGCTCCACGTTCCTGACCCTGCGTCGCGGCGGGGTCCGCTGGCGCGAAACTTTCTACCCTCTCGCCGACCTCAGAAACGACCGACGCGCCCGCACCGGCCGCGACACGGGCGGCTGACCGCCTGCACAGCCCGAGGCAGGGTTTTCCGCTGCGCTTGCACGATCATGTAGCACCGGCTACATATACCGCTCACGGGCGCGCAGTCGCCGCCCCGGCCGGACCACACAGAGGAGGAAACCATGCTCACGCACCCGATCCGAATCACAACAATTCCCGCTGTCGCGTTCGCCGCAACGTTCACCGGCGCCGCGTCGGCGCGGGACACCGACGCCGCGGATCGGGCAAGGCTGATCCCCTTCATCAGCCGCGCGCCCGTGGACGGGCCGCTCGTCGGGGATCGCCCGGACTTCACCGAGAGCACCGACGCGGTGGCGCGCGGCTGGGTGCAGATCGAAGCCGGGTACACCTTCACATACGACGGCGGGGCGGGCGGGTCGCGCACGCACTCGGCGCCGGAACTGCTGATGCGCGTCGGGCTGGCGACCGGCGTCGAACTCCGCATCGCCTGGCCGACCTACACGCGCGTCGACGCTTCCGCCGGCGACGCCGACGGGCTTGAAGACTTCGGGCTGGGCGTGAAGATCAAACTCATCGAGCAGTCCGGGGTCATCCCACACTTCGGCGTGATCGCGGAGTTCTCAGCGCCGACCGGCGCCGACGCTCTCTCGTCCGACGGCTACGACCCGACTTTCAAACTCCTCTGGGCGTACGACCTGACCGAGCGCGTCGGCGTCTCGGGAAATATAAACTTTTCGAGCCTGACCGAAGGCGACGACCGCTTCTTCCAGGCCGCCGCGTCCGTCGCGCTAGGCGTGGCGCTGACCGACCGCATCGGCGCGTATGTCGAATACTTCGGCTTCTACCCCGCGGGCGACAACGCCGACGACGCGCACTCGATCAACACCGGGCTTACTTATCTCTTCAACAACAACTTTCAGGTCGACGCGCGCGTCGGCTGGGGGCTGAACGGTCAGGCGGACGACTTCTTCGCCGGCGCCGGCTTCGCGTGGCGCTTCTGAGCCGCGGGCGCTGATACCCGGCGGTCCTTCTTCATGATGAAGCAGTAATTGAAACCGCGGAGAAAGAAGTTCTCCTCGACCGCCGCCTTGCGCCAGTTCCCCTGCCTGAGTTTCGCGTTTTTTCGCGCGACGCAGATGATGTCCGCGGGGACGAAGCGTTCGCGCAGCAGCGCGAAGAGTTCGAAACCGATCGGCTCGAAACTCGGCGCCGGGGGCTTGCGCTTCTTGTACGAATCGCTCACGTACAGCGCCATGTACCGCCGATCGCGGAGCACGCGGTCGATCTCGGCGACCACGGCGCGCATGGCGCCGTAGTAGACGTCGCGCGACTCGAAAACATCGAGCCTGCCGATGCACGCGGGGTCGTCGGAATAATCCACGTGCGTCGAGTACGGCGGGTCGATGAAGACGAAATCGAACGACTCGTCCCCCGCGGGGATCGCGCGCGCGTCGGCCCGTTCGATGTCCGGTCGTGTCGGCGCGAGGTCGTACCCCGTGCCGGCGCGATCGAGATCGCGGCAGACGTCGAGCGTTGTCCCCGAGCCGCACATCGGGTCGAGGACGCTGTCGCCCGGGCGTGTGTAGCGTGAGAGCAGTTGCCAGATCACCCAAGACGGCGTGGCGCCGATATAATTTTTATCGCCCTGCATCCCCGACCCGTAATGCTGGCTCGGGTATTCCCAGAGCGTGGTCGGGAAGATCGAGAGCGGCGGCTTGCGCGGGCCTCGTTTCGATCCGCGCGGCTCGGCGCGGCGCGAAGGCGTGGTCGGGTCGGTCATCGCACAGCGTCCGTTATCGCCGCGACCACGCGGGCGCGAGCGTCCCCGAGCGGCAGATCGAGCCTGGCGCCCGCGGCCTGCGCGTGCCCGCCCCCGCCGAGCGTCCGCGCTACGCGGTTGACATCCACAGTTATGAAATCGCCGTCGCCGGTCTTGCTGCGAAAACTTACTTTCGTGCGTGTGTCGCTGACTTCGGTCAGGCACGCGGCGACGCGCACGGACGCGACGGAGAGGAGCATGTCGGTCAGGCCGCCGGTCTCCTCGCTCGTGGCGCCGCAATCTTGCAGGTCCGCGCGGGAGAGCGCGATGACGGCGCCCGCTTCCTCCGCGACCAGTTCCAGCGACGCGAGCGCCCGCCCGATCAGCCGCAGCCGGCACGGGCTGTCGGACTGCTCGGCCAGGCGGTAGAGGCGCGCGTGGTCGGCGCCGGCGTCGATGAGATCCGCGCCGAGACGCAGCGCGCCGGGCGTCACGTTCGAATGCCGGAACCAGCCCGTGTCCGTCGCTAATCCGAGATAGATCGGCTCGGCGATCATCGACGGGAGTTCGTCCGCGCGATCAACGCACAGAAGCCGTCGGCATAGAGTCGCGACCGTCTCGCACACCGCCGCGACACCGGTGTCGATGTGCCGACGCGGCGCGACGCCGGCGTCGCCGTGGAGATGGTGGTCGATCACGATCGCGCGATTGGTGCGAGGCTCAAGCCACGGGCGCACCTTTGATAGTTGCGACCACGAGCCGGTGTCCGTGATCACGATCCTGTCGGGCGATTCGGGGAGCGTCGCGAGATCGGGCGTGTCGCTCAGCCGCAGCGCCCGCGTGGCGCCGACGATCGGGTCGAAGCGCTTTGACCAACCGCCGACATAGATCGGCGTCGCTTCGACACCGATGCGCTCGAGCGCCCGCGCGAGAGCGAGAGTCGAGCCGACCGCGTCGCCGTCGGGCTTCTCGTGCGTCAGCAGCGCGACGGTCGAAACGCTGCGCAGGTCCGCTGCGATGTCGTCGAGCGTCGTATTCGTTATCCACGTGTCGGGCATCAGCGGGCGGCTCCGGCGGTTTCGATGGAATCAGCGCGACGCGAGATGAAATGATCCGCGGCGCGGGCGGCGTCGGCTTCGATCTGCACGATCAGATCATCGAGGCGATCGTACCCGAGTTGCTCGCGCAGCCACGCGGTGAAGCGAAGCCGGACAGTCCAGCCGTAGCCGAGCGGCTGCCGATCTGCACCGCGACCGTCCCAGGGATCGCCGGCGTCGAGGAGGTGCGCTTCTAGCGTGCGCGGGCGATCGCCGAAGGTCGGTTTGGTTCCGACGCTGATCGCGGCGGCGAGTTCGCGCCCGTCGGGGAGAGTGGCGACGCCGGCGTAGACGCCGTCGGCGGGCATGGCGCACTCGGTTGTTATGTTCGCGGTGGGGAAACCGATGGCGCGGCCGCGCTGATCGCCCGGCTCGACCACGCCGACGATCTTGTACGCGCGACCGAGCACGCGGCGGGCGTCGCCCACTCGACCGCGCGACAGAAGCCAGCGGACCAGCGTGCTCGACGCGGGCGCCAGCGTCAGATCCGTCAGCGCGACCTCGGCATGCGGGACTACGATCGCGCGGAAACCGAACTCGCCGCCGAGTGTTTCGAGCGTGCGCGTGTCGCCCGCGCGGGCCTTGCCGAATCTGAAGTCCGGCCCCTCGGCCCAGACCGCCGGGGCGTGCTCGCGGACGATGCGCTCGACGAATGCGCGCGGCTCGAGGGCGAGCAGTTCGCGCGTGGGTTCGAGCCGGACTACTTCGTCGGCGCCGGCGTCGCGGAGGAGTTGCTCACGCGTGGACCAGGTCGTCAGGCGCGCCGGCTCGGCGCCGGGACGGAGGAGCGAGAGCGGGTGCGGCGAGAAGGCGAGGGCGATGACTCGACCCTCGGCGCCGATCGCCCGGCGCGCGGCGCGGAGCAGCGAGGCGTGCCCGAGGTGCACGCCGTCGAAACTGCCGACAGTGATCGCCGTTGGCGCGGGCATGACGGGAACCGTAGCACACAGGTCGGCGCCCGGTCGGCACTGGCGCAACCCGTGGCACGGGCGTCCCGCCCGTGCGCGAGCGCTGAAATAACGACTTCCGCAGCGTTCGCGGCAGGCGTCACGGGGGGCGCGTTGCATATCACGACCCGAAGCCCAGGGATTTCATCCCTGGGCTTTGGACGGACCGCGCGGATCGCGCATAGCACCGTTTCCCCCTCACCCCGGCCCTCTCCCGGGGGGAGAGGGGGTCAGAAACAGCGGCACGGGCACAACCAGTGGCACGGACGGCAACCAGTGGCGCGGGCGTCCCGCCCGTGCGCGATCAGCAGGCCGGGCGACTGGTCTGCCGGTCGATTATTGTGCGTCGATGGGCGGGACGCTCGACGCTGTGCTGGGAGGTTTGCGAGGGCTGCTCGTTGTCGCGGCGGATATCGAAGCCGACGCGATCCTCGGCGAGATCGGTCACGCCGATTCCGCGATCGAGCCGTGGCGGATGACGCCGATCTGCGACCGATTCGACCTTATATTGACGGGAGTGGGCAAGGCTAACGCCGCCGGCGCCGTGGCGCGGAGCCTGGACCCGGCCCGGCATGCGGTCGTTTTGAACGTCGGCATCGCTGGCGCCCTGCCGGGGAGCGACCTCAAGCCCGGCGACGCTCTGGTCGCCGATGTCAGCGTCTTCGCGGACGAAGGCGTGGCGACGCCCGCGGGGTTCAGCGATCTCGCCGCGATGGGGTTCCCGATCGGGCCTGATCTCGGCGTCGGGGCGCGGGGGTCGCGGGAACTTATATCGGTGATAACTCCGCTGTGCGACGCCGCGGGGCGCATCGCCACGGTCTCGACGTGTTCGGGGACGGACGCGCTGGCGCGCGAGGTAGCCGCGAGGGCGGGCGCGATCGCCGAGGCGATGGAAGGAGCGGCGGTCGGGCTGGCGGTCGCGCGAGTCGCTGCGCTCGAACGAGCGGAGATAGGCTTCGCGGAGATCCGCGCGATCAGCAACACCACCGGCGACCGCGACCGGCAGATATGGGACTTGAGCGCGGCGTTGACGCGATTGAGGCAAATCGTCCGGAAACTCTGACAGGCGTGAGCGCTGGTTCGCGGACTACGGATGTTCATCCGTCCGGGTTTGCGGGCTTGGGTCGGCGCCGATGACGCGGGCGAGCGAAGCGGGGTCAACCGTGCGGCGGGTCAACCCGATGGATCGGCATCGGCGCGCCCTGTGGCGCGGCTGTATCGCACGGACCGGGAACCACGAGGCCAAGCATGGCGTTCGGGATGCTCCAATCCAACACCGCGCCGATCGCGCTCGAGTTCGGCGTGGGTTCGCTCAAGGCGTTGCAACTCGCGCCGGGCGAGCCGCCGACACTCGTCGCCGCCGCCTGTCTCGAAACCCCGGAGGAACTGCGCGCCGACCACGAGGCGCGGCTCGCGTTCCAGTGCGAGCGCGTCGCCGGACTCCTTAAGAACGGCTGCTTCAAGGGCAAGCGCGTGATGTGCTCGATCCCCGCGCCGTTCACGCTCGTGCAGCACGCGGTCGTCGGCAAGGGCGATGCGCCCCTCGCCGAGCGCGTCACGGCCCACCTGCAAGCGACGCTCAACTGCGACCCGGCGCGTGTCGTAGTCCGGCATCTCGAAGTCGGCGAGTCGCCCGGAGGCGGGGGCAAAACCGAAGTCATCTGCTTCGTGGTTGCGAAGGAGATGGTGATGCGCGTGCTCGGCGCCGTGCGCCAGGCGCGGTACGAGGTGATCGGCGCGCACTCGGAGCACGTCGCGCTCGCGCGTGCGTTCGACCGCGTCACACGCCGCGAGAGCGACAACGACTACATGTGCATGTACCTCGACGTGGGCGCGGGAGCTTCAAAGATCGTGCTGACGCACGGCAGGCGGATCGTGTTCGCGAAGACGATCCAGGTCGCCGGGCGTGAGTTCGACGACGCGGTCGCGAAGCATCTTAAGAAGCCCGCGGCTGAGGCGCGCGCCCGCCGACTTGCGATGGGCCGCGACATCCCGCGTGTGTTGTCGGGCGCGCCGGCGTCGGCCGCTGCGGGATCGGGGATGAAAGGGAGCATGAAAGACGCCGAAGTTGCTGTCGTGGAGGACCGCCGATCCTCGTCGCCCACACCCGGGATGACCGCGCCGATCTCGGGCGATGCGCCGTCGGACCTCGCCGAACCCCTGCGAGAGCCGATCGACGCGCTCGTCGCTGAGGTGTCGATGTGCCTGCGCTACCACGAGCGTCGATTCAGCGAGCACCCGGTCGGGCGCTGCGTGTTCGTCGGCGGGGAGGCGCGCGACGTGACTCTCTGCCGGGAGATCGCGCAGCGGCTTCGGCTCGCGGCGCAGGTCGCGGACCCGCTCGCATGTGTGACAAAGACCGGGAAAGAGCCGGTCCGGGGCGTCGAGTTCAGCGGCCCGCAGCCGGGCTGGGCCGTCCCGTTCGGTCTGTCGTTCGCACCGCGCAACCTGTGATCCAGCCGCAACGCCGCCAGCCGCGGCTACGGGGAGGCCCGCACCATGTTCCAGCGAAACCAATCCAGCGACGGGAACACAAGTTTCCTGCCCGAGGACTATCTCGCGCGCATCACCGAGCGGCGAACGAACATCATCTCGCTGTCGCTCTTCGCGATCGTGCTCTTCGGCGTCGTCGGCGCGTTCTTCGTCACCAACCGCCAGTGGTCGACGGTGAAGGAACAGCAGGAGAGCATCAACGTCCGCTACACCCAGGCGGCGCAGCAGATCGAGCAGCTCAAGACTCTCGAATCGCAGAAGGAGTCGATGCTCGCCAAGGCGGAACTGACGACGGCGTTGATCGAGAAGGCGCCGCGGTCGCTGCTGCTGGCTGATCTTATAAACCGGATGCCGGACAAACTGGCGCTGCTGGAGTTCTCGCTTACGAGCAAGCGCATCGATGCGCCCCGGCCCAAGGCGGCGGCCGCCCAGCCGCGGAGCATGGGCGGCGCGCGCGGCAGGCCGCCCGCTCCGGATCCTAAGGAAAAAGAGGCCGCTCCCCAGGCGCCGCGGTTCCAGACGACGCTGGTTCTCGTGGGCGTTGCGCCGGGGCACGAGGACGTGTCGCAGTACCTCGCGCAGTTGCAGGCCTCGCCGCTGCTGCGCGACGTGGACCTTAAGTTCAGCGAGTTCACGATGCTCAAGAACGTGGAGTTGATCAAGTTCCGGATCGAGGCGTCTCTGAACGACGACGCCGACGCGCGCCGCATCGAGCCTCTCACCGCCGACCGGGCCGACCCGTTCGGCGGGCAGAACAACTCGGTCGCGGGCGCGAGGGAGGAGCGCTGAACCATGCGATTCGGATACCGCGAACTCGTGTTTCTCGTCGTGCTGCTGGCCGTCCCGGTGGCGTCGTTCTGGTTCGTATTCCGACCGCAGAACCAGGAGATCGCGCGGGCCAGGCAGGAGATCGCGCAGAAGGAGGACATGCTCCGCACGCTCGCCGCGGTGACGGCGCAGCGCGAGGATCTCGCGGCACTCAACGACGAGATCGCCGGCGCGATCTCGATGATCGAATCACGCCTGCCGTCGGCGAAAGAGGTCGATGTCGTGCTGGCGCAGGTCGCCGAGATCGCCGTGCGCAACCGGCTCACGCTCGAGAAGGTCAAGTCCGACAAGCCCGTCGCCGCTGCTACTTACATGGAGCAGCCGCTGAGCATGACGATCGTCGGCGACTTCGAGGGGTTCTACTCGTTCCTGCTCGACCTCGAAAAACTCGAACGCATCACGCGCATGCCGGGCGTGAAGATCGAGCGCTCGCGCGACGTGGACGGCGAGATGAAGGCCGACTTCACCCTCAGCATCTACTTCGAGCAGCAGGAGGGCGCCCGCTCATGAGCGATCCGAACGAAAACAGCGGCGTCTTCATGCCGTCGCTCGCGGCGTCCGACGCAGATGTTGACAACGGCGCGAACGAATCCGGCGCGTCGCTCATCGGCGTCGGCGCGGATCTCCCTACCGGCTCGACCGCGAAGCAGCGCGTCTCGAACGGGACGCTCGTGCTGCTGTTGACCGTCGTCGTCGCGGGCGGCGTGCTGACCATGATGCGGAAGTACGGGCTGGGGACCGGGCTGAAACTCGTTGACGTGCGCATCGACTACCCCATGGACGGGCCTAAACCCTCTGAAATCGCCGAGCACCGCAAGGTGATCGACGCGCTGCGCACGAGCGCCGTCGCGGTGCAGGTGCCGCTCGCGGGAGTTAAGAAAAACCCGTTCACGCTGGCGCTCGAACAGCCCGTCACGGCGCAGGCGCCCGGCCCGACGCGACCCGCTGTCAACCAGGCCGAACTCGAACGCCAGCGACGGGCTCAGCTGATCCAGACAACATTCGAAAGCCTGAAACTCAACAGCGTGCTGGCGGGAACGATCCCCGTCGCGCGGATCAACGGCGAGAACGTCCGCGAGGGCGACATCCTCAAGGGCGTCTTCACCGTCGCGGCGATCCGCGGGCGCTCGGTCGAACTCGTCGCCGACGGCGAGGTCTACACGCTGACGATGGGCGGCCGATGATGCGCGGGCGGAGCCGATGAGCAAGTTCAACGTCGATGATCTGCTGTCCGAACTCGGCGTTGCCGGCGACGCATCACGCGCGTCCGAGGAGCCGGCGCCGGTGCGCGCGTCCGCCGAATCACCCATCGAACCGCCGTCGCGAGCGCAGCGGTCGGCGCTGACGGACGATGCGGCCGATGCGCCCGATCCGTTCCGCGCGGACGAGCCGAAGCGTGACTCGAAGGATCTCGACGCGCCTTCGCTAGGCGCCGAGGCATTCACGAGCATCTATACGCCCGATCGCGGCGACGGCGCCCGGGGCGCGCGAACGCTCGCGAGGCTGCTGCTCGAACGCGGAGCCGTCACTCAGCAGCAACTTACTTCCGCCGAGGGCGTGCTCAAACAATCGCCCGGGCGGCATCTGGTGGAACTGCTGCTCGAACAGGACAGCGTGGACGACGCCGCGGTCCAGCGCGTCGTCGCGGAGCACGCGGGCCTGCCGTTTCATACATTGGATCGCGCGAACATCGACGCCTCGATCGACGGCGCGTTGCTCCAGCGGCTGACGCTGCCGTACGCGAAGGAGCACGCCGTCATCCCGATATCAAGCGACGGCGAGCGGCTGACGCTCGGCGCCGTGCGCCCGGATGACGTGTTCCTGCTCGACGATGTCCGTCGCCGGCTGGGTCGCGCTTCGCTGCGCGTCGTTGTCATCACGCCGGGCGATGTGGCGGCGGCGCTCGAGCACTTCGGCGCGGGGCCGGGCGACGACATGGACCTCGACGATATCCTCGGCGACATCGACGAGGATGACGTCAAGGTCCACGAGAACGCGACCGACGAAGTCGATCTCGAAAAGCAGGCGGGCGAGTCTCCCGTCATCCGCTATGTAAACTATATTCTCCAGACCGCGGCGCGCGACGGCGCCAGCGACATCCACATCGAGCCGGGCGAGAAGAAACTCGCCGTGCGCTTCCGCATCGACGGGATCCTGTTCGAGGCGATGCAGCCGCCGAAGTCCATGGCGGCCGCGATCACGTCGCGGCTGAAAATCATGGCGAATCTCGACATCTCCGAGCGGCGCCTGCCGCAGGACGGGCGCATCCGCGCGACCATACAGTCGCGCCGGCTCGACCTGCGCCTATCGACGCTGCCCACGCCCAACGGCGAGAAGTGCGTGATGCGCATCCTCGACACGCGCAGCATCAACGTCGATCTCGAACACCTCGGCTTCGACGAGACGATCCTCGCGATCTGGAGCCGGCAGATCGAGGAGCCGCACGGCATCATCCTCGTCACCGGGCCGACCGGCTCGGGCAAAACAACAACTCTCTACGCGTCGCTGCGCAAGATGGACAAGGTCAAACAGAACATCTCCACCGTCGAAGACCCGATCGAATACCACCTCGACGGCGTGACGCAGACGCAGATCCACGACAAGATCGGGATGACATTCGCCAAGACGCTCAAGGCGCTCCTGCGCCAGGACCCCGACGTCATCATGCTCGGCGAGATCCGCGACCACGAGACCGCGCACACCGCGGTGCAGGCGGCGCTGACCGGGCACCTCGTGCTGAGCACGCTGCACACAAATGACGCGCCGTCGTCGGTGACTCGGCTTGTTAACATCGGGCTTGAGCCGTTCCTTGTCGGAGCCGCGGTGAACGCGGTGCTGGCGCAGCGGCTCGTCCGGCGGATATGCGAACACTGCAAGCAGCGTCAGGCGCCGGGGGAGGAACTGGCGGAGTTTCTGGAGCTCAACGGCATGCCCGCGGATTCGATCTACGTCGGCGCCGGTTGCGACAAGTGCCGGAACACGGGCTACTCCGGGCGTGTAGGTATTTATGAACTGCTCGTCGCGGACGATCAGTTGCGCGACGTGATCGCTCGGAACCCGAACGTGTCGGAGTTCCGCAGGCTGTGCATCGAGCGCGGGATGAAGCCGCTGCGCCAGGACGGACTCGCCAAAGCCGCGCTCGGCCAGACGACGGTGCAGGAAGTGCTGCGCGTCACAGAATCGACGAACTGACGACAACCCGGACTGCATCGGCGCTGACAGTGGCACGGGCGCTGACAGTGGCACGGGCGTCTCGCCCGTGCGTTCGGCGTGAGCATTCACGATTAACTTTCATATGGAAGACCATCAACCGGGCCGGTGACGGCCCGGCTCGGGAGTGGCCCGGCTCCGGGGGTGGCACGGCTCTCCAGAGCCGTGCGCGAACAGTGTGAATCGCACTGAGATCACAAAGCAAGAATCGGCGATCAGCGCCGGTCGCCCCTCACCCCGGCCCTCTCCCGGGGGGAGAGGGGGTCAGAACCGGTGGCACGGGCGTCCCGCCCGTGCGCGAACGGCGTCTTGCGCCCCATGAGCACATAGTTATATCGGCGCGTCCGACCCCGATCTGTCGGCGGCGCCGCTGCGCACGGATCGACGAGACCCAATCGGCGATCGCTTCAATGGGGCCGCGGCTGGTTAGCCGCGGAGGCGACACGTTCGAGGAGGTCGGCCCCGCGGGCGAACTCCTTCAATGGGGCCGCGGCTGGTTAGCCGCGGAGGCACCCACGGGATCGGTGGACCCATATCGCCGCGACGCTTCAATGGGGCCGCGGCTGGTTAGCCGCGGAGGCGCCGATACGAGCGACGAGCGCAACGCGATCGACCTCGCTTCAATGGGGCCGCGGCTGGTTAGCCGCGGAGGCGCCGCGATGGTCGGGATGGAGGGCGGACTTAAGTTCGGCTTCAATGGGGCCGCGGCTGGTTAGCCGCGGAGGCACGTAGGGGGGCTTTCATTCCCTCCCCGCCCAGAACCCGCTTCAATGGGGCCGCGGCTGGTTAGCCGCGGAGGCTGCCGCACTCGCAAATCCTGCGATACAAGGCATTTGCGATGCTTCCTGCGAGCGTGACGGGATTGGCGCCGGTGCAGCGGCGCATGTGGCGCCTCGATGATAGTCGAAATCCGTGGTTACGGGGTCGTGAGAGGCCCCGCGAGCGTGCCCGGCGCCCCCCTTCAGCACCGCCGCACTCGCGGGCGGGTCTATGCGGTTGTCAAAGAGATGGGAGCCCATGGGAGATCTTACACGGAGCGTGCGGGGGAGAAGTTCCGGAATTTTCCGACCGTGATGCGTGTCGAGCGGTAGACCTCGGTGACGCCGATCGCTCCGAGGCTTCGGCGATCGCTCTGATCCTCGTGGAGTGCTTGTAAGGAGAGGAGGGATCGCACGGCGTCGACGGCTGCGGCGGCGTCCCAGATCGGCCAGGTCCAGGTCTTGCGTCGGAAGCCGGTGGTGCGGAGTTCGCCGTTGACGGGCGCGGTGGTGAAGAGCGGGAGCGCCTCGACGGCGAGCCGGTTGGCGCCGCGGACGGTGCGTATCTGTTCTTTGCTTGGATCTTTCCAGCGGAGTGCGTAGCGGCGGTCGTCGATGGGATCCCAGCGCATGCTGGGTGGCTCGTCCTGTCGGCGCCACGGGCCGAAGAGCGCCTCGCGCAGGTGCTCGGCATTGGTCTCTTTGCACAGGGTGAGCATGAACTCGATGAAGTGCTGATGCCCGGCGCCGCTCATCGTGCGAAAGGCTGTGTCCTGGATTTTGCCCTGGCGATCGGTGAGCGCCTCGCAGCCGAAGGCGGCGGCGAAATCAGCGCATCGGCGATCGACGGGTGAGGCGCGATCGACGGCGGCCCGAACGAAGGGGGCGATCTCGCTGGGCGCGACGGAAGTGTTCCTGGCGAATTGAAAGGGTTCCGGGCCGCACTGTTCTCGCAGGACTTCTTCGATCTTCTCTGGGAGAGCCCGCGTGTCTACTTCTACGAGGTTGTGCAGCACGGGACGCCAGGCGCCGCGTTCGATGGTCCATGACATTCGAGGCTGGTCGTCGGGGCGAGCGAGGGAGAGGACGCGCAGTGTTCCGAGGGCTGCGAGGAATGCGAGGGGGTTGTCGCCGCGGAGGCCGGTGAGTGTGAGGGGCTGGCTCATCGCGCTGGCTCCTTCGCGGGGATGGGCGCCGGGGCGTCGTCGTCTTCGGCTTCACGGGCGCTGGCGCGCCAGTCCGCGAGGCGTAGGATCGCTTCGAGGTAGGCCAGACCCCACCAGCCGTAGCGTCGGGTGAGGCGCCAGAAGCGTTCGGGGACGCCGGAATCGAGGCGGTGCGCCGGCGTCTGACGCCGCTCGGCGGCGGTGACGCTCAGGGAGGATCCGTTGACGGCGACCACAACGTCGGGGGGCGCCTCATCTATGCAGACGGGAGCGAAGGGGCGCGCGTGCCCGTGATGTGCGGCGATGAGGTGCAGGACAAGGTCGCGCCGGTCGCCGGTCGAGGGGAGATCATCGAAGCGCTCGGCGAGGACGAGCGAGAGGAACTCGTGCCGGAACCCGTCGGGGAGGTCGACCTGACGGCGCAAACGCCGGTGCGCGCCGGGCGTTCGGGGGATGCGTTCGCCCTTCGCCAGGGGCTCGGCGTCCGGATCGAGGAGAAATGGCGTGCTGTGGAGGATCGCCTGGAAGCGCTCGTCGGCCTTGCCGGCGTCGAGGAGTCGCGCGGCTATGGCGAACTCATCGACGAGGTTAGGCGTCAGGCGATCGGCGAAGCGGCGCGCGTCATCCTCGACATCCCTGGTGTGGCGCGTCAGCGTCACGAAGTTCCCGACGTCGTCCGCGTCGTCGAAGGCGTCGCGACCGTCCGCCGCGTCATCGTGCGACGCGCGTCCGAAGAGCACGACCCCGCGCGTGGGCCCGCGCGTGGGATGGCTCTCGATGCGAGCGGGCTTGCGGCAGGCGGCTGCGGCTTCGCTCAGCCAGCCGCAGCCGACCAGCGCGAGCGCCTCCAGATGCGCATCGAGCTCGTCGTCGTCGCGGTCGAGTTCGGGCTCGGCCCAGCGGAGGAGGCCAGCGACGGCCTCGATCTCGCTGTAGTGGTTGAGGACTTCGCGCGTGACACGCAGGAGAGGAGGCCGGCCCATCGATAGGCGCGCGGCCTCGGCGACATCCAGCGGCGCCGCGGGGTCGACGGGGGTGAAGTAGTGCGCAAGTCGCGCAACGCATCCCTTGTCATCGGGGACGATGACGATGTCGTTGGGGCGGACCTCGCGGGGGACGGTCGAGACGAGGCTGCGCTCGCGTCCCCGCCAGAGCAGGAAGGGCGTTGGCGCGCCGGCGCCGTTGTCGCGCTCGTCCTCCTCGGGCTGGCCCTCGACATCCCCCACACCGGCGCCGCTCTCGCCGAGATCGGCGCCGGCGAGCCAGCGGCGGAGGTGGTGCAACGGAACGGCGAGCATCTCCGGCGCGGTCGGCGGGACGAGAGCGACCGCGTCGAGCCACTGTTCGTGTTTGTCGTCAGGGAGGTCCGCGCGGAAGAGGAGGCGGGCCTCGGGCGCGCCCCGCCCGACGCCGTGAAGGTACATCGAGACATCCAGATCAGGCTCAGGACGGGGCGCAGTCTGGCAGAGGAGGTCGACATGGGCGGGCTGGAGCGTGGGGGCGTCGGGCGCCGGGGCCAGCAAGGGCGATATCTCCTCGGGATCGTCGGGCAAGCGGGATTGAACAGCGTCGATGCCGAAATCAAATGAGTGCGGCGTCTCGACAGCTGCGGGCTGCTCGTGGAGCCAGTTCCAGGTTGCGTCCATGGCCTCGCCGTAGATGGGGTCTTCTTCGGGCTTTTTGCCCTTGTGCTTCCGGTGAATGACGGCGGCGCTGGTCGCGTCGAAATCGCCGAAGCGGTTGAGGCGGCCGAAGCGCTGGCGGAGGGCGTCGAGAGAGGCGCACTCGGTGATGAGGGCGTCGAAGTCGAAGTCGGCGCCCACCTCGAGGCATTGGGTGGTTACGATGATGACAGGACGGTCGGGCTCGAGCGTTGAGCCGGCCTGAAGGGTGGGCGACCAGCGTTCGAGCAGCGTGTCCCGGTCGATGGGGCGCATCCGCCCGGTGAGCAAAACGACCTCGGCTTCGAGGGGCTCCTGGGAACGCTTCGTCTCCTCGAGCAACTGTTCATGGATGGCCGCGGCGGTCGCGACACGGTTCACCATGACGGCGATGCGGCGTCGCCCATGATCTGCGGCGAACTTGCAGGCGAGGTCCGCCGCGTGCCGGACGAGGTGGTCCTTCTGCGCCGGGGCGACAGGCTCTCCGACGCCGTGCTCGCCGCGCCTGGGCTTGTCGGGCGCCTTCGACGCGACGACGAGGGCTGCGGGCTTGGAGGCGCGGGCGCGTTGTCGCAGAATGTCGTGATCGAGCGCAGCGGCGCGCTCCGCGGCGCCGGGGAAGCGCTCGTGCGATTCGATCTGCTCCGGCAGCGTCGCCGACAGGACGGTGAACCGGAGCGGGAGAATGATTTGTTCCTTGCACCAGGCATCGCTCGCGTAGCGACGGACGTAATCGGCGGTCTGCATGAAAGGGCGGGCGCAGTGGGCCTCGTCGAGCAGGATGAGGCTGTCGGCTCCGACGAGGGCGGCGTGGATCGACTGCGTCAGCCGGCCCGGCCCGTATCCCCGGAAGAGCAGGCGGGAGCCGATCTGGTCCACCGTGCCCGTGATGATCGCCGGCTGCGTCGGGTCGAGAACCCAGTCATCGTCACGGAGCACACCGCCGCGCTGTCGCGTGACATGGAGCGGGGAATTGTTGCAACCGACCTGGCGAAGGCGCTCGGCGACGTCGCGCACAACTGCGTCTTGGGAATTCACCAGCCACCGTGCAAGCTTGCGCGCGCGGTCGTGCGCCGCATCCACGACGATCCGCCGGTCCACCACGAAAAAGATCCGGCGCGGCAGACTCGGGCGTCCGTCATCGCCGACACTCAGCGCCAGCGTGAAGAGGGCGATGTCGAGGCAGGCCGTCTTCCCGCTGGCGGTGGGCAGGTCGATCCCGCGAGGCCATTCTCCCGATTGATGCACGCGCCGGGCGAGCATCCGCTGCCACGGGAACGGATCCTGGCCGTGCAGCGCATGAAAGAAGGCGGGGAAGTCGTCGATCGACAGCTTCATTTTCACTCCTCCGCCGAGAGCTCGCGGCAGATTCCGTAGCCGCGGTATCGCCCGGCCCCGATCGCGATCGGGCCGCGCACGGGGCGATCGAAGGTCAGAATGGCGTGCCGGTGGCGTCGTTCGGTTCCGTCCTTGCGCATCATGCGTGGGAACTCGTGCGAAGCCGGGACGCCAAGGTGCGCCGAGACGGGCGTGAGGATCAC
This sequence comes from Phycisphaeraceae bacterium, assembly GCA_039794205.1. Classification (GTDB taxonomy): domain Bacteria; phylum Planctomycetota; class Phycisphaerae; order Phycisphaerales; family UBA1924; genus J020. The sequence continues at coordinate 80,345 of JBDIVU010000004.1, forward strand.
CGACCTAGGCTCCGGCAGGCCGACGCGGACACACGACCCGCGCACAATCGCCTCGGCCTCCTCTTCGTAGGCAACGCGGTCGCGGGACTTGGGATGGCGATCGAAGACAACCGGTGTGATGGTCGCCCAGCGAGACACTCCGCGCCGCCCGCCTGTCCATGCAGACGAGCGCAGCGTGTACGGCGGAGAGTCGGAGACTTCCGGGGTGACGCGCCAACGCCCCAGAGAACAAAGCCGCAGCTCCTGCACCCCGGCGAGCGCGCGACGCGCGTGTCGGCGATCTGCGGCGCTGATATCGACCGGCATCGCGATGGCGACGCCCAGCACATGACCGTCGGCGTGCCGATGGCCGACGAACGCGAGGGGGAAGCAGGCGACGTGCGGATGTTCGCTCGGCTCGCCGCTTGGCGTGTGCCCGCTCATCCATTCGGGAATCGCGCCGAGACGCCCGGCGGCGCTCAGCATCGCGTCGCGCATGCGCCGCGTGAGGGCGAGCGTGGAAACCAGCCCGAGCCGCGCGTGGCGCGATTCAATGGGTGCGATGCGAAACACAAGAAGCTCGTCGCTCCAGATGGCGCGGCATGGCTCCTCCCGGCGCTCTCCCGCGCGTCGGTAACCCCGTGACTGACCGATGCTGGGCCGCTCCTCGTTCGAGTAGGCGACCTTAAGTTCCTCCAGCAGACCCGGCGAAGCGACGCGCATGCGCCGCTCGAAGCCATCTTCTGCGGGGCGCCAGACATCCCCGACGGCGTCCGCCTCTTCCGTGGCCCACATCTGCACCAGAGAGGAACTGTGACCGACTCGTGTCACCCGTCTGCAAAGTCTGTCCAGAGCCTCCATACACCCCTCGGGCGATGCGCCCGGCCACACGGCATAGGCCGTGTCATGATGCGGTCGAACAGAGGGGAAGCATCGCGGCTGCTTGGCGCGCATCCAGCCGGCGGGCGATTGCAACGGACCGCCCTTCTTGCCTATCGGATCGTCGTTGACCGGGACGAATGTCGTCACCACCAGACGCGCATCGGCCTCGGCGGCGTGCACCTCAGGCGGGCCTTGCTCCTCAAGCCAGCGGAGGGCGTCGGCCTCCGCCGCGTCCCCGTCGGCCTCGAAGTGCGCGCACGCCAGCGCCATGAAGATGCGAGCCGGGTGCGGCGGCCACTCCGCGGCTTCGAACTCGTCAGCATCCGTCGCCACCGCACGACCGGTCAAATAGCGGATCCCGATGGCGAGCGCCATCACGCGCTCTCCTCGACGACCGCCTCCTTCACCACCTGATCCTGACTCTTTCTGACAAGTTTGACGAGAGAATCGGAGGGCCGCAACGTGACGGGATCTGTGTTCCACTCGACGCCCAGCCGCTTCGCGTGTTCGACAGCCTCGGACAGCAGCGCCACCGCTCGCTCGGCGCCGAGTGTGAACCGCTCTGGTGTCGCCCCGGGCGCGTCGAGCAACTCCCACTCGCGCGGCGCCTCGGGCCAGAGCAGGCACCGCGAGCGCAGATCCATCCCCTTCTCCGCGGCTAGTTCGGCGGAGCACAAAGCCAGCGCCGCCAGGACCGTGCGGGCGGCGGCGTCGCGCTGATGCTGCTCGGGCGTCGATGCCGCACCCCCGTTCTCCGGGAACCGCAGACGCCGCAGCGCGGGCAGCGAGAGCACCGTCGTCTGCTCGGCGTAGTCGATCGTGACACCTCCGGGAGCGATGCGGTCCTGCCTCGCCTCAGGCCAGTTCGTATGGAGACGGCTGGTCTGCTGCAGCGCCCGGCCATCGGCTGCAAGGCGATAGGAGAGGTCCACATCGGGCGGCGACATCACATCCGGCCCTTCGGCGCCCTTCCCATATTTATGGAAGGAAGGAGTGATGTTGCCGTGATTCGCTTTCGACGGGTTCCCAGGCTTCCCAGCAGCGCCACCTCGGTTGAACAGCACCGGATTGCCTTTCTTGTCCTCCTCGGCGGCGTCCCGATCGGTTGTCCATTCGATTCCGTCCCCGTCCTTCGCCTTGTAGATCGGACCGGCGTTTGTTCCGATCCTCAGGGGGTCAATCCGGCTACCGGTCTTGACGCCGAACGAGGCGTCCACCCCCACGATCTCCGAAACGATCGCCCGTTCAAACTTCGCGCCCAAGCCACCCTTGGGGCCCGTGGAGTCCCACATGCCGAAGATCAGCGCGGTGGGGCACAGGCGGTACAGCGGCGTGGCGTTCCGCGCGCTCGCACGGTCGATCTCACGACCAACTTCGGATTTGCGGAACGGAGTGTCGCCGTGCAGGCTGTCGCGGAGGATTGCGTCCGCGAGGCGATGCGGCGCCTGGAGACTTGTCACCCGATCGATCGGATCGATGAGGCGCATCTCCTCCGGCTGGTCCTCGCCGGGGAAATAGTTCGAGAAATCGACGACGATCAGCGGGACATTGACGCGCCCCTCGTCAAGGGCGTCCTGGAGCGCCTCCTCCATTCGGTTCGCCTGGCTTTGCACCGAGTCGAGCAGCACGCACGTCACCGGCTCACCCCGATCCGGGACGCGCCGCTTTTCGACGGCGTACACGGCCCCAGCGTAGGTGGGAGGGAACACCTTCGTCCCCGCACCACCGGCAGGCTGAAGGCGACTGCGGCTTCGGAAGGCCGCGGCATTGCCGGCCACGGCATCGGAGAGAATCTCGAGCGTCAGTTCTGGCATGATTGCTTCCTTCCTCCATTGCCTCGGATGCCCCCGGGCATAGCCTCAGTTTACGTCCAGATACTCAATGTAAGGTCGGATCGCCTGTCGTGCGCGAAATGCCCACACTCCCGCAGTAGCCTGCGAGATGCCCCGACGCTGCGCGAAATCGGCGAGCGACGCGTAGACCCGCGGCCAGACTCGCGTGCCCCTCACACACCTTGTCGCTGATCTGTTCCTGCGCGTCCTTTGTCCGCTTCATAGTCGAGTGTCTCCAGAGCCAGCCCGTGGTCCATCGGGGCTCTCAGAGACACCGTATTTGTTGTCGGGAGGCAGGTCGCCAGCGGCCAGAGATTTCTGCGGCATCCTGAACCGAGTTCCAACAGGCCTGTGGTGTTCCGCCGGTCCGGCGACCCCGCTCAGCTGTCGAAAGGGGCCAGGGCCGAACGAGAAGGGGCCGGATGGTCGATCCAGCCCGTACCGGCGGCAAAACAGTCATCTTGACTACCCGATCTGACGATCGTATATTCGGCATAACGACCGCGTTCGATCGGAGGCGCCCATGCTCAGCCCTATGACCGGATACGCCGCTGCGGCCCTTGCCTGGCTCGCCGCTTCTGACTGCGACTCCGCGCGGGTGGATGTGATCGCCGAGCGCACCGGCGTCCCGGCCGCGTACCTCGGAAAGATCATGCACCTGCTCGCAAGGCGCAATGTCGTCACGACGCGCCGAGGCGTCGGGGGCGGTGTCGTGCTCGCTGTCGACCCTCGCGCGTACACGCTCCACGACCTCTGCGAAGCGCTCGACGATCCCGTGCTGGTCACAAAGTGCATGCTCGGCGTGGCTGAATGCTCCGATCAGCGCGCCTGCCCAGCCCACACCTTCTGGAAAGGTCATCGTGAGAAACAAGCCACCTTTCTCAGACGAACGACCATCGACGATCTCCGCAAGTTCGAGACTAAGCGCGACCCGCGATGGGGTCGCTTGTCGGAGGAGGTGTGACCATGCTCCCGCGACCGAGGCGACCGATTTCCAGTCTGTCCGCTCAAGCGGTGCTCAACGTGTTTCATGGCGCGCCGCAGATCAACGCGTACGGAGGTGACGCATGAACAACTCGTCGTCGAGCGTCCCCCCCGTCGTGAAGACAAGTGCGCAGATCACAGGCTCATTCCTGGCGGTGGCCGCCTTCAGTTTTCTGCTGCTTTTCGGGCCGGTGCTGATAGCGATGCGCATGCAGGATCCGATCACGGAGAGAGCCGTTCTCAGGCGTGCTGCGCTCGAGCGGGGATGTCTGGCTTGCCATGCCGGGATCGAGACGATCAGCGAGGTCATGGAGCCGTTCCTGCTCGCCGAAGTGGGAGGCAGGAAGGGATTCGAGTGCGCGGTCTGCCATGAAGGCCGGCCTCTCGCTTCGACAAAGGACGATGCGCACGCGGGGATGTATCCGAATCCTTCGAGCATGTGGGTGATGTCGCGGGGCCTGGGCTGCGCGAAGTGCCACAGCGGCAGCGGCGAACTCACCACCGTCATGGGCGAGCCGATCCCGGGCGGGCCTGTCGGCGGGTCGATCATGCAGTCCGTCTCATACGCGTCCGACCCCAGCGGGCTTACAGGGTCGAGCCATATCTACCGCATGCAGCGGGCGCTGATGGCGCTCGAAACAGGCAAAGCCAACAAGACACTCTCCTCCAACGGCGTCATCCCCAAGGGCACTTTTCCCTACGCAAACTTCGACATGGACGATCCCGACGGTCCGGTCCCGACCGTCGGCTCGGACGCTTATAAGGAATGGATCGACCGCGCCACCGCTTCCGGGCTTATCACCAGCCTGCCCAAGGTCGACGCCATCCCCACCTTCGAAGAAGGCGTCGAACTCTGGGGAGATCCGGCGCTCGCCGGATTCGCCGACATGCACCGCAAGCAGTGCGCCCGCTGCCACGTCTGGGGCGAGGGTCGCGCAGAGCGAGGCGACCACCGCGCCGGCGGCTGCGCCTCATGCCACGTCCTCTACACCAACGACGGCCTCTATGAAGGCGGCGACCCCACTATCCCCACCGATGTCCCCGGCCATTCCATGAAGCACGAGATCACACGCGCCATCCCCGCGCAGCAGTGCAACCACTGCCACACGCGAGGCAAACGCATCGGCACGACCTTCGGCGGGATGATCGAGCACGGGTACGTCGGCACCGGCAAGGTTCCGCCTTACGACGAGCACGGCGACCCGCAACGTAAACTTTATACCAAGGAGTACAGCCACGTCGCCGGCGACGTCCACTTCCGCCGGGGCATGGACTGCGCCGACTGCCACTCCTCCATCGACGTGCACGGCGACGGCAACATCTACCCGGTCACGTTCTTCCAGGTAGAGATCGGATGCGCCGACTGCCACGGGACGCCCGACGCCTTCCCGTGGGAACTCCCCGTCGGATACGGGACGCCCGTCACTCTCGACGGACCTCGAGGCACGTTCCTCGATCCGCGCGATCAGCAGGAAAAACTCATGACAACACGAGGGAACGCGCGAACACGCTGGGTCCGCGACGGCGATGACGCCGCCCACGTCGTCAGCATCTACACCGGCAAGGAGCACCCCATCCCGCTGCTGAAGGAGAAGAACCTCAACGACACCTGGAAGACGCCCCAGGGCAAGGTTGCGATGGCGACCGTCAGCCAGCACATGGGGACGATGGAGTGCTACGCCTGTCACGCCTCGTGGGCTCCGCAGTGCTACGGCTGCCACGTGAAATACGACATGACCAAGGAGGGGACGGACTGGGCGCTCTCGGCGATGAACCACGATCCCGCGACGGGGTTGCAGACAATCACAAAATCCAAGGGCGACATCTCCATCGAGAACGTGGGGTTCGTGCGCTGGGAGCGGCCGATCCTCGGCGTGAACTACAAGGGTCGCGTCACGCCGCTGGTTCCAGGATGCCAGACCGTCTGGACATTCGTCGATGAGAACGGCGTCCTGCGCGAACAGAATCGCATCTACACAACATCCGACGGCCTGCCCGCGCCGACGCTCGCCCCGCTCAACCCCCACGCGACTTCGGAGATCGCCCGAACCTGCGAGAGCTGCCACACCGATCCCAAGGCGCTCGGCTACGGCGAGGCCAAGTCGCGCTCGGCTGCGATCCTCACCGGCGACGAGCCCGTCTTCGCCGATCAAGGCCCCGGGCTATTCGGCGACATCCCGACCTCCGTGCGAGCGACGCCGCAGATCCCGGGGATTCCCGGCTTCCCCTACACCTGGGACATGCTCGTGACGCGCCGCGGCAAGCAGGTTCAGAACATGCCGTTGCCTCAGGACAGCCCGCTCACCGCGGCCCAGCGCGACAAGGCGGAACGCGAAGGCTCCTGCATCGCCTGCCATAAACATTACAACACCCCGACATGGGACCGCGTGCGGGTCAACATGCGCGCGGCGCTTGGCATCGACTCCGGCCGAGCGCTGACCCCCGACGAGCACGACCGCGCCGTCGAGGCGGCCCTGCTGGCGTTCGCCAACATGCCCTCGACGCAGCCCTCGAGCCAGACGCCGAAGCCGGCCGACGCGCCATCCCCGACTACTTCGCCGGAAGGAGGCGATAAATGACCACGGTTGCCACGGACAGAATCGATTCGCTGCAACTTGCTCCCCCGACCGTCGGACGCCGGGCTCAAGCAACGAATCCGCGCGAGCGTGCGACCAAGCCGCGATCACTTCGCGCGCTTCATTCTTGGAAGCGCACAGCGGCGGGCCGGCTTGTATGTTTCGTCGGGAGCATCCGCTTCGCCGTCCCGTTGATGCTGCTGATCGCTGTGGTGATGGCGTGGGCGACCTTCGTCGAGTCGGCGCACGACTCCGCGACGGCCCGGCGTCTCTTCTACGGCTCGTGGTGGTTCATAACAATGATTACGCTCGTATGTGCGAGCCTCATCGCCGCCGTCGCGACACGCTGGCCTTGGCGACGCAGGCACGTCGGTTTCATAACCGTCCACGCCAGTCTTGTGCTGCTGATAATCGGCGGCTTCATCTCGCTGTTCACGCGAGTCGAGGGCACTGTCCGACTCGCCGAAGGCCAGACCGCCGGGGTCATGCAACTGGAGGGGCACGAACTCCGCATCGCCGGAGCGGCGGCTCCATCGCATAACAGCGGCGGATCCCCGCGTGCGGCGCAAACCGAGCGATTCCCCATCAATTCCGCCGGCGCCCGATTCGTAACCGCCGACGCCCTCAGTGTTGTGATCGATCGCGTCTTCCCCGCAGCCGTCATGGAGGCCGCGGTTGTCAACGACGGCGCGACGCCGTTCGAAGCGTTTCTTGTCACATTCGGCGATCATGACGCGATCTGGCTAGGCGAGACGATGGGCCCCATCGCCAATCACGTCGGCGATCTCGCCGTGCGCGTGCTCGCCCCTGAAGTTCCGTGGATAGCGCCTCACCCCGACACAGAGCCGACGCTTTTCTTCATGCACGAGGGAAACATCTTCGGCCCGGTCGTCGAGCGCAGGCAGACCATCCCCGGATGGTGGGCGGCTGCTGTCAAGAGAAACGGCGATCTGATCGAGGTCGTCCTCACCGACGGCAAGGACTCATTCGAACGGCACACGGCGAGTCTGTCCACGCCTGATGAAGGTTTCTTCGAACGTATATCAGGGGCCGCCGTCAGCGGCGCGATGCTGCACATCACGCTGCCCGAGCCGGAGCGCCTGACGCTCCAAGCCGCGGCCGGCGTCGTACGCATTGGCTACGCGGACACGGCGAACAACGCGCGCATCGTTCGTGAAATCCCCCGCGCCGACCTCCCCGCCCGGGTCGATCTCGGCCCGCGCATCTTCACCATCAACGAACACTTCACGCACGCCCGGCAGACGGAGCGCCTGGTCGAACGGCGCGCGACCGGATCGGCGGCGCCCGGCGTGAGGATCCGCGTCACCGACAACGCCGGACGCAGCGCAATCGCCGATCTGAGTTTCGGCGTCCCCGCGGTGGTGCGCGTCGGGAACACGGCGGTGCAGGCGCTCCTCGCGCCACGCGAGACGCCGCTCCCCTTCGTGCTGCGCCTCGACGAGTTCCGCAAGGTGGACTATCCCGGCGTGGATATGGCCATGGCGTACGAGTCCGACGTCCGGGTGCATGTCGGCGACGGAACCTGGTCTCCCGTGACGATCTCCATGAACAAGCCGCTCGTACATGACGGATGGAAGGTTTATCAGGCGAGTTTCATCGGCGATTCCGTCTCGATATTGAGCGTGATGAAAGACCCGGGCCTGCCGCTGACTTATTTCGCGTGTGTCTTTCTGTGCTTCGGAATCGCGATCACGTTCTACAGCCGATCCCTGAGCACGCCGCACCCGGGCATCCCCCGACCTGAAAGGGCCGTGTCATGAGGACATCAGTCATCATCGCGATCGGCGCCGTGACATTGACGCTGGTGTCCGTGGTCCTGACGCTCAGCCGGAATGAGCCGGCGTGGATGCATACGCTCCGCGCCCTGCCGACGCAGCAGGAAGGCCGGATCATGCCTCTCGATTCGTACGCGCGGCGTGTTGCGGTGCGCATCACCGGGCGCACGCGCTGGACCGAATCGCGCGGGCCCACAGCGTACGCCGGGCGTGAGCCGGTCGAGTTGTTCGCGGACCTGCTGTTCCGCCCAGCGGAACTTCTGGATCAGCCGCTGGTGCGCGTGCAGAATCGCCCGTTCAAGGAGCGTGTCGGGCTTGACGTTCAGCGCGACTTCTTCGCCCCGGCGGAACTCGCGCGAACCGAACGACTCGTCGCGCTCGTCACCGAGTTCCACGAAGCGAGAAAGGCGGATCCCGACGCGCAGCCCACGCCGGATCAGGACAAGGCCCTCGCGGTCAACGCCGCGGTTAGCGCCTTCGCGGGCTTCCTGAACGGTCGGCCGTTGCCGCTCGTCCCGGCCGGTGAAGGCGGTGAGTACCGCCGAATCGGACGCGACCACCACGATCCCGGAACCGAGCAGTCGCACGCTGCGCTCGCCGCGCTCGGTGAGACATACCGGGCCGGCGGCGACCTCGACGCCGCAGCGGCCTCGCTGCGCGACGCGATCGCGCGCGAGGGTGAAATCGCGCCCGCCGACGCGCGCCGCGTCCGTCTCGAACTTATTTACAACAATCATTCGCCCTGGCGCATGGCGCTCGTCGCGAGTCTGCTCGCCACGATCGGGGTGGGCTTCGGCTCGCTCTTCGGAAGACGCTGGCTCACGCTAGCGGGCGTGATGTTCGCGGGCTGGGCGATCGCGGAGCAGTTGCTCGGCCTCGGGCTTCGCACGACGCTGCTCGGCAGAGCGCCCGTCAGCAACACCTACGAATCGCTGCTCTGGATGGGAATCGTCGCGGTCATCTTCGGCGCTGTCGCGCAGGCTCGGCGTCCGTCGGGGCAGTATCTGCTCGGCGGGCTGATCGCTTGCGTGCTTTGCCTCGTGTTCGCTGTCCTCGTACCGCTTGAACAGCAGACCAGCGCGCTGCCCGCTGTGCTGCGCAGCAACTACTGGCTGATCCTGCATGTCCTGGTGATTGTCGCAAGTTACGGCCTGTTCGCGCTCGCCGCGGTGCTCGGGCACGTGCACCTGGCGTCCAAAGCATTCCGCGGGCGCGGCTCCTGGAGTGCGCAGCGCCTGGGCGACCCCGTCATCACGCAGATCTATCGCGCGCTTCAGTTCGGCCTGGTGCTGCTGATCGCGGGGACGATCCTCGGCGGGGTCTGGGCCGCCGATTCGTGGGGACGATTCTGGGGCTGGGATCCCAAGGAGACATGGGCGCTCATCAGCATCGTCCTTTACTTCTCGATCCTGCACGCAAGATACGTCGGCTGGCTTCACGACTTCGGCCTCGCGGTCGCGACAATCGCGGGCTTCATGGCGATCGTCTGGACTTTCTACGGTGTCAACTACGTCATGGCGTCCGGGCTGCACAGCTACGGCTTCGGATCGGGCGGCGAACGCTGGGTCGCGACCTGGGCCGGCGTGGAGATCCTGTTCGTCGCCGTCTGCGCATTGCGCACTCGACGCGCACGCCTATCCCGACATGAAGCGTCAACCGAGAGCCAGATTACACATCCTTTGCACAACGCCGCCGAGCCGGCGCCGACCATGTGAGCCGCGCCTCCAGGGGTACAGATGATCGCATCGGAGTCGGTAATGCCACGCGCACGTCCCGCATCGCGCCGATCGCCGCTCTCTCTGTCAGCGATCCTCCTGACGGCTTCGGCGACCGCGCAGCCAATCGCGGACAACGGCGCCACACCGGATGAACTCCGTTCCATCATTTCGGAGATGCTCGCGGACGCTGAGACACGCTCGAGTCTGCTCGCGAGCGCGGGCGCCGCCGGGCATGACGGGCGATTCTTTCTCGCGTCGTCCGACGGCGACTTCCGCCTGAATATCAGCGGGCAGCTCCAGTTCCGCTACATCGCTACGTTCCGCGACGACGACGCCGGCGTGGACGACTTCGAGTCCGGCTTTCAGACACGCCGGTTCAAACTCCGCTTTGACGGGCACGTCTATTCGCCGCGCCTCTTCTACGCTGTGCAGGGCCAGTTCGACCGCAACGGCGGCGCCTTCCGTCTCGACGAGGACGCCTTCGTCGGCTTTCGCATCAATGAGAGCACGTCGATCCGGTTCGGCCTGCTGAAACTGCCGTTCCTGCGGGAGCGGATCATGAGCTCGAAGCGCCAACTCGCTGTGGACCGCACCATCGCCGACCTGATCTTCTCGCAAGGCGATCAGTCCGAAGGCGTCGAACTGAGTCGGCTTAGCGGCGATTGGCGGTTTTATTTCGCCTTGTCTGACGGTTTGAACTCGGGCAGGACCGATTTCACGTCGAACATCTCACTGCCCACAATCGCAAGCCCCGTCGCGGGTCAAGCGGATTACGCGATCACTGCGCGCGTCGAGCGCCTCGTCGCCGGCGCCTGGCCGCAGTTCGACGACTTCACCAGCCCGCGCGGGTCGTCACCGTTCGCCATGATGATCGGCGGCGCGATCCATTGGCAGGACGGCGCCGACACTCCGGACTCATCCGATGTCGAGCTGCTTTCCTGGACCGCGGATGTCAGCGTCGAAGGCGACGGCTGGAATGTGTTCGCTGCTTACATTGGTCGCGCGCTCGGAGTGGACAACCCCGCGGGAGTCGCAGCCGGCGATGATTTCAACTCCACCGATCACGCGTTCGTCGTGCAAGGCGGGCTATACATCACCGACGACATAGAACCTTTCATCCGCTACGACATCGTGCTCCCAGGTCGCGGCAACGGCGGCGCCAGCGCATTCGGCGCCGTCGCCGCGGGGTTCAACTACTACCTGCACGGCCACACTGCCAAGTTCACGCTCGATGTGCAGTGGTTCCTCGACTCCGCTGCGGACACGTCGCTCATCGGCAGGAACTTTACAGACATCGGCTTTCTCGACAACGGCTCAGCGGATGACGAGTTCGTCGTCCGTGCACAGTTCCAACTGCTGTTCTGAGCATCCGACGGGCGACCTGGCTCGTTGCAGGGCGGACGCCCGACCGGCCCGGCCGATGAATCCGGAACGCGGCGCACACCACCCAGACGAGGCGGGCCGCGCTCCCGATCCGCAAGCGAGGCCGCGCGCAGCCGACCGGCGTCGCGCTCCTTCGATACTGACTCAGTTTCGGCGCGATCGGCCTGATCCGTGCGCGACGCCGGCACAGGCCGGAACTCGAGAGGGCGCCCGTGCAGCGCGGATATCGACGCCGGGTATTCGACGAACTCGTCCGACGACAGCACGTCCGTCTCGACACCTGAGTTATGGTTATTCCCTGGCTGTGCGCTCTTAGTCACCGCGCGCAATCGGCGTTACACCGCGTCGAGTCGGGCCTCGGTCAGCGCGAGGTCGTCGTGCAGCGTCGCCAGGCCGCGCTCGACGCCGGCGCCCTGCGCTATCGCGGGCGACGGCGCTAACAGGCCAACTTGGACTAGTTGCGACGCGAGCGTCACGGCCGGCATGATGATGACCCGTACGAAAGTGTTTCGTGAAGTCATAAATGTTCCTCCAGGGTCGATCCGTGATTGTGATATTAGTATGTGCTTAGTCGGGTGATCAGCCGTGCGCTCTGGGGGGTCGATGAACGCCGACAGAGGTTGATGCAGGCCGATTCACGCGGGCGCAGAGACGTGATCGGCCCTCCGGCTCAGTGCCGCTTCCCACTTGGACATCGCCTGGAGGAGTTGCAGGCTCGCGGCTCCGTGCGCGTTCGGTCCGAAGATGCTCTCTTCGAGGTTTCTTATATCGCGCTCGAGCTCCTCCCGAAGCCCGGGGTCGAGCGCGTCGCCCGCGTCCGTGTGCCACTTCCGCAGGGTCATCGCCAGGGCCATCGGGGTATGACGCCTGGGCATCCGGAACCGGCTCTCGTCCGGGGCGTCATTATCCCCGGCTCGACGGCGTAGGTACACGACCCCGGCGCCGACGCCGCCGAGCATCACCGCCGCAAACAGCAGCGGCTTCGACCATGCGAATCGTGTGTCGTAGGAATACTCGAACCCGGCGAGTTCGATCAGGTCCGTTTCGCCGTAAGCGCGATTGATCAGCGCCCCCTCAAGCCCGTCGATCAGCGACGCGAGCCTGACTCGGCCGGGCGCGGCGGTCCCGTCCGGGATGTAGGTCAGACGCCAGGAACGCTCGACGACAGGAAGTTCGAAGCCTAGTTCGCTGATGATCGGTTCTTCCGGCGTCAAGGTCACACCCGCGACGCCGGACGTGGTGCGCGCCGCCGGGTCGCGGAAGATCAGCGGGGAAGTTTCGATATTCTCAGTCTGAAGCGTGTGGCCGGGGACGGCGCGCTCGTAGCCCGCGAGAAGATCGACGAGTTCGGGGACAGTCCCGCGACCCGTCGCTGAGACCTCGATCAGGATCTCGGGCGATCTCGGATCGGTCGCGTTGCGCGTGTCGATCGTCTGCGTGACTTCGAGGCCTGTCACAGGCCGGTGCGGCGCGCCCTCCTCGACGCCGATCGCCGGCGTGTTGGATTCCAGCACGACCACCGCTTCACCGGACCCGTCCCGGAAGTACATCTGCATGGAAACCTGCGGCAGGCGGTCGACCGCAGTGTCCTTCGGAGAGGCATAAATCAGCGCGAGCGGCTTCTCGAGCCAGCCGTCCTGCTGATCCTGGATCACCGTCCGGCTCGGATGCGACGGCTGGAACCACGCGATGCTCTGGACCTCGTAGCCCTTGGAGTACGCCTGACGGATCTGACGCTCGAGGTCGTCGCGGTAGTTTCTTGTATTCCATGAACCACGAATGTAGTTATACTGATTGTTCTGAATGTAGCGCCCGAAATCGCCCGCCGACCGTTCCACGGCGTTGGTGTATCTCAGCGAGAGCAGCGCCGCGAACGGTTTGCCCGCGGCGACAGATGATCCGCCATGGATGGTCAGCGCGAGTTTCAGATCGCTGGTCGTGAGGTCGCGGTAGAACCGATGCAATTTGACCAGTGGCGCCCCGCTCGGGTGATCGCCGACGACGCGCAGCGCCGCGCGGACCAGCCCCGGCTTCGCTTCCGCCGGCGCATCGGATAGCGCCGCGACGATCTCGTCGGCGAACGCGGCCAGATGCCGATTCCACTCGTCCTCGGGCAGCCCGCTCATGGCGTCCCGGATCCGCGCGAACTGTTCGTCGCCGGCGGACCCTTCCTCGGGCAACTGCGAGACGTGCAGCCGGGATATGTCGCTCGAGCCGAGCGCCGCGCGGAACCACCTGGAATAGATGTCCGCCGACTCGACCTGCTCGGCGCGCGACAGGGCCCGCGCGTACGCGACGGCGGCGCGCTGGAACGCGAGGAAGGCTTCGCCGAGGATCTCGACGCGTTCGGCGGGGTCGATCAGCCCGAGGCGCTGGTTGAGTTGAAGCCGGTCGTACCCGACCGAAGCCGCGACCGCTTCGACGCGCCAGTCGCCCGCGGTTTTTTCGCGTGCGAACGAGATAAGTTGCATCGCGGTGTCGTACGCCGCGTTGACCTGGCGTTTGAGTTCCGCGGTCGGGGGCGGGGATTTGCGCTGGGCGCCGGTCTGCGGCGGGTGGACCTGCGCGGTCCAGTACGCGAGGACGTTGCTGCGGATGGTGTCGGCCAGGGACGTGGCTGTGAGGACGGGCAGAGTCCGCGGGTCGCCGAAGACCGCTTCGATGTCATGGCGTCGGTAGACCTCGTCGGATTGATGGCAGGCGCGGAAGACGCCGAGCGTGGATTCGAGTTGCTTGGCGTCGACCCCGAGCGCCCGCATGATGTCGATCAGCCGGCGCAAGGACGCGAGGTTGCGCTGCTGCTGCGCGCGGGTGAGAGCCTGTGACGGGGCCTGATATGCCCAATAATAATAATAATAATCATCATCATCAATTGCAGTATTCTGATCCGCGAGCCAGCGTCCCCAGGTTGACAGCAGGTGTTCTGCGAGCGCCGGGCCGTCGGCCGGCGAGCGCTCCACGGCGAGCGTGAGATGATCGATCGCCTCGTCGAGCCGTTCCAGGTCCACCGCGGTCATCATCACCGCGCGGGTGACCCGGACCGCGACGCTGGGGCCGACGGCGTCGAGCCAGTCCGCGCTCGGGGTCGCCTGCATGAGAACGCCGAGTCTCTGACGCCGTTGCGGCATTAAGCGACGGTTCGCGTTGTCACCCGACGCCAGAGCGAGTTCCATCTGTTCGCTGACGGCGTTGGCGAGAACGCTGAGCGGGATGCGCAGGCCTTCCGGATCGCCCGCTGACGCTTTGAGCATCGCCTCGGCCGATCGCGCCAGGCCGATGACGGCGTTGGCTCGTTCGCGCGGCGTAAGATCGGAGTCGCGGAGTTTGTCCGCCTCGAACGCCAGGACTTCCGCGGCGATCCGTGTCCGAACCGCGTCGGTGAAAAGCCCGGCCAGCCAGGGATCGACCATGGATCTCGGCAGCCAGGGCATAAGCGCGAAAGCGCGCTGAATCGCGTCGCGGACATCGGCGCTGGACGTTTCGGCGAAGGTCGTGGTTTCGGCGTACAGCTCGAACGCCCTCCGGCGCATGGAATCCTTCTCAGGCCCTTCCGCGAGCCGGCGCGCGTTCTCATCCATGTATCGCGCGTGCGCGGTGACGACGAGCGCATCGCCCGCGGCGCGCGCCGGGTCAAGCGGGGGCAGATAGTCGTACGCCTCGGCGATCAGGTCGGCTTGTTCGAGCAGCGACAGCGTCGTGCGCCTCATCTCGGGCGTGCCAAGCCCGAAGCGAGCGTCGCCCTGCTGGATACGCCGCATCAGCGCGACCGTCCCGTGCCGACGCGCGGCCGGCCCGAGCATCCTCGCGAGCGACGCCACGTTCTGCGGCGTCGGGGCGCCGGGGATTATCGCGGCGACATCGAGCACCTCCTCGGGAAGCAACCCGGCGTTGTTCTGACTCAGGATCGACAGCAGCGCCGACGCGATCATCGACGCAGAGTCGCTGGGCATCGCTCCGAGCATGACCGAGATGGACTGCCAATCGCCCGCGATCGCGCGTCGCTGGATCCACGCGGCGATCTGGTATTCGCTCGCGCGCCCGGGATCTGGGAAGGCCGTGTCCGTCACGAGTTGAGCGCGCATGGAGAGGACATCGCGCGGGGCGCGGGTGATCTGCATCTGCTGGAGCTGCTGCACGATCATGTCGGCGCGCGCCCGCTGCTGCGCTTCGGACTCGGTGATGCCGAGCACAGCGATGAGGTTCACGCCGAAGTCTTTGTAATAAGCCAGCAGTTCGGCCCGGCCTCGGGAATCGGCGGCGTCGTACTGCGCGCGGATCGCGATGATCTGCTCGTCGGTCAGCGGGGACGACGGTTCCGGCGCGGCCTCGGCGTCGGGCTGCCGGCTTTCGGCCTCGGGCTCCGGAGATTCGTCGGGTTCGGGCTGCGCGTGCGCGGCCACGCCGATCGCCGCTGCGACAAACCCGGCGGCAAGCAGGGACATCGCCGATCGGCGGAGCCTGTACGGGTTGCGTGGGAATATAGAGCATCTGATGATGTCATTCATTGTGTCGCTCGCTCCCGGCGTGGCATCGCTGCTGCGCTGATGGTGATTAAGAAACGTCCCTTCCGGGTCTCGGCCTCAGGATCCGCCGCCCACGATGTTTGTGCCCGCGCCCCCACCGCGGCCGTCGCCCGGGGGCTGCATCGACCGGTTGCGCCCGGGCTTCTGCCACGGCCAGCCGTCGAGTTGAAGATTCCGGCATTGACCCGACGGGCAATCCGACGGGTTGGCCTGTCGGCGTAGTTCGTCGAGGCTCAGGCTGTTCGCGGTGATGATGGTTTCGAGGTTGCGCTGATGGCGTCGGCGTTCGTCGTCGCTGATCAGCGGAGAGTTGTCCTCGACGAGCGATCGGGCGTGCTCGCGGGCGCGTTCCGCGACGAGCATCCATTCTTCCTCGGCCTTGCCCGTCAGACGCATCAGCCTGGCGCCGAAGAAGTAGGCTTTGCTGAGTTCTTCGGTCGCCAGTCGGCGCAGCGGCTGCTCGGCCGAATCTTCGGGCAGGAATTCCAGGAGGTTCTCCAGATCGGCGACCGCGGTCGTGATCCGGCCCGAGCCGATCAGCGCGCGGCTGCGCAGCAGCCGGAGCGCGCCGACCTCACGATCGTTGATCTTTGCTCCCGCCCCGACGGCGGCGTCGACGCGGCGATGCGCCTCTTCCCAGGATTGTTCCGCGCGACGGTACGCGTGCTGCTCCTCCGCGGCCGCCCGCGCAGCCTGCCGGATGGTGTCCTCGCTAGGGTTGCGCTCCGATTCGAGGAGCAGTTCCAGCGCTGTGATGTTGGCCAGCGACGCCCGTGTCTGGTCGCGCTCGGCGACTTCGAGCCTGGCGTAAGCATCATCGAGCATCGCGGCGGCTGTGTCGCGCGCGCTCCACGAACTCGCGGTGGCGAGAGCCGCGGCGAGAATCGCGCCGCCTGTGATCAGCCAGACTGCCAAGGCGATCCGTTTCTTCATGGAAGTTCTCCGTGACGGGATGCGACAAAGACGCTCGGTGACGGTGATGCGCGGACGCTCCTGGCGGTAGCGCGCCGCCGCTGTGAACGATCGGCGTCGGGATCGCGCCGGCCGAACGCGATGAGCAGCGGCCCGACACAGCCGGTGAGAAGCGCTCCCGCGCCGACGCTCGCAAGTCCGACGGCCCGCTCGCCGATGCTCGCCGCGGAGCGCGGCTTCATGCTGATGAGGCGCTCGGTCGCCAGCGGCGGGACGAGTTGGCGGTTGCAGTCGTAGTAGCGGCCGCCGAGCCGGGACGCGAGAAGCCTGAGCGAGCCGGCGTCCTGCCGGGTCATCACGCCGTTGACTTCTGATGTTGATTGCGTGTCGCCCACGCCGACGACGATGGTCTGCGCGATCGAGGGCGGCTTGGGAAGTAATGACGGGAGGCCGGTGTCGGAGTCGCCGTCGCTGACGATCACGAGCGTGGCCGAATCGCGCGCCCAGCGTCGCGCCGTCTCGAGGGCGGCGTTGACGCCGGCCTGGAGATCGGTGCTCCCGCGGCGGAAGAGCGAGTCGAGCCTCATGCCGTCGAGCAGGTTGTAAATAACATCTTTGTCATAAGTGTCGAGGAGCAACGGCATCGCGCCGTTATGGAAGATGACGAGGGAAAAGCTCGTATCTTCGGCGCTCCCGGCGGAGTCCAGCAGCGGTCTGAGAGCGCGGCCGGCCCAGGCGGCGCGGGACGCCTTGGGGATGTCCGGACCGGCGTCCTGCACCAGCATGCTCGGCGAGACGTCGAGGCATATAAGGAGTCGTCTGGACAGACTCGGGTCGCGCTCGCGACGTGTCGGCGCGGGATCGATGCGGATCAGCAGGAAGGCGCCGAACACCGCGAGGCTCATCCCGATCACGCGAATCGTCGGGGCGAAGCGCGTCCAGGGGCTTGCGGCGGCGCTGGGGCCGAACGCGAGGTGCGCAGCGGCGCGGACCCGGCGAGCGTGCAGACGCTCCGCAGCGGCGACCACGCCACCGGCGCCGATCGCGATCAATGCAGAGATCACCACGGCGTGTACCTCAGTCTGAACATCGACAGCGCGTGCATCCCGCACACCGCGAGCAGCGCGACGCCGAACGGCCTGAATCCGTCGACATGCCGGCTCGCGAGTGTCTCGAATTCTGATCGCGTCAGCCGGTCGATCTGGCGGAACACATCGAGTGTCCCGTCGCGGTCGGACGACGTGTAGGCCTGCCCGCCGGTGCTACGCGCGATGTCGATGACTTCCTGCTGCGGCGGTTCGTTCTGCGCGATGTGGAGGTAGAACAACTTTATCCCGGCGTCATAGAGCAGGGAGGCGACCTCGTGCTGATCGCCCGGGCCGAGGTCTGCGCTCTGGCCGTCGGAGACGAGGATGATGACGCGGTCGCCGGTGAGCGAGAGTGATTCGGCCTGCATGACGGCGGTAGTGAAGCGGAGGGCGGCGGCGATCATTGTCCCGCCGCCCATGAAGCCGGGTGTTTTCTGGGGATCGACGAGGGGGAGGAGCGATCGGATCGCCGCGAGATCCTCAGTGACCGGCACGAGCCGGGCCTGAATGTCGCTGAAGAGGATGAGGCCCATCGCGTCGCCATCACGGGCGAGGGTGAAGGCGTCGATCGCCGCCTGTGCGTGCGTGTACCGCGGGGGATCATCCGCCGACATGCTGCCCGAAACGTCGAGGCAGATCTGGATGTGCGTCATTTTCCGCTGCGCTTCCGGGGTCTGGAGCGTCTGAGGCTCGGCCAGGATCAGCGAAGCGATGAAGAGGACTCCGAGCGGGAGCGTGTGGGCGGCGGAGAGCGCGAATGATAATATTCGGTTGCTCCGGTGTGAGACGTTGTCGAAGGGGAACGGGACGGCCGCGTCGGCGCCGCGCCAGTACACAGCCAGCACGATCGGCACGATCAGCGTGAGCAGCATCCACGGGTTGGCGAAGACGATCGCGGAGTTCACGCCGACGCCTCCGCCCGCGGGGCGATTCGAGCGGCGAGATCGAGGAGATGCGCGCGGAGTTCGGCCTCGGCGCCGGGCGGCGGGCTTGGATGGTGCAGCCAGCGTTCGAGGGACACGAGCACCGGCGCCGACACCGGGTCCGTCAGCGCGCGGGAGTAGGGGTTGACGTCATCCGGGGCGCCAAGAGTGTCCGCGTCGGGCGGGAGAAGTTCGCGCAGGGTGTAGAGTTCGAGCCGGGATCGTTCGGCGACGCTCAGCGGTCTGCTGCCTAGCGTTTCGATCAGCGCGCGGAACTCGTCGAGAGTGGACTCGACCGCGGCAGGCTCGGGGATGTCATCGGCTTCACGCCTGCGTTTATTAATTGCGCGCGCGAGCAGAACGGCGAGCGGGATCGCAAGCCAGAGCGCGCCGAGCACGGGCCAGACCCATCGGTGTGAAGCGGCGATCCTGATTTGAGGCTTCGGCGCGGTTTCGAGATCGAGGCGTGCTCCCGTGGGGAGCAGCGTCACGAAGCGGACCGGGATCGCGGGGATGTTCTCGGCGTGGGCGCCGTCGGCGCACTCGAGAAAGTCGGCGGCGTCGAACGTGCCGATCCTGTTGCCGATGATCTCGATCCGCCACATATCCGCTGCGTCGCGGCCGAGGACTCGGACGGTCAGCGGCGAAAGCCGGGAGTCGGTCGCTTTGGGGCGGAGCGGGCAGCCGTTGTAAACGAACGTCTGGATGTGAGCGCTGCCGCGGAGCAGGCTGCGAGCGGCGTCCGGTTGAGCGGCGGCGCTCGGTGCGACGGCGCCGACGAGCAACGCGACCGAGATGAGATGGCGGGCGCTCATGCGCGTCTCCCGCTTCTCAAGCCGCGAAGTTCCAAGGCGCGTCGGACCTCTCCGACCACGTCGGCATGGGTCGAGACGCTGATGGTGTCGATGTTGCTCTGAGAGAGGCTCTCGCGGACCCGGGCCGGGCCGGCGCGCTCGGCGGAGGGTCGTGAGAGAAATCGGCGTCCGGTCTCGGCCTCGGCCGCGGCGATGTACCCGCCCCGGCGGAAATTGAGTTCTGCTGGGTCGATGAGTTGCACCGCGAGCACGTCGTGGGCGCAGGCCGCGTGTCGGAGGGCGGGCGCGTCGTGTTCATTCTGGAAATCGCTCAGCGCGATGATGAGTGAGGTCGTGCGCGATGTGGCGTTTATATTTTCGAGCGCGAGGCGCATCGGCACGGCGGCGTTCGCGGCGCCGACCAGCAGCGGGTTGACGTCATGCCAGAATCGATCCGGGTTCGCGCTCGGGCGCCCCTGTTGTGATATCGGCCGGGCGCCCATGACCGCGACCGGGCTGAGCCGATTGAGAGAGACCAGTCCGAGCGCCGCGGCCAGCCAGGCGGCGGCGCCGAGTTTGCTGATCGGTCCCGAGGAGACGCGCATGGACGGGGAGGCGTCGACGATGACATACACGCTCATCCGGCGGAGCGCCTCGAACTGCTTGGTGTAGGGGACGCCGCGGCGCGCGGTCTGACGCCAGTCGAGCCGACGTAGCGGGTCGCCGATCTGATACGGTCGGGATTCGGCGTATTCGTTCCCGCCCCCGACGTGGCGTGATGCGTCCGCGCCGGGCGCGAGATCATCCGCGAGGCGGCGGATGATGAGTTCCATCCGCTCGCGCGAGTATCGCTCGGGCGAGCCGAGCCGGGCGAGCACGCCGGCGTGCCCGGGGACGGTCAGGCGCGGGGTGGAGGCGGGCGCGGTCACAGCAGGGACTCGAGTATTTCCTGAAGGACGGATTCCGGCGTGACCCCGCGCGCGACGGCCTCGTAGCGAAGCCTCATGCGGTGGAGCATCACGTCCTCTGCGAGATCGAACAGATCCTCGGGCGTCACGTACCGACGCCCGGCGATCATCGCGCGGGCGCGCGAGGCGTGGACGAGCGCGATCACGGCGCGGGGGCTGCATCCGAGTTCTATGTCGGGGTGGCAGCGCGTGAGTCTGGCGAGTTCGACACAGTCGCGGAGATACACCTCGCTGACGTGGATGCGCTGCACGTCTTCCATCGCAGCGGTCAGAGATCGCACGCCGAGTTTCCGATCGGAAGAAATGGCGTCGAACGCGGACATGGGTACGGCGGCGTCGCCGTGACGCTTGAGTTTGAGCATCAGGCTGCGGCGCACGATGTCGGCTTCCTGATCGGCGGTCGGGTAGGCGAGCCGACGCCGGAGCAGGAACCGGTCCAGTTGCGCTTCGGGCAGTTCGAACGTGCCGGTCTGTTCGACCGGGTTCTGCGTGGCGATCACCAGGAACGGCGCGGGGAGTTCATAAGTAGCCGAGCCGATGGACACTCGACGCTCCTGCATGGCTTCGAGAAGGGCGGACTGAACTTTCGGGGACGCGCGGTTGATCTCGTCGGCCAGCAGCAGGTTGGTGAAGACCGGGCCGGGATGGACGCGCGGCTCGCCCCCGCCGGGATCGAGCACTTCCACCCCGACTATGTCCGAGGGGAGCAGGTCGATAGTGAACTGCACACGGCCGAAACGGAGGTCGATCGCCTTCGCGACAGACTGCACGAGGAGCGTCTTCGCAAGCCCCGGGACGCCCTCGAGCAGGAGGTGCCCGCCCGTGAGCATCGCGATGAGGATCCGTTCGACGACCTTGGTCTGTCCGACGACGGTGTCGGCGACGTGCTCGCGCACGTGCCGGGTGAACTCTTCGCCGGTGAGCAGTGCGGATGCGTCGATGGGCTTTGTCGTTGTCGAGACGGTCACGGCTGCGCTCCATGTCAGGTACGGATCACGGGGTCGTTCGGCGATCCGGGCCGGTGGCGCGCGCGGATGTCGCCGACATCAGCGTCGGCTCTTCATGCTTCGAGACGTGCCGGACCACGTCCGCGACGGCGTCGGGTTTGAGGCCCGCGGCCCGGATCACGCCGCGACGATCGACGACGATGATCGGGTCGATCGCGCCGATGCCGAGCGATCCGGCCATGCGACCGACGGCCGGCGTCCCGTTGTTCGGCGCGTCCACCGCGATCGGGATGCTCCACGTTCCCGACCGCGCCAACTCGGTGAGGATCGAACGGTCCGCGCCCGGCCCGGCGATCGCCACATACGACACGCCGAGTTCCTCGAATACGGCGCGCTGCTCGACGAGGCGACGCATCGCGTTGACCGAGATCGCGCTGCCGGGCGTCAGGAACTGGATCACGTACACGCCGTCGGCCGCGACAGCCCCGCGCGTATCCCCGACCCAGTCGGTCGGGGTGAAGTCCGGGAGCGTGCGTCCTTCGAGCGTCTGGAGCGTCGTCGGGCGGGCGTCCCCGCCCGCGTAAACGTTCGAGGGAAACTCCGCGACGACGGGATCGCCGATCTGCTCGGCGAGAAGCATCTCGACCGCGTCCGCGACTCGCGCGGGAGTGAGGCCCGCGGCGCGGATGACGCCCGCGCGATCGACGATCACATAAAACGGGAAGGAGGCACGGTTGTACTGCGCGCCAGCGGACGGGCGTCCGGCGCTCCCGTCGCCCTCAAGCCCGATCGGGAAGTTCACACCGAGTTCGGCGGCGAGAGCCTTCCCCATCTGCCACACGTCACGACCGGCCTGAGAGCCGTCGTGGACGCCGAGCACGACAACGCCGCGATCACGGAATCTTCGGTACATGTCGACGTCGTGCAGGAGTGCGGCCCGGCAAGGCGGGCACCAGGCGGCCCAGAAGTCGATGACGACGATCTTGCCGCGCAACGCCCGAAGCGACTGAGCCGCGCCTTCCCATTCCACGCCCGCGAGTTCCGGGGCGCGTGTGTCTTCGAGATTCCGCCGATGCGACAGCGAGCCTTCGAAATACCAGGACGCCGGGAAGCCGCTCGCGGGGACGCCTTGCCCGGCAGCGGGGCGCGCGCCGACCAGGACGGCCGCCGCCACCAATCCGCACAGGAGCACGTGTCGCGAGTTCGATCGCACGGGTGCGAGCCGGTACATCAGCCGCCTCCTGTTCGGGAATCGTCGCTGGGCGCCGACGGTGTGTCGGCCTCGCTTCGCGGGACAACCTTGTTGTCGTGTGCGTGCAACTCGGCGTCGAGCCGCTGCGCGTAGCGGTAGCAATCGCATTGGAAGTGCTCTGAATCGATCATGCTGCGCAGGTTCTTGGCCAGTGATCGGGCCTCGTCCGCGCGGCCGAGGCGGAGATTCGCGAGCGCGAAATACGTGAGATAACTCGGGTGCGCCATATCGGCCCGCTCGGCGTCGTCACGCTCCCAGCCGTTCTCGACGAGCGCGAGCGTGTTGCTCCGCAGTACGGATTCGATGGCTTCCTCGTACTCGCCGGCGTTGTACGCAGCGACCCCGCGCTCGAAGGCGTGGGCCGAAGAATCCGGGTATCGGGCCGCTTGTCCGCGTGCGTTCTCGAGCGTCTGACGCCGCTGCTCCGGAGCGGCGCTCTCGTCATAAACATGCCTGCGCGACTCTTCGATCTTCTGGAACTCCTCCAACTGGCTCTCGGCGATGATCCCGAGCGCGGCGCGACGCTGCTGCTCGTCGAGCGTCCTGTCCCCGGCGAGCCGACGCCGATGCTCAACGGCAATCCCGTCCGGGTTTAGCCACGAACGGAGACGCGCCCTCATCGCGGCGCGGTCCCGCTCGATCTCGTTCAGGCGGGAGGTGCGAATCCGGGCTGAGCGGGCGTCGAGCACGATCGTGGCCTCCGGCCCGGAGACGACGAATCTGTCCGAGCCGATGTAGAACGCGCCGGTTGCGCCCGGAGGGCGCCGCGCTAGTTCGAGAATTTCGCGTTTTCGATCGGACCCGGCGTCGAAGATTACGATCCGCCCCTCGGCGTCGGACCAGATCAGTCGGCTCGCGTCGGGGAGGAAGTCCATCGCGTAGGCGCCATGGGTCTGGAACTCGAATCCCATCAGGCCGGTTCTTGTGTTCCAGACCTGTGCTCGGTTGTCGTCGGTGAGGACCACGATCAGGCCGCCGTCTTCGGAGACCGCGAGCACCGCCGACGCCGGCTCGGCGAGCCGGACCACGCCGAGCAGGTTCGTGTCCGCTGTGCGCCAGACACGGATGACCCGGTCGAGCGCGGTCGTGACGATCGCCCCACCCGCCGGGCTGAACTCGACGCCCATGACCGGGCTTCCGTCGTGGCCTTCGATCGCGCCCACGGCGGCGCCGTCCTCCGCGCTCCAAAGCCTCACGAAACTGTCGGCGGAGGCCGTCGCGACCAACGCCCCGTCAGGGGAGAAACTAATGGCGTTGATCGCGCCGCGATGCCCCTGGAGTGTGTACCTTCGCTCGCCGGTGGACCAGTCGACCGCGACAACGGACGAGCCTGTCCGTGTCGGCGCGAGGACCAGCCGGCCCGTCGGCGAGAAGACGGCGTCGTGGTACCCGGCTGCGCTGGAGAAGTGCTGCGACATGCCGTCTACGCCGAGCAGTTCCGTCCGCACCTCGCCGGTCCAGGGGTCGAGGATCACGCCTCGACCGCTGAGCAATCGCTCGACGCCGCGCGTGCGGTCCAGCACGACGATCTGATTGCCGTCGGGTGTGAGCCAGGCTCGCGCGGGGTCGATCCCGGGCGTTCGGAATATGCCCAGCAGGCTCCCGGTGTCGAGATCGCGCATCTGCACGCTGCCGGATTGCCAGAGGACGATTCGTGTTTCGTCCGCGGACACGCCGCTGCGCATCGCGCGGAGCGAGTTGAACTTGAACCATTCCTGCGCGCCGCCGGACTGCCAGACGCGGACCTCCCCCCGCGCGTCGCCGGCGATTATCCTGGACCCGTCTTCGGCCAGCGCGACGCTGCGCACCGGAGACCTGAAACCGAAGTAGGTTCCGATCCGGCGCCAGCTCCGTGTATCGAATAGAACGACCTGCTCATTCCAGTCGAACACAGCCCGCTGTGATCCCGGATCGAAGCCCGCAGCGATGACGTGCGGCAGGGTCTGCGTGAGATTCTCGATCACCGAACCGCTGCGGGAGTCCCAGAGATATGTCGTATGGTCGGCGGATGAAGTCATGACCTCGTCGCCGCGGCCGGTGTACGAGCCGAAGATCACGCCGGCGTCGTGCCTGGTGAATAAGAGGCTCCTGGCGCGCGATCGGAGATCCCATATCTGGGCGGTCGCGTCGACCCCGGTCGAGAGCAGGCTCGCGCCGTCGGGGCTGAATGCGACGCTGTGGACCATTCCCAGATGCGCATCGAGCACGACGGGTGTGTCCTGCCCGGCCAGCGGGATGAGCCGGATCTTCCCGTCCGCGCCGGCCAGCGCGAGCGTTCGCGCCGATCGACTGACGCCGCCGGCGGTGATCGTGTACCCCTCGGCGGTGTGGATGACGCGCTCGAGCGTGCCGCGACCGGCGTCCCACAGCCGCGCCGTCCCGTCGCGCGACCAGGTCACGAGCATCGAGCCTTCGCCCGTGAAATCTGCTCCTATGACCGCGTCCCGATGCCCGCGCAGGAGGTGATATGAGTCGCCGGTCGCTGCGTTCATTATGCTGACGGTGTAGTCGTCCGAAGCCGTCGCGACGAGTTCCCCGCCCGGCGACACCGCGACGGCAGTGACGGCTTCCTCGTGGTCGCGCCGGGAGATCACGCTCCCGTCGATGTGCGAAGCGAGTAGCCTCCACTCCCAGCCGCGCTGCTCCGGCGACGCGATCTCGAGCGAGCCGGCCAGGCGTTCCATCGCGCGCTCGCGCCACGCGAACCCCGCCTGACGCATCTCGGAGAAGTACAACTCCTTCTCGAGTTCGACCCGCCGGCGGTCGGCCTCGCGCGCCGCGATGTCCGCGCGCACCCGCTCCAGTTCGGCCCTCTCCTTCTGTTCGAGCGCTCCGTCCTTCGCGAGCGCCATCTCGGCGTTCTTGCGTTCGACCTCGGCCGCGAGCCGCTGCGCGCTCTCCCGCGCGCGCTCGGACCTCACGTACAGAGTAGAGACCACAGCCAGGAACACCAGCAGCGTCGCGAGCGCCGCAGCGGCCGACACGCTCGCCCAGCGATGCCGGCGGTACGACTTCAGAATTTTATATCTGAGCGACGGCGGCGCCGCGGACACCGGCTGCCCGTCCAGATAGCGCCTCAGGTCGAGCGCGAGTTCGTGCGCCGTCTGATACCGGCGGTCCGGATCCTTCTCGATCGCCGTCATCACGATCCAGTCGAGTTCGCCGCGGAGTGCGCCGATCAGATGCCTCGGCTCCGCCCCGCGCGCCGACGCGATCGCCGCGGGATCAGCGGGCCGGCCCGCGGCGTTCGCACGCGACCCCCGCGATCCGGCGCCGGACATAAGCCTCGAAAGCCTCACGCTCGGCCTCGACGGCTGAACGTCGCGGATGATCTGGAGCACACGGACCAGCGACAGGTTCGGCTCGTCCAACTCCTCGAACGGACGCACGCCGGTTATAAGTTCGTACATGAGAACGCCCAGCGAATACACGTCCGCGCGGGTGTCTATGTCGACCGCGCCCGAGGCCTGCTCGGGGCTCATGTATTCCGGGGTTCCTATGAACCCGTGGAACGCGGTGGCGAGCGTCTTGTCCGTCAGTCTCGCGTGCATGGCTTTCGCCACGCCGAAGTCGATGACCATCGCGTGGGCCCGGCCGTCCCGGGCGGATACGAGCACGTTCCCCGGCTTGATGTCGCGGTGAATGACACCCTTAGAGTGCGCGTGCGCGACCGCTTCGCACACCTGCACGAGCATCTCAAGCCTCGCGCGCACTGTGCGCCGCAGTTCGTCGCAGTGCCGGGTTATGTGATGCCCGACCACGAGATCCATCACGAAGTAAGGCCTGCCCGCCGGGTCCGTGCCCGCGTCGAGAATCTTCACAATGTTCGGGTGCGACATCATCGCCAGGGCCTGCCGCTCGGCCTCGAACCGCGCCTCGACCTCATGCCCCGGCACGTCGCCGCGAAGGATCTTCAGCGCCACCCTCCGCACGACCGGCGAGCGCTGCTCGGCGAGATACACCGCGCCGAAACTTCCTTCGCCGATCATCTCAAGAATTTTGTAAGGCCCGACGCTGTCGCCACGCTCGAATGACTCCGGCCGCCGCGCCGGTTGCACGCTCGCCGTGGGGCTGGAGAGGAAGCGCCTGTCGCCGATGGTTGATCCCAGCATCGCCCGCACCTCGACGTAAAGGTTCGGGTCGCCGGCGCAGCGGGACTCCAGCCAGCGCTCGCGTTCGTCTCCCTCGAGTTCGAGCGCCCGAAGATACAGTTCCTTAAGATCCGGGCGGCTCATGCGCGATCCCCGTCCTCAGTCTCCCCCCGCCGCGGTCCGCCGTCGATCGCGCGGCGGAGAAACGCCCGGGCGAACTCCCATTCCCGATGCACTGTCCGCAGCGAGACCCCCATCAGTTCCGCGGTCTCGGCGGCAGTGAAACCCATGTAAAACCTGAGCCTGACCACGCGCGCACACTGCTCGTCGTAGGCTTCCAACTTGAGGAACGCCTCGTCGAGCGCCTCGATCAGCTCAAAGTTGCGATCTTCGATGATCCGGCTCAGCCCGTCGATGTCATGCCGGGCGCCGGGGGTCTTCCCTCCCCGCTTCACTGCGGCGCGTCTTCGGGCGTGGTCGATCAGCACGCGCCGCATCTCCTCGGATATCGCCGCGATTACGAGTTGACGATCGCCCGAGATCTCCTCGATGCGTCGCCCGAGGCGCATCACTGCCTCATGGACAAGAGCCGTGGCTTCGAGCGTGTGCCCCGGTCGTTCCTGCCTCATATAAGATCGCGCGAGCCGGCGAAGTTCTGAATACAAAGCCTCGATATCGTCGCTCATGCGGTCTCTCCGGCCGGTCGCATCGGGGCGCACAGTATGCCGGGCGTCGGGGAGTCAGCGGCGCTGACAGAACACAATGACGCCTCCAGGAGCGTGATGCATAAAGCGGAGGCCGGGAGGGGGGCACGCCGCTGGGGGGACTCATGTTGACAGCGAAGATACCAAAACGAATGGGTCAACTCAATACGCCACCCCGGAGCGGGCTGGAGCGTGCGGCCTTTACAGTTCTCAAACATGAATCCGGACCGATCGCGCCAGCCCGCAATGCCGTCCAGCCACAAACCCTGCACTGACATCCGCCCAGACCTCCGAAAAGTCCCGACCCGGCACAGCGGCCCGCGACGGCGCGCGTGGGCTGAGTCGGTTCGCGGCCCGACGGGGCTGCTCGCGCGATGGTCGCGCCCGCGACGACCTATGTCGGTTTCACCCCCCCGCGGCCCGAGCCCGGCATACCGGGCCCGAGGTGCTCTTCAGCCGTAACGCTGGATACGTATAAATACGTAATACAAACCTAGCCGGCTACAGAATGTCCTTTCGTGATCGATGACTGCTGGTTGGGCTGTCCTTTGTGGTTCTGTGGGGGGATCGGTCTTCGGCGAGGGGCGGCTGTTGATCTTGTCTAGTTGGTGATCGTTCGGGTCTAGTTGGTTATGTTTAGGATCGATCCGATGATGGTTCGGGTGGTCTTCGCATTCGGTGTCGGTCGGCCGCGCGGTCGGCTGCGGATCGCTCAGGCGCCGCCGCGCCCGCTCTACAACCCCTCGCTTGCGGCGCAGGCCGCGGCGGTCGGCAACTCGCGGCGCATCATGCTCAATCACGGCTGGACGGAGCCCGCCATCCTCTGGACGGCGATCGTCGGCGAGAGCGGCACACAGAAAACGCCAGCCTTCAAGCTCGCAGTGCAGGCCGTGCGCTCGCGCCAGCACCGCCTGATGAAGGCGCACACCGAGGCGATGAAGCAGTGGGAGGCGGACAACGCGCGCTACGAGATCGCGTTCACCCAATGGAAGAGCCAGGCGGCGAATCGCTTCACACTTCCATATCAATCCAGGCGCTTGCGCCGGGTCGCTGACTATCGCCTGTTCGACGACTCCCCCGCGCGACGGCCGCGGACACGCGCGGCGACTTCATCCAGAATCGATTTCACAATCTTGTCGAGCGGCTTCCCTTCGCAATAATCCGCCCTCGCGGCGGCGTTGGCCCGGGACTCTTTCTCCACAAGACGCAATGCACGCTCTTTCGCCCCCCTGGTTTTCGGCGGGAACACCGCGATTGCGCGCCCGCCTTTATAGCACGTCATCTTCATCGCGGGGATGTCCGTGTCGCCGTCGCCCAGGTAGATAATATTTTCGAACGGCACAGGTCGTTCGTCGTCCGGCACAAACTTATTGATCGTGGAGTTGTCCCACGAGTTCATTATTCCCTTATTGATTCGGAACAGGTACTGCGTCTTGTTCGTATAATTCACCGCCAGCGCGGGCCAGATCGCAACGCCGTGCTGATCGTAACGAAAACCGGAGGCGTATACCCGTTTAAATTTTTTACCGATCGCGGACCCTTCGATCATTTCCCTCAGCCCCGATGAAATGACGAAATGGTCCACACTAAGACTCATTTCTTTTCCATACTTCGTGATCCTATCGAACCACCCGTTGACCCCAGGAAAAAACTTCAGATATTTCCCGAAATTCCGGAACGACGTCTTCATTATCTGCACATTATTCTCATTCGCTTTTTTCAGCATCAGCTCCATATACGCCAGGATCTCATCCATATCATGCTCTTCCGCGTGCCTCTTGACTTCCTTCCAGAACGCCGCCGGACTCAATTTGAGTTCGGGGATAAAATTTCGCTCCTGCATGTTCCCGGGCGCCAGCGTCCCGTCGAAGTCATACGCAATGGCCACCGGGGTCATTTTCGCTCGTCCCATCGTCGCGTGTCTCCTTGCAATCGTTACCGCAGGCGCGCAGGCAGGTCGGATAGCAGGCTGATTCCCGGCGCAGCGTTCAGCAGAATAATAACTAATACTACGAAAGAGTACAAATTCATATCCTCATGAATCGCCCGAGCACATAACGGTCGGCAATCAATCAAAATGGAGCCGGGGGGAATCGAACCCCTCGGAAAACGGCCATGCCATGCCGGAATCGCAGCAGGTCGCACAGGAGAACGCACACGATCCCGGCTTGTCCGAGCTCGCCCAGCGATGGCGGGAACTCACGGCGGGGCAGCGTGAGTGCGTGCTGATGATGGTGCGCCAGTTGGCTGACTCGTCGAAGTGCGTGAGCGACTCTTCGCCCTTTCAGGCGGGAACGTCTCAATAATCGAGACATCTGGCCCCCCTTGCTTGGGAGGGGCCGTAAAGGCTTGAGTGTTGTCCCAAAATAGTCGATTGTCCGGAATAGGACAATGGGCTATACTAGGACAATCGCTATGGCACAAACCACCCGAAAGCCGCCTTCCGAGGCCGATATGCTCGCCCTGCTGAAGTCTGGGGAGATTTCCGTTCCACCTTTGATGCTCCAATGGTCGGCGGCGGAATCGCGCGGCCAAGGTCCGGACGCCAAAGCCGAGGTCTCGTGGAAGGGTCAGAAGTTCCGCTTTGTTGCCGAAATCAAGGGCAGGAGCACGCCAAAGGTGTGTGCCCAGGCCATCGCTCAGGCCATCGCGTATGCCGACCGCACCGGGGACAACCCGATGGTTGTCCTGCCCTACCTGGCGCCCGAGCGGCTAAACGATATCGAACGATCGGGAGCCAGCGGGATCGACCTGTGCGGGAACGCTCTGGTGCAGGTTCCTGGGACGCTCTTTGTGCTCCGATCCGGCGCGCCGAACAAGTTCCCGGAGTCGTACCCAATCCGAGCAGTCTACCGAGGGGCCACATCGCTGGTAGCACGCGCACTTCTTCTTCGGGCCGAATCGGATTCCTTGAGTGACCTCGATCAATTCATCCGATCCCGGGGCGGCTCGCTCACGCTCACCACGATCTCGAAGGCCCTCCGTCGGATGGAGGACGACGTGCTCATCGAACGTCGGGGCGGACGGGCTCGGCTCCTTCAGGCCGAGAGCCTGCTCGACAAGCTCGCCGCCGCATACCAGCCTCCCAGGCTCCGCCGAACCTTTCTCGGTTCGACCGGCATCCCGCGGGAAGCATTGGGAGAAACGCTCTCGGCGATGAAGACCCGTGCGGCATTCACCGGCCAGACATCCACGGATCGCTACGCGATCATGGGGCGCGAAGACCGTGTCCGGATCTACTGCGAATCCATCACAGAACTGCTCGATTCGCTAGGAACCAAAGTCAAGCCGGGCGATCGCTTTGCCAATCTGGAACTCCGCGAGACAGAAGACCCCACGGTGTATTTCGACATCCGCAAGCTCGGTTCTCTGCCCTTCGCTTCTCCGATCCAGACATACCTAGAGCTCGCGACAGGCGACAAACGCGAGCAGGACGCCGCCGAGCAAGTCTGCTCGCTCATCCTCAAAACCTTGAATCAACCAACGGAGCCACTATGAACCCCAACGACCCGCTCGAAGCCAGCTTGCTCGATCTCCACACTCTCCTCGGTCAGAGCATGCCGTTGATCCTGGGCGGCGGCTACGGGCTCTATCTGAAGCAAAGATCGCTATCGCAGAACGCCACCGTGACGAGGTTTACTGAGGACCGGCTTCCGGACAACCGTACGACCGAGGACATCGATCTGTTTCTTCGGGCCGAGGTGGTGGTCGATGCCGACCGGATGAAGACCGTCCGGGACGCCCTCGACACGCTCAGATTCGAGCCCGTGCTCGGCAGCGAGTACATGCAGTTCGCCAAGGCTGCGGCCCCCGCGGGCGAGATCAAGATCGACCTGCTTGTCGGCCCGCTCGGAGAACTCTTCGATCCAAAGACCGTCAAGCGTGACGACCGGCGCGTTCGTCCCAAAGCCTTCAAGCAACTCCACGCCCATCCGCTCAATGAGGCGGTGGCCATCGAGGAGCACCTCACGCCGATCGAGATCAAGGGTTCCCGGAGCGACGGCTCATCGCACACGGCAACCATCTACGTACCGCAGCCGTTCACATACCTCCTCATGAAGCTCCTGGCGTTCCGCGACCGCGTGAACGATGAGGGCAAGAGCCTCGCCCGCCACCACGCGCTGGACGTCTACCGGATCATCGGCCTCGTCACTGAGCCAGAAGATCCGGTCGTCCGGACTCTCGCTGCAGCGCACCGCAACGACCCGAAGGTGATCGAGGCCCGCGCCGTCGTGGCGGACTTTTTCGCCCGCCCCGACCTGCTCGGTGTGCTGCGGATGCGCGAGCACCCGCTCTTCCTGCCGAGCATGAACATCGAGGATTTCATCGTGGACCTGACGGCGATCCTGCCGCCCGCGTGACGGGCTTGGGGACGCCGAAGCGTTGGGCGACTAGCTCGACGAGCTGACGCACCCGAGTGTCATCAGCCGCTGATTTGTTGAGGCTGTTCTCGCCCACCCTGAGCCGATCCCTCGCTCGATCTTCGTCGTTACTCGTGACAAACTCCCACGCCTGCCGCCTGATCAACCACGCGAAGAGCCCGCACGGGTTCCGCGTGGCGTAGGCCGATGCATGCTCCGCAAGAGCTACGAACGCGAGCCGTCCCGCGTCGCCGGGCGACGCGAGTCCGGCCTCGCACGCTTCCTGATGCAACGCGCACAGCCGCGGCGTTTCACGCAGATCCTCCGGCGCCACCCTGTTGAAGCCGGTTCGCATCCTGTTCCTTGTCCCCTTGCAAACACCACGCGGTCCGCGCTCCGCGGGTTTCTGGTTTCTGTACTCCCGTAGGGGATGCTTGTCTGATTCAGGGGGTGGCGTCTGTGTTGTGGACAACCCGGCCGGGGGTGGCGATCCGCGTTCGCTCCTGGACTGTGCGTTCCACGAGAGATTCACGCGGAAGACGCCACCCCAGCGATTCATGCGCCACTGCGGTGCTGTAAGCGGTGTGAGCCACCCGAACTCGACCAAACGGGCTCGCGTCCGCTTCACATTCCGCTCGTCCACTCCGAAAACCTCAGCGACCCAGGACGCCTTGCACGCGCCCTGCGCCGAGCATGTTCCGCGCCGGTAGTAGACGCAGCGGAGCAGGTGTCCCAGCACCGTCGCGACCAGCACACGGCTCCCCGCTCCCGCGAGGAATCGCAGCAAACGTCTCGGCACCGGAACGAGCCTCGCCATGCTTCCCGTACCCGGCGCGGCATCGGCGGGGAGCGTCGCCGGGAATGTGATCGCCGACTCAGACCAGCGAAGCAGGTGCGCCGCCTCAAGGCGGCGCACGCAGCCTTCGAGCCGCCTGCCGCCGACGCCTCCGACGAGACGATGTACCTCAGCGACGCCGTAGTGTGCGAGAACCGTTCTCTGGGCGGCTGTGCGCCTCGCCACCAGTTCTTTGCACGCCAACCACACCCGCAGGTCAACCAACCTGATGATCTTCGCCCTGTACGCCTCCCAGACGCTCAGCAACTCACCTGCGCGAACGAGCACATACCCACCCGCCGGCTTCCCCTGCCCTGCCATTCTCGACACCTGTCTCATTCCTGACCCCCTTGATGCATAAATCAGTTCGCGGCGAGACTCGGCGCTGCGCTCGATCTCTCGCGAGCGTTGACACCGTGGAACGATCAGGGGTATTGCTGGAGTGTTCAGATTCCAGCGTCCCGAAGCGGCTTGCTTCGGGCCACACACCCAGACCGCCGTTCGCGAGGGCTTATCGCCCTCCGCGTCCGCGCTGGTTCATCCGATTGTTGCTACATATCCATCACCATTACTTGCCACGAACACACTCCGGGGCACGCAACTCTCTAATCGCGCCGCGATTCATCCCACAAGACCAAAACGATCCACGCGACCTCGCGTGAACGCGATGACGGCAGGTCGCGACCACGCGACAACGCTTTATCGCGATGACGAGTTGCACTTTTCCTCTTGTGTGAGGGCCGTACGCCATGCAATGGTGGCGTTGACGCTTGGTCGCGAGAACGCGACCTCGCGTCAACGGCGGAACGGTAAAGACCAGGAGTAGGGGGAGAGTCCATGACAACAGCAGCACAGAGCGTCCGGAATACACGAGTCATCGCGATCGGGAATCAGAAGGGCGGAGTAGGGAAGACGACCAACACTGTCCACATCGCGGCGGCACTCGCGGAGAAGGGCAGGCAGTGCCTTATCTTCGACCTCGACATGAACCACGGCGCGACGCGCCACTTCGGTATCCCCAGCGACGGCTTTCTCGGCAGCTTCGAGGTGCTCATCGGAGCGGAATCGCCAGAGGACGTGATCCTTACCGGCGAGGAGGAGGACGTGGCGCTCCCCGAGAACCTCCACCTGATCCCCGCGAGGCGGAACCTCGAAGGCATCAACCAGGCGCTCGCCGCCAAGAGCAAGTTCACCATCACCCAGGACGTGCTCATGGAGCCCTTGGAGTGCTTGCTCGGACGCTACGACTACATCTTCCTCGACACCGCCCCCAACGCCACGACGCCCACGATCGCGGCGTACAAGGCCGCCGACTGGTTCATCCTCTCGGCGATGCCCGACCCGTTCGCGATCGCGGGGCTCGACGACGCGCTCCAGGACATCCAGGACGCGCAGCAGCAGGGCAACCCGGGGCTCAGACTACTCGGCGTCGTGCTGGTCGGCGTGGACAAACGCACCACGCTCGCCAACGCGCTCACGGAGTACGTCGAGCGCATCTTCACCGTCGGGGAGGGGGAGACGCTCAAGTTCGCCACCATGATCAGCCGCTCCACGGTGATCCCGCAGGCGCAGAAGCTCGGGCAGACCGTGCTCCAGTCGCACGGCAGCCACAAGGTCGCCGAGCAGTACCGCAGGCTCGCCACCGAGATCGAGAAGCGCCTTGAACGCTTCGACCTCGAAGCACGCGAGGGCCACTCAGCGCTGGCGGTAGCGGTCAATGGCTAAGCGAGCTCCGGTCGAGGAGAAACCATACCGCCCGCTCCAAGCATCGCTCGTGCGAGCGGTCGCCGAACGCTCGTATACACGCACAGAACCCGCGGCTGTCGTCACGGCGCCCACCCCTCCGCTCACAGCGGTGCAGTCCATCATCCAATCGCAGCCGACCGTTCCGCGCACAGCGCCGCTCCCCGGCCGAGAACTCCTCGGTCGCCAGCGTCGCGAGAAGCGCGTGCTGCTCACGCCGGGCGAGGAGCAGAGCTTCGAGTCGCTCGTCTCTCGGCTGGCCAACGCCCTGGGCACGCCGCTCAAGTCGAGCCACCTGCTCCGGGCCGCGATCGTCTTGCTGCTCCGCGCCGAAGACGACCTGGTACGTGAGTCCCGCTCTATCTCGCCGCTCACTCGACCGCCCAACGGCAGCGCTCACGCCATCGCCGCTTTCGAGCGATCCATCGCCGACATGATCACTCGCTCAATCAGGTCCGGCCGCTTCACCTGACCCGCGTCGCAAGGAGAACAGCCCACCGGTGCCCGCTGTCGGAGCGTCCCGAACGATCCGCGTGACTCCGCGTGACGCTCACCTGACCGTGTACCGCTTCATGTGTCTTCAGTGCCGTCTTCGCTTGACGGGCATCGGCTTTCTCGGAGTCGCTGCGTCCGCGTGCGGATCGCTTGGCGGCCCCGTGTCCAGACTCCCTTGCCGAACAGGTGCGCCGCTCCTGCACGCCTCACGCCGGCAGAGCCGTCACTCGGCGTGCTACGCCGTCGCGGCGCGGACACGGGCCCGCCGCTCTCTTTGCACACGGACTGCGCTCCCGTCCTCCGTTCGCGGTTTGTGTCCCTCACTCGCGGTGAAGGGAACACAAACCACAAACAGGAGGACAAATCATGAAAGCCGAACAAGCCCGAACAATCATCGAAGAGGCCGTGCAGCGACTCATCGAAGCGCTCGAACGCGGGGAGAGCGACGCGCTCGTCAAGCACATCGCGGCCATGAGCCGCTTCCATCGCTACAGCTTCAGCAACCTCATGCTGATCCTGTCCCAGAAACCCGACGCGGTGCGTGTCGCGGGCTTCCGGACTTGGAAGACGCTCGGTCGATATGTCCGCAAGGGCGAGAAGGGGATCGTCATCATTGCGCCGATGGTGCTGCGGAAGCACACTGACGAGGGGCAAGACGACCCGAACGCGGCGAACGGCGCGCCTGTCCTACGGTTCAAGGCGGCCTACGTCTTCGATATCTCGCAGACCGAAGGCGAGCCGCTCCCCGAGCCCGAGCGAGTGGTGGGCGACCCGGGCCGCTTCGCCGACCGGTTGGTCAGATTCGTCGCCGAGCAGGACATCACGCTCGAGTACACCGACATCCCCGGGGGCGCAGACGGCCTCTCCACGGGCGGACGCATCGTCATCGACCAGGGGCTCCGACCCGCCGACCGCTTCAGCGTCACGGCGCACGAACTGGCGCACGAGATGCTCCACCGCGGCGATGATCGCCCCGTATCTCGGACGGTCCGGGAGACCGAGGCCGAGGCGGTCGCACACATCGTCTGCTCGTCAATCGGACTCGACGTAGGCCAAGCAAGCAGCGACTACATCCGGCTCTATAACGGCGACAAGGACACGCTCGTCGCATCGCTCGACCGCATCCAGCGCACAGCGGCGACGATCCTCGAAGCCATCACGGACGACTCGTCCGGCGAGCACGCGCCCGGCTCCGAGCGCAACACACCGGCTGAATCCGCCCATAACGCTCTATAGCCGGTGGAGCGATGCTCTCAAGTGTTCTGAAAGGAGAACTCGTATGGCACAGAGCAGCAAGAAGAGCACCGGCGGCCGGCCCAAGGCCAGCCCGCCGGTCCACACCGTCCGTTTCGGTTCGGTCAAGGCTGTGATCTGGGAGAACCAGACGCAGCACGGTCTGATGCACAATGTCACCGTCGCCCGTGCGTACAAGGACGACAACGACGAATGGCAGGAGAGCTTCTCGTTCGGTGTCGATGACCTGCTCGCACTCGCCAAGGCCCTCAACGCAGCGCACTCGTGGATTCACGAGCACCGTCGGCAGCGGGACGGCGACCAGCAGGCCGCGTGACACAGGTTCGTTCATCGCGTTGATTCAGGAGTCGCCGCTCCCCGGCTCCCATTGTTCCGATCATCACGCCTCGCGAATCAGATCCACGATCTCGCCTGCGATCTCTTCAACGGTATGTGTTGCGGTGCTCCGAGCCACCTTGTCGGCCAGAGACGGGCTGTACTCGATCAACTCCTGCTTTGTGATCTCGTGCCAGATCGGCAGCAAGACCTGCTCTCCCGAGACGGACCGGGTTACAAGGCCGTCAAGCTCGTAGTTGGT
This sequence comes from Phycisphaeraceae bacterium, assembly GCA_039794205.1. GTDB lineage: Bacteria > Planctomycetota > Phycisphaerae > Phycisphaerales > UBA1924 > J020. Next base: position 116,962 of record JBDIVU010000004.1, read on the forward strand.
CCATCCTTTCACGAAGAAAGACCGCGAGAGAACAACGATCCCGAACCTGCTCTTGGCAAGACCGCTGTCGATCTTCCGGCGGAGGCTGTCGCCGATCCGCAACTCGAACTCGTCATACCAAACGCGCAAACCGCCTTGGATCAGGGCATTGGCAAGAGGACGGACAACACTGGCTTTGTCCTCGCTCGCGTGTGAGATGAAGACGTCGTACTCGCGCGGCGGTTCTTCTTGGCGAGAATCGCTAGGGCTGCTTGGACGAACCAACGATGGGATGTCTGAGAGGGGGACCTCGCGCAAGTCCGGCAAAGGTCCAGGCAGAATCCGGGCCGATGAACGGACGTTCCCGCGAAGCCCTTGCATATCCACGGTCACATACCAGTGACCCGAGTGCGGGATAGCCAATCGCACGGGGGATCGACTGGCCAAGCCTCCGTGGTAGCGGTGCTGCCGACCATTCCGATAGTTGTTGAAGTCGCTGCTCGTCATCAGTCGGACATTTGCCGCGCTGCCGGAGAGGGTGACTTCGACGATCTCGCCCCGCCTCCTGTGCCCCAGGTCATGCTGAATGAACTGCACGGTCGCTGCCTTCCATATCTGGTGGATCCCCAGAACCTTGAACACCCTCTATCGCCCGCGCAGTCTATATCTGCCCCACCACCCACGGGCTCGGCAAGGCTCGCCCTCGCCCAGGCTAAGGTGAGCGACGGCCCGCCGTCTCCGCCGCCACCCCAAAGGTCATGCCAGTCGCTGCGCTTGGTGTCATGCCCTTTGCCTCCGGCTCATCCGCCCCGACGGCGAGCCGCCGCTCGCATCCAAAGAACCTCGACCGGCTCTCCCTCTCTCGCGAGAGGGCCGGTCGAGGTTCCATGTGGGGACCCCACCATGAGCCCTCGTGAATCAACCGCTGCGCCGTGGTGACTTGCCGCGGCCGGCGCAATCTGGAGGAACTGAACAATGACCACGACACACAGAATCATCCCATGCACCCTGCACGACGCCTACGAGGAGGCCATGCGGTGGCTCGCCATGACGCTTCGGCCCGACCTGTACAGCCACAACCGACTGCTGGAGATGCTCGCAGACGAGGCGACCGTTGACATCATGCGATCGAAGCGGCGGAGATGCTGTTTTCGAGAAGTGCATGAGCAGGGACGCATCGCGCCGAACGGACGCTTGCAGGTTCTCTTTGTGCGTCCGTATGTCAGCCTGTCCTTGGCAGCCGCGGTCTATGCCTGCGCGTCCAGGCAGGGAGACATCGCGGCCCGCATCGTCGAGCGTCAGCCGCTCACGGATGATCTTTGGATAGGCATCATGGATTCGAGCCGGCAGCGAGTGAGCCACAACATCCCAAGGGTCTCCCGCGATGGCGTCGCGCTGCACGAGACATGCGACATGATCTATCACGGGGGAGTGTGCTTCGTGCAGCTCATCCACCGGGAGAACCTGCCCGCGCCGAAGTAGGCGAGCTGGACGGATCGTCGCGTGATTGGGCTGCTCTGACGGAGCGGCCCATTCCTGCTTCGCGCGGCGAGCGGACTCGGGCCTGCGGCCCGATCCGTGATGTCGGCTCGATTCACGCCTCATGGCGTGAGATCTCGCCCGTGAGCCCGCATCGGCCCTCCGCTCGCGCCCCTCCCTCCGGCCCGACGCGGGCTCCTCCCCAGCAACCCCACGCAGCACCCGCCACGCCACCTCTCCCCCGGCGGACAAGCCGCCGCCTCCCGTATGCGGTGCTCGCCGCTGCGCGGCTCGCGCTGTGATGATGGGCTCCCTGGTCCGCGTTCCCGATCTTCGATCAGGAGACGCTCCCCATTGAGCCACCGAGCCTCCGCATTCCCCAGTCGCTGCGCGACTCGGGAGATGCTCCGCTCGGCCGCCCCCCAGGGGCTCGCCGTTTCCGCTCCGCGGAAGACGGCTGCGCTCCCTCTCTCTGCGCGTGGTCGTCTTCGCGGGCAAGGTCCGCCAGGCTGCGCCCGTCACACCTTGCAATGCTGCGCCTCCCCATCATCCCCGCGATCCGGTCGCTGAACGCTCCCTTCTCGCTCTTCATACGGCTCGCTGTACGCGAGCCCGCCCTGAACGGGCGATGGCGGTCCTGTACGGACCGCCGCCGCCTGGGGGGGGCGGCTTAGGAGCGGAGCCGGCTGGGGCCGGCTGCCGCTCCTTGGGCTCCGCTGAACGCTGCGCCCCGACGCGGCGGCTGGACGCCGCCGCGTCTGTTGCGGGCGGGCCTTGCGGCCCGCCCGCCTCTGCCTCGGTGAAAGAAACTCCGTGCGTGAGTGGTGGAGCGACGTGCTGAGACAGCGCGAGCGTCATCCGCACTTCCGCGCGCGTCACATGCCTGATTGAATGTCTGTGATGGCATGTAAGCCGCCTTCTTTCGGGAGTTTGTGCAGTGGATCACGACGCGGCAAAACACTCACCGTATACGGCGCGCGACCGTGTCGCAGGGCCGATTCTGCCCGATGCCCCGATCACCGACCGTGACCGACGCATCGTCGAGGTGCTGACAGAGAGGGTTCGGTTTCTTACGCTCGGACAGATCGCGCGAGTGTGGTGGAGCCATGACCCCCATTCGATCCCGACCGTGACGCGCCGTCTTCATCGGCTCGTTGACCTGGGGCTCGTCCGCACCTGTCGCGTCATGCTCCACCCGGAGCTCTCGCTCCGTGCGCCGCTCGCGACGTGGTCGCCGGGGAGAACCCGGCCCGATTTCGGCGCGGTGTCGTACGCCGCCCGATCGAGGTGGACCGAGCCGCTGCGGAGCGAGCCGATCGCGTTCGCCACAGCGCGTGCCGCGGACGCCGCTGGCGGGCACGCCGGCCGAGCCCCGAAGCCAAGCGAGGCGACGCACGACGCCCACCTCGCGACGCTCTATCTCCGGTTCATGACCGATCGACCTGCCGCGGCCGCCACATGGCGGCACGAGTCGGACATACTCGCGTCCCGCCACACGGTGCGCACCCGGCGCCGCAGACGGCGGTTCGAGAAGCTCCCCGACGCGGTGATCAACGAGTGCGGGCAGTGCGTGACCGTTGAGTTCGCGGGCGCATACGCCCGCGACCGTGTGAGGGCGTTCCATCTCTACTGCGAAACGCAAGGGATGAGGTACGAGCTATGGTGACCCCGCCGAGCAGCGACCGCGACGAGCGGATACTCCGGCACATCGGGCTCTACCGGATCACGCTGCGCCCCGTTCTCTCACGCCTGTTCTTCGACGGGGGCAACCCCGGCAACGTGATCCAGCGGCTCGTTGCGGAGGGCCGCATCCAGGCCCGCGCCGGACTGCCTAATCGGCTGAGCTATTACCAGTTGACCGTCGCCGAAGCGCGTGCCCGCGGCCTCCCGGAAGCCCGCGCCCGGCCCCCGCGGGGACAGGCGCTCCCAGCCCACTTGGGGACGCTCTGGTTCTGCTGCGTGGAAGGCCAGGGGCGTACCCGCTTGGAACACAACGAGTTGCGCCAACTCTTCGGAAACCGCTTTCCGAACGGTCCCCACTGCATCGAGGGGGGCTCCGTTCCCAAGATCGTCCGGGTCCATACGATCACGCCGCGAGCCTCGTTGTCCACGGCGGTTCGTATGCTCGGCCGTCGCATCGAACGGTTCCGGGAAAGCACTGTTCTGGGCGCGTGGGTCCGAAATCGACAATACTGCATCGCCATCCTGGCGGACGAGCCCGGACGGGTGGAACGGCTCCGGAGATCACTGCATGAACGAGGACTCAATCGCCGAGCCGAAATTGAAGTCTGGTACGCGCCAAGCCCCGCTGGTCTCCCCGCAGCCGTCCAACGGCTCCGCGCTATGCAGAACGATCACTGAGGATGCTCCCGGACGCGCGGTGATTGCCGACCACTTCCGCTATCCCGCGGTCGTCGTCACTCGTGCCCCGCTTCGATACGGCCCCGACTCAACCACCGAGGCCAACTTCGCGCGGCTGCCGAACCCGGATGACTACGCGGACATGGAGCTGGCGTACAGGGAGCAGCCGTTCCCCGAAGCGGAGACACTGCGCATCGCGGGACAGCGGGGCATCGCCCTCGCCGCCCTTGCGATCTTCGGCTCCGTCGGCGTCGTGCTGGTCGGCCAGTACCTTCCCCTCGCATGGGGCGGGGTGCTCGCACCCGCGATCGCATTCCTCGCAATCGCGTTCCTCGCCGTGCGCCGCCGGCTGACGCTGAGACGGGCGGCGATCGCGCTTGTCGCTCCGATGGCTTTCTTCACGCTCGCGTACGGCCTGTCCGCCGTTCTGCTCAGCCGGACGATGGGGGCGGCGTTCTGCGCAGTCGGCTCGTTGACGGCCATCGCCTGGCTCGGCGGCGGCCCGACCTCGTTCTACATGCAATGGCTCTATGCGCATCCGCGGCTCCGGCCCTCTACCCGGAACCACGTCCCGCCGGCGCCCCGCCCGCGACTGTTCCTACCCGTCATTGTGCTGACCATCGCCTTGATCGTTCCGATCTTCTCGACGGTTGTGGCGATGGTGCTCATCGTCGGCGTCTGCGCTGCTGTGTTCGGGAGTTGGGCGACACTAAGTCGGGTTCGACGGCAAGCGATCCGTGTGCTCGGCGTGTGCCTGACCTACGGCGAGAACACGAGCGGCGCTCCGGGCGTCTGGCGTCCCCACCAAACGCTCCAGCGGCGCATCTGGACGATCGGCGGGCTCGTCCTCCCTTTCTATCTCGCGCTCACCATCGCATTGACGGCGTTCGCGTTCGACCGCGAACTCCTCCTCCTCGCGGGTTCCACCCCGTCTCCGGTCTTTGGTTGGGACAACCTCTCGCGTTCGCCGGTGGGTTGGACGGTTGTCGCGTTCGAGCTTATACAAAGCCGTTCAACGCTCTTTCTTTGGACATATCCGATCGCGCTCGTCACGGCGCTGTTCCTCCCTCCGTTGGTCCTGCTGGCGATCTACCGAGACCCTTTGCTCGCGCTCCACGACGCCGAGCGGCGCGTCGCCGGGCCGGCCGACACCGGCAGAACGCAACGCCCCGATGACGATGGCCGTGTCGAGTGGCAGTGGTACGTGGACCGGATGAAGGATTCGGCGCATGTCGCGCAGGACCCCATCGGCGGAGCCATCCGCGAAGCCGACCACCTCTTCCTCGGCATCGAACCGCACGCGAGGTTCCCCGTTTTGCTCCACGAGAAGCTACTGTCCGAGCACGCCTACTTCATGGGCGACTCGGGCAGCGGCAAGACGAGCCTCGGGCTCATGCCGCTCATCATGCAGTTGATGCGCGGTCACGCCGGTCCCGACGGAGCGACCACGCCGTCGCCACCGATGGTCATCATCGACCTCAAGGGTGACCCGGCGCTCTTCAATCTCGTCAGGAAGGAGGCCGCCGCGCGCGGCCAGGAGTTCCGGTTCTTCACGACCGAGAAGGGCATGGCCTCCCACTACTTCAACCCCTTCGACAGCTTCTCGACCGAGAACCGGAGCGACATCGAGCTCTGCAACCTCATGCTCGACGCCCTCGGACTAAACCACGGAGAGGGCTACGGCCGCGGGTACTTCAGCCGCCAGAGCCGCGGCCTCTTGCTCGACGCCATCACGCACGAGCGGAAGCCCCAATCGTTCGACGAGCTCTACGAGGTCATCAAAGAGCTCAGGACCACGTCCGACGTGTACCAGGACACCGTCGAACTCGTCTCGACGATCCATGCGCTCACGCAGTACCCGATACTCTCAACCAAGCGGGCGCTGAAGCGACCGGAGCAGGCCGTTCATATGCCTTCCGTCATCGAGCGGAGGCAGGTCGTGTACTTCTGGCTCTCCGCCGCCGTGGAGAGCGTCAGCGCGCGCGAGATCGCCAAGCTCGCGCTCTACTCGCTGCTCAGTACGTGCATCGACCGCCAGCGGAGTACGCCCGGACAGCCGGTCCGGCAGGTCTACGTCGTGATCGACGAGTTCCAACGGATCGCCGCGGAGAACTTCAAGATCATCCTGGAGCAAGCTCGCTCGTTCGGGCTCTCGGCGATGCTCGCCAACCAGAGCATCGCCGACCTCGACACGCCATCGTTCGACCTGCGTCCCACGATCCGCACCAACACGCGGGTGAAGCGGTACTTCTCCGTCACAGACCCCAAAGAGATCCGCGACCTCGCCGACGGCTCCGGTCAGGAAGTCATGCGGTTGACATCCACGTCCACTTCTTCGTCCGGGCACGCGTCCGAGTCTGCCCGAGACATGCTCAAACCTCGTTTCACCACGAACGACATTCTCGCGGTGAGCGACCATCCGCTCGACTCCATCCTCCACGTCTCTCGCGGCAGCGGTTACACGCAGTTCGCTGGCCTCCCGATCGTGTTGCGATCCGGCTGGCCGATCGCGCGCGACGAATACGAGCGCCTCCAGGCCACGCCGTGGCCCGACGCATCGGCGCTCCCCGAAGAGGAACTCACCGTCAACGAGAAGAGCGCCGCCGATATCGACGAGGAGCGCTCGCGCGAGGTTCGGGAGAAGCAACACGAGATGATGCTGGCGCTGCTCGCGCAGAAGGCGTGAGGCGCTGGGTACAGTTGAGGAGCGATCATGAATGAGGACCAATCGAATCAACCCCGGCAAACGCTCATCGAGCCGCGTGCCGCCGCCATCCTCGCCGTAGCGGTCGTGCTCGCCGCGGGAATCTTCGCCTTCGTGTGGGCGACCGAGAGGCGCGCCCATCAGGAAGCGAGCGTTCGCGCGACGGAGGCCGCGGCCGCGGAACTCAAGCCCGTGCCCCCCGACGCCCGCGAGGCGGCGGCCGCCGCTGCTCACCACGCGGCGCGGTCCGTCGCAGAGTCGCGTGCCGCTCGGTTCTACGCCGATGTTGAGCGTGTAAAGGCGCGTATCGCCAGAGCGACCGAAGAGGCGGTCGCCTTTGAGCGGGAACTCCGGGCGTTCCCCGAGAGTGCAGCGGCCGGAAGGACCGCGGCTCATGACGACCTGGTTCGCCGCTACATCGCGATCGATGATGCGTACACAACTCTGGCGATGTCGGACGCGCGGGCCGCGGCTTCGCTCGCGTCCGGCGTCGAGACGCTCGCCGCGACAGTCAAGACGAACATGGCCGACGGTCGCAGCGCGTGGTCGCCCGAGGGTGTGGCCTCCGAGATCGCCGAGATCGAGAAGAAGGCGGACGAGATTGTCGAGCGAGCCCGCGGCGCGAGAGCCGCTCTGGCTGCCCTCGCGGCCGACGCGACAAGCAGAGGCGGCGAAACGAGCGGAGACCTCCGCGAAGCGGTGAACAGAATCATGGCGGAGAGAGCGCAGGCGTTCGCGGACGCTATTCGCCAGGAGCGATCGCGCGCGGACGCCGCGGTGAATGAACAGATACTGCTCAGTGAGCGGCGCGAGTCACGCCTGCGCGAGATCGCCGCGAATCCTCAAGCGCACGAGCTGCTCTGGTGGCTCGCCGACGGACCGTACTTCGAGCCGAATCTGGCGCAGCTGTACCACGACCACAAACTCTTCGCCGACACCGTTGGATACCAGATCAACAAAATACATACGCCGACAAACCGAAGCACGACAACGGTGTACGGCCCATGGAATCACTCAACAACTGACAGATGGAACAGTCTCAACGAACGCAGCAAGGCGGTGTTCAGCGTGGAGTTGCACGAGCTCTACCGCATCGTGCTGATGAGCGAGTCGAACCGCGAGCGGTTTGTGACCACGCGGCGCAGAATGACCGAACTGCTCGATGAAGCGAAGGCGGCGGGGGACTCAAAGCGTATCGAGGAGATCGCTAAGAGCCTTCAGACCACCTTCTCGCTCCCAGCCGCGCGATACCCCTGAGACTCGGGTCGGCCGTGCCGTCGTCAAGGAAAGCGATCAGCCGGCGTCCCGCCAACGACGCAGGGACCAATGACCCCCTCGGACTCGGAACCGAGTCGGCAGCGGGGGTGGGGCGGGGACCGTCTTGCGGCCCTCGTCCCCGGGGGCCCCTCTGGTGAGCCCCGAGGACGACGGCCGAAGACGGCAGTGGGAGCCCGTACGGCCTTCCCATTCGACGGGGTGTGTATGCTAACGCCAGTACATCGACGGCGACGAGCTTCCCACTTGACAGGCACCAGCATGACCTCCACTCACGGCACTCATTCTAAAGCGACTAAGCGAAAACCCATCGCGATAGACCTATTCGCGGGATGCGGTGGTCTCACAGAGGGACTCAAGCAGGCCAGCTTTCGCGTCGTCGGAGCAATCGAGATCGATGAACTCGCCGCCAGAAGCTATCGCATGAATCATCCTCGCGTTCGCCTCTGGAACAGCGACATCCGGGACATCCGGCTCTCGGTTCTTCGCAGAACACTCGGTCTGAACCCGGGAGACCTCGATCTGCTTGCCGGTTGTCCTCCGTGCCAGGGTTTTTCACACATTAGAACGCTCAACGGTAGTCGGGATGTTCGAGATCGACGAAATTCCCTCACCGACGAGTTTCTCCGGTTCGTAAAAGGGCTCCGCCCTCGCGCGATCATGCTTGAGAATGTCCCCGGCCTTGCGAACCGTCGTCGCTTTCGAGAGTTCGCCACGACTCTCGTAGACATGGGCTATACCGTGAAGTGGGACATCCTGGACGCGGCCCGATACGGTGTTCCGCAGCGCCGACGTCGCTTGATTCTGCTTGCGGCGAAGTCGGCTTCCATCGATTTCGCACCTGTCGAAGCTGCCGGAATGACCGTTGCCGACGCCATAGGAGCACTGGAGTCTCCCGACAACAGCGGTGATCCCCTTCACCGTCCCATCGGCCGGCGCAGCAAGCGCATAAGTGAGTTGATCAAGCTGATCCCGAAAGACGGAGGCAGCAGAAGTGATCTGCCCGAGGACATGTGGTTGGAGTGCCATAAGAAATGTGACGGGTTCAAGGACGTATACGGACGCATGCGGTGGGGTGACGTAGCCCCGACCATTACCGGAGGTTGTCTCAACCCCTCGAAGGGGAGGTTTCTTCATCCCGACCAAGACCGCGCACTGACCGTCCGTGAGGCCGCTCTCCTGCAAGGCTTCCCACCGGACTACAGGTTCGCCACCGACAGAGGCATGTACGCGATCGCTGGCATGATCGGCAATGCGTTGCCGCCGGAGTTCATTCGCCGCCATGCGCTTCAGATCGCGGCTGTGTTGAAGGAGAGCGGAGTGCGGACACCACAAAGTGCCAAGAATAGGTCTCGCAGAGTCTAAAGAGACCCGAAGGGAGCCGAACGATGGCGAGATCGACGAACGATGATCGGGCCTACCTCCCGTTTCGCATCCACCCGCGCGCGTTCAAGGCGCTCGGCGCGGACCTTGTCACGAATGATGTAGTCGCCATCATCGAACTCGTGAAAAACGCATATGACGCGTACGCCACGCGGGTGGACCTCCGCTTCATCAAACCGTTGTCGGAAGAGGCGGCCATCGAAATCGAAGACAACGGGTCCGGAATGAGCAGGTCGGTTATTGAGGAGGCTTGGTGCACGGTCGCAACGCCGTATCGACGAGACCACCGTTTCGCCAAGCGGCCGGGCCGTCGGAATCGTCGCACATCCGGCGACAAGGGACTTGGTCGGCTCTCAGCGGCGAGGCTCGGAGACCGACTAGAGATGCTCACGCAAGCCAAGAACGACCCGTGTTGGCGCGTCGAGGTCGATTGGGCGACTTTGGCGGCTTCGAATGATCTTGACGCATGTCACGCGCAGCTCTCGCGAGAGGCCATCAGTTCGTTCAATCCGAGTGGGACGATCATCCGGATCGACCGATTACGCACGCAGTGGGATGAGGCGAAGCTCGAAGATCTACGCGACAATCTCGCTCGCCTGCTCCCTCCATTCGAGACTATTGACGACTTCGACATTCGGCTCGCTGTGGAAGGCGAGACGGAGCCTATCAGCATCGCCTCGCCCGAGTTCCTCAAGCACCCCAAGTACATGATTCGCGGAACGGTCGACGACTCCGGGCGCACTAAGTACACGTATAAGTACAAGGCCATCCAAGGAAACGGAACTCGCAAGCTGACGGGCACACTGACATGGGCGCAGGTCCGTGAGATGACCGACGATCCTGCACTCGCGTCGGTCGAGCAGCCGCGCTGCGGACCTTTCTCATTCGAGATTCGGGCGTGGGACATCGCACCTCAAGATACGCAGGAGATATCGGAACGCTTCGAACTCAAGAAATCGTCCATCCGACGAGACATCCGCGCCTACAAAGGCCTATCGGTGTACCGTGACGGCGTTCTCGTCCTCCCGAAGTCGGAGGGCGCTCGTGACTGGCTGGGGCTCGACCTACGCCGTGTGGGTCGAGTCGGTCCTCGACTGAGCACACCGCAGATCGTTGGCTACGTATCCATCTCCGCGGACGAGAATCCGAGAATTGAGGACACCAGCGACCGTGAGCGACTCGCGGTTACGGCCGAAGTCGCTGCCTTCGAGGAGATTCTACGGGCCGTCGTGGGTGTCCTTGAGAACGAACGCGATAAGGATCGCAGGCAGGCGACTCAAGAAAAAAGGGTGATCGAGCTATTTGACCAACTTAGCGCCAAGGAACTAGTAAGCGGAGTTAGCCAGGTTGCCGAGGAGGGCGGCAGTGCGGAGGAAGCGCTCCCCTTGGTCAGGGAGTTCAGCGATAAACTCGACAAGGCGCGCGAAGAGATTGAGGTTCGCTTCACCTATTACAGCAGGTTGGCGACTGTCGGAACGATCGCCCAAATGCTCGTTCATGAGGTGCGCAATCGAACGACGATCATCGGCAACGCGCTTCAAGCCATACGCAAAGCGTTGGAAGGGGCATCCGGCGCGGCCGGCGCCGTCCGGCGACTGGGTCTCGCGCACGATGCGGTGTCCGCGCTTGAGAGGCTCGCAGACACGTTCGCCCCGCTCGCAAACCGTACCTTCCGGCGTAGGATGCGCTCAACTGTAGCCGAAGAGAGTCTCCTACGAACCGTCTCGATGCTCGCGGGAGACATCAAGTCGAAGAAGATCAAGGTCGCCGTTCCCAACAGGAGCACCACTGCCGTCGCTGTCGATCCGGGCGAACTTGATGCGGTGCTTCTGAATCTCTTGTCGAACGCGATCTATTGGCTGGGGAACTCGGAAGAAGTGGAGCGGCGCATCGAATGCAGAGTGTCGTTGATCGACGATGCTCGGCGAGTAAAGTTTGCGATCCACGACTCAGGGCCCGGGGTGCAGGACGACGACGCGGAGCGGATATTTTGGCCCGGAGTGACGAACAAGCCGGGCGGTATCGGCATGGGCCTCACCGTAGCGGCGGAACTGGTTTCAGAGTATGGGGGAAAACTTGCGTTGGTGACACCGGGGAAACTCGGTGGAGCATCGTTCACTTTCGACTTGCCAGCTAAAGGTGCCTAAGCGGCAAAAAGTGACATGAAGACAATCCTCATCATCGACGACCAACAGGGCATCCTCGATATCCTGACAGAGGAGATCAATCAAGCTATCGTCGGTGTGCAGTGCGTCTCGGAAACAGACTTCGACCGGGCGGTCGCGAAGCTCGAAGAATGCCGTCCGGATGCCGTCGTCCTCGACCTGCTCCAAGGGGCAGGCACAGCCGACCCTCCCGGGCAGCGAACATGGCAACGAATCTGGACCGGACGTTTCTGTCCGGTCGTCGTCTATACGGCATTCGATGGCATGCTGGACCCCCCGATTCCCGAGGATCATCCCTTCGTGAAGCTGGTAAGAAAAGGTAGCGGGACGGAGGGCCTGGTGATTGAACATCTGCGCTCGTTCAAACCGCTCGTCGAGTCTCTTGCGGTGCTTCACCGCGAAATCGACCAGGTTCTTCAAAGAGTCCTGCGGGATACAGCTGGGTCGGCTCTCATCGGCGGTGATGATCCTACGCACCTCGTACACGCCGCACGACGTCGCGTGGCCGCCTTCATGGACGAGAAGACTGCAACGGAAGGCCGTGCGCTGTTCAGTTGGGAGCAGTATCTTGTGCCTGCTTTCGGAGATCATCCGCTCACGGGCGATATTCTCCGGAAGCGCGATGCCGACTGGCGCGATGCTTCACAGTACCGCCTCATTCTGACCCCATCTTGCGATCTCGTCGCAGGGCGGAACGAGAACACCGTGCTTGTCGCTAGATGCGACAACGCTTCGGCCCTGAAGACGAAGCTTCAGTTGTCGAACAACCAGACCAAGGCTGCAGGACGTATCGAAAGTAGTGTACTGACCCAAGGATGCTGGAACGGATTCTTGCCTCTTCCGCAGTTCCCGAACCGTATTCCTCTCTTGGTCGCATCGCTGAAGAGATTGGAAGTTCTCGCGTACGAGTCGATAGGGCCACCGGACGGTGGCACTGAGTATGAGCGGATCGCCTCGATCGACAGCCCGTTCCGAGAGCAGATCGCGTGGTCGTTCATGAGCACAGTGGCGCGTCCCGGCATGCCTGATAGGGATCTCGCATCATGGGCACAAGAGATAGTCGCGGCTCAGACAACTCCTGAAGAACCTAATGAGCAAGGATGATCCGTGACCGATCATCTCACCAAAGCACAGCGGTCGGAGGTGATGGGCCGAGTTCGCTGTCGCGATACGACCCCAGAACAAACTGTTCGGACCTTGGTTCGGCAGCTCGGGGTTCGGTATCGAAGCCATGACCGGGCACTACCGGGGGTGCCGGATATCGTAATCCCGGCTACAAGAACGGTGATCCTCGTTCACGGATGCTTCTGGCACAGACATTCGTGCGCACGCGGCGCAAGCCAGCCTCAGACACGGGTCGAGTTCTGGGAGAACAAGTTCACGGAGAACGTGCGCAGAGACCAACGAACGGCCCGCGCCCTTCGTCGCCTCGGCTGGAGCGTCATCGTGGTGTGGGAATGTCAGACGAAACCTAGTCACCGCGAGAAGCTGGCGGTTCGCCTGCGGCGGTACTTGCTCAGCGGTGTACTCACGTCGTGAACCGCTAGTCTTGAGCCCCTTGTCGTCGGCGTAATAATTCCGATTGTCGTTCGATACAATGCATGATAAAGGATGTTATCATGCACTACAGAGACCATGAACGGGACACCAAACACATGACCGGAACGATTGCTCGATACCACGCCGGCACCCTCGCAACGCGAGGCGATGCGGCCGTGCCCGCGATCGTTCTGGAGTCAGGGCCCAACGCCCGCTACGCATATGAGGAGTTCTTCGCGGGGCTGGACAGTTCGCACACCGCCCGCGCGTACCGCCACGCGGTCCACCGATTTCTTGCGTGGTGCGAGCGAGACGGTACGCCGCTCCAACAGGTCACGCCGGCGATCGTTGCGGAGTACATCCGCAGCCTGCAAGCCGAGGCCAAGGTATCAGCCGGTCAGGCGCCAGAGCTTCGACCTGCCAGCAAGCCGACCCGGAAGCTCCACCTCGCCGCTCTGCGCCATTTCTTCGATAAACTCGTCCAGCGGCACGCGGTGCCGCTCAATCCGGCGCTCTCCGTTCGCGGCCCGAAGCACAGCGTTCAGGAGGGCAAGACCCCAGCGATGGAGCCCAAGCAGATACGCGACCTTCTCCGCTCCATCCCTACCACGACAAACGACGCCGGTCCCGACATTGCCGGTCTGCGCGACCGAGCCGTCATCGCCACACTGGTCTACACCGCCGCTCGGGCCGGGGCTGTCGCGAAGGTCCGCCGCCAGGACTTCTACACCGACGGCCGTCAGCACTACCTCCGCCTCGACGAGAAGGGCGGCAAGCAGCGGTCGATCCCCTGCCGGACGGACCTTGAGGAGTACATCGAGGCGTACCTGTCCGTCGTCGGCGACCGGGGACCGGACACCCCACTCTATATGTCTCTCGTCCGCAGAACCCGAACGCTGAGCGGGCGCGGCATGACCGCCAATGACATCCTCCGCATGTTCAAGCGTCGGCTCGCCGCCGCGGACTTGCCAGAGCACGTCTTCAAGTGCCATAGCTTGAGGGCATCCACCGCGACGAACCTCTTGGAACAGGGCGTGGAGCTTGCGGACGTACAGTTCCTGCTCGGCCACGCGGACCCGAGGACGACCAAGCTCTACGACCGCCGGAAACTGGCGGTCACGCGGAACATCGTGGAACGGATTGCGATCTAGCGGAGTATGAATTGGCCACAACTGAACCCACAATCACTTGCCCGCACTGCCATGCCGAGATCAAGCTGACTGAGTCGCTTGCGGCTCCGCTCATCGAGTCTACGCGCCGCCAATACGAACAACAGGTTGCCAGAAAGGATGCTGACATCGCCAAGCGCGAGGCGGTAGTCAGAGAACAACAGGCGGCGATCAGCAGAGCCAAGGAGGAACTCGACGACGAAGTAGCCTCCAAGCTCAAGGCTGAACGCACGACTATCGCAGCCGAGGAAGCGAAGAAGGCGCGGCTTGCGCTGGGTTCTGACCTTGAGCAGAAGGCGAAGGAACTCCTCGAACTCAACGAGGTGCTCAAGCAGCGCGACATCAAGCTCGCCGAAGCGCAGAGAGCCCAGGCGGAATTGATCCGGAAGCAGCGCGAGCTTGACGACGCCAAGCGTGAGATGGATCTCACCATAGAGAAGCGTGTGCAGGAATCGCTCGGCGCTACCCGAGATCAGGCGCGCAAAGAGGCCGAGGAGAGTCTCCGACTGAAAGTCGCGGAGAAGGAACAGACGATCTCCGCCATGCAGCGACAGATTGAGGAGTTGAGGCGCAAGGCCGAGCAGGGGTCGCAACAGCTACAGGGCGAGGTTCAGGAGCTTGAACTGGAGTCGATGCTCCGAGAGAAGTTCCCGCAGGACTCGATCGAGCCGGTCCCTAAGGGCGAGCATGGTGGAGATGCCCTCCAGCGAGTGATTGGACCCCTCGGACAGTTGTGCGGCACAATCCTCTGGGAATCGAAGCGCACAAAGAACTGGACCGACGGCTGGTTGGCCAAACTGCGCGAAGACCAGCGAGCAGCGAAGGCCGAACTCGCGGTCATCGTCAGCCAAACGCTGCCGAAGGATGTGGAGTCTTTCAGCCTGATCAATGGCGTGTGGGTCACGTCTTACCGTTGTGCCTTGCCAGTTGCCGTGGCACTCCGCCATTCGGTCATCGAACTCGCCGCCGCCCGCACGGCCGGCGAGGGGCAGCAGACGAAGATGGAGCTGGTCTACCAGTATCTCACGGGTCCGCGCTTCCGGCATCGTGTTCAAGCGATCGTCGAGAAGTTCAGCGACATGCAGGATGACCTCGACAAGGAGCGCAAGACGATGACGCGGCTCTGGGCTAAGCGCGAAGAGCAGATACGCGGCGTGATAGAATCGACCGCTGGCATGTATGGCGACCTCCAGGGCATCGCTGGCAAGACGCTCCAGGAGATCGAAGGCTTGACGCTTCCCGCATTGCCCGCGCCACGTGTCAATCCCTCCACCAATGCCACCGATTCTGAATGAGACCAACGAGGTTCAGCGAGATCAGTTGAGGCACAACGCATGACACACTCACCTCGCGGATCACTTTGGCATCGTTGGGATTTGCATCTCCATACCCCCTCATCGTTCGACTATGCGGACAAGAGCATCACGAACCAACAGATCGTCGATTGCCTTGTTCAGGCTGGAGTGCGAGCCGTCGCCGTTACGGACCATCACACCATCGACGTTGCGCGCGTCCGTGAATTGCAGACTCTCGGTTCGGGCAAGCTGACCGTTCTTCCTGGAATCGAGCTCCGCGACGATCACGGCGGAGAGCCGATCCATTACATCTGCATCTTCTCCGAGCACAGTGATCTCGATCACGTGTGGACCACCCTACAGGGCAGCTTGGGGCTGACCGCTACGGCGATCGCCGAAAAGGGGGGCGACGACAAGGTCTACGTGCCCATCGAGAAGGGAGCGGAGGAGACTCGGAAACTTGGTGGCGTCGTATCAATTCATGCGGGAGCCAAGAGTAACTCCATCGAGGGCATTAGCAACAAGGAGCAATTCCAGCAACGCCTCAAGTACGACATCACCAAGGATCACGTTGACTTGATGGAGATCGGGCAACTCAAGGACATCGACCGCCATCTCAAGACGATCTTCCCGGCTACAGGTCTGGATAAGCCGCTCCTGCTGTGCTCAGACAACCATAAGGTGACGGAGTACTCGACAAAGGCGCCATTGTGGTTTCGGGCTGACCCAACGTTTCGCGGATTGCTCATGGTCCTGCGTGAGCCGCGTGAGCGAGTCTACATCGGTGACCGGCCCCCCGAACTCACTCGCGTTGAGCAGAATCGCACGAAGTACATTCGCAGCGTATCTTTTCAGCGAAGGGCCACCGCGCCTGCTTCCGAACAATGGTTCGGCAGCAAGGTCGAATTCAATTCGGGATTAGTCGCGATCGTCGGCAACAAGGGTAGCGGAAAGAGTGCGCTCGCCGACGTGCTCGGGTTGTTGGGCGCAACCAAGAATAGCGAGGCATTCTCGTTCCTGAGCAAGGGACGGTTTCGCCACCCGACTAGCGGCCTCGCCGCTCACTTCGACGCGACGCTGGAATGGGAGTCGGGCGACTCAACGACGAAATGCCTTTCCGATGCAATCAAGCCCGAGGAAGTGGAGCGACTCAAGTATCTTCCGCAGGATCACGTCGAGACCGTGTGCAATGAACTCGTCGGACTCGGAGAGGAGGGCTTTGAGCAAGAGTTGAAGGCCGTCATCTTCTCACACGTACCGGACGCAGAGCGGCTGGGCCACTCGACGCTCGACGATCTGGTCCGTTTCCAGACCGGAGAGAAGCAGAAGCGAATCGACTCGCTGCTCAAGCAACTCCGCGACCTCAGCAGGTCGAGAGCGCTGCTTGAGGCCCAAGCTGATCCGACTGCGAAGCGCGAGCTGACCGAAAAGATCAACCGGCGCAAGCTTGAGCTTGAAGCCCACGACAAAGTCAAGCCCGCCGAGGTTGTGAATCCTACAGCGGCCGGTAGTGCCCCAGCGCCGGACTCCGCAGTACTAACCGAGCTGTCCGCCGCGGAAGCCACGAGATCATCGCTCAACGACCAGATCGCCAAGGAGGCGGAAGCCCTTCGCGTGGCTGAGCGCCGCCACGCGGTCGCGCGACGGCTGCTTGAAAAACTCGAAAACTTCGAGAAGGAATTTGATGTTTTCAAGGAGTCCTTGGAGGAGGATGCGACAGAACTTGGACTTACGCCAATCGAATTGGTCACTCTCTCGATCACCCGCAACAAGCCGGCAGGAATCCGGGATTCAGCCGCCGCCGCGGCAACGACTGCCAAGGACAAGCTGGATTCCGTTGAGCCTCACGGCCTCCGCAAGCAGTTGGAGATCGCCGAGGCTCAGATCGCTGAACTTCAAGCGAAGCTCGATGCCCCCCACCGCGAACACCAAGCCTACCTCAAAGCTTTGGCGGACTGGCAGTCCAAGCGCACCACAATTGAAGGCACCGAAGCGGATGCAGAATCACTGAAAGGGCTGCAAGGCAGCTTGGCAGCACTAGATCAACTGCCCGTCAAGATCGCGGCCGTGAAGGAGCAGCAGGCAGCCTTGTCGCTTCAGATTCATGCGGAGAAAGTCGCGCAGGCGGCGGTCTATCGCAATCTGTATGGATCAGTTCAGGGATTTATCGACTCCCACGATCTCGCGAAGGAGAAGTTGAAGCTTGAGTTCCGCGCAGAACTGACGGACGAGGACTTCGCTGGGCGCCTTCTCGGGTTGTTGGCGCTCAATCGAAGGGGCAGCTTCATGGGGGTCGATGAGGGGCGCGCCAGAGCAGAGTCACTCGCTCAGGCAACACGGTGGGAGGACACGGAATCCGTGAAGGCGTTTCTGGGGGCCGTTGACGACGCACTTCATAAGGATCATCGCGAGCAACAAGGGACTGTCGTTCAACTCAAAGACCAGCTCGCCAAGGGCCGGAAGCCAGAGGAAGTGTTCGACACGCTCTACGGCCTGGAGTACGTCCGACCACGGTACATCCTCCGGTGGGATGGAAAAGACCTGTCGATGCTCTCGCCTGGCGAGCGCGGCACCCTTCTCCTGGTTTTCTACCTGCTCATCGACAAGAGCGACGTGCCGCTGGTCATCGATCAGCCGGAAGGAAACCTGGACAATCACACGGTAGCCAAGGTTCTGGTTGCGTGCATCAAGGAAGCGCGAAAGCGCCGCCAGGTGTTCATCGTGACGCACAACCCAAACCTTGCTGTTGTGTGCGATGCGGATCAGGTCGTTCACGCCAGCATGGACAAAACGACTAACAACACCATCACGTACATCACGGGCTCCCTGGAGAATCCCGCCATGAGCCGCTACGTCACCGATGTGCTGGAAGGCACCCGCTGGGCGTTCGGTGTTCGTGGCGCGAAGTATGAGGTTGGTGATTGACGATAAGCGTTGATTTGCGATTTAGTCGAACCGAGGAGTGCCCCGAATAGTGGACAAGAGCAAGCATACCTACGGCCCCCAGAACCCGCACCCGCTCTCTATCGGCGGGATCAACTTTCGCTGTGACCTCCTCGCGAGCATTGGCTGGAGACCGTTGGTGTGAGGCTATGACCAAGTTCACGGACCATCACGCCCGGCTCTTCGCCCACGAACTGCAACGGCGGTGCGCTTCCGACAGTGTCGAGAAGCTCGCGACGGTCCTTGCCGACGCCCAGGTTGATCTCAACCCTCACCAGGTCGAGGCGGCGCTCTTTGCGTTCCAAAGCCCCTTCTCGAAGGGCGCGATTCTGGCCGACGAGGTGGGGCTCGGCAAGACCATCGAGGCGGGCCTTCTCATCGCCCAGCGCTGGGCCGAGCGTAAGCGGCGGATGCTGATCATTGTTCCCGCGAATCTGCGCAAGCAATGGAGCCAGGAGCTTGCCGACAAGTTCCACTTGCCCTCGGTCATCCTTGAGACTCGAACCTTCAACGCCGCCATCCGCGCCGGTCAACTGAACCCATTCGACCAACAGTCGATCATCCTCTGCTCGTACCAGTTCGCCAAGTCCAAAGAGCCGTATGTCCAGCAGACCCCTTGGGATCTGGTCGTCATTGACGAAGCGCACCGGCTGCGCAATGTCTACAAAACCTCCAGCAAAATAGCTAATGCCATCAAACAAGCGATCGCATCGCGCCCCAAAGTCCTGTTGACGGCGACGCCGCTCCAGAACTCCCTGCTGGAGTTGTACGGTCTGGTCAGCATCATCGACGATTTCGCCTTCGGCGACCTTGAGAGCTACAAGGCCCGCTTCGCGCGTCTGGGCAACGACGCCGACTTCAACACCCTCAAGGATCGCCTCAGGCCGATATGCAAGCGCACCCTCCGGCGGCACGTGCTCGAATACGTCAAGTTCACCAATCGGCACGCACTTGTGCAAGAGTTCTCCCCGTCTCCCGACGAGCAACGGCTCTACGACCTCGTCTCGGAGTACCTCCAGCGGCCGACCTCGTATGCGCTCCCCGCGAGCCAGCGGCAGTTGATTACGCTCATTCTCCGCAAACTGCTCGCTTCCTCGACATTTGCCATCGCGGGCACCCTCGAAGGCATGGCCCAGCGCCTCGAAGAGGCTGTAAAGTCAGCGGAGGCCGTAGATGCACCGCCGGAAGACCTCCCTGACAACTGGGAAGAGTACGACGAACTGGCGGATGAATGGGAAGAAGATGATGACGATGAGGACCCTTCCGATCTGCGAGCGGCGCTCACGCCCGAGCAGCTCGCGGAACTTCGTCGCGAAGCGGCCGAGCTCCGTGAGTTCCACGTGCTCGCCAAGTCCATCCTCAAGAACTCCAAGGGCGAAGTCCTGTTGACCGCGCTACGGCGCGGCTTCGAGGCTGCGGCGAAAGCAAGGGGCCGCGAAGACGACGCGGCATTCCACCAGAAGGCTGTCATTTTCACCGAGTCTCGCCGTACGCAGGAGTATCTCTTCAAGTTGCTGGAGCAGACCGAGTTCAAGGGCAAGGTCATGCTCTTCAATGGCACCAACACGGACGCGATCTCCAAGGCGATCTATCAGGAGTGGCTCAATCGCCACGCGGGCACCGACAAGGTCACGGATTCCGCCGCATCCAACATGCGACAGGCGCTTGTCGAACACTTCCGCGACGACGCTTCCATCCTCATCGCCACGGAGGCCGCGGCAGAGGGCATCAACCTCCAGTTCTGCAACCTCGTGGTCAACTATGACCTGCCGTGGAACCCCCAGCGCATCGAGCAGCGTATCGGCCGCTGCCATCGCTACGGCCAGAAGTACGACGTGGTCGTTGTGAACTTCCTCAACAAGAAGAACGCCGCCGATCAGCGGGTCTACGAGTTGCTGGACCAGAAGTTCGCACTCTTCAACGGCGTCTTCGGCGCAAGCGACGAGGTGCTCGGCGCCGTCGAATCCGGCGTGGATTTCGAGAAGCGCATCGGTGCCATCTATCAGCAGTGCCGCTCCGGCGAACAGATTCAATTCGAGTTCGACCAACTCCAACGCGATCTTGAAGACCAGATCGTCGCTGGTCAGCGCGACGCACGCGAGAAGCTCCTCGACAACTTCGACCAAGAAGTCGTGGAGAAGGTGCGCATTCAAGCCCGCGATGCGCTCGACAGGTTCAACGAGCGTCTCTGGGGGCTGACGCGCCATGTTCTGGACCAGTACGCCGACTTCGGCGACGACCAAGAGTACAGCTTCGTGCTCCACACGAACCCCTTCCCCGGCGAGCCGATCCATTCCGGTCCGTACCGCCTCGCCAAGAATGTTGAAGACGCCAACACCTACCGCGTCGGCCATCCGCTCGCCCAGCGTGTGCTCACTCTCGCTCACGATCAGTCAACGCCGGATGTCGAGATTGCCTTCGACTACACCGGAAGTGGCAAGCGCATCGCCATCGTCGAGCCCTTTGTCAGTCACTCCGGGTGGCTCATGTGCTCCCGTCTCACGATGGAGGCTTTGGAGGCGGAGGACCACCTCGTGCTGGTCGGATTCACAGACGAAGGCGAGGAGCTCGATCCCTTGCAGTGCCGACGGCTGTTCGATCTACCCGGTCGGGTCGGCCCTAGCGCCGTCACACCACCGCGAATGATCGACCGCCTCACCGCCGCGGCTGACCGCGAGAAGCGTGTCCTGCTCGAAGAACAGACCACCCGCAACGGTCGATGGTTCGATGAGGAAATGGACAAGCTCGACCACTGGGCCGAAGACCGCAGAGCCACCCTGAAGGCCAAACTTGATCGACTCGACCAGGAACTCAAGGATGCCCGCAAGGCGGCTCGGCTTGCGGGCACGCTGCCCGAGAAGCTCGAACACCAGCGGAGCGTCCGCAATCTGGAGACCAAGCGCGATGAAGCGTGGAGGGCGTTCGACCAGGCGAGCCGGGAGCTTGACCAGAAAAAGGACGCCCTGCTCGACGAGATCGCCTCCCGACTTGAACAGACCACCAATGATGTGCCACTCTTCACCGTACGATGGCGACTGACATGACCAAGAAAGCCGAGATGACCCAACCCGCGACCAGCGCAGCAAGCGACTTGCCCGAGCGATTCGACCTGCGCTCGCACGACATCGCGGCAGACAAGATCGCCGAACTGCTCCGGCTCTTCCCGGAAACTCGTACTGAAGATGGCAAGATCGACTTCGACCGGCTCCGCCTCGCGCTCGGCGAGACCGTGGACGTGGGCAAGGAGCGATTTGGACTGAACTGGCCCGGCAAGGCCGACTGTTTCAAGACAATCCAGGCCCCCAGCATGGGGACGCTGCGCCCGGCCCCCGACCAGAGCGTGAACTGGGATACGACGGAGAACATGATCATCGAGGGTGACAATCTCGAAGTCTTGAAACTCCTCCAGAAGTCCTACCTCGGCAAGGTCAAGATGATCTACATCGATCCGCCGTACAACACCGGTAACGACTTCATCTACCCGAACAATTACTCCGAGTCCCTAGACATCTACTTAGCCTACACGGGGCAAGCAGATTCGGAAGGCCGCAAGTTTGGCACGAACACGGAGGCGGATGGACGCTTTCACAGTAAATGGATGAGCATGATGTACTCGCGACTCATGCTCGCCCGAAATCTGCTCACGCCGGATGGAGTGCTGGTATGCACAATCGACGAGAACGAGCAGGTGAATCTCGGCGCTCTGCTTCGTGAGGTGTTTCCCGAGGGGCTCTACGAGCAGGTCTGCGTCACAATTGTTCACAATCCGCGGGGCGTGCAGGGTACTAACTTCTCGTACACACACGAGTACGCATTCTTCGTGTTCCCCAGCGGCATCAAGGCGATCGGTGACAGAAAGCTGAAGCCCGAGGACATTCAGTGGTCGCAACTGCGGAACTGGGGATCGGAATCAGAGCGAGCGGATGCGCGAAACTGCTTCTATCCCATCCTCGTCAAGGACGGCCAGATCATCGGGTTCGGTGACGTGTGTCCCGACGACTTCCACCCGACGAAGCAGACTGAGCGTAAGGCCGGGGTGGACTACGTGTATCCGATCGATCGTGAGGGCATCGAGCGCAAGTGGAGGTACGCTCGCCAGAGCGTTGAAGCGATTCGCCACTTGCTCCGCGTAAGGCAGGGCAAGGAAGGACTGGAAGTCGAGATCGGCAAAGACTTCGGAATGTACCGCACCGTCTGGGCAGACAAGCGCTTTGACGCCAACGAGTATGGCACGCAGATCGTCAACGACCTTGTGCCAGACTCTCCATTCTCGTTCCCAAAGAGCCTTTGGGCTGTATACGACACGCTCTACGCGGTTGTTGGCGAGGACACGGATGCGATCGTGCTCGACTTTTTCGCGGGCAGCGGCACGACCGGGCACGCTGTGCTGGAGATGAACCGCATGGACGGAGGGTCGAGGCGATTCATCCTCGTGCAACTCCCTGAGCCGATCGACAACCACAAGCGATACAAGACGATCGCGGATGTCACAAAGACTCGAATACGAAGCGTTTGTGAGAACCTGATCGCTGACGCCGCCGGCACATTGGGTGGCATTCCGGCAGGGATCGACTTGGGCTTCCGCGTCTACAAGCTCGCCGAGTCAAACTTCAAGCCGTGGGAGGCGGACACGCCCAAGGATTCCGCAACGCTAGCCCAGCAAATGGAACTCCACATTGAGCACATCCGCCAAGGCCGCTCGGGCGATGACCTGTTCTTTGAGATTCTGCTCAAGAGCGGCTTCCCGCTCACCACTCCGGTCGAGACGCTCACGCTTGCCGACAAGAAGGTCTACAGCGTCGCCTCCGGCGCCCTGCTCGTCTGCCTGGAGCGTGAACTGACGCTGGAGGCGATCCGTGCGATGGCGAAGCTGAAGCCCGAACGTGTCGTCTGTCTCGACGCCGGCTTCGCCAAGAACGACCAACTGAAGGCCAACGCGGTGCAGGAGTTCAGGAACAAGGGCGTCACGTCCTTCCGGACCGTCTGACGGAGCTTGCACGCCATGACCATGAAGCTCCAGTTCGACGCCAATCAGCAGTTCCAACTCGACGCGATCGCTGCCGTCGTGGACCTCTTCGACGGCCAGCCCGTCGGCGCGCCGGAGTACAGCGTCATCAACCTGGGCGACTGGGGCGACATGTTCGAGGGCCAGGAGCGGACCGAACTCGGCGTCGGCAACCGTCTGCTGCTCGCCGAGGACAGACTGCTCGCCAATACGCGAGGGGTGCAGGAACGCAATGACATCGAACCCGCGGAAGGCGACCCGGCCGCCCCGCTGGAAGCATGGGATCTCTTCGACGCGCCGGCTGACACCGCCCGCCGCTGCCCGCACTTCTCCGTCGAGATGGAGACGGGCACCGGGAAGACCTATGTCTACCTGCGCACGATCTTCGAGCTCTCGCAGCGCTACGGCTTCCAGAAGTTCATCATCGTCGTGCCGAGCGTCGCCATCCGCGAGGGCGTGCTCAAGAACATCGATATCACGGCGGAGCACTTCCGCGCCCTCTACAACAACCTCCCCTTCGAGCACTTCGTCTACGACGCGAGGAAGGTAAGCCGCCTGCGCCACTTCGCCACGAGCAACACGCTCCAGATTCTCGTCATCAACATCGACGCCTTCCGCAAGAACTTCACTGGCACGGAGGAGGAGCGCAAGAGCAACGTCATCTACAAGGAGAGCGACAAGCTCTCCGGGCGGCAGCCCATCGAGTTCGTCCAAGCGGCGCGGCCCGTCGTCATCATCGACGAGCCGCAGAGCGTGGATTCAACCGACAAGGCTCAGGAAGCGATCAAGGCGCTGAATCCGCTTTGCACCCTGCGATACTCCGCAACCCACCGCAATCCGTACAACTTGGTCTACAACCTTGACCCGGTGCGGGCCTTCGAGTTGAAGCTCGTCAAGCAGATCGTCGTCGCTACTGCCGCAGTAGACGGCGTCGCCAACGACGCCTTCGTCCGCGTTGAGCAGATCGACTACAAGAAGGGCATCAAGGCAAAGCTCCGCATCCACAAGCACGCTGTCGATGGCCCGAAGGAAGCATCCGTCACGGTAAAGCAGGGCGACGACCTGTTCGCCAAGTCGAATGAGCGGGCGAACTACCAGCAGGGCTACGAGGTGGCCGAGATCAACGCCGAGCCGGGCAGCGAGTACATCCGCTTCGCCAACGGTCGCACCATGCGGCTGGGAGACGAGATCGGCGGCCTGCGGGACGACGTATGGCGGGCGCAGATCAAACACACGGTCAAACGGCACCTGGAGAAGGAACTCGCCGTCAAGGATCGCGGCATCAAGGTGCTCAGCCTGTTCTTCATTGACCGGGTCGCCAACTACCGCGACTACGACGCCCAGGGTCAGCCAGTTAAGGGCAAGTTTGCCGAGGCGTTCGAGGAGGAACTGGCGGCCTTCGCTCGGGAAGAGCGGTTCGCCGGGATCGAATGGCTCAGGCATGTTCCGGGGGCCGTCGAATCGCTGCACAACGGCTACTTCTCCCAGGACAAGAAGGGTGTTCTCAAAGACACCCGTGGCGACACCCAGGCGGACGACGACACCTATGCGCTGATCATGAAGGAGAAGGAGCGGCTGCTCTCCGTCGATGAACCGCTTCGATTCATCTTCAGCCACTCGGCGCTCCGCGAGGGCTGGGACAACCCCAATGTGTTCCAGATTTGCACGCTCAACGAAACCCGGAGTGCGGTGAAGAAGCGCCAGGAGATCGGACGCGGCCTTCGCCTGCCGGTTGACCAGAGCGGGCGGCGCGTGTTCGACGAGTCGGTGAACAAGCTCTACGTCATGGCCAACGAAAGCTACGAGGACTTCGCCCGGGCGCTCCAGACCGAGTACGAAGAGGACTGCGGCGTCACCTTCGGAAAGGTGCCGCTCTCCGCCATCGCCAAGCTTTCACGCATCGTAGAAGACCAGCCCGAACCGATCGGGCGCGAGGCGGCGAAGCAGATCAAGGACGCTCTGGTTGGTCAGGGGATGATCGACGGCGAGGGCCGACTTCAGCCCGCCTTCGACCCGAAAGCGGTCGGCTTCAAGCTCGAACTGCCGGAGGGCCTTCGCTCGCTCACATCGGCCGTCGTGGACCTGCTCGCCAGC
This sequence comes from Phycisphaeraceae bacterium, assembly GCA_039794205.1. Taxonomy (GTDB): domain Bacteria; phylum Planctomycetota; class Phycisphaerae; order Phycisphaerales; family UBA1924; genus J020. The sequence continues at coordinate 142,353 of JBDIVU010000004.1, forward strand.
TACCAGATCGAGCGGCACATTCGCCGCGAGCGGGACGACGGTCAGAACCGGCTCAAGAAGGAAGTCGTCCTCAGCCCCGAGTTCAAAGCCCTCTGGGACCGAATCAAGGCGAGAACGACCTACCGCGTCGAGTTTGAGACCGACACCCTTGTTGAGCGAACGGTCGGCGCAATCAGGCGCATGGAGCGCATCGAGAAACCGAGGATCTCGATCACGACCGGGGGCGTGCGCGTCAAACGCGGCGGCGTCGAGACAGCCGCCGTGGGCGCAGCCGTCGAGGAGATCACACACGAGCATCGCCCCGTGCCGGACATCCTTGCGTACCTCCAGAATGAAACGGAACTGACACGCTCCACGCTCGTCCGAATCCTTCGCGAGTCGGACCGGCTGGACGAGTTCTTCAACAATCCTCAGCGTTTCATGGATGCCGTGGCCGGCATCCTGAAACACGAGTTGCATCGTCTACTTGTTGACGGCGTACGGTATGACCGCATCGAAGGCGTCGGCTCCGACGCCGAGTGGGAGATGATGCTCTTCAAGAACGAGGAGCTGATCAACTACCTCACCGCGCTTCAAGTCGCCAAGTCTGTCTACGAATACGTGGTATACGACTCGGAGATCGAGCGCGAGTTCGCAAAGCGTCTCGACGAGCGAGAAGACATCCGCCTGTTCGTCAAGCTCCCCAACTGGTTTATCGTTGAGACGCCGGTTGGCGGGTACAACCCGGACTGGGCCATCATCAAGCACGATGGCCAGGCGATCTACCTCGTCCGCGAAACCAAGAGCACGCGAGACTTCCTGAAACTGCGCACTATCGAAGCCGACAAGGTCCGGTGCGGGAAGAAGCACTTTGAGACGCTCGGGGTTGATTTCAAAGTGGCCGTGACTGCTGACGAGGTGTAGCTCTGATCAGAGGGATTTTGCCCGCCCCCTCCGAACACTCGTCGGGCTCCTCAAACGGCCGCCGGATGCGTCGTCGCATCCGCAGAGCTCTCTCAGTCGCGAGCCGTTCAAATCCCGCATGCTTTCTCACCCGGTTGACTGCACGAAGGATGTTGAAGAGTTGCCGCCGCACGGGGGCGTATGGCTCGAACGGGATGCGGGCGAACTCCGCTTCCAACCGATCGACCGACCGATGCCGGGCTAGCTCAACAAGGTGCGCCTTGAGGCGGCGGTAGTCGGGAAGGTCAATGCGGACATGGGCGTGCCCTCCCCGACAACTCACAGAGTATCCGCCGACCTTCAGAGGCGTGCGCCTGAAGTCGCGGATCGTGTTTGCCTCATGCTCAAAGAACGAGTGGCGCCTGTGAGTCGCCAGGATCACGAACCGTCGGTCGAGTCGGATGTACTGGAGGCTCGCGATCCCTTGCTCTTTTCGGCGGGCTCTCGCCCACTTTGAGATTCCGATGCCATACCTTTCGATGAGCTTGGCATCGACCGCCATCGGCTCTTTCCCTTCCGGCACGAATCCGCTGACATAGAAGTAGTACCCGTGGGTGATGTAGGCCACGGCGATCTGCTGGATGAAGCCCTCCAGGGATGTTGCTTCGCATCGGTACATGCAGTCCCTTGTCGAGTTCCGATGCTTGTTTGCTTCACCATGAGATTGAACGGAAGGCGGTTGTTTGTGGCACAACCGCCAAGGCCATTTCCAGAACCTTCGGCGTCGCGGACGCGCATCGGTCTGATGCACGCCGATCGACGCGCGCATCCTTTCGCATCACCTCCTTTCTGGCCCGCACTACCGCGGGCGGGGCAACTGGTTTCCACAGTTGCCCACGCCCAATTCATAGCGGTAGCGGTCCCAAACCCTTCGATGGACACCCCGCGGGTCCAAGACGCACGGGTAGTGTCCATCGCCAACTCGCTGCCACAGGAGGTCCGTCCGCCAGGACGGCTCTCGTGTGACCGCAATCACGGATCTCCCGAACGACGGCTCGAATGGAGCCGTCACGTCATCGAGACGAGTATGCACTCGTCGCCGCTTTCGTCGTGGTATTTGTGCCCGGCACCACCCGTAGCACGCCAACAGCTTCGCCACTGCCTTGCAGCGATTCTGCCCGGCTCCCGCCGGCTCCTACTTGCGGCACACTCCCGATCTTGAGCGTTTGAAGCGCCTGGTTGACATCCAGGCACCGGGCACCATCCCGGCTGCTCAAGACCTTCCCGAGTTAGTGGTGTTCTCTGTCTGATCGTTCACGCTGGTAGAGGGTGTTACCCCTCGGGACTGTTGGCCGTACGCACGCTCTTCCGAGCGCACGCAGTCGTCGCGGCTGCATCGAGCGCAGACCACGCTTTCAGCGGGCAGAAACCAGAAGCTCCCGCTTACCCACCGACCGACTGTCTTTCCCGGTTCGGCATCGTCTCCGATCAGACTTACCGGCAAGGGCTTTCGCCCCTTTCATGGTTGAGCTTTTCGTCGTCGGGGTTTGTCCCGCCCTTTCGGGCGGTCGTTGACCCGATCGCCGAGCCTGTCGAGGCCCGGTCCGCGCTGTTTCCAGCGGCGGAACTCCCCACGCCGGCCGAGGTTCACCGAGCCGCCCCTTGACGGGGTGTGGCCCGATCCCCCTCGGCGGGATTCTCACCCGTTTGAATCACCACGGCCCGAGGAGCACCGGCTTCGCCGATGCTCTCAGGTCTGTCCTCGTCGCCCCGTCTCGCGGGGCACACCATCGGATAGAACGCCGGGATTGACCCCTGTGGAGAGAACGTCTCTCCAAACAGCAGGGCTTTACTCCGACGAGCCTCCGTCGAACCGGACAAGCACCTCTCGATGCATCCGGCTCTACGAGTCCGCGTCTCGATGGCTGGTGAGGCCATCCTCTTAGACCGCTGGTGAGGCGGCTTTACCGAGCGACGCGGCTCGTCTCGATGACGCCAGCGAAGCGTTTGCGTCACTGACGACTCGGGCCGACTTCGGCCCTTGTGATCCTTTATGCGTGAGACTTCCTGAGACGCTGTGAAAAAATCCGCTCGCGAGCCGAGGAGATGCCGCTTGACGCTCCAGGAACCACCGTTATACTGACAGCGAACACTCGAACGGAGTCCCCAGTGGTCAGATCACAGACCAGCCCGGAGCCCATCGGAGACATCATCCGACGCCAGCGCGTCGAGGTGCTCGGGCGCGGGCTCCGCGAAATGGCAGCCCTCCTCGGGATCGCACCGGCGCACCTGACAGACATCGAGAAGGGCCGGCGCACGCCTTCAGAAGACTTGCTCACGCGAATCGCCACGAGGTATCAGATGGACCCGGCAACGCTCCGCTCCGGGTGGCTGAGACCCGAAGCCGATGTGGCGCGGGTCGCGAGCAAGACGCCGACGACAGCGGCCAAGGCTCCTGCCTTTATGCGCGCGGCGGAGTACCTCACAGCCGAGCAATGGGACTCGCTCATCGAACAAGCCCAACAGATGGCTTCCCGTAGAAAGGGGAAGCCCAAGTGAGCGAGCCACTTCCTATGCCCTTCATTGAGACCAGGCCGGAGGCCAAGCGAGCCGAGCAGGCCGCTGCCGAGTGTTTGGAATCCTGCCGCGTCGCGCTCCGCCTTGCGGAGATTCCCCTGCCGGTCCCGGTGGAAGAGTGGGTTGAGAGTGCGCTCGACATTGACTTCGGGTTCGAGCGGATCGCTTCGATGGACGGAACTCTTGTGCTCGGGCGGGCAGAGCCGAGCCGCCGCCTGATCCGTGTCGATGAATCGCTCGTCGATGACGAGCCGCGGTTGCGCTGGACGATCGCTCACGAACTCGGACACGTGTTGCTTCATGCTGACGAGGCCGAGATGGATGAGACCACACATGCGCCCGCGGCGATTGAGCTTCTCGAATCCTCGCCGATTGAACAGCAGGCGAACCGCTTCGCGGGCGCCCTGCTCATGCCGGCGAAGATCATCGTTATCGCGCTATTCAACCTATGCAACGAGCACAAACTCGATGCGGCCGCGACCATCCCGGAACTGACGGGCAGTTCGGAAGTCTCAGAGTCTCTTTGGCGCACGATTTTCCTCCCCGGCATCTGCGAAACATTTGGCGTGAGCCGATTTGGAGCGTTGCACCGGCTCGCCGACCTCCGGCTGTTCGACGATGCGCCGCTCTTGCTCCCCCGGCACGTCTTCAAACTCGTGAAGTGATTTTTTTTGGACTAATCGTTCGCACGACAGCGTACAGTAGTACGACATCCCGCAGACGAGGACACGCATCATGCCCCCACACCAGCAGTCGCCGACACAAGCAGTCCAAGCCGGCACGCTGACCGTGATCCAACTCGCCCAGTTTCTCGGCGTAAGCAGGGCCACGGTCTGGAGGCTTCACGCGGCTGAGAAGATGCCTGCGCCGATCCGGTTCGGCCGGGCGGTGCGGTGGGACCGCTGGACCATTGAAGAGTGGCTCGCGGCCGGTGCGCCAGCGCGACAGGAATGGGAACAGTTGCAGGACGCCGTTCGGCGTGAGAGCGCCGCACGGAGACGAACGCGATGCGAGATCAGGACTCAGACAACCAAGCGAGAGCCACTGCGGGGGAGAGTTGCCAGGACTCAAACCCTGACGACGCTCTGATCGCTCGTGACTATCCCGGGCAAGGGCTTCTTTTCTGCCCAAGGTGCGGCGTGTCCGTCCTGGCGTGCGAGGTGTGTCCACGCTGTTCGGCAGGGATCTGCCCAACATGCGGCGAAGTGTAATGAGGAGGTGCGAATGGAGACCACAACATTGATCAGTGTTGGAGAGGTGGCGGCGATGCTCTCCATATCGACACGCGAGGTGTGGCGACGGTCGGACTCAGGAGAACTCCCCCGCCCCGTCCACCTGGGGACACGTACGAGACGATGGATTCGTGAAGAGATCGAGGCGATCATCGAACGGGCAAAGCGCCAGCGGGATGTGAGGTCATAGATGCATGTGTTCAAACCAAAACGCCTGAAGGATGGCAAGCGCCGGACCTCTACTTTCTGGAGTGGGCGGTATCGGTTTCAAGATGACCCCGGCTGGACCACCGTCGCACTCCGTGTCCGGCAAAAGGATGTCGCCGAGCGCAAACTCGCCGAGATCGTCTATCGCGAGGAACGACGCCGGCAAGGGATGCTTCTTGACGAGGTGGAAGCTGGGGCGGCATCACGTCCCCTGACCGCGCACCTCGACGATTTCGAGCGAGACCTCGTCGCACGCGGCCGCTCAAAGGACTACATCCGCAAGGTTGTGCCGCGATGCCGTAAGCTCTTCGCCGAGTGCGGCTGGGTCCGCGTCGGAGATATCTCAACTGACCGATTCGTCGCATGGCGTGCATTGGTGGACCACGGCCCACGCACTGCCAATCACTACCTCGAATCGGCCCGGTGCTTCCTTGGGTGGATGCACCAGTGCGGGCGCGTCCAGGCCAATCCCCTGACGCGGGTGCAGAAGGCTGAGACCCGCGGCCACGAGCGCGTCGTCCGCCGCGCGTACACTCTCGACGAACTCGACCGATTGCTGGCTGTCGCTCGGGCCCGGGCTCCGATCTATTTGGGCGCGGCGCTCACTGGGCTCCGCTACCGCGAACTGGGTCAGCTCCAGTGCGGCGATATTGACCTCGGCACCGAGCCGCGGGTCCGTCTCGCCGCCTCAATCCAGAAGACCCGCGAATATCGCTCGCTCCCGCTGGCCCCGCAGGTGGTCGAGGCGTGGCGGCCGTTGGTCGAGGGCCGTTCTGAATCGGCGAGGCTCTTCGCCAAGGGCATGCCCTCGCACCACACTCTCCGCAAGGACCTGGAGGCCGCGGAGATCGATCGCCGCGACGCACGAGGCCGCTCTGTTGACTTCCATTCCTTCCGGAAGACCTTCACGACATTCCTACAGGTGGCTGGCGTAGACCGCCGCGTGATCATGGAGGTCGCTCGCCATAAGGACGCGCGCCTGACGGATCTCGTCTACACCGACGCCGAGCGTCTGGACCTGCGCTCGGCGGTGGGGCTGCTGCCCGTCTTAGGGGGCGGCGCGAACTCACACATGGACTCATACGGAACCGTCCCGGAGCGTCACGAGGCGTCCCAAACCGGCACGATGAGCAGTGGAGGAATCGAAACAAAAAACGCCGGTTCCCCCAAGGAAAACCGGCGTTTTGCAGGTCGAAACCGTCGCTTAGAGCAACAGTCAAAAAAATGGAGCCGGGGGGAATCGAACCCCCGTCCCGGTGCAGTCTGCATGGCGCCTCTACGCGTGTAGTCGCTGTTCTTATATCTCAGCCTCGTTCAGGTCGGCGACAACCTTCCCTCGGCCCAGTCACGGTGCTTTCTCATCCCGCGCGCCGAAACACCGCGCGAAGACCAGCCCGATGTCAGCGGCTGACGCCCCATCGGGCGTCGGGCGCCAGCCGTCACGGCGTAATTTACGCCGCGAGAGCGAACTGCGGTTTGGCAGTTATCATTGTGTACGCTTGTTAACGCGGCCCGCGTACGCCGCGACGCGCCACGCCACACTTCACATGCCCGGTCGAAACCACATCGGCCCCAGTTGTCAAAGAGCACGCCAGGCCCGCGCCCAGCGACCCCAACCATAGGCGCGCCCCACCGTCATCGTCCAATCCCGCCCCGGACTCGCCCCAAAGCCCAGGGATTCATCCCTGGGCTTCCCCCAGTATTCAACACCCCAGTCCTGTCAGAACCGACCCTGACCTTCGCTGCGCTCATGTCAGGCGTCACGCGCCGCTCGACTCAGGCTTCACGCACCGAAATGTTCGCACGCCCCCTTCTTCATCACTAGTTTATCCCCTACTTAGCCCCCGCTTCCCGCTCCTTCCCCCTCTACTCCCCCTGTCCTTCCCCCCTCTCTTTCCCCCCTCTGCGCCCTCTGCGCCGCTGCGGTGAACCCCGCCCCGCCAGCATCGGCGCCGACAGACGCTCCCAAAGCCCGAACAGGTGCTCGAACCGCGCCTCGTCATCACCGAACGCCCCACGCCGGTACAGCCCGTCCACCGCACGGTCCAGACCCGCGTGCGCCCTCTGAAGATCCCGAGGCATCGTCCGCGGGTCGTACAAGTCCGCCAGCGTCGCCCCCGCATGAACCGCCCGAGCGTCGAGCACGGCCCGCGCCGCCCGCTCCACCCGCCCGCGCCCCGCCGACGAAACCTCCCCCGGCCACGGGAAATTGTTGTAAACCAGCGTGATCGAATACTGGTAGCGTGACTCCAGCCGCCCGCACACACGCCGCACCCAGGCCATATGCATCGCCGAGTGCAGCACGCCGAAGTGGTACAACGTCGCGCCCGGGAATACCCGTAATTTATCGCCACAAAGCACGGAATCATCAAGGTGCGCAATCGGGATATACATCCGACGCTCGGACGATACCTGCGGCAATGCTATGTAAGGTCCATCTGGCTTGAACTTAGTGTGAAATTGGGTCGGCTGATTGGCGATAGCGCGCGTCGGAGCGCTCTTCGACTTGCTCCTGAACTCACGCACATTCTCAATCCTTCGCAACACATGCGGCATGCTTCGCAATATCTGCGGCTCAACCTCCGACAGATCTAGGTACCATCGCTCAATACCCTGCACAAACTCACGGCCGCCAAGCCATCTTTTGAAATATTTTGCTGATTTCGGCTCTGTCTCTATAAACTGCTGCATTTCTGATGGTTCAAATAGATATTGACCGTTGTCAATAGGTTTATTCCCGGATTTGCCCATCGGCGCCTCGCACAACGGCGTCGAGCGATTGGTGACGGCTGCGCTCGGCCCTTCCGCGAGGTAGGGGCTGATGTTTCTGACTTCCGCGACGCCGAGATGTTCGCCGCGGGGGCCGTAGGAGTGGATGCGCTTGGGCGTCGTCGGCTCGCCGAGTCCGAAGCCGATGATGACGACGTGGACGTGGGCCTTGCCGCGGGCCTCGCTGGTCCAGGGGAACGTGCGGTGTGCGAAGTCGATGACGACGCCCAGGCGGAAGAGTTCTTGCCATAACGCCCCCGCCTGCTCGCCCTGTGTGACGGAGTTTGTCGAGACGAACGCCGCGCGTCCGCCGGACTTGCGGAGGTATTCCGTCGCAGTGCGGTGCCAGCACGCGACATAATCGAGAAGCCCGGCGTTGGGCGTCTTTCCCCACACCGCCCGCACGTCCTCGCGCTGCCCGGCGTTCATGAACTTCGCGCCGACGAACGGCGGGTTGCCAAGCACGAACGAGCACCGCTCCGCCGGGAGCACGCCGTTCCAGTCGATGCGGAGCGCGTTGGCCTGGCGGATGTGGGCGGAGCGCTCGAGCGGCAGCCGCGCGACATACTGCCCGAACTCGCGCGAGACCAGCAGGTTCATCTGATGATCCATCAGCCACATCGCGACCTCGGCGATGCGCGCGGGCCATTCCTCGAGTTCGATCCCGAAGAACCGATCGACATCGACGGCGAGTTCCTGCCTGACGTCGAAGAGAGGCGCCTGCTTGTCGCGCGGGTGCAACGCTTTGAGGACTTCGATCTCGAGCAGCCGGAGTTCGCGGTACGCGACGACGAGGAAGTTCCCGCACCCGCACGCGGGGTCGAGCACGCGGATCTCGCCGAGCGAAGCATGGAACCGCCGGAGCGCGGCCTTCCCCCGCCGGCGAGCCTGCGCGAACTTCGCGCGGAGATCGTCGAGCAACAGCGAGTCGAGAAGTTTGAGTATGTCGCGCTCGGACGTGTAGTGCGCCCCGATCTGCCGGCGCTGCTTGGGCTGCATGATCGACTGGAACAGCGAGCCGAAGATCGCCGGCGAGATCCTGCCCCAGTTGAATCGGCAGCACCGGAGCAGGTGCTCGCGCATCTCGCGGCTGAAACCAGCCGTGGGCAACGCGTCCGCGAACAGATCCCCGTTGACATAAGGCAGATCGGCGAGCGTCTCATCCAGCGCCGCCTGCCTGCGTTCCGGCGGGGTGTTGAGTATCTCAAAAAAATGTGCGAGAAACGGGCCGAGGTCAGAGCCGTCATCGCGCGTCCGATCCGTGACGGCCGCGAGAAAAGCGTCGGGCTGCCCGAACAGACCCGTGTCCTCCGCGAACAAGCAGAACAACACCCGCACCATGAACCGCTCGAGGTCGTGCGACGGGTACCCGCCCGCCTCCATCACGTCGTGCAGGTCCGCGAGCATCTCCGCGGCGCGGATGTTGACCTCGTCCTCCGGCTCACGCCGCCGCTCGGCATAGCCCGCGATGAACGCGAAAAGCCCGACGTGCTCGTGCAACTCGGCGAGCGGGATCGTCACCGACGCCGCTGCGGCTCCTTCGTGATCGGCGTCGTCGGGCTCGAGGTCGTGAAGCGCGATCGTCTCGAAGTCCGAGACGACGATGTACCGCGGCGCCTCGTGCCGCCGCCCCCCGTTCATCAGCGATCGCACGTAGCCGAGCGCCTGTGTGCGGGCCTTGTCCAGCGGCTCGCCGCGCGACTTGTGCTCGGCGATCAGCGTCCCCGGCCAGAACAGATCGATATACCCGTGCGTCCCGCGGATAGACCGCACCGGCTCCTCGAACGACGCCACCGCCCGCCGGCGCACGCCGAACACATCGAAGAACTCGTTCCAGAATGTCTGCGCCTCGGCGCGCTCGCGCCGCTCCTCCGTCCACGCCCGCGCGAACACGACAGCCCGGTTGCGGATCTCGTTCCACGACAGCGGGCCGGTGCGAGGCATCAGCCGCGAGAATACAACATCACACCCCCGCACGCCCTCGCGTCGGTACCATCACGCTATGAAACTCGCCGTCATCATCCCCGCCGCCGGCGCGTCCGCTCGGTTCGGCGGGAGGGACAAACTCTCCGAAGACCTCGGCGGGCGGCCGCTCCTGCACCGCACCGTCGAACTCTTCGTCAACCACGATCGCCCCGCGCAGATCATCGTCGCCGGGCCCGCCGACGGGCCGCGCTTCGACGAGTTCAGACTCCGGCACGGGGATCGGTTGGCGCTCCTCGGCGTGACCCTCTGCCCCGGCGGCGCGGCGCACCGCTGGCAGACAGTTCACGCGGCCCTCGCGCACGTCGCGCCCGATTGCACTCACATTGCTGTGCACGACGCCGCGCGCCCCGCCGCGACGCCGCGACTATTGGACCGCGTGTTCGACGCCGCGCTCGCGCACGACGCTGTAATCCCGGGCGTCGCCGTGTCCGACACGCTCAAACGTGTCGGCGCCGAGACGCTCCCATCGGGCGCGCACGACCCGCTCGACGCGCTCCTCGCGTCGCCCGGCGCCGCAGCGTCGGACGCGCGAGAAGTCATCGAAACCATCCCGCGCGACAACCTCTACGCGGTGCAGACGCCGCAGGTCTTCGCCGCGTATCTTCTCCGCCGTGCTTATGCGCAGGACAACCTTACAAGCACCGACGACGCGGGCCTCGTCGAGCGTCTCGGCGAGCGCGTCGTCGTCGTCCCCGGCGAGGCGACGAACATCAAAGTGACCCGGCCCGAGGACGTGCGGCTTGTGATGGCCATCATGGGCCTCAAGCCCGCCGCGGGCCGGGCGACACATAAGAAGTTCTGACTGCCTATCGCCGCCGACCGGCCTCGCACCACCGCCCGCCGCCGCCGAGCGTGGCCGCGGGCCCGCGATCACGGGCACGCGCCGAAGCCGTTGAGCAGGATCAGCAGATCGGTTCCGTTGACCGCGCCGTCGCCGTTGAGGTCTGCGGCGCACGCTCCCCCCGCCGGGCACTCGCCGAAAGAGTTGAGGATCCTAAGCAGATCGACGCCGTTGACATCGCCGTCGCCGTTGATGTCCGCCTGGCAAGGAGGCGCCGACGCCGGACACCCGCCCCATTTCGCAAGATTCGAATCACCCGATGGAAGATCGTTGAAACGCCCGCCGAAAAACACGCTCGGCCCGGATCCGTCGTCGAACGAGGAGAACGTGTTGACCGGCGGCAGTTGTGGAACGCCCGGGATCGAAGCCGAGACAGCGTTGATGCTCCGCCAGAATTCCCCGTCCCAGCGCGCGGCGATCTGGACCTGCGATCCGGATCCGAACCTCCCGCCGGCCATCAGCGTCGGCCCGTCCGCCGTGTCAACTACCGCGAGCGCGGTAACCACCGGCCCAAGCCCTTGCCCGACACGTTCCCACGTCACGCCGTTCCAGCGTGCAATATTAGTTAGATTAAATATATCTCCGCCGCCGACACTCGCGGAAGTGAACATCCCGCCCGCGTAGAGCGCCGGCCCGGACCCGTCGTCAAACGCTACGAGCGCGTTGAACTCCATCCCCGGGAACGGAGACCCTATAAGCACCCCCGCCGGCTGGTCCCACGCCGCGCCGTTCCAACGATTGATTCTCCCGCAGGAGTCCAATGTGTACAGCGCCGAGCCTGACCCGTCGTCGAAGACCGCCATCGCGCGGACCTCGCCGCAGACGAACTGCATTACACCGACCGCGGACCACGCGGCTCCGTCCCATCGCGCGATGTTGGTCGCGGCGACGCCGTCGATACTGGTGAACCCGCCTCCCGCGTACAACGCCGGGCCGGTCCCGTCGTCGAATACAGTGAAGGCGCGCACCGGCCCGTTGACATTGAACGCTGTTCTCTGGGCGCCGTCCCACTTCGAGACGGAGCCTGAGAATTCAATCTGACTTACAAACAGTTCATCGCCGGCTCCGGCGTCGAAAACATGCATCGCGATGACATCGTCCGCCGGGAAGTCTCCTACTGGTGACCAGCCGGATCCGTCCCAGCGCGCGATGCCGAGCAGCGTGGATTCTCCGATGCCCGTGAAGTTGCCGCCGACGTAGAGCGCATCGCCTGTTCCGTCATTGAAGACGGCGGAAGCGAAGACGGCATTATTGACGCCCGCCCCGCCGAGGCCAGCGAACTCCGTGCCGTCCCAAGACGCGAGGCCGTCAACATTCACGCCGTCGATCCACCGGAACGAGCCGCCGACCGCGAGCCTGGGCACGCCGGTCAACTCCAACGACGCGAGACCGAGTTTCTGCCCTCCCAGCCCGGACATAGTTTCCCCTGAGATTTCTCCCAGGATCGACCAGCCCATCCCGACGGCCCACCGCGCTACGCCGGTGACCGAAACGCTCGTCGTTGTGAACCGACCGATCGCATGAAGCGCCGGGCCCGCGCCCGAGTCGAACGTATCAACATCGTCGATAGCGCTCGGCGAGGACGCGCCAGGTGTCAGCGCCGACCAGGCGGAACCGTCCCACACCGCTACGCCACCCGCGCCGGCTACTCCCGCGATCGAGAACCCTCCCCCGACAACAAGCCTGGGCCCCGATCCGAGATCCAGCGTCTTAATAATGTTTACTTCACCCGCGACCCCGGATCCGAGCGCCGACCAGGCGCTCCCGTCCCAGCGCGCGATCCTTCCCGTCCCCGGCGCCCCGCCCGCCGACGAGAAGTTGCCGCCAGCGAACAGCGCCGGCCCCGACCCCTCGTCGAACACTTCGAGCGTGTTCACCCGCAGCGGGTTCGCAGTGCCGGAAACTCCGCCGCCGACAGAGGACCACGACGAGCCGTCCCACCGCGCGATCCCGTTCGCCGCGACGCCGCCGATCACCGTGAACCGGCCCGCCGCGTAAAGCGCGGGGCCGGTTCCGTCATCGAAGACAACCAGATCCTCGATATCGCGGTCGGCCCCGCCGACCGACACCCATGCTGTCCCGTTCCATTGGGCCACATGGAAACCGATGATCGGATCTAAGAACCACGCCGCGACGAACAACGATCGGCTCCCGGGCGCGTGCTCGAACACTTCCATCGCGCCGAAGTAACCGAACACCGCCGATCCAACCGCCGACCATTGCTCGCCGTCGAATCGCGCCAGCCCCGGGCTGGTCAGATTCACGAATGAGTTGAGAATCCCGCCCGCGTACAACGCCGGCCCGGTCCCGTCGTCGAGAACCTCGATCTCGAAGACAGCGCTGCCCGGCGCGGCTCCCGGCGCGGCGCCGAACGTCGGAACCAACGCGGGCGCGCATGCCCCCTCGGTCGCAACCCCCGCAGCATCCTGCCCGAACGCCGGCGTCACAGCCGAACAACACGCGGCCAGAACAAGCGCCAGAAACTTGCGATGCGTTTTCATCTCACTACTCCGATTCGATGGGGAGGGGCGCGCTCCGACAGGCTGTTTCTGTTTACAGATTACCACGCACTACCGCCGGGCACAACACTGAATCTCAGATTTTCTTTGTAAGGGTATCGGTCGGACTCGGCGCCGATCACGGGCACGCGCCGAAGTCCTTGAGCAGGATCAGCAGATCCGTGCCGCCGACCGCGCCGTCGCCGTCGAGGTCCGCAGCGCACGCCCCCTCCGCCGGGCACTCGCCGAAGGAGTTGAGGATCATAAGCAGATCGACGCCGTTGACGATCCCGTCGCCGTTCATATCCGCGGGGCAAGGAGTCGCAGCGACGGGGCACGCGCGCCACACGCCGAGATTGTTCGCCGACACCCCGCCGGTGGACACGAAACCCCCGCCGATGAATAGCGCCGGGACGCCCTGATCCTCGAATACTTCCATGGCATTAAGTGTTAATAGCAGAACCGGCGGGCGCGCCGCGATTCCGGAACCGGCGGGCGTCCAAACGCTCCCGTCCCACCGCGCCATGCCGAACGCTTCGGCGCCGCCCGCGGCCGTGAAATTGCCGGCCGCGAACAGTTTCTCGCCCGCTCCGTCGTCGAAGACTTTCATAACACTCACCCGCCCGTTGAGGCCACCTCCCACCGGCGACCACTCGGACCCGTCCCACTTCACAATATTATTAACAGGCAGCCCGGACACGCTCAGGATCGTGCCGCCGGCGTACAACGCGGCGCCCGCCCCGTCGTCGTAGACGGCGAACGTATCAATAGTCCCGACCACGCCGCCGCCTACCGGGGTCCACGACTTGCCGTCCCACTTCGCTACGGAAAGCACGGAAGTCTCCCCGGCGAAAGTGAACAGCCCGCCCGCGTAGAGCGCCGGCCCGCCGCCGTCGTCGAAGATCTCGAGCGCCAGGACTCGCGCGTTGCCCGCGAAGAGGTTCGACAGCCCGTCGCCCAGCGGCGCCCAGGCCTGGCCGTCCCACTTCGCGATATTGTTAACTGCAACGCCGCCGGCGTTTACAAACTGTCCCGCCGCGTAGAGCGCCGGGCCTGTCCCGTCGTCGAACACCTTGAGCGTGAGTATCTCGATCGGCGCCCCGGGAACAGCCGACCATGAGTCCCCGTCCCATTGCGCCATCGCGGACGCCGGCGCCCCGCCCGCGGTAGTGAATCGGCCCGCTGCGTACAACGCTTCTCCGGCACCGTCATCGAACACCGCGAGCGCGTTGACCTGATTGTTCAGCCCGCCGGCGACCGGCGACCACTCCACGCCGTCCCACCGCGCGATGCGGTCGGCCTCAACATCCCCGGCTTTGCTGAAGATCCCCGCAGCATAGAGCGCGGGCCCGCCCCCGTCGTCGAACACCTCGAGCGCCCGCACGGGAGCGTCAAGGCCGTTGGGCCGGCTCCCCGCGAACCATTCTGCGCCGTCCCAATACGCGAGGTTGTGCGCCGGACTGCCGCTCACGGCCGTGAAGTTGCCACCAGCAATCAGCACCGGCCCTAGACCTGCATCGAATGATGCGAGCGCGCTTACACTGCCGTTCGTTCCGTTGGCCAGCGGAGACCAAGAAGAGCCGTCCCACTTAGCGATGCGGTTTGCGCTCACGCCGCCGGCGTAGGTGAAAATGCCACCAGCGTAGAGCGCGGGGCCGGACCCGTCGTCGAAGACCATCAGATCAGAGACCGGGTTGTTAATCCCGGTGCCCAGCGGCGACCAAGAAGAGCCGTCCCATTTCGCGATGTTTCTGGTGCCGCTTATGCCGCCGATGTTGATGAAGCCACCCCCGGCATATAGAGCGGAGCCGGCGCCGTCGTCGAACACCGTCAGGGCTATGACTCCGCCGTTCACCCCGCTGCCCAACCGCGACCAAGAGGAGCCGTCCCATTTCGCGATGTTTCCCACACTTACGCCGCCAGCGGCTAAGAATCTTCCCCCGGCATAGAGGGCGGTGCCTGTACCGTCATCGAAGGCCGTAAGGGCCTGGACCGTGCCGGCCACTCCGCTCCCCAACGGCAACCACGATTCGCCGTCCCACTTTGCGATGCCGCTGGCGCTCACGCCGCTGGCGATGGTGAAGGATCCCCCGGCGAAGAGGGCGGGGCCGGCGCCGTCGTCGAACACCATCAGGGCTTCGACTACGCCGTTCATCCCGCTGCCAAGCGGCGACCAGGATGAGCCGTCCCACTTCGCAATGCCGGTGGAGCTCACGCCGCCGGCGGTGAAGAAGGCGCCCCCCGCGTAGAGCGCGGGGCCGGCGTTGTCGTCGAAGACAGCCAGGACCCAGACCGTGCCGTCCACCCCGCTCCCCAACGGCGACCACGATTCGCCGTCCCACTTTGCAATGTTGCTGGCGCTCACGCCGCCGGCGGTGAGGAAATTTCCTCCAGCGTAGAGGGCTGGGCCCGATCCGTCGTCGAAGACAGTCAGAGCCCTCACAGCATTGTGACTAACACCAATATTAAAATTTAATACCCCGAACCTCTCCGCCCACCCCGGCTCGCAATCGCTGATCGCCAGTGTGATCGCGCCCGCGTCGAAGGCGCCGCCCGGCGCTGGCGTCGCGCGGCCCGCGCCGATGTAGGTCACGCCTTGCCGCGTCGCGATCACCGATACGCCCACGCCTGCGCTTTCGAGCATCCCGGCGTCATCCGCCGAGACGACGAGCCGGAAGCGCCCGTCCGCCCCGGTCGCGGCCTGGACGCCGAGTTCGCTGACGACCACGGCGCCCGCTGCGGGCACGCCGTCGGGCGTGAGCGCCACGCCCGTGATAGTCATTTCACGCACGCCGACCGTCGGCTCCGCGGGCGCGCCCGCCGGAGTGTTCACTCGATCATCCGCCGTCGTCGGAGCCGACGCCCCGACGCCCGGCACGCCCTGCCCGGACGCGACCGAAGCCGCCAGCGCCAGCAACGCCGGGAGCATCAACGAAGCACGCGCGAATCGAAACATTGCGATTTCTCCGTGTATCTATGTGGAGTGACAGAGGGCGCCCGTCCGGCCGTTGTCGAACATACCGCGCCGCTCGCCGTCCACCAATACCTTTATTTATGATCCGACCGTGCCGACGCCGGCCTTCAAAAACTCTTGATCTTTGACCCGCCGCCCGGACCGGCGCCCGACAAACCCGCTCACTCCCCGCAGGCGCGCAGCGACCATGCCGCCGCGAGCACCACCAGCCACGCGATCCCCTTGAGCGTGAAAAATAAGAACCCGGCCCAACCTATCCGCTTCGCCCACCGGACCATCGCGCATTCCCCGATCCCGGGCGACGCCCGGCGTTGAAAGCCGTATCGGCTCGATCGCCTTGTACCCCGCGCCGGATCGAAGCGTCAACCACGGCCGGCGTCCCGTCGCCGCGTCCGAGCGTTCCGCTGGACACGCCGGGACGGATTCGCTAGCGTATTGCCGATATACAACTCCGATGATCTCTAAAGCGAACAAGGCGGCACTCTTCTCTCAGACCGCGGAATACGCCCTCCGCGCCGTGGTTCTTCTCGCCGAGGTTGGGGGCGGGCCGCTCACCACCAACGACATCGCCGGCCGGGCCGACATACCCAGCGGGTACCTCTCCAAAGTCCTTCGCAGGCTCTCGAACGCCGGCATCCTCAGCGCCCAACGCGGGGTCGGCGGCGGGTTTGCGCTCGAACGACCCGCGTCCTCCATAACCGCCCTCGAAGTAGTCGAAGCGGTTGACGGCGCCGTCCCTCGCGTCAGCCGATGCCCCCTCGGGCGGGCCGATCACTCCGTGCTGTGCCCGCTGCACCGCATGATCGACCGAGCCGCCTGCGAGGTCGAAGCCGCGCTCTCTAATACCACGATCGAAGCCCTCGTCTCCGCCCCCCGCCCGCTCAACCCCAACGAACACCCCAGCCCATAACCCCCCGCGACCCCGCTGTGGCCACAGACCCGAACAAATCCGGCCATCTGAATCCACTTGTCTAGAACACGCCGATCCGGTACTCTGTCTTTGGCGATACACAAGTCGCCAATCCGTCCCGCACACCGCGACTATGGTCCCATCACGGGAGGTCCGATCATGAACTCCGCCGGCCCGAACGATCGCCCGCACGCCCGCCCCGCGGATCCTTACATGATCCGGGCGCTGGGCATGTTCGCGCTGTTTCTTACATTCCCGGCGGTGCTGATCTCCGCGATCCTGCTGAGCCCGAAGCCCCCGGCGCCGCCCGTCGTCAGTCTCGTCGAGAGCGCCGTCGTCAACGAGGCGGGCGGGATGCAGGCGCTCCTCGCCTCGAACCTATATTACGAAGGCCGGGAGCAGTTCATAATGAACTGCACCGCATGCCACGGCGAGCGAGGCGAGGAAAAACCCAACCTCGGCAAAGACATCCAGCACTCACGCTTCGTCGCTGAACTCGACGACGCCGGCCTGATGAACTACATCAAAGTCGGTCGCCGAGTGGACGACCCGCTCAACACCACGGGCATCGACATGCCCCCCAAAGGCGGGAGCCAGGCGCTCAACGACAACGACATCACAAAGATCATCGCGTACATCCGCGCCATCCAGGCTGCGGCCCGCGGCGAGGTCGAACTCCCCGAGAGTTGACCCGCGCGCCCCATCGGCGGCGCCGAGGGACGCGCCGCTGTGTCTCACATCCTCGTCGCGCCGAAGGCGCGAACAACCGACCCAGAAAGGACGGACACCATGACACGCTCGGCTCTCATCAGGCTCTCGGCGATAACACTCGCCGCGGGAGCGCTCGCCGCCTGCGGCGGGAAAAAAGAAGACTCCGCCTCCACGACACCAACGTCAGGCGCCAAAGCCACCGCACGCACGTCCAACGGCGGCGCCATCCCCGCCCTACAGGCCGTCGCCGATGCGCGCAACCTCACTCCCGACGACCTCGTCGCCGCAGCCAAAACTTATATGCCCACCGGCAGACATGACGAATACATCATGTTCTCATCAGGCGGGCACAGCGGGCAGGTCGGTGTCATCGGCATCCCCTCCATGCGCCTCCTCCGCATCATCGGCGTCTTCACCCCAGAACCCTGGCAGGGATGGGGCTACGGCGTCGGCGAGGACGTCCTCGACCAGGGCAACGTCGGGAACAAGCCCCTCCGCTGGGGAGACACGCACCACCCCGCCCTATCCGAAACCGGCGGCGACTACGACGGCGAATGGCTCTTCATCAATGACAAAGCCAACGCGCGCGTCGCCGTCATCGACCTCCGCGACTTCGAGACCAAGCAGATCGTCAAGAACCCAATCACCATCAACGACCACGGCGGCGCCATGGTCACGCCCAACACCGAGTACGTCATCGAAGGCGGCCAGTACGCCACGCCCTACGGCTGGGACTACGCCCCCATCGATGAGTACATCGAATCTTATAAAGGCTCCGTCACCCTCTGGAAGTTCGACCGCTCCAAAGGCCGGATCGACGAATCCCAGTCCTTCGCGCTCGAACTCCCGCCTTACTGGCAGGATCTCTTCGACGCGGGCAAGAAGGCGTCGGAAGGCTGGATCTTCGGCAACTCCTTCAACACCGAACTCGCCACCGGCGGGATCGAAGCCGGGAACCCCCCGTTCGAGGCCGGCGTCAGCGCCAGCGACAACGACTACCTCCACGTCATAGACCTCAAGAAAGCCGAGAGCCTCTTCAAAGCCGGCCGCTTCGAACGCGTCAAAGGCTTCGCCGTCATCCCGCTCCAGACCCTCATCGACGAGGGCGTCCTCTACTTCATCCCCGAACCAAAAAGCCCCCACGGCGTGGACGTCTCCCCCAACGGCCAATACATCGTCGTCTCCGGCAAACTCGACCCCCACGTCACCATCTACGACATCGACAAGATCAAACAGGCGATCGCCGACAAGAACTGGACACCCGATCAGTTCGGCGTCCCCGTTCTGGACTTCGACGCCTGTGTGATCGCGCAGATCGAAGTCGGCCTCGGGCCGCTGCACACTCAGTTCGACGACAAGGGATACGCCTACACATCACTATTCCTCGAACCCGCCGTCGCCCGTTGGACGCTCGGGGGCGAATACAGCCGGCTCACCGCTGAACCCGACTGGACCCTCGTCAGCAAGCAGACCGTTCATTACAACATCGGCCACCTCGCCACCGCTGAGGGCGACACCGTCAGCCCCGACGGGAAGTACCTCGTCGCGATGAACAAGTGGTCCATCGACCGCTTCTTCCCGACCGGGCCGCTGCTGCCTCAGAACTTCCAGCTCATCGACATCGACGACACCGGCGACTCGATGCAACTCCTCTACGACATGCCGATCGGCTGGGGCGAGCCTCACTACGCCCAGATCATCAAGGCCGACAAACTCAAACCCTGGAAGACTTACCCGCAGGTCGGGTGGGATCCCCACACCCAGGCCGTCAAGCCCGGCGCCCCGCGCCCCGGCGACGAACGCATCGTCCGCAGCGGCAACCAGGTCGATATCTACATGACCGTCGTCCGAAGTCACTTCAACCCCGAACATGTCAACATCAAACAAGGCGACCACGTCCGCTGGCACCTCACCAACGTCGAACGCGCACAGGACGCGACCCACGGCTTCGCCGTCCCCGTCTACAACATCAACGTCTCGCTCGAACCCGGCGAAACCCAGACCATCGAGTTCGTCGCGGACACGCCCGGCACGTTCCCCTTCTACTGCTCGGAGTTCTGCTCCGCGCTGCACCTCGAGATGCTCGGCTACTTCCTCGTAGAACCCACGCCCTGAACTTTGCTTCGTTCACGCCGCCGGACGGAGAAATCCGCCCGACGGCGTTTCACGCGTCCAATCACCCGCCACACCGACATACCTCCGGCAAAAGGAGACACGCGATGGTGTCACTCGCCGACGCGATACTCGGCCCGCGCATCGACCCCGCCGAACTACGCGGGCGCCGCCTGCGCTACGCCGCCCCCACCGCAGCCCTCACCGTCGCGCGCATACTGCTGCTGGTCTCGATCTTTCTTCCATATTGGAGCATGACCCTCGAAGCCCCGCAGTACCCCGACGACCTGCACGTGCAGGCATACGTCAACCGCCTCGTCGGCGATGTCAACGAAATCGACGGCCTGAACCATTACATCGGCATGCGGCCGCTCGAAGAGGCCGCCCAACTCGAACGCTCCATCGCTGTGTACATGATCGTCGCGCTCGTGCTGCTCGTCGAAGGCGCGGCGTTCCTGCACACGCGATGGGTCGTGCTGCTGACGCTGCCCGTGCTCCTCTTCCCGCCGTTCTTTCTGATCGATCTGCATCTCTGGCTCGACCACTTCGGGCAGAACCTCGATCCCAAGGCGCCGCTCGCCAACGCGATCAAACCCTTCACGCCGCCCGTCCTCGGGGTCGGCGAGATCGGGCAGTTCCGAACCATCGCGTCCGCCGGCCCGGGGCTGATCCTCGCGACGATCGCGGCGGGAGTGACTCTGCTCGGGCTGGTCCTGCACCGGCGCGCTTATAAGCCTCACTTCGACCGGATGCGCGCCGCCAAGGCCGCCGTCGCTACAGACACTCAGATCAAAGCCGAATCATGAGCCGAGCCGTCACGGTCATCCTGTCGCTGATCTTCGCGGGCGTGACAGGCGTCGCGCGCGCGACCGACGACCTGCGCGCCCTCGTCGCCGCCGCCGACCCCGGCGCCACGATCATCGTCCCAGCCGGGATCCACGCCGGGACGATCGTCATCGACAAGCCGCTGACACTCATCGCCGAACCCGGCGCGATCATCGACGCCCAAGGCTCCGGCGACGCCGTCCGCATCACTGCGCCGAACGTGACGATCCGAGGCTTCACCATCCGCAACACCGGCATCAGCCTCGACCGTGAAAACGCCGCGATAAACATCACAAAAGGCCCGCACGCCGTCATCGAGAACAACACGCTCGCCGACGTTCTCTTCGGCGTCTATCTCCGCGAGTCCTCCTTCAGCGTCATACGCAACAACACGATCGGCGGGAAGGATCTCGAACTCGGCCGTCGCGGTGACGCCGTCCGCATCTGGCAGAGCCACGACTGCGTAATCGAAGACAACATCATCAGCCTCAGCCGCGACGCCGTCCTCTGGTTCAGCAACCGCACCGTCATCCGCCGCAACCACGTCTCGGGCGGCCGCTACGGCATGCACTTCATGTACGCAGACGACAACGTCCTCGAAGACAACACGCTCACGGGCAACTCCGTCGGCGCGTTCCTGATGTATTCCAAGAATCTAACGCTCCGCCGAAACCGCTTCATCCACAACCGCGGCCCGAGCGGCTTCGGCCTCGGCCTCAAGGACGTAGACGGCCTCCACGCCGAGCACAACCTCTTCGCCTCCAACCGCGCCGGCGTCCAGGCCGACAACTCCCCCGCAAACCTCGACATCCGCCACGTCTTCACACGCAACGTCTTCGCCTTCAACGATCAGGGCGTCGCCTTCATGCCCTCCGTTCAGCGCAACGACTTCACGAACAACACATTCCTCGACAACACCGAGCAGGTCGCCGTCCTCGGCCGCGGCGAACTCACCGATGTAAGATTCACGATCGAAGGCGTCGGCAACTTCTGGAGCGACTACCCCGGCTTCGACGCCGACCGCGACGGCGTCGGCGACCTCCCTCACCGCTCCGAGAGCCTGTTCGAGAGCATCGTCGCGCGGGACTCGCGCCTGCGCCTGTTCCTCCACAGCCCGGTGCAGATCGCCGTCGAATCCGCTGCGCGCATCGCGCCGGTAGTCCGGCCGCAGCCTCGGTTCGTCGACGAGGCGCCGCTGATGGAACCCCCGCGACTTCCAGAATCCGTCCTCGCCGCAGCGGGAACCAGCGCCGGCGCCCGACGCGCCGGCCTGCTGATGCTGCTCGTCGGCGCGCTCATCGCCGCCGCGATGATCCCATTCCCCGAACGCCCACGCCGCGCGCGTACACTCAGAGCGTCATCATGATCGCCGTCAGAGATCTTTCCAAGAAGTTCGGCCGCGCGCGCGTGCTCAACAGCGTCGCGTTCGATGTCGCGCCGGGCGATGCCGTCGCCCTCTGGGGCCCGAACGGAGCCGGGAAATCAACCGCGCTCCGATGCGCGCTGGGCCTGCTGAACTATCGCGGGTCCATCACAATCGACGGCCTCGAAGTCCGCCGATCCGGACGATCCGTACGCCGACTCGTCGGATACGTCCCGCAGGAACTCTCCTTCTACGACGACCTCCGCGTCCGCGACGCGATGCGCTTCTTCCGCCGGATCCGCGGCGATTCGCCCGCCAACGCCGCATCGCTGCTCGAACAGGTCAATCTCCACGAGCATCGCGGCAAACGGATAAGAAACCTGTCGGGCGGGATGAAACAACGCCTGGCGCTGGCGATCGCGCTCCTGGCTGACCCGCCCGTGCTGCTCCTCGACGAGCCGACCTCGAACCTCGACGCCGCCGGTCGCGCCGATGTGCTCGAACGCCTCCGCCGGCTCCATAACAACGGCAAAACCATCTTATTCACTTCGCACCGCTCCGAAGAAATGGAAGCCCTCGCCGACCGCATCCTGACTATGGAAAACGGCGTGATCGTCGGCGAGCGCCGCCCGCGCCGCGCCGCGCACGCCCACGCGCACGCGACAACGCATCATCACGCCGACGCCGGGATCGGAGCCGCGTCATGACCACCAACGCCGCCGCCGCTTCGCGCGTCCCGCGCGCCCGCTTCGACCGCTGGCCGATCAGCCCCGCGCTCTTCCCCGCGCTCGTTCTCAAAGAACTCCGAGACGCGCTGGGCAACAAGTGGGTCATCCTCTACACCGTCGGCTTCGCAGCGCTTGCGCTCGGCCTGGCGTCACTCGCGCGCGCCAGCGCCGGGATGGCCGGGTACGCCGGCTTCGGCCGAACCGCCGCCAGCCTCGTCAACCTCGTCCTGCTTCTTACACCGCTCATGGCACTGCCCGTCGGCGCGATGAGCCTCGTCTCCGAACGCGAGCGAGGGATGCTCGGCTACATGCTCGCGCAACCAGTCACACGCACCGAGGTCTTCTTCGCGAAGTTCCTCGGCCTGGCGCTCGCCATGACCGCCGCCATCGCGGTCGGTTTCGGCGTCAGCGCCGTCGCGCTCGGCGACGCCGCCGACGGCGCGCTCTTCCTCCGATTCGCCGCGCTGAGCGTGCTCCTCGCGCTCTCCATGCTCGCCGTCGGCATGCTGATCTCCTCGATCTTCAGACGCACAGGGTCCGCCGTGGGCGTCGCGGTGTTCGCGTGGCTGACGTTCGCGCTGCTGGCGGACATCGGCGTGGTCGGGTCCGCGCTCGCGTTCAGGATGCGGATCGAAACCTTGTTTTATCTGACACTCGCCAACCCGCTCCAGGCGTTCAAGATGTCGTCCCTCGCGGGCTTCGGCGCGGGGCTTGACGTGCTGGGACCGGCGGGCGTCTGGGCGATGACGGAGTTCGGCGCCGCGCTCGGGGCCGTGCTCCTCTCGTCACTGCTGGCGTGGACGGCGCTCCCCCTCGCCGCCGCGTGGCTGATGTTTATAAGGAGGCCGCTCTGATGAAACGTTCCGCGTGCGCCGCTCTCGTCCTCGTCGCCGCCGCGCTCGCGGGCTGCGCCGGCGAGGAACCGCTCTCGCCGCCCGAAGCCCGCGCGGGCGTCGATTCCTGCGAGGTCTGCGGCATGATGATCTCCGACACCCGTTTCGCCGCCGCGATCGCCGTCCGCGAGCCGAACGGCATGGTCCGCCGCGCCGTCTACGACGACGTCGGCGAGATGCTCGCCGACGCGCCGCCCGCCTCCGAACACAAGTTCTATGTTATGACGTTCGATGCCGGCGCTTGGCGCGAAGCGCCCGCGGCGGTCTACGTCCACAGCGACCGCGTGATGTCCCCGATGGCGACCGGGGTCGCCGCGTTCACCGACCGCGGCGCCGCCGAGGCCTTCGCCGCGGAGCATTCCGGCGTGGTGCTCAGCCTCGCCGAGGCCCGCGCTAAAGCCGCCGCGGGCGAACTCCGCGTCGGCGCCGAGGCGCGAATCCCCGAGTGATCTTAACTTCTATTCGCGCAGCGTCGCGCCCAGCGACGACGCCAGCGCCCCGACCACGCCCGAGACCTGCGGATCGACCTCGTCGTGCCGAAGCGTCCGCGCGGGATCGCGGAACACCAGCCGGAGCGTGACCGACTTCTTCCCAGCGCCGACCTGCTTGCCGCGATAGACGCCGACGAAGCGGAGTTCTTCCAGGAGCGCCGGCTCGGCGGCGAGCGCGACGCGCTCGACATCCGCCCACTGCGTCGCCTCATCAACCACCACGCTCAGATCCCGCTCGATCGCCGGGAACGCCGGCGCCGGCGACACACGCGACACCGGCGGGCGCAACTCGACGAGCGCCCCCAAGTTTATTTCCGCCACCGCAGCCCCCGTGCGCAGCCCGTAAGCCTCGCGCGTCGCGTCCGTCACGAGCGCCATGTACCCGACGTGCCGATCGTTTACGCGCACGCCCGCGAAAGCGTCGTCCCTGCAAGCCGCGAACACGCTCGGCGCCGGCTCGACGCGCACCTTCGCGGCAGGCCCGGCGAGCGCGTGCACAGCCGCCTCGATCACCCCTCGCGTCTCGCGCCAGCCGCGCTGCTCGTCCGGCGCGTCTATGAACAATGCAAGATTGCGATTCTCTATCGTCTGCCCGTCGTCGGCCTCAGCGAAGACCGCGGCCGTTTCGAAGAGCCGCACGCCCCCGTCGGGCGCGACGCCGGCGTCCTGATTCACAGCCCGGCATCGGAGCAGGCTGGGGATGACGCTCGGTCGCAGCGCCGGCTCGCCGCGACGCCGCTCTTCATCAACCTTCAGCACGCGCATCCCGCCGGGCAGCCACGCGGAGGCCTCGTCCTCGCGCACGAAACTGAATGTGACGGTTTCATAGAAACCAAGCCCGGTGAGGGTGTTCGCGATCGTCCGCGTCGCCGCCTCGCGCGCGTCGATCGGGCGGACATCGACCTCGACCCGTTCGCGGATCGGCACGCGGTCCAGGCCGTGCACACGCGCAACTTCCTCGATCAGGTCGATCTCGCGCGTCAGGTCCGGGCGGTGCGGCGGGACGACACAGCGCACACGCTCGCCGTCCGACGACAGTTCCGCCTCGATCCCTAGTGACCGCAGATGCTCCGCCGACTCCATCGGGGGGACGACGATCCCGAGCACGCGATCGCATCTTCGTGGGCGGAGGTCGATCACCGTGCGCTCCGTCGGCGCCGCGCCGCGATCGATCGCTCCGTCGAGCAGTTCGCCGCCGGCGATATCGAGGATGATCGCCGCGAGCCTGGCGGCGGCGTGGTCGATCGTCCGCGGATCGACGTATCGCTCGAAACGCTTGCCCGCGTCGGTCGTGATGCGCAGCCGGCGGGCCGCACGACGCACGACCGCGGGAACCCAAGTCGCCGCTTCGAGGAGGATGTCCGTGGTGCGCGCGGTCACCGCGGTCTCGGCGCCGCCGATCACGCCCGCGATCGACACCGCGCGCTCGGTGTCGGCGACGACGAGTTCGTCCGATCGCAGCGTGTGCGAGCGCCCGTCGAGCGCGGCCAGCGGCTCGCCGTCCTTCGCCCAGCGCACGACGATCTTCGAACCGCGCAGCGTCGCGAGATCGAACGTGTGCGTGGGCTGGCCGAGTTCGAATAGAATATAGTTGGAAGCGTCAACAATGTTATTGACGCTGCGCTGCCCGACGGCCTCGAGCGCATCGACCATCCACGCCGGGCTTGGGCCGATCTTCACGCCGCGGATCACCCTCGCGGTGAAGCGCGGGCATGCGTCGGGCGCATCGTTGACGACATCGAATACGTCTGCGGCTCTTGCCGACGCGCCCGGCCCGCGCGCGATGTCGAATGGGATCTCGGGCAGGCGGAAACGCTGCCCGGTCGCAGCGGCGACCTCGCGCGCCAGGCCGGCGTGGCACATGCAGTCGCCGCGGTTGCTGGTGAGTTCGACGTCGAGGACCGCGTCGGGCCCGGGCCGATCCTCGCGACTCTCGATCGGGAAGCCCGCCCGCTCGAGCGCCGCAGCGACGGCGTCGGGGCCAAGCCCGCCCGGGTCGAGATACTTGTTCAGCCATTTCACACTGGTCAGCATCGCGGGCAGGATACCCGTTCAACCCTTACCCGGGAGCCGCCGCGGGCGGACGGGCAGGGATGCCCGCCCCACGGCAAACAGTGGCACGGGCGTCTCGCCCGTGCGCGAACAGCGTCGTTAGCTCGGTGAACATGAAGCGATATTCACTCTCAGCACCGGTCGCCACTCTCCCCGGCCCTCTCCCGGGTGAGAGGTGGTCAGCAGCAGCGGCGCGGAAGTTCACCACGGTCACAAGCAAAATGTGGGGCTGTCCTCCGTGCCCGCTTTGTTATGACCCGAAATCGACGCTGTTCACGGGCGGGCAGGGACGCCCGCCCCACGGAAACTAAGACAATCCCCAACACCGTAGGGCGGGCCTCCGTGCCCGCTTGGTTATGACACGATATCGACGCTGTTCACGGGCAGGCGGGGACGCCTGCCCCACGGGCGTTGCGCGACCGGGACTGATCATCTAACATAATAATAATTCCCGGGGATGAAATCCCCGGGCTTGTGCCGCTACGCGCGAAGCACCTTCAGCGTCACAACTCCGACACCCTCGCCCCCGCGGCCCGGAGCATCGCTAGTTGCCGCTCGCCGATGCGGACGCGCATGATGGCCACGCCGTCGTCATAAGATCGGCTCAGCACCTCGGCCCGGTTCTCCAGCGTGTGGATCGTCCTCGAGTCCGCCAGCGGCACGTGCAGCGAGACCTCGCGCACCGGCCCGGTCGCGTACGACCGCACGACCTCGCGCAGCCGATCCATCCCCTCGCGCGAGCCGGGCGACTCCGGCTCCTTCGCCGAGATCGCGATCGCCCCCGGGATCCGGCTCTGCCAGACGAGCAGATCGCGGTTGTCGCGCAGCCGATCCACCTTATTAAGAAGCACGACGCGGTCCGGCGGCGTCCACGGCCGCCCGGCCCGATCCTCCACCCGGCGGGTCTCCTCAAAGATCGCGTCGAGCGTCTCGGTCACGGTCTCGTGCTGCATCTCCGCAGCCGGGTCCGCGACATCGAGCACGATCAGCACGAGGTCCGCGTGCGTTGTTTCTTCGAGCGTCGCGCGGAACGACGCGACGAGGTGGTGCGGCAGGTCGCGCACGAAGCCGACGGTGTCCGAGAGCATCACGGTCTGCCCGCCCCCGACGTCCCAGTCGCGCGTGCGTGTCATCAGCGTGGCGAACACGCGGTCGTCGGCGTAGGCGCCGCCGGCGGTCAGGGCGTTGAATAGCGTGCTTTTCCCGGCGTTCGTGTAGCCGACAAGCCCGACGAGAACGTTGTCGATCTTGCGATGCTGCACGGCCCGGGCGGTGCGCGCCTGGATCTCCTCGAGTTCGCGTTTGAGCCTGGTTCGCCGGCGCTGGACGAGTCGGCGGTCGATTTCGAGTTGCTGCTCGCCGGGCCCGCGTGTGCCGATCCCACCGACGCCGCCGACGCCGACGATGCGTTCGAGGTGGTCCCACATCGCGCGCAGCCTGGGGTAGGTGTATTCGAGTTGGGCGAGTTCCACCTGGAGTTTCGCCTGGTGCGTGGTCGCGCGCCCGGCGAAGATGTCGAGGATCAGTTCCGAGCGATCTATAACCTTACGTTCGAGAGCCTTCTCGATATTGCCGATCTGTGACGGCGAGAGGTCGTTGTCGAAGATTACGAGCGTCGCGCGGGCCTCGTCGCACATCGCGCGGAGTTCGCCGAGTTTGCCCGAGCCGATGTAAGTCCCGGCTTCGGGCCTGACGCGGTTCTGGATGAGTTCGCCGACGACGGTGGCGCCGGCGTTCTCGGCGAGGGCGCGGAGTTCGCCAAGCGGGTCGTTCGGATCGAACCGCCCGTCGGGCAAGTGCACCGCGGCGAGCACAGCCCGCTCCCGGCTCACCTTCATATCCGTCCGTTCCCGATTCAGAGCCATGATCCGTCGCGGCTTTCGTTCCGTAGCGCGGGCGTCGCGCCCGTGTTCTGAACAACCAGTGGCACGGGCGTCGCGCCCGTGTTCTGAACAATCAGTGGCACGGGCGTCCCGCCCGTGCGAGTCGAACCCTTGGCACGGCGCTAGCGCCCGTGCTCAAGCCTGATTCTACGCCGACGCCGCTACCCGAGCCGACGCTCAGGCGATAGGCGACCCGTCGAATCCGGCATGAATGCCGGGAGCTGCGTCCATGAATACAGCTCCTCTGGTTTCATCACGACGCTTCGAGGCTCCGCTGACCCCCTTCGAGCGGGCGAGACTCCCGCGCCACCGGGCGACGCTCGACTAGTTCCCGCCGCTTCGGGGCGCAGGTCGGCTCGCGCGGAACCGCCGCCGCATACGTACAATCCCGACCCCTACCCGGAGCAACCCCGATATGGTTGACGTTCTTGTGAACCGCGCCGCCGACGAACCCGCCACGACACACACGCAGACCGGCGGCCCGACCATGCGCGCCCTCGTCAAAGCACGCCCGGACGTCGGCCTCGACTTCGACCCACAAAGACCCGTCCCCTCCCGAGGAGTCCCCGGACCGCGCGAAGTCCTCATCCGCGTACGCAAAGCCGGGGTCTGCGGCACGGACCGCCACATCTGGGAATGGGACGACTGGGCTTCCTCGCGCATCCCCGTCGGCATCGTCACCGGGCACGAGTTCGTCGGCGTGGTCGAACGCATCGGTTCCGACGTCACAACCGTCTCCGTCGGCCAGCGCGTCAGCGCCGAGGGGCACATCGCCGGCGGCGCCGACTACAACGCTCGCACCGGCGCCGCGCACATCGCCCGGGATATGAAGATCATCGGCGTCGACCGCGACGGCTGCTTCGCCGACTACATAATGATGCCCGAGGAGAACATCTGGCCGCTGCACCCGGCCATCCCCGACCGCGTCGCCGCGATCATGGACCCCCTCGGCAACGCCGTCCACACCGTCATGTCCGCGAACGTCAGCGCGAAAAACATCCTGATAACAGGCGTGGGCGCGATCGGGCTGATGGCCGTCACCGTCGCCCGCGCCGCCGGCGCCGCGCGGATATTCGTCACCGACGTCAACCCCGCCAACCTCGATCTCGCCCGACACCTCGGCGCCGACGAAGCCTACGACGCACGCGCCGGCGACGGATGGATCAACGACCTACGCCGAGCGACACGCGGCGACGGCGCGGACGCCCTCCTGGAAATGTCAGGCGCACCCGCAGCCATCAACGCCGGCCTCGACGCCCTGCGCAACGGCGGGACCGCTGCGATGCTCGGCCTCCCCGCCAAACCTTTCCCCTTCGACTTCAATAAACGTCTCATCTTCAAAGGCGCGACGATGCTAGGCGTCAACGGCCGACGAATGTTCGAAACCTGGTACCAGATGGAGGCCCTGCTCCTCTCAGGCCGCCTCCGCCTCGACGAAATCATCACGCACGAAATCCCCATGTCCAACTACGCCCGCGCCTTCGAACTGATGCAGTCCGGCCGGGCGATAAAAATCGTTCTCAATATCAACGATTAAAATATTGCTGGATCACAGCCCACCTTCAGACGCGACAAAGTTCTCAGCGTGAATCGCTCGACAGTGGCACGGGCGTCCCGCCCGTGTGAATCGACCCCCCAGTGGCACGGGCGTCCCGCCCGTGTGAATCGACCCCCCAGTGGCACGGGCGTCCCGCCCGTGCGAATCCACCCCCGAGTGGCACGGGCGTCCCGCCCGTGCGAAATAACAACAGTGCAGAGGATCGGCGCAGCCGCGGCCCGCCGGAACACGGCTCGGAGAGCCGTGCCACCCCGATCCCAGTGGCACGGGCGTCTCGCCCGTGCAGCGCCAGTTCACGTCCCGAACTCGTTGAGCAGCAGCAGCAGGTCCGTCCCGTCGACGACGCCGTCGTTATTGATGTCCGCCGACCCGGCGCCCCCGAACTGGTTGAGGAGTATCAGCAGGTCGGTCCCGTCGACGGCGCCGTCGCCGTTGAGGTCCGCCGCGGGCCTGATCTCGACGACCAGCCGGAGCGTCGGCGCGAACCCGAACGCCTCGGCGAACTTGTTCTCCTTCGTGAAATAGTCCGGCCAGGTCTGCGGGCCCGAACCCTCCGTCGGCGCCTGGTGCAGCGACGCTACCGTCAGCAGCAGCCGACCACCAGACAACGCCTCGCGCACGTACATCAGCGCATCCGCGTTCGAAAGATCTATCGTGAACGTGAACTCCGTGTTCGCCGGCACGAAGGCGCCCGGCGTCACCGAAGCCTGCCCGACCGCGAAGGCGCCCGCGTCGATCCGATCGCGCACGAAGTTAGAAACGTCACGCGGCGAACCGCCGAAGAAGTCTGTCGCGAAGGCGTTCCGCGTCCGGTTCCAGAAGCCGAACGGCGCCTGCTGGAACGGCGAGTTCTCCTGCCAGGTGTCCGCCGAGAACCCGTTGCGGAACCCCACGCCGAAGAGTTCCAGCGGCCGACCCGTGTCCGCGTCCGCGATGAAATCCGGATCGGCGCCGGGGAGAAAACTCTCGAACGGATCCGAGGTCGGGTCAAACCGGAACACACCGCCGGACATGGTCGTGACCGTGACCTCGGCTTGGGTGATGGAATATCTGCGCGGATTCAGCCCGATCGGCACATCTCCGCCCGTGTCAAAGCCGATAACAAATTGTGCGTCCATGTCGTCGAAGTCGGGGAAACCAACCGCTGCGAACGTGGACGCGACTGTCCGGAACCCCGGCGTCGCGTTGAACGGGTAGTTCCAGCGATCCACGCTCGGCGAAGATCGCTCCACCACGATCGGCTGCCCGTACGCCAAGGAACCTGTCGCCATGACCGCGACCAGACCAAAAATCCTCTCGTTTCGCATCTCGAACAGTCCTTTCGCCCCGTGCCGGACTCTACGCTCACACGGGAATGATTGTTGTCCTACAGTTCTCGTCACTGCCGGACCGCACCGTACCGCGGCATCCGCGTCCGGTCAAGCGAAGTTGCGACCGTGTCTCAGTTGCCGTAAAGTCCCCGCCATGTCCAGAATCCCGCCCGAGCCAGCCTTCCCACTCGAGCCAGCGCGGCGCCACCCTCGGCGTGTGAGCCTGGGGTTCACGCTGATCGAGTTGCTTGTGGTGATCTCGATAATCGCCGTCCTGCTGGGCGTGCTCCTGCCCGCCCTCGGCCGCGCCAAAGGCGCCGCCGCCGTCACGCGCGAACTCTCCAGCGCCAGGCAACTCATGCAAGGCTACATAATGTTCGCGCAGGACCACAAAGGCTTCCTGCTCCCCGCGATCATCAAGCCCGGCCTCGGCCCCAAGGAACTCCAAGGCCCCGTCACCGACAACGCCGGTCGGCCCGTACAAGGACCGCCCTCGGAACGCTTCTTCTGGCGCCTCGCCCCCTACCTCGACTACAACCTCGAAATCTTCTTCCGCGACCGCGGCTTCCTCGACAACGCCCTCGAACAGTCCGCCGGGTTCACAGGCGTCATCGAACCCGGCAATCCCTCTTACATCGGCTACTACAGCCTCACCACCAACCCCGCCTTCGGCATAAACTCCCGCTTCGTCGCCGGCGCTCCCGATTATTACAACCCGTCCACGATCCAGCTCCGCGAGATGACCGCCTCGGGCAGCAAAGGCTGGTGGGTTCAGAAGATCACCGACGCCGGCGACCCGTCCCGCCTGCTTACATTCGTCTCCGCCGCGAGCACGGACGCGAGCGGGACAAACATAATCCAAGGCAACTTCCAGGTGCTCCCCCCGCGTTTCGCAAGCACATCCGCCGGCAACCGCTGGCAGGAGTTCGGCATGCCCGACCGCCCGGGCGCAAAGCCCAGCCTCTTCGGCAACGTCTGGCCGGTCTCAGGCAGAACCGTCGCCGCGGGCATGCTCGACGGCTCCGCGCGAGCATTCGATTGGCTTGAAATCCAGGATATGCGCTTCTGGTCTCCCGCCGCCGACGCTCCGGACTGGGAACTCGACACCCGCGTCAGCGTCGCCGGCCAATGAAGTTCGATCCCTGAGTCCCGGGTGTTACGGGGCTTCATTAACACGCTCACGCTGGAGCGATCTCCGAGAGAGAGGAATCACCATGATCCGCACAATCCTTACCGTGTTCGCGCTCGCCGCGACATCCGCTCCCGCCCTGGCGGCCACGGTCCCCTTCGTCGAGACGTTCGCCGCCGGCGACGCGAACTGGCGCAACGCCGCCGGCGCCGCCGTCGACTTCAACCCATCAGGGCCGTTCGACGGCTTCATCTCCACACCGTTCAACTTTGTAAACAACGCCGCCAACGAAGACCTCGTCATCTTCCGCGGCCAGTCCTCCTTCGGATCCTCCGGCGGCGCGTTCGTCGGCGACTGGATCACCGCGGGAGTCGCCGAGTTTTCCTTCGACATCCGCCACAACGGCCCCGCCGACGCCGTCTTCTTCGCCCGCTTCGCAAGCCCCTTCAACTTCCCGGGCGTCGTCGCGCTCGATTCCTCACCGATCGCCGCCGGAGAGTGGACTCGCATCACATTCGCCATCGATGCATCAAACCCCCAGTTCATCTTCGAAGGCCCGTCAACCTTCGGCTCGGTCTTCTCTAACATCGGCAACGTCCAGATCGGCGTCCGCGTCCCAGTCGCGTTCGCCGGTCTCGACCAGCCCATCACATTCTCCCTCGACAACGTCGCGATCACCGGCGGCGTGATACCCACGCCGGGCGCCGCGATGCTGTTCGGCGTAGCCGGGATCGCGGCTTCCCGCCGTCGCCGCTGATAACAAAACGCGAGGCCCCTCATGCCCACCACCGAGCCGCATCTCGTTCATTACATCCCGATCCTTACAACCATAATCTCGGCGGTGTTTCTAACCATACTGCTCAGACGCGCCTCCAAACGCGGCTTTGCCCCTCACCTCATGTGGTGGGCGTCCGGGGTCTTCTTCTACGGCGTAGGGACCGCCATCGAATCCGCGATCACCATCCTCGGCAACTCCGTCGAACTCACAAAGGCCTGGTACATCGCCGGCGCCCTCCTCGGCGGGTACCCACTCGCCCAAGGCTCCGTCTACCTCCTCACACCGCGACGCTTCGCCAACACTATGAGCGCGATCACACTGCCCGTGATCGTCATCCTCTCGATCGCTGTGATCCTCTCGCCCGTGAACCCCGAAGCCTTCAGCCCGACCAAGCCCGGCGGGTCGCTGCTCGCGTGGACCTGGATCCGCTGGTGCACGCCGTTCATAAACTTGTATGCCGCCGGTTTCCTGGTCGGAGGCGCCGCGTGGTCCGCCGTGCGCTACATCGTCACGGGCACGAACCCGCGACGCGCCGCGGGCAACATCTTCATCGCCGTCGGCGCGATCCTCCCGGGCGTCGGCGGCTCGATGGCCAAAGCCGGCGTGGTCGAAGCCCTCTACATCGGCGAGTTCCTCGGCATCATCCTCATCTGGATCGGGTACTCCCTGTGCGTATCCCAGCCGAGAATCGCGCCGACACCATCGCCGCAAGCACTCGCGCCCGGCGCCTGAATCCCAGTGCCCAGTGCCCAGTGCCTCCCCCTCCCCTATTCCCCTCCTCCCCCCCGGCCGTACAATCGCCCCCAACCGCGCCGGAGCAACCCATGAAGCAGAACCGAGTTCTTACGTTCGCCGCCTGTCTCTCTGTCGGCCCGATCGCGCACGCGCAGCCGTGGCGTGACGCCGTGGCGCGCGACTATCGCGCTCATCTAGCCGATCTCTTCGAGCACTTCCACCGCAACCCGGAACTCTCGACGGTCGAGCACAAGACCGCCGCCCGCATGGCCGCGGAACTCCGCGACGCCGGCTTCGAGGTAACAGAAAACATCGGCGGGACCGGCGTCGTCGCCATCCTCCGCAACGGCGCCGGGCCCATGGTCATGATGCGCGCCGACATGGACGGCCTGCCCGTCGAGGAAAAATCCGGCCTCCCCTACGCCTCAACCGCAACTCAGACCGACCCCGTCACCGGCGCAACCGTACCCGTCATGCACGCCTGCGGCCACGACACTCACATCACCAGCCTCGTCGGGACCGCTCGTTTCATGTCCCGCAACCGCGACCAATGGGCCGGAACCCTCATGCTCCTCGTGCAGCCCGCCGAGGAACGGATCGTCGGCGCCCGCATGATGATCGAAGACAACCTCTGGCAGCGTTTCGGAACGCCCGACTTCGCCCTCGCCTTCCATGTCGCCTCGTCCGACCCCGCCGGCGTCGTGAACGTCTCCGACGGCTCGCCCTACGCCGGCTCCGACACCGTTGACATCATCGTCCACGGCGTCGGCGCGCACGGAGCCAGCCCACACCGCGGAAAAGACCCCATACTCCTCGCCAGCCAGATCGTCGTCGCGCTCCAGACACTAGTCTCACGCGAACTCGCCCCGCGCGACCCCGGCGTCGTCACCGTCGGATCCTTCCACGCGGGCACGAAACATAATATTATCCCCGATCGCGCGAATCTCCAACTCACCGTCCGCAGCACCTCCGAGGAAAACCGCCGGCTGCTGCTCGAAGGCATCGAGCGCATCGCCGTCAACCTCGGCCGCGCCGCCGGCCTCCCCGACGAACTCCTGCCCGAAGTGATAGTTTCTAATGAAAGCGTCCCCCCGACGACGAATGACGCCGCGCTCGCGCAGCGCCTCCGCGCCGCGTGGACAGCCCGTCTCGGCGCCGACCGCGTCATCGACAACCCGACCAAGGGCATGGGCGCCGAGGACTTCCCGTTCTTAACAACAAACCCGCGCATCCCGAGCGTCTACTGGGCCGTCGGCGGCACCCCGCCCGAAGACTTCGCCCGCGAATCCGCCGGCGGCCCGCCCGTCCCCAGCCACCACTCACCACTATTCAAAATCACCCCGCGCCCATCAATAACCACCGGCGTCGAATCCACCGTCACCGCCCTCCTCGAACTGATGGGCAAGTAACTCCCGCGACAGAATATCTTTATATTACAGACGCCTCAGTCCTGATATGGTCGGCGCATCGCCTTCATCAAACCCCAACATCACCCACCCGCGCCCTGGCAACACCGCACGACTGCAGTTTGCATCCCCGCAAACTATTACTTACCATCAACCGGATGGGTCCACACGTTGCATCGCGTCCGGGCGCCGGCGCAACCACGATCGCCGCTGGTCGTGCGCAGCCGCTGACGCTGATCCGCAACTGCGCCATACTTTCCGCCTTGTCGATCCCATCCGGCTGCTTCAGCCCAGTGTTATTCCGCGGGCAGACCCTCGGCGTCGGCGCGTTCATCATCCACTCACGCATCGACGCCGACGGCTACAGATACATTGACACCACCGGTGCAGGCCTGATGGTCTCCCCCGGCCGAGCGTCGATCGGCGTCTCCCGGCTCAGGCTTCTCACCGCCGACCCCGCGCACCCCGGCTTCTCCGCCTCGCTCCCCATCGGCGATATCGCCGTCGGCGCCGACGCAGAACGCATCGCAAGGAACTTCGCGCCCGAGTCCCGCTTCAACCACGGAGACCCAGAATGACACCCCGCAGATTCGCAATCGCGGCCGCACTCGCCGCCGCTCTCCCGGCCCTCCTCACAGGGTGCAAAAACTCCCTGATCGACCGCTCCCTGATCTTCTCAACCCACACGACCTTCGGCCTGGAAGTCGGCGTCAACCCCGCCGACACGACCGGACCCGCCAAAATCATCGTCGGATACCGCAGGGCCGAGGGTGTCCTCAACCCGGTTTATTATAATCATGACGCAGCCAAGAAATCAGGAAGGTCGGGAGCAAACGACTCAGGCACATTAGATAAGTTTTATCGTCCGAAAGCCTACTCGGTCATCGCCAAGTTCGAGGGCAAGGCCCGAGGCGGCGGCGGCGGGGCCGAGGGCAGCTTCGCGCTCTCCCAATGGTTCGCCACCGGCAAAGCCGCCGACATCCTCGCCCAGTTCGGCGGCGCCTCAGCCCTCACCGACAACCCCGGCGTCGCCAGAGCAGCCGCCTCCCAGCGGCTCTCACTCAGCGACCTCGACAAAGCGAACCCCCTCGCCTGGGCAGTGATTATTCAGAAAATCTACGATGGTATTGTAGAGATTTCCAATGACGAAGACGCCAGCAGCGCTGACCAGAAGAGCCTCGCGGATAAATTATTGAAGGAATTGGATCAATCAAAGTTTGCAGTGAAGTGGAGCGGCGTGAATGCCCCTAAGTACGGTTATAATGTGGGGGAGAACAATAGCGGCACTTTAAATATGAATCGCGCCGCGCCCGATGCAAGTAAAAAACCTTTTCAGAATGCGCTCGACGCCATGAACAATTACCGAACAAGCAGAGACAAGCTCCGCCAAGCCGCCGGAGACTCACAATTTACTATTGTGGTTACCGGCGATGACGGTCATTTAGTCAGAACTGGTAACCCGCAGATTTTTTCGGTCAATATGGCGAAAGGCGTTGCACAAACACTGGACGCGGTCTTCAAGACGATTCAAAAGGATCTCGAAACTGACCCCGCACTGAAGAAACTGCTTTCCACACTCGCCGGAGATAGCAACTAATGGAACAAATTCGAATCGGAGAAGAACTACCTCCCCCCGCGGTTCGGAACAGAAATCTTTCAAATGAACTTACCACTGCCCCGTACAACGATATGGACTTTGAGCAAATCAGACTGGTGATAATCAACAAAATCTGGTACTGGAACCTCTACGGCCCCGACGACGTCGCCGACAAAACAAAGAAAACCCCTGGCGGCTGATCGAGGCGCCGGGAAGAAAACTCGGCCCTAGCCGGCGCGGCCCGGCCGCGCGCCCGCCCCGGCGCTGCGGTGTCACTCGCCCATGATCGGATCAATACAAAAGGGCGATCGAGGGGACTCGAACCCCCGACCCCCTGGACCACAACCAGGTGCTCTAACCGACTGAGCTACGATCGCCGTCGCGTCCGCGTGGCGGCCGGCACGGGGTCGGCGTCGCGGACTCGAACCGACAACCATACGGCGGCAGCGGCGGGCAGTCAACGCCCGCGGGGCGGGACTGTGGGACGGGCGTCTCGCTCGTCGTGCCCCGGCGAACCCTGACCTTCGCTCCGCTCAGGTCAGGCGTCAGGTGGATCCATCGCTCCGCTCAGGTCGGGCGTCTCGGGGGGATCCTGACCTTCGCTCCGCTCAGGTAAGGCGTCTGGGGGATCCTGAACTTTGCTTCGCTCAGGTCAGGCGTCTGAAACACCCGTGATCAGAGCCGCGTGCCCCGACTCGGCCCCGGGCGGCTCGATTTCTGCCGGGTCTCGGCCCGGCCCGGCCACGCCGCGAACCGTGTCGGTTTCCGGTACAATCCGCCGTTCCCGCCCGCGTCGCCGACGGTCCGCAACGCCCGCCGACGCTCGCCGATCGCGCAGCATGTCATGCCGCCCGCATTTCGTGGAACGTCCCGTGTTTGAGGAACAACCGATGACCACATCACCCGCCCTTCGCGGGCTTGATCTCGCCGCCGACCGGGCGCGCCGGAACCTCCCCGCCGCTGCGCTCGTCGAGGAGGCCCTCGCCCGCAACGAAGGCCGGCTCGCGTCCAACGGCGCCTTCGTCGCGTCCACCGGCGACCGCACCGGCCGCAGCCCCAAAGATAAGTATCTCGAAGACACGCCCGACATCCACGCGAACGTCTGGTGGGGCGCCGTCAATCAGCCCATGTCGCCCGACACGTTCGACGCTATCGAGAACATGGCCCGCGAGCGCCTCGCCGAGCGCGACCGCGTCTACATCTTCGACGGGTTCGTAGGCGCCGACCCCAAGCACCGTCTCGGCGTCACCGCCGTCAACGAGTACGCCTGGCACTGCCTGTTCGCACGAACGCTCTTCCTCCGCCCAACCCCCGATGAACTCCGCGGCTTCAGCCCCGACTGGGTCGTCCTGAACTGCGGCGCCCACAAACTCACCGACGCAGAACAAAAGAAACTCGGCCTTAACTCCCCCATCGTAATCGCCCAGTCGCTCACCAAGCGCACGGTCGTGATCTTCGGCACCGAGTACGCCGGCGAAATCAAAAAATCGCTGTTTTACGCGATGAACTACGACATGCCCGACGCCGGCGTCTTCCCGATGCACTGCTCGGCTAACGTAGATCAGGACGACCCCGACAACGTCGCCCTCTTCTTCGGGCTGTCGGGGACCGGCAAGACAACGCTCTCGGCCGACCCCCGCCGCGACCTCGTCGGCGACGACGAGCACGGCTGGTCGCCCGACGGCGTGTTCAACTTCGAGGGCGGGTGCTACGCGAAGTGCATCAACCTCACGCGCGACACCGAACCGATGATCTACGACGCCATCCGCTTCGGCTCAGTCCTCGAAAACGTCGCCCTCGACGACGCCACACGCGACCCCGACTACCACGACGGCTCCATCACCGAGAACACCCGCGCCACCTACCCCGTCGAATACATCGCCAACGCCCGCATCCCCTCCGTCGCGGGCCATCCGAAGAATGTTATATTCCTCACCGCCGACGCTTTCGGCGTGCTCCCGCCCGTCTCATGCCTGTCGCCCGAACAGGCGATGTACTACTTCATCAACGGGTACACCTCGAAACTCGCGGGAACCGAGGCCGGCGTCACCGAGCCGATCCCCAACTTCAGCCCGTGCTTCGGCGGCCCGTTCCTGCCGCGCCCGCCTGCCGTTTACGCCGAGTTGCTCGCGGAACGGATCAAGAAGCACAGCGCCCGAGTCTGGCTCCTCAACACCGGATGGACCGGCGGGCCGTACGGCGTCGGCACGCGATTCAAACTCGCCTACACCCGCGCGATGGTCACCGCCATCCTCGACGGCTCGCTCGCACGCAACGGCTGCAAGCCCGACCCCGTATTCGGGCTGCCAATCCCCACTAGCGTACCGGGCGTGCCGGGGAATGTCCTAAACCCGCGCGACACCTGGGAAGATAAAGCCGCCTACGACGCCAAAGCCCGCGACCTCGCCGCCCGATTCCGCGCCAACGATCAGAAGTTCGAGATGCCCGACGCCGTCCGCGCCGCCGGCCCACGGGGCTGATCGCTCGTACAGAAGAAATCTTCGCCTCGGCGCCGGGCCCCGCCCGTGCTCAAGACACCTGACCTGAGCGCAGCGACTCAAAGGGGTTTCTCCCCGAATATCTCGATCGCACGCGTTATCACAGCAAAAAGCCACCGATTCCCGCCCGGAAAGAGCGTTTTCCAACTTTGCGCTTGACATCGCGCGCATCTCCGCGCAGCATGAACTCATCGGGGTCCGTCGGCGTCGCGCGTGGGTGAACCGCCCGAGCGCAGCCGGGTCGGCGAGGCCGGGATCACACACCGTTCATCCTCTCACCCCCGGGAGCATCATGCCCACCCGCGAACGCGACGCCACGCACGCTGTCATTTCCACGCTCGACGAAGACCGCGACCCCGTCTTCCGCCTCCCCGACCTCGACGGACGCGTCGATCAGGACGAGGAGTTCTGCGAGGTCTGGGACCGCGGCGCCTGGCGCAGGGTCCGTTTCCATGATTACGCCGATATTTACACGGTCCCCGGCTTATATGAGAAAATCTTTGATCAGGCCCTGCGATGCCAGTCGCCCCAGCGGGTCGTCGGGCTTCTCGGCGATGTGCTGCGCGAGTCCGACACGCGCCCGACGGAACTGCGCGTCCTCGATCTCGGCGCCGGCAACGGGATGGTCGGTGAGGAACTGCGCCGGATCGGAGTGCAGCGGCTGATCGGTGCGGACATCATCCCCGAAGCCGCCGAGGCCGCCGACCGCGACCGCCCGGGCATCTACGACCGATACCACGTCGAGGATTTCACCGATCTCCCGGCGCCGATCGTCGATGCCCTCGCGCGCGAACGCCTGAACTGCCTCGTCACGGTCGCGGCGTTGGGCTTCGGCGACATCCCGCCCGACGCGTTCGCCTCGGCTTTCAACCTCGTCGAGGACGGCGGCTGGATCGCGTTTAATGTGAAAGAAACATTCCTCTCGCGCCGCGACGAGACCGGCTTCGCCCGGCTGATCCACGAGATGAACCACCACGAGGTCATCCGCCCGCACGCCTACCGCCGCTACCGGCACCGTCTGAGCGTCGCCGGCGAATCGCTGCATTACGTCGCGATCGTCGCGAGGAAGAACCGCGACATCCCCGCGGCCCTGATCGACGCCGCGATCGCCGCCGCGTGACCGGATCGCCGGAGCGCGTCGAGGCTACGATCCGTCGATGCCGACTTCAGACATCGACCTCAGCCGTGCTATGAGTGTCGCCGAGCGTGCTGTGCGCGCCGCGTGCGTCGCGTCGCTGCCGTTCTTCAAACCTGGGATCGACACGACACGCAAGCCGGACGGCTCGCTGGTGACCGCAGCGGACGAGGCCGCGGAACGCGCGATCCTGGATGTAATACGCGACGCTTTCCCCGATCACTCGATCCTCACAGAGGAGACGGGCGCCCATGCGGGCCGGCCCGACGCGCGCTGGATCGTCGATCCGCTCGACGGGACACATCGCTTCGCGCGGGGGATGCGGTTCTGGGGGCCGCTGGTCGCGCTCGAATATAATAATGAGATCGTCGTCGGCGCCGCGGCTCTGGCGACGCTCGGCGAGGTCTACACCGCTGCGCGAGGCGCCGGCTCGTTCCGCAACGGCGAACCCGTCCGCGTCTCGGGCGTCGCCGACTGGCGCGGATCCAATATCGCCGTCGGCTCGCTCGCGCGATTGCTCGACACGCCCGCGGGCCGGCCCGCGGTGGAACTATCGAAGATCGCCGATTACTGCATGGCCGGGAGCGACCTCGAAGGCGGGCTCCTAGTGGCGCGCGGCGAGGTCGAGATCTGGATCGAGTCCGGCGTCAAGCCGTGGGACATCGCGCCGTTCAAGGTCATCATCGAAGAGGCCGGCGGCCGGTTCACGGACCTCGCCGGCGGGTTCGACCTCAACGCGCCGGTCTTCGTCGCGAGCAACGGCCTCATGCACGATGACGCGCTCGCCAGGCTCAACGCGCGGGGATGATTCACCGCAGAGGCGCAGCGGGCGCAGATGTTCGCGCATTGATCAATGAGATCGTTGCGCACAGGCTTTGAATTTTATGTACTATTGTGTGCGAGTGTATTGCGCACGGGCGGGACGCCCGCGCCACTGACTTTGTTTATCCACGGGCGGGACGCCCGCGCCACTGTCGTTTGATCTGTAATATGCCGTGCGTCAGGCGTCGGCGGAGACGCTCAGCGCGACGCGCTTGGCGTCCGGGCTTTGTGTCTCGACGTGCAGGCGCTTGACGCGGTGCTCGGACCAGTCGGCGACAGCGAGGTCCGGGGCGCCCGGCGCGTCGTGGACCCGGAGCACATCATATGTATTGTTGCGTTGGGCGGGGATGAAGCCGGCGCCCCGGATCAGGCGGCAGATCACGGCCTCGTCCAGGCAGTACGTGGTCCCCGCTGCGGAGACGACGTTCTCCTCCATCATCACCGACCCCATGTCGTTGGCGCCGAAGGCCAGCGCGACCTGCCCGATGTGGGGCCCCATGGTCACCCACGACGCGCCGATTGAATAAATATTATCAAGCACGAGCCGGGACAGCGCCTGCGTGCGTAGATAATCGGTCGCGCCGGCCATGCGCAGCCGCCGGCCGAACTCGGGATTGGCCTTTGGATCGCCGTCGCCGGCGAGCGTGGCGACGGCGTCGCCGGGGAACGGCTCGCCGAGTTCGCCCGCGCATTCCCCCCACTCGCGCAGCCGACCCAGCGGCGTGTTCTCGCGCTGGAACGGCCAGGAAATGAAGGAGACATAATGACCACCCGGGCCTTCGCTACGCTCAGACCCGGCGTCCCCGCCGGCGAGCGCCCGGTCCTGCCGGTCGCGCACCATCAGCATGTGATGGATGCGGTCGGCGACGCCTTCGATGTGGCCGAACATCATCGTCGCGCTGGTGAACATGCCGAGTTCGTGCGCGACGGCCATGACGGTAAGCCAGGCCTCTGCGTCGCACTTTCCAAGCCCGATCTTGCGCCGGACGGGCCGGGCGAAGATCTCCCCGCCGCCGCCGGGCACGGAGTCCAGCCCCGCGTCGCGCAGCCGGGTCATAACGAATCTTAGTTTATCTTCGAGCGTGGCGCCGGGCGGATCGAAGAAGTTGACGAACTCGATGAACTCCGGCGGGCTGAAGGCGTGCACGTGCACGCCCGGGAATCTCGATTTCAGGCCTCGCAGCAGATCGGTGTACCACTCGAGCGGGAGCGCCGGGTTCATCCCGCCTTGCATGAGGATCTGCGTCCCGCCCGCGGCCTGGAGTTCGGCGACCTTGTCGTAGATCCGCGCCGGGTCGAGCGTGTACGCGTCGTGCTCGTCGCCGTCGCGGCGGAAGGCACAGAAGGTGCATTTTGCCGTGCAGACATTGGTGTAATTAATATTTCGGTCGATGACATATGTGCGGAGTTGGTCGCCGTGGACGGTTCGGCAGCGGGCGTCGGCCCAGCGGCCGAGTTCGAAGAGCGGGGCGCGGCGGTAGATGCCGAGGGCCTGCTCGCCGGTGAGCCGAGCCTCGCCCGCGATCACGGCGCGGATCAGGCCCGCGTCGAGCGCGTCGAGGTCGGGATAGGTCTGCGTGGTCGGACCGGTGGGCATCGAGGTCGCCTTTCGGCGTTCGGTTCGTCTGATTCGGCCGGGCGGAGTCGCCCCGGGCCGGGATCGGGCAGTGTATCCCGCGTGTCCCGGCGGTGCGCGGCTCGAAATAAGTGTCGATCGCGCTTCACCGGGGGACGAATTCGACCGATAGCGCGCCGGCGGGCGTCGGTGCG
The DNA here is from genome assembly GCA_039794205.1 of Phycisphaeraceae bacterium. GTDB lineage: Bacteria > Planctomycetota > Phycisphaerae > Phycisphaerales > UBA1924 > J020. The sequence continues at coordinate 185,025 of JBDIVU010000004.1, forward strand.
CCCGCATCGCATCGACCAGCCGGGAGGCCGCCCGTGGCGTTCACCCCAAAACCACACGTTTCCGCGGCGCTCCAGCACTTGCGTCTCGGCGTCGCCGCGGCTGGCCTGGCGGTTGTGCTGGCGATGGTTCTTCAGATGTTTGTTTTCGGGTTCGTGCATTACACGGACGTGCGATGGACGACGCTTGAGGACACGGGGCGGACTCGCGAACTCCGCGTGGTTCAGAGCAACGCCGGCGGGGCGCGATCGCTGACTGGCAAAGGCTCCGCCGTCGGCGCCGATCCTGCTGCGAAGCCCGAGCCGGCGCCCGCGACTGTGACCGCGGACGCCAACCGTGTTCCAAGCCGCAACGACGGCTGGCTCGCCGCGACGAGCGGGCTGGCGCGATCGCTGGGGACGGTGGGCGCGTTGGTGATGATGATCCTGATGCTCCAAGGCGTAGTGATCGCGGGCGGCGCGAGCGTGCCCGGGGTGGAGCGAGCCGTCGGCGCGGCGACGTGGTCGATCGTGATCGCGTTCTTATGTCTGCCGATCTCGGCGATGCTGCCGGGCGTCCCGTTCCGGGGCGCGCTGCCGAGTTATGAATGGCTGACCGCTTCGAGCGGGGCCTTGCGCGCGGGTTCGCCGGACGCGCCGGGGGGAACAACGTTCTTCGGCTCTGCGCTGCTGGCGCCGATCGTCGTGCTCGCCGCTGCTGCGCTCGTCGTGATGCGTTTTCACGCGGGGGTCGAGCAAGGCGTGATCGCCACCAGCGTGAGCGAACTCGACGATAAACTCAGGCGTGAGATGTCGTCGATCAAGGTCGGAGCGACGAACGCGCCGCGATCGGTGGGCGCGCTGAATCGTGCGATGGGCGAGACTCCCCCCGCGGCCCCGGCGCCGCCGCTGGCGCGGATCACCCCTGAGGACGAACGCCCGATCGGACGCCCGATCGCGGGGGACAGCCTGCGCCGGCCGATCTGAGGCGCGTGTCAGCCGCGTGGGTGGTAGGTCTTGTGAACGTCCTTCAGGCGGCTGCGGTCGACGTGGGTGTAGATCTGGGTCGTCGAGATGTCGGCATGGCCGAGGAGATCCTGCACGAGGCGGAGGTCGGCGCCCCCGGTCAGCAGGTGTGTGGCGAAGGAGTGCCGCAGCGTGTGCGGGTGGACGTTCTTAAGACCGGCCCGGGCCGCCTGCCTCTTGACGATCTGCCAGACCGCGACGCGTTCGAGCGGCCGGCCGGTGCGTGACAGCAGCAATCGCCCTTTATCGCGCCCGTCCTCGCGGACCAACCCGGGTCGGCATTCGCTGAGGTATCGCCCGACGGCGGCGATCGCCGCTGCGTGCATCGGGACGAGCCGTTCTTTGTCGCCTTTTCCCAAGACGCGGACGAGTCCCACGTCGAGGTGCAGGCTCTCTACGCCGAGCGTCCCGACCTCCGACGCCCGCAGCCCGGACGCATACATAAGTTCTAGCATCGCCCGATCGCGCAGCCACAACTGCGGCACGTTCGGCGAGTCCTGGTCCGGCCCGGGCGCAGCGAGAAGTTTCACCATCTGTTTCGGTGAGAGCACGCCGGGCAGTCGGCGCCATTGCGTCGGGCGTTCGAGCCAGTCCGCCGGGTTTTCCTCGATTGCGCCCTCGCCCGTCAGATACCTGAAAAAAACCCGGACCGTCGCGAGTCGGCGTGTGATGCTCGACGCGGATTGGCCCCGCTCGACCTTCTCAGCGACGAGGAACTCCGTCAGATCTCTGGGCGCGACGGCAGCGACCGTGGTGATCCCCCGGGCGTCGAGAAACGCGAGCAGCCCGCGGAGGTCGAGTCCGTATGCGTCGATGGTGTTCGCCGCCAGGCCGCACTCGACGCGGATCCACGTCAGGAACGATCGTCGGGCAGCGTCGAGCGCAAGGTCGGGCATGGCGACACCATCATCGGACCGCCGGCGTCGGCGGGCGCATCTTTCAAGCCTGTCGAATCACAATTCTTTCCATTACCGACGCCCAGGGGTGCATCCCTCGGCTTTGTGTGTTGTTTCTCACTCCGACACAACCGCTGCTACGCTTTCCGGCATGTCTCTGGCGTTTCACAACACGCTGACCGGCCGGGTCGAGAGGTTCGCGCCGCTGCGGTCCGGGGAGGTCTCGTTCTACACCTGCGGGCCGACCGTTTACGACTACGCGCACATAGGTAACTTTCGATCGTTCCTCGCTGCGGACGTGCTCCGGCGCTGGCTGGAATCGCCGATGTGCGCGATCGTTGACCCCGCTACGGGCGAGCCGACACTCGGCGTCGGGTACCGCGTCACCCATGTAATGAACCTCACCGACGTCGGCCACATGACGGACGACGACCAGGCCGACGGCGCCGGGGAAGACAAAATGCAGGCGGCGCAGAAACGCCTGCTCGAAGCCAAGAAATCCGGCGCGCTGCCCCCCGGCGCCGACATCGACCCGCGCGACCCTCGCGCCATCGCGGACTTCTATGCACGCGCCTTTCTCGACGACGCCCGGCTGCTCGGCCTCAAGGTCGTCGATGACGCCGACCGCGACCCCACGCTCATGCCCCGGCCCACCGGCGTTATCCGCGAGATGCTCGAGATGATCCTCGAACTCGTCGGACGCGGGCACGCGTATATCGCGTCCGACGGCGTGGTCTATTACGACGTGCAATCCTTCCCCGACTACGGCGCCCTCTCGGGGAACACCATCGAACGTCTCCGCGCCGGCGCCGGCGGGCGAGTCTCCGATGATAACCAATCTTATAAGAAGCATCCGGCCGACTTCATGCTCTGGAAGCCCGACCCCGCGCACCTCATGCGCTGGGATCCGACCGCGGTCCTCGGCAGGGACGTGCCGATCAGCGAAGGCTACCCCGGCTGGCACATCGAGTGCTCGGCGATGGCGCGCCGGCGCCTGGGCGATGTGATCGACATCCACTCCGGCGGCGAGGACAACATCTTCCCGCACCACGAGTGCGAGCTCGCGCAGTCCCGCGGCGCCACCGGACTGCCCGCCTTCGCCCGATACTGGTTCCACCCCAGGCACCTATTCGTCGAAGGCGAGAAGATGTCCAAAAGCAAGGGCAACTTCTTCACCATCCGCGACCTGGTCGGCAAGGGCTTCGAGCCGGCCGCGATACGCCTGGAACTTATAAAAACACACTACCGCTCGAACGCGAACTTCACCGAGCAGGGCCTGCGCGACTCGGCCCGCATGGTCGAACGCTGGCGAAGGTTTCTGGAAGCTTCCGGGATGGCACGGCTCTCCGAGCCGTGCGAAGCGTCGGATGGACGGGCATCCCGCCCGTCTTATCTCGACGCCCCGGTCGCCCGCGCCTTCGCCGCGATGATGGACGATGATCTTAATATCGCCGGCGCGCTCGGCGTAATTAACAAGTGGATCAACGACACCCCGGCGCCGACCGCCGACGACGGCGGGCTGCTGCTCACGATCGACGATGCGCTCGGCGTCCTCAGCCGACCCGCCGCGAGCCAGGCTCCGACCGCCGCCGACGACACAGCCGAGATCGAATCGCTCATCGCCGAGCGAGCCGAGGCGAGGATGAACAAGGACTTCGCCCGCTCGGACGCGATCCGCGACCGGCTCGCCGCGATGGGAGTCGAGATCAAAGACGGCCCCACCGGCGCCACATGGACACGCCGCGCGAGCCTGTAGCCGGGAGCACCCGTCCCGGACTAGGTGTTACTCGTCCGCCGGCCCCGCTACGAGCGGCTGCTCGAATATCAGCAGGTTCTCGCCGCGGTCGCCGTCCCAGCGGATGCCGATGATGTCGTAGTTCTCCGCGATGCCGAAGTGCGTCATCCCGCGATGGCGGTTCGTGCACTCGAAGCGGATCGAGCGGTACCCGTGATCGCGGGCCCAGTCGCCCGCGGCCCGCATGAGTTGCGACGCGATCCCCATGCGCCTCGCGTCGGGCATCACCCCCACGAGCCAGGCGAAGAACACGCTGGGCTTGAGTTCCATCCCGATGAAGAAGCCCACCGGGTCCGGCCCGATCCGCGCGATCAGCACCAGCGGGTTGACGCGGTTCTTCAGGCGACGCTCGAAGAAAGCCGCCTCGCGCTCGGGACGGAACACCTGGTTGTTAATATGCAGAATGGTCGCGACGTCCTTCGGGTCGATTCGATCTATGACGACGTCGGCCATGGGCTGCTCAATTCACACACTGGGAGTGCCCAGGGATAAATCCCTGGGCTTTATGATCTATCCTGAGACAATTCACGCGCGGGACTGGTATTCGCCGGTGGATGTCGAAACTTTGATGATCTCGCCCTCGTTGATGAACGCGGGGACGCGGGTCTTGAGGCCGGTCTCGAGCGTTGCTTCTTTGAGTTGGTTTGTGACGGTCGCGCCCTTGATTCCGGGCGGGGTCTCGACGACTTTCATCTCGACCGAGCCGGGCAGTTCGAAACTGACCGGGTTCCCGTTGTGGAACTGGATTGTGATGCGGAGGTTGGGGACGAGGTACAGGCGGTCGTCGCCGAGGGTGTCGTGGCTGAGCGTGAACTGGTCGTACGTCTCGGTGTCCATGAACACGGCGCCGTCGGACTCGTCGTAGAGAAACTCGCTGTCGCGGCGGTCGAGCGTGGCGGCGTCTACGTTGTCGCTGGACCCGAGCCGCTTCTCGATGTGCGAGCCGGTGATGAGGTTCTTTAGTTTGAGCTGGGCGTACGCCGGACCCTTGCCGGGCTTGACGTGCTCGGTCTTGACGACGGAATAGAGTTGCCCGTCGAGGGTGATTGCCATCCCGGGCTTGAGGTCGATCGCTTTCATCCGGAGAGTTCCTTTGCTGACGCCGGCGCCCGGCGGACGGGGATTCTAGCCAGCAGCCCGAAGAACGCTCGATCCCGAAGCCCAGGGACGAAATCCCTGGGCTTTACCGCGACAGACCTTGTCCTCCCCCCGCGGGGGCCCCCGGCCACCGATCGGCCCCCGGCTGGTACAACGTTGACGCCGACCGGGCGCCGGTGTGTGCCGGGGGTCGGCATAAGGAGACGAATCATGCGACTGACCAGACGCGAGTTCACCGGCGCCGCGATCGCCGCTGCCGCCGCCGCCGCCATCCCCGTTCGGCTCCTAGCGGGGCTTCGCGCGGGGACGTTCTTCGAGTGGAAGAAACTGAGCGACGGGGTCTGGGCGGGTCTGGGCGGTGGCGGCAACGCGTTGCTCGTGGCGAGCCGCGGGCACGCCGCGCTCATCGACTGCAAGAACTTCGGCCTGGGTCCGACCCTCCGCCGAGAGGCGATAGAGCAGGCCGGCGCCCTCGCCGCGGTGGTCAACACCCACCACCACGGCGACCACACCGGGGGCAACCACGCCTTCACCCGCGACACACCGCTCTACGCCCACGCCAACGGCAAGCCCCGCGTCGTCGATTCCTTCGCCCGCACCGTCACCCAGATCACCGGCGCCGGGGACCAGGCCCGCGACGGGATGATCAGCCGCTACCAGGATCAGGCCCACGACAAAGCCGCCGGCGAAGCGATCGCCGCGGACATCCGGGGCCTGTTCGCCGAGTCCTCGAATCTCAAGGCGGATCACTTCGCGCCGACCGAACTCGTCACGGACGAACGCGAGGTCCGAGTCGGCGATTTTACAATTGTTCTCCGCCACGTCGGCCCGGCCCACACGGACAACGACCTGATCGTCCGCATCCCGCAACTTAACCTCATCCACGCCGGGGACATGTGCTTCAACAGACTCCACCCGTTCATCGACATGAACGCGGGCGCGACGACGCTGGGCTGGATCGCCAACTGCGACGCGATGCTCGCGCTGTGCGACGCGGGGACGACCGTCGTCCCGGGTCACGGCGAGATCGGCGCCCGGGCCGCGCTCGAAGGGCAGAAACGCTACTTCCAGATCCTCCGCGAGAAGATGGCCGAGGCGCATAAGAAAGGGATGAGCCGGGACGAGGCCGTCGCGATGAAGATCGACGAGTTCGCCGACTTCGGCTTCCCGCAGATGCAGGCGCGATCCTTCGGCGCCGTGTACGACGAGATGGGGGCGAACTGAGACGCGCCTGCCGCGAAGATGGTGTGAACGCAGCGGTCGCGGAGAGCGCCGGGAGATAAATGCTATTTCCTGCGCGTGACGGCTGTTCGGACGGCCTCGCGCGATTATGTTTATTCTCGACGCACGGGCGGGACGCCCGTGCCACTGACTTTGTTTACGCACGGGCGGGACGCCCGTGCCACTGCTCTGCGCCCTCTGCTCCTCTGCGGTGAAGAATCAGCGGATAGTCCGCGCGCGGATCGTCTCCGGGATTGCGGCGAGGCGGTCGCGGACCTCGAGATCCCGCCCGCGATCGACATCGAGAATCACATAGCTGTGGCGTGCGTCCGATTGCAGGTATTCCGCCGCGATGTTCGCGCCCGTCTCACCGATCGCGGAGTTGATCTTCCCCAGCACGCCCGGGACGTTGCGATGGAAGTGGAGTATCCGGTCGTGCTCGGCGTGGAGCATCGGCAGATCGACCTCGGGCACGTTGACGGCGCCCAGCGTCGAGCCGTTCTCCATGAACCGGAGCATCTTGCCCGCGGCGTCCTCGGCGATCGCCCGCTGCGCCTCAGCGGTGCTCCCGCCGACGTGCGGCGTGAGAATCACGTTCGGCAATCCGGCGAGCGGGCACGCGAAAGGCGCGTCGCTCTCGGCTGGTTCATCGGGGTACACGTCGATCGCTGCGCCCCCGAGCCGGCCCGACCGCAACGCCGACGCGAGCGCTTCGAGATCCACCACCGACCCGCGCGCGTTATTAATAAGCAGCGATCCGGTTTTCATATATTCGATCTCGCGGGCGCCGATCATATTCCTGGTGCGATCCGTCTCGGGCACATGCAGCGAGACCACGTCCGCCGCGGCGAGGACTTCTTCGAGCGACCGCGCCCGCTGTGCGTTCCCGAGCGCGAGCGCCGGCGCCGGGTCGTAATAGATCACGCGCATCCCGAGCGCCTCGGCGAGGACCGACACCTGCGACCCGATGCGCCCGTACCCGACGACGCCGAGCGTCCTGCCGCGGACCTCGTGCGCCCCCGCGCTGGACTTCACCCAGTGTCCGGCGTGCAGAGCCGCGGACCGATCGCACAGGCGCCGGCTCAGCGCGATGACCTCGGCGATCGTGACCTCTGCGACGCTGCGCGTGTTGGCGAAGGGCGCGTTGAAGACGACCACGCCTCGCGCTGCAGCGGCGGCGAGATCGACCTGGTTCGTCCCGATGCAGAAGCACCCGATCGCCCACAGCCGGGGCGCACGGTCGAGGAGTTCCGCGGTGATCCGCGTCCGCGAGCGGATGCCCAGCATGTGCGCGGCTTCGAGGATCGCGTCGAGATCGTCGCCCGTCGGCGCGTGCGCGTGCTCGCGGACGGTGTACCCGCGCTCGCGCAGCAGTTCGGCGCCGAGCGGGTGGACGCCTTCGAGGAGATGCGTCTCGATCTTGTCTCTCGGATAGGAAGTCTCTCCCACGTCGGCGCCTCCGTGTTCCAACGCCGACCGCATCATCGGCCGGCGCGGCGTGAACCTCAACCCCGGTCAAAGAAAAGGCCGACCCCGAAGGGCCGGCCTCTGATACTCAGCACTTACCAGGCGATCGGATCAACGCCGATATAGGTAGACCCCGTCGAGCGCCTTGGCGATCCTGCCCTCGCAGTCCATGCAGTGCGCCTTGGTGTAGTCGTCGATCGAAGCGTTGGACGCCATCGTGCGGAGATCGCCCGCGAGTTCCTGGAGTTTCATCCGGCTCAGGTTCGCGATGGTGCGGTGCGCCGGGCTGGAAGCGTCGCGGATGAGCGCGAGGTCGATGAGCCGTTCGAGGTGCTCGCGCTGGAGGTTGCGGCGCAGACTCGAGATCTTGGGATTGGTCGCGGAATGCCGACCCCGGCTCGGCTCGGTCAGTTCCGACCAGATCGAATCCGAGATCGTATCGAACACCTCCGCGAGGGTGATCGGGTTCTCTTCGCCCGCGGTGCGGAACTCGTTGTCGTAGACGCGGCGGAGCGTCGTCGGGTTCATAAGAAAGGTCAGCGACGCCGCCTGCACCCCGGCGACCGTGTCGTGCACGGAGTAGATCGGGTCGTCGAGCACCGCGTTGAAGCCGGGCTGGTCGGGCCAGTACTGAAGCCCGAAGTGGCGGAGCATCTCGGGGGTCAGCCCGAAAGCGTCGTCGTAGAAGGTGTTGTCGATGACCATCTTGAGCGCGCGTCGCTGCGTTTCCGCGGGGACGTCCTCGATCGGGGCGCGATCGCCGGGATCGCCCTTGCGGTCCCAGTTGGTGTAGGCGCCGCCGACCCATCGCGCCGCGACGACGGCGGCCTGCACGTGCGTCCCGAGCAGCACGTTGTAGCGCTGCCGGGCTTTCATCCAGGAATCGCCGTCCTTGACGAGGTCATCGACGATCTTCTTGCGGAGTTCGGTGACGATTTCGAGCCGCTGCTCGGCGAACTCGAGCGGGTCGGCGCCGAGATCCCACGTCTGCGCCCGCGGGTCCGGCCCGATGGTCGCGTACGGGCTGAGGAAGATGTGGTCGGGGTTGCTGACCTGCGCGAGGATCTTGTCGCGGTCCTTCTCGTCGCCGTAGCCGAACGCGATCGCCCACATGTCGTAGGGTCCGACGCCCGGGGAAGTGAACGGGCCTTGCTCGCGTCCGGGCGCCGCGACGTTGGCGGCGGCGTATTCCATGACGGAGCCGAAGAGCGGCTCGTCCGGTCCGGCGGCGTTGATCTCGTCGAGCGTGCGTATGGTCGACGCGCCGAAGTTATGTTGCAGGCCGAGGCAGTGCCCGACCTCGTGGGCGGAGATGTAGCGGATCATGGGGCCGAGGAACTCCTCGGGCACGCCGTCCATCATGTCCCCGCCGGGCGCCGCGACCAGCCCGCCGTCGAGAGCGGCGGAGTAGAGCGCGATGTTCAGCGCCATCATCTCGCCGATCCTGCACGACACGCCGTCGAACTCTTCGAGGTAAGCGCGCTCGCTGGCGGCGTGATCGGCGCGCTCGCCCCGCTCGATTGCGTCACGGCGTTCCGCGAGAAGCCGGCCGCGAACAGCCGGGGGCGCAAGCCGCACGCGCGGATCCCACTCCGGGTGCTCGTCGAGCCAGGCGAGGGTCTCGGGCGTCATGCCCGACATCGCCACGGACTCGGTGATGTTCTTATAAAAAGCGTTGATCACCGCGTTCGTCAGCCCGGCGTGCCAGACCACGTCCGCGTCGACGATCTGACCCGTTCGCGGATCCCAGCGGCTCGGGCCGATGGCGTATCCCTGGTTGCTGGTGTTCCAGCGGAAGAAGTTGTACCGCGCGTCCTCGGGGTCTTTGTCCATGTGGGCGCCGGTGTCGGCGTCCTGCTGATAGACCTCGAGGGCGCCGTAGATCCCGATCGCCTCGAATGCCTTGTTCCACGCGAGGATGCCCTCGCGCACGTATCGGCGGTAGCGAATCGGCGTCGTGTGCTCGATGTGCCAGACCAGCGGCTGCTTCGGCGGGCTGATCGCGCGCTTCGGGTCCGCCTTCTCGATCTGCCAGCGGGTGATGAGCCTGCGGAACGGCTGGTCCGTCCCCGGCTCGCCCATCTCGTTGTAATAGACATTGAAATAGCCGACGCGGTCGTCGCCGAGCCTGGGTTTGTAAGATTTGTTCTGGGGCAGGTCGCGGAACGACCAGTGCAGGGTCAGCATCCGCCCCGCGCGATCGGGGACGCGGTAGGCGACCTCGAAGTTCTGCGGGAAGGCTTTGGCCTTTTCCAGGGACGCGAGCCGGGCGTTGACGCCGCGGACCGTCGGCCCGTACCCGCCGAAGGCGCTGGGGACGTTGGACATGTCTCCGAGGAGCATCTTCTGGAGGTCGATCACCGGCACGCCGTTCTTCATCGAGACGATCGGGGCGCTGAGGAGCATGGTCTCGGTGTAGAGGCTCTCGACGCTGCGTTTGGTCGCGTCGTCGCCGGTGCTGCGGTTGATGAAGTTCGGCTGCATGAAGGCGAGTTGGTCCTTGCCGATCTTTTTCCAGTACCCGTACCAGGTGGGGCCCATGACGCCGGCCTGCTCGTCGCCGCCGGCGACGGTCGCGGCGATCATCAGGAGTCTGCCGTCGTAGTTCCGCGGCAGGACCGCCAGCAGCCGGCCGGTCTCGCGGTCGGTGTGGAGTTCGTACCACGGCTTCTCGCCGTCGGCGATCGAGACGACCTCGGTCAGCCCGTCGGCGACCTTGTCGAAGTCGGGGAAGTCTGGTTTCGACCTGGCCGCGGGCGCCGGGGGCGCCGCGGGCGTCGCGGGCGTCGCGGCGACCTGATCGACGCTGCCGGTCCCGTTGATCGCTGCCTGCTGCTGGGCGCTCGCGTCGATGAGCGTCCCGGCGGCGAGTGCGATCGCGGCAGCCTAGATCAGCCCGGCTCGGCCGCCGATCGTTCTTAGTTTCATCCGTGCCTTCATTCGTCTTCTCCTTTTGATTCCGACCTCGCAGCGTCCGCCGCCGACCCGCGCCACCCGCCGACTTGTACCCCGGCACGCCGCCGGGGGTTCAATGCAGATTGTCCCCGTCGATCGCGTCCCCGGTTCGAGCGCCAAGCCCGATGATGTACATCTCGCGCGAGGCCTCGCGGGTCGCCCGGGGTTTGTATCCCTTGCACTCGCGGAACATGCGGCTCGCGCGTCGGAGCAGGGCCGGGTAGGCCTCGCCCTCGAAGACCTTCACGACCACGTTCCCGCCCGGTTTGAGCAGGCCGGGCGCGAGTTCGAGGACGCGTTCACAGAGTTCGACGCTGCGGAAGTGGTCGCTGACGTCCCCCGCCGTCGCGGGCGCCATGTCCGACAGCAGCACGTCGAACCGTCCGCCCGCGGGCAGCAGGTCGCCAGGCTCGACCTCGAACGCGTCCGCCTGCATCGTTCGCACGTTAGGCCCGAACTCCCCCCGCACGGGTGTCAGATCGACCCCGACCACTTTGCCGCCCGGCCCGACGATCTCTGCTGCGACCTGGAGCCACGACCCCGGGGCACAGCCGAGGTCCAGGACGCGATCGCCCTTGCGGAGCACGCGCTTGCGTTCCTGGATCTCGAGGAGTTTGTAGGCCGAGCGGGCGAGATAGCCCTCGCGCTTGGCGCGTCTGAAGTATTCGTCATGGAGGGTTCGGCGTTTCGCCAAGTTGATCCCGCCCGCGTCCGACCGGCGCCCGAACGGCACACAATAGCCCCGCCTTGACCCCGCCCGGCGCCCGGCTATCGTGATCGTTCCCGCCTGTCGGCGACGGGCGGGGACAACATGGGGCCGTAGCTCAGCTGGGAGAGCGCTTGCATGGCATGCAAGAGGTCGTCGGTTCGATCCCGATCGGCTCCACTTACCGTCCGCACATCTCTAGTCCCGGGAACAACCCCAGGCACGGAGCGTCGCGCCGAGCCCGATTCGCACTAATCGCGCACAAAGCCCAGGGATTTCATCCCTGGGCTTGGAAAGTGCGAACCGAAATCCACATTATGTATTATTTTGCTCGCGTGAAGATACCTTTCCTGCTCTCGCGTGCCTCTGTCTTCCTCTGTCTTGCTCTGCGTTCACCCGTTATTCCGCGCGACGGAACAGATCGAGGAACCGGTCCTCATATTGTTTGAAGACGCCGAGGCGGTCGAGTTCTTCCTTCAGGCGGAAGGCCTGGGCTTTGTCGCGTTTGGCCTCGTCGAAGAGGCGTTCGATTTTCTGTCTGGCCGCGTAGCCGAGGGTCTCGCGTTTCTCGGCAGGTTCTTCGATGGCGGTCGGGAACTCGGGCTCTTCCTCGTGCTCGGCGCCGGCCGCCTCTTTGAGCCGTTCCAGTAGAGCCGCGAGCTGCGCATCGACGTGCTCGCCTTGTTCTTTCAGTTCTCGGGTGTCAACCTCGATCCCGGCCTGGGCGCAGAAGACCTCGAGCGCCGCCCGCGCGGCTTTGGGGTTAGGCGCCCCGGCGGCGAAGTAAGGTATCTCCGCCATGACGCACTGCGCCTCGATCCCGGCGGCCGCCGACACCGCGAGCAGCACGCCGTTAAGCCCGCCGATCTGCCCTTCTTCGAGCGGCGTGACTTCAAGCCTACGCAGATCCTCGAGCACAGAATCGTGCGTCGCCACCGCGTGCAGCCCGGCGGGGTCGTTGGGGTCGAGTTGCGTCGCCAGCGACGCGAGCGTGACGACGCGCGTCACGCCCCGGCTCTGCGCGTAGGCCATGATGGCCCGGCACATGGCGGCGCCGCCGTGTTCGGGCTGGGCCTCGCCGAGGAACACAAGAAGATCGCGCCCGTCGCCCGGGTTGCGCCACTCGAAGAAGACGCTCCGTGGGAGCCTGCCCGCCGAGGCCAGCCCGGCGTGCACGTCCACCTGCCTGACCTCGAAGAAGTCCTCCGCGGGGAGTTCGTGGGCCTCGTCCATGTCGAGGGCCCGCGCCAGGTGCGCGGCAGCGATCACCGCGACCCCGCCCATCCCGGGCCAGGCGGCGAGCAGCCAGGGGTCGTTGAGTTGTTCATCTCGATCCACAGTCCCGCCCTTTCACCTGGCTCGCTCAGTCGTTCCGGAACAGGTCAATGTACGGTTGATGCCGAGGAGGGATCACTCCATATGAAAGTCTGGCGCGTATATGGAGCCGCCGGCTCGCCATATGAGCGCCACACAATCATATAGAATCCGGCTTTCGCCCTGTTTACAGCCTTGCCGCCGCCAGGGACGCGAGTTCCGACCGTTCGCTCTTGCGCATGGTCACGTGTCCCGCGAGGCCGACGCCTTTCATGCGTTCGACCGAGTACGACAGCCCGTTGCTCGACATATCCAGGTAGGGGTTGTCGATCTGCTCGATGTCGCCGGTGAGCACGATCTTGGTCCCCTCGCCCGCCCGGCTGATGATCGTCTTGACCTCGTGAGGCGTGAGGTTCTGGGCCTCGTCGACGATCATGAAGACATGCGGGATCGACCTGCCCCGGATGTAAGTCAGCGCTTCGAGCACCAGCCGCCCGTCGGCGAGCAACGCCTCGAGCCGCTGCTCGACGGTCCGCGACTGCGCCTCCTGCCCGGGCGCCCCGCGTGTGGACAGCAGATATTCAAGATTATCAAAGATCGGCTGCATCCACGCGGCGAGTTTCTCCTCCTTCTCGCCCGGCAGGTAGCCGATGTCCCGGCCCATCGGCATGATCGGCCTCGCCACCAGCAGTTTGTCGAACCGTTCTTCCTTGAAGACCTTGCTCATCCCGGCGGCGAGGGCCAGCAGCGTCTTGCCCGCGCCCGGGCCGCCGGTCAGCGTGACGAGCCGGAGGTCGTCGTCGAGCAGAAGGTCGAGCGCCATGGTCTGCTCGGTGTTACGCGCCAGCACGCCGAAGGTCGGCCTGCGCGACGCCGTGACCGGGATCAGGTGCTCCGTGTCCGCAAGCCTTCGCGCCAGACCCGAGTGCGATTCGTCCTGCGCGTCGCGCAGCACGACGAACTGATTCGCGTGCACCGAGCGTTCGAACCGCTCGCCTTCTTCCTCAACTTCGAGATAAGGCTTCAACTTCTCCACGGGCAGCATGCGCTGGTCGTACAGCTCGTCGATCAACTCGCCCGCGACGTCGAGCGAGATGAAGCCCGCGTATAGCCGATCCGTGTCGACTTTCTGGGCTTCGAAGTCCTCGGTCGGGACGCCGAGCGCGTCGCTTTTGATGCGGGCGTTCATGTCCTTCGAGATGAAGACGACGGGCACGCCCCGCGTGTGCAGGTCGTAGGCCACGGCGATGATCCGGTTGTCGGCGCCGCCGTCGACGAGGATCGCCGGCCGGTCCGTTTCGGTGGTGTCGATCCGGATCAGCCCGTTCTTATCAAATCTTTCATCACCCCAGCGGACGCCCTCATTGAGCCGGCCCTTCTTGCGGAGGGCGTCGAGCCGACGGATGCACTGCCGGGCGTTGCGGGCCAGGTCGTCGTTGCCGCGCTTGAAGCGGTCGAGTTCCTCGACGACGGCGAGGGGGATGACGACGTTGTCTTCCTTGAAGAAGAACATCGCCTCGGGGTTGTGCAGCAGCACGTTGGTGTCGAGGACGTAACTGGTGACCCCGGCCCGCTTGGGCGACTTGGCCCGGTCCGCCGCCGGTTCGGATCCATCTCGCGGCTTCGTCCCTGTCGCCAACGCTGCCTCCTGTCCGGTCGTGATCGGTCGGACCGACTAACGCCGTAGAGTGTACGCCGAACCCGATCCCGCCCCGCCAACGACGGAGCCGACCGCATGACCATCGGAGAACTCGTCTCGGCGCTCGAGCGAATCGCCCCGCGCCGACTCGCCGAGCCTTGGGACAACGCCGGGCTGATTATCGGCGACCCCGCCGGCCCCGTCGCCGGCCCGGTGCTGCTGACCATCGACCTCACGCCCGCGGTCGTCGCCGAAGCCCTGACCCTCGGCTCCACCTGTCTCGTCGCCTATCACCCCCCGATCTGGCAGCCCGTCAACCGCCTGACACCCGCTCAGCCCAAGGGCGACCTCCTCCTCCGGCTGCTCCGGGCGGGCGTCGCGGTCTACAGCCCGCACACGGCCCTCGACGCTGCTCCCGACGGCGTCACCGACTGGCTCTGCGACATGCTCGCGGACGACGGTCAGACCCGTCGCGACCTCGGCGACCGCAGAGCCCTTATCCCCGCCTCCCGCCCGGACCCTCTTCAGACGCACAAGATCGTCACGTTCGTCCCGCCCGACGCGGTGGAACCCCTCCGCGACGCCCTCTCGTCCGTAGGCGCCGGGCAGATCGGCGAGTACCGCCAGTGCTCCTTCACCGTCCCGGGTGTAGGCACGTTCTTCGCGCCCGACACCGCCAACCCCGCGGTCGGCTCCACCGGTCGGCTCGAAACCGTGAACGAGGCCCGCCTGGAGATCGTCTGCCCCGAGCGGTCGCTCCCCCTGGCGGTCGAGATGCTCCGCCGATTCCATCCTTATGAAGAGCCGGCGTTCGACATATACAAACTCGAACCCAAGCCCCGCCGGGACGTCGGCGCCGGGCGACGACTGACGCTCGACCATCCTGCATCCCCCGCCGATCTCGCCCGTCGGCTTCGCACAAACCTAGGCGTGGACGCGGTCAAACTCGCCGCCGTCAGTGACAACCCAGTCGAGCGCGTCGGCATCTGTCCCGGCGCCGGCGCCGACCTGCTCGAACCCGCCATCGCCGACGGGTGCACCCTCTTCGTCACCGGCGAGATGCGCCACCACGAGGCACTCGCGGCCCTCGCCCGGGGCTGCTCTATTCTCCTTGCCGGGCACACCAACACCGAACGCGGGTACCTCCCCCGCTACGCCCGAAAAATCAATGAACTCAACCCCGACGCCAACGCCCGGCCCGCACAATCCGACGGCCCGATCTTCAAAACACTCGCCTGAACAATCCCATTACAGCCCTAAACACAATCATTCCGATACCTATCACCAGTGCCCAGTGCCCAGTGCCTCATGCCTGACCCGACTCCAACCCGCTTCCTGCAACCCTGCGACCGCAGACGGCTGCTTGCCCTCGGCCTGGTCGCCGGCGTCGCGGCGTTGATCCCGGGCTGCGCCCGCCCGAACCGCAGATCCACCGGCGTCAGCCCCAACTGGCCCGGCCTCGACCGCCCCGCCGACCGCCCCGCCGTCGCAGATCGGCCCGCCTACCAGCCCTCCCAGCCGATCCCCGCCGACCCGACGCCGACACCCTCGATGTCCGTCCTCCCGCGCTCCGCCTGGGCCACCGGCGACCCCATCCCCGCCAGAATGAACCGCCTCACCGGCGTCTCGCGCATCACCGTCCACCACGACGGCATGGCGCCCGCCCAGATCGCCTCCTCCCGCGACGCCGCCGGTCGCATCGACCTCATCCGCCGGGCACACCAATCCGAAGGCTGGGGCGACATCGGATATCACTTTATCATCGACCCCTTCGGCCAGGTCTGGCAAGGCCGGCCCCTCGCGTACCAGGGCGCCCACGTCCGCGACAACAACCCCAGCAACCTCGGCATCCTCAACCTCGGCAACTTCGAGCACCAACGCCCCACCAACCCGCAACTCGCCACACTCGAACTCTTCCTCGCCGACCGCATGCGCGCCTACCGCGTGCCGCTCAACGCGATCCGCACACACCGCGAACTGACGCCCACGCTCTGCCCCGGCCGGAACATGCAGGCCGCCATGAACCACCTCCGCAGCGTCAGCCCCACCCTCGCCCGCGCCTGACCTCCCCTCCCCTCCCCCCCCCCAGTGGCACGGGCGTCCCGCCCGTGTAGGTCAAAGAAAAGTGGCACGGGCGTCCCGCCCGTGTAGGTCAAAGAAAAGTGGCACGGGCGTCCCGCCCGTGTAGGACTAATAGTGGCACGGGCGTCCCGCCCGTGTAGGACTAATAGTGGCACGGGCGTCCCGCCCGTGCGAATGAAGCGGCGCGAACGCCCCGCCCGCGCGTGCGAAAACTAATTTTGATTCAGCCGACCGCGGTCCGGCGCCCGCCGGCGTCGGGCCGGTTCGTGTCTGAAGCATGCTCAGGAAAACCGGAGCCGTGGCGGGGCTTCAGCCGGACGTGCCGAAGGCGTTGAGGAGGATGAGGAGGTCCGTGCCGTTGACGGTTCCGTCGTTATTAAGGTCGGCGGAGCCGGGGCCGCCGAACTCGTTGAGGAGTATGAGGAGGTCCGTGCCGTTGACTACGCCGTCGCTGTTGATGTCGGGGCTGGGGGCGGGCGGTTCCACGCCGGCGCAGCCCTTGTAGAGTGAGAGGAAGGAATCTCCGGCAGCAGAGGCGATGAACTCACCGCCAGCCAGCAGAGAACTGCGGCTGCCAATAGTATAATTTACTATCGCATCGACTCTACCGGATAATCCTGTAGATAAGGTCGACCACTCAGACCCGTTCCACCGGACGATGCGATTCGCGACATTTCCACCTGCAACATAAAGGGCTGAGCCGGAGCCATCGTCGAATTCTTCCATTGGGCCGGCGAAGCCGTTGACACCCGATCCGAGCGGAAACCATGATGCACCGTTCCATTTTGCGATGTTTTGTGCGGCGACACCTCCAGCGCTTGTAAATCCTCCGCTGGCGATCAATACGGGGCCAGTGCCGTCGTCGTAGACAATGAGATCAGATATTTGGCCGTTAACACCCGCGCCGAGCGGGGACCACGAGACGCCATCCCACTTTGCGATGTTGCTCGCGGGCAGAATTCCAGCGCGGCTGAACCGCCCTGCTGCATACAGTGAAGATCCCGTGCCGTCGTCGTAGACTTCGAGTGCGGACACAAACCCATCTATTGCCAGCCCTCCACCGACCGGCGACCAAGAAGACCCGTTCCACTTCGCCATCAGAACCGCGCCGCTGCCTCCCGCGAGAAAAAAACTCCCTCCGACATAGAGCGCCGGCCCATTGCCATCATCGAAGACGGCCATCGAGAAGACGGCGCCGTTCAGACCGGAACCGAGCGGACTCCACCGCGCGCCGTCCCACTTCGCAATGTGATTCGCGGGCGAATCGCCGGCGCGTGTGAACGACCCGCCCGCGTACAGAGAGGGGCCTGTTCCGTCATCGAACATTTCCATAGCAAAAACTGTGCTGTTCATCCCTTTGCCCAGCGGCTTCCAGTCGTCGCCATCCCGTTGAACTATGTAATTTGGCGCGACAAGTTTGTTGCCCGTCAGCCCCTCCGCTGATGTGAACCATCCCCCGACGTACAGCGATGGCCCTTCAGCGTCATCGGACACAAACAGCGCTGTGACCGATGAATTCATCCCGGTCCCCAACGGAATCCACTTAGATCCACTCCACTGAACAGCGCCATTGACGCGTACGTCTTCGACTTGAGTGAATCCGCCGAACATCACCGGCGTTGTTGATTCGGTAGTTTCATATACTGCTACCGCGGTAACTGTTTGACTTAGGCCGACGCCTACGCCGGACCACGATGCGCCGTCCCATTTTGCGATATTTGACACAGGCACGGTCCCCGCGACGTTAAATAAACCGCCCGCGTAGAGGGATGCTCCACTATCATCCTTAATAACCTTAAGATTACGGACACCGAATATTGTGATGTCATTACTCATACGAAGTCCTCCCGACAGAGTCGCCCATGATTGTCCGTCCCAGGAAGCTATATTTTTGGCGGGTGCGGCGCCCGCGACATTAAATGAACCCGCCGCGTAAAGCGCATGGCCGCCAGCGCCGTCCTCGAAGACTGCGAGGGTTCGGATGAAGGTTTCGATGTCGCCGGAGCTAACTCCGCCGCCGACTTCGATCCACGCATCATCGCTCCATTTCGCAAGGCGTCGCGCCAATACTCCGCCGACAGTAGAAAAATCGCCTCCTACATAGAGAGCCGCGCCCTTTCCATCATCGAATACTTCCAGATCGTGGATCCGCCCGTTGAACGTAGCCCCCAGAGCAACCCAAGCATCGCCATCCCATCGCACTACACGATTCGCGTGAACTCCCCCGTCGATCGCCAAATCTCCGCCGGCATACAAAGCAGGCCCATTCCCGTCGTCGAACACTTCCATCGTTGATACGAAGCCGTTGATGTCGCCGGCGAGCGGAACCCACTCGGCGCCGTCCCACTTCGAGAAATGATTAGCCGGCGCCCCACCAGCTAAAGTAAAGGATCCTGCCGCGTAAAGCGACGCGCCCGAACCGTCATCGAACACGACCAGTGATCGCGCCGGAAAGTCAAAGCCTGTACCCACCGCTGACCATCTGACGCCGTCCCACTTTGCGATGTGGTTAGCGACTACTCCGCCGGCGATTGTGAAGTCTCCAGCGACGAACAGAGCGGGGCCCGTTCCGTCGTCGAATGTGATCGCGGAATAAACGACACCGTTGGTTCCCGGGCGTTGGCCGAACATGGGAACCCAGCCCGGTTCGCAGAAGGCCTCTGTCTCCATCGATTTGAAGCCGCCATCCTGAGTGGAGACAGCACCAACCTTCACAGCAGAACCGTTCGGGCTTGTGTTCCCGATAATCGGAACCGCGTGGTCTTGGGCGATAGCGCTATTCGTGCACGTCGTAGCGAGAAGTACGGCGAGAATTGCGACCGTGCGTGCAGAATTCATCTGATCCCTCCTGTCACAGTTGGGCGCTTCGGGGACAATCATCTTCCATAATACCTCGCAATTGCTGGTATACCAGCTCGCATTTCAGCATGTGTCAGTTTTGTCTCCGGGTCGATCGGGTGCAAATCTTTCGTGCCACTGGTCCAAGACGTGCGCGTCAGCCGGATGCGCCGAAGGCGTTGAGGAGGATCAGCAGGTCCGTGCCGTTGACGGTTCCGTCGTTATTAAGGTCGGCGGAGCCGGGGCCGCCGAACTCGTTGAGGAGGATGAGGAGGTCCGTGCCGTTGACTACGCCGTCGCTGTTAATATCCGGGCTGGGCGCTGCGGCGGGGTTCTCGACGGAGTAGTCGGCGGGGCTGTGGAGTTCGGCGCCGGTGAGGTCGTCGAGAGTTATGCGGAGCGAGTCGATCTGGGTCA
Organism: Phycisphaeraceae bacterium; assembly: GCA_039794205.1. Lineage (GTDB taxonomy): Bacteria > Planctomycetota > Phycisphaerae > Phycisphaerales > UBA1924 > J020. Next base: position 204,455 of record JBDIVU010000004.1, read on the forward strand.
TGATCCAGGCGTTGGCAGCGGTCCATGTTCCGCCGGCGACGGCTGCGGTTGCGCGGAGGTCGGCGGAGAGGTTGCCGGGGTCTGAGAGGTTGGGTCGGTCGGTCCACTGGATGTAGTCGGCCTGGTTGGCGCCGGTGGTGAACGGGGTGGTCCAGTAGAGGCCGAGGCCGTAGGGAGCGGGCGAGAGTGGGAGGGCGGCGACGCCGCCGAGCGCGGCGATGTTGACGGCGTCGGTCGCGCCGGGGGTGGCGTCGTTATTAAAGTGAACGAAAAGTGATTCGCCGGGCTGGAGTGTTCTGCCGTTAAGCCCGGTGACGCCGGTGTAGCGGGCGGTGACGCTCGAGTTGTTCGAGCAGAAGCGGAAGCCGTTGAGGGGCTGGGCGGAGGCGCCGAGGTTCCGGACTTCGATTACCTGGGTGGTGAAATCGACGCGGACCATCTGGATATCGCGGACGCCGGCTAGCGCGGGGGAGGCGAGTGCTACGGCGGCGGCGGCGGCGGCGATCGCGGCGGATCGGATCGTTCGGGTCATGTCGAGTGCTCCCATGGTTTGGTTCGGGGACGCGGGCGGGGAGGCTCGATTGTCGCGGCTCGTGCTGTCGGATTCACCGGAAAAATACCAGGATTGCACCGGTTTTACGGATTATTCGTCCGCGTGCGATTATTTCGGGAGAAACACCTTGCCGAACGGCGCCGAGATAGGTATTCTGGAGAAGTATTGCCGACGCTGGGATCGAGCGGTGCGGGCCGACATGGAGCGTGGCCCGGCTGAATCGGTGGGTCTCGGTGTCGTCTGCGTCCGGCGGGCCTGTGGACGGACCTGCGTGGGGCGCGGCGGATTCATCCCGGGCGCTCCCGCAGCGGGGCCGGCGTGGACGCCGACCGCTCGGGCGTGACCCGTCGCGCGGAGGCGCTTGATCATGGTGAGCACCGCACTCTCTCGACAATCAGCGAGCATCGGCCCGTCGGCGGGGATATCGAAAGGCGTTCGGGCTTTCGCGGGGCTTGGCCTGGACGACTTCGATCGGCTCTATGCCGAGGCCGGGGCGGATGTGTCGGTGCTCCCGTGGTCGCGCCCGGGGGGGGACGGCGTAGATGTTTCGCCGCACCCGGCGTTGATAGCGTGGCTGAACACGCGGGCGCCTTGCCTGATCCGACCGGGGAGCCGGGTGGCGCTGCCGGCGTGCGGGTTGGGCGACGACGCTGCGGAACTGGCCGGCCGGGGTTATGACGTGGCGGGATTCGACGCTGCGGATCGCGCGGTTGCGCTGGCGATCGGTCGCAGGCCGGACCTGGCGGATTGTTTCAGTGTGGCGGACGTGCGTCGGCCGCCGACGCGTTGGCGTCACAGGTTTGACCTGGTGACACTGGTGGACACGCTGGCGTGGCTGACGCCGGGCGATCGGGCCGAGGCTGCGGCGGGGACTGCGGAACTGGTCCATCCGAAGGGGGCGCTGCTGGTGATCGAGCGGGGCGAGGCCGGGCCGGGCGCCCCGGGTCTGGCGCCTGATGAACTCGTCGATCTGCTCGGGTCGTGCGGGATAAGCCCGATCGAAGGCGTGGACGATTTCGAGGACGAAGCCGACCCGCCGGTGCGCTGGCTGCGTGCCTGCTGCCGACGTTCGTGCTGAGGATCGTGCGGGAACCGTGGCAAGCCGGGGGGAGTACCATATCCCAGCCGTCGAAGATCTCGGCGGAGGCTTGGAAGGTGGTTCGCGCATGATCCGATCGACACCCGAAACCGCCCGCCGCAACCCGTGGCCGGCCCGTCGAGATGGCGCCCGGCCCGCACGCCGGGCTTTCACGCTTATTGAACTGCTGGTCACGGTGTCGATCATCGCGATCCTGCTGGGGATATTGCTGCCCGCGCTGGGCGGGGCGAGGTCGGCAGCAAGGAAGGTTTCGACACAGTCTCTGATGCGCAACGTCCGCGTCGCGATCGACGCCTTCATCGCGGACAACGGCCGGGCGCCCGGCTTCTTCCCGATCGAGGAGATCGGATCGGAAGAGAACGGCGGCCGCCCGACAATCACGGGCTTCACGTCGATGGAGAACGCGCTCCTCGATCTGGCGTTCGGCTCGGGGACGGTGCAGACCGTGGCGGAGTCGCCGTCGGGAACCGACCCGAACGGGACCAACTCGTTCATCGACATCGACCCGATGAATCTCAACAACGACTCGGTGACGGCGCGCGTGAACATCGCTGCGGTCGGCGATACGAACGCGGGGGCGTACCTGTCGCTCGACGCGGAGCACCTCGGCCCGATCATCGGGCAGGTCGGTCGCGGCGATGGCGATATCAACCGCCAGAACACCGACGGGACGTTCATCGGGATGCCCGACGTGATCGATTATTTCGGTCAGCCGATCATGCTCTGGCAGCGTGACACTTCGGCGACCCTCCCGCCCAGGCAGCCGGGGGTCACCGGCTCTGCGAGCACGCCGGACGCGTTCGCTTCTGAGTTTTTCAATCCGAACCAAATTGCGCAAACCCGGGCGTCGTTCTACTGGGCGACCAACGCGGGCTATCTGCGGTCGGGCGACACAGCGAATCTCATCGACGGCGACAGCGACGGCACGCTGAGCGTCGGGCTGGGTCTGGACCGCGAGCCTGGCAGGCGCGTCAGGCAGGCGGTCGAGTCATCGCTCGGCTGGTCCAACGGCGGGTCGATCGGGCTGAACACGCCAAACCCCGGCAAGGGCGATGTTGACTGGCGCCTGGTGAGTCTGCTGGGTGTGCTCGGGCATCCGCGGTTCGCGACCGAGGCGGCGTCGTCGGAACTCCCTCTGCCTACACAGGCGCGCGGCGACATAGTGCTGATCTCCGCGGGCGCGGACCGGGTCTACTTCCGCCGATCGTTCGAGGGCAACGGCAAAGCATTCAGCGTCGAATCCGCGAACGTGGTCGGCTACGCGCCTCGCAACGAGGCCAAGCAGGCCGGCGCGAGCGGCGGCTCGGCGACAGACTCGGACTGGAACGGCCTGCGCTCGCCGGATCAGTACGACGACATCATCGAATCCACGGGGGGCTGATGGGCGGCAGGCCCGGACATTCGGGCTTCGACCGTTCGTCCCGGCCTAGCGGCGCCGTTATCCTCATATCCCCGTGACTGAAACGCAGACCCAGCGCGAACCCGACTCACTCAAAGAGACGCTGATCTCGATCGTCATCGCGTTCGCGCTGGCGCTGGTCGGGCGTTCGTACGTGATCGAGCCGTTCGTCATCCCGACCGGTTCGATGGCGCCGACGCTCAACGGCGCGCACATGCGGTTCCACTCGCCCGAGAGCGGGTTCGAGTGGGCGGTCAACCCGCGCGACGAGTCGAGCGCCCGGCAGGCGCCGTTGCCCGTGCAAGGCGCCCGGCGTTCGGGAGATCCGATCGTCGTGCGCGACCCCGTCACGGGCGCGGAGATGCGCCGCTTCGACGTGCCGCTGCGCGCCGGCGACCGCATCCTCGTTCTTAAGTACCTCTACTCGATCCGCGAGCCGAAACGGTTTGACGTGGTAGTGTTCAAGAACCCGGAGAACCCGCAGGAAAACTTTATAAAGCGTCTGCTGGGCCTGCCCGGGGACGAGATCCTGATCGCGGACGGGGATCTGTTCACGCGTCGGCCGGGCGCGTCGGAGCCGACGTATCGAGCGTGGCGTGTTCAGCGCAAGCCCCGGCGGGTTCAGAACGATGTCTGGTGGCCGGTGTTTTCGAGTGAGTATGCGCCGGTGTCGGGGGTTGCGTTCACGGAGCCTTGGCGGGCGCCCTGGTCGGGCGAGGGTTGGGACACCGCGGGTCCGGTCTATCGCGCGGATGGCGCCGAGCCGGGCGAACTTGTGTGGGACGCGCTGAACTGGCCGATCACCGACGACACGCCTTACAACCAGACCCGCGAGGGTCGGCACGGTCGGATCGCGCGGTTCCCGGTCGCGGACGTGCGGCTGCGCGCTGGCGTCGAGCCGGACGCAGAGGGGCTTCGCGTGGTCGCGACGATCCTCGCGCGTTCGCACGAATACCAGGGCGTCGTCGAAGGCGGGACCGCGACGGTGCGCATGCGCCCGATCGGTGAGTCGGCGTGGACCACGCTCGCGACGGGCAAGGCGCCGACGCTACGCCCGGGCCGGGCCACCCCCGTCGAGTTCATACATGTCGATCAGTCGCTGGAACTGCGCGTCGGGGGCAGGCGCGCGGCGTTCGGCGTGTACGAGTGGACGCCCGAGGAGCGTCTCCGCCATGCGCTGCGCGACGGGGTGGACCTGACGCGCGGCCTGCCGCTGGCGGCGCCCGGCGTCTACCGCGAGACACAGGTTTCGTGGTCCTTCACCGGATCGCCGGTCTCGCTGCACAACGTCGGGCTGGACCGGGATCTGCACTGGCGTACGGACATATCCCCTGGGCCCAACCGGGGGTACGCCCGCGGGACGGCGCCGGACTCGGCCCTGCTGCTCGAACCCGAGCAATATTATATGTGCGGCGACAACAGCCCTTCGAGCCGGGATTCGCGCCTGTGGGACTCGGTCGACCCGTGGGTCGCCGAGTTCGCGGGCGAGCGTGTCGGCGTGGTCCACCGCGACCTGCTGATGGGGAAGGCTTTCTTTGTTTACTTCCCGGCGCCGCACCAGAACCTCGGCCCGATCCCGGTCCCCGACTTCGGTCGGCTGCGGTTCATCAAGTGATGAGATTCGCCCCGTGAGAGGTGTCAGTGTCTCGGCGCCGCGGCTGGGCGGAAGGTCTCGCGGTAGCGGCCGTGGACGCCGAGTTGCATCCGTTCGAGGAAGTCGCGCAGGCGTATGACGGCTGTCGTCGCGTCGGGGGCTGCGCGGAGGGCTTCACCACGGCGACTACCATCCCCGACCGAGCGGAAACATCGGCGTGAACAAGGATTCGGCTACGATGCGGCGATGACTCGCGCTGCCGAATCTATCGACACCAACGAAGCGCTGCTGCGCGATCTTCTCGCCGGCCGCGACGCCGACGACGCGATCCCGACCATCGCGCGCGATCCCGCCGCCATGAGCCGTATCGAAGCCGCCGCTCGCGCCCTGCCGACGTCGCACGAACTTATCCTCGGCGACGCGCGCTCGGCCTCGGCCCTCGAGCCGAACTCCGTGCACCTCGTCGTCACTTCACCGCCGTACTGGACGCTCAAACGTTACAACGAGCACGACGATCAGTTGGGCCACGTCGCGGGCTACGACGAGTTCATCGCGGATCTCGACCGGGTGTGGACGAACTGCTTCCGCGCGCTCGTCCCGGGCGGGCGCCTCATCATCAACGTCGGCGACGTGTGCCTGTCAAGACGTAAGAACAACGGCCGGCATACGGTTGTTCCGCTGCACGCGACGATACAGGAGCATTGCAAGTCGATCGGGTTCGACAACCTCTCGCCGATCATCTGGCACAAGATAGCCAACGCGAACTACGAGGTGTCCGGCGCCGGCGGCGGTTTCCTCGGCAAGCCGTACGAGCCGAACGCTGTCATTAAGAACGACATCGAGTTCGTCCTCATGCAGCGAAAGCCCGGCGGGTACCGCAAGCCCACGACGCGCGACCGGCTGCTCAGCGTCGTCAGCGCGGAGAACCACCAGCAGTGGTTCCGCCAGATCTGGACGGACATCCGGGGCGCCTCGCACCCGAAACACCCGGCGCCTTATCCCGTCGAGTTTGCCGAACGGCTGGTGCGCATGTTCTCATTCGTTGGCGACCGCGTGCTCGACCCCTTCATGGGAACGGGGACGACGAGCCTGGCGTGCGCCGCGTGGGGCAGAAACAGCGTGGGAGTGGAACTCGACCCGGCGTACTTCGAGATCGCCAGGCGGCGGCTGGAGGCGGAGGCCGTGACGCTTCACGTGAATCTACCGATCGCGGCGATCGAAAATCGCTTCTATACACCCACACCCATTGCCCGCGATCCGCGTGCAGTGTAGTTTGCCGAGCATGGCGAAGAAGCCCGAACCTGGAGATCTAGGCGCCGCAAGACCCTCGATAACGGCATCGACGGCGTCCAACGCTGGTCAATCGGCTGAAAAATCGCTCGATGAACAGTATTTGAGAATAGTGCTGGATTGTCTCCGCATCAGCCTTCACTATAAACCGGCGTTCGGACGAACAGAACAAGGCGGAGTGTCGTTAGAGCGATTCCGTGAAATCTACGGCGAAGACGAGTTTTATTGCTGGTTCGGGCTCGATTCTCCGCTCGTTTATGCGGCCCATCGTGCAGCGGGCGGGATCACATCGGTCTACCGCCAGATCGGCCTGGGATGCCAGCGGCTCTTCCAACGGATCCTTGAAGATTCATTAGGTATTTCGAGCGATGAAGCCACCTGGTCGTACGAACTCAAAGTCCGCGGAAACGCACGGAAGCTCTCGCTCGATGGAAGGATACCCATCGGCGCGATCAACAATCCAGCGGCCGGAAGTCGGTGCCAGGCATGGCTCGAAGACGCTCTCGGGGTTGTGGGCCTTCCGCCCGGGAAAGGCCGAGGTCTCGAAGGGTGTGTGTTCGAGATTCGGCAGGGGTACAAGAGCAACGACGCCAAGCGGCAGAACGCAGACGTGGCGAATGCATCAAGCGCCTATGCCCACCGCTACCTTCCGGTGATGGCGCTCCTTTCGACGCAGATTCCGTCGAGTCTCGCGGATCGGTATGCACGTGCGCGCTGGCTTTTGCTGCGTGGCGCGCGCAGCGGAACCGCGACCGATTCCACGTATGTGTTCTGTCGCGAAGTGCTCGGGTATGATCTCGCAGCGTTCTTCGAACGGAGTGCACCGGCGATCCGATCGGAGATGGAACAGGTGCTCGAGGGCTTGCTGAAATGACGACGGATCTATTCGGAGGCGCAATTGCTAAACCCGCAACTCCGCTGGAGCAGCGGCGGCGTGACAATCTGACATTTCGCGGGAATGTCGCCGAGGGCCGACACGGCTGGCTGCGCCTGACTCCGGCGTACTCGCTGCACCTGGTCCGGGACATCCTCGCCAATCTCGGCAGAGATGGGATGGTGCTTGAGCCGTTCTCCGGCACCGGCACGACACCTCTGGCGTGCGCATCGGCGGGCGTCCGCTGCCACGCCATCGACATCAATCCGTTTCTGGTCTGGTTCGGCAATCTGAAACTTTCAGTGTTCAGCGACGAAGACGCGCGGGTCGTCCGATCACTGGCCGAGGCGGTTGTCGAAGCGGCGCGTGCGCCCGGCGCGCCGTGCTGGACGCCGCCGATCCATCAGATCGAGAAGTGGTGGGACGCGGCGGCGCTGCGTGCGCTCGGCGCGCTACACTCCGCCATCTCGGCGCTGGAACGAGAGCATCCTGCGCACCGCGTGAATCTGCTTCGCGTCGCGTTCTGCCGGACGATGATCGGCTGCGCTAATGTTTCGTTCGGGCACCAGTCCATGTCGTTCAAGAAATCCAGGCAGCCCGGTTTGCTTCTCGGCGGCGTGTCGGCGGACAACGGGGCGGCTGTGCTGCGCGCTTTCCGCGCGGATGTCGAGTTCATCGCTTCGACTCTGCCCGACGATGCCCCCGCAGCGGATGCCCGTGTGGTGCTGGGCGATTCCCGGCGAGTGGATGATTCGCGGTGCGCCCCCGATGAGCCGTGCGTCGCTGTGATAACGTCCCCGCCGTACCCGAATCGGATGTCTTATATACGTGAACTTCGGCCGTACATGTACTGGCTGGGCCACCTGGCGGACGGACGTGCGGCCGGAGATATCGACTGGGAGGCGATCGGCGGGACGTGGGGGAGCGCCACGAGCAGGCTCAAGACGTGGGAACCGGAACCTCACGAGGAGATCCCATTCCCAGCGTTTTCGATAATCGTCCGGGACATCGGCGAGCGCCACGAACTGCTCGGCGCGTATGTCAGAAAGTACTTTCACGACATCAAGGCGCACATTCTGAGTCTCCGATCCGTGCTGGCGTCCGGCGCGACATGCCATTACATCGTCGGCAACTCTAAGTTCTACGACACATTGCTGCCTGTCGAGCGGATCTATGCCGCGTTGTTCGCTGATGCGGGTTTCGCAGACGTGCGCATCGAGACGATCCGTAAGCGAACATCGAAGAAGGAACTCTTCGAGTATGTCGTGCACGCTCGGAAGCCGTAGGCCTGCTGCTGCTGTTCACCGTCGCGGCGCCGCGGCTGGGCGGAAGGTCTCGCGGTAGCGGCCGTGGACGCCGAGTTGCATTCTTTCGAGGAAGTCGCACAGGCGTATGACGGCTGTCGTCGCGTCGGGGGCTGCGCGGAGGCGCTGCATCATGACGGACATGGGTTCGTCGCCGCGGAACAGGGCTTTGTACGCGGAGCGGAGGGCTTCGACCTCGGCGGGGGTCCAGCCGCGACGGACTAGCGCGGTGGTGTTGGCCTTGCGAGGCTCGGCGGGGCTGCCTTCGACGACGAGGAACGGGGGCACGTCCTTGGTGATGCGGGCGAGGCCGCCGACGAAGGCGAGTTGTCCGACGGTTGTGAAGTGGTGGATGCCCGCGCCGCCGGCGATCGTGGCGCCGAACTCGATGTGGCAGTGCCCGCCGAGCATGACGGAGTTGGCGATGACGACCTGATCTTCGAGGACGCAGTCGTGCGCGACGTGGGCGCCGACCATGATGAGGCAGTCCGACCCGATGAGTGTTTTGCCGCCTCCGACTTCGGTCCCGCGGTGGATGGTGACGTGCTCGCGGAACCGGTTGCGGTCGCCGATGATCAGGGCGGTGGTCTCGCCGTGGAACTTGAGATCCTGCGGCTCGGCGCCTATGACCGCGAAGGGATAGACGATGTTGTCCTCCCCGAGGGTTGTCGGACCCATGACGCAGGCGTGATTGTGGAGGACGGTGCGCGGGCCGATCGTCACGTTCGGGCCGACGACGGCGTACGGGCCGATCGTCGCGGACGGGTCGATGACGGCGTAGGGGTCTATGACGGCGGTGGGATGCACGCCGGGCGGGAAGGGGGCTGTTGTGGGCATGGCGGGGGTCAGTCCTGCTCGTCCTGTTCGGCGTCCACCATCATAAACCGTACCCGGGCTTCGGCCACCAGTTTCCCGGCGACGAAGGCCCGGCACTGCACATCGCCGATGCGGGCGGTGGCACGGGTGGCCTCGGCTTCCATGACGAGTTGATCGCCGGGGACGACGGGCCGGCGGATCTTGACACGGTCGAGGCTCAGAAGGACGGCGACCTTGCCGGTCCGTTCGAGTTTCTGGCTCAGCATCAGGCCGGAGAGCTGGCTCATCGCTTCGACGATGAGCACGCCGGGCATGATGGGGACGCCCGGGTAGTGGCCTTGAAAGAAGGGTTCATTGATGGTGACGTTTTTGACCCCGACGGCCCGGCGGTCGCCGTCCATTTCGAGGACGCGATCGACGAGGACCATCGGGTAGCGGTGCGGCAGAAGCCGCATTATCTGGCGGATGTCCATCGCCGGGGCCGGGAGGCGTGTGTCGCGCTCGACCGGCTGCCGGCCGAGGTCAACCAAGGCCCGCGCGAGTTGATGGTTCAGCGCGTGCCCGGACTTCGACGCGAGGATCCTGCCTTTGATCGGCCGGCCCACGAGGGCGAGGTCGCCGATGAGGTCGAGCAGTTTGTGGCGGACCGGCTCGTCCTCGAAGCGGTAGGCGTTCTCGATCGGTCCCTCGGCGCCGATGACCAGCGCGTCCTTGAGCGAGACGTGTTTGAAGAGGCCTTTATCGCGCATGGCCTCGGCCTCGTGCTGGAGGGCGAAGGTGCGGGCGGGGGCGATCCTGGCGCGGTAGGTGTCGGACTCGAGCGTGTACGCGTGGATCTGCCGACCGAGCGGGGAGGACTCGCCGTAGTCGAGGTCGTAGAGCAGGTCCATGCCGTCACCGGCGGTGGGCATGGCGGCGATCATCGCGTCGCCGTCACGGACGGTGATCGGCTCGGTGATGACGATCGGCCGGCGCGGGGCGTCCTGCTCGATCAGACCCGCAGCGGCGACGGCCTCGGCGAACGGCGTCGCGGACCCGTCCCCCGAGGGCAGTTCCGAAGCGTCAAGTTCGATGACCGCGTTGTCCACGCCCATCCCGACTAAGCCGGACAGGCAGTGCTCGGTCGTTTCGATCACGGCTTCGCCGCGTTTGAGCGTGGTGTGACGCGGGCGGGGGACGACATACTCGACCCGGCCCGGGACGGGCTTTGAGCCGGGGAGGTCAGTGCGTATGAAAACAAAGCCGGTGTCGGGATCGGCGGGCCGGAGGGTAGCGGTGACGGGGGCGCCGGTGAACAGGCCCCGCCCGGAGATGGTCGCGGCGCCGGCGAGTGTCCGCTGTTTGGTGACGGTCACATGGGCCATCAGTTTTCGCCCGACTCCTCGACGACTCCGAGTCTGCGGAGTTGTTTCATAAGTTTCGGCAGTCTGGCGGTCGCGGCGACAATGCGCATGGTCTCCTTGGCGGGGCGGGCCGGGTACCCGACCCAGATCTCGCCCGGGGGGATGTCGTCCATTACTCCCGAGCGGGCGCCGACCTGTGCCCCGGCGCCGATGGTGATGTTGTCCTTGACGCCGACACCCCCGCCGAGGACCGCCCCGTCGCCGACGGTGACGCTGCCGGCGATCCCGCACGAGCCGCAGATAATGCAGGCCCGGCCGATGTTGCAGTTGTGGGCGATCTGGACGAGGTTGTCGATCTTGGCGCCCGCGCCGATGAGCGTGGCGCCGAACTTCCCGCGGTCGATCATGGCGCCCGCGCCGATCTCGACGCCGTCGCCGATCTCGACGTGCCCGGCGTGGGGGATCTTGATCAGGCCCTTGCCGGCGGGGTCCGGGCGGTAGCCGAAGCCGTCCGCGCCGATGACCGCGTTGGGATGGATCGTGACGCTGTCACCCAGCCGACAGCGGTCCTCGATGACCACGCCGGCGCGGATGTCGCACGCTCCGCCGACGACGACCCCGGCGCCGAGAACCACGTTGGCGTGGATGATCGTCCCCCCGCCGACGGTCGAACCCGGGCCGACGCGCGCTCCCGGGCCGACACGGACGCCCGGCGCGAGCGTCGCGGTCGGATCGACCGTCGCCGCCGGGTGCACGCCGACCGCGGGCGCCGCGTGCTGCGGGGTCACCGTCTCGAGCAGCGCGATCAGAGCGCGATCCGCGTCGTCAACTATCAGCAAAGCCCGGGCTTCGGGGTCGTGACCGGGCACTTCGATCCCCCGCGACACGATCGCGGCGCCCGCGGCGCTCGAGGCCCAGCGCTGGGCGTGCTTGTCGTCTCGGATGAAGGCGAGAGTCCCGGCGTCGGCGCGATCGAGCGTGTCGAGGCGCGACAGGCGGATGTCCCCCGGCCCGCGCAGATCGGCGCCGAGCGCCTCGGCCGCCTGGGCCGTGGTCCACGATCGGCCCGCGCGGGCGTCGGCCGGGACGGGGTCCGCCTCAACATCGAGCGATGCGCCGGCGTTCATCCACCCGCGTTCCAGGCGTTGTTCATATGCCGAATCACCGCGTCGGTCAGATCGACTGTCGGGCCGGCGTAAAGAACCCGGCGGTTGCGCATCACGGCCTGGGTCTCGGCTTCAGAGTTGCTCGGGACAGCGGCCGAGCGATCGTCGCTGAGGATCAGATCGAAACCCTGGGCCCGCGCGACCACGCCCGACGCCGCCTCGACCTTCTTGAAGAGATCCGCGAAGACTTCCGCCTTGCGCCGATCGACGAGTTGCTCGGAAAATCGGCCCTCGACTTCGAGATCGACGCGCATCCGCACGACCTCCTCGGACTTGCGCCGGCGTTCGGGCGTCCCGACGACGAGCAGTTCGAGATCAGCCGCCGCCTGCTCGAGACGCGAGCCGATCTGCTTCAGGCGTGAGTTCTGCTGCTCGATGTACGCCTTGAGTTCGTCCTGGCGGATGAGGCGTTCGTCGAGCCCTTCGAAGACGCGGGTTAGGTCCACCGTGGCTACCTTGGCGGGGGCGGCGGCGCTCGCGCCGGCCTGGGCCCCGGCGCGCCAGACAAGTGAACCCGCCGCGATCAGCGCAGCGGTGAGAATCGGGACGCTCCATCTGTTCAAGCGCATGGTAAGCCCTCCGTGACGTGGTTCGTGCGTCGATCGCGCTCCGCCCACGAGAGCGGGATCGGCATGATAGCGAGCCGAGCGAGAATACGCGCATCCCGCCGCTCACCCACAACCACGCCGACGACCGATCCGAACAGCCTCCCGGCTGGGTCAATAGGATGACCCGACGCGCACTCTTTGCCGACTCCGAACCGCCCAAGCCCGGCCCGAACCTGCCCCACCCAGCCCGAACCCCCAGCATGGTCCCATCGCGTGATCCAGTCCGAGCGGGCGAACCCGACGACGAGTCGCTGGTCCGCACTGCGCAGCAAGGCGCCGACGCCGGGCGGGCCGCCCTGGAGCAACTCCTCCTCCGCCACGAACGCCGGGTCTACGCGACCTGCATGCGTATCGTCGGCGACCCCGAAGCCGCCCGCGACCTGACCCAGGACACCTTCATCCGCGTGATCGGCGCGATCGACTCCTTTGACGGCCGGGCCAGGTTCACCACCTGGATGACGCGGATCGCCATGAACGCCTGCATCAGCCATCAGCGGCGGTCCCGTATCCGCCGAGGCCCCTCGCTCGACGATCACGCCCCCGGACCCGACGGCGCCTCGATCCCCAGACGCGATCTCCTGGCCGGGACGGAACCGTCGCCCCTCGGCCGCGTCGAAATGGATGAAGACCTCGGCCGCCTCGCCCAGGCCTTCCGCACGCTCGACGCCGAGCAGCGCTCGATACTTGTCCTCCGCGATGTCCGAGGCCTCGACTACCGCGAGGTCGCCGAGACACTCTCGATCCCCGTCGGCACAGTCAAAAGCCGTCTCTTCCGCGCCCGCCAGGCTCTCCGCGAAGCCGTCGAATCGCTCCCTGTCCGCGACCGCGCCGACTGACCCGTCCGCAAGCCCGCACGCTCCCGCCCGCTCCCGCCATGCCCGACAAACCGCGTCAACCCGCCCCGATCGAATCGGACCTGCTCGCCTGGATCGAGGGCGAGCCGTTGGCGCCCTCGGCCCGCGCCCGGCTCGACCGCCTGTTCGAGTCCGACCCCGCCACGCGCGACTTCGCCCGCAACGCCCGTTCTGACCGCGACCGCCTCCGCGCCCTCGCCGGGCTGGACGAGTCCCGCTCTCCCCGAGGCATGGTCACCGCGGCGTTCGAACAGGCCGAGCGCGAGTCGCTCCTCGGCCCGGCGCCCCGCCGGCTCCACCAGCCCGGCCCGCGCCGGCTGAGCATCACGCCCGTCCGGCTCGCTGCGGGGATCGCCGCGGTGATACTCGTCGGCGTCGGCTCGATCGTCGGCCTGATCGTCACCACTCCGACCCATCCCCCGGCGCCGATCGCCGGCCAAACCACCCCCCGCGAAGAATCAACCAGCCCGCTCGACCAATCCACACTCGCCCAAGCCACGCCGACACAGCCCCAGCCCGCCCGATCTCTCGCCACCGCCGAAGCCCCCCACTCCGCCGACGCCGCCGAATCAGTTTCCGCCCGTGTCGGCGGCGCCGGAACCGCCGTCGTCCACCCGCCGCTGCCCGCCCTCTCCGTCCGTCTGATCCGTTCCGCTCAGGCCGGCCCAGCCGGGGCTGTCTCACCCGACCGGGCCTCGGCCCTGGCCCTCGAAGGTCGGCTCATGGTCGTCGCCCGGTCCGCCTCACCCGCCGCCGTCGAGCGGGCGGTCCTCGCCGCGGCGCCCGACAGCCGCGACCTCGTCCGATGGCGCTCCATCGAATCACTCGTCGGCGGGATCTCCACCGACACGCTCCCCGAAACCGCCCCGCGCGTCCTCCTCGCGGACGTGCTCGCCACGCCCGCCGCCCTCGAACACATCGTCGCCGTCCTCACCGCCGCCGACGCCCCGACCCTCGGCGCCTGGCTTCAGGAAGTAGACGAAGGCCCGCGCATGACCCCCGAAGAGGCCGAGTCCGACCGCGCCTGGTGGACCCGCCCCCCCGACACCTGGGCGCCCCGCGTGACCGTCCCCGTGCTCATAGAGTTCGCGCGCGACAACAACTGACAACCCCCGCGACCCGAGCCGGACCGTCCCCGAGCCGGGCCCCGAGCCGGGCCCCGAGCCGGGCCGTCCCCGGCCCGGTCGTTAGTCGCAGTAATGTAACAACACCGCCATCGCACGGGCGAGACGCCCGTGCCACTGGTTGCGCCCGCGCCACTGTCGCCGACCCCCTCTCCCCCCGGGAGAGGGCCGGGGTGAGGGGCGAACGGTGCTATGCGCGAACCGTGCGATGCGCCCAAAGCCCAGGGATGAAATCCCTGGGCATAGTTCGTGATATTCAACGCGCGCCCCTATGACGCCTGAAGTGAACGCTGCGGAAGTCAATATTGGAGCGCTCGCGCACGGGCGAGACGCCCGTGCCACTGGTTGCGCCCGCGCCACTGTTGCATACCCCCTCTCCCCCCGGGAGAGGGCAGGGGTGAGGGGGAAACGGTGCTATGCGCGAACCGCGCGATGCGCCCAAAGCCCAGGGATGAAATCCCTGGGCATAGTTCGTGATATTCAACGCGCGCCCCTATGACGCCTGAAGTGAACGCTGCGGAAGTCAATATTGGAGCGCTCGCGCACGGGCGAGACGCCCGTGCCACTGGTTGCGCCCGCGCCACTGTTGCATACCCCCTCTCCCCCCGGGAGAGGGCAGGGGTGAGGGGGAAACGGTGCTATGCGCGAACCGCGCGATGCGCCCAAAGCCCAGGGATGAAATCCCTGGGCATAGTTCGTGATATTCAACGCGCGCCCCTATGACGCCTGAAGTGAACGCTGCGGAAGTCAATATTGGAGCGCTCGCGCACGGGCGAGACGCCCGTGCCACTGGTTGCGCCCGCGCCACTGTTGCATACCCCCTCTCCCCCCGGGAGAGGGCCGGGGTGAGGGGCGAACGGCGCTGTGCGTCTATTGTTGTTGTGTCCCATGCGCCATCGTCGCTGTACCCGCTCGGCTCGGAGAGCCGAGCAACCCCGGAGCCGCGCCGCTCAGCGCCATGTAGCAATCTTATATAACCCGGAAAATCACCCGATGATAGTTCCGATCACGCCGATCTCCGTCGTCGTTCTACGCGGTCGAGCCAGGTCACACCCGCGGGCAGGACGAAGAGCGCCAGGAGCGCGACGAGCGTCGCAGCCCGCGCCGAAGCCAGCACCGCGGGGTTGATCCAGGTCCAGAGGACCGTCGCTGCGAACGCCGTGCTCATGAGCGCGACCAGCAGCACCGCGGCCCGACGCCAGCGCGGCCTGGTCTCCGCGCCCGCCCCCGCTCGGTTCCGCGATATGTGCGTGCGACCACGTGCGGGCATCCGTGCCTCCGTAGAACAACTCGGCGCCGACCGATGACGATCTCCCCGCAGCGCGCAGATTCGCCGCGCCGGGCCGGGCAACCTATCGCACACCCGGGCGTCGTTCAAGCGCCCGCTTGTATGCATGACGACCGACCTGTATCGTCCGCGCTTCGTGTACCACAGCACGCCAGGCCGGCGATGGGCGGGGCGCAACGAGGCGCGGGCGAAGGGTTGGCCGACCGCCGCGACGGTCGCGCTGGGCCTGTGCTGTGCGCCCGCGCCGATCGCGCCGATCCATGCCGCGGTCGCGCAGCAGTCCCCGACATCCAGCCTCTCCCCGTACGACGGGCGCCCGGTCCGCGCCGTCCGATTCGAAGGCCTGGCGCGCGTCTCGGACAGATTCGCGCGGAATCAGATCCGCACCGTCGAAGGGCAGGCTTTCGACGCCGCGATCGTCAGCGAGGACATCCGTCGGCTTTTCGCGCTCTACGAGTTCGAGACGGTCGAAGCGGCCGTCGAGCCGCACGACGACGGATCGGTCAGCGTCATATTCACCGCCCGCGAGGCGCCCATCGTCCAGGACGTGCAGGTCGTCGGCAACCGCCAGATCACCGACGAAGACCTCGCACAGGAAGTCGCCCGCATCAACCTCGTCGCCGGCGTCCCGATGGACCGCTTCCGCATCGACCGCGCACGCCGAGGCCTCGAAGATCTCTACCGCGCTCGCGGCTATCACACCGCCCGCGTCGAGGTCGACGAAGCCGAACTCGCCAACGGCATCGTCCTCTTCCGAATCCGCGAGGGCGAACGAGTCCGCCTCATGGCGCTGCGGTTCGAAGGCGCACGCTCGTTCCCAGAAGAACGCCTCCGCCAGCAGGTCCGCACCAAGACCGCCACACTCCTGCGCCGAGGCGGGCTTGACGACGAATCACTCGACAACGACGTCAACGCCCTCGTCCGCTTCTATCAATCCGAAGGCTTCCTCGATGTGCGCGTGGACCGCAGGCTCACCGTCGCGCCGAGCGCTCGCGAGGCAATCGCAACATTCCTTATCGACGAAGGCCCGCGCTACCGCCTGCGCAGCGTCCGCGTCGTACGGCTCGACGGCGCCGACGCACCGACCATCTTCAGCCCCGAGCAGGTCATCGGCCTCATCCCCACAAAGCCCGGCGACGCCTACGCCAACAACGCCGGCGTCGTCGCCGCCCAGACGATCCTCCGCGCATACAACCAGCTCGGCTACGTCGACGCGGACGTCCGCAGGCAGGAACTCCGCGACCCCGACCGCCCCCTCGTGGACCTCGTCCTTCAGGTCGTCGAAGGCGACCGCTTCCGTGTCGGCGAAGTCGTCGTCCAGGGCAACACCATCACCAAACAGAACGTTATACGCCGGCAACTCCGGTTCTGGCCCGACCGCCCGCTCGACGTGCAGGCCCTCGACGAGTCGCGCCGCCGGCTCCAGCAGACACGCCTCTTCGCCCGCCCGTCGCCGCAACTGCCCGAAGGCGGCGCCCGCATCACCCTCCAGCCCGAAGACCCCCGCGACCCCGGCTACCGCGACGTCCTCGTCGAGATCGAAGACGCCGAGACCGGCTCCATAACATTCCTCGCCGCCGTCAGCGCCGACGCCGGGCTGATCGGCCAGGTCGCCATCACCGAACGCAACTTCGATCTCTTCAACCTCCCGCGACGCCCCGGCGAATTCCTCAGCCGACAGCGATTCCGAGGCGCCGGCCAGACCTTCGAGATTGTAATCGCGCCGGGCACCCAGGTCCGCAACTTCGCCATCGGACTCACCGAACCATACCTCCTCGAATCCGACGTCTCCCTCAGCGTCAACGGCTCCTTCCGAGACCGCCTCTTCGACGATTACGACGAGGAACGACTCCGCGCCACACTCAGCCTCGGCAGGCGTTTCGGCGATCGCTGGCAGTCCAGCCTCTCCTTCCGCACCGACACCGTCCAACTCCAGGACATCGACGCCGACGCTCCCGTCGACGCCTTCGCAGTCGCGGATCAGAACACGATCTTCGGCGTCGGCGTCGGACTCGTCCGCACAACCGTCCCCCCCGCCGAGCGCACCTTCCCAACCCGAGGCTCACGCACCACCATCAACCTCGAACAGGTCGTCGGCGACTTCACATTCAACCGCATCACCGCTTCGCACACCTTCTTCGTCCCCGTCTCCCAGGACGCCGTGGGACGAACCAGCGTCCTCTCCTTCCAGTTCAACGCCGGCTGGATCCCCCAGACCGGCGACGCCCCCATCTACGAACGCTTCTTCCAGGGCGGCTCGAACTTCCGAGGCTTCGACTTCCGCGGCGTAAGCCCCCGCGGCATCGCCAACAACACCGGACTACTAGGACGTGATCCCAAAGGCGGACACTGGTCATTCTTCGCCGGCGTCGAATACAACCGCCCCATCTTCCAGGACGTCATCGCCGTCGTCGGCTTCGTCGATTCCGGCACCGTCCTCGACGACATCGGCTTCGAGGACTACCGCCTGAGCATCGGCGCCGGCCTCCGCATCCGCGTCCCCGCCCTCGGCCCGGTCCCGCTCGCCTTCGACTTCGGCTTCCCTCTGCTCAAAGAACCCGGCGACGACAGACGCCTCTTCACCTTCACCGCCGACATCCCGTTCTAATATTCTCGATCCCCCCCGGACCGCGCAAATCCCTTAACCCGAACACCGCGACTGCGACGCGCCACCGAGTTCGGCCCCGAGCCCCCGAAGTCGGTGGCGCGTCCGCCGTAGAACATGATGACGTAAAACGCTCTAAATCAATATCCTTTATAATGTGGGGCGGGCCTCCGTGCCCGCCTGTTTGCGCACGGCTTGTCCTGTTCCATTGCACACCGGGACGCCCGTTCCAATGTTTGCTGACCCCCTCTCCCGCCGGGAGAGGGCTGGGGTGAGGTGGCGGAACGGCGCTGGGCTTATAAACCGCTTTGTGGTCGCTGCGGAGGATGCGCTGTTCACGCTCAGCTCAGAGCGCCGCGCCAACCCGGGAACGCACGTGTCATCATTCGCGTACGCGCCTCTGCTGCGCCCCGAAGGGATCTCTCACACGCTCGGCTCGGGCGCCGGCGCGAGCCGGGCCGCGTAGCGCGAACGGATCGGCGTCGCGATCTCCGACATGAACTTATCAACCTGTTCCGGCGCCAGGCCCACATAGCGCGCCGGGTCAAGTTCCGCACCCAGGTCCACGCCCGCCAGCAGCGGCTCGCCCCGAAGCCGATCGAGCAGGTCGTTCGGCGCGCCCTCGTCCTTGACCCTCGCGCCCGCGGCCCGCGCGTGACGCCGGATCGCCTCGTGCACCTCCTGCCGATCGCGCCCGAGCCGCACCGCCGCCATCATAAGATTCTCGCTCGCGAGGAACGGCAGTTCCGCCAGCAGGTTCGCCCGCGCCGCCGCCTCGTGCACGACCAGCCCGCCCGCCACGTTGTGCACCAGGTCCAGGCACCCGTCGAGCGCCAGGAACGACTCCGGCAGCGACAGCCTGCGGTTGGCCGAGTCGTCGAGCGTCCGCTCGAGCCACTGCGTCGCCGCGGTGTCGAGCGCGTTGTGCGCGAGGCTCATCACGAACCGCGCAAGCCCCGTCGCGCGCTCGCAGCGCATCGGGTTCTGCTTGTAAGGCATCGCGGACGAGCCGACCTGCGAATCGCCGAACGGCTCGTCGAGTTCCTTGCGGTTGCAGAGCAACCTTATATCGTTGCAGATCTTGTGGACGACGCCCGCCGTCGCAGCGAGATCGGACAGCACGAACGCGTCGCACACGCGCGGGTACGTCTGGTTCGTGAGCGTGTGCCGGCCGTCCGCAGCGAAGCCGAGTTTCTCGCACACGAGCGCGTCGAGCCGCTCAACCTTCGCGGCGTCGCCGTCGAATAGCGCGAGGAACGAAGCCTGTGTCCCGGTCGCGCCCTTGGCGCCGCGGAGCCGGAGCGAGTCGCGCGTCCACTCCAGCCGCGACAGGCACAGCGACAAGTCATAAGCCCAGCCCGCGGCCCGGCGCCCGACCGTCGTCGGCTGGGCCGGCTGATAGTGCGTGAAAGCCAGCGTCGGCAACGCGCGATGCCGCTCGGCGAACGACGCGAACGCATCAATCACACGCGCGACCTTCACGCACACGAGTTCGAGCGCGTCCCGCTGAAGGATCGTCTCGGCGTTGCAGTTGACGAACTGGCTGGTCGCGCCGAGATGGATGATCGGCCGGGCGGCGGGGGCGGCGTCACCCAGCGCGTGCACGTGCGCCATCACGTCATGCCGAAGCCGACGTTCGTGCGCAGCCGCGGCGTCGAGTTCCGCGTCCGTCGGGTCGAGATGCGCCCGCAACTGAGCGATCTGCCCGGGCGAGATCGGCAGCCCCAGTTCCGCCTCCGCCTCCGCCAGCGCCAGCCAGAGCCGACGCCAGAGGCCGAACCGGCGCCGATCCGACCACACCGCCTGCATCTCACGCGAAGCGTTCCGCGACGCCAACGGCGAGACATACCCGCTCCGCGGGTCCGGCGATCCGACAATGTTTGATTCTTCCGCCATCGACAACAGCATACGCGACAGAACACTACAGTGGCACTGGCGTCTCGCCCGTGGTGCAAGAGCAAAGTGGCACGGGCGTCTCGCCCGTGCGCGAGGGTTGAGGCCCAGGGATTTCATCCCCGGGCTTTGCGGGCTTTGCGGGCTTTGCGGGCGTAGCGCGATCTCACCACGCCCCAGCGCCCGATCGTGAATCATTTGACATATATTATATTACCCGATCTTCCTCGGTCTTCCTCGGTCTTCCTCGATCTTCCTCGATCTTCCTCTGTCTTCCTCTGCGTTCATCCATGATCCCAAGCCGGCGCACGGGCGAGACGCCCGTGCCACTGGCATTGCGCGGCGGCGAGGGCGGGCACTTCTCACCGCGTTTCGACGAGCATCTTCATGCCGAACCTCGGGCGCATGGTTGTCCGCGCGTCCGGCTCGACGCGATGCCCCGGCGCCAGCCGCAGCACGTACCGCTGCCCGATCGTGGCTATATTTATCTTCGCATTGACGATCGCCTGCCGGCCGCCGATGCAGTTGCGATGGCCGATCGCGAAAGGGATGTACGCGTAGCGGTGACGGCCTTCGCTGCGCTCGGGCAGGAACCGGTCCGGGTCGAAGCGGTCGGGGTCCGGCCAGTGCTTCGGCAGGCGGTGCGTCGCGTACAGCGAGACCATCACGGTCGAGCCGGCGGGGATCGTGTACCCGCCGATGGTGTCGTCCTCGAGCGCCACGCGCGACAGCGAATGGATCGGCGAGTACAGCCGGAGCGACTCCGATATAACCCGGTCGGTGTATTCAAGGTTCGGCAGGTCGTCCGCGGTCGGCTCGCGCGAGCCGATCACACGATCGACTTCTTCATAGACGCGATCGCGCACTTCGGGGCGCTGGTCTAGGAGGTACATCGTCCAGCACAGGCCGCTGGCGGAGGTCTCGAACGCGGCGAGAAAGAGCGTGACGAGTTGGTCGCGGAGCCGGCGCCGCTTGGCTTCGGGCGTCCATGATTCGTCGAGCGCCGCGACGAGCGCGGGCAGCAGCCCGGCGCCGGGGTCGGGATCGGCGAGGAAGCGGTCGATGAACTTATAAAAATACAGATCGGTGGTGTCGAGAGATTTTTTCAGCCTGGCTATGCGGACGGGGTTCGCGGGTTTCAGCCCGCCGAGCCTCCCGCGCGGCCGCTCGGGCCACATCCGCACGCCGATCTCGATCTCGTGCGCGATCGCGTAGGCGAACTCCGCGTGCATCGGACCGACGATGAACTCGAGCGCCTGTCGCTGCGCCATCCGGCTGAACGCCGCCTCGGTCTCGAGCGGCTCGCCCGTCCCCGCGAGCGACCGCCAGCCCTCGGCGACCTCGCGGGCGATCCGCGCGGTGTCCGCGATCCGCTCGTTGATGCCCCTGGGAGTAAAAAACGGCTGGGCGACACGCCGCTGCGCTTTCCAGTCCTCGCCTTCGGACAGCAGCAATCCCTCCCCGAGCACACGCTGCATGAATTTATAACGTGTATTTTTGCGATACTTCTGCCCGTGGTCGATGAGCAGTTCCTTGATGAGGTCCGGCTCCGAGACCAGGTAGACATAATCTTTCTTGAAGCGCAGGCGGACGATCCCGCCGAAGTCGCGGGCCACGCCGGCGAGGTAGTTCAAGGGGTCCGCGCGCATCCCCAGCAGGTTGCCGAACCACCAGTCGCCCGGCGGCGTCGGCGGGTGGATCGGGCGGTCGATGTCCGGGGCGGGCAGTGTGGTCATGCTTATCGCGTCGCTGGGGGCTGACACTGTACCGGGCCGACGCCGTGGGATGCGGGCGGGGTCAGGCGCCGGGACGCTCGCGGTCGATGATGATCGCGCAGGCGATCGGCGCAGCGAGTTCGACGCGCATCGTATGCAAGCCGAAGCAATGCACTCGCGCGCCCGCGTCACGGGCCGAGGCGATCTCGCGCTCACTGAAACCGCCCTCGGGCCCGATCAGCAGCCGAACCCGAGCCGCGCCGGTCGGCTGATAAGGTTCGCCGGCGGCGTCGGCGAGCACGACCGCGACGGTGTGGTTGTTCGAGTGGAGGCTCCTGGTGGCACGGCTCTCCGAGCCGTGATTGCTGGTGGCACGGGCGTCTGAGCCGAGGTTGCTGGTGGCACGGGCGTCTGAGCCGAGGTTGCTGGTGGCACGGGCGTCTGAGCCGTGGTTGCTGGTGGCACGGGCGTCTCGCACGTGCGCGTCGGGCTGGTCGCGCACGGGCGAGACGCCCGTGCCACTGGAAACTTCTCCCGTGCCACTGACCTCGCCCGTGCCACTGGAAACTTCTCCCGTGCCACTGACCTCGCCCGTGCCACTGGCTTCGCCCGTGCCACTGGCTTCGCCCGCGCGGGCTGAATTAATAAGGATCGCGTCCTGAAATGTCCGAGCCGATTCGATGCGCATAATCCACGCCCGTCGGCACTGCTTGAGCGCCTCCGCGGCGACACGTTCGAGCCGATCCCGTCGCCCGCCCGCCCGATCCGCCCCGGCCCGCTCGGTGCGCATCGGGATCCAGGACTCGGCGCCGACCTGCGCGAGCGAATCGATCATGTCCGCCAGCCGCGCTCCCTTGGGCGTCGCCGACCACACCTCGACCGCCGGGCGCGTCGGCTCGACGCGCTCGACACGCCTAAGGATCACGACCATCTCGCGCCCGACGCCGACGACTTCCGCCGACGCTACCGTCCCGGCGCCGTCGTGAACCGCGACGCTGTCCCCGACCGCGACGCGTTTGACCCGGGCGGCGTGACGGGCCTCATCGCCGGCGAGCGTCAGGGTCGCGCCGATTTCCAGCGGCAGGTCCGGTATGAACAGGGCGTGGCGTGGCATGAGCGGCGTTCCTCGCGTCGCGTCCGAGAAACCGGGCGGTTCGGGCTTGAGTATCCGCGTTGTAGCGTCGATGATCCAGCCGGAGGACTCCGCGCCCGCGATGCCGCAGTTTCAGGACAAGACGGACATGCTCGATCTGAGCGATCTGCAGCGCGACGCGGGCGCGTTGCTGTCGGAGATCGAGCGCGCGGGCGAGACGATCATCTCCGAGTCCGCCGCGCCCATGCCCGCATCGGCGAAGCCCGCGCATAAGAAACATCACACCCACAACCACAACGATCACGCCGACCCCTCAGCGATGACCGACGCCGCCATCGACGCGGCGCCCGAGGACCAGCCCGAGATCCCGCCCGAGATCGCGCAGGCGCCCGACTTTGATGAAAGCCCCGAGCAAGTCGCTGACGCCGCCGCCGTCGCTGGCGCCGTGGATGATCTGATCGACGACGCGCTCAGCGCGGTCGAAGCTATCGGCGTGCAGGCTTCGGACGAGGCCACGCCGCCCGGCGAATCGGACGAGGCTGCGGTCGCGGAACTCGCCGCGGAAGTGGAGCGCCTCACCGCCGAAGCCGCGAGCCTGATCGAATCCGTCGAAGTTGAATCAGCGGAATCGGTTGAATCAGAAGAAGCGCATGAAGCCGCCGAGCCGGCCGTCGAGCATGTTATTGAGCAGGACGTGGCGGAATCGCCGTCGGCGCACAAGCCGATCGAAGCGGGCGAAGGCGCGGGAGTCATGGCCTCGCTCGACGCGGCGATCGAGTCCGAGGCCGAGGCGCTCGAAGACGATCTCGACGCGCTCGAAGGCGACTTCGAAACCCCCGACGAGGTCGCGCGAGGCGCCGACCACTCCGCCGAAACACTCGAAGAAGACACCGAGTATTTCGACGACGAGCCGATAAATCCCGCGACTGTCGTCATCGAATCCGCGCTCGGCGCCGAGGCGGACGACGACCCGGATCACGAAGAATCGCGCACGTCGGCGCCCGCCGCTGCCGCCGCGACCGCTGCGTCGTCGCGCGAAACCAAGTCGTCGAACGCCGCCCCCGCCGCTGCGCAGTCCGTTGCGTCGGACGACGCGCGTCCCGCGTGGCGCGTCGCTCTCGATCGGCTTACGAGCGCGGAAACCCGCGACATGATCGTGCGGCGAGTGCTGCGTCCTCTCGCGGCGCCGCTCTTGCGCGTGCCCCCCGCGACGCGCGACACCATCGGATGGATCGGCGTCAACACGGTCTTCATCGCCGTGTGCCTGTGGCTTTATCTTACATTGCGCTGATCGCCGCGAAGAGTTCGCGCCCGCACGGCGCCGTCGCGCGCGACCTCTAATGTCACCGCGCCGTCCGTCGCGGTTGTCAGCCACGTTCGGCCGGCGCGGGCCTGATCCCAGCGGTCGTCGCCGGCGCGCGACGGGCCTGTCGATTGCACAACGATCGGCGGGTCGAGTTCCGCCACGAATCTGATCGCGCGCGGCCGAGCGCTGCCGTGGTGCGGCGCCTCGATAGCGTCGGCGCGCAAGCCAGGCTCGGATCGCAGCAGCGCGTCGATCGCTTCGCCCTCGATGTCACCCGTCATCAGCACGGCACGCTCGCCCGCTTCGGTCGGCGTCGTGATCAACCCGACGAGAGAAGCGTCGTTCGAGCCGCGCCACACCGTACCGCGCTCGGGATGGAGAAACCGCAGCGTCGCCTCGCCGAACATTATCACATCGCCCGCGGCGGCTTCGCGCACGTTCACGCCGCGCTCCGCGAGATATTCGAACAGCGCCGCGACCGGCCCGCGTGGATCGGCCCGCGCCGCTGCGATCGTCGACGCCTCGACGATCACCTCGCGCACGCCCAGCGGGCGGACGAGCGCGGGGATCGCTGAGTAATGATCGAGATTGGGATGGCTCAGGACGATCGTCGGCACGCTCCACACGCCCAGCGCGCGGATCGCCCGCGGTATGTCGCGCTCAGCCGCGGCGAGAGACAGCGAACCCGCGTCCCAGAGCATTACATCTGTGCCGGATCTGATGACATGGCAGGCGCCGTCGCCGACGGCTAGCGTGTCAATGCGCAGCGCGACGGCGTTCGTGTCGAAGCCGGGGCGCACGCCGATCCATCCCGCCCACGCGACGACGAGCGCGAGCGCCGCCAGCCCGCGCCGGTCCACGCCTCGCATCAAGAGACGCACGACGACGACCTCGGTGGCGACCGCCCACCACACCCCGACCGGCGGCGCGTGAAATGAACTCATCGGCGCCGAGTCCATCGCGCGCGCCAGCCACGCCGTGATGCTCCCGAGCGCGCCGAGGACCGATCCCGTCCACACAGCGAGCGCGGGCGCGACCGCAGCGAGCGCCAGGGTCCATGCGCCGATCCCGAGAATCAGTACAAGAAACGGGAAAAATACAACCGACGCGACGGCGCCCCACACGCTGACCACGCCGAAGTGCAGCGCGATCACCGGCGTCGCGACGGCCCAGGCGCACAGCGCGACGAGGAGCATGCGCTCAAGCCCGTACCGCGCCCGCTGAGGCATCGACATCGCGTCGAGTTCCGGCGTGATCGGCCGCCAGCGGCGTTCGACGATCGCGGGCATGGTGAGGATCGCGGCGACGATGCCGAAACTAAGTTGATATCCCGGCGACCACAACTCGAGCGGGCGCCAGAGCAGAACCGCGACCCCGGCCCACGCGAGCAGGCCGAGCGGCGGCGGGCGCCGATCCAGCCGGCTCCCCGCGAGCCACACGAGCGCCATGATCCCGGTGCGGACGATCGGCGTCCGCACGGGTAGAAGGAACATATAAAGAAGTATAAGTCCGGCGAGGAGCGCCGCCGCCGTCCGCGCCCGCGTCCCGCCGACGCGCAGCATGCCCGCGGCGAGCCAGATCAGCACGCCCATGTGCAGCCCGCTCACCGCGAGCATGTGCCCGACGCCGACACGCATCATCGCGGCTTCGAGGTCGTCGAGGGCCGCGTCGTCGCGCGCCCCGAGCAGGAGCGCGGCGAGCAGCGCCCCCACGCCGTCGGCCGCGCTTTGAGAATCGCCGAGAGCCGCTTCGAGACGTTCGCGCGCTCCCGCCCGCGCGTCGGCGCGCACGCGGCGGAACAGCCCCCGGGCCGACGCGATCACTCCAGGCTCTGACGCTAGAGTAGTAATGTTATCGCCTGTCGGAATCAGCAGCGTCCCGGCGGTGTTCGTCTGCGCCGCGTACTTCCGGGGGTCGGCGCCGCCGGGATTCATCGGCGCGCCGACGGGCAGAAAAAAACCTTCTATTCGAACGCGGTCCCCGGCGCGCAAGCCGTCCACCGCCTCGGACACACGGACGTTGAAAACGAACGACGCCTCGCGGGCGCCCGCGGCGTCGATGACGCGATCCGCGCGGATCGCCGTGCGCGTCACCGGCGGGAGCGGAAGAAATCTTGCGAAAAACCCGGCGCCCGGCGCGACCGCTCTAGGGTGCTCGAGAATCACGCCCTCAGCGGCGATGATCGTCCGACCCGCGTCCCCGCCTACCCACACGGGATGGTCGAATATGCGCATGTTGTGATAGCCCGCCGCAGCGAGCACCGCCGCGATCCCGAGCGCGCCGAGCGACGCCCGCCGCCGCCACATCAAACCGAGCGTGAACGCCGACAGCGCAGCGATCAGCGATGCTATGAACCAAGCGCCCGCGCCGACGCCCGCCGCGTTGTCGGACATGAGCAGCCCGCCGGCGACGCACAGCCACGCCGCGATCGCGGGCCGCGCGTCTCCCGCCCGGCGCGCGTCGTGCGGGTTGTCGGGGTCGCGGTCGTGGTTTCTCAGGGGCACGCGACGGCTCCCCTCCGCGTCAGCCGCGGACGCGCATCCGGTCGGCGATGGTTTCGATTACGGAGATCTCGACGGCGTCGGCGTCGGCATCGCCGGGGATGACGGCGTGCGTCGCCGGCTCGCTGCGGGCGAGTTCTAGATACCGCGCGCGGACCGCTGCGCGATACCCGGCGCCGCGACGCTCGATGCGGTCGCGCTCGCCGGTCATGCGCGACTCGGCGGTCGCGTCGTCGACGTCGAATATAAGAACGAGATCGGGCCGGACCGCGCCGCACGCCGCGCGCGTAACGGCTGCGATGTCTTCGTCGCTGACCCCGCCCGCGCCCTGATACGCATATGTGCTGGTGACGAAGCGGTCGGCGAGGACCACGCCGCCCCGCTCGAGCGCGGGCGAGACCATCTCCTCGACAAGTTGGGCCCGGCTGGCCATGTAGAGCAGCATCTCGCAGCGGATGCTCATGGTCGAGCGCGTGTCGAGGAGCAGGTCGCGCACGCGTTCGCCGATCGCGGTGCCGCCCGGCTCGCGGACCTCGCAGACATCAAGCCCGGCGGCCCGGCACCGCGCTACGAACCGCGCGAACTGCGTCGTCTTGCCGGTCCCGTCCAGCCCCTCGAAGACGAGGAATCGGCCGGGGAGCAGAGAGAAGATGTCGTCCCTCGGTGCGCTCGTCATGCAGGGGCGGATTGTAGAGTATCCCCCGGCGCCGGCCGCCCCCAGCCGTGCGTTGTGGAGAATCCGCCATGACTGCATTCGGTGTAGTTCGCGTCGTGCTCGCCGTCGCTATAGCCGCGGCGCCGGCTCTGGTCACGATCGGCTGTGCATCCGCGGGCGCTACGAGGATCGCCGAGTGCGCCTCGGCCGGGCCGGAGGTGTACGCTCGGGAAATAGATCGCCTGACCGGAGCCAACAAATATTGGACGCCGGAAGCCTCGGCGGCGCTCGAGGAACTCGACGCTGCCGTGAATGAATATCAGAGCAAGATACGCGAGACGCTGCACCCGCGGATGCATGATACGTCTGTTGCGTTCTCGCTTCTTGAGGGTGACTGGGACGACCCCAGGCACGCGATGGGCCGGGCCGCGCTGGATGCCGCCGCCGATCTTGATGGGTTGCTCGCGAGCGCAGCGGCGCATGAAAAATTTATATCGCCTTACGCTGACTGGCTGAGTGATCAAGCAGGCGACGCCACGGCTGATCCGCTGATGCACCGGGTTGAACTCGCATTGGGCGTGTTCCGGCGGACGGCCGCCGCGATGAATGTCGCGATGCTCCGGCGCGACGCCGCGGCGGGCGACTGGGAAAGCGCCGGCGACCGCCTCGAACGGAGTATGAGAATCGGCCGCATCGTCGGGACCGAGGGAGGGCTGCTGCCAGCGCTGGTCGGGATGTCTGTGCAGGGGCCTGTTCTGAATGAATTATTCGCGAGTGCGGTTGAATACAACATGCCAGCGTACGAGGCGCGCCGGGCGAGGTGGAGCATCCGCGAATTGCGGCTCGAATCGAACCGGGTCCGCAGATACGTGCTGGAAGTGGAGCGGCTGCTGCTTGAGGATTTCATGCACTGGTTGCATTGTCGGGCGGACATCGAAGACTCGGCGGGGTTTGTCGAGTTGCTCGCGCGGATCGCAGCGCCTTCGCCGCCGTACGGCTGGCCGATTTTTGAGGATTGGTACGAACAGAGCGAGGAATACCAGGCGGAGGTGCGCGCGGGGTACGACCGCATAGAGCGGCCGTTGCGTATTAATATCGAGGAGGTCCGAGCGCGGTTCGACGAACTATCCGCGTGGTGGCGCCTGCCGGCGACAGTCGCGGCGGAGCAAGAGCCGGAATGGTCGATTTTTCATGCGAGCGGGAGCGTGTTCACCCGCTTCCGTCGGAGTTATAACCTGCTCGAAACGAACAGCGCCGGCGCGGTTGCTCTGACGTATCTGCTGGAGTATCGAGCCGAGCACGGGCGCTGGCCGGACTCGCTGCTCGACGCCGCGCCGGCCCACGCGACGATCGACCCGACCAGCGGCGAGCCTTTCATATATGAAGTGACTCCCGATGGTCCGACTCCGATCAGGCTCGCGATACCACCCGCGGCCGCGAAGGCGCTCTTCGGGGACAACCTGGAACAGTTCGAGCGCGAGGCGGAACTTGTCACGCCCCGCCGACCGATCGACGAGCGGTACATGCCCTGGCTCGCGCAAGAGGAGGGCGAGGAGTAATGGTTTGGCTGCACTAGATCAACGCAGCGCCGGGGAGGCGACAGTGGCACGGGCGTCTCGCCCGGGCGCTGCGGTTGATTTATATGTATTTATCTCGGATGGATGACCAACGACCGGGCCGGGGACGGCCCGGCTCACCGCTCGGCCCTGCTCGGTTTGGCTTAGTTTGGCCTTATTGAATTCTGGCGGCTGCGTTGGTTGTGCTGGCGATTCAGGCCGTCGGATCGGTATGGGCGCCGCAACATTTTTTATACTTCTGCCCCGAGCCGCAGGGGCACGGGTCGTTGCGGCCGACTTTCACCGCGTCGGGCGAATCGGTCGCATTCGAGGATTCTTGATCAGCGGGTTGCGACGCGGGGGACGGCGCGGGGGTCACGGCGGGTCGGGGACGATCGAAACCCGGGCCGGCGAATGTCGTCGCGCCGGCGGCCCGTGCGACGGCGCCCGCGGCGGACTGACGGATCGGGGCGGGCCTGGGCGGAATCGCTGTCGGTTGTGACGCTGCTTGCTGGGGCTGCTGTGCCGGCGTCGGCGGAGTCTGTGCAGGCCCCGCGGCGACGGGCGTCGCGGCGGGGCGCGGCGCCGGCGCCGGGCGCGCCGACAGACGCAGTTTGAAAAGGTAGTCCGTCACACGCTCGCGGACCTGTTTCTGGAACTGCTCGAAGTGGCGCGAGCCTTCGCGTTTGTACTCGATGCGCGGGTCGAGTTGGCTGAACGAGCGGAAGCCGATCGAGTCGCGCAACTGGTCCATCGCGTAGAGGTGGTCTTTCCACGCGGGGTCGAGCACTTCGAGCAGGATCGTGCGTTCGAGTTGCACCATCTCGCCGCGGAGCACGGCTTCGACGAGCGCTTCGACAGCGCCGGCGCGCTCGCTCGCGCGCATGTGCCTGATCCGCTCGGGCAGGGCTTCGATGCTGAGCCGATCGCGCACGTGCGCTTCGAGGCGGTCGAGATCGTCCGCGAGCGCGACCGCAGCGGCGATCTCCTGGTCGAGCCGACCGGATTCGACGAACTTGCGCGACGCGGCGAGGAGTTCCTCGCGGATCTGTTGCGGCATGCGCGTGCGCACGCTCGACTCGTCCCACCCGAGCGAGTAGCGACGGTTGGCCCAGCCGACGAGTTGCGACATCGCCTGCTGCGGGCCGGCCTGCTGGATGGTCGCCATGGTCATTTCGAGGACGAAGTCGACGGGGTGCTCGATCTCGCGCTTGGCGTAGGCGTCGCGGGCCGCGGCCATGACCGCTTCCACGGCGTGCTCGGGCTCCTCGGCGGCGGTGATCTTCTCGAGCGCGAGGTCCGTCCCGAACTTATCTTTGACCCACGCGACCAGACGCCGGGCGCCGAAGTCGGGCTGGAAGAACTCGTCGATCGCGGAGAGGTCGGCCTCGTCGACGTGCGCCTCGGCCGCGGCGACGATGCGGTCTTCGAGATCCCGGCGTGATGATTCGCGCACCTCGTCGGGCGTCAGTTCCACGCCGAACTGCGCGCGGGCCCAGTTTATAAGGTGCGCCGGGTCGAATGTTTCGTCGTCGGCGAACTCGGGGAGGTTCTCGCCGAGCGAGACGCCGATGACCGAGCGGGCCTCGTCCTTGGCGAGGGCGCGGATGCGGGTGATCGTGTCCTCGTGGTCCCGGCCGCGGAGGCTCGGGGCGGGGATGGCGGCGCGGAGGATCTCGCTGGCGCGCTCGGCGACGCGCTCGACGATGTAGTCCTTGCCGAGGTACAGGCTCGCGGCGTCGTACACCGCGTCCTCGACGTGCTCGAAGATAAGGCCTTTGATGTTGCGGCCTTCGAGGGCGCGCTGGCGCTGCCCGTAGAACACACGGCGCTGGTGCTCCATGATCTCGTCGTATTCGAGGATCGTTTTGCGCCACTGGAAGTTGCGTTCCTCGACTTTGCGCTGGGCGCGTTCGACGCTTTTGGTGAGCATGGGGTGCTCGATGGCGTCGCCTTCCTTCATGCCGAGGCGCGAGAGGATTCGCAGCGTGGTCTCGCCGGCGAACATCTTCATTAGGTCATCTTCGAGTGAGACGAAGAAACGTGTGGAGCCGTGATCGCCCTGGCGACCCGCCCGGCCGCGCAACTGGTTGTCGATCCGGCGTGACTCGTGGCGTTCCGTGCCGATGACGTGCAGCCCGCCCATGTCCTCGATGCTCGAAAACCAGCGCAGGCGGTGCAGCGAGAACCTGCCGTGCGCGTCGAGTGCGTCGCGCAGGGCGCCAGCGTCCATGCGTTCGATCTTCTTGTCGTCGAGCCAGGTGAACTCGTACGCCCAGTGGCGCAGCAGGCGGAGTTCGAGATCGGCGAACGGCGCGGCCTCGGCGTCCTGCTTGGTGATTTCCAGTGTTTTCGGGGCGATCTTGCGGTAGATCTTCTCGCGGAGTTCGTCGTCCGTGGCTTCGACGGTGAGGTCGCGCGGCGCGATCCCGCGGCGGAGCCAGTGTTCGAGAAGAGCCTCGCGCGTGATCTTGCCGAGTTTGATGTCGGTCCCGCGACCGGCCATGTTGGTGGCGATCATCACGGCGCCGAGCGTCCCGGCGTTCTCGATGATGTGGGCCTCGCGCTCGTGCTGCTTGGCGTTGAGGACTTCGTGCTTGATCTGGTGCGCCTTGGCGAGCATCTGCGCGAGCGTCTCGGACTTCTCGACGCTGGTCGTCCCGACGAGGACGGGCCGGCCGAGGTCGTGCATCGCGCGGATCTCCTCGACGATCGCCGACCACTTGTCCTTCGCGGAGAGATATACGACGTCGTTGAAGTCGTCGCGGACGACGGGGACATTGGTGGGGATGGTGACGACATCGAGTTTGTAGATGTCGTGGAACTCCTGGGCCTCGGTGTCTGCGGTGCCGGTCATGCCCGCGAGACGGGAGTACATCTTATAAAAGTTCTGGATGGTGACGGTGGCGACGGTCTGCGTCTCGGCCTTGATGGGGACGGCTTCCTTGGCTTCGACGGCCTGATGAAGCCCGTCGGACCACTGACGCCCGATCTGGAGCCGACCGGTGAAGGCGTCGACGATGACGACGCTCGGCTCCTTGCGCCCGGTCTGCGGGTCGTCGAGCGGGACGACGACGTAGTCGCGGTCGCGCTCGTACACAGCGTGGGCGCGAAGCGCCTGTTCGAGGAGGTGGGGCATGTCGATGTTGTCGCCGACGTAGAAGGAACCCAGGCCGGCGACGCGCTGCGCCTCCTCGACGCCGTCGTGCGTGAGGTGGGCCTGCTTGCGCTCCATGCGGACTTCATAATATTGCGTGTGGCGGTCGCGCTCGGCTTCGAGGGAGGGGAGTTCGGCCGTCAGACGCGCCAGTTCCTCCTTCATCGCGGGGATCCTGGACTTGTCGCGGGCGTTGCGGATGTCGCCTTCGAGGCCTTTGATTTTCTTCTGCGCCTGCTGGACCCGTTCGTCGCGTTCGTTCCAGGGCGCCTGTTTCTGGACGAGATGCTTGGCGAGGCGGTCGGCGAGTTCGTAGCGTGGCTGCCCTTCGTGGGCGGGGCCGGAGATGATCAGCGGCGTGCGCGCCTCGTCGATGAGGATGGAGTCCACCTCGTCGACGACCGCGTAATCCCTGCGGCGCTGGACCTGCTGATCGACGGAGCGTTTCATGTTGTCGCGGAGGTAGTCGAAGCCGAACTCGCTGGTCGTGCCGTAGACAACGTCGCAGAGGTACATCTCGCGCTTGACGTACTCGGGCTGGCGGTGCTGGGCGTGGATGGCGCCGACGGTCAGGCCGAGCGCGCGGAAGAAGGGGAAGACCCAGTCGCGGTCGCGCTGGACGAGATATTCATTGACCGTGACGACATGGCAGGAAAGGCCTTCAAGAGCCGCCAGATAGCACGCGAGCGGGGCGACGATGGTCTTGCCCTCGCCGGTCTTCATCTCGGCGATCTTGCCCTGGTGCAGCACTGTCGCGCCGATCAGTTGCACGTCGAACGGCCGCGCCCGGAAAGGCGGCCTGCTCTCGGTGTAGATCGCGCGCACGGCGTTGTAAAGGTCCGTCGGGATGTCGAGTTGACGCCAGCCGGGGACGGGCGCGTCGCAGCCGAGCCAGTCGCCGGTGGGGTCGGCGTCGGGGAGGGCGTCCATCGCGGCGAGGGTCTCGTCGTAGAGGGCGCGCATGTCGGGCGTGAGGCGGTCCACAGCGAAGGCGCCGCGATGGTCGGGGTTGAAGATGTTGCGGATGCCTACATTGCGGTCCATGGCCTCGCGCGCGACGGCGAAGGCCTCGATGAGAACCTCGTCCGCCTTGGCGCCGGCGGCGAAGCGGTCGCGGAACTCGGCGGTCTTCTTGCGGAGGTCGGCGTCGCTCAGGCGCCTCATCTCGGGTTCGAGGGCGCCGATGGCCTCGACGCGGGCTGTGTAGCGTTTGACGAGGCGCTCGTTGCGCGTGCCGAACATCGTGCGGAGCACGGGGCCGACCAGGGGGATGTCGTGTGTCTTCTGCATGGGAGCGTTCCGAATTAACTTGGTTTGTACGGCCCGAGAGGCCGGCGCGGGGACGGGTGTATCGGTCGAAGCCGACGCGACGCCCGGCGGGGGCCGACTCGCAGCGGGCGCATGTGATGTGATGGATCCGGGTGATCTTGCCGACGGGTCGCGCGGCTGGCGTCGCGCGGCTTCACGGCGGGAGCGTCACATCCCGGCGGGCGGCGGGAGCGCGATCAACCCCGCGCGGACCATCGAACGACGCTGCTGAGCACGCCACGAATCCGGCCTCGATCCCGGAGCCGCGTCGGCGGCGGAGTCGCCGAAGGAGGGGATTTCGAGGGTTGCGATCGCGGGTAGGGCGACCAGGCCGTGCCCGAAGAGGATCGTCGCGGCGATCTCGACGCGGGTTGTCGCCAGGCGGGTCGAACGCTCGCCTAGCCGATCGGACAGGTCCGCGGTGGCGGCGATGCCCGCGAGGGCGGTCGTCAGGAGCAGGGCGAGGGTCAGCCCGCTGACGCTGAGCCGGGCCGATCGACCTGCATCGGCTTGATGCCTATCGGGTCTGGCTGCGGGATGGGCTGGATCCTGTCGGTTCACCGGATGATAGTATCGACGCCGAGACGCGCGAAGGCAAGCCCTTCGGGCGGGATTGACGCCGGGCTTCGGGGATGGCGTGGCATCCTCTCGGGCGGGTTCAGATAACGGCGTCGCGCCCGGGGTGGCACGGCTCTCCGAGCCGTGCGCGAACGGTGCATCCCCCGCTGTGAACGTAAAGTGATGTTCACCCGCAGCAACGGAATTCCCTCTCCCCGGCCCACTCCCAGGGGGAGAGGGGTGGGCAACAGTGGCGCGGGCGCGAACAGTGGCGCGGGCATCCCGCCCGTGCGCATGCGGTGAACTTTCGCGATTAACTTCCATATGTAAGACCAACGACCGGGCCGGGGACGGCCCGGCCACGGGACGGCCCGGCTCGGCGAATGCGCGCTTCCGTCACACGTTGAAGTACTTCGCCTCGGGGTGGTGGACGATGATCGCGCTGGTTGATTGCTCCGGGTCGATCTGCCAGTTCTCCGTCAGTCGGCAGCCGATGCGCTCGGGGCGCAGCAGGCGGAAGAGTTTTTCCTGATCGCTCATCTCGGGGCACGCGGGATAGCCGAACGAGTAGCGTGAGCCGCGGTACTTCTGCGTGAACAGGTCGCGGACGCGCGGCGAGTCCTCCCCGGCGACGCCGAGCTCCTGGCGCATGCGTTTATGCCAGAGTTCGGCGAGCGCTTCGGCGCACTCGACCCCGAAGCCGTGGAGATAGAGGTACTCGGTGTAGTCGTCGTTATCGAAGAGGGCGCGGGCGCGCTCGGAGACTTTCTCGCCGACGGTCACGCACGACAAGCCGAGCACGTCGCGCTCGGGCGCGTGGATGTCGCGGAAGAAGTCAGAGATGCACAGCCGGCGGCGTCCCGGCTGGCGCGGGAACGTGAATCGTTCTATCTCTTTATTGTGATCGTCGGGATCGAAGATTACCAGATCGTCGCCGGAACTCGCTGCGGGGAAGTAGCCGTAGACGACCCTCGGCGTGAGCACTCCCTCCGCGGCGCACGCCGCGCACAGACGCTCGAAGATCGGGTCCACCTCGTCGCGGATCTGCACGGCGTAATCGTCGTCGGTCTTCCGTCCCTTCCTGAACTGCCACTGCCCGCGGTATAGAGCGATCTTATTAATATACGGGTAGACCCCGCTCAGCGGGATAGAGTCGACGACCCGGTTCCCCCAGAAGGGCGCTTCGGGAACGTCGGCAGACGAAACAGCGGCGGGCGAAACAGCGGTGGGACGGGCGTCTCGCCCGTCTGACGACCCAACAGTGGCGGGGCGGGCGTCTCGCCCGTCTTCTGATTGCGCGCCGCTGACGCCCGGGCGGGACGCCCGTGCCACTGGTTCATGTCGCTCCAGTGGTCTTGCTTTCGCCGCGGCGATTTTTTGCTCAGCGTCGGCGCGCTTGGCGAGGCGCTCGGTGATCTGCTTATCGAGCGTGTCGAAGTCGGCGCGGGCGATGTGATCCATCAGGCGCAGGCCTTCGAACGCGTCACGGCCGAAGTAGACCTTGCCTGATGTGTAGGTCGCGCGGAGTTCGGTCTCGCAGTAGTGTCTGGTCAGCGCGGCGCCGCCGAGCAGGACGGGCACGCGCACGCCGCGCTCCGACATCTCGCGCAGGTTGTCCTGCATCACGCCGACGCTCTTTACGAGCAGGCCCGACAGCCCCACCGCGTCGGCGTTGTGCATTTCGAGCGCCGACAGGATGCTAGCGATCGGCTGCTTTATGCCGATGTTGTGGACGGTGTACCCGTTGTTTGTAAGAATAATATCGACGAGGTTCTTGCCGATGTCGTGCACGTCGCCCTGCACGGTCGCGAGGACGATCGAACCCTTGCTGGTCCTGCCCTCGACCTTCGGCATGTGCGGCTCGAGCCGGGCGACCGCGGCTTTCATAACTTCCGCGGACTGGAGCACGAACGGGAGTTGCATCTCGCCGCGGCCGAAGAGTTCGCCGACGACTTTCATCCCTTCGAGCAGGTGATCGTTGACGATCGCGAGCGCGTCGTATCGCGTCAGCGCCTCGTCGAGAGTCTCGGCGAGGCCGGCCTTTTCGCCGTCGATAATGTGGCGCCGGAGTCGGTCATCCAGCGGCAGATCCTCGAGCGCAACGCGCGTCTCGCCGGGGACTTCATCATCGGGGAAGAGTTTGATGAACGCCTGCAACGGGTCGAAGCCGTCGCGGCGCCGATCGTATATAAGATCGAGCGCGGCGTCCCAGCGTTCGTCGTCGATCCTGTTTTTCGGCAGGATCTTCGAGGCGTGGACGATCGCGCTCGTCAGCCCCGCGTAGCGGAGTTCGTGAAGGAAGACGGAGTTCAGGACGACGCGGGCCGCGGGCTTCAAACCGAAAGAAACATTCGACAGGCCGACGATCGTGTTGCAGCGGGGCAGGCGCTCGCTGATGCGGCGTGTGCCCTCGATGGTCTCGAGCGCGAGCCGCCGATCCGCCTCGACGCCCGTCGTTACGGGCAGGACGAGGGGGTCGAAGAAGATGTCCTCGGGCGCCAGGCCGAACTTATTAACCGCGAGATCGGCGATGCGCTCGGCGATGGCGATCTTGCGGTCGGCGGTCTTGGCCATGGCTTCTTGTGGGTCTTCGTCGATGGTCCCGGCGACGACGCCCGCGCCGAAACGCATCGCAAGCCGACAGATCGCGCCGAGTTTCTCCTCGCCGTCTTCGAGGTTCATCGAGTTGAGCAGGCACTTGCCCCCGGCGTGCTTGAGGCCCGCCTCCATCACGTCGATCTGCGTCGAGTCGATCATGATCGGCGTGGGGACCTGGCGCACGAATCGGCTGACGACCTCGCGCATGTCGCGCACGCCGTCTCGCCCGACGTAATCGACGCAGACGTCGATGAGGTGCGACCCGTCGCGGAGTTGCTCGCGCGCCATCGAGACCAGCCCGTCGAAGTCCTCGTTGTTAAGAAGGTTCTTGAACCGGCGCGAGCCGTTGGTGTTGGTGCGTTCGCCGACGATTAGTATCGAGTTGTCCTGGTGGTAATCGACAGCGGAATACAGCGACGTGCAGGCGGGCTGCGGCGGTTCGATAGTGCGCGTCGCGGGGGTCAGATCCGCGACGGCGCGGGCGAGGGCTGCGATGTGCTCGGGCGTCGTGCCGCAACACCCGCCGACGATCGACACGCCGAACTCGCGGACGAAACGGGCGACCGCGTCCGCGAAGGGTCGCGGCTTGAGTGGGTACTCTGTCCGCCCGTCCACGAGGATCGGCAGCCCCGCGTTCGGGACCACCGAGATCGGCCGATCCCAGTGCCTGCTCAGCCAGCGGATGTGGTCGGCCATCTCCGTCGGGCCGGTGGCGCAGTTCAGCCCGAGCGACGCGATCGG
The DNA here is from genome assembly GCA_039794205.1 of Phycisphaeraceae bacterium. Classification (GTDB taxonomy): domain Bacteria; phylum Planctomycetota; class Phycisphaerae; order Phycisphaerales; family UBA1924; genus J020. The sequence continues at coordinate 241,453 of JBDIVU010000004.1, forward strand.
GTAGGGCTTCAGCGCCGTCGCAACCGCGGCGATCTCCGTCCCGACCAGCATGGTCCCGCTGGTCTCGATGGTCACGGAGACCATGATGGGCGTGTCGGTCGCGTCCCGGCCGCGCTCGGCGAGGGCGTCGAGGCAGGCGTTGATCGCGCACTTGACCTGAAGGATGTCCTGGCAGGTTTCGATTAGGAATGCGTCGGCGCCGCCGTCGAGAAGCCCGCGGGCCTGCTCGGTGTACGACGCGAGCAGTTCATCCCACGTCGTGTGGCCGAGGGTCACGAGTTTGGTCCCCGGGCCGATCGAGCCGAGGACGAAACGCGGCTTGTCAGCCGTCGAATACGCGTCGCACGCGGCCCGGGCGATCTCGGCGGCTTCCTTATTAAGGGCCCGGGCCTGATCGGCGAGGTCGAACTCGGCGAGCACCAAAGGGTTGGCGCCGAAGGTGTCGGTCTCGACCGCGTCGGCGCCGACAGCGAGGAATGACTCGTGGATCTGCTGGATCACGTCGGGGCGAGTGCGGACGATGATCTCCGAGCAGTTCTCCTTGCCGAGGTAATCGCGGTGGAGATCGCAGTCGCAGGCGTGAAGGCTGGTGCCCATGGCGCCGTCGATCAGGAACGGACGGCTCGCGATGTGGCGGACTAGCGGATGGGTCATGGTGCAGGCTCGATCAGCGATTGCAGGCCGGGACGGGATACCGGGCGTAAGCCCCGGGGGATATCGGCCAGATGAAGGCGACGGTTGCTCGGAGATGATATCGTCCCGTTCATCCGGATCAATGGATGAATGAAACGGCGTGATGGATCCTGGCACTAATTGTGGAGTTCTGTGCGGCTGGCAGGTGCGTAATCGCGTGCCGGATCGACGCCGGAAGCGGCAGATAGCTACAAGCGTTCGAATCTGAAGGGAAGGACTTCGAGCGTGTCGCCGAGATGCATCCTTGGAACGGAGTAGAAGCGCAATCAGCAAACGGCGGCGCTATCGCCATTCAACGGGCCGCATAAATTTATTGCCGTCATAATCCTCGATTGTGTCGGGCATCTTCGCCGCTTCGAAGTGATTACCTTTAATATCACACGAATCGTGGCACACGTCCCGAACGGCGTCGTTTTTTCGTATCGGCGGAAAGCACGCGAGTAGACGCTTTTTTGGGAAATACTTCCGTACTAGTTTTATCGCGGGGACAATGTCCGTGTCGCCACCGATCAGCATCGCGGTGTCATATGAATCAAGGAATGCGTCGGCGACAAGGTGTGAAGCGATGGCGCTGTCTGTCATTTTTTCTTCGAACGTGCGCCAGGAGTTATTGCATTTTGAGCACGTGCGGGATTTCTGGTAAAATACTCCATGAATAATCTCGGAATCCGAATACACCCTGAGCGCTTCCAGGTACTGGTCCTGACGACGCCGCTTGTCCGTCGGTGCTTTCACCCGGGCGGTGAAATATTTGACGTCGCGGAGTTCGTGCTCGGCCGTGAGCAACGCTTGAATCAGCCGGTACGGATCGATCCAGTAAAACTGACGCCATCTTTTCTCTTTAAGCCCGTGGTAGAGGTTGAATCCGTCGATATATGCGCAGACGCGACTCATAGCTCTTGATCTTGGCGAGCCAGCAGTATAGTATGAACTGTCTAAAACCACGCCGGGGCTGGTCCCCCGGAAGGCGCTCGGCTCTCAAGGCCGAGCGTTGTTTTTTGCAGGATAATACACAAAATTCTTGGACGATACCCGTCCCGGCGATGGATTGACGATGTGAAGGCACACACTTCGATACAACTGGGGCTATCTACCCGCTGTTGAAACTGCAATCATATCCGCGCCGCATCTGATTTAGTCAAATCTCTTTGACATTCTGAAATGCACGCTTTACACTTCCGATGAACTGTCTCAGGCTCGGCGTGTCGCTGGGCCGAGCGGGGCGGGCTGTGCGGGCGGCATCGGGGAGATCGGCAGCGGTTGATTATGAGTGGGCGTCTGCGTCGCAAACTCGTGCTCGGCGGCCTGGCGGTGCTGACGGCGGCGTCGCTGATCGCCTCCGCTGCTGTCCTGCGGGGGACGGACTACCCCCCCGCCGGGCGTCTGGCGATTGCGCTAATCCCGGCGCCGATGCTCGCGGCTCTGATGTGGCAGATGCTCGCCTGCGTCCGCCGGCTGGACGAACTCCAGAAACGCATGCTCTTCGAAGCAATCGCGTTCGGCGTGGCGAGCGGGTGGGCGCTGATGTTCCTCTACAACCTCCTCTACAAGGCGGATGCAGGCCTGCCCGAACTCGACGCCAACTGGGCCTTGTTCGTCTTCATGATGCTGGCCTGGGGCGGGTCGTGGCTGGCGAACCGGCGCTACCGATGAGGAACCGGCTCAAGATCCTCCGGGCCGAGCGCGACTGGTCGCAGGCGGAACTCGCAAAGCGCCTCGGCGTGTCGCGCCAGACCGTCAACGCCATCGAGCGGGAGAAATACGACCCCAGCCTGCCCCTGGCGTTCACAATCGCACGGGTCTTCGCGATGCCGATCGAAATCATCTTCAGCGACGGCGGCCGCGACGGCCACGCCGACGCCACGCCGCCCTCGAACCACGCGGACATGAAAGAACCGACCCCGAACTCGGAGAAAGCATCATGAAAGACGTGCACGATCACTGGAACGAGATCTCAGCGGGCGACCCCGCCGCGCCGGTCGCTCGATCCGCCAAGCCCCGGCGGCGTTCGCCTTGGCGCGCAATGAGTACGATGCTCGCGGCGTCGGCGATCGGCGGCGTCGTGGGGTACTACGCGGATCAATGGTTCTCGGGCGCCACGCCGGAGGAAGCCGTACGCTCCGGCGCGACCATGGCGAGCATGTTCCTGCTCACATCGGCGGCCATGTTCAGCGCCGAGGGATCGCGCTGCTGCGGCTGCCGGCTCTTCCGACGGGGCAAGTGACGCCCCCGAACGATCGAAACACCGATGGGGAACGCTGCATGACCAACGCAATCACGCTCGCCGGGGTAACCAAGACCTTCGGCGCCAAACGAGCCGTAGACAGCCTCGACCTCGCAATACCCGCCGGGTCCGTCTGCGGCTATCTCGGCCCAAACGGCGCGGGCAAAACCACCACCATCCGGATGATCATGTCGATCATCTACCCGGACTCCGGGACCATCGAAGTCCTCGGCAAGAAATCCGCTGTCGAATCCAAGGACCGCATCGGGTACCTCCCCGAAGAGCGCGGCGTGTACCGCAAAATGAAAGTCGGCGATTTTCTTACATACATCGCCCGCCTCAAAGGCGCCGATCAGGGCGGCGCTCTCACCAAGCGCATAGAAGACTGGCTCGAGCGCGTGCAACTCGCCGAGGTCCGCAAGAAGCGCTGCGAACAACTCTCCAAAGGCATGCAGCAGAAGGTGCAGTTCGTCGCCACGGTCATCCACGACCCGGAACTCGTCATCCTCGACGAGCCTTTCAGCGGGCTTGACCCCGTCAACGCCAGGCTCCTGCGCACGCTCATCGGCGAGATGCGGGCCGCGGGCAAGACGATCATCTTCTCGACGCACGTCCTCGCCAGCGCCGACGCCCTGTGCGACCGCGTATTCATGATAAATCAAGGGAAGAAGGTTCTCGACGGGCCGATCGAGGGCATCCGCGCGAAGTTCGACCCCAAGACGATCATCGTCGAGCCGATGGACCCCGGCGCCGACGGCGTGTTCACCGGCGCGCTCGGCGCGATACCGGGAGTGCACTCGGTCACGAGCATGAGCGACCGCGGCGCCGTGTACGAGGCCCACCTCGACAACGACGCGGACGCCCAGACGGTGCTCGGCAGGATCGCCGCGGGTCTGGCGATCCGGCGCGTGGAACTGCGCAAGGCGACTCTCGAGGATATTTTCGTCAGCCTGGTCGACCCGGGCGACTCCGAGGACAGCATCCGGGCCGCGCTCAAGGCGGACGCCGCCGAACAGGTGGGGGTATAACACGTGAATAAGATTATTCTGACCGCGATCCGCGAGTTCAAGGCGACCGCGTTGACGCCCGCGTTCCTCTTCGGCGCGGTGATCCTGCCGCTGGTCATCTGGGGCGTGCTCGGCGCCGCGGGCGCAGCCGGGCTTTTCAGCCAGAAACCCGTCCCGACGACAGGCACGATCGCTCTCGTCGATCCGACCGAGTCGGGCCGGCTTACGGAACTCGTCGAGATGCGCCTAAGCCCCGAGGCCCAGCAGGCCAAGGCCGAGGCCATGAAAGAAGAAGCAAGGAAGCAACTCGCCAGCCTCGGCGGGGCGCTCGGCGAGCAGATGGGCGAAGCCGCGATGGCCCGCGCCGACGCCATCTTCAAGTTCGACGCCGCCGACATCACCGTAGAACGGCTAGGCCCCGGCGCCGACCTCGAACCCGTCCGCGATCGCGTCCGCGCGGGCGAACTGCTCGGGCTGTTCGAGGTCTCGCCCGGGACGTTCGAGCCGGGCGGGTCGTTCATCAGCCAACTGTCCGAATCAGCGAAGGCGCGCGACATCAAGCTGATCGAGAACGCCGTGGCCGACTCCGCCGTCGATGTACGCATCATCGACGCGGGGATGAGCGCGCCATTCGTCCGCACGCTGATGAGCCGGCCGCGCGCCGAACAGAAAACGCTCACCGCGGCGGGAGGTGAAACGAAGGGATCGGAACTCCTTCAGCGCTTCCTCCCCATCGCGTTTCTTATGTTCCTCGCGATCGCGATCTTCACCGGCGGCGGGTACCTCCTGATGAGCACCGTCGAGGAGAAGTCCAGCCGCATCATGGAGGTGCTGCTCTCCTCGATGTCGCCGATGCAACTTATGACCGGCAAGATCATCGGGCAGGGGTTCGTCGGCCTGATGCTGCTTCTGATCTACGGCGGGCTGGGCGTTTTCGCCGCGATCCAGTTCGCCGTGATGGACCTCATCCCGCTGAGCCTCCTGGTCTGGCTCGTCGTCTACTTCCTGATGGGGTACTTCATATACGCTGCGATCAACGCGGCGATCGGGTCCGCCGTCAACGAGGCGCGCGAGGCGCAGGCGCTCCAGGGCCCGATCCTGGGCGTGACCATCCTCGTCATGTACCTCGGCATATTCAGCGTGATGATGAGCGACAACCCGCACTCGACGCTGGCGCGGGCGCTGTCCTTCTTCCCGCCCGCGACGCCGTTTGTAATGTCGATGCGCGTCGCGTACGTCAACGACCCGATGCCGACATGGGAACTCGCCGCGACGACCGCAGTCGGCGTGCTCGGGATGATCGCCAGCGTCTGGGCCGCCGCGAAGATCTTCCGCGTCGGAGTCCTGATGTACGGCCAGCCCCCGACAATCGTCGGACTCGTCAAGTGGCTCCGCTACACATAAACAGCCCGGCGGGACAATACAACAGCGGCACGGGCCAGAGAAGTGGCACGGGCGCGAACAGTGGCACGGGCGCAGACAGTGGCACGGGCGTCCCGCCCGTGCGCTGCGGGTAACTTTCACGATTAACTGAAATATGTAAGAACACAGACCGGGCCGCGGACGGCCCGGCCGGACAGCCTCCCGATGCGCCCGCGCCGGGCGTCGTGTGCGAATCTAACATCGCGACGGGTTAATGTTGTTCCGCCGGCCTGTGGGTCAGCGCGTGTCGTCAGCCGCGTCGGCGACGCTGGGCGTGAGGGTTTCGACGCGCGTGGGCTGGACGATCCGCAGCCGAAGGGCGGGGTCCAGCCGCGACGGCCCCTCGACGCCGACGATCGCGCCGAGCCGACCCGCGAGGTCGACGCCAGGCGTCGGGACGATGTACGCGATCGTCCGCCCGCCGCCCGCTTCCACGCTCTGGAGCCGATACATCAGCGGCAGACGCCGACCGTCGTAGATCGTGCTCGTCGAAAGACGCCCGACCAGTTCGTACGGCCGGGAGCGGTCCAGTTCCGTCGAACGCCGGGCGATCGCGTCGGCGTGTCGGCTCGCAGCGGCGCTCGCCGCCTCGACCTCGCGCAGGTTCTCCTGCAACTGCCGACGAACCTCCAGCAGCATGACCCGGTTCTGGATCTGCACACGCCAGACCCGGCTCGACTCCGCGTCGGGCAGCGAATCCGCGAGCCTGCGGTACTCGGCGATCAACGGCTCGATCTCCGCCTCCTCCACGGGCTGCGACGACATAGCCTTGAACGCGGATTCCAGCGACTCGAACGCCGCGATCGGACGGGCTTCGGCTTCAGGCTCGTCAGCGGGCGTCTCGGCGGCTTCAGCGACTGCCGGGGTCGCCGGGGACGTCGGCTTAGACGCGACGACCGGGCGCTCATCCTCGATCACAGCCTTCGTCTCGGACTTACTTTCTTCACGCGGCGCCGGGCCTGTCGGCGCGGGCGTCTCCGCTATGCGAGCCGACGGACGCTCGGCCGAAACTTCAGGCGTCGGCTTATCCGCGACGGGGTCGGCGATCAGTTGAGCCGACGACTCGTCTACCGGCTCAGCGGCCCGATCCGTCGGCGTCGGGCGATTCGCGGTTGTCGCGGGAGTGGTCGTGGTCACGGGTCGGCGAGGCTCATCGGCGCGCTCGGCCAGCAGTGCCTTCGCCCGCTCGGCGGCACGCCAGGCTTCTACCTCGCCAGCCGACGCCCGGCGTGTGAACTGCCCGCTGATGAAAACACGCGCCTCGCCCGGCGCAGCGACCAGATATCCGGCGACCGCGCCGGCTTCGTCTCGCAATGTGTCGATAAGTTTCAGCGACGTCCCCGGCGCGACAGGCCGTTCCAGCAGGTTTTTCCAGGATTCCCGAGGCGTAGAGCCGTGAATGTTCCGCGCCTTCAGACGTGTCGGCTTCGTGATCACCACGACGTTCCGCGCGCGGTCGAAATCCGCGTCCTCGGCGCTGACCAGCGCGGGCACGTTCTCCGGATACGCGACGCGGAGCCAGGAGAAATCCTCGCCGTCAACGCGGAGCATGTCCCCGGTGTTGGCGCGGCCGACGGCGTACCAGACGTTGCCCGGCCCGGAGCGGAGGTAAACGTCGTTGCCCGTGACCGCGATGTAATAAGGCTCGACCGGCGCAGTCTGAGCCTCGGCCCGCGACCCCGGCCAGCCGAGCGTCGCCGCCAGAACAGTGACGGCGGTCACCACGCGGATCAGTCCCGAATCTCGAAGAATCTGCGGCGCTAGACGCATGGAGAACTCCCTTTCTCGACCGCTCGCAGCCGAAGTGACGCAGCCGACGCTTCCCGGGCGCGGGCGGCGAATGCTGACGCGCGGACCATGCACACGATACGCGGATCGGCCCGTTCCCGCGACCGGCGAACACCCGTGTGTCGGGTGCCGCGATCGCGCATTCATTGACCGCGCGTGTGTCGGCGGCTACCTTCGGCAGCGGATGAGCCGCTCCGCACGGGGTCTGATGTCCGCGGCCGTGGTGTCCGTCTCGGCGCTGGCCGGGGCGTGCTCGACGCCGATGTCACGCACCGGCGACGACCCGCTGCGCCGATCCGTCGCCGACTCCGCCGAGCGCGAACTCGCCGACGCACGCCGGGCACCCGCGATGGTTCCAGCCCCCGCGGTCGAGGATCGGCTCGGCTTCTCCCCGGCCCGCATACAGGAACTCGACTCGATCAGCGGTGTCGGCGCCTACGGCGTCATAGACACGCCCTTCGGGCCGGACCTCCTCGGGGAGGAGACACGCACGGTCGGGCTTTCGCTCCAGCAGGCCGTGCTGCGCGCGGTCCGGCACAACCTCTCGGGGCAGGTCGCCCGGCTCGACGCCGCCGCCTCTCAGGCCGACGTCGTCGCCGCCGACGCCCTCTTCGACTGGGTCTTCTTCGCCGACGCGACCCTCCAGACGACCGACGCCCCCTCGGCCGTCCCCGTCATCGGGAACGTCCCGATCGGGACGGGCATTAATAAGAACAAGTCCTATGTTTTCGACGCGGGCCTCCGCCGACAACTCACCACCGGCGGGCGCGTCGAACTCGAACAGACTCTGAGCATCTTCAACAACCAAAGCCCCGGCCAGAGCCGATCTCCCGACCCCGCCCGGACCGCCAGGCTCAACATCACTCTCGACCAGCCCCTGCTCCGCGGTTTCGGCGCCGACGTGACGCTCGCCCAGGTCCGCCTGGCGCGCAACTTCGAACGCGCGACGCTCGAAGCCCTGCGCGACGAACTCATCGGGATCGCCACCGACGCCGAGCGCGCCTACTGGAACCTCGTCCGCGCCCACCGCGAAGCCCAGATCCAGTCATCGCTCCTGGCGCGCGGCATAGAGACGCGCGACGTGCTCGCCAACCGCCTGTCCTTCGACGTGCGCCCCGCGGAGTTCTCCGACGCGGTCGCCCAGGTCGAGAGCCGACGCGCTAACCTCATCCGCGCAATCAACACCTTGCGAAAGAGTTCCGACGCGCTGAAAGTAATACTCAATGACCCCTCGATCCCCGTGGGTTCAGAGGTCGTCGTGCTCCCCGTGGACGAGCCGACCGACACCGCGTTCGAGGTGAGCCTGCTCGATTCATTGGAGACCGCGCTCGCGCAACGCCCGGACGTGCAGCAGGCGATCCTCGCGATAGACGACGCTTCTATCCGCGAGACGGTCGCCGACAACGCCCGGCTGCCCCGGCTCGATCTCCGCATCGCCGCCACGCTCTCCGGGCTTGACGATTCGGCTTCCGGCGCGTTCGACGAACTCCGCACGGGCGATTTCACCGACTGGCTCGCGGGCCTCGCGTTCGAGAGGCCGATCGGGAACCGCGCCGCGGAGGCGGGATTCCGCGTAGCCAGGCTCGAACGCGTGCGCTCGGCCGTGTCATACCGCGCCGTCGTGCAGCGCGCCGTCGCGCAGGTCAAGGACGCGCTCCGCGACGTGGCGACCAACCGCGCGCTCATCGAGCAGACCCGCATCGCACGCCTCGCCGCCGCCGAGAACCTCCGCACGCTGCTAATCGAGGAGCAGAACATCCGCGGCCTGACGCCCGAGTTTCTCAATCTCAAACTGACCCGGCAGCAGGCGCTCGCCGCCGCCGAGAGCGCGGAGATCCTCGCGCGCGTCGATTACAACATCGCCGTCGCCGATCTGCACCGCGCCATCGGGACGGCTCTCGAACGCAACGGCGTCCGCTTCGTCGCGCCCGAGTTCGACGAGGTCATCTCCGCCTACACCGGCGCGACCGGGGAGCCGGGCGCGCGCACGCCGTGAGCGCGCCCGCGCTCGAACCCGCTGCGCTCGCCCGCGCCGTGGACGCGCTCCGCGCGGGCTGGCTCGTCGTATTCCCGACCGAAACCGTCTTCGGCATCGGCGCCGACCTCATGAACCCGGCGGCGGTCGGACTTCTCTACGAAATCAAGAAACGACCGCGCTCGCAGCCCCTGCTCGCGCACGTGACGAACGTCGCGATGGCCCGGCCGCTAGTCGCGGATTGGCCGGATCGTGCCGACGCGCTCGCCGCGAAGCACTGGCCCGGGCCTCTCTCGATTGTGTTCCCGCGCTCGCGGCGCGTGGACCCGATTGTGACCGGCGGCGGCGAGACCATCGGCCTCCGATGCCCCGCGCACCCCGCGGCGATCGAACTCATCCAAGCCTTCGGCGGGCCGATCGCCGCGACCAGCGCGAACGTGCACGGCTCCAAGCCCGCGCGCACCGCCGCCGAGGCCTGCTCGATCTTCCCGCAGGAATTCGTCACTTACATCGATGCGCCTCCCGCGCCCGCGGGAACACCATCGACCGTGATGATCCTCGGCGAATCTCCCGAAGATGACCGCATAGTCCGCCCCGGCCCGGTCACGCCGCGCTGACCGCGTGCAGCGCGATGCCCGCGGCGACCGCGACGTTCAGGCTCCCGACGCCCGACATCGGCCCGATGCGCACGCGCGCCGACGCTGCGCGCATCGCCGCGACGCTAAGCCCCGGCCCCTCCGCTCCGAGCAGGAGCGCCACTCGTGACCCGCGATGCGTCTCGATCCAATCACGGATCTCGATAGCGTCAGCGATCGGCGTCAACGCAAGAGTCGCAAACCCGTGCGCGTGCAGCGCGTCGATCGCGTCCGCAGCCCGGCGTACGCGCGCGGTCGGAACGGTCAGCGTCGCGCCGATCGAGACGCGGATCGCCTTGCGATACAGAGGATCCGCGCAGCGTTCGGTCATAACCACGGCGCCGGCGCCGAACGCCGAGGCGTTGCGGAATATCCCGCCGACGTTGTCGTGGTTTGTAAGGTCTTCCAGCGCCACGATCGGCCCGGAGTCACGCGCCGACCTGAGTATTCCCGCAAGATCGACCGGCGCGGGACGATCACCCGCAGCGAGCACGCCGCGATGGATGTGAAAACCGGCGATCGCGTCGAGCCGATCCTGCGCCGCGACATACACTGGCGCCTCGCGCGCGTGCTCGACAAGAAACGGCTCCATCGCCGCGAACCTCGAGCGCGACAGCAGCACCGCACGCGCACGCATCGGCGATTCCGCGAGCAGCCGACGCACCACAAGATCGCCCTCCGCGATGAACACGCCCAGACGCCCGGCGGCGTCGCGGTCGCGCACGTCACGGAAAACCTCGAGCCGGGGGTCGTCGATGGATTCGATAAAGATCGGCGTCACAGACGCATCGTCGCCGATCGCGCGCGGGCAGGCAACACCGGGGGCGCGATGGTTCTCGTGTGGCATAAATAACGCACCAGCGCCACCGGGGCAGCGCAAGCATGGGCGGGACAACCGCGCCACTGCTGAATAACCCATCTCCCGCGGGTGGGCCTCGGAGAGGCGCGACCATGTCCGCCGCCGCGCTCAATCCGCCAGCCCCAGCGAGTGCGCCATCAGATCGTGCAGGTCCGTGTGATGGCACACCGGCGCCAGCGACTCGGCGCCCGGCCCCATCGCCGTCGCGATCACACGATCCGTCGTGTGCACCCGCCCCGTGAAAGCCACGCCGAGATGGTTCGCCAGCGCCGACCCGAGCACGCCCGACCGCGTGTCCGCGCGTCGATAAGGTACGACGCGCCCCTGATCGAGTTTCCGCCGGATCGCGTCCACCTCCGCGTCATCGAGCCGCACTCCGAGCGCCGTGTTGACGAGTCCCGCGAGCGCCTCCGCCGACCTGTGCCCCGCCGGCAACTCATCGAACCGCTCGTCGATCCACTCGAACGACCGCTTCGCCGCGAGCAGGCGGTCGATCTGCGCATCGCCCTCGGCGCCGCCCGACGAAAAACCGGGGTTCCCGCAGGAGTGGTCCGTCGTCGCGACCAGCAGCGTGTCGTCGCGCGACGCGACGTGACCTATAAGATACTCCAATGTATCTTCAACTTGCAGCATCTCGTGCGTCAACGCCGCGGCGTCGTTGGCGTGCGCGGACTCGTCAACCCCCTCGTTCTCGATGAACAGGCAGTAGCCGTCCGGCGCGTCGGCGAGCGCGCCCAGCGCAGCCGACGCGAGGTCGCGCATCGTCGGCGCGCCGGCGTCGCGATCAAGAGCGTACGGCAGGGCGTTGTCCGCGAGAAGCCCGAACACCTGCCCGTCGCGGGTTTCCGACAGGCTCGCGCGGAGTTCGCGCCACGTGCGCGCCACTCGCGCCCCGGCTCTCTCCATCTCCGCGATATCGAAGTCCCGGGCGCCGCCGCCGACGCCGATGTCAAGCCCGCGTTCGACCATCTGCCGCGCTATCACGCCGCGATCAGATCGGCTCTGCGCGTTGCAGAACATCGCCGCCGGGCTTGCGTCGGTCAGGTACGAAGTCGTGACGAGTCCGACGCGCCTGCCCGCCCGCTTCGCCCGAACAAACATAGGTTCCGGCTCCGACCCATCGGGCGTGATCGAGATCGCCCCGTTGTTGACGCGCCGCCCGATGCTCCACGCGCTCGCGCTCGCAGCGGAATCCGTCAGCAAGCCAGTCGCCGGGGTTGTATCGACGAGCGCGGTCCGCGCGCCCGGCTCGTTTATCCACTCGACCCATCGGCTGCCGACACCGAACCGGCGCCGACGCGCGTGATCGCTTATCGACAGCGCGCCGAGGCTCATCCCATCCGCGATGATCATAATAAGGTTCTTCGCGCCGCCCGGCCGCGCACGTCGAGGCTGTGCCGAAACCCCGGCGCCGAGCGCCAACGCCCCCGCCGAAGCGCCCGCGACGCCGAGAAAAGACCTTCTGTCGAGCGCCACTCCCGGGCGCAGTGGACGCGCCCCGTTATTACTAACTTGATCCGTCATTTGCGATGCTCTCTCTCTACCCGCGACCGCGCTGGCGCGTCAGAAGCGTACGCGAAGCCGGCCGGCGACGAAGAACGTAGCGTCGGCTTCGTCGTCGAAAATCTCGCTCCCGCCGGAGTCGAGCACCTCGATCTGCTGATGCGCGATCGCGCCGACCTCGAGCGCCGCCTCGACCGCAGCGTGCGGCCGATACCCCAGTTCGATCCCGACGAGAGCGCTCTCATCACGGAAGACCCCGCCCGGCAGCAGCGACCCACTGCCGTCGGACAGCCGATATTCACGGGCTTCGTAGCGTCCGCGCAGCGTCAGGAACAAGTAATCCGTGAGCGCCCGCTCGACGTTGACGCCGAGCTGATCCGTGAAGATGCGCCAGCGGTCGTTCGGGCGCCAGTCGATCTGAGGCGCCGGGAAGAAGCGCGGGCTGTCCTCGAAGCGGTCGATCACACCGACCCCCATGCCGATCGTGAGCCGATCGCTCAATCGTGAACGTATTGTGAAGATTCCACCCGCGCGCACAGAATCACCGAAATCCGCCCCGGATTCGCCCGCGAACTCGACGATCGCCGAAGCCGACGCGGTCCAGCGCCGGTCGATCCGGTAGGAAAGTGTCGGCACGAGCCGGACGCTCGAAAGCAGATCGAGCGGGTCGCCCCCGCCGAGCGCCGGCGGGAGTTCATAATCCGTAAAAGTAAACTCATTTTCAACGTTGAGCGCGACCGTCCACTCCCGGCTCACCGGCTGGCGCAGCGACAGTCGCCAGCCCGCGCGGCGCACTGCCACATCACCGCCCGCGTCAAAGTCCGCGCGCCCGCTCACGACGCCGAACGGCTCGAAACGGATCTGCGTCTGCGCATCGGGATGATCGCGCCAGCCCTCGGGCAGCGAATCGCCATCCTGCGCACAAACAGAAGCCGTCAGCAATCCAGAAATTACAAGCGCTATTGTCGCAGCGCGTGGAGTGTTGTGCAGCATCGGCGAGTGCATTCCGCTTATATCGGCCTGATCGGTCTGTTTCATGTGTTCATTCTGTTGGAGCCGCAGTGCAGTCAGATTCGCATGCGCCAGGCGTACAGCAGCCATTCCGCCGTCAGCAGCGCCAGACCCGCGAGCGCGAACCAACGCCACACCTCGCGCGGCGCCGCGACGCCCGCGGCTCCCCGCCCCGCCCGAACATCGCCGAGTTCTACCTCGCCCGGCGCCGCGATATCGCTCTCCCGGGCGTCGAGTAGATTCACGGGCAGCAGCCGATCCGCTTCAACTACGCCCTCAAGCCGATACACGCCCGCCCGTTTCAGCGTCCCGAGCGAGACCGAAGCCCGCGCCGGATCCACCGCCGCATCGAACGGCGCCGGCCCGTCGCCGACGATCCTTGTCGCGCCCGGCGCCGGCCTGACCGTGATCGAGTCCGTCGTCGTGAACGCCGTCGCCGAAGCCTCGCCGATCAGCCGTGTCAGCCGTTCGACGGCGTTTGTAAGAAATATCACGAACGAGAACTGCGTCGGCCAGTTGCTCTGCGCCAGTTCAAACCCGACGAACACGCGTTCGACCCCGCGATCCCGCACGATCGTCATCAGCGGCCCGTCGACGCCGAACGCGAGAGTTTCACCGGTCACGCCCGCCGCCGCGGCCCCCTCGCCCGGAGCGTCGAGCGCTCCCCATCGCGCGATCGAAACGGTGTCCAGCGAAACATTGCGCAGCAACGGATGCGCCCGGCGCCAGGACGCGAAGCCCGCGCCGCCCGTCGATTCACGCTCGACGCGGGAACCGAACGCGCCGACTCGCGACCCGAACGCCACGCTCGGCGTCGGCGGCGCCGGCGCCGGCGCCGATCTGACCCCGTCGAACACAACAAGATCGTGCCTGAACGCGCCGGGCGTCTCGACCAGAGACGCGTAAGCGCGCGCGTCGATCGTGTCGATAATGGTCGAACCGATCGCGGCGAACGCGTCTTCGAGCAGCCCGTGCGCGAGCCGTTGCGCCCCTGTCCGGTCCGTCGGCGTGACGATGAGCACGCGAGGCGGGATCGCCGGTTCGAGCCGGACCGCCGCTGTGTTGTCCGCCGCGAGCGCGTCGCGCCGCCCGATCGTCGCTGTCACCAGTCGCGCGGCGCCCGTCGGTTCATCCAGAAACTCGAAAGTCGCAGCGGCTTCGCCCGGGCCCGCGTCCGTCCGCGCGCCGACTTCTATCGTGCGCGTCTCCAGCACGCGCCCGTCGAGCAGCAGCGACACCGGAGCGCGCCCGGCGCGGCGCGACGCGTTGACAATCCTGAGAAACACACGGACACGCGCAGCGTCGCCGAGATCACGCCTCGCCGCGATCGCGACAATCCCGAGATTATCAATGTCTGTGTCGGCGTCGGCGCCCGGTCCGACTCGCACGAACCGCGTGTCGCGCACGGGAGTCGAGACGATCCCGCTGTACGCGCCGTCGCCGATCACCACGACCCGGGCCGAGGCCCGCTCCGCCTCGCGCGATCCCAGCAGCACCCCGGCCAGATCCAGCGCCGCAGCCAGATCCCCCGGCTGATCCGTCTGCTCGATCGCGCCCGCCGCCCGGCGCAGTTCGGCGCGCGACGGCGTCAGACCCGTCTCGGCGCGCGGCGTTGCCGCGAACGAAACAACCGCAGCCTCGACCGGCCCGCGACCGGCGCCCGTGGTTTCGGACAAGCGGTCTATCAGCGAACGCGCCTCATCCTTCGCGCGATCGAGCCGGGTCGCGCCGGTCGCCGCGTCGGCCTCGGCGCCCATCGACGCGGATGCGTCAATGAGAATTATCACCCGGTCCGCGACGGACTCGGGAGCGTCGAACGCCGGCCTCGCGAGCGCAGCGCACAGCGACCACAACGCCAGCAACTGCAACAGCAGCATCCACGACGGGCGAAGCCAGCGGAACGGCTCGTTCACCTGCATGTCGCGCACGGCTCGCTCCCACAGCAGCGTGGAACTGACCCGCAACGGACGCCGACGCAACTTCAGAAAATAAAATAACAGCAGGATCGGCGTGGCGATCCCCGCTGCGAGAAGCCCGGCGAGTGGGTTCAGAAACGTCACGCGGTGATTCTCCGCCAACGAACGCCGCGTGTCACCTCACACCGCCCGCCCGACAATAGTTGATCGACACCGCCGAACGGCAGTTGTAAGCAGGCCATCGGGCAAGCATCAGAAAGCCGCGGGGCAGGCGCAATACCGTGGGGCAGGCGTCCCTGCCTGCCCGGGATCAGCATCCATAACCACACTCAACAGGCGGGCACAGAGGCCCGCCCCACGATCTCGCGCCCGCCCCACGGTCTCGCGCCCGCCCCGCGGCTTCACCCGGTCCGCGCCGCCAGGTACACAACATAATTTTCATCAAGTTCCCCCGGGTCCACGATCGGCTCGACATGCACGGCGCCGTCCGTGTCGATCGCGTCGCCGAGCCTGTCGTACACCGCGACGCGCGCAAACCCCGCCTCGGCGAGCGCGTCGCGCAGTTCCGGCACGGACCACAGCCGCCAGCGGTACACAAATGCGTCGCGGATCGGCTTCGCGCCGCGCGGGAAGAAGTGCATCGCGTTCTCGACCATGCCCGTGAGCGGGTCCGCCTCGCGTTGCTCCCACACGTAGCGCACACCGCCGCGGAGTTCGATCTCGGATTCCCCCCGGCACATCGCGTCGATCCCGCCGTAGATATCGAGAACCAGCGCGCCGGGCGCCCCGGCTTCATCAACGAGCCTGCCCCGCGTGTGCGACAGATACCGCACTAGAGCCGGGCGGGTGTGGATCTCACATATGGAGAAATTAAGAACCGCGATGACGCCCGCCGGCTCGTTCACGTCGAGCACGTCGCTCTGAAGCACGATGATCCGATCATCGCCCGCGGCGCGCTCGCGCAGCCGCGCGATCGGCTCCGGGTCACGATCAGCGCACACCGCGCGATGCGCCGGGTCTAGCGCAACCCACGCCCGGCTGACCGCGCCGGTCCCGCAGAAATCCTCGGCGAGCGTGACGGTTTCGCCGGCGCGACCGCCGTGGAGCGCGCGCAGGAACCGCGCCTGCATGTCCGGCGACTGCGCCGCCCGTTCGTACAGATCGAAAATGTCCGCCGATGCGCGCGGCTGCATCACGGCGCCGGCGCCACGCTGCGCAGGAACGCGTCGAACGCCGCCCGCTGCGCGTTCACCGAGCCGCTCGGACCCACTAGCCTGGGGAACACCGATCCGCCCGGCGCGCCCTCGATGATCGCGGCGACGAGCGTCGAGCCGGGCTGCGGCGTCAGCTCGGCGCCGGGGGTTCCGGCGAGATACGTACCTTTATAAGTTGCGACCGTGATGTGCAGATCGCCGATGTCGAAGTGATCTATCTCGGGCATGGTCGGGGCGCCGGAACCGTCGAGCACCAGCCTCGCCCAACGCGCGAGATTGTCGTCGACGGTCCCGCCTTGCCCAGGGCCGAAGGTGAAAACAACAATCTCGGCGCCGGCGGCGTCGAACTGCGCGGCCCGCATCGGCGACGATGTTTCAACACGCGACCACCCCGAGTCGGGCGTCAGCACGACCCCCGCCGCACGCACCACACCGGCCTCACCCGTATCGGACGGAGGCTGATACACGAGATCGTTCTGCGCCGGTTGCGCAGCAGGCGTCGGTCGCTCGGTCGGCGTCTGGGTTGGTCGGGCCTCAGCCGGCTCGCCGCCGGTCCCGCCGAGATACTTCGGCTCCGGCGGAGCCTCTGAACACCCCGCAGCGATCAACAATGCAAACGCCGAAGCCGCGTGAATCAAACTGTTCGATCGTGTCTGCCTCATGCAAACATGATAGATCAACCGCCGGAACGAACGGCCCGCGGCTTCGGAACTGCGGGCGCCTCGGCGGCGCGGGCTTGGCGGTGCGCGGGCTGCTACGCTGATGTTTCGTGGACGTGTCATTTGTCATCCTGTGCGACGCGGGGGGCGCGGTCGGCGCGCGGGATCGGCTTCTCGGCGTGCCGATCGTCGGGTGGGCGATCAACGCGGTCAGGCGTGTCGCGCCTGTTGAACTTATCACTGTCGTCACGCGCGATCCGGCGATCGGCGCGTATGTGTCCGGGCACGGAGCACGCGCGGCGGAGCATCGCGAGAATCTCGACGGAGCGGTGAGAGTCGATCCGTTCAAGCCGTTTCTCGCTGCGGCATCCTTGCGGGCGGCGCTCGAGGCGGGGGCGAACGAGGTGCACGCGCACGCGGTTTCGTCGATGGAGCGGCTGCGCATCACGACGCGTGGCGACCTCGAACTAGCCGAGGCGGTCGCGCGGGGCTTGGCGCCGACGCATCCGTGTGTCGCGGGAGTTCGGCGGATGCGCCTGCCGCTGGCGACGGCGATCGACGCGGTAGTGTCGGATGTGGACGGCGTGCTGACGGACGGGCGCATCACTATCGGTTCGGACGGGGCGCACTCGCGGTCGTTCCACATGCACGACGGGCTGGGGACGAGGCGATTGCTCGACGCGGGCATGCGGGTCGGCTGGCTCAGCGCGGGCGCCGACGACGGGACGATCCGGGCGCGGGCGCATCGGCTGGGCGTCGAACATGTTGATGTCGGGGAGGGCGAGAAGGGTTCGCGCTTCGAGAGGCTTCGCGACGCGATGGGCGCCGACGCGGCGCGGACGATCTTTATCGGTGATGATGTTAACGACCTGCCCGCGATCGAACTCGCGGCGGTGTCGGCTTGCCCGGCGGACGCGCGGCCGGAGGTGATGGCGCGCGTCGATCTCGTGCTGGAAACGCCCGGCGGGCGCGGCGCGTTCCGCGAACTCGCGGACGTGCTGCTCGACCGCTGCGAACCCGGCGGAGCGCGGCGATGACGGCGGCTGTGCATCTGCGCGCGTACGCGAAGGTGAACCTGGCGCTCGCGGTGGCGCCGGCGCACGAGCCGCCCCCGGCGGGCGACGGGCTGCACCCGATCGCGTCGTGGTTCTGCGCGATCGACCTGTGCGACGAACTCACGGTGACGAGGCTCGACGCCGACCGTGCGAGCCGGTACGCGATCATGTGGCACGACGAGGCGCCGCGACGGTCGCCGATTGATTGGTCGGTGTCGAAGGATCTCGCGGTGAAAGCGCACGCGGCGCTCGAAACGGCGGTCGGGCGGCGGCTGCCCGTGCAGATGAAACTTGAGAAGCGGATACCGGTCGGCGCGGGGTTGGCGGGCGGGTCGAGCGACGCGGCGGCGATGCTGCGCGCGGTGTGCGACGTCTACGAACTCGGGCTGAGCGACGATCGGCTGCGGGCGATCGGCGCGACGGTCGGGAGCGATGTAGCGTTTTTTCTTGATGACGCGGACGTGCCGACGCCGAGGCCCGCGTTCGTGTCGGGCGTGGGCGAGATCGTCGAGCGGACTGCGGAGATCGCGGGCGCCGGCGGGGACGCTGTTGCGCTCGCGCTGGTGCTGCCGGGCTTCGGCTGTTCGACGCCGGGCGTGTATCGGGCGTTCGATGAACTCGTGCCTGGCGAGTTCCGCTGCGGGCGCGTGCGCGAACTCGCGGTGCGCGGCGTGCTCGACGCGCGCGAGTTGTTCAACGATCTCGCGGCGCCGGCGGAGATCGTCGAGCCGCGGCTCGGGGAACTTCGCGGGGAACTCGAAGAGGCGCTGGGAGCGCCCGTTCATGTGACAGGGTCAGGATCGGGGCTGTTCGCGGCGCCGATCCGGGACGCGGGCGAATCGGTCGCGCGGATGCGCGCTGTGTGCGAGCGTCACGACTGCGCGGTCCGGCGCGTGAGGGTTCTATAGATATATAAAGCCCAGGGATTCCATCCCTGGGCTTTGGTTTGTGATATCGGGATCAGACTACGTTGTGATTATGAATCTGCCGCGGTCTCGACGGGTTTTTTCGGCTTCTTCTCGGTGGGGGCGGGTTCGAGCGTGAAGGTGAGGTGGTCCTCTTCGCCGGTCCGGGTGATGAGGACTCGGCCGGCGCCTTTGAGTTCGCCGGTGAGCAGGCGTTCGGCGAGCGGGTCTTCGATGTAGGTCCCGATGGCGCGGCGGAGGGGGCGGGCGCCGAAGTCCGGGTTGAAGCCTTTCTCGATGAGGAAGTCCTTCGCGGACTGATCGAGGACGAGTTGGTACCCCTGCCCGGCGATGCGGTCGCGGACCTTGCCGGTCTCGTACTCGACGATGGTGACGAGGTCTTCCCTGGTGAGCGGGCGGAAGACGATGACGTCGTCGAGGCGGTTGATGAACTCGGGGCGGAAGTAGCGCTCGATCTCCTTCATCAGGATAGATTTAATGTTTTCGAAGTTTTGTTCGTCGGAGCGCCGTGAGAAGCCGAACCCGCCGCCGCCTTTGATGAGGTCCGCGCCGATGTTGCTGGTCATGATGAGGACGACGTTGCGGAAGTCGACGTGGCGCCCGAAGGAGTCGGTCAGGCGTCCTTCCTCCATGATCTGGAGGAGCATGTTGAAGACGTCGGGGTGGGCCTTCTCGATCTCGTCGAGCAGGACGACGGCGTACGGCCGACGGCGGATGCGCTCGGTGAGTTGCCCGCCTTCCTCGTAGCCGACGTACCCCGGGGGCGCGCCGACGAGCCGGCTGACGTTGTGCTTCTCCATGTACTCGCTCATGTCGAGGTGGACGAGCGCGTCCTCGTCGCCGAACATGAACTCGGCGAGAGCCTTGGAGAGCAACGTTTTGCCGACGCCGGACGGGCCGACGAAGATGAACGAGCCCATCGGGCGCTTGGGGTCTTTCAGGCCCGCGCGGGCGCGGCGGATGGCTTTCGAGATCGCCTTGATCGCTTCGTCCTGGCTGACGACCTTCTTGTGCAGTTCGGCTTCGAGTTGCAGGAGCCGCTCGGCCTCTTCTTTCTTCAGGCGCGTGAGCGGGACCCCGGTCATTTTGGAGACGACCTCGGCGACGACTTCCTCGTCGACCACGCCGTCGATCTCGCTGGCTTTCTTGCGCCAGTCCTTGAGAAGTTCTTCCTTCTTCTTGCGGATCTGCTCGGCCTTGTCGCGGAGTTCGGCGGCCGCCTCGTAGTCGGCGTTCTTCACCGCTTCGTCCTTCTCGACGCTCAGGCGCTCGACCTGCTCCTCGAGTTCGGCGAGGTCCGGCGGCTTGGTCATGCTGTTCAGACGAACACGCGCCCCGGCCTCGTCGAGAACGTCGATCGACTTGTCCGGCTGCACACGCCCCGTGATGTAACGGTCCGAGAGTTCGACCGCGGCCCGGACGGCGTCGTCCGTGATCTTCACACGGTGGTGCTGCTCGTAGCGGTCGCGCAGACCCTTGAGGATCAGCACCGACTGCTCGGCGTTGGGCGGCTCGACGGTGATCGGCTGGAACCGGCGCACCAACGCCGCGTCCTTCTCGATGTACTTGCGGTACTCGTCGAAGGTGGTCGCGCCGATGCACTGGATCTCACCGCGCGCCAGCGCGGGCTTGAGAACGTTGGAGGCGTCGATCGCGCCCTCGGCGCCGCCCGCCCCGACGAGTGTGTGCAGTTCGTCGATGAAAAGAATGATGTTCTTAGCCCGGCGGACCTCGTTCATAACCGCTTTGATGCGTTCCTCGAACTGGCCGCGGTACTTGGTCCCGGCGACCATCATGGCGAGGTCGAGGACGACGAGCCGGCGTTCCTGGAGAAGTTCGGGGACTTCGTTGCCGACGATCTGCTGGGCCAGTCCTTCGACGATGGCGGTCTTGCCGACGCCCGCTTCGCCGAGGAGCACGGGGTTGTTCTTGGTTCGTCGGCAGAGGATCTGGAGGACGCGTTCGATCTCGTCGGCGCGGCCGATGACGGGGTCGAGTTGGCCGTCCTTGGCGAGTTCGGTGAGATCGCGGCCGAAGGAATCGAGCGCGGGGGTCTGGCTCTTGCCTTTGCGTGCAGCGGCGGCGCCGCCGGTCGCGCCGGAGGCGTCGGCTTCTTCGCCCTCGACGCCGGCGCCGAGGAGGTTGAGGACTTCCTCACGGACTTCTTCGAGTTTCAGCCCGAGGTTCATAAGAACCTGGGCGGCGACGCCGTCGTGCTCGCGGAGCAGGCCGAGCAGCAGGTGCTCGGTCCCGACGTAGTTATGGTTGAGGTTGCGGGCCTCTTCGATGGCGTACTCGATGACCTTTTTGGCGCGCGGGGTCTGGGGGAGTTTGCCCATCGTGACCATGTCGGGTCCGGAGCGGACGAGTTTCTCGACCTCGAGGCGGACCTTGCGGAGATCTACGCCGAGGTTTTTGAGTACGTTCGCGCCGACGCCGGAACCTTCTTTGACGAGTCCGAGGAGGATGTGCTCGGTCCCGATGTATTCGTGGTTGAAGCGCTGCGCCTCCTGGTTGGCGAGGGCCATGACCTTGCGGGCGCGGTCGGTGAAGCGTTCGAACATTGGTGACTCCTGTCCGGCGGTCCGGCGTCGATCAGCGGGCGCCGACGCAGCCCTCCCCGGCGTTGCGGGCGAGTATAGGCGGCGATCGGACGCGCCCGACCCAAGCGCAACAATCCGCGCGCCGCTTTTATTCGGTCTGTATCGGCTGTCGGACGCCCGGGATTGCGGGCCGGGGACACGCAATGGCGAAATCGAGCGTCGGCGTCGTTCGCGGGCTGCCGATCCGGCAGGGACGGGCGGGCGATATCGGGACGTGCGCCCTGATATGTCACACACTTAGCACAGGGATTTCGTCCCTGGGCTTTGGGATCGTCACGCGGATCACCCGATTCGATCTCGCCGCCGGTACCCTCCAACCATGACACGCTCGCGCCGACTCTCCACCATCCCGCGTCGCGGCGGCTACACAGCGCTGCTGATCCTCACACTCACCGCCGTCGCCGCCGCCCAACCGCCGGCACAATCACCCGCCCGACCGCCCGCCGAACCCGCCGGCCGATGGCGCGATCTCTTCAACGGCGTCGACCTCGCCGGCTGGACCTCGACTCTCGGCGACAACGCCGCCTGGGCCGTCCGCGACGGCTCCATCATCAGCGCCTCACCCGGACGCGGCGAATGGTTACACACCATCGAAGAGTTCGCCGACTTCGAGATCGTCCTCGAATTCTTCCTGCCCCTCGGCGCAAACACCGGCCTCGGACTCCGCACCAGCAGCGTCGGAGACCCCTCATTCGGCGGCTTCGAGATCCAACTCAACGACACCGCCGACCAGCCCCCGACCCCCCGCAACGCCGGCGCCGTCTTCAATGTCGCGCCCGCACTAGTCATGGCCGTCCGCCCGAACGACTGGAACACACTCCGCGCCCGCGTCGTCGGGCGCCGGCTCGACGCCTGGCTCAACGACCAGCGCATCCACGACGCCACCATCCTCCCCGCGCGCGTCCACGACGCCGCCCGGCCCGACGCCTGGAAACGAGGCAGGATCTCACTCCAGGACAAGGCCGGCGCCGCGATCTTCCGCGCCGTCCGCATCCGCCCGATCGTCGGCCCCTTCGACCCCCCCGCTGTGCGCTGACTCGAGCCGCTATCCCGCCCCCGCGCCGCCGTATCATCGCCCCCATGCCCGCCGCGCACACAACATCCGTCGACCTCGCCCGGGAACAATCACGCGCCCGCGAACTCGACCGCGCCGACCCCGGCGCCTCGTGGCGCGAAAAGTTCGCTCTGCCCCTGGGGGCCGACGGCGAACCGCTCGCATACTTCACCGGGAACTCCCTCGGCCTGATGCCCGTCGCCGCCCGCGACGCCGCGGTGCAGGTCATCGACGCCTGGCGCGATCTCGGCGTCGAGGGCTACTTCGCCGGCGAGCGACCCTGGGTCACCTACACCGACGCCCTCCGCGGCTCGCTCGCCCGCCTCGTCGGCGCGACCCCCGCCGAGGTCGCGATCATGAACTCGACCACCGTCAATCTCCACCTCCTCATGGCTTCTTTCTACCGCCCCACTCCCCACAGATATAAAATTATTATCGAGGACGCCGCCTTCCCCTCCGACTCCTACGCCGTCCGCAGCCAGGCCCGCTGGCACGGCCTCGACCCCGGCCGCGCCGTCCTCCGCCTCCGTCCACGCCCCGGCGAGCACACGCTCCGCACAGAGGACATCGAGGCAATGCTCGAACGCGATGGCCCGTCCGTCGCGCTCCTAATGCTCGGCGGGGTCAACTATCTCACCGGCCAATGCTTCGAGATGCAGCGACTCACCGCAGCGGCCCGGTCCGTCGGCGCCGCGGTCGGATGGGATCTCGCCCACGCCGTCGGCAACGTCCCGCTCAGCCTGCACGCCTGGGACGCCGACTTCGCCGTCTGGTGTTCTTATAAATATCTCAACGCCGGACCCGCCGCCGTCGCCGGCGCATTCATCCACCAGCGACACCTCGGCGCCGACGGCTCACGCCTCCCGCGCCTCGAAGGCTGGTGGGGGCACGACCCCGCCGACCGCTTCCGCATGCCCCCCGACTTCATCCCCGCGCCCGACGCGACCGCCTGGCAGATGAGCAACGCCCCCATCCTCTCGACCGCTCCACTAGCCGCGTCGCTCGCCGTCTTCGACGAGATCGGCTTCGACGCGCTCCGCGAACGCTCCGTCCGCCTGACCGGCTACCTCGAACAACTCCTCCGCGGCGCCGTCCACGCACGCATCGAAATCATCACCCCGACCCACCCCGCACAGCGCGGCGCCCAACTCTCATTCATCGTCCCCGGCGCCTCCCGCAGCACCCTCGACGCCCTCCGCAGCCGAGGCGTGGTCTGCGATTTCCGCGAACCGGATGTCCTCCGCGCCGCGCCGTCGCCCGCCTATACAACATTCCATGACTGCTGGAGATTGGCGCACGCGCTGCACGAATCGACGCGCGCCTGACCCCGCCGGGATAGAACACGCCGGGCGCCACCCGCTTCAAGTCCGCGAGTTTCTCGGCCGATACACGGTCGTCCCGCGTCGCCCGCCGCGCTGGTCCGGGGGAGTTATGCCGAGCCCGACCGTCACGCTCATCGCCCACGCCGACGCCGCGCCCGAACTCCGCCGCCGCTGGGACCGCTACGCCGACCACTGGCCCGCAGCGACTCGCCCGCGCGCGTCCGAACCCGTAGACCTCGCCGACGCCCTGTGCGAACCCCACACCGTCACCGGCGCCGCAGTGCTCCTCCTCCTCGCCGACGACGATCCCGCCACCCGCGCCGGCGTGCTCAAACTCATCGACCTGCTCGACGCCCGCATGACACCCGCCGTCGTCCTCACTCCCGCCGATTCTTCACATTACGACGATCTCGCGTCCGACCGCGTGATAGTGATGCCAGACGCCGCCGACCCCGCCGCCGTCGCCAGCGCGCTCCACGCCCTCGCCGCACGACAGCCCGCCGTCGTCGCCCTGCTCGACGAACTCCGCACCGTCCGCCGGTTCCACGGCGGGCTCCAGGACCAGATGGACCGACTCCAGGAAGAACTCCAACTCGCCGCCCACGTGCAACGCCAGTTCATCCCGCGCTCGCTCCCCGCGATCGAAGGACTCGAGTTCGCCGTACTCTTCCGGCCCTGCGGCTACGTCTCCGGCGACATCTACGACGTCGCGCGCATCGACGAACGGCTCACCGGCTTCTTCGTCGCCGACGCCGTCGGCCACGGCGTCCCCGCCGCCCTCATGACGATGGTCCTGTCCAAAGCGATGCCCTCGATCGACGACGACGGCTCCATCGTCGGACCCGCAGAATCCCTCCGCCGACTCAACTCCTCTCTTATGAAACGCACCGGACGAGTCCAGACCTTCGCCACCGCGGCCTGCGGCGTCATCGACGCGCGCACCGGCGTCGTAACAATCGCCGGCGCCGGGCACCCGCCGCCCCTGCGCATCTCACAATCAACAACACGGCCCATCGAAACCGAAGGCTGCCTCCTCGGAGTCTTCGACGACGGCATGTACAACGAGGTCTCCTTCCGCCTCGAACCCGACGAGATCCTCGTCATCCACTCCGACGGCTTCGAGACCGCCTTCCCCGACCCCCCGGGCGAACATAAGAACCACGCCAACGCCCGCTACCTCGACCACTTCCGCGAGATCCGCGACCACCGCCAGCACCGATCCCTCGAGCAGGCCGTCGGCGAACTCGCCCGCTCCCTCGATCGCCAGTCCGGCTCGCTGCACCAGATCGACGACGAGACCGCGCTGGTGATCGCCCGCGCCCGCGAAGCCGCCCGCGCCGCCGCGTGATAACACTCGATCCGTCCACCGCGACGCCCCGGAGGACGCAGCGATTTCCGCACCACGCTTGCGACCCCCTCTCCCCCCGGGAGAGGGCCGGGGTGAGGGGCGAACAGTGCTGTGTGTGAATCGCGCAACCTCCGCAAAGCCCGGGGATGAAATCCCTGGGCAGGATGCTCCGGACACAAATCAAACTCGATATCTCACGCCCACGAGACACACCACACCCCCGAGCCGGGCCGCCCCCGGCCCGGTTGTTGGTCGTAGTTATGAAACAACACCGTCAAAGCACGGGCGAGACGCCCGCGCCACTGGTTACGCCCGTGCAGCCAGTTGTGCCCGTGCCGCTGTGAACATACCGAGACGCCTGATCTGAGCGAAGCGAAGATCAGGGTTATCCCGTCCCACACGCCCCGCCGCTCCGCCCTTCCCGATAAACTCCGCTAATGCCCGCGACCGCGACCAGCATCCATCCCACCGCGACTATCCACCCCACCGCCGACCTCGGCGCCGCCGTCGAGATCGGCCCCGGCGCGATCGTCGGCCCGAACTGCCGCATCGGCGACCGCACAACCATCGGGCCACACGCCGTCATCATCCGCGACACGACCCTCGGCGCAGACAACTCCGTCCACGCCCACGCCGTCCTCGGCGACGACCCCCAGGACCGCGCATACAAACCCGACGCCGACCACGGCTCACTCACCATCGGCAATAATAACATTATCCGTGAGTTCGCAACCATACATCGCGGCGCCGGGGACGCCGGCCCCACAATCATCGGCTCCGGCTGCTTCCTCATGGTCTCCAGCCACATCGGCCACAACTGCCGCGTCGGCGACCGCGTCATACTCGCAAACTCCGCGCTGCTCTCCGGCCACGTCCATCTCGGCGACGGCTGCGTCCTCTCCGGCCACGCCGCAGTACATCAGTTCTGCAACATCGGCGAACTCTGCATGTTCCAGGGCGGCGCCGGGACCGGCCAGCACGTGCCCCCGTTCTCCATCGTCCATCGCGCCGGCAACCGCATCGCCGGGATAAACGTCGTCGGGATGCGCCGCGCCGGCTACTCGAGCGCCGAAATCTCCGACGCCCGCACTCTCTACCGCATGCTCTTCCGCACCACTCGCCCGCTCCGCGTCGTGCTCGAAGAGGCCCGCGAACGATCGTGGTCGCGCGCCGCTGCCCGCATGATCGAGTTCTGCGACGCCGCCGTCGCCGCCGCCCCCCCGCGCGCCCGAGGCGTCTGCCGAGCCGCCGACCGCGACGAAGAATAATTCCCGGCGTTTCACCTCAGCCGCGCCGCCACACGCAAGAGCGTCTCCACAAACCCGTCGATCTCCTCGATCGAGTTCATCGCGTGCACCGACACGCGAGCCCCGCGCGCCGGCCCGCCGCCGAACGGCCTGAACACATATCCATATTCCCTCCACATTGCATCAAACACCTCATCCGGCGACGCCCGCCCCACATCAACCATCGCCAGCGCCCCGCCCATCACAAAATCCCGCGGCGACCTCCACCCCAGCCCCCCCGCCTCGGCCCTCTCGCGCAGCCGATCGCGCAACGACTTGCAATGCCCCTCGATCCGCTCACGCCCGAGCGCATCCTGAAACGCGATCGCATCGCGCAGCGCCAGCATCCCGGGCAGGTTCCGCGTGCCGAAATCCGTGTACCGCCGGGCCGTCGCGTCCCAGCGCGACCTCCCCCACGTCGTTGTCATAGGTCGCAGATGCTCGCGCATACCCGCAGCGACGTACATCAACCCGAATCCCTTCGGCGCCTGAAGCCCCTTGTGCGCACTCGTCGCGTAAAGATCAACCCCCAGCCGACCAACCGGGATGTCCAGCACGCCAGTCGCCTGCGCCCCGTCCACCGCGACGAACCGCACGCCGCGCTCCCTCGCCGCCCGCGCGATCTCCGCCGCCGGATGCCGCAATCCTATAATATTATCAACGTGAGGCAGCACCAGAACCCGCGTCCTCTCCCCGATCTCGCGCACGTGCGCCTCGACGACGTCCCCCGCGGTCATCCCCGGCGCCTCGGCAAGCGGGAACTCGAATGTTCTAACGGTAAAGCCGCGTGCCCCCGCTGCGGATCGCCAGGATTCCCCCGCGCCCGCGTGGTTGAGCGAACTGAAGAGAACCTCGTCGCCCGGCCCGATGTCAAGCCCGTTGGCCAGCATCCCGAACGCCTCGGTCGTGTTATGAATGATCGCCGCGTCGCCCGCCTCGCACCCGAGATAGGCCGCCGCCTCCTCGTGCGCCGCCTCGATCTGCTCCGCCCACGCCGGCCCCCACATATAAAGCCACGGGTTCGTCTCGACAGTTCTTATATTCTCGACGAGCGCGTCGCGCACCGCCGTCGGCATGGTCCCGATCGACGCATGATTCAGATAAGTCACGCCAGGCTCGACGCTGTACGCCCCGCGCGTCGGCAGCGCGATATCCCGCATCGCAGCGCGATCCATCTCCGCCCGCGCCAGCCGCCCGACCGCCCCCATCGCAGCCGCAGCCGCGACGCCGACACCAGAAGCAATAAAAGCCCGCCTGCCCGGCTGCACACGCTGATCCATGCGCGGAGTCTACAGGCAACCACCAATACCCGAACAACCAACCGAAACCCGCCACCCCGCCCCCGGGCATCGCCGGCGCCGCCCGCCCTGCCCGGACAGCGCAAGAACCAACGATGACATGTCCCGGCATCCCCAACCAGGTGGTTTTTAAAGATCCCAGCTTTTTTCTTGACGGCCCTCCACCTCCCGCTACATTGTCATTATAGGAGCCGCCGCTGGAGGTCCATGATGCCTCTCACGCAGTCGAACACATTACTGATCGGGCCAGTGTGCAGCCCTGAACTGCTCGCACGAATCTGCACGCTTACGCTAGGCCTAGTATTTTTTATCCGCATTCCTTAACATTTATCAAGGTGATATTATGAGCGGCGCCGACCATCTGAACTCGCGTGTCATTCTCGCTGCGGTCATAGCGCTGATCGGCGTGATTGTCGGCTGGCGCGCGCTGAGCAGGTCCGCGCCCGCCCCGCTCACGACTACCGCTGCTCCGACCCCCCCGGCGGAGGCGCTCAAGTCAGACCCCTACGAAATCAAGCCGATCGCGGGCGCCGAGCACGAAACCGCGCAGCGTCTGACATACTCGCTCCGTGTCGCGCTCCCGGCGGACCTCGCCGCCGCGGGCGTGACACGGGTTCATATGGATGCGCTCGCGGACAACGCCGCGGCGAGACTGGCGCTCCTGCTCGAAGGCGCGCCTCTCGAACGCGTTGCAGACGCAGCAAGCGCAACCGGGATGCAATGGACCGATCCGCAACTGACACCCGCCACATACTCCCGCTTTGAGAAATGGGCGCAGCATTGGCGTCAGGCGCCGATGTCGGCCGAGCGAGCGATCGTACGAACCTTTATTTCCGGTGAGCAGCGGGGCTACACTTTCCCGGAGGCGTGGCAATCCATCAAACTAAGAAACCCGCTCCGCCCGAGTTCGCCGGATATCCCGGACGGCGCACTGGTTGTCGAACTCGTCGTCCCCGCGCTCGCACGCGCGGGCGACGGCATGGCCCCATCAATCCCCGCCAGCGTCGGCATCTCGTACTTCTGGGATCCGTCAGCACAACAGTGGACCGGCGGGATGTTCACCATCTATGCCGCCGAAGCCGACACGAATCGCCTGATCCCCCCTCCATGATTCTTACCGCAAGGATAACTCGCGCCCGCCGATCTCACGGCTTCACAATCGTCGAACTCCTCGTCACGATCGGCGTGATCGGAGTGCTCGTCGCGATCTCCGCGCCCGCGCTCTTCCGTGTACGCACCAGCGCGGGCATGATCCAGTCGCTTGCAAACCTCCACGACCTATCGCTCTCTTTTGCTCTGTACGCCTCAGCGAACCAGCAGCGATACCCCTTCCCGCCCCGGTTCGACAACAGCCAAACCACGCGACCGGAATACGGCCCTATCGCATGGAACCCCGCGGGCTCGCTGACAGACCCTCATTCAGCCGTGCTCACATTTTCACCGATCTGGTCCATGGCCCAGAACTGGCCGGGCGTCATGCACTCCGTCGCCACTTGGCCGGAGCACTACCGTCAATGGCTCTCCCCCGGTCGGCTCGATTCGGCCGACTCGGAACAAAGCGTGTACAACGTGAGGGTGTCATATCATTACAGCAACTCTTTTGTCGCTTCGCCGCGTGTCTGGAGCGGCACGCCCGGTGTGTCACACGCGGATGTCGGACCAATCCGCCAGAGCGACCCCGCGTTCCCCTCGCAGAAAGTACTTTTCTTTGACGCCGATCGCTCGTATCTGCGCCAGGCGCCGACACCCGCCGACCCGAGGCCGCTGCTCTTCGCCGACGGCGCCGCGATCGCCAGGCTCGACACCGACGCGGCCCCGGGATCTCCGAATCCTCTTAATGCGAATAGCCAGTCTCGCTATCACAACACCCCCGACGGCGTGCTCGGGCGCGACTTCTGACAACCGTAGGGAATCAGCCATGACCAACCTCGATGCAGTCGCTACGTCTATGAAAAGAATCACCTACCTCCGGCCCGCCGGCGCCGGCGTCATCGCTGTCGTCGGCGTGTTCCTGGCGTGGCGCGCCGTCGGGCCGGTAGGCGCGCCCGCCCCGCCACCGCCCGGCGCGCCCGCTGCGACACCCGCGCCCGCTATCCCGCTCCCCGCATCACTGCGCGACGAGATAACCCCCGCGTCCGCGAGCCAGATCGCCGCCACACTCGGCCGGGTCTACGAGAACCAGCGTGTCGCGCTGCCAGCCACTATCCGCGATCTCGACGGCGCGTTCGAGCATGCCGCCCGTGTCGCGTCTATCTACCTTACATCCGATCTCGATTCATTCGCAGCGTACCTCGCGCAGACCGGGGCGCAATCCTCGATCAACGCCGACGATCCCAAACTCCGAGAACGCGCCCGGCAACGCTGGCTCTCCATGTCGGCGCCCATCGCGCTCGGTTCCGCATCCCTGAGCGACGCCTTCGCCAGACTCCGCTACGACCAAGGCGCCGAGATCGAACATCCCTGGATCGGCTACGAATCTCACATCGAAGCGCAGCCGCGATACAACATGCCCGCCGACCCCGCCGTCGGCGGCCTAACCATCGTCGAGTTCCTCGTCCCCGTCGCCTACGAGTTCGAATCCGCGCGAGGCCCGGTCTGGTGGGGCGTCTGGCTCGCTCAGAGGCCCGGGACAAGCGAATGGCGCATCTACCGCTCCGTGGTCTACGACAGCCTCGGCATAAACGCCGGCGTCGCGCCCGGGTTCTGACCCGGCATCAAATAAGATCCCGCACACGCGACCATGCGTCATGAAACACATCGCGGCGTCTCGCTCGTCGAGATCATGATCTCGATCGGTGTGATCGGCGCGCTGATAGGGATCGCGCTGCCAGCGCTGATGTCCTCACGCGCCGCCGCCGGCCGTGTCGCGAGCCTCGCCAATGCGCGCTCCGCAGCGCAAGCCATCGACGCCCACCGCGCCGCCAGCAACGACACCTACCCGACCGCGCTTCCCGACGCCGCCTATCCGACCGATCCCAGCGGGACTTCCCGCATAGTAAACTCCGACAACGCCGCCGCACGCTGGAACTCGCGCACGCTCTGGTGGGCGGTAATCGCGAGCACCACGCCGAGCGATGAACTGTGGCAGTGGCTCTTCAGCCCCGGCCTCGACCCCGAAGGCTCATTCGTGGTTTCTTATCATTATTCCAACTCGTTCGTCGCGGCGCCTCGGCTCTGGCGCGACGACTTCGACGGCTCGCTCGACGTGCTCCGACCCGTCCGCGGCTCGGAGGTCGCGCACCCTTCGAACAAGGCGCTCGTCTGGGACGTTGCGCTTGCGTACGAGCCGCGAAACCTCGTCCAATCCCTGGGCCGCGCCCGTCTGTCCACACCGATCGCCTTCGCGGACCAGCACGCCGCGACTCACCGGATCGTCGACGCCGCCCCCGCAGTCCGCAACGCGCTGAACACGAAAGACTGGGCCGCAGCCAGGCTGCACAACACGCCCGAAGGCGTGCAGGGGCGTGACTTCTAGCCCGCGATGCCCCGTGTCTCACGCCGCCAGCCGGGCCGCGGGCTCGTCCGCTCCCAGCATGCGGAGCCGGTTCAGCCCGTCGAGCGCGGCAACTTTATAACATTCCGCCAGCGTCGGGTAGTTGAACACCGTCTCCGCGAAGTAATCGACGGTCCCTCCCAGCGCGAGCACCGCCTGCCCGATGTGCACGAGCTCGGTCGCGCCCTCGCCGATGACATGCACCGCGAGAAGCCGTCGGCTCGCCGGGTCGAAAAGAAGTTTCAGCAGCCCGGTCTCGTCGCCGAGGATCTGCCCGCGCGCGATCTCCCCGTACCGCGCCACGCCGATCTCGTAAGGCGTGCGCGACTTTGTAAGTTCTTCCTCCGTCGGACCTATCATGCTGATCTCGGGGATCGTGTACACGCCGTACGGCGTCACCGCAGACGCGCACTCCACGCACTCGCCGAACATGTGCCTCGCCGCGACGCGGCCCTGCTCCCGGCTCGTCGCTGCGAGAGCCGGGAAACCGACCACGTCACCAGCCGCGTACACGCCCGGGACCGCGGTCTGAAAGTTAACATCGACCGCCAGGCGGCCGCGCTCGTCCGCCCGCAATCCCGCGGCTTCGAGGTTCAGCCCGTCAGTGTTCCCCTGCCGACCGATCGAATATAAGAGCCGGTCCGCCGCGATCTCCTTCCCGCTCGCCGTCGCCGCGACCACGAACCTGCCCCGGCGTTCGATCGACGTGACCTCTTCCTCGAAGCGGAACTCCACGCCCCGGCTGCGCATGTGGTGCGCCAGCGTCAGCCGGATCTGCCGATCGACGAACTCCAGATAAGTGTCGCGCTGATTTATAAGAATCACGCGCGTCCCGAGCGCCGCGAAGATGCAGGCGTACTCCACCCCGATAACCCCGGCGCCGACGACGATCATCGTCCGCGGGATCGAATCTATCTCGAGGATCTGGTTCGAGTCGAGCACGAAGCGCCCGTCGAAGCCCATCCCCGGCGGGTGGGCCGGTCGCGACCCGACCGCGATGAGCACGTTCGCAGCGCGCAGCCGTTGCTCCTCGGCGCCGCGACGCACGACGATCTCGCCCGACGAGGCGAACGACGCGCAGCCCGGCACGATCTCCACGCCGTTGCGTCGCAACTGATCGCGCAGCACGCCCGTCTCGTGGCCGATGATCTTGGCGGTCGAGCGCGTAAGGTCGTCGATGGTGACATCGTCCTTGACGCGGTAGTGGGCGCCGTAGTGAGCGCGCTGGCGCATCCCGGTGAGATGTAATGTCGCTTCTCGGAGAGATTTCGAGGGTATGGTCCCGGTGATCGCGGCGGCGCCGCCCGGCTCGTCGGCGGCCTCGACCGCCACCACGCGCTTGCCGAGTTTCGCCGCCTGGATGGCCCCGAAATGCCCCGCCGGCCCAAGCCCGATCACCGCAAGGTCGCACCTGTCCATGCCGCCGTCCTCCCGCCCGCCGTACTCCCGCCCGCCGTACTCCCGCCCGCCGTACTCCCGCCCGCCGACCGCCGTATCTCCGTATAACTATCGGCTCCCGGCGGGCGCCCGATCAGCCGGGGCCGGGCGACAAAAAAATTACACAATGTCCGAAAATTCCTCTTGACAGCCCCCCCCCCCCCCCCCCCCCCCCCCCCCCCTCCTCCACCTCTCCTCCCCCTCTCCCCTGCCCCTCCCTCACACTCCCCCGCGCCCCCCCCCCCCCCCCC